>NZ_CP186264.1:0-1837500 GCF_052588545.1 Streptococcus sp. KHUD_013
TCACTTTCAATGGCTTTCAAAGCGTCAATCAAATAAGTTGGGTTAAAGCTGATGTTTAAATCATCTCCCGAAACTGCTTCTGTATCAATTTCTTCATTCACGCGCCCTACTTCAGGAGAATTTACGTGGGCAGAAACAACCCCACTAGCGATTTCTAATTTAACAGTACCGTTTTGAGTAGCATTAGACAACAGGCGGGCCCGTTCCATGGCTTGGCGAAGATGAGCAACTTTAAAGGTTACTTCCGAACTAAACTCTGTTGGAATCAAGCGATCCGTATCTGGATAGTTTCCTTCCAACAGGCGTGTATAGAAACTGATATTGTCACTTCTAAATAAAATCTGGTTATTGGCAAAGAAGACTTCAACCTGTTCAATCTCATCTGAAAAGACAGACGTTAATTCGCGTAAAGAACGGCTTGGAATCACAACATCAAAGTTATCCCCATTTTTTTCAAGGGTAATATTTTTTTGACTCATTCGATGAGAATCCGTTGCCACCGTTTTTAATTCCTTGTGATCAGAAAGAACAAAATGGACTCCTGTCAAAATCGGACGACTTTCTTGGGTACTTGCTGCAAAAGCTGTTTCAGAAATGATTTTCTTCAAGGTTTGAATTGGGAGCGTTAGAGGGTTGCTAGCTGAAATTTCTTGAATGCGAGGATATTGTTCTGCATCTTTCCCTTTAAGGGTAATTTCTGATTTCCCACTAACTAATACAATTTGTTTTTGTTCGATTTCTTTCACATCTAAAACGACATCTGGTAGACTCGATACAACATTGATAAAGAAAGTTGCTTCTAAGAGAATAGCGCCTGGGGTTGTTACTAGAAGGCCTGCATTTTCATCTTTAACAGAAATAAAGTATTCAATTGAAATTTGTCCATTTGATCCAATGAGAGTAATTCCTTCAGAAGTTACATCAATCTTAATAGTGGATAAGATAGGAATTGCATTTTTTGAACTAATGGCTCTTTTTGTCGTATTTAAAGCTTGTAGGAAATAGGCCTTGTTAATAGAAAAATTGATCATGAGATCTCCTTTTATTATTTTAGTATTAGTAAGTTAATAGTAATAGTAGAGTGTGTGGAACATGTGGAAAAGTCTTCTAAAGCCAGACAGGAATTGAAAAGTTCCTTGTTTACAACATGTGGAAAAAGAAGCAAGTTTTTCTATGATTATCCACATGAGATTACTTTAATTTTTTCTTGATGGTTTGAATCTCGAGTCTGAGATTGTCATCAATTTCGATCATCCCTTTGATTTTCTCATAAGCATGCATGACTGTTGTGTGGTCTTTTCCTCCAAATTCACGACCAATACGGGGAAGACTATTATCAGTCATTTCGCGGGCGAGGTACATAGCTACTTGTCGAGCTAGGACAATATTTTGAACCCGTCGAGTGCCTTTCATTTCATTGACACTGACATTGTAAAATTTTCCAACCTCAGCTTGAATCTTTTCAATAGGAATTACAGTGATTTGTAAAGATTCATTCTTACGAGCTCGAATGGCTTCGGCTGCGACATCAATTGTAATATCTTTGATTTTTTTAACTCTTGCCACGAGAGAAATATCATTCAAAGCACCTTCTAAGTCTCGGACGTTCGAATCAAATTGACCTGCTAGGTATTCAAGGGTATCATCTGGGAAAGTAAAGTCTAGGTCTTCGATTTTATTTCTCAAAATAGCAATTCGCGTTTCAAAATCTGGTGGTGTAATATTTTGAGTCAAGCCCCACTTAAAGCGCGTGACTAGACGTTCTTCTAAGCTATCTAAATGATCAGGACTACGATCGCTGGTTAGGACAATCTGCTTATTATCCCCATAAAGAGCATTAAAGGTATTAAAGAACTCTTCTTGAGTTGTAACCTTTTTCCCTCCAAGAGATTGAATATCATCAATTAAGAGCAGATCCAAGTTTCGATAGGTTTTTTTAAAGGTATCCATATCATTGAGGCGAAGACGCTCTAAAAATTCATTGATAAAGGATTCTGCTGGGATGTATTTTACTCGAGCATTTGGGTAGTTTTCCATAATCTGATTCCCAATTGCGTTGAGCAAATGCGTTTTTCCTAAACCAGGTCCTCCATAGATAAATAAAGGATTATAAGTGGTAGCTAGGTTTTCAGAAACTGCTAAAGCGGCAGCCAAAGCCCATTGATTTCCGTCTCCACTTACAAAATTATCAAAGGTGTATTTCTTTTTTAACCCTGTTTGGATAGGAGGCAAATCGATTATTGGAGTATGGCTAACTGCATAGTATCTATTCGTTTCTGAAAGAGGGACAAACTCTTTTTCTTCTTCCTCTTCTTCAAGATTGAATTGATAGGAAATGGTTAATTCTACTGCATAAATTTCAAATCCAGCAGTCAGAATCACCTTTGTCATATTCTCTTCCCAGAATAATTTCTTTACTTCCGCATCTAAATAAATAATGGCTTCTTGTTGATCGACTTTGATGAGTCTTGAAGTAAGGACAAAATAGTCAAAAATTTCTTTTTTAAATGTCTTTTTACTTAATTCAATCACACGATTCCAGAAGGTTTCTTCTCTTGACACCTATCGCCCTCCTATTCATTTTTACTTGCTATGTTTTTCTTATTTTATCATAAAAGGAGGGAGTTTTCCACAACTTGTTCTGAGGGAATAAAAAAGAGTTTTTTCCACAATATGTGAATAGTTATCCCCAATGTGTGTAGAATTTTTCCACAAGTTGGGGATAAGATCGAATAAAGTAGGAATAGCAAGTAAAGAAGAGTTGTAAATAAGTGGATAAATCTGTTAATTGTTCTATAAAAAATAACAGCCTCATTTGAGACTGTTAATAATTCGTTGGTATTCATCAAGGTTGTTAAATGAAATATGAATACTTCCTTTTTCTTGTTTCGTCAGATGGATTTCTACTTCGGTTCCTAGAATCTTTTTTAGTCTATTTTCTTCCTGTGCTAAAAAGAGTTCTTTCTCTTTTTTACTTGGTGTTTTCTTTTTTTGACCAACCTTTTCTTCCAAACTACGAACGCTTAGTCCTTCTTTCAGAATTCGTTCCAGCCAATAGATTTGTAGATCTTCCTTTAAGGGAACTAAAATGCGGGCATGTCCTTGTGAAATTTTCTCGTTTTTGATAGCGTCTTTGACAGCTGGTGAGAGATGAAGTAAGCGGACCATGTTGCTGATGTAAGGACGAGATTTTCCCATAAATTGAGCAATTTCTTCATGGGTAGCCCCTTTATCAATAAGATGTTGGTAGGATTCTGCCTCTTCAATTGGATTCAAATCTTCTCTTTGTAAATTTTCGATAATGGCTTGTTTGATCATGTCATCATCTGATAATTCTCTTATAATCGCTGGGATTTCTTTGAAACCAGCCATTTGAGCTGCTCGGTAGCGTCTTTCTCCAGCAAGTAGTTCATAACCAACAATAGGAGATTTTCGAACAATAATAGGTTGGATTAATCCATTTTCTTTGATTGAGGCTGCGAGTTCTTCTAATTTCTCTTTTACAAAGGTTTGACGAGGTTGAAAAGGATTGGTTCGTATTTGCTTTACGTCAATAATATCAATTTTTTCCATGATGTATATAGCATAACACACCTTTACAATTTCGTAAAGGTGTGTTGACACTGTTGTAAATTTACTTAATTTCCAAGATTTTCTGTTGATTTTGTAAGTTCAATGGTTGCTGTTTTTTGCTTACCATCTCTATAGAAAATGACTTTGATTTCATCACCAATTTGATGAGAATAGAGGGCAGATTGTAAATCTGCAGTTGATTCAATGGTTGTATCATCGATTTTTGTAATGATATCTAATCGACGTAAATGTTTGGATGCCGGCATATCATTTTCAACTGAGCGAACAAGAACCCCACCTTTGAGTTTGCTTGGAATGTCTAATTGGCTAAGATCAGAAGAGGATAGACTAGCCAGGTCCATCATGGTAATTCCAAGTGCTGGACGAATGACTTTACCATCTTTTTCTAAATGTTCAATAATATTTTGCACATCATTTACAGGAATAGCAAATCCCATTCCTTCAACCGCAGTTTGCCCATTTGAAGAAATTTTACTTGAGGTAATTCCGATGACTTGTCCCTGAATATTGATAAGGGGACCACCAGAATTCCCTGGGTTGATTGCAGCATCCGTTTGCAAAGCTTTTGTAGACACATTTTGACCGTCTTCTGATTTGAGCTTCACAGTACGTCCAAGACTAGAAACAATCCCTTGAGTAACGGAATTGGCAAATTTTGTCCCTAAAGGACTACCAATAGCGATTGCGGTCTCTCCGACGGTCAATTTAGATGAATCCCCAAATTCAGCCACGGTCGTAACGTTATCTGAACTGATTTTGACAACCGCAATATCTGAGAAGGTATCTGAACCAACAACTTCTCCAGAAACCTTGTTTCCATCTGCAAAAAGAATGTCGGCTTGTGTTGCTCCCATTAACACGTGAGCATTGGTTACTACATAAGCATCCTTACCATCTTTTTTATAGATAACACCTGAACCTTCACTAGCCACTTCTGGATCAGAATCTGTTTCTCCATTGATGAAGCCTTTTTCAGAGGTTTCAGCATAGGTAATAACAGAAACAACAGCATTTTTAACCTTATCAACAGCTTCACTAGTTGATGTTGTATTCTTATAAGCACGATTAACTTTGGTAGATTTTATTTCTTGGCTAGAATTTGTAGAATTCCCCTTGGTAAACTGGAAAGAGGTCAAGGTCCCTAAGATTCCTCCAGTAAACCCAATGACAAGAACAAGTAAAAGTTGCAAAATTTTTTTTAGAAAATTTGATGGTTGTTTCATAGTTTTCTCCTATTGTTCCAATTATGGAAAAGTATAGACCTAGTTTCTTAATTATAACTTAAAATGGAAATTTTTTCCACAAGTTGTGGAAAACTGTGTATAAGTGTGAAAAACGTGAGAATAGAGCCATTTTTTGAAAGATAGATTCTGTCTTATTTGTTGAAGACTTGTGTATAAGTTCATTTGTGTTAGAATATGAATATGAAAATTAAAATTGTAACAGTTGGAAAATTAAAAGAAAAGTATTTAAAAGATGGAATCGCCGAATATACGAAACGCTTGGGGCGGTTTACGAAGCTAGAAATGATAGAATTGCCGGATGAAAAAACTCCTGATCGAGCCAGTGATTTAGAAAACCAGCAAATCCTTGAAAAAGAAGGAAATCGTATACTAGCTAAAGTTGGAGATCGTGAGTATGTGATTGCCTTAGCGATTGAAGGGCAACAATTTCCATCTGAGAAGTTTAGTCAAACCTTAGAAGAGGTCACTGTACGAGGGTATTCTGAAATTACCTTCGTGATTGGAGGGAGCCTAGGCTTGTCTCCAGCAGTTAAAAAACGAGCGAATTTACTTATGAGTTTTGGAAAGTTAACCCTTCCCCATCAATTGATGAAGCTTGTTTTAATCGAACAAATTTACCGGGCATTTATGATTCAACAGGGAAGTCCTTACCATAAATGAATCTTGACGCTCCTCCTATTTTCTGATAGAATAAAAAGACATCTGGTCTCATAGCTCAGCTGGATAGAGCATTCGCCTTCTAAGCGAACGGTCGCAGGTTCGAATCCTGCTGGGATCAAAATAAAAAAAACGTGATTTTTACAGAAATCACGTTTTTTTATTACTTAGTTTTTAAAAAAACTAGAGTTTTTCTAAACAGATGGGATAAAAAAATTGTAAAAACTAGATTTTTTGTTCCAAATAGCTGTAAAAATGAACCAAATAGCGGAAATGTTAAAAAAGCTTTTGATTTTGTAATAAAATTTGTGTATATTAAATTTAATAATTTAATAATCAAATAAATTATAAGGAGATTTTTTTTATGAAAAACAATCCATCAACAGTTTCTAAGGCATTTAAAGTTCTTACAGAAAAAGAATTGCAGCAAATCTGTGGAGGGGATAAACATTCAAAAATTATTATTAGAGATTTATTTAAAAAAGGTAAAAAATAATGTCCATGAATTATGTGTATTTTATTCTCATTGGATTACCCTTGATTTTATCTTATCCATTAATTGATAGACAATTAAAACATAAGCATTCAAAATTCTATTTAATTTTAATCATTTCTACTTTACTTTATGTGATATCTTATATTTTAGGATATTTTGAATTAGATTTCTTATACGCTTTCTTTATTTTAGCTTATCCTCTATTTTTTTACGCGTACTATAGATTCTTCTGTAGATATGACCATTTTTTTGCAATTTTATATTCTCTGTTTATCTATCTAGCTTTTGAGACAACAGATACTTTTTTATCAGTAATTTTATCGTCTATAACTGGAGATTACATAGTAACTTATTATTCTATATTTTTTGTTACTCTTATTTCAGTTTTATCGATTGTTATTATTACGAGAATTATTGCCATTCTCGAAGTGAATCTTCTCTATTTTAAAGAGCGGGTTTTTAAGAAATTTGTCCAACAATTGATTGTTAGTTATCTTATTTTAACCTTAGTATTGAATGCTTCTCATTGGATAAGTGATATTGCTCATTTCAATAGTTTTGGTAGCATGGTAGCAACGATTTGCTTCTTGATATTTATCGGAACCATGGTTCAAATGAAGACGGTTCGAGATCGTTATGAAAAGAAAATGGAGTTGAAGCAAAAGAGGTTCGAACAGCGCCAAATGGAGCAGTATATGAATAAAATTCAAGGCCTCTATTTAGAATTAAAAGGTTTTCGTCATGATTTTGGCAATATTATCACTTCCTTAAATTTAGCGATTGAGGAAGAAAATATTGAGGATATTAAACGAATTCAAAGAGATGTTCTTGAAGAATGCTACGGCCAACTCCAAAAAGAAGAATATACAGGATTTGACCTAGGTAATATTCGAGATTCTGCTTTGAGAAGTATCCTAAGTAGGGGATGGATCTATGCGGAGGAAATGGGTGTCAAACTAACCTTTGAAACAGAAGATATTATTGAAAAGGTTCCAATGAGATTGTTGGATCTTGTACGAACCGTCGGAATTTTAGTCAATAATGCTATTGAAGCTGCTAAAATGAGTCAAGAAAAAGAAGTTCAAATAGCTGTTTTTAATATGCCGAATGGAGTGCATCTGATTATAAAGAACTCTATTTCTGATGAGCCGATTAATTGGAATAAACTCTATGAAAAGGGATTTTCAACTAAAGGGGATCGTAGAGGAATGGGGCTTGCGATTGTAAAAGATCTTATTGGAGAATATGCTGCTATTTTTCTAGAGACAGAATTGATCAATGGAAGATTTACGCAAAGCTTAGTTATTGGAGAGAAAGGAAGATAGATGAATATTGTATTGCTAGAGGACGAAATTTCTCAACAAGTTCGAGTAGAGAAACATGTAAAAGCTATCGCTGAGGAGGAAGGCCTACGATTAAATATTGTTTCCACCAGTAAAATAACTGAACTAAAGGAATATCTAACCAATGGTGATTTTCATCAGCTTTTCTTCCTTGACATTGATATCAAAGGGGATGAAAAAGCTGGTATCAAGGCAGCTCAAATGATTCGTGAAGTTAATCCTTTTGCGATTATTGCCTTTATCACGACGAAATCGGAATTTGCTACCATTACCTATCGTTACAAGGTATCAGCTCTCGAATTTATTGAAAAAACCTTGAATGAAAACTTGTTTAAAGAAAAAATTCGAGAATGTATTCTCTACTTGAAGAAGAATGTGATTGAAAATAAAAATATCGTTGATTTCTTTGAGTATAGTTTCAAAAATATGGAAATTCGAGTTCCATATCGAGATATATTGTACATTGAGACAACTGGAGTTTCCCACAAATTGCGACTTGTTGGAAAGAATTTTCAAAAGGAATTTTTAGGGACTATCAAGGATATACTTGAAAAAGATGTAGACAATCATTTCTTCAGTCCCAATCAGTCCTATCTAGTGAATCAAAGAATGATTGTCAACTTTGATCGTCGCAAGAGACTCTTGATGTTAGAAGAGGAGACAACTTGCCCTGTCTCTCGTACACAGGTGAAAAAGGTCGAAGAATTATTAAATAAAATACAGAAAAAGGCTTGACAATTTTTGAATCGATGGTATAATGGGATATGTTCTGTTAATGACATGGTCCGTTGGTCAAGGGGTTAAGACACCGCCTTTTCACGGCGGTAACACGGGTTCGAATCCCGTACGGACTATATCTCATTCCGCCATAGCTCAGTTGGTAGTAGCGCATGACTGTTAATCATGATGTCGTAGGTTCGAGTCCTACTGGCGGAGCTAAACTAGCATCCTAAGGGATGCTTTTTTTGTTTAAAATAAGAGAGTGGGACAGAAATCGGTCATTCGTTAGAATTCGATTTCGTCGTCTCACCTCCGCACAGTTGAGTAGGGCTGTAAAAGCTGATGAAATCAGCGTAGTAGAGCCCACTCAACCACTACGTCTTGCTCGACAATCCAAAGATAATTGAGAGGCTAGGACTTTTGTCCCAGCCTCTTTATGATGCATCTCTACTGATTTTTTGAGGATTGAGATCTATTTCGAATAGCATTGTAGCCAGCGAAGGAAAGAATTCCAAGTAGAAAAGCGATGGTTCCTTCTTTCAACCCATGTGGAATAAACTGTAGAATAACCTGTCCTTTTCCTTTAGGGACATCAACAGCTATGAATCCTTTTTGAGCTCTTCGAATAGGGACAGGCTGGTCATCCATCGTCGCTGTCCACCCTTTATCATAAGGAAGTGTGAAAAAGAGACTTGTATGATGATCTGCTGTAAAATCTGCAGTGACAGTATTTCCTTTGGTTTGCACATGAACTTCTTGTTGGTGTAAAGTTTCAAAGGCTTCCTGGTAGGCTTGAAGGTTCAAAGCAAAAAATTCTGGATTTTGGAAGGTTACTGTCGAATTTTCAGGGAAGGCAATTCGAATCTTAACAGTTTCTCCTGCTTTAAAGTGACCAATGGTGAAGAAGGGAAATACATTGTCTGTTGTATAGCGGTTGACTTGGCCATTCGTGATGATTTCAACGTCGGTATAATCTTCATTCTCAAATTCTAAAGAAGGAAGGTTTACATAAAGTTGACTATCATTTTGAACGTAGAGCTCATATTCGATACTGGCATAAGTTAGAAAACTATCTGCTTCTACTTTAGCCTTTTGAGGTCCTTGAGAAGGATTGTCTGAGCTAGTTTTCAGTGGATATAATCGCTGATAGAAGGTCAAGGATTGGCCTGTTAGATGATTGAGAAAATTCTTTTGGTTATCCAAGGTTAGATTAGAAAATTGGATATCCTTGTAGGGACTTGCTGTTAGAAATGCTAGTGAAAGAGCTTTTTCATTTTGATATAAGGTTTGATTTCCTTGAGTTTCCAATTTATGAAAAGCAAACTTTTGAGGATTTCTATCTGTAATATTGTATTTGATCCCGAACAGACTGTCCATTAGTAAAGTATTGTTTTGATAGCGTAGGTTTAAGTTGGTTCCATCTGATTTAAAACCAAGTTTGTCCAAGGTCGAACTGGTATCTGTATTTCTGACAGATGAAAATTGGGAAATCCCTCTAAAATTGTATTTCATACTATCATTACCTGTTTGAGGTTGGAGAATCTCTGTTCGGTAAAAATTTTGATCATCCTGTAAACTTGATGTCAATTTATCAATTGCTGGAATCTTTCCTTGATAAGAAGAACGAGCTGCAAATACCCATTCATTTGCAATCCCATCGATCTGATAATAACTGTTTATACTGATTTCAAACAGACAGAAGAAAAGAATCACAGCAGAAAAAATTGTATAAGAAAGTTTACGAACTGTAAATGCAAGTGTCACAGTTAAAAAAACAAGAAGAAATTCTAGTGTCAATACATAATGACTACTTGTTAAGAAATGATAGTGCTTGCGATAGATAAAAGTCAGAATAAAGCCAATGCTAACTAAACTAAAAGCTAGACAGAGGCGTTGCCAATTGATTTCTTTTATCCGATTGAGGACTTCTGCTGCCATGAACAAAATAGTCAATGAAAATAGCCAGGCATAACGGTGAAGAAACATATTGGGAGCATGCATCCCCTGCCAGAATAAATCTAAAGCTTGTAAATAGAAGCTTGCAATAAGAATGACTAATAAAGTCAAATAGGCTAGTTTCACGTGAAACCTAATCGATTTGACAAAGAAAAATAGAAAGGCAAGTAAAAACGGGAAGAGACCAACATAGATCATAGGGATAGCCCCATATTTTGTTGTGTCGAAGCTACCAATTAAGTTTTTTGCAAAGACGTCTAAGTACCAACTATTTTCTGTAAAGGTTCTTGTTATCTTAGTAAAGTTTTCCCCATGAGTTCGTAAATCTAAAAGAGTGGGGTAAATCATGATCAAGCTAGTGATCCCTGATAAAGTTGACACGATTGTAAAGTCTAAAAAGGAAGATATTCTTTTTTTAAAGTTCCAGGAAAGCTGCGTACAATACCATAAAGTTAAGAAAATAGCCATCATAAATCCAAAATAATAATTCTGGATGAAGAGGATAGTCAAGCTTGTAAAGTAGAGAACGCGCTTCTTCTGAGTCATTAAACGGTGTAAACCTAACAGAATGAGAGGAGCTAAAATAAAGACATCGAGCCAGGTTTTGATTTCAATCTGGCTGATAGAGAAACTCATTAAAGCAAATGAAGTTGACAGTGAAAGGATCAAGAATTTTTGTAGTTGAGGATAGATTCCTTTAATGGAGTGATAAGTTGACAACCCTATCAATCCTATTTTTATCAGTGTAAAAAGATAGACGGAATCAACCATGGATAAACTGTCAAAGAAGAAGACAAAGGGAGATAAAAAACTGCCCAAATAATAGCTAGAAAGGGCGTAAAAATTTAAGCCCAGTCCACTTGTAAAGCTGTAAAAAAGGCTGTCGGTTCCGTGTAAAATATTTCGTAAGGTAACGTCAAAAATAACGTATTGATGAAAACCATCGCCTAATAAAGGAGAAGTCTCACTACCCCAATAAATACCTTGACTGAGGTAGACGAAAAATAAGATTGTAAAGGGAAGTAAAAAAGCTGTAAAGTAAAATATGATGGGGGGTGATAAATAGTTTTTAAATTTCATATGGTCTATTGAAAGACCCTGAAACAAAGGTTCCAGGGTTTTTGATCATTTTGAGTGATTTCTTAGTCTTTCCAAAGTTCTTTGACTTTTGCTTGAACTTCTTGGTTTTCTAAGAATTCGTCATAGGTTTCATCAATCCGGTCAATGACACCATTTTTTGAAAGAACAATGATATGGTTGGCAAGAGTTTGAATAAACTCATGGTCGTGACTGGCAAAGATGATTGATTCTTTGAAGTTTTTCAATCCATCGTTTAAGCTTGAAATAGATTCCAAATCCAAGTGATTTGTAGGATCGTCAAGTACAAGAACGTTTGACTTCAAAAGCATGAGTTTTGAAAGCATCACGCGCACCTTTTCTCCCCCTGACAAGACGTTTACAGGCTTGTTAACCTCGTCTCCAGAAAAGAGCATACGTCCGAGGAATCCACGAAGGAAGGTATTGTCATCTTCTTCTTTACTTGCGAATTGACGGAGCCAGTCAAGGATCGACTCTCCACCTGCAAAGTCAGCTGAATTGTCTTTTGGTAAATAAGAGCGACTAGTTGTGACACCCCACTTGACAGTTCCTTCATATTCGATTTCACCCATAATAGCGCGGATCAAGGCAGTTGTTTGGATGTCGTTTTGTCCGATCAGAGCTGTCTTGTCACCTGGACGCAAGATGAAGCTGATGTTGTCAAGTATAGTTTCACCGTCAATCTTTACAGATAAGTTCTCTACTGTCAACAAATCATTACCGATTTCTCGTTCAGCTTTAAAGCTGATAAATGGGTATTTCCGGCTAGATGGGACAATTTCTTCTAACTGAATCTTGTCAAGCATCTTTTTACGGGAAGTTGCCTGTTTAGATTTTGAAGCATTGGCAGAGAAACGAGCCACAAACTCTTGTAATTGTTTGATTTTTTCTTCTGCTTTGGCATTACGATCTGCTAACAACTTGGCAGCCAGTTCAGATGATTCTTTCCAGAAGTCGTAGTTTCCGACATAGAGTTTGATTTTTCCAAAGTCTAGGTCGGCCATGTGAGTACAGACTTTATTCAAGAAGTGACGGTCGTGAGATACAACGATAACGGTATTCTCAAAATCAATCAAGAAATCTTCTAACCAGGTAATGGATTGAATATCAAGACCATTGGTCGGCTCGTCCAAAAGAAGGACGTCTGGTTTACCAAAGAGAGCTTTGGCTAGGAGGACTTTCACTTTATCTCCATTTGCTAGTTCACTCATATTTTGGTAGTGGAGCTCTTCTGGAATATTCAGATTTTGGAGGAGTTGTGAAGCTTCACTTTCCGCTTCCCAACCACCTAGTTCAGCGAATTCTCCTTCGAGTTCTGCTGCACGGACACCGTCTTCATCTGAAAAATCTTCCTTCATATAGATAGCATCTTTTTCCTTCATGATGCTATAAAGTTTTTCATTTCCCATGATAACGACATCAATGGCACGCTCATCTTCGTAGTCAAAGTGATTTTGACGAAGAACAGAAAGACGTTCGTCTGGTCCAAGAGAAATATGACCAGTTGTCGGTTCAATATCCCCAGCTAAGATTTTTAAAAAGGTTGATTTTCCAGCACCATTGGCCCCAATCAAACCATAGGTATTTCCTTCTGTAAATTTGATGTTGACATCATCAAAAAGTTTACGATCACTAAAACGTAGTGAGACGTCTGTAACTGTTAGCACGTATAGTTCTCCTCTTTTTCTGTCTATATAAGCCTATTTTACTAGAAAACGCTTGATTTTTCAATGAATACCCTTATGCGTTGGAGGAAGTCATTTAGTCTGTAGAAAAGGGTGAAGAACTTGACTTTCCTTTGATGTCATTATATAATGAAAAGCAATCAGAAGAGTAATCTGTATTCGTTTTTTAGAGAGCTTATGGTTGCTGAAAATAAGCAACGAAACAGAATGAAATGGACTGATGTTCAAATAGAATCTTAACCAATAGAGATTCGGCTAGCAGGCCTTATGTGCAGCTCATTTGTGATGAGTCAGAGAGAACAGCATTTGCTGTTCTAAGTGAGGTGGCACCGTGTCTCAGACGCCCTCGCATAGTTTTTGCTATGCGTGGGCTTTTATTTTGTACTTCAGGGAGGAAGAAAAATGACCAAGCCGATTATTTTAACTGGAGATCGCCCAACTGGGAAACTCCATATTGGACACTATGTCGGTTCGTTGAAGAATCGAGTTCTTATGCAAAATGAAGACAAGTACCAGATGTTTGTCTTTTTAGCCGATCAGCAAGCCCTAACGGATCATGCTAAAGATCCACAAACCATTGTTGAGTCTATTGGAAATGTTGCTCTAGATTATTTAGCAGCTGGTTTAGATCCAAAGAAATCAACTATTTTTATTCAAAGTCAAATCCCTGAGCTAGCGGAATTGACCATGTATTACATGAATTTGGTCTCTGTTTCACGTTTGGAACGAAACCCAACCGTTAAGACAGAAATTGCCCAAAAAGGATTCGGAGAGTCTATTCCATCTGGTTTCTTGGTTTATCCTGTTTCCCAAGCTGCAGATATTACCGCTTTTAAAGCCAATCTCGTGCCTGTTGGAACTGATCAAAAGCCCATGATTGAGCAAACTCGTGAAATTGTTCGTTCTTTTAATCATGCGTATCATTGCGATGTCTTGGTTGAACCGGAAGGAATTTTCCCAGAAAATGAGGCCGCGGGTCGTTTGCCTGGCTTGGATGGGAATGCTAAGATGTCTAAATCTCTTGGAAATGGTATTTATTTAGCCGATGATATGGACACCTTGAAGAAAAAGGTCATGAGTATGTATACAGATCCTGAGCATATTCGTGTCGAAGATCCAGGAAAAATTGAAGGAAATATGGTTTTCCATTATTTAGATGTGTTTGGAAAAGAAGAAGATCAAGCGACCATTCAAGAAATGAAAGACCATTACCAACGGGGTGGTTTAGGAGATGTTAAAACCAAACGCTATTTGTTAGAGATTCTTGAAAGAGAGTTGGGACCTATTCGCGAACGTCGGATTGAATTTGCTAAAGATATGGGTCAAGTTTATGATATGCTTCAAAAAGGTAGTGAAGTAGCCCGTTCGGTTGCAGCAGAAACGCTTGATCAAGTCAAATCTGCTATGGGATTAAACTATTTCAAGTAAGCTCTTGATATTGAGATGATTCAATAAAAAAATGATTCAAAAGAGGTTTTAATACCTCTTTTTGAAATATTGTACAAATGATTGACAAATTATCGTAGAATGGTATGATATTATCAATCAAAAAAGACGAGCTTGGCTCAAAAAGAAAGAAAAGAGGAAAATGGGAATGTCAAATTGGGACACTAAATTTTTGAAAAAAGGTTATACCTTCGATGATGTATTGCTCATTCCAGCTGAAAGTCATGTATTACCAAACGATGCAGATCTTCGTACAAAATTGGCGGATAACCTTGTGTTGAATATCCCAATCATCACAGCTGCGATGGATACAGTTACTGAAAGCCAAATGGCTATTGCCATTGCCCGTGCTGGAGGACTTGGGGTTATTCATAAAAATATGTCCATTGCCCAACAAGCAGATGAAGTTCGTAAAGTAAAACGCTCTGAAAACGGCGTTATCATTGACCCATTTTTCTTAACACCTGAACATACCATTGCTGAGGCAGACGAACTTATGGGACGTTACCGGATCAGTGGTGTACCTGTGGTTGAAACCTTGGAAAATCGTAAACTAGTTGGGATTTTGACCAACCGTGACTTACGTTTTATTTCTGATTATGATCAACCAATTTCAAATCATATGACTAGTGAAAATCTAGTAACTGCACCAGTCGGTACTGATTTAGAGACCGCTGAACGGATTCTCCAAGAACACCGCATTGAAAAATTGCCGTTGGTAGATGAGAATGGTCGTTTGTCAGGTTTGATTACCATTAAAGATATCGAAAAAGTTATTGAGTTTCCAAATGCAGCGAAAGATGAATTTGGTCGTCTTTTAGTAGCAGGTGCTGTCGGAGTTACATCTGACACTTTTGAGCGTGCGGAAGCATTGTTTGAAGCTGGTGCGGATGCTATTGTCATCGATACAGCCCATGGTCATTCTGCAGGTGTTCTTCGTAAAATCGCTGAAATTCGCGCTCATTTCCCAGATCGCACCTTGATTGCAGGTAATATTGCTACAGCTGAGGGAGCGCGTGCTCTCTATGATGCAGGTGTTGACGTGGTTAAGGTAGGGATTGGACCTGGTTCAATCTGTACAACTCGTGTGATTGCTGGTGTCGGAGTTCCTCAAGTTACAGCGATCTATGACGCAGCTGCTGTTGCGCGTGAATATGGAAAAACAATCATTGCTGACGGTGGGATCAAGTATTCTGGAGATATTGTAAAAGCCCTTGCAGCTGGTGGTCATGCAGTCATGCTTGGATCTATGTTTGCAGGAACAGATGAAGCACCAGGTGAAACTGAAATCTTCCAAGGACGTAAGTTCAAGACTTATCGTGGTATGGGATCTATTGCAGCAATGAAGAAAGGTTCAAGTGACCGCTACTTCCAAGGTTCTGTTAATGAAGCCAACAAATTGGTTCCGGAAGGAATCGAAGGTCGGGTTGCTTATAAGGGTTCAGCAGCCGATATCGTCTTCCAAATGATTGGTGGTATCCGTTCTGGTATGGGCTATGTTGGAGCTGCCAACCTTCAAGAATTGCACGAAAATGCACAATTTGTTGAAATGTCTGGGGCAGGTTTGAAAGAAAGCCACCCACACGATGTCCAAATTACCAATGAAGCACCAAACTACTCTGTTCAATAAAAAAATAAAAGTGTGAAATCTTATGATTTCACACTTTTATTGTGTCAAAAGGTTGTCAATCAAAATTGACAACCTTGTTAATTATTCGTCAACTTGACCTGATTGGATATTGAAGATTTTTAAGTCTTCAGGCAAGTCTTTTAGGTGATCTAAAGTAGTAGTTGTAATAAACGTTTGGATGTCACGAGAGATAACTTCTAGTAAATGTAGTTG
Source organism: Streptococcus sp. KHUD_013 (assembly GCF_052588545.1). Taxonomy (NCBI): domain Bacteria; kingdom Bacillati; phylum Bacillota; class Bacilli; order Lactobacillales; family Streptococcaceae; genus Streptococcus; species Streptococcus sp. KHUD_013. The sequence continues at coordinate 16,083 of NZ_CP186264.1, forward strand.
ACGATTATTGTCAAGTTCACTCATGACATCGTCTAAGAGTAAAATCGGCTTTTCATTTGTCAAGGATTCAATTAATGAAATCTCTGCCAATTTTAAGGAAAGAACAACACTGCGGTGCTGCCCTTGGCTACCAAAAGTCGCATTCATATCATTGATGTAAAAGCTAATGTCATCTCGGTGAGGACCAACACTGGTTGTTTTTTTGATGAGATCTTTTGTCCGATTTTCTCGAAGCAAGGTGATAAAGGTTTGGCGAAGTGTCTCCTCATCTTGAAAAGGAATGGAGGAATCATACCGAATAGATAGTTTTTCAGTTTGATTGGAAATTTCAAAATGTTTCTCTTGCCCAAAGTCTTCTAATTTTTTAAGAAAATCTTTCCGATGGATGCAGACCCGGCTACCATAATCTGCTAATTGCTCATCCAAAACATCTAAAAAGGTTGGGTCTACGGTAGTTGCCGTTTTTAAGTAACTGTTTCGCTGCTTTAAAACATGATGATAAGCTGTTAAATCCGATAGATAGACAGGTTTCATCTGGCCTAAATCAATATCAATAAACTTGCGGCGAAGAGCGGGTGAGCCTTTAACAAGTTGTAAATCCTCTGGAGCAAAGAGAACCACATTCATGTTACCGATATAGGTTGATAACTTGCTTTGTTTTAAGTGGTTTACTTTAGTGACTCGTCCTTTTGAGGATAAAGAAATTTCTAAAGGGATTGAGCCGGTCTTTTTTTCTAGGACCCCTGAAACAGTAAATTGTTCCTCTTGAAAATGAATTAGATCTTTATCGGAACGGGTCCGATGGCTGCGGGTCAAGGCTAAAAAGTAGATGGATTCGAGGAGATTGGTTTTTCCTTGAGCATTTTGGCCTAAGAAAATATTCAAACCAGAGTGGAATTGAAGATCTACTTCTTTATAATTTCGAAATTTCTGAATGTGTATGGATTTAAGCCACATATTATGTTCCTGGGAAACGAACAGGCTTCCGCTTATTCTCTTCTTTTTTAGGTTTAGAATCTTTTTTTTGTTTTTGTTCTTTGTTTAATTTCTTCACTAATTGAGCAACGCGTTCTTTTTCCAGCTTGTCCGCTTGATAGTCTTCAATCTCTTCTGGACTAGGTTGTGTCAGTGTTATAACTTCCTTCTCACCAATTACTTCGATTGTATCTCCGACTCGTAACTTACGTCCTCTTCTGGTTTCCACTTCTCCATTGACCTCTACTTGATTCTCGTGTAAAAAGGCTTTGATAGCTCCACCGCTTTGAATGATTCCCAGTTCTTTAAATAGGGCTTGTAGTGTAATAAATTCATCAAAAAGTTTATAGTTCATAGTTCACCTCAATGGTAGTTATTATACCACAAAAGGATGAAAAACCTAAAATAGGGCGAGTCAGTGTAAACGTTTTTTAATCTGTCTGGGAAAGATTTTACTGGGATTTCATGATATAATGAAGAGTAATATTTGTTAGAACGAGGATGACGATGGAATTAGTTACTGGTGTTCGAATCCATTTTATGAAATCAGAAAAATTTAAGACCAATGAGATAAAAGTGCGGTTCTCGGCCCCTCTTTCTGAAGAAACAATAGCAGGACGAGTTCTAGCCTCACGCATGATCGAAACAGCCAATCAACTTTACCCAACTTCACAGCAATTTAGAGAGCAGTTGGCGAACTTGTATGGAGCAAATTTTTCTACTTCTGTTTCAAAACGCGGTCAAATGCACTACATTGATATTAATTTATCTTATGTCCGTGATGCTTTTTTGAGCAAGAAAAATGTCTTGACAGATCAGATGTTGGATTTATTAAAGGTATCTCTGAATGCTCCTCTTGCAGAAGATGGCTCTTTTCATTCAGAAACTTTTTCAGTAGAGAAAAAAAATCTCATTACAGAGCTAGAAGCAGAAATTGAAAATCATTATTATTATGCCCACCAACAATTGAATCGGTTGTTTTATGATCAAGCTGATATGAAACTAAGTAAGTATGGAAGTGTCCAGCAGATTCAGAATGAGGATGAAGGGTCAGCTTATCAAGCATTTCAAGAAATGCTTCAAACAAATCTGATTGACTTTTTCTTTATGGGTGATTTCAATGAACTAGCGGTCATTGAAAAGATTAGTGAATTTGGTTTACAACCTCGTAAATCTTATGTCAATCTTTTTTATGCCCAATCTTTTTCAAATGTTGTCAGAGAAGGACTCGAGCAAAGAGATACTCATCAATCTATTTTAGAGTTAGGTTATCATTTTCCTGTTCAGTATGGAGAGAAAGAGCATTTTGCTTTGATTGTTTTAAATGGTTTACTGGGGGCTTTCTCTCATTCTAAATTGTTTACAGTCATTCGAGAAAAAGAAGGGTTGGCTTATACCATCTCTAGCCATTTTGATATTTTTTCTCATTTTATGCGGATCTATGCGGGGATTGATCGAAAAAATCGAACCCGAACAATGACTCTGATGAGCCGTCAAGTGAGTGACTTGAAGAGAGGGAAGTTTACAAGTGAAGAGCTGCGCTTGACAAAAGCAATGATTATAAATGCTGCAAAATTGTCTCAGGATCGACCTGGCACCTTGATTGAAAGAGCTTATTTACACTCTATTTTAGGAAAACAGTTCTTGTCAATTGATGATTGGATCCAAGCTATTCAACTGGTGACGAAAGAAGAAATTATGGCTGTTGCCAAATCACTCAAATTGCAAGCGGTCTATTTTATGGAAGGAAGAGAATGATAAAGAAAGATTTGGAGAAAATAGATTATCCAGCTGTTGGAGAATGTGTTTATCAGACAAGTCTCCAAAATGGATTGAAGTTATATTTAATTCCAAAAGCGGATTTTAATGAAAGCTATGCAATCATTTCTACTAAATTCGGTTCTATTGACACAAGATTTACAGTAGATGGAGTGGAGGGAATAAAAGAATTTCCAGCAGGGATTGCACATTTTCTTGAACATAAATTATTTGAAGATCAAGACGGTCAAGATTATTTACAGCATTTTGTAAAGCTGGGAGCTGAAAGTAATGCCTTTACTAGCTTTACACAAACTAGCTATCTCTTTTCGACCACCTCGAATGTCAATGAAAATCTGAGATTGTTACTGGAGATGACACAATCTCTTCATCTCTCAAAGGATTCTCTAAAGAAGGAACAATTGATTATTCAACAAGAGATCGAAATGTACCAAGATAGTCCTGACTACCAATTATTCTTTAGGGCGTTGGCAAATCTCTATCCAGAAACACCTTTAGCCCAAGATATTGCAGGTACTGTATCTTCTCTCTCCCAAATTGATGAAAAAAGTTTACAGGATAATTTCGATTATTTCTACCAACCATCCAATATGCAGCTAGTGGTTGTCGGAAATTTTGACCTTGACAGTCTTGTTAACCTTGTTTCTGAATTTGAGATGAAGACCTCTTCAAATCCTCTTCCTCATATCTCACCCGTGGACTTAAATCCAGTTGTTCAAAATGAGACAAGTCGGATGGAAGTTGCTTCACCGAAATTAGCAATTGGAATTCGTGGAAGAAATCAGACTCCTCCTCTTTACCAGTATCGCTATAAGATTATCCTCAAATTATTGTTTGCTATGATGTTTGGGTGGACATCTAAACGATTTCAGTCACTTTATGAAGTTGGTAAACTTGACAACTCCTTGACACTAGAAATTGAAGTAGAGTCTTCGTTTCACTTTGTGATGTTAACGATGGACACCTCGGAACCTGTTAGTATATCCCATCAGTTCAGAACGGCCATTAAGAATTTTGAGAAAGATCCTGATGTGACTCAAGAGCATTTGGATACGATTAAAAGTGAAATGTTTGGAGATTTTCTACACGGTTTGAATTCCTTGGATTATATAGCGACTCAATTTAATCCAATTGAGACAGGTGAAAATCTATTTGATCTTCCAAAAATTTTACAGAGTATTTCTTTACAAGATGTTGTAAAGGTTGGGCGAGATTTTGTCAACGCTTGTGATATGACGGACTTTATCATTTTCCCTAAATAGCGGGATAATAGTGGAATGATGTTTTTGTCGAATTAAATCGACGTTTATTTTGTCAATTAGATGTAAATGATCATGTAAACTAGTAAGGAGACTAGAATGAAAAAAGAAAATATCCCAAATGCCTTAACACTGATTCGAATTGTGTTTATTCCTATTTTTATTTTGATGCTAATATTTGGTAAAGGTTATGGTTGGCATGTAGCAGCAGCTATTGTCTTTGCTGTTGCTAGTATCACCGATTATTTGGACGGTTATTTAGCTCGTAAATGGAAAGTTGTTAGTAACTTTGGAAAATTTGCTGATCCTATGGCTGACAAGCTTCTTGTCATGTCTGCCTTTATCATGATGATTGAATTAAAGATGGTTCCGGCTTGGATTACTGCAGTTATAATTTGTCGTGAATTAGCCGTAACTGGCCTCCGTCTGTTATTGGTTGAAACAGGAGGAGTTGTTTTGCCAGCAGCTATGCCTGGAAAAATTAAAACCTTCTCACAAATGTTTGCCATTATTTTCCTTCTCTTCCATTGGGACTTATTGGGTCAAATTACGCTTTATGTTGCGCTAATCTTTACAGTCTACTCTGGATACGAATACTTTAAAGGCAGTGCCTACCTCTTTAAAGATACCTTTAGATAAATGAATAATATTATAGAAGTTCGAAATCTTACATTTAAATACCAAAAAACAGATGAGAACCATCAGTTAAATGATATTTCGTTTCACGTGAAACATGGTGAATGGTTATCCATTATTGGACATAACGGAAGTGGTAAATCAACAGTGGTCCGCTTGATTGATGGCTTGTTGGAACCGGAATCTGGTCAAATCTATATTTCCGGAGATTTGTTAACTCCTGAAAATGTTTGGGATAAACGTAGTGAGATTGGCATGGTTTTCCAGAATCCAGATAACCAGTTTGTTGGGGCTACAGTTGAAGATGATGTGGCGTTTGGGTTGGAGAACCAAGGAATTCCAAGAGATGAAATGGTGCAACGAGTAGACGAAGCTTTGAAGATGGTCCGCATGGATGAGTTCAAAGATCGAGAACCCGCTAGGTTATCCGGTGGACAAAAGCAACGAGTGGCCATTGCCGGGATTATCGCTTTACGACCTAAAATCATCATTTTAGATGAAGCAACCAGTATGTTGGATCCTGAAGGGCGTCTAGAACTAATTCGGACAGTTCGAGAAGTCAAAGAACGATATGGGTTAACCGTTATTTCTATTACCCATGATTTAGAGGAAGTTTCCCTAAGTGATCGGGTTATTCTTTTTGAAAAAGGAAAAGCGACCTTGGATCTGACTCCAAGAGAACTCTTTTCTCGAGATGATTTGGATGAAATAGGACTAGAAGAACCTTTCGCCAATCGATTGCGGAGCATGTTACATCAAAAAGGTTTTCCAGTTGGAGAAACCTATCAGACTGAAGGAGAGCTAGAGAAACTATTATGGGAATTGCTTTAAAACAGCTTAGTTATACCTATCAAGAAGGTACTCCTTTTGAAGGAGCGGCTCTTTTTGATGTGAATATAGAAATCCCAAGCGGTTCTTATACAGCTCTAATTGGGCATACTGGAAGTGGAAAATCAACCATCCTTCAATTATTAAATGGTTTGCTTTTGCCCAGTCGAGGGGAAGTGCAAATGAATGATATGCGCATTAGTTCTGAGTCTTCTCAAAAAGAGCTAAAGGATCTTCGGAAAAAAGTGGGTCTCGTCTTTCAATTTCCAGAAAGTCAACTCTTTGCTGAGACTGTTGTAAAAGATGTCGCATTTGGGCCTCAAAATTTTGGAGTAGACCAAGAATTAGCTGAGAGCATTGCTAAGGAAAAATTACGCTTAGTCGGTCTTTCTGAAGAGTTGTTTGAACGGAGTCCCTTTGAATTGTCTGGAGGGCAAATGAGACGGGTCGCTATTGCAGGCATTTTAGCGATGGAACCTGAAATTTTGGTCTTGGACGAGCCGACAGCTGGTTTGGATCCGTCAGGTAGACGGGAATTAATGAAGCTATTTGCGTCACTTCATCAAGCTGGGATGACCATCGTTCTTGTTAGTCATTCTATGGAAGATGTGGCAGAATACGCAAATCTTGTTTATGTTTTGGAAAAAGGACGAATGGTGAGGTCTGGGCATCCAAGGGATGTATTTCAGGATGTAGAAGGATTAGAAAACATACAATTAGGTGTACCGAAAGTGACGAAATTTGCTTGGCGCTTACGTCAAAAAGGACTATCTTTGCCAACTTTACCAATCACTTTACAGGAGTTTAAGGAGTTAATTGGACATGAATAGTATGATTTTAGGACGATATGTACCAGGTAATTCCATTCTCCATCGTATGGATCCAAGAGCAAAGTTACTGGGACTTTTCTTGTTAATTGTTATTTTGTTTTGGGCCAATAATGTGTTGACGAATGTCCTGTTATTTTTATTGGCCTTTGCGTTGATTTTGAGTGCCAAGATCCCCTTCCGTTTTTTTATTAATGGCCTGAAATCGATGGTCTTTATCATTGCTTTCACCACACTCTTTCAGTTGTTTGCGACGACTGGCGGTAAGACCTTATTTCAATTTTATTTTTTGACTGTAACGGATAAAGGACTTGCTCAAGCTGGTGTGATCTTTTGTCGTTTTATTCTCATTGTTGTATTTTCAACGATTTTAACACTGACAACAACTCCCTTAAGCTTAGCAGATGCCGTAGAAAAGTTGTTAACTCCATTTAAAATCATCAAAGTTCCTGCTCATGAAATTGGACTCATGTTGTCTATGAGCCTTCGTTTCGTCCCCACGCTAATGGATGATACGATTCGCATTATGAATGCACAGAGAGCTAGAGGGGTTGATTTTGGAGAAGGGAATCTCCTTCAGAAGATCCGCTCTTTTATACCAATTTTAATTCCCTTGTTTGCATCAAGTTTTAAACGTGCAGATGCTCTTGCAATTGCCATGGAGGCAAGAGGTTATAAAAGTGGAGAGGGAAGAAGCCGTTATAGGCAGTTAAAATGGCAAGCCTTAGATAGTGTAGCTATTCTGTCTGTCGTAGCAGTTGGTGCTATCATTTTTTGGTTGAAATATTAGAATACCACCACTACATATAGGGGAATTTTTCTAAAAAAATGAAGAAAAACGCTATTTATAGCGTTTTTTGCATGAAAAATACATGATTTTGTAACCTTTGTAACATAAATTATAACTAACTGTAACATTTAATGTGTAAGATAGTATTATGTTCGAAAGGAGAATGTATTGATGAACACAAAAAAAGTCCAATGGACATTAACTTCTATTATCTCAGCTCTTTCACTTTTTGTTTCTGGTGTGGTAGTGAATGCTGAAACATACGAAGTGAAAAATGGTGATACTTTATCAGAAATTGCGATTAAGAATAACACTACTATCGAAAAGCTTGTTGAATTGAATCAAATCAGCAATCAAGATTTGATCCACGCTGGTCAAATTATTGAGTTGGGTGAACGTTCAAACTCATTGATCAACAAAGTAAATACTGCCACAGTAAGTCAGGAACCTGGAGTCGAGGCTTCGACAAATCAAGTAGCGGCTTCGACAACAACTACTGCTAATGCTACTTATAATGCAGCACCTGTTGTTACGAATTCTGGAAATGGGATTGTACTTGCTAATGGGAATACTGCTGGAGAAACTGGATCCTATGCAGCGGCTCGAATGGCTGAAATGACAGGTGTTCCTGCATCAACTTGGGAAGCCATTATTGCCCGCGAATCAAATGGTCAAGTGAACGCAGCAAATCCATCTGGAGCTAGTGGTCTTTTCCAAACAATGCCAGGTTGGGGTTCAACTGCTACAGTTGATGATCAAATCCAAGCGGCTTATAATGCCTATTCAAACCAAGGACTTTCAGCTTGGGGATACTAAAAAAGAGGGGAAACCCTCTTTTTATTTTGTTTCTTACCTTGACAAGGATTGGAAAGTGATGTAAAGAAAAATGACTGTGTCAGTCGACCTTGGTGAACCATGGATATTCTTACTCATGTGTGATTTCATACATAAAAGAGGTTTACAAATTTGTAAACCTCTTTTATTAACTTAAATGAGTCAGTAAAGCTAGAGGAGAATCTACGATGGTATCGGGAGTTTCCTCTTTTAATTGCTCTAGAGGTGCAAATCCCCAACTGACTGCAATTGTGTGAATACCAATGGTTTTTCCCCCAATGATATCAAATTTAGTATCCCCAACGATGCAAGCTTCCTCTTTTGGAATTTGATGATCCACTAGTACACGCTGAATGATATCAGATTTGTGCATAGATCCTGGGGTAGAACCATAAATCCCTTCAAAGCAATCACTAATTCCTAGTGAATGGGCTATTTCGAGACTCACTTCCTGATTCTTAGAGGTGGTGATGAATAAGTGATAACCCAATTCCTTCAATTGTTGAAGGAGTTCTTTGATACCTGGGTAGAGATAGGTTTGTTGTTGGCCAGTTTCTTTGTAATAGGTGCGATAGATTTCTACAGCTTTTGTGACCAGTTCTTTTGGAAGATGGTTTGTAAATGTAACTTCGAGTGGAGGGCCCATAAAGGTTCGAATAGTCTCTTTATCAGGAGCAGGAACTCCTAGCAGCTTGAAAGTGTGTAGAAAGGTGGTTTCAATTCCTTCGGAACTATCGACTAAAGTCCCATCCAAGTCGAAAAATATGTACTTCATAGGTTAGTCTCCAAATATTTCTTGCTGTAGGCGTTTCCCAGTTGGAGTTGCTGCTAGACCACCTTCAGCCGTTTCTCTAAAGGCAGTTGGTAGGCTAGATCCAACTTGATACATGGCGTCAATGACCTCATCGACAGGGATTTTGGATTCAATTCCTGCTAGAGCCATATCCGCTGCAATATAGGCATAGCTTGCACCCATAGCATTTCGTTTGACACAAGGAACCTCTACCAGTCCTGCAACGGGATCACAAATTAAGCCTAGCATATTTTTGATGACGAAACAAATGGCTTGGCTAGCTTGGTAAGGACTTCCCCCAGCAGCCAACGTCAAGGCAGCTGCACTCATGGCTGCCGCGGAACCCACTTCGGCTTGACAACCTCCCTCGGCTCCTGAAATCGATGCATTGTTGGCAATAACCAGGCCAAAGGCTCCTGCTGCTAATAAGAACTCCAATTGTTGGTGCTCATCTAAATGGAGTTTCTCGATGGCTGAAGTAAGAACAGCAGGTAAGCAACCGGCTGATCCAGCAGTGGGAGTAGCACAGACTAAGCCCATTTTTGCATTGTGTTCGTTGACAGCGATAGCATTTTTGGCTGCGGTTAGGACAGTATAGTCGGAGAGGGCTTTTCCAGATCGAATATAGCGATCCAATTTTGCAGCATCTCCTCCGGTCAAGCCACTTCTAGAAAGTTGGTCATTGAGTCCAAGATGAACGGATTCTTTCATGACCTCAAGGTTTCGTGTCATAAGAGTCAGAACTTCTTCGCGCTCGCGACCAGTTAGTTCAAACTCAGTTGCAATCATTAATTCTGCGACATTTCCTTCATAGTGGAGGGTCGCTTGCTCAACTAGTTCGGTAATGGAATAAAACATGGGGTCTCCTTATTGAAAGAAATTCACATTGTGTAAATGGGGAATTTGACGGATTAACTCAATAGCTTCGTCACAATTACGAGAATCCACTTCAATAATCATAATAGCCTTTTCACCGGCTTTTTCACGGGTTACGTTCATTTGGGCGATATTGATATCATAGCGGGAAAGGGCTTCTGTCACATGGGCAATCATCCCAGGAACGTCTTGGTGAACAATAATAATAGTTGGGGTGTTCATGTTTAGAGAAATTGCAAAGCCATTTAACTCGGTAACTTGTATGTTTCCCCCACCAATGGAAATTCCTGTGACGGAGATGGTTTTGTGATCATTTTTCACCGTGATGGTCGTCGTATTTGGATGAGGAGCATTGCTCTCCTTTTGAATAGACCAGACGATTCGAATTCCTCTTTCATGGGCAATTTCAAGACTATTGGGGATTCTTGGATCATCTGTGTCCATACCCAAAATACCAGCTACAAGGGCCAAGTCTGTCCCGTGACCGCGATAGGTTTTGGCAAAGGAATTAAACAACTGAAATTCAACTTCTGTCGGATCCTCTCCAAAAATAGAAGAGACAATTTTTCCAATACGAACAGCTCCTGCTGTGTGGCTACTAGAAGGTCCAATCATAACCGGTCCAATAATATCAAATACGGATTGGAATTTAAGCGAATTCATCAGTCAGCTCCTTAGGGTTTCTTTTCTTTCATTATAACAAATCTAGGGCATGTTTTCTTCTATTTGAGAGGGAAATTTTGTTTTAGACATAAAAGATACTTAAAACTAGTTTATTTGAGGTGTTTTTTATTCTTGCTAACATATTATTGAAACATTTGACGTGATTTCATAAAGTTTCTGAAACATTTCTTCTGTAAGATAAAGAACATACAGAAAAGGAGTGTAAAACCATGAATAAAAAAATCTTTGTAAAACGTGTAATCGGATTGAGCTTATTATCAGGAATGTTTATTCCCGTCCTTGCCAGTGCAGAATCTTACACTGTAAAGTCAGGTGATACCTTATCAGCTATTGCTAAAGAGAAGAATACAACGGTTGATGCGATTGCTAAGAAAAATAAGATTAGCAATGTCAACCTCATTACAGTTGGTCAAGTTTTAGAGATTGAAGATGACAAGCCAACAACTAATACTACAGAGCAAGCTAGCACTAGTAAACCTACCACTACACAAGCAACAACTACGGTATCTACTTCAGATGGCTTGAGTGCCGAAGATGCAGCGGCTAAAGAATGGATTGCCCAGAAAGAATCAAGTGGCAGTTACACAGCACAAAATGGCCAATATTATGGTCGTTATCAGTTGTCGCTTTCTTATTTAAACGGTGACTTGTCACCAGAAAACCAGGAAAAAGTAGCCAATCAATATGTTGTCAACCGATATGGATCATGGTCGGCGGCTAAAAACTTCTGGCTAGCCAATGGCTGGTATTAAAGTAGATGAAAGAGTTCAGAAATTGGACTCTTTTTTGATTTACAGATTTGTAAACATATATATACAATAGCCAATAAGAAGAATGGCAAGATGCTTGTTTTCTATTATAAAGCGTGTTACAATTGATAATGCTCAAAACGACCTTCAATCGTTGAAGCAAACCACGACCTTCAATCGTGAGAAACGAAAAGATGGGAGAAATCTATGAGTGATAACTCGAAAACACGTGTTGTTGTTGGAATGAGTGGTGGTGTCGATTCATCTGTAACAGCTTTGTTGTTAAAACAACAGGGTTACGATGTCATTGGCATCTTCATGAAAAACTGGGACGACACAGACGAAAATGGCGTCTGTACAGCTACGGAAGATTACAAAGATGTAGCAGCAGTTGCAGATCAAATTGGCATACCTTACTATTCTGTCAACTTTGAGAAAGAATACTGGGATCGTGTCTTTGAATACTTTCTTGCAGAATACCGTGCAGGCCGGACACCAAATCCGGATGTCATGTGTAATAAGGAAATAAAATTTAAGGCCTTCTTAGATTATGCCATGACACTCGGTGCCGATTATGTAGCCACGGGTCACTATGCGCGTGTGGCGCGTGATGAGGATGGCATTGTTCATATGCTACGCGGTGTTGACAACGGGAAGGATCAAACTTATTTCCTAAGCCAGTTGTCACAAGAACAACTTCAAAAAACCATGTTCCCGTTGGGACATTTGGAAAAACCTGAGGTTCGCCGGTTGGCTGAAGAGGCTGGATTGGCAACGGCTAAAAAGAAAGACTCCACTGGGATCTGCTTTATCGGAGAAAAGAATTTCAAAGAATTTCTCAGCAACTATCTACCTGCTCAGCCAGGCCGAATGATGACCATGGATGGACGGGATATGGGTGAGCATGCCGGTTTAATGTATTACACAATCGGTCAGCGGGGTGGTCTTGGAATTGGTGGCCAACAAGGTGGGGACAATGCTCCTTGGTTTGTCGTTGGTAAAGATCTCAGTCAAAATATTCTGTATGTCGGTCAAGGATTCTATCATGAAGCACTGATGTCAACAAGTTTACAAGCTAGTCAAGTTCACTTTACACGGGATATGCCAGAAGAGTTTACACTAGAGTGTACAGCCAAGTTCCGCTATCGCCAGCCAGATTCCAAGGTGACGGTTCATGTCAAAGGTGACAAGGCAGAGGTAATTTTTGCAGAACCTCAACGGGCCATTACACCAGGTCAGGCTGTTGTCTTTTACGATGGTGAAGAGTGTCTCGGTGGTGGACTAATTGACAATGCTTATCGAGATGGTGAAGTTTGTCAGTATATTTAAATTGACAAATTTTCTCAATTTGCTACAATAATAAAAGCAATAGAAGTGATGGTCAAAGCTCATGGATGTTGCAGGGTTTTTTGTCCTGCACTTCTCAGAGTTTTGACTATTTTTGTGTCGTTTCGAAAGGAAGTTACATGCAAGAACAGGATTTTCGGACCAAGTCAAACCAAACGGTTTTTGGTGTGAGAGCGACTGCTTTGATTGTAAAAGACAATCGCTTGTTAGTCGTAGAAGATGAGGACGGTTTTTATACAATCGGAGGTGCTATTCAAGTGGATGAAGCTACTGAAGATGCCGTAGTTCGAGAAGTAAAAGAGGAACTTGGGGTCGCATCTAGAGCGCTTCAGTTAGCTTTCATTGTTGAAAATCGCTTTGAACAAGCTGAGGTCCACTATCATAATATCGAGTTCCATTATTTAGTAGACTTACTGGAAGATGCACCGTTAACCATGCAAGAAGATGCGAAGCCATTACCTTGCCGGTGGCTTGCTTTAGATGATCTACATACTGTTAATCTGAAGCCGGCATTTTTAAAAACCGCCTTACCAGATTGGGACGGACAATTACGACACATCCATCTTAAAGAATAGGAGAAAAAATGACTTATAATTTTATAGAAGAATACGATATCATTGTAATCGGAGCGGGACATGCAGGAGTAGAAGCCTCCCTTGCTGCGAGCCGAATGGGTTGTAAAGTTCTACTTGCAACCATCAATATCGAAATGTTGGCGTTTTTGCCATGTAATCCTTCGATTGGTGGTTCTGCAAAAGGGATTGTGGTCCGTGAGGTAGATGCTCTCGGTGGAGAGATGGCCAAGAATATTGACAAATCCTATATTCAGATGAAGATGTTGAATACAGGAAAGGGACCAGCTGTTCGTGCGCTTCGTGCTCAAGCAGATAAAGAGCTCTATTCTAAGGAAATGCGTAAGACAGTTGAGAATCAAGAAAACTTGACCCTTCGTCAAACCATGATTGATGAAATTTTGGTAGAAGATGGGAAGGTTATTGGTGTTCGAACTGCGACCCACCAAGAATATGGGGCCAAGGCTGTCATTGTCACGACTGGAACGGCTTTACGTGGAGAAATCATCATTGGGGATCTCAAGTATTCATCAGGCCCTAACCATAGCCTTGCTTCTATCAATTTGGCTGAAAATCTCAAGAATCTTGGACTAGAAATTGGACGGTTCAAAACAGGTACGCCACCACGTGTAAAGGCATCGTCAATCAATTATGAAGAAACGGAAATTCAACCAGGTGATGAGAATCCAAATCACTTTTCTTACAATTCGCGTGACGAGGATTATTTAAAGGATCAAATCCCTTGTTGGTTAACCTATACCAATAGTCAAAGCCACGAAATCATCAACAGCAATTTACACCGAGCTCCAATGTTTACAGGTGTTGTAAAGGGAGTTGGACCTCGCTATTGTCCATCTATTGAAGATAAGATTGTTCGCTTTGCGGATAAGGAACGCCACCAGCTATTCCTTGAGCCAGAAGGACGTAATACAGAAGAAGTCTATGTCCAAGGCTTGTCAACCAGTTTACCAGAAGATGTGCAAAGAGATCTTGTCCATTCTATTAAGGGATTGGAAAATGCTGAGATGATGAGAACGGGTTATGCGATTGAGTATGATATGGTCCTTCCACATCAATTGCGCGCAACTTTGGAAACCAAGAAAATTTCAGGTCTCTTTACCGCAGGACAAACCAACGGAACGTCTGGTTATGAGGAGGCCGCTGGTCAAGGGATTATTGCAGGGATCAATGCTGCGCTGAAAATCCAAGGAAAACCAGAGCTCATCTTGAAACGAAGTGATGGCTATATCGGAGTCATGATTGATGACTTGGTGACCAAAGGGACAGTTGAGCCTTATCGTCTGTTAACTAGTCGTGCTGAATATCGTTTGATTCTTCGACATGATAATGCAGATATGCGCTTAACAGAAATTGGACGCGAGGTTGGTTTGGTTGATGACGAACGTTGGGCACGTTTTAAAACCAAGAAGTATCAGTTTGAAAATGAAATGAAGCGCCTTGACAGTATCAAGCTAAAACCTGTAAAGGAAACGAACGAGAAGGTGGTAGCGCTAGGTTTTAAACCATTGACAGATGCTGTCACAGCCAAAGAATTCTTGAGAAGACCAGAAGTATCGTATCAAGATGTTGTCAACTTTATCGGACCAGCTGCTGAAGAATTAGATGATAAGACTATCGAGCTGATTGAAACTGAAATTAAGTACGAGGGTTATATCTCAAAAGCTTTAGATCAGGTTGAAAAAATGAAGCGGATGGAAGAAAAACGAATTCCTGCCAATATTGACTGGGATGATATTGACTCCATCGCAACAGAAGCTCGTCAAAAATTCAAATTGATTAATCCAGAAACGATTGGTCAAGCTAGCCGGATTTCAGGTGTTAACCCAGCTGACATTTCTATCTTGATGGTGTATCTTGAAGGCAAGAGTCGGAGCATTTCTAAGAATCAAGAAAAGGAATCCTAACTAATTAGGATGTAAATATGTGGAAGAGGTAGCCAAATAGCTACTTCTTTTCTCGTTTTACTGTATATTTACAATAGTGTAAATATACTTTACACCGTTTGACAAATGAGTGACTGGACCTTGATTCCTGTCAGCTTTTTCTTTGATGGAAAGGCTTGACTGGCCTCGCTTTTTCTTATGTTTTATGGTATAATGGCCCAACAGAGGTTTATGATGAAAAAATTTCGTATGACGCCTATCCATTATTGTATGGTAGGTTTGTTAGCATTTATTATATTAGCCATCAGTTCCAGATTATTGGGTGGCACAATTGCAAATTTATTTGTGATTCTGTTGATTCTTTCCGGTGTCATCTATCTCTTTCTTCATCAATTAAAGCAAGTAGAATTGGATGAGCTAGAACAAATTCAATATGTCAATCATCAAGCTGAAAATGGATTGGCCTCGCTACTGGATAAAATGCCAGTTGGTGTAATCAAGGTAAACGGTGAAACCAATGAAGTTGAGTGGTTCAATCCTTATGCGGAGTTGATTTTCTCTACTGAGGATGGGCAATTCGATGTGGAATACTTGCAACAAGTGTTGGCGATTCCTTTTGAAGGGAAAGGCCATTACGCAACCATTGGAGATAAGAAATATTCTGTTTATCTAGATTCCCAGGCCAGTGTCGTTTATTTTTTTGATGCATCTAGTGAGTATGAGGCCAACGTTGGTCTTGTAACGACTAGGCCGGTCATCGGGATTATGTCCGTAGACAACTATGATGATTTAGAAGATGTTGTGTCTGATTCAGATATCAGTAGTATCAATGGTTTTATTGCAAACTTTGTTGAAGAATTTTCGGAAAAATACCATATGTTTTACCGAAGAGTCGGGATGGATCGCTTTTATCTTTTTACCGACTATACCGTTCTTGAACAATTAATCGAATCCAAATTTTCTATTATTGACCAATTCCGTGAGGAAGCGAAAAATCGTGAATTACCCATTACGGTAAGTATGGGATTCTCATACGGAGATGGCAATCATGATGAAATCGGTAGGGTTGCTTTATCGAATCTAAACTTAGCTGAAGTCCGAGGGGGCGACCAGGCGGTTGTGAAAGAAAGAGAAGAAGGTAAGGATCCTATTTTCTTTGGAGGGGGGACAGCTTCTTCTATCAAGCGCACTCGTACGCGAACTCGTGCGATGATGACAGCTATTTCCGAAAAAATTAAATCGGTTGATCAGGTATTTGTTGTTGGCCACAAAAAATTAGACATGGATGCTTTGGGGGCATCGATTGGGATGCAATTATTTGCAAACAATATCAACGAACGCTCTTATGCAGTTTATGATGATAGGTCTATGGCTCAGGATATCAAACGAGCGGTTGAAAAAATTCAATCAGATGGAGCGACTAAACTCGTAACGGTTTCAGATGCTCTACGGATGGTAACCGATCAATCCCTTTTGATTATGGTAGACCATTCGAAGACAGCTCTCACGCTTTCAAATGATTTGTATGAGAAGTTTCACCAAGTCATTGTCATTGACCACCATAGACGGGATGAAGATTTCCCTGAAAATGCCATGATCACTTATATTGAAAGTGGCGCAAGTAGTGCCAGTGAGTTGGTTACGGAATTGCTTCAGTTCCAGAATTCTAAGAAGAACCGCTTGAATAAGATTCAAGCCAGTGTTTTGATGGCTGGAATTATGTTGGATACCAAGAATTTCTCTGTTCGCGTAACGAGCCGTACATTTGATGTAGCTAGTTATTTACGAAGCCGAGGTAGTGATAGTGTCCTCATTCAGGAAATTTCAGCTATTAACTTCGATGAGTACCGTGAAGTTAATGAATTGATCCTAAATGGTCAATTGGTTTTCCCACATATTATTGTGGCAACAGGCGCAGCAGATGTTCCTTATGGAACGGTTACCATTAGTAAAGCAGCCGATAGTATGTTGGCCATGTCTAAAATTGAGGCAACCTTTGTCATTGCTCTGAATGAACAAGGAAGCATTTCCATTTCAGCTCGAAGCAGAAGCAAAGTCAACGTGCAAAAAATTATGGAGCAAATGGGAGGCGGAGGCCACTTTAATTCGGCAGCTTCTCAATTGGCAGATGTAACCATCGATCAAGTTCGTACCCAATTGATTGACTGTATTCAAGAAGAGGTCCAAAAGGATAAGGAGGAAGAAGAATGAAAGTTATCTTTTTAGCAGATGTAAAAGGAAAAGGAAAAAAAGGGGAAATTAAAGAAGTCCCAACAGGTTATGCTCAAAACTTTTTGATCAAAAAGAATTTAGCCAAAGAAGCTAACGCCCAAGCGATTGGGGAACTTCGTGGTAAGCAAAAATCTGAAGAAAAAGCCCATGCGGAATTAGTCGCAGAAGCGAAAAACATTCAAGCGAAATTAGCAGAAGAAACGACCGTTGTCCAATTTACAGAAAAAATTGGCCCCGATGGACGTACATTTGGTTCGATTACCAATAAAAAAATTGCAGAAGAACTACAAAAACAATTTGGAATCAAAATCGATAAGCGTCACATTCAAGTGGCTTCTCCAATTCGCTCTGTCGGCTTGATTGATGTGCCTGTTAAAATTTATCAGGATATTACAGGTATTATCCAAATTCGGGTAAACGAAGGTTAAGTAAATCGTTAGAAAGGAATGACTATGGCTGAGATAGAAGAATTAAGAACCCAGCCTCAAGATATCCAAGCAGAGCAATCTGTCTTAGGAGCCATCTTTATTGATGAGGGGAAACTGGTTTTTGTTCGTGAGTTTATTGAGCCAGCAGATTTCTTTAAATATGCCCATCGGTTAATTTTTAAGGCGATGATTGACCTTGCAGATAGGGGAGATGCTATTGATGCGACGACCGTTCGCAATATTTTAGATAGCCAAGGGGACTTGCAAAATATCGGTGGTCTCTCTTATCTAGCTGAAGTTATCAACTCTGTTCCGACCTCAGCCAATGCGGAATATTACGCAAAGATTGTTTCCGAAAAAGCGGTTCTAAGACGCTTGATTGCCCGTTTAACGGAGAGCATTAATCAAGCATATGATGGAGCGAGTCCGTCGGATGAGATTATTGCAGGCGCAGAAAAAGCCCTGATTGATGTTAGTGAAAATGCCAATCGAAGTGGTTTCAAGAATATCAAGGATATCCTAAATATCAACTTTGGAAGTCTTGAAACTCGATCATTGCAGACAACGGATATTACGGGGATTGCAACAGGTTATCGAGATCTTGATCATATGACAACAGGTCTTCATGAAGAAGAGTTGATTATTCTTGCAGCTCGTCCAGCGGTCGGTAAGACTGCCTTTGCTCTAAACATTGCCCAGAATATCGGAACCAAGTTGGATAAAACAGTTGCTATTTTCTCGTTGGAAATGGGGGCTGAAAGTTTGGTGGACCGGATGTTGGCAGCAGAGGGCTTGATTGAGTCTCATTCTATTCGTACCGGTCAGTTGACAGATGATGAGTGGCGGAAATATGCCATTGCCCAAGGAAATCTAGCCAATGCCAGCATTTATATAGATGATACTCCTGGTATTCGGATTACAGAAATTCGGTCTCGTTCTAGAAAGTTAGCACAAGAAACAGGTAATCTTGGCTTGATCCTTATCGACTACTTACAGTTGATTACAGGGACAGGACGTGAAAACCGGCAACAGGAAGTCTCAGAAATCTCTCGTCAATTAAAAATTTTGGCGAAAGAATTAAAAGTTCCCGTAATTGCCCTTAGTCAGCTATCTCGGGGAGTTGAACAACGACAAGATAAGCGTCCGGTTCTATCAGATATCCGTGAATCAGGATCCATCGAGCAGGATGCAGATATTGTTGCCTTTCTATACCGTGATGACTATTATGAACGTGCAGGTGAGGAAGAAGAAGGCTTGCCGAATAACAAGGTTGAAGTCATTATTGAAAAGAACCGTTCGGGAGCACGTGGGACAGTGGAGTTAATCTTCCAGAAAGAATATAATAAGTTCTCCAGCATATCAAAGAGAGTAGAGGAATAATGGATGAGTGATGCATTTACAGATGTAGCAAAAATGAAAAAAATCAAAGAAGAAATCAAGGCTCATGAAGGTCAAATTGTGGAAATGACCTTGGAAAATGGTCGTAAACGTCAAAAAAATAAGTTTGGTCGATTAATTGAAGTTTATCCTTCTTTGTTTATTATTGAGTACACAAATGAAAACAGTTTACCTGGTGAACCAGCAGCAACCTATGTTGAATCGTATACTTACTCAGATATTTTAACTGAGAAAAATTTGATTCATTACTTAGACTAATGTAGCTAGGGTAAGCTACAACTTCCAACCGTCTCTTCTTGGAGATGGTTTTTTTGATCTCCTGGACATATCATAAAGATTTGTTGTGTAAATTTATTGACAAAGATGTCAATTTCACAATCAAATCTGTCAATATTAGATAGGGGGATCTTTTGAAGAGTCGTCTCATCTATATTCTTCATCCTGCTACATTAAAGGGACTTAGGAGGGTGTTGAAACAATCAGATTGACAAGTTGTAAAAAAGTTGTAAACATTCCTGTAAATAGATAAGATAGGGAAGTGAATACATGTATATCTAAGTCAAAAATATGTGATTTAGAAAGTCCTTAGCTAGAAAACCTTATTTTGCTTTTCATTCATAGAAAGAAATCAAAAAAATGAAAAAGCAACTTTACAAGGGCTGGTATTAGTGGTATAATAGAATTTGTGCGAAATGACAGCAGGACAAAATGAAGCTCGTCAACAGGAAGCCAGCTAGAAAAGTAACCTTTGCTGTTTGGGCGAAGGCTTTCTGAACGAATCAGGTTTGTCTAAAACGTTATTTCCTACAAAAAATTATTTTTATAGGAGGACATTTCAAATGTCACGTTATACAGGACCATCTTGGAAACAATCTCGCCGTCTTGGCTTGTCACTTACAGGTACCGGTAAAGAATTGGCACGTCGTAACTACGTACCAGGTCAACACGGACCAAACAACCGTTCAAAATTGTCAGAATACGGTTTGCAATTAGCTGAAAAACAAAAACTTCGTTTCTCTTACGGACTTGGTGAAAAACAATTCCGTAACTTGTTCGTACAAGCTACTAAGATCAAAGAAGGAACTGTCGGTTTCAACTTCATGCTTCTTTTGGAACGTCGTTTGGATAACGTTGTTTACCGTCTTGGACTTGCGACTACTCGTCGTCAAGCTCGTCAATTCGTTAACCACGGTCACATCCTTGTTGACGGAAAACGCGTTGATATCCCTTCATACCGCGTAACTCCAGGTCAAGTGATCTCAGTTCGTGAAAAATCAGCTAAAGTTCCAGCTATCCTTGAAGCTGTTGAAGCAACTCTTGGACGTCCAGCATTCGTATCATTCGATGCTGAAAAATTGGAAGGTTCATTGACTCGCTTGCCAGAACGCGATGAAATCAACCCAGAAATCAACGAAGCACTTGTCGTTGAATTCTACAACAAAATGCTTTAATTTCAAGAAAAAACTTGCAGAAAGCCTACAACAGTGGGCTTTTTGTTTTTTTCTTAAAACCTTGTTTTCTGGCTTTGCTCTCTAAGTTTACTTCATAGAAAGAAATGTCCGCCTATAAAAATAGGCGGTTTTTCTTTTACAAAATAAATAACAACTCTCCTGATTTGGAGATTTTTGTGACCGAATACCTAAAATAATAAACCAAATAGCGATTTTTTCTACTCAGATTGCCCATTTTGTTAAGATGAAACAAACGATTGGAAAGGGTTCTTATGGGATTTAAGAAAAAACATTATCGCCAACAAGTTGATATGAGAGACTGCGGTGTTGCGGCTTTGGCCATGGTTTTTGGCTACTATGGCTCATACTATTCTTTAGCCAGTCTGCGGGAGAAGGCAAAAACGACTGCAGATGGAACGACCGCCTTAGGTCTGGTCAAGGTGGCTGAAGAGTTGGGATTTGAGACACGCGCCTTCCGAGCAGATCGCACACTTTTTGACTTGGAAGGAGTGACCTATCCATTGATTGTCCACGTGATCAAGGATGGGCGTCTCCCTCACTATTACGTAGTCTATAAGAAAGATAAAAAGTATCTTTACATAGCAGATCCAGATCCAAAGGTAAAGATGACCAAATTAACGATCGAAGAGTTTGAAAAAGAATGGACAGGGATTGTTATCGCCTTGGCCCCGACTCCAGCCTATCAACCGAGTAAAGAAAAGAAAAATGGGCTCCTAGATTTTGTCCCTCTTTTGTTTAAACAGCGGCAATTGGTTCTGCATATTGTTCTTGCAACGTTATTGGTAACCCTCATCAATATTGTGGGTTCTTACTACCTACAATCGATTATTGATACCTATGTGCCTAATCAGATGAAGCAGACGCTGAGTGTGATTTCACTAGGGTTGATCGTGGTTTACATCTTACAGCAGGTCCTGACCTATGCGCAAGATTACTTGCTTCTTGTTTTAGGCCAACGCTTGTCTATTGATGTCATTCTGTCCTATATTAAGCATGTTTTTCAGTTGCCTATGAGTTTCTTTGCAACTCGACGGACAGGAGAAGTGGTGTCGCGGTTTACAGATGCCAACCGCATTATCGATGCTCTGGCTAGTACACTGCTTTCAATCTTTTTGGATCTGTCTATTGTTTTGATTTTATCAGTAGTCCTGTTTAGCCAAAATGCTCACCTCTTTTTCTTGACCATTCTCTTACTACCGATTTATGCGGTCATTATTTTTGCCTTTATGAAGCCTTTTGAGCGCTTAAATAATGAAACCATGGAAGCTAATAGTGTCTTGTCTTCTTCCATCATCGAGGATATCAATGGGATCGAAACTATCAAGTCTCTTACCAGTGAGCGGAGTCGCTATCAAAAGATTGACTCAGAATTTGTGGACTATCTCAAGAAGTCCTTTGCCATGAGTAAGGCGGAGAGTCTACAAAAGGGACTCAAGCACTTGGCACAGTTGATTTTGAATGTCTTGGTCTTGTGGTTGGGAGCTCATTTGGTCATGAAGCAAAAATTGAGCTTGGGGCAGTTGATCACCTACAACACTCTCCTTGTTTATTTCACAGGCCCTTTAGAGAACTTGATCAACCTCCAAACCAAACTTCAAGCAGCCCGAGTGGCCAATACCCGTCTGAATGAAGTCTATTTGATAGACTCTGAGTTCGTAGAGAAGAAACCTCTTCAAGATCGTGAGGCTCTCGATGGTGATCTGGTTTTTGAAGGAGTAGACTACAAATACGGTTTTGGGGCTAACGTTCTTACCGATATCAGTCTCACGATCAAAAAAGGGAGCAAGGTAAGTTTTGTTGGTATTTCAGGTTCTGGAAAAACCACGCTAGCAAAGATGATGGTGAATTTCTACCAACCCAATAAAGGGACGATTCGTCTAGGAGGAACGGATATCCAGCAAGTGGATAAAACTTTGCTCCGCCAGCAAATCAATTATTTACCCCAGCAGCCCTATGTCTTTAACGGTACGATTTTAGAGAACTTGTTACTGGGAGCGCGGGAAGGAACTAGTCAGGAAGATATCTTGCGCGCTGTTGAAATCGCAGGAATTCGAGAAGACATTGAGCGTATGCCCCTCAATTACCAAACAGAATTGACTACGGATGGCATGGGAATTTCTGGTGGTCAACGGCAACGGATTGCCTTGGCGCGTGCCTTATTAACGGATGCTCCGATTTTGATTTTGGATGAAGCGACCAGCAGCCTGGATATCTTGACGGAGAAGAAAATTGTGGACCGCTTGATGGCCTTAGACAAAACGATTATCTTTATCGCCCATCGGTTAACGATTGCAGAACGGTCTGAAAAAGTCTTCCTCATGGACCAAGGTTGTCTGAAGGAAGAAGGAAGCCATGAAGAACTGCTGAAAAAGAATGGCTATTACAGCCATTTGGTTACTTGTTAAGAGAGGACTAGGAGAAAAAAAGAAAGTATGATGAACGAAAAATATTTTGAAAGTGCAGAATTCTATCAGAAACGTTTCCACAATTTTGCTAGTTTATGGGTAGTCCCTTGTTTTCTTTTACTACTGTTTGTTGTCGGTTTCTCTGTCTTTGCCAAGAAGGAAGTGACCTTGTCTAGTCGTGGAACGATTGAAGCTACGCGCGTGGTGGACCAAATCCAGTCAACGAGTAATTCTCCCATTCAAGTCAACCATTTGAAGGAAAATAAAGAGATTAAGAAGGGAGAAATCTTGGTAGAATACCAAGAGGATCAGGAAAAACAACAAGGAATGAGCCTAACGCAACAGCTCGACCTCTTAAAGAAACAGGAGGAACAATTAAAATTGTTGAAAACGAGCATTGAGACCGGGGAGAGCCAATTTACAGGAACTGAGCATTTTGGGTATGACCAGCTGTTTAAGGATTATCAGCAACAAATAGCGATTCTCCAAGCGCAAGCCCATCAACAAAATGCAACCATTGCTTCTCAAAATGCCAGTGCAAGTTCCAGTCAAGCGGAAATTGGCCAAGCTATCCAAGACCAAGAGAAGCGATTAGCTGATTACCATAGTCTAAAATCAGCTCTCCTAGAGGGAAGAAGTCTGGATGCGACTCATCCACTTTATTCTCTCTACCAGAGTTACGCTCAGCAAGCACACGGAGAGGAAAACGCTCAAGCACAAGCTTCTTTTATTGGCCAGTTGGATAGTCAAATCCAGCAGTTAGAGGCGAGTATTTCTAATTATCGAATCCAATATGCGGGATCCGGGAGCCAACAAGCTTTTTCGACCAGTTTAGATAGTCAAATAGCCTCCCTGAAAGCTCAACAATTGAGTAAAGTTGGACAAGATCTTCTGCTTCTTTCTCAGCAAATCGCAGATCTAGAAAGTAAGGTAAAAACACAAGAAACTCTTCTTCAGAAGACTCGGATTCTAGCGAAGGATGAAGGGGTGCTTCATTTGAATGATGAAACAAAAGGAGCGAGTATTGTAGCGGAAGGGACTCCTCTGGCTGTAGTTTATCCTCTCATTCAGAAAGAAAAAGAAGTCAAGATTGTCACCTATATTCCTTCAAAAGATATAGCCACGATTCATGTGGGAGATCGGGTTCGCTTTAGCACACAGGGAAGTAAACAAAAACCAATTACGTTAGAAGTCCGTATTAGCTCAATTGCTTCGAGTGCAACTCGGACAGAACAGGGGAACTTTTTCAAAATAGAGGGAGTCCTTCGTCTCAAGGATCATGAGGCTAAACTTCTACGTTACGGTTTGGAAGGGAAGTGTGTTCTGATCACAGGAGAAAAATCTTACTTCAGTTTCTTTGTAGATCAATTTTTAGGAGCGGGGAACTAAAGAAGGATAATAGAAAAAGAGACCGAGGTCTCTTTTTTATTCCAGCATTTTTAATAGGAAGTCAGCCATTTGTTGCGGGCTTTCTTTTTGGCCTCGCGCCACCCACATTTGACAGACTCCAAAGAAAGCATTGGTGAGGTAGACAGAACTATAGTCTCTCTCGATTTCGGTCAAAGATCGATGGCCATAACGCTCTTGCAAGCTATCAACTAGTAGAACTTGTAGCTTATGCCGCAAGAAGGATTGAATTTCTTTTGTCCCATTCTCGGTTAGAAGGACAGCAAAGAGGGGCTCCTTGGTGAGAAATTCGAAAACTTCGGTAACAGCTTGGTGTTTATCATCTTGCTGTTTGTCGAAGATGTATTCGACTTTGTGGAAAAATTCCTGTTGGTAGCGCTCAATCATATCGTACTTATCGCGGTAGTGGGTATAGAAGCTACTCCGGCTGATACCAGCCTCTTTTGCCAACTGAACGGTTGAAATCTCATCAAAGGACTCTCTATGAAGCAGGTCAACCATGGCTTCCTGGATGATCCGTTTTGTTTTTATTCGCTTGTTGCTTTCGGTAACCATTCTAGTCCCTTTCTTTTATATACAAAATTATACACAGTGTCCAAAAATTTCCTTTTTAACTTGCGGTTTTTCAAAAGAACTGTATAATCAATTATATCAAAAAATTAGACATTGTGTATAAAAAGGAGACAAAAAATGTTTAAGGAATGGAAAGTGATTTTTAGAAAACCGACCGTTATGGTTGTGATGTTAGGGGTTGCTTTGATACCAGCTCTCTATAATGTGATCTTTCTATCTTCTATGTGGGATCCTTATGGCAAGGTTTCGGACTTGCCGGTAGCAGTTGTCAATCAAGATCAGCCAGCTCGTTATCAAGAACAAGAATTAACAATTGGAAAAGACATGGTGTCCAATTTTGAGAAGAGTGATGCCCTGGATTTTCATATTGTAGATGAAACAGCAGCTAAAGAAGGACTGAAAAAGGGTGATTATTATATGGTGGTGACCTTGCCCCAAGATCTATCCGCTAAAGCGGCATCTATCTTAACCAATCATCCCGAACAAATGACCATTGCCTACCAAACATCTAGTGGCCATAGCTTTATTGCTGGTAAGATGAGTGATTCAGCCATGATAAAAATTCAGCAAACCGTTGCTAGTAATGTAACCAAAACCTATACAAACGCTCTTTTTGAAAAGATGGGGAGTTTGAAGACAGGGATGGGAACAGCAGCTGAAGGAAGTCAAAAGCTGGCAACCGGTGCTGGTCAGTTAAAAGAGGGTGGGCAAACCCTGACAGACCATTTGACAACCTTGTCCAATTCTAGTCTGTCTTTTTCAAATGGGGCACAGACTCTTAGCACAGGACTCTTGGCCTACACCAATGGAGTTGGTCAATTAGCGACAGGTCTTCACCAAATGAAGGAGAAAGTTCCGACCCTCGTATCGGGAGTTGGGCAACTTCATAATGGTTTTACCTCCTTTAGTAGTGGACTGACGGCCTATACGTCTGGTGTTGGACAACTTGGAGATGGTTTGAACCAAATGGCTAGTCAAACGCCTCAGTTAGCCTCTGGAATTGGCCAATTGCATACAGGAATGAACACTCTCACAACAGGACTGGATACCTACACAAAAGGAGTCAGTCAGTTGAATGTTGGTGCTAGCAATTTGACGAATGGTCTAACAAACTATAGCACAGGGCTTGCTACTCTCAGTGGTGGAGCTAGTCAATTAAGTGGTCAATCGGAAGCATTGAGAAATGGAGTGTCTCAGTTAGAAACAGGAATTCAAACCTTATCTACACAACTTTCTCCGTCACCAAGTCAACAAGAGCAGCTTGCCCAATTAACAGCAGGCCTCACCCGATTAAATGAAGCTATTCAGAACACGAGCGGAGATACTAGTCAACTCAGCACAGCATTGGCAACCATTGCCACCTCTGCTCAAGGGATTTCAGCTGCAGCACAGGCTGACCGCAATTCAGTACTAGCCAATCTTCAAGCTACTGCTGCCTATCAATCGATGACAGCCGAACAACAGGCAGAACTGACGGCTGCTGTGTCTGCTGCTTCAAGTACGACGGAGACTGCTGCTCAAGCGATTTTAACTACCGTTCAAGGTTTGCAAGAAGGCTTAACGACCGAGAGTCCCTTGGCCACAGTAAAAGAAAGTGCCAATCAGATCTTGCCAACAGCTTCGTCTACCTTGAATACTCTTTCAACTAGCTTGAGCTCCGTGCAGATAGCAGTGACAGAGCAACTTCTACCAGCTAGCCAAACTCTCAACCAAGGAGTGCAACTCTATACGACAGGGGTGGACCAGTTAGCTGGCGGAGCTAGTCAGCTTAATGATAATAGTAGCACCTTGATAGCAGGCGCTACTCAATTGAGTGCGGGGACCAGTCAACTGGAGCAGAAATCTGCGGATTTGGTATCTGGAAGCAGTCAACTAGCAACAGGATTGGGAGAACTAAATGGAAAGATGCCAACTCTGATTATGGGAATGGACCAATTAGTTTCAGGGGCCAACCAATTGACTAGTAAGTCTAGCGAATTAACAACAGGTGCTGGACAACTGGCCAGTGGGATTGGTCAATTAAACACTCAAACACCAGTTTTAGCTAGCGGTGTTGATCAACTCGTATCAGGAGTCGATCAGTTATCGGATAAATCAGCTCAGTTACTATCAGGTTCTTATCAATTGGCGGATGGTGCAAGTAAAATAGCTGATGGCTCTGGTCAATTAGCGACAGGAGGCCAAGTTCTTGTCGGGGGCTTGGGGGATCTCCAAACAGGTAGTCAGAATCTCAGTCAAGGCTTGAGTTCGGCTAAGGACCAATTAAATAGCGCTAGCACTAAAAAAGAAAATGCCAGCGTATTGTCAGATCCAATTACCCTTTCAAAGACAGACCATGATAATGTTTCAGTGAATGGAGTGGGAATGGCGCCTTATATGATATCAGTTGCCCTTTTCGTCGCTGCTCTTTCTACCAATATGATTTTTGCCAAATTGCCATCTGGGCGTCATCCAGAAAGTCGTTGGGCTTGGCTGAAATCGAGATTGGAAGTGAACGGGATAATTGCTGTCTTGGCTGGTGTCCTGGTCTACGGAGCTGTTCATCTGCTAGGGATGGCAGCAAACCATGAAGCTTTGACACTTTTCCTCTGTGTGCTAGGAAGTGTGACCTTCATGTCCATGGTGACGGCCTTAACGACATGGAACAACAAGGTAGGAGCTTTTATCTCTTTGATTCTCTTGCTCCTTCAACTGGCTTCTAGTGCAGGAACTTATCCGCTTGCCCTCACTAATCGTTTCTTCCAAACCGTTCATCCGCTGTTGCCGATGAGCTATACCGTATCGGGACTAAGGGAAACCATTTCCTTGTCTGGTCAGATAGGCGGGCAAGTCACCTTCCTTACCCTGGTTTTGATGCTGTGTATTGGTTTAGGAATGCTGGCCTATCAACCTCAAAAGATGGAAGAAGACTAAACTACCTCTATCCATAGTTTCATGTGAAACAAATCCCCTTCTCTGAAGAGAAAGGGGATTTTTCTTAGTTAAAATAAAGCACTTCAGGATCTGGAGTAACATAGACAAGGTTGTCACCCTTAAAGACAAGTTGAACTTGTCCTTCTTTGTAGGTAAAGACTGTAAAAGTTTGCTCTAATTGAGCCGTTTGAGCTAGATCGACTACACCAGCCCAAAAAGCATGGAGTTGCTCGTCAGTTAAAAGGCCCTCTTGATAGAGATTAACAAGGTTTTCTTTTTCCTTTTCTGAAAAGGTCTCGAGCATATAATTTGAATCAACATGGGTTTTTTCAGGTTTACCAAGAATTTTTTTGACTATTTTTGTTGTATAGCCTTCGAAATCAGGTGTATGCACTTTTAATCCACCGTCATATTTTTTATAGTAAACGACAGAATCACCAGTTGCATAGATCTTGTCCTTGGGGGCTTCGCTAGCATTGGCAGGGAACACCTCCATTTTTTTGCTTGAGCTGGTTTTTGTCTTAGACTCTTTCTTTTCTTTGTTCGAAGAGCTAGCTTTAGATGATTTTTTAGAAGATGAGGCTTCTTTTTCACTTTTCTCTTGTTTTTTAGAGGAGGAACCAGTGCTTGTTTCTTCCGGTTTGAAATATGATTGAAAATCAGACATACAGGCTGTCAAGAAGAAAAGACTCAAAAAGAGAGTTGCAAGGAGAGTGATTTTTTTAGACATAATGTAAATCCCTTTCTAATCATAGATCATCATTTCTTCTATTGTACACTATAAAAGATTGAAAAGCACGAAAAAATAGGAGAGAAGCTGTACGAAGTAGGTATTTATTTCATACAATCTTTCTCTCCTGTAAGGGACAGCTCGTTGTGATCTTATTTGAAGCGAGGAGGCTAGGACTTTTGTCCCAGCCTCTTTTTAGGGGTTTAAGAACTTTTTAAGGAAAAGTGGTATACTGTTTCTAAAAAAATTAAGGAGTCTTGCATGAGAAAGAGAGCTATTTTTGAAGATATCGTCTCCATTATGACTCACGATTCATCTACTATCAAAGATCGAAAAGGATGTGATCCAGAGCCTTTTCGGGAAAAAATAACAGATGATATGGCGGATGATGCCTTTCTTTATCAAGTCAGGTCCTACCTAGCCAGTTTTGGTATTATTGGGCACATCTCCTTTCAGAATAAAAAAGCTGGTCAGAAAGGCTTTCTCTTACGTGTAATGGACCATCAACTTTATGTTGAAAAGGCGCATGCAGACACTGGTCTCCAGGCAGGGGATCAGATCCTAGGTCTGGATGGAAGTGACTTGGAGCAGGTGGCGTCTCTTCATAAGGACTATTTTATAAGTAAGACCCCCGAAAGACACTACCGAGAATGGGCGGATTTGGTCTCTCAGTCCAAAAGAGTCACCCTGCTTCGAGAAGGGGTAGAAAAGACCATTGAAGTAGCGCCCAGTCGAGAGCCGATCCAAGATCAGATTTTTTGGAAACGGTTAGACGATGAGATTCTTTATCTTTGTCTGGATAACTTTATGGATGAAGGAGCTATTAGTCGCTTATACCAAGAGTGTTTACCGATGATGACGGAAGTCAAGTTCCTTCTCATTGATGTCCGACAGAACGGTGGAGGGACAGATTCTTTATATTTCCCTCTATTACATCTAGGCTTAGAGAAGGGTCAGGGCTATGATTCGCTTGACTGGGATGATGATGGCATGGAAATTCTCTACACGGAACGCAATGTCGACTTACGCTTGAAGGATTTTGAGGACTGGATGCAACAGGAAGAGATTAGTTCCGAAACAATTAAACTCCTTGAAGAGATGAAAGAGGATCTACTCCGCTATCGGGGCAAAGGCTATGTGCTGTACCAGCAAGAAAACGAGGAATTCTTCCCAGAGGTTAGAGGCGGCCAATATCCCGAACAGATCTTTATCTTATCAGATATCTATTGTGCTTCATCTGGGGACAATTTTGTCCAGATGATGAAGCAGTTTAAGAAGGTAACGGTGGTAGGTAGACCAACTCTCGGAATTTTAGACTATTCCAATTGTTGTACCGTTGATTATGGTGATTATCGATTGATGTTTCCTACTTCTCGCTGTCTAAGCGTAGATCAAGGTAGAGGAATGACGGATAAAGGTGTTGAACCGGATATAGAAATTCCCTGGACTCCAGCTCATTTTGAAAGAGACGTAGAAGTAGACAAGTGTTTGGAATTGATTCGTCAGAGTCGCGGAACGGCAAAATAAGGCTTAGATTAGATGATGGTTGACTTAAATCAGAAAAGCAATCAATTTAAGGGCAGATCTCAATTGTCTCTTATGGTAACGTTTTCTAGTATTTTTTCCTTGTGTTTGGATTGCTATGACTGAACAAAAAATGGTAAAATAGTCAGTGATAATCAAAATGAAGAGTGAAAAAGATGAAACATAAAACACTTTATAAATTTATAGGGCAAACAATCTTGTATTTCGCTATTTTCTTAGCCCTACTCTATTTCTTTAGTTACCTTGGTCAAGGTCAAGGTGGCTTTATTTACAATGAATTCTAAAGGAGATCCCTACCGTGTCAAACCAACCAATTACTGATATGATTGAGGCGATTGAACGTTACGCCCAACTACAACCAGACTATCCTGTTTACAATGTCCTTGGAGAAGAGCATACCTATGGCCAATTGAAGGCTGATTCAGATAGCTTAGCGGCCCACATTGACCAAATGGGACTTCCTGAAAAGTCACCTGTTGTGGTCTTTGGTGGACAAGAATATGAAATGTTGGCAACCTTTGTGGCCCTGACCAAGTCTGGCCACGCCTATATCCCAATTGACAGCCACTCTGCCTTAGAGCGCGTGTCTGCTATTGTTGAAGTGGCTGAGCCAAGCTTAATTATCGCCATCAATGAGTTTCCAATTGAAAACCCAGCTGCTCCAGTCATGTCCTTGGAGCAAGTGCGTGAAGCTTATGCGGCTCAGAATGCGTATGACTTGCAACATCCGGTCAAAGGGGATGATAACTACTACATCATCTTTACTTCTGGAACAACTGGAAAACCAAAAGGGGTGCAAATTTCGCACGACAACTTGCTCAGCTTCACCAACTGGATGATTACAGACAAGGAATTTGCGACACCAGAGCGTCCGCAAATGTTGGCGCAACCACCCTATTCCTTTGACTTGTCTGTCATGTACTGGGCACCAACCTTAGCTCTTGGAGGGACCCTCTTTGCCCTTCCATCAGCTATCACTCAAGACTTTAAACAACTCTTTGCGACTATCTTTTCTCTTCCGATTGCTATCTGGACTTCAACGCCATCTTTTGCAGATATGGCCATGTTGTCTGAAGATTTCAATGCTGAAAAGATGCCAGGCATTACCCATTTCTACTTTGATGGGGAAGAGTTAACGGTTAAAACGGCTCAAAAACTGCGCGAGCGTTTCCCAAATGCGCGCATCATCAACGCTTACGGACCAACAGAAGCGACGGTAGCTTTGTCGGCAGTTGCTATCACAGATGAGATGCTAGCGACTCTTAAACGCTTGCCAATTGGTTATACCAAAGAAGATTCTCCAACCTTCATCATTGATGAAGAAGGAAACAAATTGCCAAATGGAGAGCAAGGGGAAATCATCGTGTCTGGACCAGCTGTTTCAAAAGGTTATATGAATAATCCAGAGAAAACAGCAGAAGCCTTCTTCGAATTTGAAGGTCTTCCAGCCTATCATACGGGAGATGTCGGAACCATGACAGATGAAGGTCTCCTTCTCTATGGTGGACGGATGGACTTCCAGATCAAGTTTAATGGTTACCGTATTGAGCTAGAAGATGTTTCTCAAAACTTGAACAAATCTCAGTACATCGACTCGGCTGTTGCAGTGCCACGCTACAACAAAGATCATAAGGTTCAAAATCTCTTGGCCTATGTCATCTTAAAAGATGGGGTCAAAGAACAATTTGAGCGAGAGATTGATATTACCAAAGCGATCAAGGAAGATTTGGAAAACATCATGATGTCTTATATGATGCCTTCAAAATTCCTCTACCGTGATAGCTTGCCGCTAACTCCAAACGGGAAAATCGACATCAAAGGGTTGATTAGCGAGGTTAACAACCGATGATCGAGTTTTTGAAACAGCTCCCTCATTTAGAACCCTATGGCACCCTGGTCTACTTTATTTATCTGATTGGGGCCTTATTGCCCATCTTTGTTGGCCTCTTCTTTAAGAAGCGTTTCCCAGTCTATGAAGCCTTGGTCAGCCTAACCTTTATTGTTTTGATGTTGACAGGGACGGATTTGAAACAAATCTATGCGGTTCTTTTCTACCTCTTTTGGCAAATCCTTTGGGTCTACTCCTATAAATTCTATCGAAGTCAGCGTGACAACAAGTGGGTCTTTTACCTCCACTCTTTCTTGGTCGTTTTGCCCTTGGTTTTTGTGAAGGTGCAACCAGCCATTGATGGCACCCAGTCCTGGATGGGCTTCCTTGGGATCTCTTATCTGACCTTCCGAGCAGTGGGCATGATTATCGAGATGCGAGACGGAACCCTCAAAGACTTTAGTCTCTGGGAATTCTTGCGTTTCTTGCTCTTTATGCCGACTTTTTCAAGTGGGCCGATCGACCGCTTCAAACGCTTCAATGAAGATTATCTGACGATTCCGGATCGAGATGAGCTTCTAGATATGTTGGAGCAGAGCGTCAAGTATATCATGCTTGGCTTCCTCTATAAGTTTATTCTAGCTCATATCTTTGGCCATCTCTTACTAGGTCATGTCAAGACTTATGCCCTTCTTCAAGGGGGCGTCTTTAACCTAGGAACCTTAGGGGTGATGTATGTCTTTGGTTTGGACCTCTTCTTTGACTTTGCAGGCTATTCCATGTTTGCCCTTGCGGCGTCCAACTTGATGGGGATTAAGAGCCCAATCAACTTTAACCTCCCTTTCAAGTCGCGTGATTTAAAGGAATTTTGGAATCGTTGGCACATGAGCTTGTCTTTCTGGTTCCGTGACTTTGTCTTTATGCGTCTGGTCATGGTCTTGATGCGCAACAAGGTCTTTCAGAGTCGGATTACAACGTCAAACGTTGCCTATATCATCAACATGTTGGTCATGGGCTTCTGGCATGGAGTGACCTGGTATTATGTTGCTTATGGTCTTTTCCACGGTCTAGGTCTCGTGATCAATGATGCCTGGCTTCGGAAGAAGAAGACACTGAATAAAGAGCGCAAAGCAAAAGGACTTGAGCCCCTGCCAGATAATCGCTGGACTCAGGCTCTTGGAATCTTTATTACCTTCAACACCGTTATGCTGTCCTTCCTGATCTTCTCAGGTTTCTTGGATCAGCAATGGTTTCCAAAAATGAAATAAGAAAAGGAAAAATGAAAAATGGATGTAAAATCACAAGTAATTGAAATTATTGACGAATTGTTTATGGAAGATGTCTCAGACATGATGGATGAGGATCTCTTTGATGCGGGTGTTCTTGATAGCATGGGAACCGTTGAGTTGATTGTTGAATTGGAAAACCGCTTCGATATTCGGGTTCCAGTATCTGAATTTGGTCGTGATGACTGGAATACTGCCAACAAAATCGTAGAAGGTGTCATGGAGCTTCAGAATGCTTAAACGATTGTGGCTGATTCTGGGTCCAGTCTTTTGCGCCATGGCTCTTGTCGCTACTCTTCTCTTTTTCTATCCGATTAACCACAAACATAATCTGACAGAGGAGAAAAAGGCCGCAGTGAGCTTGACGGCAGAAGGCTTTAAAAGTCGTGCCCGTAAGGAAGAAGCGCTCGGGGATCCCAACTATCGTTTTGTACCCTTCTTTGGTTCCAGCGAATGGTTGCGATTTGACATCGTCCACCCAGCAGTACTAGCTGAGAAGTATGATCGCTCTTATCGTCCGTATTTTCTAGGTCAACGAGGGGCAGCGTCTTTGAACCAATATTTTGGGATGCAGCAAATTCTTCCTCAACTAGAAGGGAAAACGGCTGTTTATGTGGTATCGCCCCAGTGGTTTACGAAGGACGGTTATGATTCATCGGCCTTCCAGCAATACTTTAACAGTGATCAATTAACGAGCTTTTTGGCCAACCAAGAAGCTGGGCCAGCAAGCCAGTATGCGGCATCTCGTCTCTTGCAGCAGTACCCTAATGTTGCTATGCAGGGAGGAGTTCAGAAGCTAGCCAAAGGTCAAAATCTATCTAGTTTTGAAAAAGGTCTCAATCAGACCCTCATGCGCTTTGTTCGTCGGGAGGATGCCTTCTTTAGCACCTTCACGGCAATGAACAATAGCAACTATGAGAAGAAAGTTCTCTCTCGCCTAAACGACTTGCCAGATACATTTTCTTACGAAGCCTTGGAAGAGGTGGCGACGGCGGAAGCCAAAAAGAAAACCAATAATAATAAACTAGGCATTAGTAATAGTTTTTATACTCATCGTCTTGCGAGTAAGCTCAAGAAACTCAAAGGATTCCAAAAGAATGAATCCTATGAACAATCCCCAGAATACAATGATTTACAACTGGTCTTGGATCAGTTTGCTCAATCTAAAACCAATGTCATCTTTGTCATCCCTCCAGTGAACTCGAAATGGATGGCTTATACAGGCTTGAGTAAAGAAATGTATCAACGGACAGTTGAAAAAATCCGTTACCAACTAGAAAGTCAAGGCTTTACCCATATTGCTGATTTTTCTAAAGATGGTGATAAACCTTACTTTATGCAGGACACCATTCATATGGGCTGGAATGGATGGTTGGCCTTTGACAAAGCAGTTGATCCTTTTGTCTCCAACCCTCAACCGGCACCTGAATACAAGATTAACAATCGTTTCTTAAGTCAGGACTGGGCTAACTATAAAGGCCAGCCGGATCAATTTAAGTAAGATGCGAAGAGGTTGAGAATACCCAGTCTCAACCTTTTTCCTATGGTTTTGAAGAAACTTATCCCCATATTCACAGACTTATCCACAGACTTGTGGATAAGTCTGTCTACTAGAAAGAGAGGAACTGGTAAACCATGAAAACAATGAAGAAAATAGCTGTTTATGCGATTCTTCAAGGAATCGTGGTCTTTCTCATTACGGGCCTCATCACCCAATTAGTCAGAGGAGATTTCTTTTTCCGTAGCTTGGCCCCAATATTTGGAGTCTTGGCAGCTATCATGCGTTTTGGAACAGCTAGTCTGATGAAAATCTTGGCCCCAACGCTATACGATGAAGAGACCAAAAAAGAGAAAGCTCCTACCGGGAAAGAAGCTGAATAAAAGAACTGTTTTTTCTGGAAAAATCTCTGGAAAAGCACTTATCTGACAGGCTTTATGGTAAAATAGAAGGAAGAATATTAGTTTGGAGAGTAAAAATACAATGAAACGTTCCATGTATGCTGGACGTGTTCGTGAGGAACACATTGGACAAGAACTAACCCTCAAAGGATGGGTAAGCCGACGCCGTGATTTGGGTGGCTTGATCTTTATTGATTTGCGGGACCGTGAAGGGATTATGCAATTGGTCATCAATCCAGAAACAGTCAGTTCGGAAGTAATGGCAACGGCCGAGAGCCTTCGTAGCGAGTATGTGATTGAAGTGACAGGTCAAGTTGCTGCCAGACAGCAAGCTAATGATAAAATTGCAACAGGTCAGGTTGAAATGCATGTTTCTTCCTTGACTGTCCTCAATACTGCAAAAACCACGCCATTTGAGATCAAGGACGGCATTGAAGCAAACGATGATACTCGTCTACGCTATCGATATTTGGACTTGCGTCGTCCAGAAATGTTGGAAAACTTAAAATTGCGTGCCAAGGTAACCCATTCTATCCGTAATTATTTGGATGAGTTGGAATTTATTGATGTGGAAACACCATTCCTTTCTAAATCAACTCCAGAAGGGGCGCGTGACTACCTCGTACCATCTCGCGTCAACAAGGGTCACTTTTATGCCTTACCTCAAAGCCCTCAAATTACCAAACAATTGTTGATGAATGCTGGCTTTGACCGCTATTATCAAATCGTCAAATGTTTCCGTGATGAAGATTTACGTGGCGACCGTCAACCGGAGTTTACACAGGTCGATTTAGAAACTTCCTTCCTGACAGAGCAAGAAATTCAAGATATTACGGAAGGTTTAATCGCACGTGTTATGAAAGAAACTAAGGGAATCGAAGTGACACTTCCTTTCCCACGGATGAAGTACGACGATGCTATGGCTCTTTATGGTTCTGACAAACCAGATACTCGTTTTGAGATGCTCTTGACAGACTTGACAGAAGTTGTAAAGGGTGTAGACTTCAAGGTCTTCTCAGAAGCACCTGCCGTTAAAGCCATCGTTGTTAAAGGCGCAGCAGACAACTACTCTCGTAAAGATATCGATAAGATGACTGAAGTAGCCAAGCAATATGGGGCAAAAGGTCTAGCGTGGGTCAAGGTAGTTGATGGTGCTTTAAATGGGCCAGTAGCTAAGTTCTTGACAGGTGTGACAACAGAGTTGA
The DNA here is from genome assembly GCF_052588545.1 of Streptococcus sp. KHUD_013. NCBI lineage: Bacteria > Bacillati > Bacillota > Bacilli > Lactobacillales > Streptococcaceae > Streptococcus > Streptococcus sp. KHUD_013. The sequence continues at coordinate 52,257 of NZ_CP186264.1, forward strand.
CAAGTGCTTTACAGTTGGAAGAAAAGGATTTGGTTCTCTTTGTAGCTGATACACTAGAAGTGGCCAATGCAACTCTAGGTGCCCTTCGTTGTAGAATTGCCAAGGAATTGGACCTCATTGACAATAGTCAATTCAACTTCCTATGGGTGGTCGATTGGCCAATGTTTGAGTGGTCTGAAGAAGAAGGTCGTTACATGAGTGCCCACCATCCATTTACACTTCCGCAAGCAGATACAGCTCATGAATTAGAGGGCGATCTTGCCAAGGTACGGGCCATTGCCTATGATATTGTGCTCAATGGTTACGAGCTTGGTGGTGGTAGTCTTCGGATCAACCAAAAAGAATTGCAAGAACGGATGTTTACCGCTCTCGGTTTCTCAAAAGAAGACGCGACAGAGCAATTTGGTTTCTTGCTAGAAGCCATGGATTATGGTTTCCCTCCACATGGTGGATTAGCTCTTGGTTTGGACCGTTTTGTCATGCTGTTAGCTGGTGAGGAGAATATCCGTGAAGTGATTGCCTTTCCTAAGAACAATAAGGCAACGGATCCAATGACCCAAGCCCCTTCTACAGTAGCTACCAAACAACTGGAAGAGTTGAGCCTACAAGTAGAAGTAAAAACTGAGGAATAAGAAAAGTAAAAGCGGAAAATTACCATAAGCAACTTGTGGGATTTTCCCTTTATTTATAAATTGAGAGATAATCATGAAAAAAACTCGCTTAGGCAAGATCTTGCGTTATTATATACGAAGATTGGCCTATAACTTTAAATTACTACGGGTCTTAAAAAGTATTTCCCGAGAGAAGTACGATGAAAAGATTTCGGCTTCTTTGGTCTATGGCTTCCTATCTGCCGTTGCTGTGAACTTCTTTTTCCAGCCGGGACGTGTGTATTCCAGTGGTGCGACAGGATTGGCCCAGATTATATCCGCCCTTAGTGATCGATTTTTAGGCTTTACCATTCCGGTCTCTTTGTCATTCTATGCCATCAATCTGCCATTAATGATCATCGCTTGGTATCAAATTGGTCATAAGTTTACTATTTTCACCTTTATCACGGTGTCTATGAGTTCCTTCTTTATCCAATTTATGCCAGTGGTTACCCTGACCAATGATCCTATTATGAATGCTCTCTTTGGGGGAGTTGTAATGGGGACAGGGATTGGATTTGCGCTTCGCAACAATATCTCCAGTGGGGGAACCGATATTGTTAGCTTGACCATTCGAAAGCGAACGGGCAAGAACGTCGGAAAAATTTCTCTCATCGTCAATGGGACCATCATGTTGATAGCAGGGATGACCTTTGGTTGGAAATATGCCCTCTATTCGATGATTACCATTTTTGTGTCCAGTCGAGTGACAGATGCAGTCTTTACCAAGCAGAAGCGGATGCAGGCTATGATTGTCACTAGCCAACCGGATAAGATAATTGAGAAAATTCATAAGCGTTTGCATCGTGGAGCAACCATTATCCACAATGCGGAAGGGACTTATAATCATCAGGAAAAAGCGGTCTTGCTCACCGTTATTACCAGAGCAGAGTTTAATGAGTTTAAATTTTTAATGAAAAAAGAGGATCCTGAAGCTTTTATTACCATATCAGAAAATGTTCATATTATTGGACGTTTTGTCGAAGTGGAGGATTAAAAAATTCCTGCAAGATAGGCTTGCAGGAATTTTTTTATGCTTGTACTACCAAAATCCAACTATAGGCTGGAATGGTGAATTCTCTTTGAGAAATTTGTTGCTCTCTAGTATAAACATGGGGGTGAGCAATTGCTAATCTAGCAGGCTGTTTGAGTGAATAAGTCCACTCTTGATCCCCCAGGTTGACCAAGATAAGAAGTTTGCGTCCATCTTTTTCGATGCTGTAAGAGAAGGTGTTTTCCGAAGTCCAAGTGACTTGACAGTAGTCTCGAATGGCTTGGGCCTTCTCTAGGTGGAGGAGGTCTTCCTCTTTACGATAAGCAATGAAATCGCGAAGGAAATGGATATCTCTTTCATAGGCTGTAGAAGAAAGCCAGTCTAGTTGATTTAGAGCATCTGGGAGATTGTAAGTATTTTCTTCTAAGCCTTTGCTGCGATAGAACTCTTGGCCGGCATGTAGGAAGGGAACGCCTTGAGACAAGAGGACGAGGTGCAAACCGAGACGAGCTTTAGCCTGTCGCTTCTCCTCTGAAATATTTGGATCTTCAACCTTGAGATAGTCAAAGAAGGTTGCGTTATCGTGGCATTCCACATAGTTAATCGCCTGTTGAGGACGCACAAAGTGGGCTGCTCCTTTGAGTCCAACATTGGCAGTCAAAATATTGGCAAGATCATTGGCCTGATAACGACTATCTATTCGACCTTCCTTCAAGATGCTTCGTTTAACGGTATCTCGGAAGTTGTCACTGAAAAAGCCATAAGGACGAAGGTGACGGGCATTGTATTGATGAGCCAGGAGGTCTGGATCCAGTCCGGTATCCATCTTCCACCCTTCCCCATAAAGGTAAATGTTGGGGTAAATAGCGCTTAATTCATCTTGAATTTCCATCATGGTTTGGCGATCAATGATTCCCATGAGGTCAAAGCGAAAGCCATCAAAGCCATACAGTTGAACCCACTGCTTGACGGATTGCTTGATGTAGTTGCGAACCATAGCCCGTTCACTAGCTACATCATTACCACAGAAGGTCCCGTTGGTCCGTTGGCGGTTTTGGTCATAACGGTAGAAATAGCCAGGAACAATCTGCTCAAAAGCAAAATCGTCAGAGAGGTAAACGTGGTTATAGACGACGTCCATTATGAGGCTGAGATCGGCCTGATGGTATGCATCAATCACTTGTTGTAGCTCAAGGATCCGTTGGTAAGGATCATTTGGCTGGGTGCTAAAACTTCCTTCAGGGACATTGTATTGCACAGGGTCATAGCCCCAATTGTAACCAGCGACAGGGTTGGTTTCATCCACGCTTCCAAAATCATAGAGGGGCATGAGCTGAACATGAGTAATGCCCAGGGATTTCAAGTAATCAAAGCCAAAGGTCTGGTTTTCATGTTTAGGAGATTCTAACAAGGCTGGGAAGGTCCCAGGGTGTTGGAATCCGGCTTCTTTTTGCATGGAGAAATCTCGAACACTTAGTTCATAAATAACGGCCTGAGTCGGATCCAGTTGAGTCGCTGCTCTCTGAATGGGGCGCTCAATCTTGTGGCGGTCGATGACATAGCTAGCTCCTGAATTGGCTTCAGAAGAGAGGGCATAAGGGTCATGAACGATATGGGTTACACCATTAACCTGATGCTGGTAGGCATAAGGGGCTTTTTCCCAATCTCCCTCGAGTACTAGACGCCAAACTCCTTTTTCTGTTCGCTCCATCGGGTAGGCAGTTTGGTTGATCAAGAGCTCAACCTCTTGAGAGATAGGAGCCCAGAAGGCAAAGGTCGTTTGTTCTTTTGAGTAATGAGCTCCTAAATCCTCTCCATCATAAGCATAAAGCTGATCAAAGATGGGTTGACGGACAACATCTCGGAAGTGGAGGAGACAGGACTCGCCGTTACCATTTGAAAGAGTATATATTTGACTCATGTCGACGGGAAGAGGGCTCCGAAGAGTTTTTTCTTCCTCCGTCGGCAGGAGTTCAATCGTGTTGGAACCAGACGTCAATGTAAAAGGAAGAGAGGCCACTACGCTCTCTCCTCCTTCCACGCGAATCAAGTCTTGGTCATCTAAATAAGCTGAAAAATGAGTTGTCATGGGTTCTCCTAAAGTTCAATAATCGAGTGTTCAATGAGCTGTCTATAGCAAACGGTTTTGTTTTCCTTGTTGTCCTTAATAATTTGGAGTAGGGTTCTGACAGATTCACGTCCTAATTCAACCGTATTGATATCAATATAGGCGTCAATTGGAATCCGTGGTTTAATGGAGTCGAAGGAAATAATCGGAAGATCGACTTGTTTGTCTATCAGGTATCTCCGGACCCCTTCGGCAACGAGAATATCCGTTGTCATGAGTGCTTCCAGTTTTTCAAAAGGCAGGGTATCCATGATTTGGTAAGAATTTTCTTCAAGCAAGAAACCAAAGGAGAATTTGACCAATTCTTCACGAAGAGGGATTTGATGACTGGCAAGAGCTTCTTGATAGCCCTTGTAGCGGTCTTGAGAAACAGCCAATTCCTTATTTCCTCCAAGGAAAGCGATGTGTTGGTATCCCTTGTTGATAAAGTATTCGGTCGCATCAAAGGCTGCTTTAACATTGTCGTTATCGACTAAGGATACAAAAGGTGAAGTTGCTTTTCCTAAAATCAAGAAAGGAAATTTATCTTCAATACAGAAGTCAACCAGAGGATCATTCAATTTGGAATAGAGGAAGATGAGTCCATCTACCCGCTTACCATAAATCATTTGTTTGAGTTGATCGAGGCGGTGGGTTTCATTAGCCCCTGTACAAATCTGAATCGCATAGCCATGATCAGAGGCGACCTGACTAATCCCACGGAGGACTGTAGGGAAGAAGGGGTTTTGGAAGAACACATCACTTTCATCAGGCAAGACAAGGGCAATCACCTGACTGGACTGGCTTACTAAGCTACGAGCATTGAGGTTTGGATGGTAATCCAGTTCTTTCATGGCAGAACGAACCCGCTTTTTAGTGGCTTCACTGATGGTAGATTTATTTTGAATCACTCGTGTAACGGTAGATGGTGCAACGCCAGCTAGTTTGGCGACATCTTTGATGGTGACACGCATAAAGGACCTCCCTAAGGTTTGTAATCTGGATCCCGGAAATGTGTCTTATAGAAGGCAAGCGCGAGGAACAAGACAAATAGGATATTTTGGATCAAGATGGTTGTGGTAAAGACTTGGTGGAACAATAAACTGATCAGGACGCTCGCCAGAATAGGCAAACCAAGACAGTTGAGAGTGAAGTTGAAGCATTCTTTGAAGGTCTTGAGAGAGAAGAGACGTGACTTCCGTGTCAAGAAGAGGAAGAAGGAAGCTCCAAATACTAAAATTGCAAAATTCACAGCAGATAAGAAACCTGAGAAGAGGACGAGGAAGAGGCTAACTGCCAATCGATTGGCTTGGAACCAATCTTTGGAAATGGCTTGGCTTAAAGCATCTTTATTTTCGAGACTCTTTTGATTGATTGCCTGATAAGGAATACTTGCAAGTTCTTTGTTTTCTCTGCTAATCACTAGTTGGGTCTTATCGAAATAGAGGGTTAATTTTTCACCTAACGAAGTCCCTTCGTGATGACCGATGATAACATGGCCAGCTTTGTTCTTGTGAACTCCAAAATGACTGTTATAGACTAGTTCATGCTCTTCAATACGGACACTTTCTTTCAAGTCCTTCATAACATCCTCCGTTAAGGGATCAAAGACATCGCTAACGAAGGTAGTTAAAGGGTAGGTCTGGAGTTCCGCATTTTGAACGGCGACAGGAATGAGTGTCAAGGATAGAAGAAAGAGTGAGGTGAAAATCATTTGGAACCAATTGAGTTGTTTACGGTTCGCAAAGGCTTTTCTTACCTGAAAAAGGCTGGAAAAATAATTAAATGGATAGGGCATGAATTGACCTTTCTAATCTCCGAAATGTGGAGAGCATAGCAAGATTTTATCCTTAACCAAAGATGGGAGAGAGACCGGTAGCAAATCAATCAACTTGCTATCCTTGTCCCACTCCCATCCTTTCCTTAAAGATAAAATTTATGTGACTGGGAGAAAAGTAGGAGAGGAATTCTCCTCCTTTTCTTCATTGATGGAAGTTGTACCTATCCAAGGAAGGTGACAAACTTCTGATAGAAAACCTTATTTTATCCTTTATCCCCACCAGCTGTCAAGCCTGAAACAAAGTTCTTTTGGAGGAAGAAGAAGAGCACACAGATTGGGACTGCAATCAGAATCGCACCTGCCGCAAAGAAGGCAATCTTTTGATTTTTTTGGTCACTGATAAAGGTTTGAAGACCAACCGCTACCGTGTAGTTGATTTCGTCACGAAGCAAGAATTTAGACAAGATGTAGTCTCCAAAAGGTCCCATGAAGGCCCAAAGTGCTTGGACCGCAATCATTGGACGAACCAATGGAAGGACGATTTGCCAGAAGCGACGGAAGTGTCCAGCACCATCTAATTTTGCAGATTCATCAAGTGAAATTGGGACTGTATCGAAGTAACCCTTCATCAACCAAGCATTCATTGGAATTCCTCCACCGACATAGAGGAAGATCAGGAACCAACTGTGGTTCAAGGCGTTCAACATCAAGGCCATAACGAAGAAGGCAGTCAAAGCAGCCATGGTAGGCACCATTTGGATAATCAAGAAGAAGACCAAACTTTGCTTACGAGCCAAGAAGTTGTAACGGCTGTAGGCGTACCCTGCTAGAGTAATGATGGATGTTTGAGCAACCATGGTAATAATGGCGATAATCAAGGTATTGAGATACCAAGTGCCATAGAGGGTATCCGTAAAGAGCTTTTGGAAGTTATCAAAGCTGAGACTGCCACTGAAATCAAGCGTAAAGGCACTGACGTTACCAGTTTTGAAGGCTGAAAGAACCGTAATCAACAAGGGATAGATGATGACGATGGATAGGACAACCAAGTAGAGGTAAGTCAAGAAATGATTAAGGCGGCGTTTAAATTGAACTGAGTTTTTCATTTTACACATCCTCCATATCAAATGCGTGCAGTTTCTTGAAAGCAATCATCGAGATAGAGATCACAATCAGAGAGATAATCAACGTAACCGCAGCAGCCATTGAGTATTGAGGTGATGAGTTCGTTGTCAATTTATAGATCCAAGAAATCAAGATATCTGTCGAACCAGCATTTCCTCCAACAGATCCAGGTCCACCATCGTTAAAGAGGTAGATAATGGAGAAGTTGTTAAAGTTGAAGGTGTATTGGCTAATGAGCGTTGGTGCCGCAACAGCCAAAATCATTGGGAAGGTAATGTTGCGGAATTTTTGCCAAGCGTTTGCCCCATCGATATAGGCTGCTTCATAAAGATCGTTTGGAATAGATTGCAAGATTCCCAGTGTCAAGACGTAAATGTAAGGGAAGCCGAGCCAACCTTGCATCATAATCAAAGCAATTTTTGTCCAGGTAGGGTCCGTTTTCCAAGGAATGAGAACCCCATCTAAGAATGGGAAAATCTTTGCAAAGAGAGGGATGACTTGCGCATTGATTGCCCCGATACTATCGTTGAACATGTTTGAGAAGGTCAAGATAGTGATGAAGGCAGGAACCGCCCATGGAAGAAGGAAGATGACACCAAAGATGCGTTTTCCTTTAATGAATGGTTGGTTAGAAATAATGGCTGTCAAGATACCAAGAACGATTTGAAGTGTTGAAGCTGCCAAGGCCCAGATCAAGGTCCAGCCCAATACAGATGTAAAGGCAGAACGGAAGGTACTCAAAGTCCACATGTTGGTGAAGTTTTGAAGTCCGATCCAATCAAGGAGCGTAAAGCGAGCTGTATGCTTAAAGTCGTAGTTGGTAAAGGCAATCATCAAGGTAACCAAAACAGGGAAGATGATTGCAAAGGTCATGGCAATATAAGAAGGGATGATCAAGAGATAGGGGAAGCCATTTTCATAGATAGCATTCACCATCTCTTTTAGGGTCTTCGGCACTCGAATACCGTTATTAATCCGCTTAGCTACAGTACCCGCATCTTTGATATTCAGAGCGTAGAACATCAAATAAACGACGGTGATAATTAAGTGGAAGGCCCCACGAATCAAGATAAAAAGAGAATTATCTTTTCCACGGACAGTACCGAGGGTAACTAGTTTAGACAATTCCTCCAAACCAATACCGAAAAAGTAAGCGAGAAAAACAAGTGTCACACCGAGGAAGATGTATCCTTTTGCTTTCTGTTTGTTATAGATTTGTCCCAAGCCAGGAATGAGGGATAACCACATTGCCTTTTTTGGATTTTGTTGTGTTTCCATATCGACTCCTTATAAGTGAGCGACCAGAGGCCACATCACAGCGAAAGGCTGGGAAACACTCCCAGCCCCTTGGGAACTGTATTACTTGCCACCGAATTTTTGTTCGATAGTTTCTTTGATTAATTTAACAGCACCGTCAGCAGCATCTTTAGCAGATTTCTTACCACTTACAGCATCGAAGAGCATAGTTGCAGCTGGATCCCAAACAGTACTCATTTCAGAGATGTTTGGCATTGGTTGTGCATTTTCAAACTGTTTAACAACGGCAGTTGTCAATTCATCGTTTTTACCAACAGCGTATTCACGAGCTTCTGTGTTAGCTGGCACTTCGTTCGTCTTATCGTAGAAAGCTTTTTGTTGATCAGTTGAAGTCAAGAAGTCTACGAATTTTTGAGCTGCTTCAGGGTGGTTAGCACCTGCAGGGATAACCCAAGCTTTACCTCCACCAAAGGCAGAGTAAGCTTTTCCGTTTGGAAGAGTAGGGATTGTTGCTACACCGTAGTTTACTTTGGCTTCTTTCAATGAAGATGCTTTCCATGGACCATCAATGATGGCAGCTGTCTTACCTTCTTGGAATTGAGTTTGGATGAAGTTTGCAGCACCTTTAGTGTCTTGCAATCCTTTAGGCCATTTAGCATACCAAGTTTTCGCGTATTCGATACCATCGATCGCACCTTGGTTGTTCAAACCAATGTCTTTTGGATCTGTACCATCTTTACCGAAGACATAGCCACCGTTACCTGAAAGGAGTCCATATGCATAGTAGAAGTTTGTCCAGTCAGCAAGGAAGGCAGTGTTTTTACCATCTTCACCAGCGAAGTCATACTTGCTGTCTTTTGCCAATTCTTCAAGTTCGCCAAATGTTTTTGGAGCTTCTTGCATGAGGTCTTTGTTGTAGTAAAGAACCAATGTTTCGATAACTGCTGGTGCACCGTATACTTTACCACCGTTTGTTACAAGTGATTCAGTTGTTTTGTCAGTCTTGCTGTCTTTGTTCAATGTCACTTCAGCCAATTGACCGTCGTTACCAAGGCCACCTACACGGTCGTATGGTGCCATCATAACGTCTGGAGCTTTACCAGATTGGTTGTCAAGAGACAATTTGTCCAATCCACCAAGAGCGTCACCTGTCTTGATCGTTACTTTTGTTCCACTTTCTTTTTCAAAAGCTTTCGCAGCTTCTTCCATGTAAGCTTTGTAGCCATTGTCAACGTATACTGTCAACTCGTTTTCAGAAGCAGCAGAGTCGTCTTTTTTGCCTCCACAAGCTACCAAAAGAAGTGATGCGAATCCAACTGTACCAAGTACAGCAGCGCTTCGAAGAATTGTGCGTTTCATGATTTATTCCTCCTAAAGAATAAAAATAAGATTATTAGTTGAAAACGTTTTAGACAAACGTTTTCCTTAACACGAATAGTATATCACAGAGAGAAAACGTTTGCAAGCTCTTTGTGCAAAAATTTTTTAAAAATTTTTATCTTCTATTAAATACACACAAATAGTTGACAAGAAACTGAGAAAGGGATAAACTAGGCGTGGGGTGAAACCTGCAGAAAAAATCATAAAAGTTTAGGAAACCTCTTGCATAAACCACAGGAATACTTTATAATGGACAAGTAACGCAAACGTTTTCCTTAAACGTTGCATAAAGATGATCTAAGGTCATTTATAAATAGGTTAAATTCAGCTCTATGTCTGATGACTGCCCTTCTTCTGTTCTTTCTGAGAGTTGGAGTGGGAACAGAACAGTGTAGAAGGTTGGTCTATTTTTCTTTGAAACAAAAAATATTAAACTAAAGGTGGTACCCTCAATGAAAAAACGCCAAAGTGGTGTCTTGATGCACATTTCATCCTTGCCTGGGAAGTATGGAATCGGTTCGTTTGGCCAAGCAGCCTATGATTTTGTGGATTTCCTCGTTCGTACCAAGCAACGGTATTGGCAAATTTTGCCTCTCGGAACAACAAGCTACGGGGATTCTCCCTACCAATCCTTCTCGGCTTTTGCAGGGAATACCCACTTTATTGACTTCGATCTCTTGATCGAGCAAGGGGTCTTGGATGCATCTGATGTCGAGGGTGTTGATTTTGGTCAAGACCCAACAGAAGTAGACTATGCGAAGATTTTCGAACAACGTCGTCCTCTTCTAGAAAAAGCGGTTAAAGCTTTTATCGAAAACGGTGATTGGGATGACTTCAGCCGTTTTACTGAAGAGAATGCAGCTTGGTTGGAATTATTTGCTGAATACATGGCTATTAAAGAGCACTTTGAATTAAAAGCATGGACAGAGTGGCCAGACGCTGCGATTCGTGCACGTCAACCGGAAGCCCTTGCATCCTACCGCGCTCAATTGGAAGACAAATTGACTTACCATCGAGTAACACAGTATTTCTTCTTCAAACAATGGTTGAAATTGAAAGCATACGCTAACGACAATCACATCGAAATCGTAGGTGATATGCCAATCTACGTAGCGGAAGATTCAAGTGATATGTGGGCAAATCCTCATCTCTTTAAAACAGATGAAAATGGAAAAGCAACCTGCATCGCAGGATGCCCACCAGATGAGTTCTCAGCAACTGGTCAACTTTGGGGCAACCCAATCTATGACTGGGAAGCAATGGACAAAGATGGTTACAAATGGTGGATTGAACGCTTGCGTGAGAGCTTCAAGATCTACGACATCGTGCGGATCGACCACTTCCGTGGTTTTGAATCTTACTGGGAAATCCCAGCTGGTTCTGATACAGCAGCACCAGGTAAATGGGTCAAAGGTCCTGGCTACAAACTCTTTGCCGCAGTGAAAGAAGAACTCGGTGATTTGAACATCATCGCAGAAGACCTTGGCTTCATGACGGACGAAGTCATTGAGCTTCGTGAGCGCACAGGCTTCCCAGGCATGAAGATTCTTCAATTTGCCTTCAATCCTGATGATGAAAGTATCGACAGCCCTCACTTAGCGCCAAATAACTCTGTTATGTACACTGGTACACATGATAACAACACGGTTCTTGGATGGTACCGCAATGAAATTGACGATCCAACTCGTGAGTACCTTGCTCGTTACACCAACCGTAAAGAATACGAATCTGTTCCACATGCGATGCTTCGTACCGTCTTTGCTTCAGTCAGCTTTATGGCCATCGCTACCATGCAAGATTTGTTAGAGTTGGATGGCTCAGCTCGTATGAACTTCCCATCTACCCTTGGTGGCAACTGGGCATGGCGGATGACAGCGGATCAATTGACTCCTGCTGTTGAGCAAGAATTACTTGATTTCACAACCATCTATCGTCGTGAAAATACTGACTTGGTGAAAGAAGAAGCGAAAAAAGCAGAAAAATAATCTTTCCCCCTATCTAATCAAAACACAAGGAGACACTTAACCATGGAATCATTACAAAAATATGTGATTGATCATCATCAAAAAACAATTGCAGAATGTTCAAACGAAGAATTGTACATTGCTTTGCTTAATTACACCAAGCAGGCAAGTGCCCAAAAGAAATTAAATACTGGTAAGAAAAAAGTTTACTATATCTCAGCTGAGTTCTTGATCGGTAAACTCTTGTCGAATAACTTGATCAACTTGGGTCTTTACGACGATGTCAAAAAAGAATTGTCAGATGCTGGTAAAGACTTGATCGAAGTAGAAGAAGTGGAATTGGAACCATCACTTGGTAACGGTGGTTTGGGACGTTTGGCGGCCTGCTTTATCGACTCTATCTCAAGCCTTGGTTTGACAGGGGATGGGGTTGGTTTGAACTACCACTTTGGTTTGTTCCAACAAGTTCTTAAAAACAACCAACAAGAAACGATTCCAAATGCGTGGTTGACTGACCAAAGCTGGCTCGTTCGTTCAAGCCGTAGCTACCAAGTGCCATTTGCACACTTTACCTTGACTTCTACGCTTTATGATATCGATGTACCTGGTTACAAGATCGAAACCAAGAACCGCTTGCGCTTGTTTGACTTGGATTCAGTTGATTCATCCATCATTGAAGATGGTATCAACTTTGACAAGACAGATATCGCTCGCAACTTGACTCTTTTCCTTTACCCAGATGATAGTAACCGTCAAGGGGAATTGCTCCGTATTTTCCAACAATACTTCATGGTTTCAAACGGTGCACAATTGATCCTCGACGAAGCGATCGAAAAAGGAAGCAACTTGCATGACCTTGCTGACTACGCAGTTGTACAAATCAATGATACTCACCCATCTATGGTCATTCCTGAGTTGATCCGTCTCTTGACTGAACGCGGTATCGAAATGGATGAAGCCATCTCTATCGTTCGTAGCATGACCGCTTACACTAACCACACAATCCTTGCAGAAGCCCTTGAAAAATGGCCACTTGAATTCTTGCAAGAAGTGGTTCCTCACTTGGTACCAATCATTGAAGAATTGGACCGTCGTGTTCGTGCTGAACACAAAGATCCAGCTGTTCAAATCATTGATGAACACGATCGTGTCCACATGGCCCACATGGATATCCACTATGGATACAGTGTAAACGGGGTTGCAGCTCTTCACACTGAAATCTTGAAGAACTCAGAGTTGAAGGCCTTCTATGACCTTTACCCAGAAAAATTCAACAACAAAACAAACGGAATTACCTTCCGTCGTTGGCTCATGCATGCCAACCCAAGCTTGTCTCACTACTTGGATGAGATCCTTGGACGTGACTGGCACCATGATGCTTCTAAGTTGGAAGACCTTCTCTCATACGAAGATAAAGCTGCTGTCAAAGAAAAATTGGAAAACATCAAAGCCCACAACAAACGTAAATTGGCTCGTCACTTGAAAGATCACCAAGGTGTGGAAATCAATCCAAATTCTATCTTTGATATCCAAATCAAACGTCTTCACGAGTACAAACGTCAACAAATGAACGCTTTGTATGTCATCCACAAATACTTGGACATCAAGGCTGGTAATATCCCTGCTCGTCCAATCACAGTCTTCTTTGGTGGTAAAGCAGCTCCTGCCTACACCATCGCTCAAGATATCATCCACTTGATCCTTTGCTTGTCAGAAGTCATTGCAAACGACCCAGCAGTAGCTCCACACTTGCAAGTAGTGATGGTTGAAAACTACAACGTGACTGCAGCAAGCTTCTTGATCCCAGCATGTGATATCTCAGAACAAATCTCATTGGCTTCTAAAGAAGCTTCAGGTACTGGTAACATGAAATTCATGTTGAACGGAGCTTTGACGCTTGGTACGATGGACGGGGCTAACGTGGAAATCGCTGAGTTGGTTGGAGACGAAAACATCTATATCTTCGGTGAAGATTCAGAAACTGTTATCGACCTTTACGCAAAATCAGCATACAAATCAAGCGAATTCTACGCACGTGAAGCTATCAAACCATTGGTTGACTTCATCGTGAGCGACGCTGTTCTTGCAGTTGGTAACCAAGAACGTTTGGAACGCCTTCACAATGAGTTGATCAACAAAGACTGGTTCATGACCCTTCTCGACTTGGAAGACTACATCAAAGTCAAAGAGCAAATGTTGGCTGACTACGAAGACCGTGACGCATGGTTGGATAAAGTCATCGTCAACATTGCCAAAGCAGGATTCTTCTCATCTGACCGTACCATCGCTCAGTACAACGAAGATATCTGGCACTTGAACTAATTTGTTTTCGACATTCTAGAAGCAATATACTTAGAAAGAAGAGCTCCTTTTGAATCATATCCTGATTTAGAGGGAGCTTTTTTAGCACAGGATCGCTGGGAAAATCTAAACTTGCGCTTCCCTAAGGTTCACGTTATAATAAATACTATGGATATTAGAAACGAGGAAATACAATGAAGAAAAATCCAATTTATATGTATGTCTTGCTAGCTCTATCAGCGATGGGAACTCTATTAACTGCTCAGTCCTTCTTTGGATTGGCTAAAGTGGAGCTCACAGATGAAATGGCAGCTTCTTTGAACTTAACCACTGCTCTTGAACGGGAAGAATACAAAGCCTTCCTTGAGAAATTAATCGTAGCCTTACGCGGACCGATTGCTTGGTTGTTGCTATCTCTTTTGATTGGGGGCTTGATTGCAGTTGCCTATTTCTTCCTGTCTAAAAAGGATATTGTTAAGGCGACCTATGCCTATATGGGACAGATTGGTGCCTTTGTCTTAATGAGCTTGCATAATTTCTTGTCTTATCGTTCTTCTATGTCTGTGATCACGTCAGACAAATTGCGGACCTTGTTACAGGCTTCTAGCTTATATGCACTTGTCTTGAGTGTGGTTGTAGCCCTTGTTTACTTGGGAATCCTCCTCTACAAATTGAAAAATAGACCAGCTAGCGACCTTCAAGCTTAGATCATAGCATTAAAAAACTCCTCAAGTCTGGAACAAAGAAGAGGAGCTGGTCTGATTGGAGAAAAAAATGAAAGTATGTTTTGTCTATATCAGTTTAAGTGGCAATACTGAAAGTTTTGTTCGTCGTCTCAGTGATTATCTATGGGAGCAGTACCCTGACTTGGTCATTGAAAAAATCCATGTCAAAGACCTAGTCAAAGAAGGAAAGCCCTTCTTTGAAGTTGATACACCTTTTATCGCCTTTTTGCCGACCTACCTAGAAGGAGGAAATGGTGTTGATAATGGAGATGTGGAAATTTTAACGACCGATGTAGCAGACTTTATTGCCTATGGAGACAATGCCACTAAATGCTTGGGAGTTGTAGGATCAGGAAATCGCAACTTCAACAATCAATATTGCCTAACGGCCAAGCAGTACAGCCAACGCTTTGGTTTCCCTGTGCTAGCAGACTTTGAGATGAGAGGGATGCTAGGGGATATCAAAAAAGTAGCGGCCATTGTAGAAGATTTGTATCGTCTTTAAAACAAAAGAGGCTGGGACAAAAGTCCTAGCCTCTCAATTGTCTTTGGATTATCGAGCAAGACGCAGTGGTTGAGTGGGCTCTACCACGCTGATTTCATCAGCTTTTACAGCCCTACTCAACTGTGCGGAGGTGGGACGACGAAATCGAATTCTAACGAATTACCGATTTCTGTCCCACTCTCTTATTTGTTACGGTTGAAGAGAGAGGGGGCATACTTTGTATGACTCCTCTTTTTGCTGCTTATTTTAATTGATCTGTGATTTCTTTCGAGAGCAAGAGGCCGAGGCGATAGTCCTTATTGATGGCGTGGATGACATCGTTGATGTTTTCCGTCGTTTGGATTTGTTCCTTGATGCTTGCTTTGAAGGCTTCATCTTTTAAGAGTTGCTCTTGTAAAATCTTTTGCAGTTTTTCTCTCTCGTATTTATTGATTAAAAAGAGAATGAGCAGACTAACTAAAATAAGAATATAAACAGTTTGATTCATAGGGTTCTCCAAAGGATAAGATAATGGATGAAGGGAAGCGATAATCCCTAAAAATATAGGTGTGTTTAGCATGAGAAAAGGAGTGAGATGGAACTAAATAAGGTTTATTTAGCGATTCCTCTCACCCCTAAAAGTGATGGTTTCCTATCAAAAAGTAAGGAAGATATTACATTTTCTCAGGTGCTTCAACACCCAATAGACGAAGCGCTTCTTTCAATACAACTGCTGTTGAGTAGCTAAGTGCAAGACGGCTATCGCGTTCTGGGCTTTCATCCAAGATACGTGTGTGAGCATAGTACTTGTTGAAGGCTTGAGCCAAGTTGATGGCATATTTAGCAATCAAGGATGGATCATAGTTTTCAGCAGCACGTTTCACGACACGAGCAAAGTCTTGGAGAAGTTTGATGATTTCCCAGCTTTCTGGGTCGCTCAAGCTGTAAGTTGCATCTGCAGATGGTGTGAAGTTGGCTTTGCGAAGGATGGATTGGATACGTGCGTATGCGTATTGAACGTATGGTCCAGTTTCTCCTTCGAAGGATACCATGGCTTCAAGGTCAAAGTCATACCCGTTGCGACGGTCTGTCTTCAAGTCGTAGAACTTAACGGCACCAACACCGACTGCATGTGCCACTTCTTCCTTGTTTTCCAATTCAGGGTTCTTTTCTTCGATCTGCGCTTTGGCACGAGAGATGGCTTCTTGAAGGGTTGGTTCGAGCAGGATGATATTTCCTTTACGAGTTGACAATTTTTGGCGGTTCTTTGTCACCAAACCAAAGTCAACGTGGATCATATCGTCGCTCCAGTCAAATCCCATTTTCTTCAAAACAGCTTTCAACTGACGGAAGTGGTTGGATTGTTCTTGACCGACAGCATAGATGTTTTTCACAAAGTTGTAAGTCCGTGCACGGTAGATAGCGGTTGCGATATCACGAGTGATATAAAGAGTGGCACCGTCTGATTTCTTAATCATAGCTGGTGGAAGGTTGACATCATCCAACTCAACGATGCTAGCTCCCTTAGACTCTTTCAATAAGCCTTTTTCTTCAAGGATTTGGACAGCTTCATCCATCTTGTCATTGTAGAAAGCTTCTCCGTTTAAGCTGTCAAATTCAACACCGAGGAGTTTGTAGATACGGTTGAATTCTACCAAGCTCTCGTCACGGAACCATTGCCACAATTCAGTTGCTTCTGGATCTCCATCTTCCAATTTCTTGAACCAGAGACGTCCTTCCTCATCCAAAGCAGGATCGTTTTCAATTTCGGCATTGATGCGGACATAGAGTTTCAACAATTCATCGATTGGATTGGCTTCGACAGCTTCCTTGCTACCCCATTTTTTATAAGCGACCATCAAGAGACCAAATTGTTTACCCCAGTCTCCCAAGTGGTTGATTTTAATGGTGTTGTAGCCCATTTTGCGGAAGATATTTGAAAGAGCATCTCCGATAACGGTTGAGCGCAAATGACCAACTGAGAAAGGTTTTGCAATATTTGGACTAGAAAGGTCGATGGTAATATTTCCTCCATGTCCTTCGTCTTGCTGACCGTAGTCTGCACCTGCTTCGATAACAGCTTTGATGACTTGATCAGAGATTTGTGATTTATCTAAGAAGAAGTTTACGTAAGGACCAGTTGCAACGACTTTTTCAAAGTGAGAGGCATCGATTTTTTCCGCAATATCAGCAGCAATCGCTTGAGGAGCTTTGCGTTCGATTTTAGCCAAAGAAAAGGCAGGAAAGGCGATATCTCCGAGGTCTGAAGATTTTGGTTGCTCTAGTAAATTTAAGATAGTTTCTTGGTCTAAGCCTTCAATGACTTTTGCCAATTCACTTGCAATAAGTTCTTTATGATTCATAGTAGCTCCTTTGGTCTTTTGTTACTATTCTATCACAAAATTCGGCCTTTCTTCAAACTTTTTGGTATAATCAAAGTATAATTATTCAAAAGTGGAGCAAAAATGAAAAAAGATGAACGTCAGCTTTTGATTCGAGAAATTATTCAAAATGAGAAGTTATCGACGCAAAAAGACATTCAAGACCGTCTAGATCAAAGAGGGGCGGGAGTGACCCAGACAACCTTATCTAGAGATCTACGAGAAATCGGTCTGATCAAGGTAAAAGAAAAGGGTGGCCTCTATTATAAATTAGCAGACGAACCGGATCGAACAGATATTTTTAGACTGATTGCTCAATATGCACAAGTGGTCTCTAGAGCGGAGTTCACACTGGTTGTTCGGACGGAGCTGGGAGAGGCGGCTATTTTAGCCAACGCAGTCGATGAGATTTTGGATGATCAAATCCTTGGCACCGTCGCAGGGGCCAATACCCTCTTAATTGTTTGCAAGGACCAAGAAGTAGCACAAACAGTCCAGCAGACCATTCTCCAACATTCTAGTCACTAGTCAAGGGCGAGGGACCAGTCCCGAAAGGGATCGGCCCTCCTTTTATGTCAGTTTAGAGTAGGAGTAAGCACTCAGAATGAATTCAATGATATAGAAAAGGAGCGATATGGCAGCAGAAAAAATATCACCTGGCATGCAGCAATACCTAGATATCAAAAAAGACTATCCGGATGCGTTTTTGCTCTTTCGGATGGGGGATTTTTACGAGCTCTTTTATGAAGATGCTGTCAATGCAGCACAGATTTTAGAGATTTCTTTGACCTCTCGGAATAAAAATGCAGAAAATCCGATTCCCATGGCTGGAGTTCCCTATCATTCGGCCCAGCAGTACATCGATGTCTTGATCGAAAAGGGCTATAAGGTGGCTATTGCAGAGCAGATGGAAGATCCCAAGCAAGCCGTCGGTGTGGTCAAGCGGGAAGTGGTCCAAGTCATTACTCCGGGGACCGTTGTCGATTCGACCAAGCCAGACAGCGCCAACAACTTCCTGGTAGCCTTGTCTCATGATGAGACGGACTATGGCCTTGCCTATATGGACCTAGTGACCGGGGAGTTTCAGGTCACCAGTCTGAATGATTTTGCCATGGTCTGTGGGGAGATCCGCAACCTACGGGCGCGGGAGATTGTCCTGACCTACTCCTTGTCAGAAATGGAAGAAAGAGTCCTTCTTGGCCAAATGAACCTCTTGCTCTCCCCTATCTCAGAAGTGGCGGAGGATGTCCAACTCTTAGGGGCTGACTTGACTCATTTGGAGAGAATAGCGGCAGGAGGCCTGCTCCAATATGTCCAGGAAACCCAGAAGCGGGAACTCCACCACATCAAACCTGCCCATCACTATGAAGTCCGTGATTTCTTGCAGATGGATTATGCGACCAAGGCGAGTTTGGACTTGACAGAGAATGCTCGGACAGGTAAAAAACACGGCAGTCTCTACTGGCTCCTAGATGAAAGCAAGACAGCCATGGGAGGCCGTCTCTTGCGGACTTGGATCCAGAAACCTTTGATGGACCGCCATCGGATTGAAGAACGCCAAGAGATTATCCAAGTCTTCTTGGATCATTTCTTTGAGCGAAGCGATCTGGCAGATCGTCTTAAGGGTGTCTATGACATCGAGCGCTTGGCCAGTCGGGTTTCCTTTGGTAAGACCACTCCCAAGGACCTCTTGCAGTTGGGTGAAACCCTGCGCCATGTTCCCTTGATCAAATCGCTTTTGGTCGAGATGGGTGAGCCAGTGCTAGACCTCCTCGTTGCCCAGTTAGATGAGCTGCCAGAGCTTTGCCGTCTCATCGAGGCAGCGATTGACCCGGATGCCCCGATCGTTCTGACAGAAGGCAATATCATCCGTACCGGCTTTGACCCAACTCTGGACCAGTACCGTGTCGTCCTCCGGGAAGGGACCGGCTGGATTGCAGAGATTGAAGCTAAAGAACGGGAGGCCAGTGGCATCACCGGACTTAAAATTGACTACAATAAAAAAGATGGCTACTATTTCCATGTGACCAATTCCCAATTATCCCGTGTGCCAGCTCATTTCTTCCGCAAGGCGACCTTGAAAAATTCTGAGCGCTTTGGGACAGAGGAACTGGCTCGGATTGAGGGGGAGATGCTAGAAGCTCGGGAACAGTCGACTAGCCTAGAGTATGCGATTTTCCTACGGATCAGAGAGGAAGTCGGCAAGTACATTCAGCGCCTGCAGTCCCTAGCCCAAGCCCTAGCAACGGTGGACGTCTTGCAAGGGTTGGCCTGTGTGGCTGAAAGGCAACAACTGACTCGGCCAGTTTTCCAAGAGGCGCGTGATATCCGGATTGAGAAGGGTCGTCATCCAGTTGTTGAGAAGGTGATGGGAGCTCAAAGCTACATCCCCAACAGCATTTCCATGGATGAGACTTGTGATATCCAGTTGATTACGGGGCCTAATATGAGCGGGAAGTCCACCTATATGCGCCAGTTGGCCATCATTGTCATTATGGCTCAGATTGGTTCCTTTGTACCGGCTCAAGCGGCGACCCTTCCTCTCTTTGATGCCATTTATACCCGGATTGGGGCTGCAGATGACTTGGTGTCCGGCCAGTCGACCTTTATGGTTGAGATGATGGAGGCCAACAATGCCATTCGCCAAGCGACTCCGGCTTCTCTCATCTTGTTTGATGAGTTGGGTCGGGGAACGGCGACCTATGATGGGATGGCCTTGGCTCAAGCCATCATCGAATACATCCATGACCGGACAGGGGCCAAGACGCTCTTTGCCACCCACTACCATGAGTTGACCGATCTGGAGCAGACCCTATCTCGCTTGCGCAATGTCCACGTCGCCACCTTGGAGAAGGATGGCCAAGTGACCTTCTTACACCGGATTGAAGAGGGACCAGCGGATAAATCCTATGGGATCCATGTGGCCAAGATTGCCGGGCTGCCAAGCGATCTCTTGAAGCGGGCAGATACTATCTTGAGTCAACTAGAAGGCCAAAGCCACGAAGTGCCGATGGCGACTCCAACACAGCAATCCTCTCCAGAGCTTGGAGAACAGTTATCTCTGTTTGCAGCAGATGCCACTCATCCAGTACTAGAAGAATTAAAAACTCTCGATATCTACAACATGACCCCGATGGAAGTCATGATGGCAGTTGCCGAGATGAAAAAGAGAATTTAAAAAACAGTTCATTCGAACTGTTTCAGATTGAAGACAAAGTGATTTTAAAAACTTTCCTTAGGTGAGTACGGACGTCAGCGAGCTTCGTAGAAGTTCCATGACTAATCATTGAGCCTAAGGTCTCAATGATTCCGAGTGCCTGAAACACAGTTGTTTCAGGCACTTTTCTCACAGCGGAAAGTTTTTCATCTTCTTGAATGACTAAAAAATAAAAGTCATTTTTTTGAATTCCTCAGGCTTTTCCTTGTAACTGACGGTTGATCTCGTCTACTTTCTTTTTGTTGAGGTAGTAAGAGACAGCCCAGATGATGAGATAGACAAGGCTAAACTCTATAATGACGGAGATGTAGAAGCTGATTTGGATTGGGAACCAGCCACCCAAGGTTGCCAAAGGTAGAAAACCAAAGAGCATCAAGAGGTAGTGGCTGACGGTTGCACGAAGCAGGCTCCAATCCTTGTTGAACAGGGTATTTCCGACGCTAAAGAGAATGCCAATCGCAGCCCAAATGAGGGTACAATAGAGCATGACCAGAGATCCATGAACTTGGTGGGCTTGCATCCACTGGCCGACAGCTGAGCTAGGGCTGAGGGGCATATAAGTGGAAGGGGAGTTCCGGAAAGAAAAGAAGATAGAGAGGATGAGACCGATCAAGATCCCTTTCAGAGCATTGGTAAAATGGTTTTTCATCATGATAGTTTCTCCTTGATAGCTTTTAGATAACGACGAGATGAGTAAGTCATCTGTCCGTTTTTGAGATAGATTTGAACCGATCCGCTGCTGGTAAAATGCAGGTGATCGATTTCTTTGGTATTGATAATTTCAGATTGGGAAATCTTTAAAAAGTAGATGGGTAAGTCTTGAGAGAGTTGGTAGAGGGGGCCGGTGAGGATGAAGTGGTCATCCTTTGTTTCCCCAACGACTTGACGGTTTTCAATATAGAACCGATGAAACAAGTGGGTCTCTACAAGATAGGTTTCGCCCTCCTTCTTCGCTCGCAAGCGTTCCTTATGGTCCAATTCCTCGATGAATTGTTGGACTTTCTGGATGCGTTCGCTAGGTTTTGGCCCTGTGATGGCTACGCCTTCTTCTTGAAAATGGGGGTCAATGGTAACTGTTACTTTCATACATATCCCTTCTAACATATTGACGTCAGGTAAGCGATCCGCTAGCAGGACTTCTTGCTTACAAGTCTATTAAACACTTTTTCAGGCATCAAGACAAGGCTTTTCGCATATTCGGTCAGTTTGTCTGTTTATCTGGTAAAAGACGGTATCTTTAATGGAGCTGGAGCACAAGGTTTTATAAAGGGAGGGCTTCCTTGTAGATATGGTATAATAGTTCTACCTATGCGCGTATAAAACATAAGAGGGGAAGCTATGTCACAGATTATCGAATTACCAGAAATTCTAGCCAATCAAATCGCTGCCGGTGAGGTCATCGAGCGCCCTGCTAGTGTGGTCAAGGAACTGGTTGAAAACTCCATCGATGCGGGAGCTAGTCAGATTGTCGTAGAGATCGAAGAAGCTGGCTTAAAGAGCATTCAAATCACGGATAATGGACAGGGGATTGCCCATGAGGAAGTGGAATTAGCCCTTCGTCGCCATGCCACTAGTAAGATCAAGAGTCAAGCCGACCTCTTTCGCATTCGGACACTAGGCTTCCGTGGCGAGGCCTTGCCGTCTATTGCCTCTGTCAGTGTCATGACCATCCTGACAGCTCAGGAAGGAGCTAGTCATGGGACCAAGCTAGAGGCTAAAGGGGGCGAAATCACTTCTCTTGAGCCGGCGACTAGCCCTGTGGGGACTAAAATCACAGTTGAGGACCTCTTTTTCAATACACCAGCCCGCCTCAAATATATGAAGAGCCAACAGGCAGAGTTGTCCCATATCGTCGACATTCTCAACCGCCTGAGTCTGGCCCATCCAGAGATTGCCTTCACCTTAATCAATGACGGGCATGAAATGACACGGACGGCAGGGACGGGAAATCTCCGCCAAGCCATCGCAGGAGTCTACGGCCTCGCTACAGCCAAGAAAATGGTTGCCATCGAGACAGGTGATTTGGACTTCGAAGTGTCCGGCTTCGTCTCTTTGCCAGAACTGACCCGGGCCAATCGCAACTATATTAGCCTCTTTATCAACGGCCGTTACATCAAGAATTTCTTGCTTAACCGGGCTATCTTGGACGGCTACGGCAGTAAACTCATGGTCGGACGCTTCCCGATAGCAGTGATCAATATTCAAATTGACCCCTATCTAGCTGATGTCAATGTCCACCCGACCAAGCAAGAGGTACGTATTTCTAAAGAACGAGAACTGATGGGCTTGATCTCCCAAGCGATTGTTTCCGCTTTGAAAGAGCAAGATCTGATTCCAGATGCTTTGGAAAATCTGGCCAAATCGACGCTTCGTCGAACAGAAAAGCCAGTTCAGACCAGTCTCCCCCTAAAAGAAAATAGCCTCTATTACGACCGAGACAAGGGAGATTTCTTTGTCCGTCCAGAGGTTGGGGAATCCCGGCCAAGTGGTGAAATAAGCCCAGAGCAAACGGTTCTCTTTGCCTCAGAAGAGGGAAATCAGGAGGCTAAATCACCAGCCATCAAATTCGCGGAGCGAAAGGCGCCTCAGTATGATCAACTGGACCACCCAGAGTTGGATCTAGCTAGTCTAGACAAGGCTTATGACAAGTTGGAAGGAGAAGAACATTCGACCTTCCCAGAGTTGGAATATTTCGGTCAGATGCATGGAACCTATCTCTTTGCCCAAGGAAATGGGGGCCTCTACATCATTGACCAGCACGCGGCCCAAGAGCGGGTCAAATACGAAGAATACCGGGAGAGCATCGGGGACGTAGACGGCAGTCAGCAACAACTGCTGGTGCCTTATATCTTTGAGTTTCCTGCAGACGATCTGATCCGCCTGCAACAGCGCAAACACCTCCTAGAGGAAGTGGGAGTCTACTTAGAAGAATACGGAGCCAACCAGTTGATCTTGCGGGAGCATCCGATCTGGATGAAGGAAGAGGAGATCGAGTCGGGTATCTACGAAATGTGTGACATGCTCCTCTTGACCAAGGAAGTGTCCATCAAGAAGTACCGAGCAGAGTTGGCTATCATGATGTCTTGCAAACGCTCCATTAAGGCCAATCACACCCTGGATGATTACTCCGCGCGCGACCTCATCTACCAACTGTCCCAATGTGACAACCCTTATAACTGCCCTCATGGTCGTCCGGTCTTGGTCAACTTCACCAAGTCCGACATGGAAAAGATGTTCCGTCGCATTCAAGAAAATCACACCAGTCTGCGGGAATTGGGCAAATATTAAACAAAGAATAAAGGAATCTTATGTACGAATACATTAAAGGAATCTTAACGAAAATCACCGCCAAATACATCGTGGTGGAGACAGCTGGGATCGGCTATCTCTTGCATGTGGCCAATCCCTATGCCTACTCTGGCAAAATGAACCAAGAGGTGCAAGTCTATCTCCATCAAGTAGTCCGTGAAGACGCTCACCTTCTCTATGGCTTTGCGACCGAAGAAGAGAAAAAGCTTTTTTTGAACTTGATCTCGGTCTCTGGAATTGGCCCAGTCTCAGCTCTAGCCATCATCGCTGCGGATGACAATGCAGGCCTTGTCCAAGCCATCGAAAGTAAGAACATCACCTACTTGACCAAGTTTCCGAAGATTGGTAAGAAAACAGCCCAACAGATGGTCTTGGATCTAGAAGGTAAGATTAATCTTGATCTAGAAGATACACCGGCTCAGACTAAAGTTAAAGCATCCGAGGAAAATCAAGCTCTTGAAGAAGCTATGGAAGCCATGTTGGCTTTGGGCTACAAGGTGACGGAACTCAAGAAAATCAAGAAATTCTTTGAAGGTACGACCGATACAGCAGAGAACTATATCAAATCAGCTCTTAAGATGTTGGTGAAATAGGAGAAGTCTATGCCAAAACGCTGTGACTGGGTTAAAATGAATAACCCACTATATGTAGCCTACCATGATGAGGAGTGGGGCCAGCCCCTCCATGACGACCACGCCCTTTTTGAGTTGCTTTGCTTAGAGACCTATCAAGCTGGTCTGTCTTGGGAGACGGTGCTCAATAAACGTCAAGCTTTCCGTGAGGCTTTTCATGGCTATCACCTTCAAGGTGTCGCAGAGATGTCGGATGAGGAGCTGGAAGCTTTGTTAGACAATCCAGCTATCATTCGAAATCGAGCCAAGATCTTTGCGACACGGGCTAACGCCCAGGCCTTTTTACAAGTCCAAGCAGAATTCGGCTCTTTTGATGCCTATCTATGGTCTTTTGTTGATTGGAAAACCATCGTGAATGATGTTCCGGATTACCGGCAGGCTCCTGCGAAGACAGCTCTTTCCGAGCAGTTGGCTAAAGATCTCAAAAAGCGTGGTTTCAAGTTTACAGGTCCCGTTGCAGTTTTGTCATTTCTACAAGCTGCAGGTTTGGTTGATGATCATGAGAATGATTGTGAATGGAAAAGTGGAAATAAGTGACGTTAGATGACTAGAACATCAGAGAATATAGAAAAAGCTGAGAGTCTTATCTCAGCTTTCTTTGTTATAGTCAAAGTGGATGACTTGCTTCTTTGCATCTACATGGGCGTGGACTCCGAAGGGGACAATTGTTCTTGGAGTTGCGTGTCCGACATTCAGATTATAGACAATCGGGATATTGCTATCAATGGTGTCCATTAAAGCCTCCTTATAGTCGTCATAGAAGGTTTCATCCATAGGTTTTCCGATCAAGAGTCCACTAATGACTTCAAATATCCCAGTTTCTTTTAAAGCCTGCAACATTTTTTTGAAATCATCAGGTTCAGGCTTTTCTTGACTTGTTTCTAGCAATAGAATCTTTCCTTCCCAGTCGGATAAGTCAGGGAAAAGTTTGTATTTTTGGCAGAGGTCTGTGCTATCTGCGTGTAGAGAGTTGTCAAAAATATCATAGAGAGACTCAAGACAACCACCGAGGATTTCTCCCTCAAACTGAGCATTGCCTTGTAACAAGTCAAAACCTGTATTTGCATGTCTGACACGAGGTGTTCCCAAGGCTTTGGGACTAAAATCAGTCCGTTCCTCATACCAAACGTCACTAGGTCGAATTTCTGAGATTCTTCCCGTCTCAATCAATTCTTTGAAGTAGAGGAGGCTATATGGCAACATTTCTTTGTCTAACTCACAAATGTCTGCTAGAAATGATTGGCCGTAAAAAGTCTTGATTCCTAGTTTATGCAACATGAGATGGTTCATGGTCGTATCCGAGAAACCGAGAAAAATCTTTGGTTTGATAACCTTTTGTAGTTGGTCATTTTCAAAAAGATAAGGTAGCAAGCGATAGGTATCGTTTCCACCAATGGCGCATAGGATCATGTCGATGCTATCATCAGAAAAGGCCTGAATCAAATCCTCTGCACGAGCTTCAGGATGTTCTTTGATAAAATCTAAGCCTTTTAGCGAATGAGGTAAAAAGATAGGGTTGAGTCCGAGGTCCTTGAGACGTTGAATACCCAAGTCCACTTCGTGCTTGACAAAGTCTTCACCCATAGTCCCACTAGATAAACTTATAATACCAATAGTAGAAGTCATATATTATCCTCCTAAAAATAAATTGATGCTATTGTATCATAAAAAATGATAGAAAAATATAAGGAATAGCGTTAGAGATACGATTTTATGTCAATAAAGCAACAGAAAAATAACCGCTCGATGTGCTTACTTCAGAATATAGGCAAGCCCTTTTAGAAGTTGGTTACCACGTAGTTAAATCTCTTAGGAATGTTGATGTAACGGATTTTATAAGAGTTTTTTACTTTATAATACTCTAAAAGAAAAAGATTGAAGAAAGTTACCTAAAATGAACTTTTTCTTCAACCTGTTTTTAAAATAATTTAGGAAATTGTGTTACAATGAAGAAAAATTACGAATAGTATAAGTGGAGGCATTATGAAAGCAGAGATCATTGCAGTGGGAACCGAAATTCTCACTGGACAAATTGTCAATACCAATGCGCAATTCTTATCAGAAAAGTTGGCCGGTCTAGGGATCGACGTTTATTTCCAAACTGCAGTTGGAGATAATGCAGATCGTCTCTTGTCTGTTCTTGCGATTGCGCGTGATCGAAGTGATCTCGTTATCCTCACAGGAGGTCTCGGACCGACCGAAGACGATCTGACCAAGCAAACCCTGGCCCAATTCTTGGATAGAGACTTGACCTTTGATCCCGAAGCAATGGCCAAGTTGGATCGCTTCTTTGCCAGTCGGCCAGACCATGTCCGAACTCCCAATAATCTGAGACAAGCTCAAATAGTAACGGGATCTACGCCCCTCCAAAACCTAACCGGTTTGGCAGTGGGAGGGATGATCGAAGTAGAGGGCGTTAGCTATGTGGTCTTGCCTGGCCCTCCGAGTGAATTGAAACCTATGGTTACGGATGAGTTGGTGCCTCTTCTAGCGACAGGAGAGAAGCTCTATTCACGTGTCTTGCGCTTCTTTGGGATTGGGGAAAGCCAGCTGGTAACCGTCTTGGCAGATGTGATCGATAGCCAAACAGACCCGACCCTGGCCCCTTATGCCAAGACCGGAGAAGTCACCTTGCGCTTGTCAACCAAGGCTTCGTCACAAGAACAGGCAGATCAGAAATTGGATCATCTAGAGCAAGTGATTCTCCGTCATGAGACCTTGGATGCCCAATCCTTGAGCCAGCTCTTCTATGGCTATGGAGATGACAATTCCCTAGCTGAGGTGGCTTTTAAACTCTTGCGCGAGCGGGGCTTGACCCTGACTGCAGCGGAGAGCTTGACGGCCGGGATGTTCCAGTCGACTCTGGCTAATTTCTCAGGAGCCTCAGCGGTCTTACCGGGAGGTTTCGTTACCTACAGCATAGAGGAAAAGAGCAAAATGCTCCAAATTCCCCTAACTGAGTTGCAAGCACATGGAGTGGTCTCTGCCCATACAGCTGAGCGGATGGCGGCACAAGCCCGTCTCTTAACAGGGGCTGACTATGGAGTCAGTCTGACAGGTGTTGCTGGTCCAGACAGTCTGGAAGGGCATCCAGCAGGGACTGTCTTTATTGGAATTGCGGGCCCTAAAGGAGTCCAATCGATCAAGGTCAATATCGCTGGCCGGAGTCGTATGGATGTTCGTAAAGTCGCAGTCCTCCATGCTTTTAATCTGGTACGCAAGACTGTATTATTAGATGAAAATTTGCTATAATAAAAAGAAGGTGTAAAACACTACGCTTTGAATATAGGAGAAAAGAATGGCGAAAAAACAGAAAAAATTAGATGATATCTCAAAGAAATTTGGAGATGAGCGTGAAAAAGCCCTCAATGATGCCCTGAAGTTGATCGAAAAAGACTTTGGTAAGGG
This sequence comes from Streptococcus sp. KHUD_013, assembly GCF_052588545.1. Taxonomy (NCBI): domain Bacteria; kingdom Bacillati; phylum Bacillota; class Bacilli; order Lactobacillales; family Streptococcaceae; genus Streptococcus; species Streptococcus sp. KHUD_013. The sequence continues at coordinate 79,971 of NZ_CP186264.1, forward strand.
TTCCATCATGCGTCTGGGCGAACGCGCAGAACAAAAAGTACAAGTCATGAGCTCTGGTTCCTTGGCTCTTGATATTGCCTTGGGTGCTGGTGGTTATCCAAAGGGTCGGATCATCGAAATCTATGGTCCAGAATCATCAGGTAAAACAACCGTTGCCCTTCATGCAGTAGCGCAAGCACAAAAAGAAGGAGGCATTGCTGCCTTTATCGATGCCGAGCATGCCTTGGACCCATCTTATGCAGCAGCTCTCGGGGTCAATATTGATGAGCTCCTCTTGTCTCAACCAGACTCAGGGGAACAAGGACTTGAAATCGCGGGTAAATTGATCGACTCAGGTGCCGTTGATTTGGTCGTGATCGACTCTGTTGCTGCTTTAGTACCACGCGCAGAAATCGATGGAGATATCGGTGATAGCCACGTTGGTTTGCAAGCACGGATGATGAGCCAAGCCATGCGCAAACTCGGAGCTTCGATCAATAAGACCAAGACCATTGCCATCTTTATCAACCAATTGCGTGAAAAAGTTGGGGTCATGTTTGGGAACCCTGAAACAACTCCTGGTGGTCGTGCCCTTAAATTCTACGCTTCTGTTCGTCTAGACGTCCGTGGAAATACCCAGATCAAGGGAACGGGTGATCAAAAAGATACCAACGTTGGTAAAGAAACCAAGATCAAGGTTGTGAAAAACAAGGTAGCTCCACCGTTCAAGGAAGCTATGGTTGAAATCATGTACGGAGAAGGAATTTCACGTACAGGCGAATTGCTGAAAATTGCAACAGATCTTGATTTGATCCAAAAAGCTGGTGCTTGGTATTCTTATAACGGTGAGAAGATTGGCCAAGGTTCTGAAAATGCTAAGAAATACTTGGCAGACCATCCAGAAATTTTTGATGAGATTGATCACCAAGTGCGCGTACGCTTTGGTTTGATCGATGATGACACTGCTGTAGTTGCACAAGATGAAGTAGCTGAAAGCTCACTTGTTGAAGAAGTAACACTAGATCTTGATGATGCAATTGAGATTGAAGAGTAATTTTTTTCAAAATAGGTCGAAAGACTGATGGTTTTTATGGTATAATATACTACAATGTTATTATCGTGTGGCGAAAGGAGTGCATACATGATTAAAATTTACACAGTTTCAAGTTGCACGAGTTGTAAAAAAGCCAAAACTTGGCTAAATGCTCATCAGTTGATCTATAAAGAACAAAACCTAGGTAAAGAAGGGATTACAAAAGAAGAATTACTCGATATTTTGACCAAAACAGAAAATGGAATTGCAAGTATCGTCTCTTCAAAAAACCGATACGCTAAGAATCTAGGAGTCGATATTGAAGACCTCAGCATGAATGAAGTTATCGATATCATCTTAGAAACACCACGAATCTTGAAAAGCCCTATCCTAGTGGATAACAAGCGACTTCAAGTTGGTTATAAGGAAGACGATATTCGGGCCTTTTTACCACGTTCTGTACGAAATGTTGAAAATGCGGAGGCTCGCTTAAGAGCAGCCCTATAAGAAACAAGTAGCCAATCGTTTAGCTACTGAGAAGAGTCGAGATAGTAAAATCTCGACTTTTTCTTTTGTGTCTCGATAAAGAATCCACAAAAAATGCTTGTAAAAATGTTTTTGCGGGGGATTCTATGGTACAATACTTCTGTGGGGAAAATCCCTTTATAGAAGCTTATTAAAGGAGAAAACATGAAAAAGAAGCTTATTTGTCTAGGAGTCTTGCTCCTGGCGTTGACAGCTTGTGGACAGAAGAAACAAGGGAAAACCGACTCTTCCAGTGTTCAAAAATCCAACAGTGCTAAAATCGAATCGTTCAATAAAGAAAATCGAAATTTGTTAGAGAAGGCAGAAGAGCAACAAGTCTTTACCAAACACTTTGTTCTTCCAACAGATGAGAAAGGTATTCGCCAAGAGCAGACCATCACTTATCAAGGGGAACAATTACAAAAATTGGTCATGACCAATACCACTCCTGCTAGTGATGAATTGAAAAAAGCCATTCAAGAGGTCGGCCTCGAAGAAGCCCAACGATTGATGGTGGAGTCGATGGACAAGGATGAACAACTCCAACAGGCGCGGACTCTTCCAGGCTTTACCATTGAACTGACCGTACCAAATGAAAATGAATACCAAACGGTCATTACTTATGATTTCACCCAGTTGGATACTAAAAAAGCGGTTGAGTTAGAGTACTTCAAATCAGCTAATATTGCAGATTTGTTGAAGTTGTCACCAACGGAATATATGAATAATCTACTCCGTAATGGAGCAAAAGAAGAATAAGGAGAAAACATGAAAAAATTTCTATTACTAGTCGTTGCTGGATTGCTTGTCTTGGTAGGTTGTGGGAATTCTCAATCAAAAGGGGGCAACTCCCTATCGAAAGATAGCGTCATCACTCGGACCTTTAAGATTGACAGAGATGTTGATGAAGTTGACGTGGTAGGTAAACAGGAAATCACAGTAACCGTATCCTACCAAGGAAAGAAATACAAGAAAGTTTCCATCAAACTAGCAACTCATGTGTCGGATGAATTCAAAGCTGAAATCAAGAAGTTGATCGATGCAGAGGATGATAAAGAAGGTGCCAAAGAAGCCTTGATCGAAGGTTACGAAGGAGAAGGTGGCATTGATGAATTGAGAGACTACGATGGAATCACCGTGACATCAGATTGGACAGGTGAAGCAATGGTCTCTGAGATTGAGATTGACCCTGATAAAGTAGACTTCGATGACATTAAAAACAGCGAAGACTTGGGAGAAATTTGCAAAATGATCAAGACCTATTCTCCAACGCTCTTCATCAAAAACATGGAAAAAAATGGCTTTAAAGAAGTAAAATAATGTCATTGAAAAATGCAGAAGATTGCTTTCAAAAATAAGTGATAAAAAGTCCAAGAAAGCCCGTAAAATCAATATTTTTCGTTTGAAAAGGTATGGAAATTATGGTATAATAGTACTAATATAAAGAAAGAGGGTGGTATTGTGGGATTTACAGACGAAACAGTACGTTTTAATCTTGACGATTCAAACCGTAAAGAAATTAGTGATACATTAAAGGATGTCTACTTATCTTTGGATGAGAAGGGCTACAATCCAATCAATCAAATCGTTGGTTATGTACTCAGTGGTGATCCTGCTTATGTACCTCGTTATAACAACGCTCGCAACCAAATTCGTAAGTACGAACGAGATGAAATTGTTGAAGAATTGGTTCGTTACTACTTGAAAGGGCAAGGGATCGATCTCTAATGAGAATTATGGGACTAGACGTTGGCTCGAAGACAGTCGGAGTAGCCATCAGTGATCCATTAGGTTTTACTGCTCAAGGTCTGGAGATTATTCAGATTGATGAGGAGAAAGGAGAGTTTGGTTTTGACCGTCTCTCTGAACTGGTGAAGGAATACCGGGTTGATCGGTTTGTGGTTGGTTTACCGAAAAACATGAACAACACAAGCGGTCCTCGAGTGGAAGCGAGTCAAGCTTATGGAAAGCGCCTTGAAGAGTTATTCAACTTGCCGGTTGAGTATCAAGATGAGCGTTTGACGACCGTTGCCGCAGAGCGGATGCTGATTGAGCAAGCGGATATTAGCCGAAATAAGCGAAAAAAAGTAATTGATAAATTGGCTGCCCAGTTGATTTTGCAAAATTATTTAGATCGAAAATTTTAGAAAAAAGAGGAAATAAGATGGCACACAATCATGATCATGATCACAACCATGACGAACGCGAATTGATTACATTGGTAGATGAGCAAGGAAACGAAACCTTGTTTGAAATCCTTTTGACCATTGATGGAAAAGAAGAGTTTGGTAAAAACTATGTTCTTTTGATTCCTGCAAATGCAGAAGAAGATGAAAATGGTGAAGTAGAAATCCAAGCATACTCATTTACTGAAAACGAAGACGGAACAGAAGGCGACCTTCAACCAATCCCAGAAGATTCAGATGATGAATGGAATATGATTGAAGAAGTCTTCAACAGCTTTATGGAGGAGTAAAAATGTTCAGTGAACATTTTTACCCTTGCGTTGGAAATGCAGACCGCAAGTAAATCCAGTGGATGTTTTTACCCCAACTCCTAGAAATTAGAAGAGTTGGAACGTCTGGGGGACGTTTTTACCCTTGCGCTAGAAACAAAAAACGCAAGCAAGTCTGGGAGACTGTATCACCCCTGCGCAAGAAATACAAACCGCAGGAACATCCAGTGGATGTTTTTAGCCTTGCGCTAGAAACACTAGAAGCGGAATAGCGATCAAAGAAATAGCGGAGCGTGAGCCAGTAATATGGCTTGATCGCTCTTTTCTTTTAGGAGAAAGAAATGAATCAAATTGAAGAATGGATGAATAGTCGAATTGGACTCAATTTTCGTTCAGGCTTGGGGCGCATGCAACAGGCTGTAAAGCTCTTAGGGAACCCTCATGAAGCCGTTCCGATGATCCATGTGACAGGGACAAACGGGAAGGGATCAACCATTGCTTTTATGCGCCAACTATTCCAGCAGCATGGTCTGAAAGTCGGGACCTTTACTTCTCCGCATATCGTTAGTATGCATGATCGGATTTGTATCAATGGGCAACCGATTTCGGATCAGGATCTGATTCGCTTGGGTCAGAGAATCCAAGCGATGGAGTCTCAGCTTCTCGAGACTCACGACCAACTCTCCTACTTTGAGATTGTCACCCTCTTGGCCTTTTTGTATTTTCATGAGCAAGAAGTAGACTTGGCCTTGATTGAGGTTGGGATCGGAGGGCTTCTCGATACGACCAATGTCATCACAGGAGAAGTAGCAGTGATTACCTCAGTAGGTCTGGATCATCAGGAGACCTTGGGAGGAAGCCTAGAGGCCATTGCTAGGCAAAAAGCTGGAATCTTTAAAGCCGGGAAGCCGGCTGTTATCGGTCCACTGGCTAAAGAGGCTGAGCAAGTCTGCATAGAAAAGGTCCAGGCAATAGGCTGTCCACTAGCTCGCTATGGAGAAGATTTCCAACTGGTGAAAGGCGTCTTCCGAGATTGGCAACATCGGTTTGACTCACTGAAAATTGGGCTCAATGGAGCTTATCAGGAAGAGAATGCTGCGGTGGCTCTTGAAGCCTTTCTCCTCTTCATGGAGCAGAGAGGTCTGGCGGTCGATGAAAACGGTGTTCGGGAGGCTTTGCAAGCGACTAGCTGGCCGGGACGTCTGGAGAATTTTGACCAGGGCGTCTATCTAGATGGCGCTCATAACCCCCATGCCATCCATCGCTTGGTCGAATATGCCCGTACCTTTTCAGATAAGCGCGTGAAGATCCTCTTTGGTGCTTTAAAACGCAAGGATTACCAGGGAATGTTGGAGATCTTTGCAAGCGATTTGCCGGAGGCGGACTTGACGGTGACGACCTTTGCTTATGGGGAAGTGGTCCAAGAAGTGGATGGCTTAGGCTATCCTTATGTGGCGGATTTCAGAGATTATTTGCAAGATTTTTATAGCCGACAAGATGGTCAAGAGGTGCTCTTTGTCACTGGCTCTCTCTACTTTATTTCCGAAGTTCGCGCATATCTATTAGAGCAGGGAAAGAATCCTTTATAGGTAGCAACTCTCATCGGCCAGTCATAAAGATTGACCAAAAACAGGCTCTAACGTATACTAAAGGTGAGCCACAAATGAACGGGGAAGTCCGTTGAAAAGTTGGCGCGAAAGGAGACCATCCATGGCAAAGAAAGTAACTGCTTTATTGGCAACAGCTACAGTCCTCCTACTTGGAGCGTGTTCGAACCAGCAAACACCATCGCAAACGAACACGTCATCAAGTGCGACGACCACAACGGCAACTTCTTCTCAACAGACAACGACTAGTCCGCAGGTTAACCAAACAGGTCTGGGCGGAACCTATATGGGAATGGATGAAAGCGATCAAGTGACGCTCGTCATCGCTGGTGATTCAGGGACTTGGACGGCTGTAGAGGCAGATGGAGAGCAAGAGCTGAAACAGGTCAAGCTAGATGCTGCCAACCAGATCCTCTTTATCGGAGATGATGGCTACCGCTATCAACTGGAGGGGAAACAATTGACCCTGAAAGAAGCGGATCAAGACTTGGGTGATCAGGATACGATTGTTCTGACCAAGAAATAAACTAGCAGAAATGAGAGTGGGACAGAAATCCTAGCCTCTCAATTGTCTTTGGATTGTCGAGCAAGACGCAGTGGTTGAGTGGGCTCTACTACGCTGATTTTATCAGCTTTTACAGCCCTACTCAACTGTGCGGAGGTGGGACGACGAAATCGAATTCTAACGAATTACCGATTTCTGTCCCACTCTCTTTTTTCATTTTATCGGGTTTGCGCTCCCTTCTTAGAACTGGTATACTAGTAGGGATTAGAAAAGAAGGAGAATGAGGGTGAGTTTTCGAAAGATTCGATTGTTAATGTCCAAATATGGGTTCAGTATCCTCTTTATGGGGTTTGAACTCTGGCTGTCCTTTGCGGCCTTCTTTTGGCTAAATGAATGGTTCCCAAATTGGATGTCTGTCACCATCATGGTTCTCTTGTATATCTCGACCATTTTGGCGATCGTCAACCGAAATATGCCTCCAGAGAGCAAGGTGACCTGGCTCCTGATTGCCGTCATCCCTGTCTTTGGTTCCCTTCTTTACCTCATGTTTGGGGAGCGGCGCCTGTCCAAAAAAGAAATGGTCCAGTTGGAAAATATGGAGTCCATGAATTTCCGTGAGGACAACAGCCGTGAGCTTCGCCTGCAATTGAAAGAAGAGAGTAAGAGCGTCTATGGGATGGTCAAGTCTATTCTGTCCATGGACCACAACGCAGACCTCTACAACGGGACGGCTTCGACCTTTTTCCCACTAGGGGACCAGATGCTCCCACAACTATTAGAGGATTTGCGCTCAGCCAAGAAATTTATCTTTCTTGAATTCTATATCATCGAGGAAGGTTTCATGTGGAACAGCATCCTAGAGATCCTACTTGAGAAAGTCAAAGAAGGGGTCGAAGTGAAGCTGCTCTACGATGATATTGGCTGTATGGCGACCCTGAAGGGAAACTACACCAGACGCTTGCGCAAATTAGGCATTGATGCCCATAAGTTTAACAAGGTGGTGCCACGATTGACGGCGGCTTATAACAATCGAGACCACCGCAAGATCTTGGTCATTGATGGCCAGATTGGCTATACAGGTGGCGTTAACCTAGCGGATGAGTATATCAACCAGAGAGAACGCTTCGGTCATTGGAAGGATAGTGCAGTGCGCTTGGACGGCCGAGCCGTCAAGGCCTTGACGCGACTCTTTCTCATGAACTGGTACATCAACCAGGGAGAGATTGAAGATTTCGATAAATACCATATGGAAAACCAAGCGGTAGATGGAGAAGGCTTCTATATCCCCTTTGGGAGTGGACCGAAACCCATCTACAAGTCCCAGGTTGGTAAGTCTGTGTATCAGAATATCATCAATCAGGCAACGGACTATGTCTATATTACGACCCCTTATTTAATCATTGATTATGATTTGACAGAAGATATTCGAAATGCGGCACTCCGAGGCGTTGACGTACGCATCGTGACCCCCTCCATTCCGGATAAAAAGTTGATCCAAATCGTTACACGAGGGGCTTATCCAGACCTGATGGAAGCAGGGGTAAAAATCTATGAGTACACTCCAGGCTTTATCCATAGCAAGCAAGTATTGGCCGATGATGAAGTCGCAGTAGTCGGGACCATCAATTTTGACTATCGGAGTCTAGTCCATCACTATGAGAATGCTGTCTGGATGTATCGAAGCCCAGAATTGACCAAGATCCGAACTGATTTTGAAGAGATTTTCTCCGTGTCTCAGCAGATCAAATTGGACACTTTCCGAATCACCTGGTACCAGTATTTGATCAAAGTGATTATGCAGTTATTTGCGCCCATGCTATAGGTGCTTAGACCCCTCCATAATAGAAGGGGTCTTTTTTATTACGAAGGAGAGACAAAATATTACAATTTCCTTATATAGGCTTGTCTAAGAATGTTCAAGGGGGCTATTTTTGGTATAATGAACATAATCTATAAAAAATAAGGAGAACTTATGAAAAAGCTCGTAAAATATGGTGTCTTACCAGCCTGCTTGTTGTTGGCAGCTTGTTCGTCAAAACCAGCTACTGAGAAAAAACCAGCCAAAGAGGACAAGGTAGAACAATCTAGCGAATCAAAAGAAGAAAAAACAAAAAAACAAATTGAGAAAGATGGAGATATCATTCTTCGTGCCATCTTCACTGACCATTCTTCTGGTTTCACAACTTTGATGGGAACATCGGTTGATAAGTGGAAAAAACAAATTACTGAAAAATTTGTTGATGAAAATGCATCAAAATATCTACCTGCAGAAGACTTCACACTTGAACTCTCAACTGAAACATTCACGCCAGAAAAAATCTTAGAATTGTTTGACCAAGCTCGTTTCAAAGTGCTAGCAACTATTGGTGATGACTATGAAATCACTAAGGTTTAAGACGAAGGAGATACTGCGACAGTTACCTTCAAATCTCGTGCCATTGCAACACGTGACTTGGCTAACTTGATCAACCGTGCAAAATCTAGTCTTTTTGAAAACGGAATTGAAGATGTTAAAAAATTAGAAGACAACACAGATCCAGATCTAGAAAAACGCTTGTCTCTATTGAACAACTTCTTGTTCTATTATGCCTTTGACCGCTTGAATGAAGACTTTGGTTACATCGAACCACGCGAGTACACTTTGGAATTGACGAAAACCAAAGAAGGACGTTACATCCTTAGTGATGAAAGCTTCCTTGAATTGCGTAAGGAAATCTTTGTAAACGAATACTCTGCTGATGGAGCTGAAACTCGTAAAGGAAGTAATACCTCAAAGAGTGATTCTTCAACTAGCAAGGATTCAGACACAGGTTCAACCTCAAAAGATAAAGTATAAACCCATAAAAAAGGTGAGTTTCCTCACCTTTTTTATTTACTCATTTCTTTGTCCCATATTGCTGTACAGAGAGCTCAGAATAGTATAAAATTAATAGTGGAGAATTGGGCATAGATTCCGATTTTTAGGATGATTTTATGTTATAATATTTAAGAAAATAGTATGGGGGATGAAATGAATCGAAGTAGAAAAAACAAACGTTCAACCAGAACGAGCAGTTGGGATCAGCTACGTATTGTCAATAGTGGTCTCTGGGTCTTAACGCTACTTGTGGCTGGACTCTTTCTTTATAATATCTTTAGCTACAATATCCTAGCTTTCCGTTATTTGAATATCCTTGTGACGGCCTTGCTAGTTGGCGGACTTTTTTTAACCTTGGGTTTGATCCTTGCAGGCAAGGCTAAAAAGACGACGCTATTTTTATTGGTTCTGGGCTTGCTAGGGACCTCCGTGGGGACCTATGTTACCCAGCAATTGGTCGATGTCGCTGGAAATGTGAACCGAAATGCCAACTATACGGAATTTGAAATGGCTGTCTATGTCAAAGCGGATAGTCCAATCCAAGATATCAAAGAAATTAGTAGTGTAGCGGCACCTACGGGGAATAACAATGCAGACGATCTTCAAGCCTTGGTAGAGGAAGTGAAGAAAACGCGCCAGCATGACTTGACGATTGAAGATGTGGAATCTTATGTGGCAGCTTACCAGGCCCTACAAGAAGACAAGACAAAAGCCATTGCCTTGAATAGTACCTTTGAAGATACCATTGCAAGTGTGGATGCTGACTATGCGAAAAAATTGAAGAAAATTTACTCTTACAAGATTCGCCGTCAAGTTGAAACCAAAGCCAAGGCAGATGCGAATGCGGACACCTTTAACATCTATGTCAGTGGGATTGATACTTACGGTCCAGTCACTTCGGTTTCTCGATCTGATGTCAATATTATTATGACGGTCAACCGAAAGACCAAGCAAGTCTTGTTGACCACCACTCCGCGTGATGCCTATGTACCGATCGCCGATGGCGGAAACAACCAAGGGGATAAATTGACCCACGCTGGGATTTATGGAGTAGATGCATCTATTCATACCCTAGAAAATCTGTATGGCATCAAGATTGACTACTATGTCCGTTTGAACTTCACCTCCTTCTTGAAGCTTGTCGACTTAGTCGGAGGGATTGATGTAGAAAATGATCAAGAATTTACAAGTCTACACGGGAACTACCACTTCCCTGTAGGAAAAGTCCACTTGGATTCGGAACAGGCCCTTGGCTTTGTCCGTGAACGTTACTCTCTCGAAGGTGGAGACAACGATCGTGGGAAGAACCAAGAAAAAGTGATCGCAGCCATTATCCATAAATTAACATCGACCAAAGCATTGAGCAATTACAATGAAATCATTTCTGGTTTACAAGATTCCTTGCAAACCAATATGCCCTTGCCAACGATTATGAATTTGGTGAATACCCAGTTGGAGACTGGCGGAAGTTACAAGGTGACTTCACAAGCTGTCACTGGACAAGGACGAAATGATTTGCCTTCATATGCTATGCCAGGATCCACCCTCTACATGATGGAGCTGAACGCTGATAGTGTGGCACAAGCCAAAGAAAAGATAAACCAAATCATGGAAGGAAAAAACAATGATTGATATTCATTCACACATTGTCTTTGATGTGGATGATGGACCAAAGACGATTGAGGATAGCAAGCTCCTCATCGAGGAAAGCTACCGTCAGGGGGTTCGTACCATCGTTTCGACATCTCATCGTCGAAAAGGGATGTTTGAAACCCCAGAAGAAAAGATCTATCAAAACTACTTGGCAGTAAAAGAGATGGTGGAGACCTATCTGCCAGAAATGACCTTGCATTTCGGAGCAGAAATCTACTATACGCGAGACATCCTAGAAAAGCTAGAAGCTGGGACCATTCCAACGCTTGCTGAGACTAGCTTTGCCTTGATTGAATTTAGTATGGCGACGCCTTACAAGGAGATTCACCAAGCCTTAAGTGCGGTCTTGCGTTTAGGAGTGACTCCGGTGGTTGCCCATATTGAACGCTACCACTGTTTAGAAAAGAATGAAAAACGGGTGCGGGAATTGATCCGAATGGGATGCTATACCCAGATCAATAGTTCTAGTGTCCTCAAACCTAAACTGTTTGGTGATCGCTACAAGTTCATGAAACATCGTGCCCAATATTTCTTGGACAAGGACTTGGTTCATTTTGTTGCAAGCGATATGCACAATGTCGAACAGCGCCCTCCATACATGGACAAGGCTTATCAGTTGATTGAAAAACGCTACGGCAGTGACCGTGCGCGTGCCCTTTTTGTTGAAAATCAGCAAACATTATTGGATGACGAATTGTTTTAACAATCAAGTTCCATCACGGAGATTGAAAAGGAGAAAGTGAATATGAAAAACCAAGAGAGCAAAGAGATCGAATTGGATGTGGTCTCCCTCTTTAAAACCTTATGGCGTCGTAAATTCTCAATTATCATTACGGCCTTGCTGTTTGCGATTGGAGCCCTAGGGTACAGCGCTTTTGTAGCGAAAAAGATCTATCAAAGTACCAGCCGTATCTACGTGGTCAGCCGTCAGAACCAAGAAAACAATGCCTTGACTAACCAAGATCTTCAAGCGGGATCCTATTTGGTTAAAGACTATCGCGAGATTATCCTTTCTCAAAATGTCTTGAACCAGGCCATTGAAGAGTTGAAGTTGGAAATGACTCCAGCAGAGCTTGCTAAGAAAGTCTCAGTGGCAGTTCCGACAGATACTCGGATTTTGTCCATCACTGCATCAGACCCAGATCCACAAGAAGCAGCTCGCATCGCGAATGGCTTGAAAGATGTAGCGGCAGAAAAAATTATTGCTGTGACCAAGGTGTCTGACGTGACAACATTGGATGAGGCAGTTGTCCCGCAAAATCCTTCTTCGCCAAATATCAAACGGAATGTTGTCATTGGCTTTGTCCTTGGTGGTGTCTTGATTTCCATTCTGGTGATCTTGTCAGAGGTATTGGATGACCGTGTGAAGAAACCAGAAGATATCGAAGAAGTGATGGGCATCACACTATTAGGTGTGATCCCTAATGTGAAGAAACTGTAAGAGGGAGAATTCATGGCAACCTTAGAAATTGTAAAAAGCAAATTAACAGCGATGACTCAGGCTGAAGAGTATTTTAATGCCTTGAGTACCAATATTCAGTTGAGTGGGACCAATATTAAGGTCGTTGCCATCTCATCTGTACAACCAAACGAAGGAAAATCAACCATCTCTACGAATTTGGCGACAGCCTTTGCGCGTGCGGGCTATCGCACCTTATTGGTCGATGCGGACATTCGTAATTCGGTCATGACAGGTGTCTTTAAAAGCCAAGGTCGTGTCTCTGGCTTGACAGAAGTGCTTTCTGGTAAGAGTGAAATTTCCCAAGCGATTGCAACAACTGATTATCCAAAATTGGACGTTCTCTTGTCGGGGCAAATTTCTCCTAACCCTATAGGCCTCTTACAAAGTAAAAATTTCGAAGTGATTATTGAGGCACTTCGCAATCATTATGACTACATTATTGTCGATACACCTCCGATTGGGATGGTCATTGATGCGGCGATTATCGCTCAACGCTGTGATGGAAGCTTAGTCGTGACGGCATCAGGAGCTGTGAGTCGCAAGTCTGTGCAAAAAGCTAAAGAGCAACTGGAACAGACAGGAACACCATTCCTAGGAGTCGTCCTCAATAAATTTGATGTTCAATTAGAAAAATATGGTTCCTACGGTAATTACGGGAACTATGGCAATTATGGGAAAAAAAGATAAGGAATAGGATAGAGATATTATGACAGAAGGAAGGGGATTTCACAAATTTGCTTTGGCATTTTTCCAAAGCTTACCAGTCTTAGTTGTGGCTTATTTGTTTAGTTTTGTAACAGAGACAGAAATCCACTCTAATACAATTTTCTATCTGTATTTATTGCATTTCGTAGCCTTCTACGTCAGTGATTACAACCAAGATTATTTCAAACGTGGACATCTCGTTGAATTCTTACAAACCTTGAAATATAGTTTGTGTTTTGCGCTTGCAATTAGTTTTTCGAGCTTTTTTTTGGAGGAGAAGTTTTCCCTTTCCCGTCGTGGGATGGTTTATTTTCTGGTTCTTCTGACTCTTGTCCTTTATTTAATGAATTACTTCATTAAACGGTATTGGCGTCGCTTTTACTACAATCTCAAGGGAAGTCACAAGATTTTCTTGATTACAGCGAATTCTCGTCTGGATAAAGTCCTCGATCGACTTCTTTCATCTAATGACAGCGGTGGAAAAGTAGTAGCTGTAACGGTATTGGATCGTCCAAACTTTCAACACCCAGGAGTTCGGGTTGTTCCAAAGGAAGACCTGTTGACCTATGCGACCTATGAAGTGGTGGACGAAGTCTTTATCAACCTTCCAAGTGAAGAGTATGACATTGGGGAATATGTCTCGCAATTTGAGACTATGGGGATCGATGTTACCGTTAACCTCAATGCTTTTGATTTAAACTTTGCCGGCAACAAACGCATTCGAGAAATGGCTGGACTCAATGTCGTTACCTTCTCGACTAATTTCTACAAACCTAGCCATGTGACTGCGAAACGTGTGATCGATATCTGTGGATCCTTGGTAGGTTTGCTCATCTGTGGCTTGGTAGCGATTGTATTGGTACCTTTGATTCGCAAGGATGGAGGACCTGCTATTTTTGCCCAGAAACGGGTCGGGAAAAATGGGCGCTATTTCAAATTTTATAAATTCCGTTCCATGTATGTTGATGCAGAGGAGCGGAAAAAAGAATTGATGGATCAAAACACCATGACCGGTGGCATGTTCAAAATGGACAATGACCCTCGGATTACGCCGATCGGGCGCTTTATCCGGAAGACCAGTCTGGATGAGCTACCACAATTCTTTAATGTCCTAAAAGGAGATATGAGTCTAGTTGGAACCCGTCCGCCAACAGTGGATGAGTATGAGAAATACACTCCAGAACAAAAACGACGCTTGAGCTTTAAGCCCGGTATTACAGGACTCTGGCAGGTGAGTGGCCGCAGCGAAATTACAGATTTTGACGAAGTGGTTCGCTTAGATGTATCTTATATTGATGATTGGACCATTTGGTCAGATATTAAAATTTTGCTGAAAACGATCAAAGTGGTATTTAAACGAGATGGAGCGAAGTAGGAAATTCCTGCTTCGTCCTTTCCATGTAAGGAGAAAAATGAAACAGTCAGTTTATATCGTGGGTTCTAAGGGAATTCCAGCGAAATATGGTGGTTTTGAAACCTTTGTCGAAAAATTAACCGAATATCAAAAAGACAGCAACATACAATACTATGTTGCTTGTATGCGTGAAAATTCTGCCAAGTCTGGTATCACGGAAGATCAGTTTGAGCACAATGGAGCCATTTGCTTCAACATCGATGTACCTAATATCGGACCGGCCCGCGCCATCGCTTACGATATTGCAGCGGTCAACAAGGCTATTGAATTGGCTAAGGAGAACAAGGACGAGGCTCCTATTTTTTACATTCTAGCTTGTCGCATCGGTCCTTTTATTTCTGGACTTAAGAAAAAAATTCGTGCGATTGGTGGCTCTTTGCTGGTAAACCCTGATGGTCATGAATGGTTGCGAGCAAAGTGGAGCCTGCCAGTTCGGAAGTACTGGAAATTTTCAGAGCAACTCATGGTCAAACATGCAGACTTACTGGTCTGTGACAGCAAAAATATTGAACAATATATCCATGAGGATTATAAGCAGTATCAGCCAAAGACCACCTATATTGCCTATGGGACAGATACAGCTCCTTCAATCCTGAAAGCAGAAGATGCCAAAGTTCGGGATTGGTATCAGGAAAAAGGAGTTAGCGAAAATGGCTATTATCTAGTAGTGGGACGATTTGTTCCTGAAAATAACTACGAAGCCATGATTCGTGAATTTATCAAGTCCAAGTCCAAAAAGGAGTTTGTTCTCATCACAAATGTGGAGCAGAATAAATTTTACGACCAGTTGTTACAAGATACTGGTTTTGATAAAGATCCTAGAGTTAAATTTGTTGGGACTGTCTATGACCAAGAGTTGCTTAAGTACATCCGTGAAAATGCCTTTGCCTATTTCCATGGGCATGAGGTTGGAGGGACCAACCCTTCTCTACTGGAAGCTCTAGCATCTACAAAACTGAATTTGTTGCTAGATGTTGGTTTTAACCGTGAGGTTGGTGAAGACGGGGCTATTTATTGGAAAAAAGATGAGTTGGCACGCGTCATTGAGGAAGTAGAGGGATTTGATCAGGTAGTGATAGCTGACTTGGATTTCAAGTCAAGCCAAAGAATTATCTCAGCTTTCACATGGGAAAAGATTGTGTCAGATTATGAAGAAGTGTTTAAAGGATAGGGAATGAAACGGATTTTATACTTGCATGCTGGTGCAGAAATGTATGGAGCAGATAAGGTTTTATTGGAATTGATCAAAGGATTGGATTCCAAAGAATTTGAAGCTCACGTCATCTTGCCAAATGACGGTGTTTTAGTCGAGGCTTTGCGCCAAGTTGGAGCTAAGGTCAGCGTGTTGGATTATCCGATTTTACGTAGAAAATACTTTAATCCTAAAGGCATTGCCGACTATATTCGCTCTTATAATTTCTATGCTAAGCAAATCGCCCTCTATGCTCGAGAACACAGTATAGATATGGTTCACAATAATACAGCGGCTGTTTTGGAGGGCATCTATTTGAAACGCAAGCTCAAGCTGCCTTTGATTTGGCATGTTCATGAGATTATCGTCAAACCCAAAGCTATTTCTGACTTTATCAATATGCTCATGGGACGATATGCAGACAAGATTGTGACGGTGTCCCAAGCGGTCGCTAATCATATCAAGCAGTCTCCCTTTATCAAAGATAGCCAAGTGGAAGTGATTTATAACGGTGTCGATAATGCTGTCTATTATCCAATGGATGCGTCTTCTATTCGTGAAAAATTTGACATTGCGCAAGATGCACTTGTGATTGGCATGATTGGTCGGGTCAATGCTATCAAAGGACAAAATGATTTCATAGAAGCAGTCGAGCCACTTTTGGAAAAGAATGAGCAAGCGGTGGCTTTCCTAGCTGGAGGTGTTTTTCCTGGTGAAGAATGGCGCTTAGAAGAACTAGATAAGAGAATAGCTTCTTCATCTGTTGTGTCACAAATTCATCGTATTGATTACTACGATAAGACTTCTGAACTTTATAATATGTTTGATATCTTTGTCTTACCAAGTATAAAACCTGATTCCCTACCTACAGTAGTCCTAGAAGCCATGGCTTGTTCAAAACCAGTTGTTGGTTATAACAATGGGGGAATAGCTGAAATGGTAGTAGATGACAAAAGTGGTTGCTTAGTCAAACCAAATCGTCCTCAAGAACTTTCTAATGCCATTTCTCTCTTACTAGATAGTTCTGAAAAAAGAGAAAAATTTGGGCGAGTAGGATATCAGAGACAAAAAGAGCTGTTTTCTTTGGAGAGTTACATCAAGAACTTTTCGGAGTTGTATAAAACAGATAGAAAAGATTAGTTATGAATAAAATAGATTTTGTTGTGACTTGGGTTGATGGGAATGATCCTGTATGGCAAGAAAAAAAATCAAGCTATGATGGCTCGGTTAATACTTCTAAACAGAGTATGAATTCAGTCAAGGCTTACCGAGAATGGGGGACCTTTAAATATTGGTTTAGAGGAGTTGAAAAATTTGCTCCTTGGGTCAATAAGGTCTACCTCGTGACTGACCAGCAAAAGCCAAGCTGGTTAGATATAAATAGTGAAAAATTGGTGTTGGTAGATCATACAGAAATTATCTGTAATGACTACCTACCAGTTTTTTCTGCCAATCCTATCGAAAGTAACATCCATCGAATCCCTGGTCTCTCAGAGCATTTTGTTTTTTTTAATGACGATATGTATTTGACAGCTCCAGTCGAGCCGACAGATTTTTTCTCAGAGGATGGTTTACCCAAATATAATACGGCTCTTTCACCGATTATTCCTGAGCGATATGGAACGGGGAATTTTCAGATAAATGACATGGAGATTGTCACTAGCTATTTCAGTCGAAATGAAATTTTGAAGAATGGCCAATTCTTTGATCCAAAGCAGGGATTAAAAAGTATCGTTAAGTCGCTACTATACAGAAATAGTCAGTTTATCTGTGGTTTCTGGGAGAGTCATCTGCCCTATCCTCTACTAAGATCAACGATGAACTTGGTATGGGAAAAGGAAAAAGCTGTCTTGGAAAGAACCTCGGCTAGTCGCTTTAGAAATCCTTCTGATACCAATGTTTGGCTCTTTAAGTATTGGCAGATTGCCAGTGGTAAATACGCTATCGGAAATCCTAAGTTGGGAGGACTCTTTTCTTTGGATAATGCCGGACCAGATTTTTGGAAGATACTAAATTCTGGCAAATACCAAATTATGTGTATCAATGATGGATTTAACATTCAAGACGAGGAGCAGGTGATGACAGACTTTATCAAGGCTATGGATCAACTGCTTCCAGATAGAAGCTCATTTGAGATTTAAACTGTAAAACTAAGTAAGAGAAAGAAAAGGAAATATGATTTCGGTAATTGTGCCTGTTTATAATGTGGAGGACTACCTTCATTATGCCATGGAGAGTTTGGAACATCAGACTTACAAGGATATGGAAGTCCTCTTGATTGATGATGGCTCGAGTGATGGCTCAGGACACTTGTGTGACCAGTATGCCCAGCAATATGATTGGGTGACTAGCTACCATAAGGTCAACGGTGGCTTGTCTGATGCTCGGAACTATGGGGTCTTGAAAGCCAAGGGCGACTGGATTACTTTCCTAGATCCAGACGACTATCTGGAACCCTGCGCCTTGGAACTGCTAGCAGAGCTACAAAGTCGTACCCAAGTAGATATGGTGAGTGGCAAAGTAGAGCCAACAGCTAACTATCATCGTTTTCAAAATTTTCACTTGGATCAGCTTGATTTAGACCAAGTTAAGGTCTATGACAAGGCAAAGGCTCTGACTGAGATGCTTTATGGAGACCTTGTAACGGTCTCTGCTTGTGGGAAACTCTACCGGAAAGAACTTCTTGAGAAAGCTCCCTTCCCCAAGGGGCGCATCTACGAAGACCTCTATGTTATCAGCGAGCATCTCAACCAAGCCCCATCCGTGGCCTTGTACCATCTTCCGATTTACCATTATTACCATAGACCTGGTAGCATTACTGCCTCGGCTTTCACACCAAAACAATACGAGTTTTACGAAGCAATTGATCATTTAAAAGAGGTTGTGAATGCAACCTATCCTGAGAGTTCAGAACTCCAAGAAGCCATCATTTCTCGCTTCTTTACAGGAAGTCTTCTTATCTTTACGATGATTAAGGATGGGGATTCGGTAGAATTCAAGAGACTTCAGGAGAAAACCAGGCCTTATTTGCCACTTGTTTTGAAGAATGCTAGAGTTAGCAAGAAACGTAGGATCCTCTATGTTTTAATTACTAAGTATCCGCGGCTCTATTATCAATTTAAAAAGTTAAAAAAATCCTAAGTAAGAGTTAGGGATGAAAGAAGAAAAGGAAAAAGAAAATGTTAAAGTTAGAACGTGATAAATTGCTAATTGCAGCAGTTTTAATAGTGGTTGTCTCCATAGATATGATCAATACGTCTATGTTAGCTCCTGTTTTACCTAATATTCCTAATGTAGTTCCTTTTTTTGCGGTCCTGTTACTTGCTATGCGATTTGCTTATATTCATCACTACGCTATAAGCTATCTCATCTTTGCACCAATTCTTCTTTTTGCTGGGGGCATGGTTTACTATAAGACTGGGAACCTTAATGCATTGATGTATATGTTTCTACTTGTCTTTCTTTACAAGGCTGAGATGGAAAGTGTACTTAAAATATACTCTGTTGTAGCCTTGTTTTTTATTGTATTGATAGTGCTCTTGGCCGTGATTGGTGCTATTCCAAACTTGCAATTTGTCCAATCACGATCTGCGGGAGTCGTTGTTCGAAATTCATTTGGCTTTATTTATCCAACTGATTTTGCTTCTCACTGTTTTTATCTATATACAGCTATATCGTATATCTTTAGAAAGAAATTCCTTGTTTTACGGACTGCCTTAGGATTTGGTCTGGCTTATTTCATTATTCGATATTGCGATGCGAGGCTTAATGCCGCTTCTATTACTGTAATGGCGCTCATTTTTCTGTACTATTATTTCCGAAATGATAAACAGCGACGGCTTTTTGCTTTACTTCCTTTATCGGCTGGTATAGCGTCTTCAGTAATGATTTATCTCTCTTTTAAATTTACCTGGTCTCATCCAATGTATGTGGCTCTAAACAATTTTTTTAGTATGAGATTACACCTAGGACATGAGGCACTAAAAAAATATGCAGTGCAGTGGTTTGGGACTCGGGGCATATCATTTGTCGGTTATGGGGGGCGTACAGAATCCGTTTTGAGCTACGACTATGTAGACTCTTCCTACGTTCAGATGCTCTTTACCTATGGGATGATTCCAGTTCTCTTATTGGTCGTGTTATACATAGTTAGGTCTTGGTCATTTTATCGCAAAAAGAATTATTTGCTATTGACGGCCTTATCCTTAATAGCAGTTAACTGTATGTTTGAGGCCTTCTGGGTTCGCCCGTCTTATAATATTTTTATGTTTACTCTATTTGCAACCTTGCCAGTTATTGAATTTGAATCGAAGAAATCTACAACGAGGAACTCCTTGTGAAAGTATTAAAAAATTATTTATATAATCTTTCTTATCAGCTGTTAGTAATCGTTTTACCAGTCATTACTACACCCTATATTACTCGGGTTTTCTCATCCAATGACTTAGGTTCCTATGGGTACTACAACTCAATAGTAACTTACTTTATACTCTTAGCGACACTTGGGGTGGCCAATTATGGGACAAAGGAAATTTCCGGCCATCGTAAGGAAGTCGAAAAGACCTTCTGGGGTATTTACAGTTTACAAGTCCTTTCAACCTGTTTAGCGGTTACGCTTTATATAGTTGTCTGCTTGCTTGTGCCGTCGATGAACAATCCAATTGCCTATATACTTGGCTTTAGTTTGCTGTCTCGTGGTTTTGATATTTCTTGGCTTTTTCAAGGGTTAGAAGATTTCAAAAAAATCACAGCTCGTAACACAATGGTCAAACTTCTAGGTGTTGTATCGATATTCCTATTTGTTAAGAAACCATCTGACTTGTACTTGTATATCATCCTCTTGGTTGCCTATGATCTACTAGGTCAGTTGAGTATGTGGCTTCCTGCTCGGGAACACATTCGCAAGCCGCATCTGGATATAGCCTATGCCAAAGAGCATATCAAACCAGTCATTCTCTTGTTTCTGCCACAGATTGCCATTTCACTCTACATCACGCTAGATCGCACTATGTTAGGTGCCTTATCTTCGACCAAGGATGTCGGGATCTATGATCAAGCCTTGAAATTATTGAATATTTTGTTGACTTTGGTAACGTCGCTTGGTAGTGTTATGTTGCCCCGGGTCTCCAATCTCCTCTCATCAGGCAATCAAAAGGCGGTTAACAAGTTACATGAAATGTCTTTCTTAGTGTATAACTTGGTTATCTTCCCGATGATTGCGGGGATTTTAATTGTTAACAAAGATTTTGTCAATTTTTTCCTGGGGCAAGACTTCCAAGATGCTCGCTATGCGATTGCCATCATGGTCTTTAGAATGTTCTTTATTGGCTGGACCAATATAATGGGAATTCAAATCTTGATTCCTCACAATAAGAATCGTGAATTTATGCTATCGACAACTATTCCAGCTGTTTTTAGTGTGGGCTTGAATCTCCTCTTGATCCCGCCTCTGGGCTATATTGGAGCTTCAATTGTATCTGTTGCGACCGAAGGTTTGGTCTGGCTGATCCAACTCTACTTTACACGTTCTTATCTAAAAGAGGTCAAGATTCTACCATCCATGCTAAAAATACTTCTAGCAGCATTCCTGATGTATGGTGCTTTGTATTTTATAAAAACTTTTATCAACTTCTCATCTGTTGTAAATGTATTGATATGTTCTGTACTTGGCTTCCTAGTCTACGGAGGCTTGGTTTTAATCTTAAGAATCTTGGATTTTCAAGAACTAAAAAGTATCATAAAAAAATAAGGAGAGATTATGTACGATTATCTTATCGTCGGAGCTGGTTTGTCTGGCGCAATCTTTGCACACGAAGCTACAAAACGTGGTAAAAAAGTAAAAGTGATTGACAAGCGCGATCACGTCGGTGGAAATATCTACTGTGAGAATGTGGAAGGTATCAACGTCCACAAGTATGGTGCTCACATTTTCCATACTTCAAACAAAAAAGTTAGGGACTATGTTAATCAGTTTGCTGAATTTAACAACTATATCAACTCACCGGTGGCTAACTACAAGGGGAGCCTCTACAATCTTCCCTTCAACATGAACACCTTCTACGCTATGTGGGGAACCAAGACTCCTCAAGAAGTGAAGGACAAGATTGCCGAGCAAACGGCTGACATGAAAGATGTTGAGCCTAAAAACTTGGAAGAACAAGCCATCAAATTGATTGGTCCAGATATCTATGAAAAGTTGATCAAGGGCTATACAGAAAAACAATGGGGACGTTCTGCCACAGACTTGCCTCCTTTCATTATCAAACGTCTTCCAGTTCGATTGACCTTTGATAATAACTACTTTAACGACCGTTACCAAGGGATTCCAATCGGTGGCTATAACGTCATCATTGAAAACATGTTGGGCGGAATCGAAGTAGAGCTCAATACAGATTTCTTTGCAGATCGGGAGAACTTGGAGGCTTCAGCAACTAAGATTGTCTTCACAGGGATGATTGATCAGTTCTTTGACTATAAATTTGGTGAACTTGAGTATCGCAGTCTCCGTTTTGAGCATGAGATTCTGGACCAAGAAAATTATCAAGGAAATGCTGTAGTCAACTATACTGAGCGTGATATTCCCTATACGCGTATCATCGAACACAAACATTTTGAGTTTGGGACTCAGGCCAAGACCGTTATTACTCGTGAATATCCAGCAGATTGGAAAAGAGGAGATGAGCCTTACTATCCAATCAATGATGCCAAAAACAATGCAATCTATGAACAGTATCTAGCAGAAGCTGAGAAAAATGGGCGCGTGATCTTCTGTGGGCGCTTGGCAGATTATAAATACTATGATATGCATGTGACTGTTGAACGTGCATTGGATGTGGTAGAAGAAGAACTAGGGAGTATCTAAGAACATCACAGATAAAGGGGAGAAAAGGTGAAATATTATCTGAAAGATTCATTTCTGCATAATGCACACGAAAAGAATGCAGGAAATAAGGCACGGAATGACGTAGAAGCTATTCTAATCTCAGAGGGTTATAAGGGATTTGAACTCAAGGTTGAGAATTGGTATAAGATGAATTTCTTTAAAGCTCAGCAACACAAATATCAGGCAACCAAATCTGTCTTTGATCAGTTGGGTGCTGGAGATGAATTGCTGATTCAGTTCCCGATTATCCACCATACATTTTTCATTTCACAACTCATCAAGCAGGCGCAAAAAAGAGGAGTTAAATTCTATCTTTTGATCCATGATGTTGAAACCTTGCGCCATGCAGCAGGCTCTGAAGTGAAATTGAGACATAAATTGAGAAACTATTTCCAAGAGAAGAAAGCTATGATGTCTGTGGATGGGATTATTGTTCATAATGACATCATGAAGGGCGTTTTAGCTAATCAAGGATTTCCAGTTAATAAAATGGTTAGTTTAGAGATTTTTGATTATTTGATTCCAAATTTTCAAGAAAAGTCTCTTCCTCAAAAAGAACAAGCAATCATCGTTGCTGGGAATTTAAACCAAACAAAATCAGGCTATCTGTATAGTTTACCAGAGAGTCCTGCTTATAATCTCTATGGAGTTGGGTATGATGAAAGCCGTGCTTTGAATAACATCACTTACTTTGGTGCCTTTATGCCTGATGATCTACCGGTAGCTCTAGAAGGTAGTTTTGGCTTAGTGTGGGATGGGGATAGTTCGGAAACATGTCAGGGTACTTACGGCAACTATCTGCGTTTTAACAATTCTCATAAAGCTTCTCTTTACCTAGCAGCAGGTTTTCCTCTGGTGGTTTGGAAAGAATCTGCTCTCTCACATTTTGTCTTAGAGAATAGCTGTGGGATTGCAGTAGATTCTCTCCATAATTTGAAGGAGACAATCGACAATCTTTCAGATACTGATTACAAAGACTTGGTGGACAATGCCAAGCGTGTTGGCCAAGAAATTCGAGATGGTCACTACCTAAAGACAGCCTTAACCCATTTAAAATGAGATTAAAAGAAGTTCGTTTGAACTTCTTTTATATTCTCCAAAAAATAAAACTAATTTTAAAAAAGCCATCATAGAACTTTTCATCAATGATGCCGTATGGTAAAATGGTAAAAGTATAAAATTTATATACAAGAGAAGGTTAAATGAAAAAGAAAGATCTTATTTTTTATGCGGGAGCAGCAATATTGATGGCTGCATCTACTCAAGGAGTAAGTGCAGATGAGCTGGTTTCAAAAGAAACTGCTGTTACTGAAGGCAAGCAAGTGCAAACTGAAAAAGCACCAGAAGTAGCCGTTTCTGAAAAGACCGCAGCACCTATCGTAAGCAACTACGTTGCACCAGCAAATGTGACCGAACAGTCTGTGGCTTCTACGAGTACTACTACTGTTTCGGAAAGTAGTACACCATCTGTAGAAAAATCTACAGAAGTAGCGCCTACTGAGAAGACAGAAGAAACTCCTCTTCAGTCTGATGCAGGAAGCACCACTTTTTTCAATACGGGTTCAAACGCTCCAGCTAGTCGCTCTACGGATGTGGCAGTTCAGCCAAAATCATTCGTTGATGTGAGTAGCCACAACGGAGAGATTAGTATTGGCGACTACCGTACCTTAGCTAATAAGGGCGTAGGCGGTGTCGTTGTCAAATTGACAGAAGACACTTGGTACAAGAACCCGAATGCGGAGAACCAAATTCGCAATGCACAAGCTGCGGGTCTGCAAGTATCGACCTACCACTTCTCTCGCTATACTTCTGAAGAAGCGGCGCGTGCAGAAGCACGATTCTATATTGCGGCAGCACAACGTTTGAATCTTCCAAAGAATACTCTTATGGTCAATGACTTTGAAGATGCTAAGATTCAGTCAAATATCAACCGCAATACTCAAGCTTGGGTGGATGAAATGCGTAAAAATGGCTACACCAACTTGATGTTCTACACTAGTGCCAGCTGGTTGGATGAAAACAACCTTCGCAAGAAAGGTCCTGTCAACACTGCTCACTTTGGTCTTCAGAATTTCTGGGTTGCCCAATATCCTTCTCCGAAACTATCTGTAAATGATGCGAAAAGTTTGCGTTACAATGGAAAAGCTGGCGCATGGCAGTTCACTTCTCAGGCGGAATTGCTTCCAGGAAAGCACCTCTTTGACCACAGTGTGGACTATACCGGTCGCTTTACAGCGAACGCAAAACCTGCATCTGACCCGACAGAAGGCAACTTAAGTGGGAAGATTAACATTGTCAATAACGATACCATAGCAGGTCGTTTTGACGTTGTGGTCTCAAACGTCAAAGCACCAAATGGTGTTCAAGCTGTTTCTGTGCCAATCTGGTCAGAAATAGGTGGTCAGGATGACATTGTCTGGTATACAGCAAATCGTCAAGGAAACGGGACCTATACTGTTAATGTAAAAGCGGCGGACCATAGAAACTCAACTGGTCTTTATAATGTCCACCTTTACTATGTTCAGAACAATGGACAGATGACGGGTGTTGGTGGAACCGTGACAAATGTTTTTATTGGAAAACGACCAGAGGATTTAAAACCAAGTGGCACCGTAACGATTGAGAACAACAACTCCAGTACAGGTACCTTTGACGCAGTAGTTCGTAATGTAGTCTCACCGACAGGTTTGAAGGAAGTCTTGATTCCATCATGGAGTGTAGCAGGAGGCCAGGATGATTTAATTTGGCATAAGGCTGTTCGTCAATCTGATGGTTCCTATCGAGCAACGATCAAGGCAAGTGACCACAAGAACTCAGTTGGACAGTACCAAGTTCATGTTCATTATATTGATCAAGAAAACAAGCGCCGTTATGTTACAGAGACCATTGTAGAAGTTCGTCAATCTAAGCCGCAAGGGACACTTTCGATTGAGAACAATAACTCAAGTACAGGAACATTTGACGCAGTAGTTCGTAATGTAGTCTCACCGACAGGTTTGAAGGAAGTCTTGATTCCATCATGGAGTGTAGCAGGAAGCCAGGATGATTTAATCTGGCATAAGGCCACTCGTCAATCTGATGGTTCCTATCGAGCAACGATCAAGGCAAGTGAGCACAAGAACTCAGTTGGACAGTACCAAGTTCACGTTCATTATATTGATCAAAAAAACAAGCGCCGTTATGTTACAGAGACTATTGTAGAAGTTCGTCAATCTAAGCCGCAAGGGACACTTTCGATTGAGAACAACAACTCAAGTACAGGTACCTTTGACGCAGTAGTTCGTAATGTAGTCTCACCGACAGGTTTGAAGGAAGTCTTGATTCCATCATGGAGTGTAGCAGGAGGCCAGGATGATTTAATTTGGCATAAGGCTGTTCGTCAATCTGATGGTTCCTATCGAGCAACGATCAAGGCAAGTGACCACAAGAACTCAGTTGGACAGTACCAAGTTCATGTTCATTATATTGATCAAGAAAACAAGCGTCGTTATGTTACAGAGACCATTGTAGAAGTTCGTCAATCTAAGCCGCAAGGGACACTTTCGATTGAGAACAACAACTCAAGTACAGGAACATTTGACGCAGTAGTTCGTAATGTAGTCTCACCGACAGGTTTGAAAGAAGTTTTAATTCCATCATGGAGTGTAGCAGGAGGTCAGGATGATTTAATCTGGCATAAGGCCACTCGTCAATCTGATGGTTCCTATCGAGCAACGATCAAGGCAAGTGACCACAAGAACTCAGTTGGACAGTACCAAGTTCATGTTCATTATATTGATCAAGAAAACAAGCGCCGTTATGTTACAGAGACCATTGTAGAAGTTCGTCAATCTAAGCCGCAAGGGACACTTTCGATTGAGAACAATAACTCAAGTACAGGAACATTTGACGCAGTAGTTCGTAATGTAGTCTCACCGACAGGTTTGAAGGAAGTCTTGGTTCCATCATGGAGTGTAGCAGGAGGCCAGGATGATTTAATTTGGCATAAGGCTGTTCGTCAATCTGATGGTTCCTATCGAGCAACGATCAAGGCAAGTGACCACAAGAACTCAGTTGGACAGTACCAAGTTCATGTTCATTATCTTGATCAGAATAATAGACGTCGTTATGTTACAGAGACCATTGTAGATGTGAAACATAATGAGCCAGTTGGTACTATTTCAGTAGTTAATAACAATAAAGACTCTGGTGCTTTTGATGTCATTATTAGTGATGTCTATAGTTCAAAAGGTGTCCATACTGTTCAAGTACCAATTTGGTCTGAAAAAGACGGTCAAGATGATATTCGTTGGTATGAAGCGATTCGTCAATCAAATGGGACTTACAAGGTCAGCGTGAAGGCTTCTGACCATAAGTTTTCGACAGGTACTTATCATGTCCATTTGTACTATATTCAGGGTGACGGTAGTCAAGTTGGTGTTGGTGGTACGACGGTGCAGGTAGAAAACCGTAGCCTTACAAATAGAAATCAGACTACTCTAAAGCATCTTTCTACAAGTGATACCAGTGGCCAGTTAGGTCGAGTTCTAAAGGCAGCGTCAAGCTTGATTGGCGTTGAGACTGGATCTCCAGAGCACCTTAAATTGGTCAGAGATTACAATAGTGTCCATCCGTTGCCAGTAGGCTATCCAGTGAAGAATACGGATGATTGGTGCGATGTGTTTGTCACAACTGTCTTCCAACGAGAAGGGCTTAGTCATTTGATTGGTCGTGAGTGTGGAGTGGAACGCCATATCCAAATCTTTAAAAATCTTGGTATTTGGAATGAAAACGGGGCTTCTACACCAAAGTCAGGTGATATCATTACCTTTAACTGGGACCAAAACTATCAACAAAATGATGGATTTGCGGATCATATTGGAATTGTTGAATACGTTGAAAATGGACTGATTCATACAATCGAAGGAAATTCCGGTGATGTTGGAACCGTGAAACGCAATGTTTACCGTATCGGAAACGGCAATATCCGAGGATTTGCGACACCACGTTATAGATAACTAACAAGGATTTCAGCATTTTTGCCTAAGGACCTTTCTATAATAGAAAGACAACCAGCTCCATGAAGGGGCTGGTTTTTGGTATCGTTTGCGGATTTGGACAAAAATGTCAAGGGGAAAGCTATCACCTATACGGTGGAAGAAGTTGATGTTCCAACAGGTTAACAAGTGACGAAAACCGATGATGGTCAAGGTAATGTTGTTCTGACCAATAAACATGAACGAACAAAACCAGTTACACCAGAGCCTAAGAAACCAGGTAAGAAGATTGGTTTCTTGCCAAGCACTGGTACAACCATCTCCTTGATTAGCTTGGTATTAGCCTTTGTGGTAGCAAGCAGTGCAGCTTATCTCCTTAAAAAGAAGAAAAAATAAGCGCATTTCTTGATTAACAATTGTTTAATCAATCGCGAGAATAGAAGAGGCCCCTTAGGGGGCCTCTTTTTTCTGTGTGGTCAAAAATACAAAAAATTCTTGACAAACTAAAAAATTAGCGTTATTATTAACTAGTTAATTAACTGTTTAATAAACCGATTAAGAAAAAGAAAGGGATTATACATGTTTGGGAGGAAACTAAGGGCCTTAGGAATAGGATTCATCTGCCTCTTGTTCTTGGTGGCTTGTGGAAGCCAGAGAAGTTCAGGAGCTGACTCAACGAAAAAGGGGCTCAAAATTGTGACGAGTTTTTATCCTGTCTATTCCCTAGTTAAGGAGATTTCAGGCGATCGAAACGAGGTCTGGATGGTTCAGTCAGGCGCTGGGATTCATGATTACGAACCTTCAGCCAAGGAGACAGCCCAGATCTATGACGCGGATGTCTTTGTCTACCATTCTCACACACTCGAATCTTGGGCCGGACGTCTAGACCCTAGCTTGCAAAACTCGAAACTGCGGGTCATCGAAGCCAGCAAAGGAATGGAACTGGACAAGGTCGCTGGATTAGAGGATATTGAGGATACGGAAGGGAAGGATGCAAAACACTTGTATGACCCTCATACGTGGATGGATCCACTGAAAATTGCTGAAGAAGGGAAGATCATCGCCCAAGAATTGGGAGATATTGATCCAGAGAACAGAAGTTATTATGAGGCCAATGCCCAAAAACTTGAAAAACGCTGTGAGGCTTTGGTGGCTAAATACCAGCCTCTCTTTGAAAAAGCGACACAAAAGACCTTTGTGACCCAGCATACAGCCTTCTCTTATCTAGCCAAGCGCTTTGGCCTGAAACAATTAGGAATCGCAGGGATCTCGCCTGAGCAGGAACCAACAGCCCGTCAATTGGCTGAGATTCAGCAGTTTGTCAAGGACTATCAAGTTCAGACGATCTTTGTTGAGAAGCATACCTCGTCCAAGGTAGCCGATAGCATTGCCAAGGCGACAGGGGCAAAAGTGAAGGTGTTAGATCCTCTCGAAGCGGATCCGGAAAATAACAAAGATTTCTTGGAGAACCTAGAAGAAAATATGGCGAGTCTAGCGAAAGAATTACAGGAGTAAGTAGAAAGAATGAAGAAAAAAGGAACAATTGGATTAGTAGCAACATTAGGTCTAGGTTTATGTGCCTACGCCTTAAGTCAGCAAGCACCAGTCAAGGAAGACAAAAAGAGTCAGAATCAGGTGCAGTATTTACAAGGAGACAAGAAAAAGTCAGCTAGCAGCTCAAACAAGCAGGAAGAAAGCATTGAATCCGTCAACTCGAAGGAAAAGACCCAAGCTGAGCAAATTGTTGTCAAGATTACTGACGAGGGCTTTGTGACTTCTCATGGAGATCATTTCCATTACTACAATGGCAAGGTCCCTTATGATGCGATTTTTAGTGAGGAGTTGATTTTACGGGACCCTTCTTACCAACTACAGCAATCAGACATAGTCACACAGGTGCGAGATGGCTATATTATCAAGAAAGATGGGACCTACTACCTTTATCTAACCGATCCGCAACATACACGGAATGTTCGTTCGGTGGAGGAAATTGCCCAACAGAAAAAAGGAGAGCTGGTTTCAGGTTCGAAAGAGAATGCCCAAAAATCTGGGCAAACTCGTGATTTTAGTCAGCCAAGTCAGGCTTTACGAGAAGGGAAAACAGTAGCCAGTCTAACAGCAGGTGCCAATCCAAGTCAAGGTGGCTACCGGACAGATGATGGCTATGTCTTCCATCCTGGGGATGTGATTTCTGATACAGGGGATGGCTTTATCGTGCCTCATGGGGGACACTACCACTATATTCCGAAGAGTGCCTTATCAGCTGGAGAATTATATGCTGCCTTAGCGGTTTTAAATGGAGGAGGAAAAAATGAAGTAAATCCTATTGCTCCACCTTCTAGCCAGCTAGCTTCATCGGTTAATCCGAATCAGCCAATCTCAGACCCGTTTACTCCAACGATTACAGCTTCTGTGCCTCATCCAACAGCAACTAATAAGGGGGGGACCTTGCCGAGCCTTTTGGAAGAGTTGCAGCATACCCCGCTTTCAGAGCGCCATGTTGAGTCGGATGGTTCTGTTTTTGATCCAAGTAAGATTACCAAATGGACAGATCAAGGGGTAGTTTATCCTCATGGGGATCATTTCCATTTCATCCCTTATAGTCTCCTTTCGCCTTTAGAGCGGGAGTTGGCACGACAGTTCCAACTATCCCGTACACAAGGTGGAAGTATCGCAAAAGAAGAGAGTCCAACTCAACCTTCAAGCCCAGACACAAAACCAGTCGATCAGAACCACGACCATGAGAAGGAGGATCCTCATCACAAGCATGACCATGAGGAGCATGAAGCCGATCATGATCATCATCATGAAGGTGAACAGGCCCATGAGCACGATCATGGATTCCATGCAGATCATGTCATCAGCAAGGATGACGAGGGTTATATGGTCGCTCACGGAGACCATGCCCATTACTTCTACAAGAAGGATCTCTCACCTCAAGAGATCGCAGCTGCAGAGGCGGTGTTGGCTGGTAAGAAGGAAGAGGACAAGGGTCAACCACTGACAGATGATGTGGCGACCTATTCCCGCGATGCTTCGGATGAAGAAAAGATTCAGTACATTAGCCAGACTTACGGCGTTCCTCGAGAAGCTATCAAGATTTCCAACGGTTTCTTTGTCTTTAACAATCCAGACCAAGAATACGATCCAACCCATATCCACCCTTATGCAGTACGGAAGGAGCATGTCCGGATTCCACTTGAAACAGGAAATCCTGAGCTAGACTTTATCAACGAGCTTTATGCAACAGCGCTTCGCTCTGGTATTTCACCATATACGATGCAAATCGAGAATGGTCAATTTGTCATTCCGCATGGAGACCATAACCACTATATCAAGGTGCGCTCAGCAGGCTTGGCGGACTATCTGGCTCACCGTCTGCCGACCATCCAATCAGCTTACCAGAAAGGTGACTTGAACCAGAAAGCTGTAGAGGACAAGGTCAACCAACTCCTAGCAGAAAGTCGGACTTTGTACGCTTCAGACCCTCTGCAACAAAGACGGATTGAGTTGAACTTGGGTCAATTCTTAGAAACTGTTAAAAACTTCCCAAGCAATTCGACAGCAGGCTACTTGGCTAGTCTTGACCAAGTTGACAAGGAATATATCCACGCGACCCAGGAAGTCAAACCGAAAGAAGAAACGGCCTTGGACCGTCGCTACCAGGAATTGTTGGAGCAGGTTCGCTTGCTAGATACCGAAGCCTTCCAACTCAAGAAAGAAAGCCTCGTTGCTCAGTTGCAGGAAGCCTATACGGCCAAGGATAGCCAACGATTGGAGAAAGAAGGAAAATTGTTGCAGGCCATTCAGGAGATGCAAGATCGGACCGGTGTGACTTCAGTGGACTACCTCAAGTATTTCTACCAAAGTTTAAGTGATGCGCGCTTGACACCAGAATTGCGGGCGACAGCAGCAGACCTTGCTTTGAAACTCTACCGGGCTCAGGCCTTTGAAGAAGCTTGGGACTCAAAAGCCCATTTCATGGAACTCTACCAAGCCAAGCAAGCCATTGACCAACTAGTGTCCCAAGAAAATGCTCCAACCTATCCAATTGAAAAAACAGTTCTGGATCAAAAGGGAGCAGATGCTCCGTCCTATAACCTAGCTGTTTACGACTTCCTCAAGGGGGTCTATGGTGACCTGGATGAAAAGACAGAGTCTCGTCAACGCTCCAGTCTCTTGACAGCACTTGTAGAACAAATCACCTCTCTGTTGCCACAAGTAGAAGAAAGCAAACGTCCTGCCTTTGAAGAACGTTTGGAACAGGTGCGCCAAGAGCCAGATGCTGACACGGCTTTGACAACTGGGAAAACTCTTTTGCGTGAAGTTGGTGAAACGATTGAACAACAAAAGCAAAAGAAAACAGAAGAACCTCAACTGGGAGACGTAGCCCTCTATCAAGAGATTTATAACCAGTTGATCGCTCTCCACCAACAATTGGCTGAAAAAGGAGCCAGTGATGCTCAGTTTGAACGCTTAGAAGCTCTCTTTGATCAACTAGCTGATCCGAAGAGCGACAAGAAAGCCTTGTTACAGGCGATTCAAGCTCTTCGAGATGATTTGCTAGCGGCGCCATCGACAGCAGTGGCGGAAGCAGACAAAGCAACCCCAGCCCCTCAAAGTCCTGCCACGAGTGATCCTAACCTGAATAAGGAAGAAGCTTCAGATTCTGCTCAGACTCCATCTCCAGAGTCAGAAAACACAGAAGTCAGCCCAGTCACAAGTGAAGAAACGACGGACTAGGACCTATGTAGAAATAACAGAAAAGAGAGTGGGACAGAAATCGGTAATTCGTTAGAATTCGATTTCGTCGTCCCACCTCCGCACAGTTGAGTAGGGTTGTAAAAAATGATGAAATCAGCGCAGTAGAGCCCACTCAACCACTGCGTCTTGATCGATAATCCAAAGACAATTGAGAGGCTAGGACTTTTGTCCCAGCCTCTTTTAGATGTAGACAATCTTTCTTTTTACATAAAACAGCTAGATGATTTTCTAAAATGACTTTATCTTCAAACGGAAAGCTTCTTCTAGTCCACTAGATTAGAAACATCAGGAATTTGTCTCTATGGAGAAGTCTGCTCTTTTAATCCTTTTTCAAAACTTGGTGAGAAGGCTTCGACTTGAATTTTTTCTAAGGTAAAGGGATGGGTGAGGCGCAAGCGATGGGCGTGGAGCATGAGGCGAGGAGCTCTTTCTGGGTTGTAGAGAGGATCTCCCACGATTGGATGGCCATGGTGAGAGAGGTGGACGCGGATCTGGTGGGTACGGCCTGTCTGGAGCTGGCAGTTGACCAAGCTGGTGCGTTTGAAAGTCTTTAAGCTGGTCACATGGGTCTCTGCATAGAGGCCCTTTCGAGGATCAACAATGCGTTTGCGTCGATCGTGGCGATCCCGGCCCAATTTGTCCTTATAAACCAGTTGCTTCTTTGGTAAGCTGCCTAGGATTAAGGCCCAATAGTCTCGTTGGATTTTCTTGTCTTCCAACAGCCGATTCAGGACGGGTAAAACAAAGGGATTCTTGGCAAAGACAAGAGCCCCACTGGTTTCCTTGTCCAAGCGATGAACCACATAACAGGTCTTCCCGACATAAGTGGAGACGTGGTTGAGAAGGGCGATTTCATCTGGTTGATTGGCGTGCGTTTTCATGCCTTCCGGTTTGTTCACGATGATGAGGTGCTCATCTTCATAGAGGGCTTGGACCAGGCTAGCATCTCCTGCTAGGATCTCCTTTTCTTCATAATCTTCCGGATCAAAGGTGAGGGTTAGTTGGTCTCCAGCCTCAAGCATGGATTGCCAGTGGATGATCTCCCCATTGACTTGAACATGTTTTTTAGTTCGCAAAAAATGACGAATCTTCCGTGGGATGAGAAAGTAATCTTCTAGGGCCTCTTTGACCGTCATGGCGGGCAAGGCGTTTGGTATCGTTATAGTATAATGCATAGTGTTATTGTATCAGAAAGCGGGTGGAAAGAAAAGGCGAGAAGGAGGAAGAGGGAGGGAGGAACAAGACGCTGAAACCCGCTCTAGAGTGGACTAGATGGCAACCTTAAAGAAAGCTAAAAGCATCCTTTCTTGCGAAGGTCTTTCTTGTCTAGACGTTAGGAAGGTGATAAAATAGGGACTATGAACAAATTAAAAGAATTATTGGAGGGAATGATTCGTCATTTCCAACGAGAAAAAAAACCAACGAAAATTGCGGAAGAGGTTGAGTTATCAACAGACGGGGAGGAGCAAGCTCCAACCTATAGCCGCTCGGACAAGTCACGGAGAAAATCTCACTCCCAACATCCGATCAGACGCTTTTGGCGCAAGTATCACTTGACCAAGATCTTCTTACTGATTGGCCTGACCTTTAGTCTCGTCGTCGGAGGTTATCTTTTCTACATAGCCAAGACGACCAATGTAGCAGATCTGCAAAATGCCCTCAAGGCAACCACAATCATCTATGATAAAGATGGGAACCAAGCAGGTAGCCTAACGGGGCAAAAAGGGACTTACGTTGAGTTAGATGCCATTAGTGAAAACTTGCAAAATGCAGTTGTTGCGACAGAAGACCGGAGTTTCTACAAAAATAGTGGGATTAACTATGGGCGTTTCTTCCTGGCGATATTGACTGCCGGTCGCTCAGGTGGGGGATCGACAATCACCCAACAGTTGGCTAAAAATGCCTATCTTTCTCAGGATCAGACGGTTGAGCGGAAGGCCAAGGAGTTCTTCCTGGCCCTCGAGATTAACAAAAAGTATAGTAAGAAAGAAATCCTGACCATGTACCTCAACAATGCCTATTTTGGCAATGGGGTTTGGGGGATTGAAGATGCTTCTAAGAAGTATTTCGGTGTATCCGCTAGTGAGTTGACTCTGGATCAGTCGGCTGTCCTTGCTGGTATGCTCAAGGGGCCAGAAATTTATAATCCCCTTTATTCGGTCGAGAATGCAACCAATCGTCGCAATACGGTCCTACAAAATATGGTCGCAGCTGGCTATATCGATCAAGCGACAGCAGATCAATCCGCTGCAGTTGATATTCATGGTCAACTGGTGGATGCCTATGAAGGCAAGTCAGAAGATTATCGCTACCCGTCCTATTTCGATGCGGTTATCAACGAGGCTGTCAACGAATATGGTCTAACAGAAGAAGATATCATCAAGAATGGGTACCGGATCTATACAGAGATGGACCAGAATTACCAAGCCAGCATGCAGGTCATCTACGACAATGTGGATCTCTTCCCTGTTGCTGAAGATGGCACGCGGGCAGAATCTGGTAGTGTAGCTCTGGATCCTAAGACTGGAGGAGTGCGGGCAATTGTCGGGCGCGTGGCCAGTGACCAAGATGCTGGCTTCCGAAGCTATAACTATGCGACTCAATCTGCGAGAAGTCCTGGTTCTACCATTAAACCACTCGTCGTGTATAGTCCAGCTGTAGCCAACGGCTGGTCAACCAACAAAGAATTGGACAATACGACTAAGGTCTACGGCAGTTATACAGTCGATAACTACGGCGGCATTCAAGGTAGTCCGACCGTTCCCATGTACCAAGCCTTGGCAGAATCTCTCAACCTGCCAGCTGTAGCGACAGCCAATGAGTTGGGGCTCAATACTGTCTTTGATTATGGGAAAAAATTTGGTCTCAACATGGACAATGTGGACAAATCTCTCGGAGTAGCCCTGGGATCTGGTGTGACGACCAACCCTCTTCAAATGGCTCAGGCTTATGGAACCTTTGCCAATGACGGAGTGATGAACGATGCCCATCTCATTACCAAGATTGAAAATGCTAGCGGTCAGGTGGTGAAAAGTCACAGTCAAAAATCGAAACGAGTGCTCAGCAGCTCAGCCAATAAGAAGATGACCAATATGATGTTGGGAACCTTTACCAACGGAACGGGTGTCAACGCAGCACCGTATGGTTATACCATGGCTGGTAAAACAGGAACGACTGAAACGGACTTCAACCCCGATCTTTCCGGAGACCAGTGGGTCATCGGCTACACGCCAGATGTGGTCATTAGTCAGTGGCTAGGTTTCCCTAAGACGGATGAAACCCACTATTTGACAGGGACCAGTGCAGAGACAGCCTCAGTGATCTTCCGAAATGTAGCCAATAGCGTCCTTCCTTATACAGAAGGAACTAGCTTTGACAATGAGGAAAATTCTTACCAGGAAAATGGCATTGCCCCTGTCGGTCAAGAAACAGAAACTGAGAGTCCAGAAGAGGACAAGGGCTTCTTTGATACAGTCAAAGAACGCGCTGCAGGTATCGTAGACGATGCCAAGAAAGCCATTGATGAAGCAGATATTCCTGGAAAAGCACAAAATGCCTGGGATACTTTCAAAGGTTGGTTTGGATTCTAAAAAATAGATGCTTAAAAGATGGGAAGGTTTCTTTCCATCTTTTAGATTGTAGACAAACTATATTTACATAAAATAACGTGGAGATCCTTCAATAAAAAAGTTAATTTCTATTTTATGAAATTATTCAACTTTATCTCGAAACTTTCCGCCGTGAGAAAAGTGCTTGAAACATTACGTTTCAAGCACTCGGGAGTTTTGAAGCCTTAGATTCAAAACTAATTGAACACGGGCTGCGGATTGTGTCAAAGGTGCAAATACATTAGTACTAAATCCAAGACACAGTAGCTGATTGAATTCTTCTCTCACCTTTCAGCTCGGAAGAATCCTAATTAGCCTTGTGGGGGCAGGACAACGAAGCAATCCCATACAACAGTGCTTCTGTCCTGCTCCCTATTTTGACTTTATCCGCAGACGCCCTTTGTATCTTAATAAGTCATGGAACTTCTTCGAAGTTCGCTGACATCCGTACTCACCTAAGGAAAGTTTCTGAGAAGATGTTGAATGCAAAGAATTTTTTCAATAATTTTTGTTGCTTAGATCACTGTAGATAGGATGCTAAAAAAGCCTTCAGATGATGTGTACTGACCCCAAAAAGTTAGACAATTAATTTATCCAAAGGATTTAGTTCTGTATTGCACAGGACTGAGTCCTTTTAGTTTTATCTTAATTCGTTTGTTGTTGTAATAATCAATATAGTCTACAATAGCTTGCTCCAATTGCTCAAGTGAGTGAAAGGTCTTCTCATAACCATAAAACATCTCAGACTTAAGAATGCCAAAGAAGGATTCCATCATGCCATTATCTGGACTGTTTCCTTTACGTGACATGGACGGTTGGATTCCTTTACCCTCTAAAAAATGATGATAATACTGATGTTGATACTGCCATCCTTGATCACTATGGAGAATAGTATTTGTGTAATGATCCTCACTGAAGGCCTGGTTTAACATAGCTTCCACTTGTTCTAAGTTTGGTGAAGTTGAAAGATTATAGGCGATAATTTCGCTATTAAAGCCATCTAAAACTGGTGATAAATAGAGTTTTTGACTGCTTGCTGGAATGGCAAATTCTGTCACATCTGTATAACACTTTTCCATTGGTTTGGTTGCTTCAAATTGGCGTTGAATAAGATTATCTGCTTTCTTACCAATCTCTCCTTGGTAAGAAGAATACTTCCGTTTACGACGAATTCGAGCACTTAAACCAAGGACCTTCATCAGGCGTTGGACTCTTTTGTGATTGACCATATAACCACGATTTCTCAATTCAAGAGTCATTCGGCGATAGCCATAATTTCCTCTGTGCTCAGTAAAAATAGATTGAATTTCAGCTTTAAGATCTTTATCTTTGTCAAGCTTATCCAGTTGCTTCAACTGATAGTAGTAAGTTGAGCGAGGTAAACGAGCCGCTTCAAGAAGTAAATCTAGTCGAAATCCTCCTGAAGCCATTTCTCTAATTGTCTCTGCCTTTCTCGTTGTAAGGCTTCGTCCCTGTCTTCTAGCTCTTTTAACTTTTTTAAGTAAGCCACCTCGGTACGTAAGCGTTCATTCTCTTCTTTGAGTCGCTCTAGTTCTGTCATTTCTTCCCAAGTTTTCTTACGTTTACGTCCCATTTTAGGTACTCTCCCTCTTGTTTTTTCAACAATAGTATACCCGTTTTTCTTGTATTGTGCCATCCAATTTGGAAGCATACCACGATTTGGGAGAGCATATTCGAGAGAAACTCTATCTTGAGACCAGTTTTCATGTAGAACTTTATCAATCATTTCTTGTTTTAATTCAGGAGAGTAGTAACGATTTTTTCCTTTTTTGACGAACTCTATTCCGTAACAATCAATCAATTTAATCATGTACCTAAGATTAGAATTGTTTATCCCAAATTTATTTGAAAGCTGCTCTAAGCTATATCCTTGTTTTCTAAGTTCATAGATCTGAACTTTATCTTTATAAGTCAATTTCATAATAAAAACACCCCAAAAGTTAGATTTTTTCTGTCTAACTTTTGGGGTGCAGTTCAGATGATCTGAAAGGCTTTTGTTTTTAGTTTCATTACAAGTCTTCGTCGGAGACGCTGAAGGTATCTCCGTGTTCAAAGTCACCGTATTGGTAACCACGTTTGAACCAGCGCATACGTTGTTCAGAAGTCCCGTGGGTGAAGCTATCAGGAACGGAGTAGCCATAGGCTTGTTCTTGAAGGGTGTCATCTCCCACGGCGTGGGCAGCATTGAGCGCTTCTTCGATATCTCCCGTCTCCATGAGGCCTTGCTCTTCAATGTAACGAGCCCACATACCCGCATAATAGTCAGCTTGAAGTTCTAAACGGACATTTAAGGCATTTTTTTCTGTCTCACTTTTTCCTCGGATGGCTTTCTGATAACTCTGAAGAGTCCCCAATTCGTTTTGGATGTGGTGGCCGACTTCGTGAGCGATGACATAAGCCATGGCAAAATCTCCGCTAGCCTTGTATTTGGTGGTTAGCTCTTTGTAGAAGCTGATATCCAAATAGATCTTTTGGTCTGTCGGACAGTAGAAGGGACCGGCAGATGCTTGGCCTACACCACAGCCAGTTCGAGTTTGACCTGTATAGAAAACCAAGGTTGGTTTGTGATAGGTCCGCCCTTCATTTTGGAAGGTTTGCCCCCAGAAATCCTCAGTCGTTCCAAGGACTTGACTGACGAATTTGCTATCTCCATCACTCACCTGGGTATTGCTTTGGCGAGTGACTTGGCCTGAGTTATAGTTCTGCGTGGTTTGGCCCTGGTCAAAGAGCCCGCTCAATCCAGCCCCGCCACTCAAAAAGATGAGGACCAGGATCAAGATTAGTTTGCTCTTGAAGCTTCCAGGTGAGAGGAGGATTTGTAAAATACCACCCCCTAAATTCCCACCAGAGCGGCCAGATGAGTAGCTTCCGCCACTTTGCCCGCGACGGTCTTCAATGTTTTTACTTTCTTTCAGATGATCGCTTTTCATAATTTCTCCTTTATCTCCTATATTGTACCAAATCGTAGAGAAAAGCCAAACAAAATGCGCTTCCAGAGAGCAGAAGAACTTGTCAAATAGTAGAAAACTTGCTATAATGGTGTGAATGGAGGCGTTATGGCATTAAAAAAAGCAAGTCTAGCGTGTACGGTTTGTGGGTCACGCAACTACTCAATCAAGTTGAGTGCGACGCCAAAACCAAAACGTCTAGAAGTTAACAAATTTTGTAAACATTGTAGCAAATATACAATTCATAAAGAAACCAGATAGGAGAATGTTGTGAAATTTTTTAAAGATATTTTTGTCTTGCTGAAAAACACGACTTGGCCAAATCGCAAGGAAAGATGGAAAAATTTTATCTCAGTAATTGAGTACACCGCTTTCTTTGTAGCTTTGATTTATTTGTTTGACCAAGTAGTGGCTAAAGGTATTTTGAAGATCATCGATATGTTCTAAAAAAAGAACAAATCTGCGTCCCCTGTGGATGCTTTTTTTCTTGTCTTGCTGAAGAAAAACAAGAGAAACTTCTTTGCTTTCTCCGGTTTTATGTTATAATGGAGCTAGGAAAACAAGAGCCAGAAGGCTTTTTTTAGTATCGTGATGAAACGAACCCCTTCTGGTAGATAAGAAAGGAAATAAAAATGGATAGTTTTGACAAAGGCTGGTTTGTCCTACAGACCTACTCAGGATATGAAAACAAAGTGAAGGAAAACCTTCTTCAACGCGCACAAACCTATAACATGTTGGAAAACATCTTGCGTGTAGAAATCCCTACTCAAACTGTGCAAATCGAGAAAAACGGGAAGACAAAAGAAATCGAAGAAAATCGCTTCCCTGGTTATGTCTTGGTAGAAATGGTCATGACGGATGAAGCTTGGTTTGTCGTTCGGAATACACCAAACGTAACTGGATTTGTTGGATCACACGGGAACCGTTCAAAACCAACTCCACTTTTGGAAGACGAAATCCGTAACATCTTGATTTCGATGGGACAAACCGTTCAAGATTTCAACATTGATGTGAAGGTAGGAGATACTGTACGCATCATCGATGGAGCTTTTGCAGATTACACTGGTAAGATCACAGAAATCGATAACAACAAGGTGAAAATGATTATCACCATGTTTGGAAATGACACTGTGGCAGAAGTCAACCTCAATCAAATTGCAGAATTGTAAGGAATGAAAGAGAGTGGGACAGAAATCGGTCCTTCGTTAGAATTCGATTTCGTCGTCCCACCTCCGCACAGCTTCAACAGTCTGGGAGACTGTTGAAGGTTGCAGATAAAGGAAACTTTGTTTCCCTCATTAGGTCATATTTGGAGCTTAAAAGCGAACAAAGATACCAAGCAACCACTGCGTCTTGCTCGACAATTCAAAGGCAATTGAGAGGCTAGGACTTTTGTCCCAGCCTCTTATTCAAAGAAACCCTCCAAGACGTTGGTCTTGGAGGGTTTGTGTGTTATGAAAAGGACTTCTATCCCATCGGTGAGAAAATCAGCTGAGCGCTTGAATAGGATTAGAAAAGAATCCCGAAAAAGGGATTTTTATGCAGGTTCAGAGACTTGGAAGACTGTTTCTTTGTCAAAACCGACAGAGTAGTCCTTTCCGTCTTCACCTTTCCAAGTAAAAATCGTCGCGTAGCCAAAGACGAAAACAGTTTCTGGACGGCCGTGTTTTTCAATGACTTCTTTAGCTGTCATTCCAGGTTGAATATCCTTGAGATTCGTAACCTTTTTAGAGTTAGGCAAGGTTGCAATTTTGTTAGTGGCTTGACCTTTTTCATTAAAATCAATCAAGATAGCACTGCCATCTCCATGCCAGTAAGCACCATTGCCAGAAGTGGAATCAGTAGGACCTAACTTGCTGATGGCTTCTTCTTTTGAAGTAGGAGCAAGGGCTTCATTTCCAACAAGGATTTCCACTTTGATTTCTTTGAAGGCAGCCCATTTTGGCATTTCAGGGATATCCCCGATAGCTTCTAGTGATTCTCCTTGGTCCATCAAGCTCATTGTATAGTTAGGATCCTCGCGCGTGTTAGAGTCTGAAGAACTATGAGAATGATCATCGTCGAAGCCTGATGAAAAATCCTTTTTGCTGGATGACTTTTTAGAGTATGAACTTCTAGAACTCTTAGAGCTTTTAGAGGTTTTTTTAGAGCTGCTAACAAGAGGTTTTCTTTGATGAGTCTCTTCTTGTGCTGGTTGGCAAGCAGCGAGCATGGCCAAAGAGAGGATGCTGAGAGCATATAAGGTCACTTTTTTCATCATATCTTTTCCTTTCATGATTGGAAAACACGATCACTTACGAAGGGGTGAAAGTGAGATTCAATCAAGCTGATGTATCAAAAAAGCCCATTGCTGGGCTCATAGATATTTGTTTGTGAAGGCGGTAGACGGATTTGAACCGACGATCAAGCTTTTGCAGAGCCGTGCCTTACCACTTGGCTATACCGCCACAACATATTCTATTTTATCTTAAAAATCAGATAAGGTCAAGAAAAAATTTCAGACAAAAGGTCTATGAAAGGGAAAGAATGAGAATTTTGCAGAAAAAATAAAGGAAGGAGGGAGACTCTGAAGAAAAGCAGGAAAGTCTAGGAATTTCTCTCAAATGACTTGCAAAAAGCTTCTAAATCTGCTATACTTATAAAGTTGCGTAAAGCAATAAATACTCATCCCGGAACCATTGTGGCACCGTTGCCCTTGTGGTCGTGTTGCAAGCTGACGTCTGGGAGAGGAGAAAAAAACAAAAAGGAGAATTTACTCATGGCAGTAATTTCAATGAAACAACTTCTTGAGGCTGGTGTACACTTCGGTCACCAAACTCGTCGCTGGAACCCTAAGATGGCTAAGTACATCTTCACTGAGCGTAACGGAATCCACGTTATCGACTTGCAACAAACTGTAAAATACGCTGACCAAGCATATGACTTCATGCGTGATGCTGCTGCAAACGACGCAGTTGTATTGTTTGTTGGTACTAAGAAACAAGCTGCTGAAGCTGTTGCTGAAGAAGCTGTTCGTTCAGGTCAATACTACATCAACCACCGTTGGTTGGGTGGTACCCTTACTAACTGGGGAACAATCCAAAAACGTATCGCTCGTTTGAAAGAAATCAAACGCATGGAAGAAGAAGGAATCTTCGATGTTCTTCCTAAGAAAGAAGTGGCACTTCTTAACAAACAACGCGCTCGTCTTGAAAAATTCTTGGGTGGTATCGAAGATATGCCTCGTATCCCAGACGTAATGTACGTTGTTGACCCACACAAAGAGCAAATCGCTGTTAAAGAAGCTAAGAAATTGGGTATCCCAGTTGTAGCGATGGTCGACACAAACACTGACCCAGACGATATCGATGTAATCATCCCAGCTAACGATGATGCTATCCGCGCTGTTAAATTGATCACTGCGAAAATGGCTGATGCTGTTATCGAAGGACGTCAAGGTGAAGATGCAGTTGCATCAGTTGAAGCTGAATTGGCAGCAACTGAAACTCAAGCAGATTCAATCGAAGAAATCGTTGAAGTTGTTGAAGGCGACAACGCTTAATTCGTATAAATAGTAATTACCTAGGAGGGCGGGGCTTAGCCCGGCTCTCCTATTTTTAAAAAAATATAGGAGAAACAAAATGGCAGAAATTACAGCTAAACTTGTTAAAGAGTTGCGTGAAAAATCTGGTGCTGGTGTCATGGACGCTAAAAAAGCATTGGTTGAAGTTGAAGGTGATATCGAAAAAGCGATCGAATTGCTTCGCGAAAAAGGTATGGCTAAAGCAGCTAAAAAAGCTGACCGTGTTGCCGCTGAAGGTTTGACTGGTGTTTATGTGAACGGTAACGTTGCAGCAGTAGTTGAAGTAAATGCTGAAACTGACTTCGTTGCGAAAAACGCTCAATTCGTTGAATTGGTAAACGCAACTGCGAAAGTAATCGCTGAAGGTAAACCAGCTAACAACGAAGAAGCTCTTGCTTTGACAATGCCTTCAGGTGAAACTCTTGAAGCAGCATACGTATCTGCAACTGCTACAATCGGAGAAAAAATCTCATTCCGTCGTTTTGCTTTGCTTGAAAAAACAGACGCACAACACTTCGGTGCATACCAACACAACGGTGGACGTATCGGTGTTATCTCTGTGATCGAAGGTGGAGACGAAGCACTTGCTAAACAAATTTCAATGCACATCGCTGCAATGAAACCAACTGTTCTTTCATACAAAGAATTGGATGAGCAATTCGTGAAAGATGAGTTGGCACAATTGAACCACGTGATCGACCAAGATAACGAAAGCCGTGCAATGGTTGGTAAACCAGCTCTTCCACACTTGAAGTATGGTTCTAAAGCTCAATTGACTGACGAAGTGGTTGCTCAAGCTGAAGAAGATATCAAAGCTGAATTGGCAGCTGAAGGTAAACCAGAAAAAATCTGGGATAAAATCATACCAGGTAAAATGGACCGCTTCTTCTTGGACAACACGAAAGTTGACCAAGCCTACACTCTTCTTGCTCAAGTTTACATCATGGATGACAGCAAGACAGTGGAAGCTTACCTTGAATCAGTAAATGCTTCAGTTGTTGAATTCGTTCGCTTTGAAGTTGGTGAAGGTATTGAAAAAGCTTCAAATGACTTTGAAGCAGAAGTTGCAGCTACAATGGCAGCAGCTCTTAACAACTAAGAATAAAAAATAAGAGGTTTCGATGGAAACCTCTTTTTTTTGTAAGATAAAGTGATCTAGCTATTTTATGTAAAAAATAGGTTGTCTACATACTAAGAGGACTGAAACAGATGTTTCAGTCCTTTTAGTGATTAATGCGCAAAGGTATCCAGTCCAAAGAGGAGCGAGAGAAATCCCATGATGAGACCTGCTAGGACAACTCCCAGCATAACAGCAAGGACGCTCCGTTTGAAGTCCCAGTCTAGAATAGAGGCGGCGAGGGTTCCAGTCCAGGCTCCAGTTCCTGGTAAGGGAATACCGACGAATAGGAGTAGGGCCCAAAAGATTCCCTTATCCCCTGCAGCTTCTTCTAGTTTTTGTCCTCCACGATGTCCCTTGTTGAGACACCAGGTAAAGAAATTCCCTATAACAGGCTTTTCTTTACCCCACTCCAGGATATGGCGAGCGAAAAAGAAAATAATAGGGACAGGAAGCATGTTGCCAACGACCCCAATCAGGAGGGCTTGCCAAAGAGGAATTCCGCTAGAGATGGCGTAGGGAACAGCTCCACGAAGTTCTACCAGAGGAATCATGGA
This sequence comes from Streptococcus sp. KHUD_013, assembly GCF_052588545.1. NCBI lineage: Bacteria > Bacillati > Bacillota > Bacilli > Lactobacillales > Streptococcaceae > Streptococcus > Streptococcus sp. KHUD_013. Next base: position 123,794 of record NZ_CP186264.1, read on the forward strand.
GATCAAAAAAGTAATAATGTAGTTCATGTGTCATCCTTTCAATTCATCCTTTTCATTCTACCTTATCTCCGCTGGAATGACAACTGTTTCAAACAGGAGAATTCCTTTTGAAGGCATGTGAATAGAGGGAGCTCGAATCCTTTATATTAAATTGGGATCATCCTCACGATTTCTTTCTCAAGTTCTCGTATATGAAAGAAATGTTATTATAGATTAATTCTCTAGACAAGGCTATTTTTGCTAATAAAAATCAGTTCGACAAAGTATAGTTCTTTCAGTACAAACTATATATTCTTAGCTAGCTCTCTTGTTTAAGCCTCAACTTTTGGTATAGTTAAAATGTAGAGTTTCTTTTTTTGCAAACGCATTTTAGAAAGCGCTTACATTGTTAAAAATCCCAAGAGGAGGTTAAATATGGGAAAGTCTTTTTTTGAAAAGCGCAGTGTATTTAGTATTCGCAAGCTCGCGGTTGGAGCTTGTTCTGTATTAATCGGTGTATCTTTTTTTGGAGCTCCATCTGTCTTAGCTGAAGAAGAAGGAAGAGCTGTAACAGAAGAGGAGATGACAGCCACAAGGGAAGCGTCAGAGGTGACGAATGGAGAAGTTGGGACAAGTGATAAAGCATCAACAACCTTAGAGACGCCTGCTGTGATTACTCCTGAAAAAAATGAGAGCGAAATCGAAAAGCCACAGGGGGAACCTCAAACAAGTGAACGTTCTGCTGGGGCTACTGAAGAGGCTACGAAGGATCAAAAACAAGTAGCGGAGGAAATGGTGCAAGATCGCGAACGAGACTTTAACAAGGACTGGTATTTCAAGTTAAACGCAGCTCCTGGTGCAGAAGGTCGCCAGGTGGATATCAAAAACTGGAAAAAATTAGATTTGCCACACGATTGGTCAATCTTCTTTGACTTCGATCACAATTCTCCGGCTCAAAATGAAGGGGGACAATTAAACGGTGGGGATGCTTGGTATCGCAAGACCTTCCGTTTGGATGATAAAGATCTAGATAAGAAAGTTCGCTTGGAATTTGGCGGGGTTTATATGGATTCAAAAGTCTATGTAAACGGACAATTCGTGGGTCATTATCCAAATGGCTACAATGCCTTTTCTTATGATATTACCCCTTATTTGAATGCGGATGGAAGTGAAAACACCATCGCGGTTCATGTGGTCAACCAACAACCAAGTAGTCGTTGGTATTCTGGAAGTGGGATTTATCGTGATGTCAAACTCAGTGTGACGGACAAGGTCCATGTGGCTAAGTATGGAACCACCATCACTAGTCCAAAATTAGAAGAACAACAAAATGGGGCAGTCGATACCCTTGTGAAGAGTCGTATTGTCAACCAAGATGATCAAGCCCACAGTATTTATGCGGAATACGAAATCGTCGATCAAAATGGTCAAGTGGTCAGTGAAAAGGTACGCAGTGAAGTGCAATCCGTTTTGGCTGGTCAAGAGATCAACCTGTCTCATACCCTTCATGTTGAAAAACCAACCCTCTGGGATGTCAAAACCAATAACCCAGCCCTTTATACTCTGTATACACGGGTTTATCGGGATTCGCAATTGGTCGATGTGCAAAAGGAACGCTTTGGTTATCGCTATCTCAACTGGACACCAGAAGGTGGCTTCTTCCTTAACGGAGCGGCTACGAAATTCCATGGTGTTTCCCTTCACCATGACCATGGGGCCCTCGGAGCTGAGGAAAATTACAAGGCTGAATACCGCCGTCTCAAACAGATGAAGGACATGGGGGTCAATGCCATCCGGACGACCCACAACCCAGCGAGTGAACAAACTCTGCAAATTGCGGCTGAGTTGGGCTTGATGGTCCAAGAAGAAGCCTTTGATACCTGGTATGGTGGCAAGAAACAATACGATTACGGTCGATTCTTTGAAAAGGATGCAACACATCCAGAAGCTCGTAAAGGGGATAAGTGGTCTGACTATGACCTTCGGACCATGGTAGAGCGAGGCAAGAACAATCCTTCTATTGTGATGTGGTCAATCGGTAACGAAGTCGGTGAAGCAGATGGATCGGATAAGTCTGTCGCAACCGTTCGTCGTCTGGTCAAGACCATCAAGGAAGTAGATGCAACCCGCTATGTCACCATGGGAGCTGATAAATTCCGCTTTGGTGATGGTTCAGGAGGCCATGAAAAGGTAGCCGCAGAGCTCGATGCGGTTGGATTTAACTATTCAGAGGCCAACTATGAAAGCCTACGCGCTAAACATCCAAACTGGCTCATTTATGGTTCTGAAACCTCTTCCGCAACGCGGACACGGGGCTCTTACTACCACCCTGAAAGAGAATGGGTCGGTAGCAACCAAGAAGACCGCCATTATGAACAATCAGACTACGGCAATGACCGGGTTGGTTGGGGTCGGACAGCGACAGCCTCTTGGACCTTTGACCGTGATCATGCCGGCTATGCAGGACAATTTATCTGGACTGGTACCGATTATATCGGTGAGCCAACACCGTGGCACAACCAAAATGACACACCTGTGAAAAGTTCTTATTTCGGTATTGTCGATACTGCCGGCCTTCCGAAGAATGATTTTTACCTTTACCAAAGTCAATGGTTGTCAGCTGAGAAACATCCAATGGTCCATCTCTTGCCACATTGGAACTGGGAAAATCCAGAATTGGCCAATCGTGTCATGGATGAAGAAGGTCGGATTCCTGTTCGTGCCTTCTCCAATGCCCACAGTGTGGAATTGATTGTCAATGGGGAATCACAAGGGGTCAAGACCTTTACCAAGAAGACCACAGCAGATGGCCGGACCTACCAAGAAGGGGCAAATCCGGATGAACTCTATCTAGAGTGGTTGGTCCCTTATGTACCAGGTAAAGTGGAAGCTATTGCGCGCAACGAAGCAGGCGAAGTGATTGCCCGCGATCAGATTGAAACAGCTGGGAAGCCAGCCGGTGTTCGTCTATTGAAAGAAGAACACGCGATTGCGGCAGACGGCAAGGATCTGACCTATATTACCTATGAAATCGTCGATGAAGAAGGTCGTGTGGTCCCAACTGCCAATAATTTGGTGCATTTCCATTTGCATGGTCAAGGCCAAATTGTCGGTGTCGATAATGGGGAACAAGCCAGCCGTGAACGCTACAAAGCGCAGGAAGATGGCTCATGGCAACGTCGGGCCTTTAACGGCAAAGGGGTTGTCATTGTCAAATCGACTGAGCAAGCAGGTGCCTTCACCCTGTACGCAGACTCAGACCGCTTGCAATCAGACCAAGTCAGCCTCTTTACAGGTAAGAAGGACCAAGCAGAACGCTCTGTCTTGGGAGTCGAACCGGTTCGGACTCAAGTGTACTTGGGACAAAATCCTGAACTTCCAAGTCACGTATCTGTTGTTTATAGCGATGGCAAGGCCCAAGAAGAAGCCGTTGAATGGGATGCGGCAGACTATAGCCGTGCTGGCCAAGTCCGTGTGACAGGTCATGTTCAAGGACGCACGGTCGAAGCTCTGGTCGATGTAATCGGCGTGGAACAAGTCCTTCCAGTTATCAAACAAATCCCACAGGGAGCAGATCTAGCGACAGTGGATAAGACTGTGCAATTGGTCTTCACAGATGGCCGGACAGTTAGCTATGAAGTTGATCAATGGACCTTGGAAGCTGGTCAAGAATATCAGTTGTCCACACCAGGAGCACGCTTGAAAGCGACAGGACTCCTAGGCAATGGGGAGGCCGTCCAAGCGACGCTAGTGGTTGCAGGAGGAGATGTAGCCAAGGCTAAGAAACCAACGGTTCAGCTAGATGGAGTAGCTCTTCCAAAATTTGGTAGTGGCAACCATACTATTTTCCGTACCCTCGCTTATGGCCAAGAGCCAGGTCAAGTCACAGCTAGTGCAGAAAATGCTCAAGTGACGGTCTTACAAGCTAATCGTGAAAATGGTTTGAAGGCTCAAATCTATGTGACTGCTCAGGATACGGGAGCTGTACAGACCTATGTGGTCCAATTCCAAGAAGAAAGTCCACAGATCCAGCGCCTAGAATTGCGTCTGCCAGAAGGACAGGAACTCAAGGAAGACCAAACGGTACCACTTGAAGTCATTGCCCATTACCAAGATGGTAGCCAGGCAAGTCTCAAAGCAGATCAAATTGATGTGAAGACAAGAGCTGGTAGCCAAGGAAAAGCCGTCGCAACCAATAAAGGTTTAGAATTGCGGGAAGCAGGATTGGTTCATTTAGAAGCCAACTTCCAAGGACAAACAGGAGAAGTCAGCTTTACCATCACGCCAAATCCAGAAGAAAAGACGGTTGTCAAGGTGCGTCCTGTACGAATCAGTACCGATCGAAACGTGTTGCCAGCTCTTCCAGAGACCGTCTTGGTCGAGTATGACAAGGGATTCCCGAAAGAAAAACGCGTGACCTGGGATGCTGTGACCGCAGATCAAGTCAAGGATTACCATAGCTTTACAGTCACCGGTCATGTAGAGGGTGTGGAAAAAGAAGCCCAAGCTCAAGTCACGGTTGAAGGCATTATCGCTGTAGAAGAAGTCAGCACCACCACTCCAGTCGGAGAAAAACCAGCCCTTCCAGAAAGCGTGCGGACCTATCACTCTAATGGTAAGACCTATACTGCTAAGGTGGCATGGGATGCGGTCGATCCGCAACTCTTGGCCAAAGAAGGAGAAGTTGTCCTCTCTGGTCGTGTAGAAGGAACGGATCTTCCAACCCGTCTTCATATTCGTGTTTCCGCAAATACAGTCAAGGGGGCCAACGTAGCAGAGCAATGGACAGGATCAGTCTTGCCACTCGCTTTTGCAAGTGACTCTAACGATGCGGATCCAGTTGCTAAGGTCAATGATAAGGTCATCTCCTTTACCGATGCTCCAGCTAACCGTTGGACCAACTGGGGCCGTGACAATGCGGAAGATTCTGTTGGTATCTTGTTTGGGGATTCTGGTATCTTGACCAAGCGAGCAGTGGACAACCTCCATGTTGGTTTCCATGAAGACCACGGCGTTGGGGCTCCAAGTGAATATGTGATTGAGTACTATACAGGGGAACAAATCCCAACTGTTCCAAGCAATCCAAATCGTGTTAAAGATGAAACAGACCATCCATTTAACAATCCAGCCAACTGGAAAGAAGTCAGCAACCTAACCGTTGAAGAACCGGTAGCAGCTGGCAAGATGAATCATTTCAGTTTTGATAAAGTCGACACCTATGCCGTTCGGATCCGCATGAAGACACCAGAAGGCAAGCGTGGAAGCTCTATTTCAGAGATTCAGATCTTTGCCAATAAGGTGGCGGCAGAAGAAAAGAGCCAGGTGACCATTCGTGTCAACGGTGAGGTTTTACCAGGAGTTAATCCAAGTGTGACCGATTACTACATCGATGCGCGTGATCGGGCTTATCCACAAGTGGAAGCGACAGCTAGCCATCACGGCCTTGCAACGGTTGTGCCAAGCGTCCATGAAGGTGAGCCAATCCGTGTCATCCACAAAGCGGAAGATGGCACCATCTTACAAGAATACCGCCTCCATCTCACAAGCGATGCAGAAAAACTGAAACAATCTGCTCCAGTAGCAGTGGAAGCGGGTCGCCGTTTTGTGAAAGTCGGTCAAAATTTGGTTTTACCATCTACAGTAGGTGTCTACTTCAAAGGAGATACAGGCTATGACCGCAAAGAACTGACGGTGGACTGGCAAGCTGTACCAGCTGATGCGCTTTCTCATGAAGGCAGCTTCACGCTAGAAGGAAAAGTCCTTGGCTATGATCTGACGGCTCAGCTGACCGTCCGGGTGTCAGAAAAGACAGGAGAAATCCTCTCTGTGAACCGTGACTACAATGCAGAGGATACTAGAGCCTTTGCCAGTGAAACCAATGATCTCGATCCAAACCAAATCGACTATATCGATTACATCAATGATGGTGGCTACAACGAGTATTATCGTTGGACCAACTGGAAGAGAGAACCAGATCAAACAGAAGTGTTTGCCGGTCTCATCTTCAAGAAAAATGGTCAAGTAACAGAGCGTTTAGTCAATAAAGTAGCGGTCGACTTCTTTGCAGATCAGGAAACAGGCCTGCCAACCAAGACGGTTCTTGAACGCTATATTGGCCCAGACTTTGATGTTCCGGATGATTATGGCAATCTGAAAAACCTTCCAGAACATCCATTTAACCAAGCCTCTAACTGGGAAGAAATTCCTTATAGCTTGGATTACGCCTTTGAGCCTGGTTATATCTCTAACCTCAGCTTCAATGAAACCAGAACCAAAGCCATGCGTTTAAGAATGGTCCGTGATGAAAATCTAAAAGGAATTGGAATCGTTGAATTGAGTGCCTATGCTCCAACTGAAGAACCTAATGCAACGACGGATGTCTCTATCCAAGTAAATGGCAAAGAGTTGGAAGGGTTCAATCCGGATGTGACGGATTATCATCTAGAGTACGAGGGAGAACGTCCAATAGTTTCAGCACAAGGTAAGAATGGAGCAGCCGTTACAGTTGTTGATGCTAAAGATTCTAATGCACCTGTCCTTGTCAAGGTTGTATCAGAAGATGGTAAGATAGAGAAAATATATCAAATCTCACTCCTAGCGAAAGCACCAATAGGCTCAGCTATTCCTGAAGAAGGTGTGAAGAATTTGGTCCATACCAAGCCAGAACTCATCATTGAGGCAGAGGAACTTGATTTTGCGCGTGAAGAACGTCTAAATGATAGCTTGCCGAAGGGTGAGAAGCGTGTGGTTCAAGAAGGGCAAAAAGGCCGTAAATTGCGCTTGGTGGAAGTATCACAAGAAAATGGAGTGGAATCTCGTAAGGAAGTCGATGCTTTTGTAGAACTAGAGCCAGTGGCAGAAATTACAGAGGTGGGTACTAAAGAAGAGGTGCCAGAGACTCCGCAGCCAGAACCACAACCAGAACCACAACCACAACCACTTCCAAACCCGGGAGTTCCTCTTGTGCCAGAAAGACCAGTGCAAGCAACAACTCATCAGTCCTCTATGGAGGTTAAAGCGGTGCACCATGAAGTGACGGAAGTGGCAGGTAAGGAAGTCGAGAAAGAAGCTCAAACTCCAGCGGTTTCGCCTGCTCCAGTTTCCGAAGGGACTTTACCGAATACGGGAACAGAAGAAAGCGTCGCAAGCCTCGTTGCAGGTCTCCTAGCAGCAGGACTTGCTGGTGCTGTGCTAGATGATAAGAAAAAAAAGAGCCGATAAGGCCAAGTAAAAAAGCTGGATAAACCAGCAAACATACGGTGAAAAGATCACAGGTAACAGAAAGAGGATGGGGAAAGTCTCCACCCTCTTTACCTGATGACATAAAGGAATGGAATATGGGAAAAAGATTATTTGATAAGAGAAATCGATTTGGCATTCGCAAACTATCAGTAGGGGTTTGCTCTGTAGTCGTAGCGACTTGTTTTTTAGGAGTCACTACCAGTTATGCAGAGGAACAAGCTGAGAGGAGTGAGACTCGTGAAGAACGAGTCGACACAAGTGATGTCGAGCATCAAGGGGAGGAGGGAAAAACTGTGAAAGACCACCAAGAAGAATCAGAACATTCCTCACCCGTAACGAGTGAGAAAGAAAACCGAGCAGTCAGCCAAGGGACAGAAGCAATTCAACCAGTAACATCTTCAGATGAGGAACCTGAGATTGCAGACTACGGTCCGCTTCCTAGCAAGGCCCAAATGCAATACCATCGCGGAGAACTGGCAGCCTTCATCCACTTTGGGATGAACACCTACTACGATCGTGAGTGGGGAGATGGGCAAGAAGACCCTTATTATTTCTATCCAGAGCATCTGGATACCGATCAGTGGATCAAAACCCTGAAAGACGCTGGCTTCAAACGGACCATCATGGTCGTCAAGCACCACGATGGTTTCCTCTTGTACCCTTCTAAATACACCGACCATACCATTGCCAAAAGTGGTTGGAAGGAAGGAAAAGGCGATATCCTAGCCGAAGTTTCGGCTTCTGCTAGCAAGTATGACATGGATATGGGGGTCTACCTCTCCCCTTGGGATGCTCACAGCCCGCTCTACCATGTGGATACAGAGGACCAATACAACGAATACTATCTCAACCAGCTCAAAGAAATCCTTGAAAATCCTAAATATGGAAACAAAGGCAAATTTGTTGAAGTCTGGATGGATGGAGCGCGTGGCGATGGGGCTCAAAAAGTAACCTATACCTTCGATAAGTGGTTTGACGCCATCCGTAAAGCCCAAGGGGATATTGCTATCTTCTCAGCTGAGCCCACCAATGTTCGCTGGATAGGAAATGAAAAGGGAATTGCTGGAGATCCAGTTTGGCATAAGGTCAATCCGGATAAGATTCGCAACAATCCATCCAATAGCTATCTCAACCATGGAGATCCAGAAGGGAAACAATACTCAGTTGGAGAAGCGGATGTTTCCATTCGCTCTGGCTGGTTCTACCATGACAATCAAGAGCCTAAGTCCCTGCGTGAATTGATGGACATTTACTTCAAATCTGTCGGTCGTGGGACGCCACTCTTGCTCAATATTCCACCCAATCAAGATGGGAAGTTTGCGGACGCCGATGTGGCTCGTTTGAAAGAATTCCGCCAGACTTTGGACCAACTCTACAGCGTGGACTATGCAGCGGGCGCTTTGGTAGAAGCTGACTCGACACGGCGCAATTCGCATTACGCAGCTAGCCATTTGACAGATGGCGATGAAAAGACCAGTTGGGCACCTGCCGATGATGCTAAGACCGGCTCTTTCGTGCTCGACCTTGGAAAAGAGCAACATTTTGATGTAGTAGAGCTCAAAGAAACCATCGAGAAAGGCCAACGGATTTCCGGTTTCACCATCGATGTAGCGGTGAATGGCCAATGGGTTCCTTTTGGGGCTGGGTCAACCGTTGGATACCGCCGTTTGATCAAAGGGCAACCAGTTGATAGTCGCTACCTCCGAGTGTCAATTACTGATGCCCAAGCCACTCCAATCTTGAACGGTGTCTCTGTCTATAAGACACCAGCCAGCATCGAAGAAACCGATGGCTATCCGCTTGGTTTGACCTATCATTCCGATCGAACAGCTGATCGGGCCAATAGCCAATGGAATGAAGAGGGAGAAGGCGTTCGAGGCACCTCTATGTGGACCAAGGAAGCGGGAGCTTCTGCAACCTATCAATTCGAAGGGACCAAGGCCTATGTGGTCGCAACTGTAGACCCAGGTCATGGGGAAATGGATGTCTATGTCGATGGGCAAAAACTAGCGACGGTCAATACCCAAAGTCCAACTCGCAAACGCAGCCAAAAGGTTTATGAAACACCAGATTTGAAAGCAGGTTCCCATACCTTGACCTTGGTCAATAGCAAGGGAGATGCTATCGCAACGGAAGGGATTTATGCCCTCAATAACCAAGAAAAAGGCCTCTTTGAGTTTGCTCAGCCAACCTTAGCTGTTAAAAAAGGAGAGCCAGCGCAAATCGTCGTCAAAAGAAAAGGTGGCTCTAAAGGAAGTGCCAGTCTTAAGTTAATCACAGAACCAGGAACAGGGGTTCATGGCAAGGTCTACAAAGATACCAATGTCACCCTTGAGTTCGCAGATGGCGAGACAGAAAAAACAGTCCAAGTCCCAACCCTTGATTTTGCAGGAAAAGCGACCGATGTCTATGACTTTAAGGCCAAATTGTTGCATCCGGATCAAGGCAGCCTGGTCGGCTTTATTCCAGAACTGACAGTCCAAGTGATGAACGAGGACCTACTTCCAGAAAATCGCAAAGAAGTGGATGATCAAGATCCAAAACTGCACTACAGCCAAGGCTGGAATCATGAGACGGACAATCGAGACTTCTCAAATGGAACGGAATCTTGGTCTAGCTTCAACCAAGTAACCGATGAAGAAGGAAAGAAACACATTGATGTGACCATCACCTTCAAGGGAACTGGTGTGGAAGTTCGAGGAGTGGTTGATCCAAGCCATGGTCTCTACAGCGTCACCCTAGATGGAAAAGAAATGGCCTTTGAAGAAGGGCGTGGTCATGACTATGAGATTGAAGGCGACCATTACTTCAGTGGCTATGGAGATCAACGCAAACTGGACCAGAGTTTGGTCAATCTGCAAGGTCTAGCAAAAGGCTACCACCAATTACGTCTGCACTTGGATCCGTCTCTCAATGATCCTCAGTCATCTAGAGCCATCCAGGTAGACCGCTTTATCCTATCAGGAAAAGATAGTCAGTTGCTCAGTCAAGAAGAGCTCCAACAGGTTATCAAAGAAGGAGTAGAAAAAATCAAGGCTACTTCTCTCGATCGCTTGAAAGCAAATCTCAAATCAACTGTTCAAGAGCAATTGACGGAATTGACTCAGTTGTTGAATCAAGAGCGACCAGATTTGGTTGCTACAGCGAATCAAGTGGAAGCCCTTGAGACCATCTTAGAAGATGCTCATAATTATGAACCGCTGACGCAGACACGCCCAGACGAAGGTGTTCGGGATTTGATTCTTGAAAAGCCAGAACTTCTCATCGAAGCGGAGGAGATTCCATTTGAGAGTCAAACGCGTGAAAGCAAGGACTTGGCCAAGGGCGAAAGCCGGATCCTTCAAGCAGGGAAGGTTGGACGCCGCTTGAAGTTGATCGAGGTTCGACAAGAAGAAGGCAAAGAAATTCGGACAGAAGTCGATGCCTTTGTCGAAGTGGAAGCCCAGAACCAGATTACAGAAGTCGGAACAGGAGTGGTAGAAGAACATCCTGTGACACCTGATCTACCGACTCCAATAACACCTGTAACTCCAAGTAAAGACTTACAAGTTCATGCACATCATTCAACAGTAGAAGATAAAAAAGAGAAAGAAACTCCGGTTCTTCTGAAAGAGACGATTCCAGAAGTAACTGCTGTTTTGACTGCCGAGCATCCAATAGTAGAAGAGGTTGAAAGCCCTTCTCTACAACCGGAAGGTAAACTGCCACAGACAGGATCAGAGAAGGCAAGTTTCTTAGCCTGGATGGGACTTTTCGGCTTAGGCTTCTTAGGCGGAAGAGTAAAATTCGCTCGTCGAAAATCCTAATGCTCCTTCTATAAGAGGTTAGCAATCGCTAGCCTCTTTTTTGTTTCTTCTGGCTACCAGTAAGGGGGATTCAGATTCCATCTGGACGTAGTCTTTGCTTTATTTACAGGCGTAAAAATTGTATAATAGTCAGATAAGGTCAATAATGACATCATGGATGATGAGACCATTTTTTATCCTCTGAAGCAGAGAGCTCATCTAGAATGAAACCATCAGAAAGGAGCATCATGGCAAGTAAAAATACATCAGATAGCATCGAGGCCTATATCAAGTTGCTACTGGCTCAAGCAGGAATCGCTGAGCTCAAGAGAAGCGAATTAGCGGATGTTTTCCAAGTTGTTCCTAGTCAAATCAATTATGTGATTAAGACCCGCTTCACCGAAAGTCGAGGCTACATCGTAGAGAGCAAGCGTGGAGGCGGAGGTTATATCCGGATTGGCAAGATTCAATTTTCAGACCAACACCAGATGCTAACAGAGCTTGGCGCAAGCATTGGAGAACAGATCAGTCAGACTGTATTCTGTGATATCCTCCAGATGCTATTTGAAGAAAAACTCCTTACAAAGAGAGAAGCAGAGCTCTTGTCAGTGATGACAACAGACGAGGTTTTGGGAAGTGAAGCCCATCGCTTACGATCCAATATCCTACGAAAAATTATCCAACAAGTCGATAGAAAGGGAATGTAATCTCCTTATGAACTATTCAAAAGCCCTATTAGAAACGATTGAAGCCGCTCAAATCTTGGCGGGTCATTTTGATTCCCAAACCCTAGATACCTGGCATATCCTAGTGGCCCTAGCAAATAACCCCTATAGTGTAGCTGGTTCCGTCTTAAGTGACTATCCTATGCAGATTGATGATTTTCAAGACGCAGCTGAGCACATCACGGGCCAAGTCTACCAACGGGATGGTCGCTATGAGGTATTTCCTTTTTCTTTCCGTGTAGAAGAAATCATGAACCGTTCCCAAGAGATTGCCCAGGCAGTCCATGCCAAAAGTCTTGGAACAGAGCATGTCCTCTTGGCGCTCTTACTAGAGCGGGGAACCTTAGCTTCTCAAGTGTTGGAGTATGTGGGCTTCCGCTATGATGATCAGGAAGATGGCATTAAAATCGTCGAACTTCGTAAGAGTTTGGAACAACGAGCAGGTTGGGACAAGGAAGCTGTCAAGGCTATCCGTTCTCTCTATCGGTCCCAGCAACCAAATCGTCAAACCATGGGAAATATGATGGGCATGCCAGCCTCTACCAGCGGTGGTTTGGAAGACTACACCCGAGATTTGACAGAAATGGCTCGCAATGGCAGTTTGGAACCGGTGATTGGTCGGGGGCAAGAAATCTCGCGGATGATTCAGATTTTGAGCCGCAAAACGAAAAATAATCCAGTCCTCGTTGGAGATGCCGGTGTCGGAAAGACTGCTCTGGCTTTGGGCTTGGCCCAACGGATTGCCAGTGGAGATGTCCCAACTGAACTTGCTAAGATGCGTGTCTTAGAGTTAGACTTGATGAATGTTGTTGCGGGAACGCGTTTCCGTGGGGATTTTGAAGAGCGGATGAACAACATCATCAATGATATTGAAGAAGATGGCCATGTCATTCTCTTCATTGATGAGCTCCATACCATTATGGGATCTGGATCAGGGATTGACTCCACCTTGGATGCAGCCAATATCTTGAAGCCTGCCTTGGCTCGCGGGACCTTACGGACCGTAGGAGCGACTACGCAAGAAGAATACCAAAAACACATCGAAAAAGATGCCGCTCTGTCACGCCGTTTTGCCAAGGTTTTGATTGAGCAACCGTCTGTTGCGGATAGCATTGCTATTTTGCAAGGGCTCAAGAAGACCTATGAGCGTCACCACCGTGTCCATATTACGGATGCAGCCATTGAGACAGCCGTTGTCTATGCCCATCGTTATTTGACCAGTCGCCTCTTGCCAGACTCAGCCATTGATCTTTTGGATGAGGCGGCAGCGACTGTACAAAACAAGGGGCCTCAAGCGGGTCTTCAGTCCGATTTGACAGCTGCCGATCAGGCCTTGCTCAAGGGACAGTGGAAAAAAGTTGCTCAGTTACTAAAAGAAGACGCCAGTCCGAAAGGCTATCAGTTAGAAGTCAAGGAAGAGGATATCCTGAAGACGCTCAGTCAGCTTTCTGGCATTCCTGTGGAGAAACTCACCCAAACAGCGGCTAAGAAATACCTTGAATTAGAAGCGGAACTTCATAAGCGCGTGATCGGTCAGGATCAGGCCGTCTCAAGTATTAGCCGAGCGATTCGCCGTAATCAGTCGGGTATTCGGTCTCACAAGCGACCAATTGGTTCCTTCCTCTTCCTCGGTCCGACAGGAGTCGGGAAAACCGAGCTAGCCAAGGCGCTTGCTGAGGTCCTCTTTGATGACGAGTCCGCTTTGATTCGCTTTGATATGAGTGAATACATGGAGAAATTTGCGGCTAGTCGTCTCAACGGAGCTCCTCCGGGTTACGTTGGTTATGAAGAAGGTGGTGAGTTGACGGAAAAAGTCCGCAACAAACCTTATTCAGTCCTCTTGTTTGATGAGGTGGAAAAAGCCCATCCAGATATCTTTAACGTTCTCTTGCAAGTCTTGGATGACGGTGTCTTGACCGACAGCAAGGGACGCAAGGTGGATTTCTCCAATACCATTATTATCATGACGTCAAACTTGGGAGCTACTACTTTACGAGATGATAAGACAGTTGGTTTTGGAGCCAAGGATATTCGCTTTGACCAAGCCAATATGGAAAAACGCATCTTCGAAGAGTTGAAGAAGACCTATCGACCAGAGTTTATCAACCGGATTGATGAAAAGGTCGTCTTCCATAGCTTGACCAGTGACCAAATGCACGAGATTGTCAAGATTATGGTGAAACCGTTGGTTCAATCCCTAGCAGAGAAGGGCATTGCTCTGAAATTCCAGGCGTCTGCCCTTAAATGGCTGGCAACTCACGGATATGATCCAGAGATGGGAGCTCGACCTTTGCGTCGAACTATCCAGACCCAGGTGGAAGACTACTTGGCAGAGATCCTCTTGAGAGGAGAAGTGGCTGAAGGTCAAACCCTCAAGGTAGGTGTCAAGTCTGGTCAGCTTAACTTCACGATTGACTAGGAGGATATGCAGTGCCTCTCAAACGCTTGACCCGAATCACCCTCCTAGCAGCACTCTGTGTGGTGTTGCGACAAGCTTTTGCCTTTCTACCCAATGTCCAACCCATTAGTGCCATCTTCTTTTTGCTGGTGCTATTCGAAGACTGGCCATTCGCCTGTTTGGTGATGGCTGTCACTATGTTTACTTCAGCCTTTCTCTTGGGGATGAGTCCAGTGGTAGTCGCTCAGATTCTAGTCTTTGCCCTCCTCTTGACTCTTTGGCGAGGGCTTTGCCACCACTTGTCTTTGGAAGTCCAAACCCTAGTGGTCGGCATCTTATCCTTTCTCTACGGGATGTTGATTGATAGTGTTTATGCTGTCCTCTATCACATGCCTTGGTGGACCTATGCTCTGGTAAATGGCTTTAGCTTTAACCTAGCCCATGCCCTTTCCACCGCTTGTTTTTATCCTTTACTTTATGTCATATTTAGGAGATTGTATCATGAAAAAAACACTTTATAGCTTGTTTACTGTCTTAGCGGCTCTTGTCTTGGTTAGCTGCGGACAAAGCACACCATCAGCTACGAAAAACTCAGCTTCTAGCTCACAAGTAGCAAAAGAAAAAGAAAGTACCATTACGGTAAGTATCGCCCCTGAAGGGCAAGAAGCTCAAAGCAAGACCCTAAAGGTTGCAGAAAAAGCCAACTTGATGGAAGTCCTTAAAGGCAACTACAAAATTGAGGAGAAGGGTGGCCTCATCACCTCGATCGATGGAGTAGCCCAAGACGAAAGCAAGGGGCTCTATTGGATGTACAAGATCAATGGAGAGATGGCACCAAAAGGGGCAGCAGAGACCACTGTCCAAGATGGAGACACTATCGAATTTTATCAAGAAGTCTATCAATAAGAAAAAGAGTGAATGCTTGGACTAGGACTCCATGGGTTCACTCTTTTTTTGAAACTAGTTTCTATTTTTTATAAGAATTGTGAATCCTCTTGACGTCCCTATAGATAAATGTTACAATTATATTACAAAATGTAACAAATGTTACAAAAGAGAGGTATTGCCATGAAAATGAAAGGAACCTTATTTAGTCTATCCACCCTTGCTCTAACAGCTGCTCTTCTCTTAAGCGGCTGTGGATCAGAAAAGAAAAAGGAAACCAGTCCATCTTCAACTAATAAAATTGCACAAGTAAAACAAAGTTCTACGAGTAAAAAAGAAGAGAAAAAGGCTATAAGCAAAACCACACAAAGCCAACAAAGCGCAGAGGTGGCAGCATCTCCTACCATCGCTTCGAGCGAGACACAAGCGAGCCAAAAAAGTCCGTCAACTCCGGTGACACCAAGAGTTCCAGAAGCCAGTCAAGGCCTGGTTCCAACTCCTTCCAAAGAAACAAAACCAGCAGTGAACTCAGCACCAGAAAAACAAAAACGTCCTAGCTTGGAGGAAGGTCGCACGAGTGCTAAAGAGCAAGCCTCTAAGACAGAGAACCCACGCTATAAAGGTGTGTTAGCTTATGCCTCAGGGGATTATTCTACAGCAGCAGGTAGTTGGACCGATGGTCGCGATACCGGCGTAACAATTGGGCAAGGAGGTCAAGTGACCATTCAAACTCCAGGTGGCGATGCAGTGGGCTATACGATTGGAAGCTATGAATACAACTTGGATCATGGTCATTATCATGCTGGCTTGATTTCCACTCAAGATGGATCTACAGCTAGCTTGGATATAGTCGTCGGTCAAGATGGTCAAGTGGCAAGTGTTCAAGTGGCTGAAAATGGACATGCGCACGCCTTGGTTCGGGAATAATGACTCGCCATTAAGAAATATTAAAAAAATGATTGAAATCAGAGGTTCAATTCTGTATAATAACATACAGAGTTGGATCTTTTTAATTTTTATTTTATAAAAATATATTTTTTTATAAAAAAGTATTGACACTGGCTAATTATAGTTTATAATAAAAGTATAAGCAAAGCATGTTTTGAAATAATAATACAAAGGAGCCAGTAAGATGAAAGAAAAAGTGGCAGTGGTTTTTGGAACATTTGCCCCCCTTCATCAAGGGCATATTGATTTAATTCAACGGGCAAAGCGCCAATGTGACCGCGTTCGTGTAATTGTTTCTGGGTACAAAGGAGACCGTGGAGAAGAAGTTGGACTTCCTTTGCAGAAACGTTTTCGCTATATCCGAGAAGGTTTTTCAAATGATGAACTCACTCAAATATATAAACTTGACGAGACAGATCTTCCCCGCTATCCTTTGGGATGGGAGCCTTGGTTGAAAACAGCCTTAGAAACCATTCAATATCATGCAGAGAGAGAAGAGCTGATCTTCTTTGTTGGAGAGAAGGCTTACCAAGAAGAACTTGAAGCGCGAGGCTTTGAAGCCCGCCTGCAGGAGCGTCAGTTTGGCATCTCAGGAACCCTCATCAGAGAGAACCCGAGCAAATATTGGAAATATATTGCCCAACCCTTCCGTCGTCAGTTTACGAAAAAGGTTCTCATTATGGGTAGTGCTAGTAATGGGAAGACGACCTTGGCAAAGGATTTGGCCCGTTTCTATGATGCGCCAGTGAGCTTGGAATATGCTCGGGAGTACCAAATTAGAAATAATGTACGGGATGATGAACTAACACCAAAAGATTACTATTATCTCCTACTCGGACAATACGATCAAACCTCAAAATTAATCGATAGTAGTGCCAATCGTGGCTTAGTCATTGCGGATACAAATTCTCTGGTGACGAAGGGCTATTACGACTACTATATGGAAGTAGAAGGCCAAGAGACCGGTATGACGGATACCTTTGACAATCTCTTTGTCAGCATCTTAGCTAAGGAAAAGTGGGATTTAATCTTATTTGTCCAACCTATTGGCTCCTATGTTAATGATGGTTTCCGTGATATGACCATGGCAGATGATGAAATTCGCAACAGTTTTTCAAATCACCTGGATTACCTCCGCCATCAATACCTCTCGGATATCCCTACAGCCTATCTCGGGCAAGACTACTTGGGGAATTATGAAGAAGCGAAACGTGTCATCGATACGATTTATCAAGCTGATTAAAGGAGAAGCAACATGAAACGATTACAAGAAAAAATTCAAACATTTGGGGAACATTTAAAAAATGTCCATCGAGAAGCAGGCAAACGTGGCTTTGTAGGCATTATGAAACTCCTTTGGAAAGACCTGTTCGCTGGCCGCACATTGACACAATGGCTCTATTTGCTTGCTTTGTCCAGCGTGCCCTTTATCTTAGAATTTACCAATCAGGAAGCGAGTCATGATTGGTTGGGGCTCTTTGCATCCTGGACAGGAATAGTTTGTGTTATACTAGTAGCAGAAGGTCGGGCTAGTAACTATCTCTTTGGAGCAGTAAACTCAGCTATTTATTTAATCCTAGCCTTGAACAAAAACTTCTATGGAGAAGTCTTGACGACCTTGTATTTCTTCGTGATGCAGCCAATTGGTCTCTATGTCTGGTTGTCGAATCGGATCAATGATCAGGGGGAAGCGGAAGAATCTCATTTTGAGGCCAAGAAATTAAACCTAATGGAATGGATCAAGTACTTGGCCCTAACAGCTCTGATTTGGATCGGGATGGGCTACGCCTATAAAAGCATCCACAGCGCACGACCTTTCCGTGATAGTGTGACAGATGCGACCAATGGAGTCGGTCAACTTCTCATGACCGGTCTCTATCGTGAACAGTGGATTTTCTGGATTGCGACCAACCTCTTCAGTATCTACCTCTGGTGGGGAGAAAGCATCCATATTCAGGGAATGTATTGGGTCTATACCCTTAACAGTCTTGTCGGTTGGTATCAGTGGAGTAAAGCAGTGAAAAAGGAGGTTGCTTAGATGGCAACAATCAGCATTCCGGAAGGGATGAACGAAAAGGAATACTACGAGACGGTCGTCAGCGAGGAAGAATTCCTCCGTTGGTATAAGGAGCAGGATCATCCCACCTATGAAAATCCAAGCGTAACTGCCGATATGGTGGCCTACTGCTTTGTAGAAGGGCGCTTGAAACTCTTGGTGATTCGCCGGAAAACCCACCCTTGTCAGCATCGGGTCGCCTTGGTTGGAGGATTCTTGCAAAAGCACGAAGATGCTATCCAGGCTTGTATCCGTGAAGTCCAGGAAGAAGTTGGACTAGAATTGACCCCTCAAAAGGTCGAGCAACTAATGACAGTTTCTACTCCTGGTCGGGACCCTCGGGGTTGGGTCATTACCATTGCTCACTTGGTTTATTTGCCAGCTGAAGCAGTAGATATGGTCCGAGCTGGAGATGATGCCAAAGAAGTTCTCTTTCTCGATGTGGACTTCAAACATGGGGAATGTTCCCTAGATGGACGTGTCTTGACGGCTGAAGATTTTGCCTTTGACCACTATGAGATTGTCCAAGAATCTATCAAGCGGATCCAAGGGCGCTTGGCCTGGAATCCAACCTTCCTCCATCTCCTAGAAGAGCCTTTCACCGTATACGAAGCAACCGAGTTGGTGAATTTGATCCATCCAGATAAAGAAATTTTGACCAATAATTTCCTTGTAACCTATGGCTCTTACGTTGAAGAAGTGGGTGTCAAGCGGGTACCTAAGAAAAAACCACGCAAGACCTATCGCTGGAAAGAAAGCGAGTCTCAAGCGGATCAATAAGATACAAAAGAGGCTGGGACAAAAGTCCTAGCCTCTCAATTGTTTTTGGATTGTCGAGCAAGACGCAGTGGTTGAGTGGGCTCTACTACGCTGATTTCATCAGCTTTTACAGCCCTACTCAACTGTGCGGAGGTGGGACGACGAAATCGAATTCTAACGAATGACCGATTTCTGTCCCACTCTCTTTTTTGTTTTAGAAAGAAAAATTAAAAATAATGTCAAAAATAGTTGACATTTTATTTTTAAAATAATATACTATGGTCAAATATATACGACATAAATTAAAAGGAAGAAGCATGAATCGTGTAAAAGAATTCCGAAAGGAACTGGGAAAGTCCCAACTCGAACTTGCCAAGGATATCGGCGTCTCGAGGCAAACCATCAACATGATTGAAAACGACAAGTACAATCCTACCCTGGAACTCTGTCTCAATCTTGCTAGAAGCCTACAGACTGACCTCAACAGTCTCTTTTGGGAAGAAGAGTTTTAAAAAGGAGAAAAAATGAAAAAAGAAACATTCACTGAAAAACTTATCAAACGTACATATGGTATTTCTGGACCTCTTGACGAACACAAACGACGTGAAGCTGATCGTATCGGTAATCAGGTCTTTATCGTCCTCTTTTACCTGATGATATTTGGCAATTTAATCCCACTCGTTCTTGCCAATAAATATCCAGAAATAGTTGCTATCGGTTATCCTCTGGTGATATTTGGTATTTCTATGATAGCCGCTTTCTATGTGCTTTCTCAAACCAAGAAAACGGGTATCACAGCTATCGATCCTGATATGTTGAGTCAAAAAGAAAAGAAACAGTTACGTTTTCCTGGTCTGAAAGCAGGTCTAATATATGGACTAGGTATGTTCTTTGGAATCCCATTTCTTAATGTCTTGACGGATGATAATAAGAGTTATCTAAGTTCTCTTTTAAATACAGGACATTTTGTGACAACTATCATAGCAACTTTATTCTT
Organism: Streptococcus sp. KHUD_013; assembly: GCF_052588545.1. Lineage (NCBI taxonomy): Bacteria > Bacillati > Bacillota > Bacilli > Lactobacillales > Streptococcaceae > Streptococcus > Streptococcus sp. KHUD_013. The sequence continues at coordinate 143,568 of NZ_CP186264.1, forward strand.
CGGATTGACCATGCAGAGCGTTTTCTCCCATCGTATTCAAAAAGCTAAAAAAAATCAGGACGACGATTAGGAGGTGCCCTATGAAATCATTACTAACTTTACTGACCTATCATCTTTTGTTTGCTTCACTGCTCATCTTCATCATAGTTTCAGGGAACTTGCCCCTCTACGATGTAGTTCTCCTTCTAGTCTTTGTTCCAGCATTCAACAAAGGACTGACTTATCTAAAGATAGATTCCCAAAAAACGCGCATACTCAACTTAGCACTATGCTTTATGATTCTATCTCTGCCACAACTGATGGTCATCTCAAGCAATTGGAAATATTATTTACTATTAACTATCGCTAGCCTTTCTTCTATCACTTATCTTTATTATCTCTATCAATTCGTAAAAGAAACAAAGTAACATCGTTCATTTAGGAGAATTCATCCATGAAAAAAGAAGACTTAACAACTCGCTTACTTCGAAATCTCTTTCATATACAAGGGCCTTTTGACGAATGCCGTCAAGAGGTTATCTACAAGGCTTGCGCCCGTTCCATGGTTCAAATCTTTTACTCTTCCTTCTTTCTCTTCCTGTTCTATATTTTATTCGGACGCTTTATAGAAATTGTTCGAAATGTTATGCCCTTCATCTATTTTGGACTCATTCTTTCTATGACTATAAAAGCCCAAAGAGCCGTCCAAGAGCTTCATCTTGAAAAGGACGACAAATCAGAAATCATCTATAGAACCTACAGCAAACACCAAATTAAAGTTCGTAGTTGGTTGGTATTTATAAGTATTGAGATTGGCTTATTTGCCCTGCTGGTCTTTCATAAACTCTTCGTTCAGCAGATGCCCCTTTCAACTTTCTTGGAAAAAATCATCCAAACAGAGATAATGATCCCCTTACTGGTCTTTGGTCTTAGTATTGGAGCAATCTTTGGGACTATGGTCTATGGCTTTCTATCGTTGCACGAGGAGAAGTAAGAAACCGCTTGGATTTTGGTTATAATAACTATCAACCTAACAGAAACAACACCCCCCTAACACTTCTACGTGCTAGGGGGTTCTTTTATCTTTTTAAATAGTGGTTATAGCCAATCAATACATAGATCAGGATTGTCAAACAGATGAAAGTTTCTGCCCAAACGAGAAGGTTGAGGGCCGGAAACTGCAGAATGCCTTGGGTCATTTTCAATGAAGTTGCTGTGATGATCGTTGGAAGCTTTGTCCTTGTTTTCTGAGTGCATAGATCAGAACGATATCCTCATCTGTCAATTTCATAATAAAACCCCCAAAAAAGTTAGATTTTTTCTGTCTAACTTTTTGGGGGAGCAGTTCACATAAGGTCCTATTTTTATGTTTCTTATGCGTTTAATTGAAGAAGTTCTTCAATCTCAGCTAGGCTATTGGCTTGAGAAATCGCTCCACGAAGTTTAGCTGCGCCAGAAGTCCCACGAAGGTAATGAGGAGCTAAGCCACGGAATTCACGAACGGCAATGTGTTCGCCCTTGAGATCGATCAAGCGTTTCAGATGCTCGTAGGCAATCTTCATCTTGTCTTCGAAGGTCAAATCAGGTAGAATCTCTCCTGTTTCAAAGTAATGATTGATTTGGTTAAAGAGGTAAGGGTTCCCCATAGCAGCTCGTCCAATCATGACAGCGTCAGCACCAACTTCTTCGATGCGTTGTTTGGCTTCTTGAACCGTGCGGATATCCCCGTTGGCGATAAATGGGATTTTTGTCAGAGCTTGTGCAACCTTATGAAGGGTCTCAAGGTCTGCATGACCAGTGTACATTTGCTCCCGGGTCCGTCCGTGCATAGCAAGGGCAGAAACACCTGCAGCTTCTGCAGCAAGGGCATTCTCGACTGCTAGGGATGGGTCAGACCAGCCTGTACGCATTTTGACAGTGAGAGGGATATCAAGGACAGATTGAACCTTGTTGATAATAGAGTAAATCTTATCAGGGTCCCTGAGCCACATGGCACCAGCCTCGTTTTTGACGATCTTATTAACTGGGCAGCCCATATTGATATCAACGATATCAGTTTTGGTATTTTCTTGGATAAATTCTGCTGCGCGTGCTAAGCTATCTTCGTCGCTCCCAAAGAGCTGGATTGATACTGGATTTTCTCCCTCATCGATATGGAGCATATGCAGGGTCTTTTCGTTGTTGTATTGGATCCCTTTATCAGAGACCATTTCCATGACCACAAGGCCAGCTCCGAGTTCTTTCGCAATGGTCCGGAAAGCTGAGTTGGTCACACCGGCCATGGGGGCTAGGACCGTCCGGTTTGGGATCTCGACGTTCCCAATCATAAAAGGTGTATTAAGATTTGTCACGAATGAGTTCCTCCAAGTCGTTTTCATCAAAGTGGTAAGTTGTCTGACAGAATTGGCAAGCGATTTCCGCGCCATGGTCTTCGTCCTTCATTTCTTGAAGGTCTTTGGCTGGTAAGCTTGCCAAGGCATTCATGAAGCGTTCCTTGCTACAGTCACACTGGAAGCGGATCTCTTCTTCTGAGAGACGCTTGTATGGTTCGTCACCATAGATGGCAGTAAGAAGGGCTTCAATATGGTCGTCAGAGGCTAAAAGGGTAGAAATGGCCGGCATTTCTTGGATCCGTTTTTCAAAGCTGGCAATTTCTTCTTCCTTGGCATTTGGCAAGACCTGCACCAAGAAACCACCGGCAACCTTGACCTTGTCTTCTTCATCAAGGAGGACATTGAGCCCAACCGCAGATGGCGTTTGTTGGCTTTCAGTCAAGTAATAAGCTAGGTCTTCACCGATTTCTCCAGTGACGAGAGGTGTCATGGAATGATAAGGATTGCCTGTGCCGTAGTCGGTAATCACTAGGAATTCCCCGTTTCCGACAAATGGTCCGACCACGACTTCACCGGTCGCTGTTTTCTTGATATCCACACCAGGATTTTGCACGTAGCCTTTGACGTTTCCTTGAGTATCTGCCACAGTGATGATAGCACCAAGTGAGCTAGTGCCCAGGATTTTCACTGTTATCTTGGTGTTTCCTTTTTCATTGGCTGCGAGAATTTGACTAGCGATCAGGGTGCGCCCAAGGGCCACTGTTGAACTTGCTTGTGTCTGATGGTATTCTTGGGCTGCTCGCACGGTCTCTGTACTGTCTAGTACAAAGGCACGGAAAGAGCCACTTTCTGAGATAGTTTTGATAATTTTGTCCATACCTTTTATTTTAACACAAAATAGAAAAACAGGCGCAGGCCTGCGCTTGCTTTTTGGGGTTAGGAAGAATTTTAAGACCAAAAATAGTATAATAAAACAAAGGAGGCTAGCATGAACCAATCTTTGAAAGCGGCAGTCTATGGTTTGGCGGTAGCTGATGCATTAGGGGTTCCGTATGAATTTTTAACCCGAGGCAATTTTAAAGCGATTGAGATGGTGGGCTATGGAAGCCAACAGTAACTGGCTGGAACTTGTTCAGATGATACTAGCCTTGTATTCGCGGCCTATGATTCTTTTTGGGAAAAAGGGAAGATTTCCTCTGCTATATGCAGGAGAGATTTGAAATTTGCTTGTTAGAGGATGATTTTACAGCAAATGACTTGCTATTTTAAACTTGTAGGAGGACCATGCTTAATCTTTTTAGGTTATCATCTAAAACTCTACCTCGGTTACAAAACAAAAACGCAGAGACATCTTCTGCGTTTTCTTACTTTATAGGTCCATTTCTGGGAAAAGTTTAGCTAGTATTTTCGGAGTAATGCTTTGTCCCGGCCCCTCAGCACAATAGGTGTGCATATACATAGAAGGATTGAAGTTGAGCTCGATGCAGGTACAGTTGGGATTTTCCTTTGTGGAAATAGCAGAGCTGTCAGGGATGATGAGATCAACGCCACAGGCCCAGGCTCCCATAGCCTTTGCCATGTCCGCAGCGAGTTCCTTATAAGATGGGTGCATGCTGTCTGTGACATCAATCGAGTCTCCGCCAGTAGAAATGTTGGAATTGCGCCGCAAGTCAACCTTGACTCCAGCAGGCAGGATATCATCTGGTCCATAGCCTTGCTGGTCCAGCATGAGCAGTTCAATGTCCCCCAGTTCAATGATTTCAAGCGGTGAACGATGATCTCGGCCCCGCAGAGGATTGTCATTTTTGATGGCAATCAATTCTCTCACGGTATGCTGACCGTCTCCGACGACATTGGCCGCCACTCGCAAGAGGACTGCTTGGCATTGTCCGTCTAAGACAAAGAAGCGGTACTCCGTTCCAGCGATAAATTCCTCCACTAAGACGGCGACATCTTCTGAAAAAGCAATCTCCAGAGCCTTGTGATAAGCTTCCAGGCTAGCTGGCTCTTGGAAGATAGAGATGCCCAGTCCGAAGTTAGTTGACTTGGGTTTGACAACAATTTCTCGGTTCTTAATCAAAGGGTAGTAGGCCAGTCCCTCTTCTAGAGAAGAAAATTCTGCTCCAGCCGGAACGGGAAAGTCAGCTGCTGCCAAAATCTTTTTGGTGACTGTTTTATTGGCCATGGCCAAAGGGATGACATAGTTATCCTTGGAGGTCATATTACCGTTCTTGACATATTCTACATGACTACCATGCCAAAGCTTGAGAAATTGGTCCTTTTCATCTAAAATTTCGACATTTAGCCCCTTTTGAATAGCATCAAAGAGTAGCATCTGGGTGGACAGTTCCATATTTTCGTAGCCTTTGAGGGCATAAGGAGCAGTCCAGGCATAGCGGTGGTATTCTTCTGCTTTTTCTAGACCAAAAGCTGTTAAGGAATCTTGCTGGATATGGGGCAGGAGCTGTCCTGACAGTGTCAGCTGAGGATGTAAGAGAGCCTCTCTCATCTGGTCCAGCAAAGTTTGATAGTAAGTTGGCAGTTCAAAATGCTGGATGAGCCCTTCCATGGCTTGGAGAATGGCTGAGCTGTCTGCCTCATCTGGCAGGGCAGTCAGCGGGTGGCTACAAGCAATTTTCTGGTTCAAATCATGAGCATCTTTTAATACTGCATCAACATTTTCTACATCATCTAGCCAGAGCAGGCCCAGTAAAAAGAGATGGACAGTATCTAAGGTCTCTTGGCTAATGCCCAAATGGTCAAAAGGATTGAGATCGAAGCAGCGGAATTCCAGATAGGTGATACCCTGCTCCAGATAGGCGCGATTGTGCTTCTGTCCACGGAAGCGAACGGCTGAGTAAAATTCTTTTTCAGCACTGAGCTCGCCAGACTGAACGTAGTTGTCAATATCGGTTACATATTGCTCCAAAGAAGTGTAGGACACCTGAATATTCTCGTCATTGACATAGCCATAGTTGCTGTTGCGAAAAGAGCGGATAGGCTGCGGGTATTCCTGACTGTAGAAGCCGGCTTCTGCCAGAGGAGCAGCACCGTAGAGATAGGTTAAGAGCCATCGGAAACGCAGAAAGTTTCGAGCCAGTTTGAGATAGAGGTCATTTTTAAAGTCCTTGAGTAAATGATAGGAGCTGACTTGAAAGAGAGCAGCGACCAGATCTTTCCCTAGCTCCATGTTGTAGTGGATACCAGAGATGGCCTGTAGTTTTTTGCCATATTTTTTCGCTAAACCCTCTCGGTAGTGGCGTTCGTATTCGTTTTCCAGACGGGCGATGATAATATCTTCTTCAGTCAGCTGCGGTGGCATGGACAGAGGCCACAGGCATTCACTCTGGTCAATTGAGCGGCCTGCCACATCGCTGATAGCTCCCAGTAAGCGCCGCGCTTCCTTAGTAGAGTGAGCAATAGGTGTAATTAGTTCCAGTTGTTGTTCGCTGAAGTCTGTTTGGATGGTCGGGTGGAAATTGCGGGAACCAAGCTGACTCGGATGAGCAGTTTGAGCTAAGTGTCCATCAGTTGTCACTCGCAGATTTTCCCTCTCCAGACCAAAGGTCGCTTGGAGAATAGGGCTTGATGTATCCAGTTTCTGCAGTAATTGATTAATCGTCATCGTTTCACCGTCCTATGGTAGTTATTTTAGTCTATTACAAACGGAAAAAGAAAGCAAATTTCCGCTACGATTTTACAAAAATTCCGAACTTTTATTTTAAATTAAGTACTAAAATTCAGAAAATACATATTTTGTAAAAATGTAATTCGTCTACATAAGAGAAAAAACAAATGAAATGATGAACCCTCCTTGAAAAATTGTCAAATTTTTCATATAATGAGGTATAAAACATAATCGCAGGTGAGATTCCTGCCTGCTTTTCAAGAAAGGACGAGCTATATAGCTCAGACAAAGATATGACATCAGTAGTTGTTGTAGGAACCCAGTGGGGAGATGAAGGAAAAGGGAAGATTACAGACTTCCTATCAGCCAATGCAGAAGTCATTGCTCGCTACCAAGGTGGGGACAATGCCGGTCACACCATCGTGATTGACGGCAAAAAGTTCAAGTTGCACTTGATTCCTTCTGGTATCTTCTTCCCTGAAAAGATCTCTGTGATTGGAAATGGGGTGGTGGTCAACCCGAAATCATTGGTCAAAGAGTTGGCTTATCTCCATGAAGAAGGGGTATCAACAGACAGCCTTCGCATTTCTGACCGTGCCCATGTCATCCTTCCTTACCACATCGAATTGGACCGTCTCCAAGAAGAGTCTAAAGGGGACAACAAAATCGGAACGACCATCAAAGGGATTGGACCAGCCTATATGGACAAGGCTGCACGTGTAGGAATTCGGATTGCGGATCTTTTGGACCGTGACGTCTTTGCGGAACGCCTTCGCATCAATTTGGAAGAAAAGAACCGTCAATTTACCAAACTCTATGATGCAGAGGCTTTGTCATTTGACGATATCTTCGAAGAATACTATGAATATGGTCAACAAATCAAACAATATGTAACCGATACTTCTGTTATCTTGAACGATGCTTTGGATAACGGCAAGCGCGTGCTCTTTGAAGGAGCCCAAGGGGTTATGTTGGATATCGACCAAGGAACCTATCCATTTGTAACTTCCTCAAACCCTGTTGCAGGTGGGGTGACCATCGGATCAGGTGTCGGCCCAAGTAAGATCGATAAGGTTGTCGGTGTATGTAAAGCCTATACCAGCCGTGTTGGAGATGGCCCATTCCCTACGGAGCTCTTTGATGAAGTGGGTGATCGGATCCGTGAAGTCGGCCATGAGTATGGGACAACAACCGGTCGTCCACGTCGTGTCGGTTGGTTTGACTCAGTTGTCATGCGCCATAGCCGTCGTGTGTCAGGAATTACCAACCTCAGCTTGAACTCCATCGACGTTCTGTCAGGTTTGGATACAGTGAAGATCTGTGTGGCTTACGACTTGGATGGAGAACGCATTGACCACTACCCAGCAAGCTTGGAGCAACTCAAACGTTGCAAACCAATCTATGAAGAATTACCAGGTTGGTCAGAAGACATCACCGGTGTCCGTCACATGGATGAGCTTCCAGAAAATGCCCGCAATTATGTTCGCCGGATCGGTGAGTTGGTTGGTGTGCGCATTTCAACCTTCTCAGTCGGACCAGATCGTGACCAAACCAATATCCTGGAAAGTGTCTGGTCAAGTAAATAATTCAATAAAAGTTGGGAGTCTCTCTCAACTTTTTTGAGTCTTAAGAATACTTTAAGCCCTGTGGTCTATACTAAGACCATAAACAAAGACCTCCCACTTTGTTTAGAATCCAAACTTTTTTTCATAATATCTCCCTATAAGAAGTCACCCATTGTTGGCTTTTTTTCTGGCTTCATCATATAATAGAACAAGAACATAAAAAGTAAGTGAGTGTACAAGTGAGAAACTATACCCTAGAAGAGAAAGAAGCTTTTATGCGGGAGGCTTTAAAAGAGGCAGAGATTGCCTTAGCCCATGAGGAAATACCCATTGGCTGTGTCATTGTCAAAGACGGTGAGATCATTGGACGGGGCCACAACGCGCGAGAGGAATTGCAGCGAGCGGTCATGCATGCAGAGGTGATGGCGATTGAAGAAGCCAATCAGCATGAAGAGAGCTGGCGTTTGCTGGATACGACTCTTTTTGTGACCATTGAACCCTGTGTCATGTGCAGTGGTGCCATCGGGCTGGCCCGGATCCCTCAGGTAGTCTACGGTGCGACCAATCAGAAGTTTGGTGGAGCAGGGAGTCTCTACGACATTTTGACAGATGAACGTCTCAATCACCGGGTGGAAGTAGAAACAGGAATCTTGGAAGCAGAATGTGCAGCCATTATGCAGACCTTTTTCCGCCAAGGCCGAGAACGAAAAAAACAAGCCAAGCTCGCAGCCAAGGTCGAGACACAAGAATAAAAACCGGACCTTTGCAAATCGAACAAATTATGATATAATACCTATCGGAGCAACAGTTCTGCGTGAAGCGGGTCAGGGGAGGAATCCAGCAGCCCTAAGCGAAGTGAACTGTGTGCTCTTTTTCTATGTACCTTAGTGAATCAAGTCCAACGGACGCGGATGAACTTAGGTACATTGACGCAGTTCGAGCAAAGCGAGAACTACGTTCCGAAATATATAGAGAGTCAAGTCTGCAGGAGGAGATCTGACCCATAGGATTTACGAGACCTGTAGCCGATCACTCACTAGCGTCATCTCGAAATTCATTAGTGGATTCAAAGAATAATAGCGTAAAAATAGAGCTTCGGAAGAGGCTCCTTTTTTTGTCTGTTCCGTTCAAAATAAGGCTCTATATGCAAACGATTGCTATTGCGTCGTTGCTTGATTTGTGAAAATAAAAAAATTAGCAAATGAAAACGTTTTACAGGATGGTTTCCCTTGATTAAATCCCAGTAAAGCGATATCATAGAGAAGAAGAAATTTTGGAGGAATAACATGTCTCATATTAAATTTGACTACTCAAAAGTTTTGGGTAAATTTGTTGCCCCACATGAAGTGGACTACATGCAAGCACAAGTTACAGCAGCAGACGAATTGATCCGTAAAGGAACTGGTGCTGGTAGCGACTTCTTGGGTTGGTTGGACCTTCCTGAAAACTACGACCGCGAAGAATTTGACCGCATCTTGAAAGCTGCTGAGCAAATCAAAGCTGACAGCGATGTTTTGGTCGTTATCGGTATCGGTGGATCATACCTTGGTGCGAAAGCTGCCATTGACTTCTTGAACCATCACTTTGCAAACTTGCAAACAAAAGAAGAACGCAAAGCACCACAAATCCTTTACGCTGGGAACTCAATCTCATCAACATACCTTGCTGACTTGGTAGAGTACGTAGCAGACAAAGACTTCTCGGTAAACGTGATTTCTAAATCAGGTACAACAACTGAACCAGCCATCGCTTTCCGTGTCTTCAAAGAACTTTTGGTTAAGAAATACGGTCAAGAAGAAGCTAACAAACGGATCTACGCAACAACTGACCGCCAAAAAGGTGCTGTTAAGGTTGAAGCAGATGCTAACGGTTGGGAAACATTTGTGGTTCCAGATGATATCGGTGGACGCTTCTCAGTATTGACAGCAGTTGGTTTGCTTCCAATCGCAGCATCAGGTGCAGATATCAAAGCCCTTATGGAAGGTGCGAATGCTGCTCGTAAAGACTACACTTCAGACAAACTTTCTGAAAACGAAGCTTACCAATACGCAGCAGTTCGTAACATCCTTTACCGTAAAGGTTATGCGACTGAAATCTTGGTAAACTACGAGCCATCTCTTCAATACTTCTCAGAATGGTGGAAACAATTGGCTGGTGAGTCAGAAGGGAAAGACCAAAAAGGTATTTACCCAACTTCAGCTAACTTCTCAACAGACTTGCACTCATTGGGTCAATTTATCCAAGAAGGAACTCGCATCATGTTTGAAACAGTTGTCCGCGTTGACAAACCTCGTAAGAATGTGATCATCCCTACTTTGGAAGAAGACCTTGACGGACTTGGATACCTCCAAGGAAAAGACGTTGACTTCGTTAACAAAAAAGCGACTGACGGTGTTCTTCTTGCCCACACTGACGGTGACGTACCAAACATGTACGTAACTCTTCCTGAGCAAGATGCCTTCACTCTTGGTTACACTATCTACTTCTTCGAATTGGCCATTGCCCTTTCAGGTTACTTAAACGCGATCAACCCATTTGACCAACCAGGTGTTGAAGCTTACAAACGTAACATGTTTGCCCTTCTTGGTAAACCAGGATTTGAAGAATTGAGCAAAGAACTCAACGCTCGTCTATAATAGACAACAAAACGATCTCGCAAGAGGTCGTTTTTTAATCGCTTTCAATATCTCAGAATGAGGTGGAAAAATAGACTGTTTTATGATATAGTAGAACTACTATATTTATACTTTGCACGTCAAACTATGGTCACGAAAAGTGGGGAGAATGACGGGCGCAGGTTGTTAGTAAAGGAGAGATTATGACAACAGAAGACAAGACACCTTTTGGAGCGCAAGACGAACAAACTGTTCAACCACCTCTTGAAGCCCAAACTGAACAAACCGTTCAAGAACCTTTTGGAGCACAAGGGGGGCAGACTGTTCAAGAACCTTTTGGAGCACAAAATGGCCAAACAGCTTATGAGCCATTTGGAGCACCAGGAGCGCAAGGCTTTCAACAGGCTTCTCCAGTAGAAAGACCACAAGCTGGAGGACAGGAACAATTTTTCCAAAATCAAGCGCCTCAGGTAGAAAATAATCCGTTCTACCAACAAGGGAACCCTCAAGCCTTCCAATCGCAATGGAATGTTCAGCCAAAACCGAAGCGTGGATGGACGAAATTTGTTGTCTTTTCCCTTCTTGCACTCCTTCTTGGTGGATTAATTGGTGGTGGAGCTGGCTATTTCTGGGGAAATTCATCTAAGCCTCAAGCAGATGCTAATCGAACAAAACGTTTAGAACGCGCTAATGAAGAAGCGAAAAAGATAAAGAACAGCTTCATTACAGAAAAGAAGGAGGCTGTTTTCACCTGGACTCTTAAAGACCTTGGTTCCTTGAGTTATACCAATAAGGATGGTTATGGTTTGACTGCTGATCAGATTGTTGAAACCTATGGATTGGCTTCCAGTGTAGAGTATGATAAGAATAGCCTCACTCTTTATTGGGATCGCGCAAAGAATGCTGAACATCAGAATGTTTATTTCCGATTTGAAAAAGTTGATGGCAATTATTATTTGAAAACTGTAGAAGCTTATGATTTAGAAGAATTCCATGCAGATGAAGAAGATGAGGATGAAGATGAAGGAACTTCTGCAGATTATGAGTTAAGTACAAAAGAATTCAAAAATCTGAAAACAGGAGATAAGAAAACTGGTAGAGGTGGAACTTCCTTATCAGAAGTTTTGAAAAAGCGTAAATCAAGTGCTGTTCGAATTGGAACAGAAACAAAAGCTACTGCTGATGGAGAAGAGTATGACTCTACTCGTGTTATTGCAACCGTAAACTTTAAGGTCGGTGACGATTATAAGACATTACGCTTCTTAGCACAACCAGATGGGGACTTCTTATACATTGGTCCAGAACGTTTTTAATATAGAGGAGATAGATGAAAGATGGATATGAATCAATCACAGGTACCATTTGGTGTGCCAGAAACTGGTAATCAAAAGAAGCCAGGGAAAGGTCTATTAATCGCTTGTGTTAGTGTTTTTGCAGTCTTAGGAGTCATTGCAGGTCTATTTCTTGGCCGTTCTTTTGGTGCAACAAATGCTAAAAGTAGCGAACCAGCCCTTCACCCAACAGCTGACGCAGGGGAATCAAAACGTGATCAGTCTGGGAAGTATATTAATTCGGAAGAAGCAGAATTTTCTTGGAACATTGATGATTTAGCTGATTTGGAGTTTGGGACATACGAAACTCCAGATTTAGGAACAAGCATTGAAGATGTCGTGGATGCACATGGCAAGGCTTTGAAAGGCACGTTTCGAAGAGATAAAATTGATTTAGAATGGGGTGAGTTAGACGAAGATCAGGATGATACGCTGCCTTCTTATCGTACTGTTCGTGAAATGCGCCTTACGTTTCAGAAGAATGGAGACAATTATTATTTAAAAGACCTCTATTATTCAGGAAATAATAAAGAAGCTGAGGACGATTTTATGACCTCATCTTACTATGATAAACTGAAAGTGGGAGATGCCAAAACTGGTAAGGATGGTGTATCCTACAAGGAAGTGATTAAGGATCATACTATTTCTAGTCTTTCAATGTCTGCAGAAGAGGACTACAAAACTCATGATATTGTGACTACAATGAGAGTATCTTTTAAATCCTCAAGTTCCTCTGAATATAGGTTGACTTTTGTGAGACAATCAGATGGTGATTTCCTCTTATCTGAAAAAGAATGATGATGAAGAAGGGCTCTTCATTCATTCTTTTCGAAAGATGTAAGGGAGGAAAAACCCATTCACTTAAAAACCTAAAAAGATCTGGAATAGTATTTTCAGATCTTTTTCTGTTCTAGCGAGGACTGGCTATTTATGGTATAGTAGGATATGTTGACAAAGGAAACACGTGTGAACAGTTGGACGGAAAGGGATACAGATACGATCGCAGAATGGATAATGTAAAGGAAACAACAGGAAAACATCTGAAGACCCTCTTAGCTTTCATCCAAAAAAGAGGGATTATTTTTGTGGTCCTCGCAATGCTGGGCGTAGGCTACGGTCTTGCTGCTTCTGGGAGGCCACAAGACCAGCTAAATCAAGACCAGCAAGTGACCTTTCGTAAGGAAGAAGCTTATCTGCAGGCTTTCCTGGCGAAATCAGATCGACCAGAAGTTGGGGTGCATTTGGAGGAATTGCTGGAGTTTAAAATAGGAGATGGGACTGGTGGGCCAAGCACCAAGGGGACGACACCAGAGACCCTGGTCAAAAAATTAGGGGGAGCCAAGCAAGCTCGGCTTGAGTCAAAAGCTAGAACGCAGCTCCTTCGTCTCAGCTATGGAACGACACAAGATGGTCGAGATAGATACCAATTTGAATTTACCCATATGAAGGATGGCTACTATCTAACAGCTATTCAGGGCTATCAACCAACCTCTAAGCAGAATATAGAAAGTAAACAGCTGAAAAAGGCAGCCTTGACCAGTCTTGCTAGTGGGAAAGAGAAAACTGGCATGAAACTAGAAGACATTTTACAAAAGGTTGGCTTGCCACAATCATTGCTTTTGAATCATAAGGATGGAAAGACAGTTTTGGTCCTAACCTACCGTGCACAAGAGGGGCTCGTCTTTCTCACTTTGCAAGCCCAAAATGATGCTCGCTATCATCTAGTCAAGGTCGAATAAGGAGGAGTAAATGGATACAGTCATCAAGAAGTTAACAATTCCTGGTCTCCTGCTGCTAGCGCTCCTCCTAGGGATGGGATTAGAGGTCCTTAGTCATCCGCCGAAAAGTTCTACAGCGATAAGTGAAATAAAGAACTTATCAACTTTTAAAGCGAAAGAATTTCAAGGGGAGCGACTCTTAAAAGAAACGAATGAAAAAAAGGATTCGCCATGGACCTTGGACCAGATCGAGCACTTCCCTCTGTCGATAAAGAACCAAAACGGTAGCCTGAAGCAGACTGGAAGTCGCCTGGAGACCCTTCTGAAGGAGATGGGGCACCCCCAAGAGAAAGTTCTCTTTCAATCTACAGCAAGCAAGCAACCCAGTCTCTCCCTGCTCTATCGATGGGACGATAGGGGAAAGGGAGCCTCCATCCGTTTGCTTTTTAGCAAGGGGGCTGATGGGAGCTATCTGCTAGAAGAGATCGACGCCAGTTTAGCCAATCTAGACCGGGAGGGGAATATAGTTTTTTCAGAAAAAGTTTATCAAGGTTTGGAGCTTGGAGAAAAAATAAATCTGAAGGCCTTGTTAGGCAACTATCAGGGCCTACAATCCTTCGTCCGACGCCAAATCAGCCCTGATCAGGAAGGATTTCAACTATCCTTTCAGGATGAGAAGGGGAAATCTTATTTATTAGAGATTGAAATAATGGATGGTTCTTGCTATTTGTTGCGAAAGAGCCAGGTGGACTCTCAAGGGATTACAAGTCTTACCTGATAGAGGGGAGAAATTGAATGGAAAAAGGTAGAAAGATTCAGAGAGAATGGACTAAGGTCCCAGGTGGAAATAAAATCTCTTCAGAGCTCTCTTCAAAAAGTAATCTGCAGAATGATAGGATGGAACTACCAAGCAGGGTCAAAGAAGCAAAAACAGGGAAGCGAAATGGTGGAGAGAATCTTCAAAAAAGTGTGCTTAAGAAGTCTTACTTAGCTCATTTCTCTATTTTCTTCAAGCTAGTGCTAGGAGGTCTGTTCCTCTTGTTCCTTTTTAACATTGTGTCTCGATATGTGAAATCACCTGCGCATGATTCTCACTCTGTAAAATTAAGCAAGGGGACAGAGGCTCGTTTATCAGATAAGGAATTTAAAAATCTTTTTAATAAAAACTCTCGCTATACAGACCCAAATCATAAAATTGATATCAATATAGAGGAGGTTGTCGCATACATTAGAAAAATTAATGATGCCAACCTTACTATGGATGATATTTTCAACCAATTAGGAAAAGCAAGAGATGGATATGTGAGTATAGACTCTGATGGTAGTCGAGGAAGTGTATTGACGTATCTCCTTACCGATAATAAAGCAGCACTGGACTTTGATTTTAGTGAAAAGGAGAATCGCCTCCTTCTGCATTCGATCCAGTATTTTACCCTAGAAAGCCAGAGAGAATCAACTGAAAGAACAAGTGATGATTATAGTGCTCTTATTCCTCAGCCAGGTCAAGAGGGGGTGGAGTTGATGGAAGCTATCAAAGAATTGGGAGTACCAGATTGGCTCTATTCCAGTTTTTTACCTGGGACGGAGGCTCAAATTGCTATCTCCTATAAAGCAAGTGATGAGATGCGAGTTACCTTGTATTTTGATCAAGATGGAGATTTTTTCCGTTTGGGAAGTATGACGAAATTAAAGGATAAAAAAGAATAACTAAAGTGAGAAGGAGGAGTCTCATTCCGTTTTCTTCCATCCTGAGAAACGAGAATAAGGGAGAGTGAAATGCAAAAAGGTAGAAAAATTCAACGAGAATGGTCAAAAGTGCCAGGGGGGAATAAAAAAGTACCGGAGGTGTTTTCAGAAGGTCAACCACAAGGAGAGGTATTTGAATCCAAAGATCAATTTGAGGAAGACAAATATTCGAGATCAGATCGAGTATACGCATCCCAAATGGGCCAGTTCAAAGCATCCTGGTTTTCTCGTCGCAGTGGTCTCCTGAAGCTAGGGATAGGTCTTGTCGTCATTGTGTGTCTCTTTTGTGGGGCTCTCCACTATGTAAGATACCTTTCCCATCAAAGAGATTCCTATTCAACCACTAAAAAGACTGAGAAGCTCCCAACAGATTCATCCGTAAAAACTGAATTTACATTTTTTGGAGAAGATTCTCCTTATATTGACAAGGACCACAGAATTGAATTGTCCATAGAGGATTTCATTTCTTTAGTGAGAAAAGCGAATGAACCTAATGTAACGCCAGAGCAGATTGTCGATCAGATTGGGAAAGCGGTCTCTGGTCACCTGTCCTCTAGCTCCGACGGTAGCCAGAGAATCGGATTAGAATATGAGCTCGTCGGGGATACAGGGCGCTTGTCTCTTAATTTTCAGAAAGAACAAGATTCTATGGAACTCAGTAGTGTGACCTATTATACTAGGAAAAGTTTTAGAGGAGAAGTCACGAAAACAAGTAAAGACTATAAGGCTTTGCAAGCTTCATCTGAAGAAGGTCTAGAGTTGACAGAAGCTGTAAAAGAATTAGGAACTCCTGACTTTATGCATAATAATTATGCTATTGGGGGAGTCAAACGAATTACAATCGTCTATACTACAAGGGATAAGATGAGTGTCTTTATGTCTTTTGATGAAACTGGGGGAAGATTCCGTTTGAAGAGTATAAGGAGTGTTGAGGATAAATCATAATCGATAAGATCATCTGAGAATTCCTATTTAGGGGTTGTCAAAAAATTCTGGCCTCTCTACTTGTCTCTATTGGTCCAGAACGTGTTGCTTTGATGAAATTTTTAGATGAGAAAGAATTCTTGCAAATTATGCTATAATAGTAAAATCTAAGAGTTCAAAAGGAGTTTATCTTCCTAGAGGACTGACTACAAAGAACAAGAGGTACTGACATGACTGCACAAAAAATGACTGCACAAGAAATTATCGCCTTTATCGGCAATGCAGAAAAGAAAACCAACGTAAAAGTGACCTTTGAAGGGGAATTGGCAGGAGAGCTTCCAGCATCCGTTGTAAAGCTAGGCAATGTCCTATTTGGAGACTGGAAAGAGATTGAGCCCCTTCTTGCCAACTTAACAGAAAACAAAGACTATATCGTAGAGCAAGATGGTCGCAATTCAGCGGTACCTTTGCTGGACAAGCGTTATTTGAATGCCAGGATTGAACCGGGTGCGATCATTCGAGATCAGGTGACCATTGAAGACAATGCGGTAATCATGATGGGAGCCGTCATCAATATCGGGGCTGAAATTGGTGCAGGGACCATGATCGATATGGGAGCTATTCTTGGTGGCCGTGCAACGGTTGGTAAAAATAGCCATATCGGAGCAGGAGCAGTCCTTGCAGGTGTCATTGAGCCAGCCTCTGCAGAACCAGTTCGTATCGGGGATAACGTCTTGGTGGGTGCCAATGCCGTTGTCATCGAAGGGGTTCAAGTTGGCAATGGCTCTGTCGTAGCAGCGGGTGCGATTGTTACCCAAGATGTACCTGAAAATGTAGTGGTAGCAGGTGTACCTGCGCGCGTGATCAAGACGATTGACGAACAGACGCAACAAAAAACAGCGCTTGAGGATGCCTTGCGTAACCTATAATAGAGGAATAAGAAAAGGAAGCTGGGGGATACCTCGGCTTCTTCTCAAAAGAGGAAGATGGATATGACACTTGATTTAGTAAAAATTCGGCGGGACCTGCATCAAATCCCAGAAATTGGACTAGAAGAATTTAAAACACAAGCCTATCTCTTGGAGCGCATCGCAGAAATCACCGAGGGAAAAGAATTCGTCGAGCAGCGGACCTGGCGGACGGGGAGCCTGGTTTTTCTGAAAGGATCCAATCCAGAAAAGACCATTGGCTGGAGGACGGATATCGATGGACTGCCCATTATCGAGCAAACTGGCCTTGACTTTGCCTCCCGCCACGAAGGTCGGATGCATGCCTGTGGCCATGATGTCCATATGACTCTGGCCTTGGGCTTGTTGGAGCAACTGGTCCAAGTACAACCGAAGAACAATCTCTTATTCCTCTTTCAACCGGCTGAGGAAAATGAAGCTGGAGGCATGCTTATGTATGAAGATGGGGCCTTTGGAGACTGGCTACCTGATCAATTCTACGGCCTCCATGTCCGTCCGGACTTAAAGGTAGGCGAAATCGCGACCAATCGGGGGACGCTCTTTGCAGGGACCTGTGAAGTGAAGCTGACCTTTAAAGGAAAAGGTGGACACGCCGCCTTTCCCCATGAAGCCAAGGATGCCCTGGTCGCTGCTAGCTATTTTGTCACCCAGGTTCAAACCATTGTCAGCCGCAATGTCGATCCTATCGAGGGAGCGGTTGTGACCTTCGGTTCCATGCATGCGGGGACGACCAATAATGTCATTGCGGAGACAGCCTTTCTGCATGGGACGATTCGGACCCTGACCATGGAAATGAACCTCTTGACCCAGAAGCGACTCGAGACGATTGCCAGAGGGGTTGCAGATGCTTTTGATATGGATCTAGAGTTGGAACTTAAGCAAGGGGGCTATTTGCCGGTGGAAAACAATCCGGACTTGGCAGATGAACTGATGACCTTCTTTGATCAAGCAGAAGATGTCACCCTGATTGATATCCTGCCCGCCATGACCGGAGAGGATTTTGGTTATCTCTTGTCAAAAGTGGATGGAGTCATGTTCTGGTTGGGAGTGGACAGTCCTTATGCCCTTCATCACCCTCAGATGAGTCCCAAGGAAGAAGCCCTGCACGTTGGGGTCAAAGCCATTAGTCCTTTCTTAAAAATGAAAGCCAACCAATAAAGAGAGATGGAAATGAAAGCAAGTATTCGAAAAAGTGTATTGAAGAAGATGAAAGGCTTGGAGCCGGAGAACAAGCGAAAGGCTGATCAAGCCTTGATCCAGCGGTTGCGCTCTTTGCCAGCTTATCAAGCAGCAAGCGTGATTGCGACCTATTTGTCCTTCCCGCATGAGGTGGATACAAGTTTTCTCATTGATGCAGCTCTAGAAGATGGCAAACAGGTCGTCATCCCAAAAACCTATCCAAAAGGGCGCATGGAATTTGCAACCTATGATCCGCAGAACTTGAAACCAACAGGCTTTGGCCTCTTGGAACCAGAGGATGGGGCTCAAGCGGTAGATCAGTCGGAGATTGACCTGATCCATGTTCCCGGAGTGGCCTTTCAAAAGGATGGCTACCGACTTGGTTATGGAGGAGGCTATTACGATCGCTATTTGGCAGATTTCGACGGAGCGACCGTCAGCACCATCTATGCCTGCCAAGAAGTAGACTTTGCACCTGCCCCTCATGATATTCCAGTACAGGAGGTTCTTGTGGATGAATCAACTATTTGATAAGAAATACCCAGTGACCAGTAGCTTGCTTCTGTTAACAACCGGCGTTTTTCTATCCATGTTATTGCTTCGTGGCTTTGACTATGAATCGGTCCAAACTGTCTACGATTTTGGGGGTGTCTTAGGAGCAGAAATCCAGGTGGACCCAAGCCAGAGCTGGCGTTTGCTTGCTGCCATGTTTGTTCATGTTGGCTTGCAGCACTTTGTTTTGAACATGGTTACCCTCTATTTTATCGGGAGAATCGCAGAAGATCTATTTGGCTCGAAGGCCTTTTTAGCCCTCTACCTCTTATCCGGCTTAATGGGCAATCTTTTTGTGATGATCTTTTCCCCAGAAGTCGTAGCAGCTGGGGCTTCTACCGCCTTGTTTGGTATCTTTGGTGCCATTGCCAGTTTGCGCTTTATCGCTCGAAGTCCCTATATTCACTATCTGAGCCAACGTTATACTTCCTTGATTCTGATCAATATCCTCTTTAGCTTTATGCCGGGGATCAGTCTAGCAGGTCACTTAGGAGGCCTGGTGGGAGGAGGGCTTCTAGCCTTTGTCTTTCCCGTTTATGGTGAGCGAGATAGCCTGAAAAAAAGCTGGCGCTTGGTAGCTCTGTTTCTTTATACAGCTGGGGCCATCCTTCTTTATGCTTGGCCTTTACTTGCTCATCCCTTTTTATGATTTGTAACGAATTTGTAAATTATCTGAAAACTGAGTGAAGTCTCAGTTTTTTTGTATATAAAATCCAAAAATAAGCAGCTACACTCAAAAAGTTGCTCGAAAAGTGAATAAAGACAACATAAGAAAGCGCTTGCAAAAAGGATTGAAAAGGAGTAAACTAACAATTGTAAATATCTTTCTTATCCATTCATAAAATGGATAAAATATTAAATAAAAGGAGATTTGCAATGAAAAAATGGTTGATTAAGCTCTCGTTAGTAGCGATGGCTATATTGCTCCTTCCGTTTCAAGCTGTTGAGGCTTGTTGTGGATTTATCATTGGCCGTCAGTTGACCAAGGATGGTACCACCCTGTTTGGTCGGACTGAGGACTATCCTTATTATCCAAACGGCGGAAAACACAACAAAAACTATGTTGTTGTTGATGCCAAGAATTATAAGGAAGGAGACCAAATTCAGGACGAATCCAATGGTTTCACCTATCCTCATGCTGCCAGCGAAATGAAATACACAGCTGCTTATGATTCCGCTCGTGGAGATGGTAGCAATGGTGCATTTGGGGAACATGGCTTTAACGAAGCGGGTGTTTCCATGACTGCTACTGTTACAGCAATTCCAAATAAAAAGGTATTAGAAAAAGATCCACTGAAAAAAGATGGACTTCCAGAAGCTGCTATGCTCGACGTAATCTTACCTCGTGCAAAAACAGCTCGTGAAGCAATCGAATTACTTGGAAAAGTTATCGAAGAAAAGGGATCAGCTGAAGGAAATACAGTTGTAGTTGCTGACCAAAACGAAACCTGGTATATGGAAATTCTTTCAGGTCATCAATATGTGGCTGTAAAAGTACCTGAAGATAAATATGCAGTTTTTGCGAATACCTATTACCTTGGTCATGTCAACTTGAATGACACTGAAAATGTCATCGCCTCTAAAGATGTTGAAAAAGTAGCAAAAGAATCAGGAAGTTATAAGACTGATAAAGATGGCAACTTCCATATTGCTAAGTCTTACGGACCTGAAAAATATGCAGAAGGGGACCGTTCTCGGACTTATGCAGGGATTACAGTACTTGATCCAGAGTCTAAAGTGACTTACGAGGATGACGAATACGAACTATTCCGTTCTCCAACTAATCCAAATAAGAAATTTACTTTAGAAGATGCCTTTGCTATGCAACGGAATCGCTTTGAACACTTAAATGGTCGCTTCGTTCCGGACGATCAAATTGGAGTGAAGAAACAAGGTGACAATGGCGCAAACGACACGGTTCGCAAGGATCAATACAAATATGCACTAGGGAATGAAAACGTTATCGACGCTCATGTCTATCAAATCAATCCAAAACTACCAAAATCATTTGGTGGTACAGTTTGGTTAGGGATGGGACCATCACGGAACACTCCATATGTCCCATTCTATGGAAATGTGAAAGACACTTATGAAGCCTTTAAACCACAAACAGAAACCTATGATCCAAATTCTTGGTATTGGACTGTTTGGCATATTGACAACATGGCGATCAATAACCAAGATGTCTTTGGAAAATCAGTCCAAGATCACTGGAAAGCTCTTGAAAAACAATTGATTATTGAACAAGAAGCTAGTGATGCGAAATATAAAGCTTTGAAAGATAATCCCGAAGCTGCTAAAGCAGTAGAAGACGAAGTTACAGCAAATGCTCTTGCACTTTCTAAAAAACTATTTGAACACTTCAAATCTTATGAAGCAGATATGCATGCGCGTTTGATTGAGTTAGGTCGTAAAGATGATCCATATCGTGCCTCTAAGCCTGATGATTACAAAGACCCAGAACCAGAAAAACCAGTTCAACCAGAAAAACCGGTTCAACCGGACAAACCAGTAGAACCAGAAAAACCAGTTCAACCGGAAAAACCAGTACAGCCAGAAAAAACTCAGCCAATTCAAACGAAAGTCAATGAAGAAGGCAATCCAAATAACCGTTTCGGTTATGCAGCTACAAAAGATAAGGAATCTTATGTTTCTACTAAAGTTGAAACATTTGTGAAACCAGAAGAAAAGGTTCAAGACCCATCTGAAGCAGTTTCAGCTGGTAATGGCGGAAATGAGAACAATCGTTTTGGTTCGTCTTTCGAGAAAGCAACTGTCGAAACTTTCCCAAATACAAATTATTCTTACAATGTTCATCCTTAAACAATAAGAATTAAAAAGTGAATTGGACCAAGTCCAATAAAAAGAAAGAGGCTGGATTTTTTATCCAGTCTCTTTTTTACGAAAAAAGATTGACCATTGTAAGGTAGCAAAGCCCTTACATTATATGGCCAGTCTTTTTGTATTCTTTTGATTTGTAAATGATTAGTCTGCAGTTTGTTCAGATGCTTCTAATTTTTTCCCAAGGTCGATAATATATTGTTTAAGATCATTTTTGACTTGTGGGTGTTTCAAAGCATAGTCAATAGAAGTTTTCATAAAGCCAAATTTATCCCCCACATCGTAACGTTGCCCTTTAAATTCACGGGCAAAGACGCGTTGTGTTTTATTAAGGGTGTCGATCGCATCCGTCAATTGAATTTCATTGCCAGCACCTGGTTCTTGATTTGCAAGAATATCAAAGATCTCAGGAGTTAAGAGGTAGCGTCCGATAATGGCAAGGTCACTTGGTGCTTCCTCGGGTGCTGGTTTTTCTACAAAGGTTTCAACGCTATAAAGTCCGTTGATTCCTTCTCCTTGAGGAGCAATGACTCCGTAAGCAGAAACCTCTTCGTGAGGGACTTCCATCACAGCTATCGTTGATGCATGGGTTTCATCGTAGTCGTTCATCAATTGTTTGGTCAATGGCAGGGCATCGTCATTGGTGATATCCATGAGGTCATCTCCCAACATGACGACGAAAGGCTCATTTCCAACGAAGGCTTTAGCCTGAAGAACAGCATCTCCAAGTCCACGGGGATGTTTTTGACGAATGAAGTGGAGACGCATCCCTGTTGTTTCGTCTACTAATTTCAAAAGGTCATTTTTCCCTTTTTCTTTGAGGTTATACTCTAGTTCAAAATTTGAATCGAAGTGGTCTTCGATTGAACGTTTTGATTTGCCCGTTACAACCAGAATGTCTTCGATACCTGATTTGAGAGCTTCCTCTACAATAAATTGAATCGTCGGTTTGTCAACGATTGGTAACATTTCTTTTGCCAGAGCTTTGGTAGCTGGGAGGAAGCGGGTCCCCAAGCCAGCTGCAGGAATGACTGCTTTTCTAACTTTAGTCATGCGGTTTCCTTTCTAAAAGGTAGGATTTATGATAGGGTGGTTGACTTATTTCCACTCGTTTTCTTCTTTAAATTCATTGCTCATCATGTTGTGGATGGCTTCGCGGATATCTTTTCCTTCGTAGATGACTTGGTAAATGGCCTGTGTAATCGGCATATAGACATCCAATTCTTGCGCCAGTTCATGGGCGACTTTGGTCGTAGAGATCCCCTCAATGATCATCCCCATGTTGGCTTCAATGTCCACTAATTTTTCACCACGTCCGAGAGCATCCCCAGCTCGCCAGTTGCGGGAGTGGACAGAAGTTCCGGTAACGATCAAGTCACCGACCCCAGACAAACCACTATATGTCAAGGGGCTAGCTCCGAGCTTAACGCCAAGGCGCGTGATTTCAGCGAGACCGCGCGTGATGATGGCTGCTTTGGCATTGTCACCATAACCAAGACCGTGCAGGGCTCCAGCCCCGACCGCGATGATATTTTTCAAGGCCCCAGCAGTTTCCACTCCGATAACATCTGTATTGGTATACAGACGGAAGTAGTGGTTGCTAAAGAGTTCTTGAACATAGCGGGCAACTTCTAAATCTTTAGAGGCTGCTGTAATGAGAGTGATGTCCCGTACGATGGTCTCTTCCGCGTGACTTGGTCCAGAAACAACTACAACCTCACTGCGAAGAGAAGCGGGGATTTCTTCTTCAAGGATTTGGGAAATTCGATCATGTGTACCAGGCTCTAACCCTTTGGATGCGTGCATGACTGTTACAGGGTGATCCAGTGTTTCAGCGACTTGTTTAGCGACCAAGCGGGTCACCTTTGTAGGAACGACAAAAAGGATAGCGTCTATTCCGTCCAAGGCAGCTTTCAAATCAGTCGTAGCAGTGATTTCTTCACTAATAACGATATCTTTGAAATAGCGTTTGTTGGTATGATCAGTATTGATTTCATCGATTTGTTCTTGGATATTCCCCCAGAGACGGACTTCATGGCCGTTATCATTGAGGACTTGTGAAAGGGCTGTTCCCCATGAACCAGGACCCAATACTGCAACGGTTTGTTTTTCCATTGTATCTTCCATTTCTATGTCTATTTTTCAACAAGGCTAGGAGTCTAGCGCTTGCGCCTTCGAAACGGCCCCAAGTGAGCCTTGAAGGACAATTCTATTCTTCTCTCTATTTTAACATATTATAGGTGAAAAAACTTGTATGACTATCAATTGTTTTATGAAGAAATCTCATTTAGCAGGGGAATCAAATAAAAAAATACTACTTTGTACTTGCAATAGCACTTGTTTTTGATATAATAGTTTCGCTTATTATTATGAATATAAGGGGAGAAAAAATGAAAAAGTTAGCAATATATTTATCAATGATGCTTTCATTATTGATTGTGTGCTTTACGCTTTTTTCTAAAAATGTAAAAGCAGAAACGTCCAAAAAAGTGGATGTCATCACGGATGTGAAAATTCAAAATAATGATGGTGGGGATTTAACAACTCCGCTTGGAAGATATGATACTTTCCGTTTGAATGCCAAATTTGCTTTAGAAGGAAAAAACGTTAAAGCAGGGGATACGACCGAAGTAACTATTTCTTCTCCGATTGACATCAAATCTCAGGATTTTGAAATTAAAGACTCCATTACTGGTAAATTGATTGCCAATGCAAAAGTTGATGCAACTACTGGTAAAATTGTATTGACATTCACAAAATTTGTCGAAGAGAAAAATGATATTTCAGGTTCGTTCTTCTTCTATGCTGGTGTTAATAAAGATAAGTTCCCAAATGATGGTAATGCACCAGTTAAAGTCTCTGTTAATAATAAAGTGAAATTCGATGGTACAGTAAAAAGTGGAACCATCGGAGAAGGTAAACGGTATACTATTATCAAATCAGGTTGGGATAATGGAAATCACAAGAGCCTAGGTTTTCGTATTTCTGTCAATCGGACTAATGAGGCAATTAGCAATGCAGTTCTGTCCGATACTATGGAATCACCAGGTGTCACCTACAAGCCAGGTAGCTTTAAGATCTACAAAGGTACTTGGGATCACAGCAGTGGAACATGGCAACTTCTAAACAAAACAGATGTTACCTCTCAATACACTGTCAATGCAACAGATACTACATTTACGATTAATCTAGGGAACATTTCTGCTAACGATCACTTTGCAGTTGAATATGAAGCAGTTGTTAACTATGATGCGGTTGACCGTGAGGTGATCAAAAATAAAGCAACTATCGTAGGTGATAACAAAAAACCATACGATTCAAATAGTAAAGTAAATATCCAAATCGCTGGTGGTGAAGGTGTTGGTTATGCCTTTGGCATTCAAGTTCATAAAGTTGACGAAAGTAATGAACCGCTGAAAGGTGCGAAATTCCAAGTTATCCGTCAAGCAACTGGCCAAGTATTAGGTGAGTTTGAGTCAGATGCTAAAGGTGAATTTAGCCTTAAAGAACTCTTGAGAGATAAATACATCATCAAAGAAATTCAAGCTCCGGAAGGGTATGAGTTGGCAGAAGATACAATTGTTGAAGCTAGCGAATTTACGACACCAACGAAACCTGTTAGCAAAACCATTGTAAACAAGAAAGAGAAGCCGGCCAAAACCCAAGCTGTTATTGAGTTGGATAAAGTTCTTACAGGTCGTGACTTGGTAGACGGCGAGTTTAGCTTTGAATTGTACGAAGGTTCAAACAAACTTCAAACAACGACTAACCAAAACGGGAAAATTACATTTGCACCGATTGAGTACACTGAAGAAGGTGAACACACATACACTGTGAAGGAAGTGAAGGGCGACAATGCCACTATTACTTACGATGCTTCTGAAAAACAAGTGACTGTTAAAGTCACTCGTGATGGAGGAGCTTTGAAGGCAGAAGTCGTCTATCCAGAAAGCAAAACCTTTACCAATGCCTTCACACCAAACGCAACGACTGCAACAATTGAGTTGACAAAAGAGTTGACAGGTCGTGATTTGGTAGACGGTGAGTTTAGCTTTGAATTGTACGAAGGAGCTAACAAGCTTCAAACTGTTACCAACAAAGCTGGTAAAGTAACCTTTGAATCAATCTCTTACACAGAAGAAGGTGAACACACTTATACTGTGAAAGAAGTCAAAGGGGATAATGCGACGATTGCTTATGATGCTTCTGAAAAACAAGTGACTGTTAAAGTCACTCGTGATGGAGATTCCTTGAAGGCAGAAGTCGTCTACCCAGAAAGCAAAACCTTTACCAATGCTTTCACCCCAAACGCCGCGACAGCAACAATTGAGTTGACAAAAGAGTTGACAGGTCGTGACTTGGTAGACGGCGAGTTTAGTTTTGAATTGTACGAAGGTACTAATAAGCTTCAAACTGTTACCAACAAATCTGGTAAAGTAAGCTTTGATGCGATTTCTTACACAGCAGAAGGTGAACACACCTATACTGTGAAGGAAGTGAAGGGCGACAATGCCACTATTACTTATGATGCTTCTGAAAAACAAGTGACTGTTAAAGTTACTCGTGATGGAGATTCCTTGAAGGCAGAAGTCGTCTACCCAGAAAGCAAAACCTTTACCAATGCTTTCACCCCAAATGCGACGACAGCAACAATTGAGTTGGCAAAAGAGTTGACAGGTCGTGACTTGGTAGACGGTGAGTTTAGTTTTGAATTGTACGAAGGAGCTAACAAGCTTCAAACTGTCACTAACAAATCTGGCAAAGTGACCTTTGATGCGATTTCTTACACAGCAGAAGGTGAACACACTTACACTGTGAAAGAGGTCAAAGGGGATAATGCGACGATTGCTTATGATGCTTCTGAAAAACAAGTGACTGTTAAAGTCACTCGTGATGGAGATTCCTTGAAGGCAGAAGTCGTCTACCCAGAAAGCAAAACCTTTACCAATGCTTTCACCCCAAACGCCGCGACAGCAACAATTGAGTTGACAAAAGAGTTGACAGGTCGTGACTTGGTAGACGGCGAGTTTAGTTTTGAATTGTACGAAGGTACTAATAAGCTTCAAACTGTTACCAACAAATCTGGTAAAGTAAGCTTTGATGCGATTTCTTACACAGCAGAAGGTGAACACACCTATACTGTGAAGGAAGTGAAGGGCGACAATGCCACTATTACTTATGATGCTTCTGAAAAACAAGTGACTGTTAAAGTTACTCGTGATGGAGATTCCTTGAAGGCAGAAGTCGTCTACCCAGAAAGCAAAACCTTTACCAATGCTTTCACCCCAAATGCGACGACAGCAACAATTGAGTTGGCAAAAGAGTTGACAGGTCGTGACTTGGTAGACGGTGAGTTTAGTTTTGAATTGTACGAAGGAGCTAACAAGCTTCAAACTGTCACTAACAAATCTGGCAAAGTGACCTTTGATGCGATTTCTTACACAGCAGAAGGTGAACACACTTACACTGTGAAAGAGGTCAAAGGTGACAACGCCACTATTGCTTACGATACTTCTGAAAAACAAGTGACTGTTAAAGTTACTCGTGATGGAGATTCCTTGAAGGCAGAAGTTGTCTATCCAGAAAGCAAAACCTTTACCAATGCTTTCACCCCAAACGCCGCGACAGCAACAATTGAGTTGACAAAAGAGTTGACAGGTCGTGACTTGGTAGACGGCGAGTTTAGCTTTGAATTGTACGAAGGTACTAATAAGCTTCAAACTGTTACCAACAAAGCTGGTAAAGTAACCTTTGAATCAATCTCTTACACAGCAGAAGGTGAACACACATACACTGTGAAAGAAGTCAAAGGGACTACCCCAGGTATCACATACGATACAGCCGAAAAACAAGTAACCGTTAAGGTAACAAAAGATGGAGACAACCTAAAAGCAACAGTTGTCTATCCAGAAAGCAAGGCCTTTGCAAATACTTACTCAGCTCCAAGTCCAGCAAAAGCTCAGATTTCAGCGAGCAAGATTTTAGAAGGTCGTGACCTAAAAGATGGAGAATTCAGCTTTAGCTTGTTGGATGAAGCTGGGGAAGTTCTTCAAACAAAACAAAATGCTGCAGATGGTTCCGTAGCCTTTGATGAAATTTCTTATTCACAAGAAGATGCAGGAAAAACTTTCCACTACACGATTAAAGAAGTGATTCCTCAATCTCAAGAAAAAGGAATGACCTACGATCAAGCTAGCATTGAAGTGACAGTAACTGTTACGAAAGATGATGCAAGCAATACCATCAAGGCTACAGTGGCATATGGTGAAAAGAAATCCTTTATCAATACTTTTGTGACAAGTGAAATCCCACCAACCCCACCAGTAGTTGAAAAACCAGAAGCTAAACTTTATACCATCCAACTTCACAAGGTCAATGGTGAAGGTCAAGCTCTATCAGGAGCAGTCTTCGGACTCTTTGAAGCAGATGGTGTGACAGCAGTTGCCAACCCTTATGGCGAAGGCCAAGCGACAGCGACATCCGATGCTAATGGTCTTGTCAGCTTTGTAGGCTTTGAGGCTAAGGATTATGTAGTGAAAGAATTGACAGCACCAGAAGGTTACCAACTATCAACTGCTTCAATCGCTGTCTCTGCAACAGAATTGAGCGCTGCGACAGACTTGGTAGTGGATAAAGGAAATGTGGTGAACCAACCGTTTACTGCTATTCCACCAACTCCGCCAGTTGTTGAGAAACCGGAATTGACTCTTTACAGCATCCAATTGCACAAAGTCAATAATGAAGGTCAAGTCTTGGCAGGAGCGGTCTTTGGACTCTTTGAAGCAGATGGTGTGACACCAGTTGCAAATCCATATGGCGAAGGTCAAGCGACAGCGACATCTGATGCCAATGGTCTCGTTACCTTTACAGGACTTGTAGCCAAGGATTATGTAGTGAAAGAATTGACAGCACCAGAAGGTTACCAACTTTCTGAAGAAGCGATTACTGTTTCATCTAGCCAGTTGATTGCGTCAACCGATCAAGTACTTGATCAAGGAAAAGTTGTCAACAAACCATTCACTGCTATTCCACCAACTCCACCAGTAGTTGAGAAACCAGAATTGAAGCTTTATACCATTCAGCTTCACAAGGTAAATCCATTCTACCAATCTCTAGCAGGAGCAGTCTTCGGACTCTTTGAGGCGGATGGTGTGACACCAGTTGCGAATCCATATGGTGAAGGTCAAGCGACAGCGACATCTGATGCTAATGGTCTTGTAAGCTTTGTAGGCTTTGAGGCTAAGGATTATGTGGTGAAAGAATTGACTGCTCCGGCAGGATACCAACTTTCAACCGTTTCAATCACTGTTTCTGCGGCAGAGTTAACTGCTGCGACAAATTTGGTAGTAGATAAAGGGAATGTTGTCAATCAACTGACTCCTCCAAAAGGGGATACTCCACCACCTTCTACTGATAAACCAAGAAAAGAAATTCCATCAAATCCTCCAAAAGGGAATACTCCACCACCTTCTACTGAAAAACCAGAAAAAGAAATTCCATCAAATCCTCCAAAAGAGGATAAAAAAGAAGTTCTTCCTTCTACTGGTCAATCAATGAGTGAAGGACTAGTGGCTACAGGACTCGCATTGGCGGTTGCTGGAAGTGCCTTGGTTTACAAAAAACGTGAGAATTAATCATTAAAACAGGTTTTGTTCTAGCCTTGCTAGACAAGCCTGTTTTTTTGCTTTCGGTGATAAAAAATATTTATCAGGCTCTTAAAAAATACATATTAGACGCTCTAAGGGTGGGATGATAAAATAGGGAATAGAAATATCAAAGGAGGGAAGGCCATGTGTAGAACGATTGTTGGAGTCTCTGCCAATCTATGTGCAGTGGATCCAGATGGGAAAAATATCCATTCGTCTGTATCTTGTAAGTTTGCGGAAACCATTAAGCAAGTAGGTGGCCTTCCTATGGTCATTCCTGTGGGAGACCCATCTTTTGCCAAAGATTATATCGAAACAGTGGACAAGCTTATCCTCAGTGGGGGGCAAAATGTCCATCCTAGCTTTTATGGAGAAGAGATCGCCATCGAGAGTGATGACTACAATCTCGAGCGCGATCAGTTTGAGTTGGCCTTGTTGAAAGAAGCAGTCCGTCAAAACAAGCCGGTCCTAGCTATCTGCCGAGGAGTTCAGTTGGTCAATGTTGCCTTCGGTGGAACTCTCCATCAAGAAGTGGAAGGGCACTGGCAAGGTCTTCCTTTTGGCACTTCTCATTCCATTGAGACCAAAAAAGGCAGTGTGGTGGAGCGTCTCTTTGGACAAGCTAGCCAGATCAATTCTGTTCATCGCCAAAGCATCAAGGACTTGGCGCCTAACTTTCGAGTGACAGCCATTGACCCACGCGACCAGACCATTGAAGCCATCGAAGCAGTGGATGGTCATCGCATCATCGGTTTGCAGTGGCATCCAGAGTTCCTGGTCAAAGAAGAAAAAGGCAATCTCGAACTCTTCCGCTATCTGTTAAAAGAATTGTAAAGTCTTTAGGATTTTTTAAGGAGAAAGGGGTAAACTAGTCTCATCAACAAAGACCTCCTAACTTTGTTTGATACAGTTTACTTTTTTCATATAATCTCCTGCAAAAGTCTCCTCGGTTGAGGGGGCTTTTGTGTGTTTGTCAGAAAAAATACGAATAATAGTATAGGGGAGACGCTAGGGAAAAGTGATGGTATAATAGAAGAGATGGAAACTAATTAGAATGAAAGAGGAATCATCATGACAAAAATTCGTGGATTTGAACTTGTATCAAGCTATACCAATCAGGACTTACTGCCAAAACGGGAGACAGCACACGCAGCTGGTTACGACTTAAAGGTGGCCGAGCGCACGGTGATTGCTCCTGGGGAAATCGTCCTCGTCCCAACTGGGGTCAAGGCCTATATGCAACCGACTGAAGTACTCTATCTTTATGACCGTTCTTCAAACCCTCGCAAAAAGGGCCTGGTCTTGATCAACTCTGTTGGGGTTATCGATGGAGACTACTATGGCAATCCAGGAAATGAAGGCCATATCTTTGCTCAGATGAAAAATATTACGGACCAAGATGTGATTCTTGAAGTTGGGGAACGTGTGGTTCAGGCTGTCTTTGCACCTTTCTTAATCGCGGATGGGGATGAAGCAGATGGCGTTCGGACCGGTGGCTTTGGGTCAACAGGGCACTAAGATGAAGATTATCTTTGTCCGTCATGGGGAGCCAGATTATCGTGTGTTAGAGGAGCGTGCTTATTCCGGATTTGGAATGGATCTAGCTCCCTTATCTGAGAAGGGAAGGAAACAGGCTCAGGACCTTTGCCAAAACCCCTTGTTCCAATCAGCTGATCTGCTAGTAGCTTCAGCAGTAACGCGAGCTTTAGAAACAGCTTCTTATCTGGCTTGTGCTACGGGCCTACCTTTGAAAGTGGAACCCTTATTGCACGAATGGCAGGTCTTAGAAAGTGGAGTAGAGAATTTTGAAAAAGCTCGGACTCTCTTTCTAGAAAATAATGGAAAGCTCCTTCCACATTGCCCGATTCAATATGAAACAGCTGAGGAGATGAGAGTTCGTTTTATCGAATCTATGGCTAAGTACAGCGACTATCAGAAGGTTGTAGTGGTCACGCATCGCATGCTCATCCGCCAATTTGTACCGAATGAAACGATCGATTTTTGCCAAGTGATTGAGTGTGAGATAGAGATTTAGAAAGAGGTTTATCATCGCAAAGAAAAAAACGACATTTGTGTGTCAAAATTGTGCTTATAACTCACCCAAGTATCTAGGGCGCTGTCCCAACTGTGGTTCTTGGTCTTCTTTTGTCGAGGAGGTCGAGGTCGCAGAGGTTAAGAATGCACGAGTGTCCTTGACAGGTGAAAAGACCAAACCCATGAAACTGGCGGATGTGACCTCCATCAATGTGCATCGTACCAAGACGGAGATGGAGGAATTCAACCGCGTCCTTGGAGGCGGTGTCGTCCCAGGAAGTCTGGTCCTCATCGGTGGAGATCCTGGAATTGGTAAATCGACTCTCCTCCTTCAGGTATCGACCCAACTATCTCAAGTGGGAACGGTCCTCTACGTTAGTGGAGAGGAGTCAGCCCAGCAAATCAAACTTCGGGCAGAGCGCTTGGGGGATATTGACAGTGAGTTTTATCTCTATGCGGAGACCAATATGCAAAGCGTGCGAGCAGAAGTGGAGCGCCTCCAGCCTAACTTCCTTATCATTGACTCTATCCAGACTATTATGTCTCCTGAGATTTCAGGGGTGCAGGGATCGGTTTCTCAGGTGCGGGAAGTGACGGCAGAGCTCATGCAGCTGGCTAAGACCAATAATATCGCCATCTTCATCGTTGGCCATGTGACCAAGGAAGGAACCTTGGCAGGTCCTCGGATGTTGGAGCACATGGTGGATACAGTGCTCTACTTTGAAGGGGAGCGCCACCATACCTTCAGAATCCTAAGAGCGGTCAAGAACCGGTTTGGCTCGACCAATGAAATTGGGATTTTCGAGATGCAATCAGGTGGCCTAGTCGAAGTCCTCAATCCCAGTCAGGTCTTCCTAGAAGAACGCTTGGATGGGGCGACTGGTTCTGCTATTGTCGTCACCATGGAAGGAAGTAGACCAATCTTGGCGGAGGTTCAGGCCTTGGTGACCCCAACTGTTTTTGGAAATGCCAAGCGGACGACGACAGGTCTTGACTTTAATCGGGTCAGCCTCATTATGGCTGTTTTAGAGAAACGTTGCGGACTTCTTCTTCAAAATCAAGATGCCTATCTCAAGTCAGCTGGTGGTGTCAAACTGGACGAACCGGCCATTGACCTAGCCGTAGCGGTAGCCATTGCGTCTAGCTACAAGGAGCTTCCAACCAATCCTCAAGAGGCCTTTATCGGTGAGATTGGCTTGACTGGGGAGATTCGTCGAGTGACTCGGATTGAGCAACGGATCAACGAAGCGGCTAAACTTGGCTTCACTAAGATTTATGCGCCAAAAAATTCTCACCAAGGCATCACAATCCCAGATGGTATTCAAGTGATAGCAGTCTCCACTGTAGGGGAAGTTTTGAAAAAAGTTTTTTCTTAACCAGAGTTTGAAATCGTTTGCGAAAAGATTTTTCCTGTGCTATACTTTGTCTATACTTACTTAAGGATAGGGGTTAATTATCATGCAATTTTTTACAGACAACAATGTGCAATTCCCATTGGTCGAGTTATCTCTCAATCAAGGTGAGACTGTCTATATTCAGCGGGGGAGTATGGTCTACCATACACCTAATGTGACCCTCAACACCAAATTAAATGCAAGTGGCTCTGGTGTGGGACGCTTTGTAAAAGCAGTTGGACGGTCAATGGTTTCGGGTGAAAGTACTTTTATCACCCAGGTTTTTGCCCAGTCTAATAATGCTTACCTAGCATTGGCACCTGACTCACCAGGTCAGGTTGTACCACTGTATTTGGGTGAAAAGCAGTATCGATTGAACGATGGTGCTTTTCTAGCCCTTGATGGCACGGCCTTCTATACAATGGAGTTCCAATCAATCGGTAAGGCTCTTTTTGGTGGTCAGGGAGGATTCTTCGTTATGACGACCCAAGGACAAGGGACTCTCTTGGTGAATGCATACGGCTCTATTAAAAAAATTGAGCTGAACAATCAAGAAATCACCATCGATAATGCCCATGTCGTTGCTTGGAGCCAGTCTTTGGATTATCGTATTCACTTGGAAAATGGTTTCTGGCAATCAATCGGAACAGGTGAGGGAGTGGTCAATACCTTTAGAGGAACTGGTGAGGTCTATGTTCAAAGTCTCAACCTTCAGACCTTTGCTGGCTTGCTGAATCGTTATTTACCAAGACGATCATAAGATAAGAAAGGAGTGTAGAAGTCGGTTTGCTTTTGCTCTCCTTTTTCATGTAGGCTGACAACTGACAATCTGGGAAAAAGATGGTAAGATAGAGTGTAAATAATTTGGTGTTCAAACTATTTTACCAACCAGAAAGGAAGTTCCTAATGTCCTATTTTGAGAATTTTTTAAAAGCCAATCAAGCCTATGTTGAATTGCACGGAGACCTCCATCTTCCGATCAAACCGAAAACGCAAGTGGCCATTGTGACCTGTATGGACTCTCGTCTTCACGTCGCACCGGCACTAGGTCTTGCTCTGGGGGATGCCCATATTTTGCGGAATGCAGGTGGGCGCGTGACAGAGGACATGATTCGTTCCTTGGTCATCTCACAGCAACAGATGGGGACTCGAGAAATCGTGGTCTTGCACCACACAGACTGTGGAGCACAAACCTTTGAGAATGAAGGCTTCCGTCAGCATCTGAAGAAGGAACTGGGAGTTGATGTTGGAGACCAAGACTTCCTACCCTTTCAAGATATCTACGAGAGCGTCCGGGAGGATGTTGCTCTCTTAAAAGCATCGCCACTGATTCCAGACGACGTCATTATCTCAGGAGCTGTCTATGATGTCGATACAGGATTGATCACTGAGGTGATAGATTGACTTAAACTTATACCGTTAGCTTTTTGGCTAACGGTTTTTGTATGCAAATACGAAACTGAAAGTTGATGGCTTTATCTGTCTAACTTAATTTTACAAATTGGGATAATAAAAAAATGGACTAAATGGGAAAAAAAGTAAAAAAATGTAAAAAAATAGAGGGGATTATCATCTGAATATTCAGAAAGTTTGAGGATAAGTAACAACTCAGATATATTTAGTTGACGTTGGTCAACAAGTCTGGTAATATCTGTTATGTATCAAATAATATAAATATGAAAGAGGAGATACAATTAATGAAGGAAATGTTTAATAGACGTCAGCGCTTTTCTTTGCGAAAGTATAGCGTTGGCGTTTGTTCTGTGTTACTTGGGACAGCGCTTTTTGCTGTCGGAACTCCGACAGTAGCTGCGGATGAAACTAGTACGTCTACTGACACAAGCAAGGAAGCAGCAAGCGTTCAACCTGAGTCGACTCAAGGGGCGCAAGATACTGCTACTAAAGCTCCAGGTGAGACCTACGCTGATGGAGCACCAGCACCTAAAGTGGATCTCTCAAGCTCTACTTTAGCAATGGAAGCAAAAGCAGCAACGGAAGCTCCAGCTGTAACTTCAGAAAAAGCTGAGGAAGCAAAAGCAGCAACACCTGAAGCAGGTGTTACTGCTGAAGAAGCTGCTAAACCAGCTGCTAAACCAGCTGTAGCTGAAGCTAAACCAGCAGCAACTGAAGCAAAACCAGCTTCAGATGAATCAAACAAACCAAGAGTACGTAGTCGTCGTGCTGTTACAAACGAAGCAGTAACTGGAGACCACAACTCTAACCCAGTAGCGGTAACTACTTACTTAAAAGATGGGGAAAAAGTAACTCCAGAAATCAGAGATGCTAACGGTGCAACTGTTAGTTCTCAACCTGTACCAGCTGGGTACGCGAGAAAAGAAGGAGATTGGTATACATACGCTATCTGGGATTTAACTGAATTCAATAAACGTTATAGTCGCAATTACTATGCACGTGCATATAAGAGATTTGATGAATCTACAGATACAACAGTTGAATTAATTGATAAAAACACTGGTAATGTAATAGAAACTAGAACTGTTACTGATCCAAAAACAGGAGCAAAAACTAACTATCCAAACGGTAAAGAAGTTCCATTCGACTTCCAAAAAGCTTCTGGATATGCACCATATCATACTGTATTCGTACCGTTCTTAGGAGATGGAATTGGACACGGTTCAGCTAACGCACAATTAGAACGTGGAGTAGGAGGTATCGGTACAAACGTTGACTTATTAAATAATTTAACACCATATAAACAACCTGTTTACTACTATGTAAAACAAGAACCAGTTGAAGTAACTCCAGAAGTTGAAAAACAACTTGAAGGACGTGTACTAGCAAATGGTGAGTTTACATTCAAACTAAAAGAAGTTCAACCAAATAAATCAATCCAAGCATATGAAGAAACTGTAACTAACAAAGCTGATGGTAAAGCTACATTCAGTAAATTAACATTTAACAAAGTTGGTACTTACACTTACACAATCACTGAAACACCAGGTTCAGATGCAAATGTTGAATACGATGCAATGACAGTTACTATGACTGTTAATGTAACTGAAAATGCTCAAGGTGAATTACAAGCTACAGTTAAATACAGTGCTGAAGGTGGATTCAAATCAAGTGCTGATGATAAAATCTTCAACAACTACGTTGTAGCACCTGTTAAAACTAAATTCGACTTCACTAAGAAATTAGCTGGACGTGAACTTAAAGACGGAGAATTCAAATTCGTTCTTAAAGATGCAAACGGACAAGAAGTTGAAACAGTAACTAACAAAGCAGACGGAACTGTTACATTCTCAGAATTAACATTCGACAACTCTAAAGTTGGTACTCACACTTATACTGTAGAAGAAGTTATCCCTGCAACTAAAGAAGCTGGAATGGTATATGATACTATGAAAGCTACTATTACTGTAGAAGTTGCTAAAAATGGTCACACATTAACAACTGTAACTAACGTAGTTTCTACTGGTGGGGTAGACGCTAATGGTAAAGCAACTGATGGAACAGCGGATAAAGAGTTCAACAACAAAATAACTCCTCCAGAAACGCCTGTATTCCAACCAGAAAAATTCGTTCTTAACAAAGAAAAATTTGACCTAACAGGTACAAAATTAATGGACGATGATAATGAATTACAAGATGAATACACTGAAACAAATGCTAACCCATATGCTGATCAAACTAACAACAATGAAGCAGAAAACATCAATACTAAAACTGTTGAACGTGGAGATAAATTAGTTTACCAAGTATGGTTAGATACTAAGAACTTCACTGACAAAAACAACATCCAATCTGTTGGTATCTCTGATACTTACGATGCAGATAAATTAACTGTTAACGCTGCTGATATTAAAGCATATGATAGCGTA
The DNA here is from genome assembly GCF_052588545.1 of Streptococcus sp. KHUD_013. Taxonomy (NCBI): domain Bacteria; kingdom Bacillati; phylum Bacillota; class Bacilli; order Lactobacillales; family Streptococcaceae; genus Streptococcus; species Streptococcus sp. KHUD_013. Next base: position 179,863 of record NZ_CP186264.1, read on the forward strand.
ACAGGAGTTGATGTAACTTCTAAATTTGATATTACAGTAGCTAACGGAGTAATCACAGCTACATCTAAAGCTTCTATGAACAAATCTTTAGGTGATGCAGAAAATACTCAAGTTATTGATACTACTAAATTTGCATTTGGACGTTACTACAAATTTGATATTCCAGCTACAGTTAAAGCTGATGTACCTGGTGGAGTAGACATCGAAAACAAAGCGAACCAAATCGTTCACGTTTACAACCCAGTAAGCAAATCTGTAGAAACTCCAGAAAAACCAACAGAAAAACGTGTCGTTAACATCCCAACTAAAGTTGAATTTAACTTCACTAAGAAACTTGAAGGACGTGAGCTAAAAGAAGGTGAATTTAGCTTCGTACTTAAAGATAAAGATGGAAAAGTTATTGAAACAGTTAAGAACGATGCAACAGGAAACATCAAGTTCTCTGCATTAGAGTTCAAACGTGGAGAAGAAGGAACTTACACTTACACTGTGGAAGAGGTTAAAGGTACTGAAACAGGAGTTGAATACGATAAGATGGTAGCTACAGTAACAGTAACAGTTACTAAAGAAGGCAAAGTCTTAACAGCAACTTCTCAATTACCGGTAGATACTGAGTTCAACAACAAGGTAATTCCACCGAAACCACCAGTAACACCACCAACACCACCGGTGACACCACCAACACCACCGGTGACACCACCAACACCACCGGTAACACCACCAACACCACCGGTGACACCACCAACACCACCGGTAACACCGCCAACACCACCGGTGACACCGCCAGCACCAGAACTTCCTTCTACTGGTGAAGAACAATCAGCTTCTGCTGCATTGTTAGGCGCTGCTCTTGGTTTGGTCGGACTGGCTGGCCTTGCAAGACGCAAGAAAAACGAAGACTAAACAAGTGGTAGACACTAACGATTCACACTAGGATCGGAAATGGTTTAGTTTTACACAAGAAGGCCTCGCTCTAAGGAGTGGGGCCTTTTTGTTATTTCTTGAAAGCATTGAAATCACGTCTCGCAATATGATACAATAGAGGATATTTACAATAGTTAGGACAAAGGTATGCTTATTTCGATTATTTCACAAGGTTTGATCTGGGCTATTTTGGGGCTAGGGATCTTTATGACCTTCCGTATCTTGGATTTCCCAGATATGACCACAGAGGGCTCCTTTCCATTAGGAGGAGCCGTTGCGGTAACTCTGATCACCAAAGGGGTTCATCCTTTGCTAGCCACCCTAGCCGCCGTTGGTGCGGGTTGTTTGGCTGGATTAGCAACAGGTCTTCTTTATACCAAAGGGAAAATTCCGACGTTGTTATCGGGGATTTTGGTGATGACTTCCTGTAACTCAGTCATTCTCTTTGTGATGCAACGGGCCAACCTAGGCTTGCTTGGCTACTCAAAAATCCAAGATATGATTCCTATCGCGAGTGGCGTAAACGAGATTATCATCGGGATCATCTTTGTGACCCTGGTGATTGCCGCTATGCTCTTCTTTTTAGATACTAAATTGGGGCAGGCCTATATTGCGACAGGGGACAATCCTGAGATGGCTAAAAGCTTTGGGATCCATACCAGCCGGATGGAGTTGATGGGGCTTGTGGTTTCTAATGGGATTATTGCCTTGTCAGGTGCCTTGATGGCCCAGCAAGAAGGCTATGCAGATGCTTCTCGAGGGATCGGGGTAATCGTCGTTGGTTTGGCTAGCTTGATTATCGGAGAGGTTCTTTTTTCAAAACTAACCTTAGCAGAACGTTTGCTCAGTATCGTTATTGGATCGATTATTTATCAATTCTTGATTTGGGCTGTGATTGCCATTGGTGTCAATACTAGCTACATCCGTATCTTTAGTGCTATCATCTTGGCTATCTGTCTCATGATTCCAACCTTTAAAGAGAAACTGCTGAAAGGAGTCAAACTCAGCAAATGACCGCAATTGTAGAATTAAAAAATGCCACCATCGTGGTGAACAATGGCTTGAATGAAGAAAAAGTCATTTTGGACAATGTCTCTTTGGAGATTCATGAGCATGACTTTATCACCATTCTTGGGGGCAATGGTGCTGGGAAGTCAACCCTTTTCAACACCTTGGCTGGAACCCTGCCTCTGACCAGTGGTCAAGTCTTGATCAAGGGGGAGGACGTGACGCACTATGGTCCGGAAAAACGGGCCAAATACCTATCCCGGGTCTTCCAAGATCCAAAGATGGGGACAGCCCCTCGAATGACAGTGGCCGAGAATCTCCTGATTGCAAAATTCCGAGGAGAAAAGCGGGGCTTGGTTCCTCGTCGCCTTGCCCATTACAAAGACGAGTTTAAAGAGGTTTTAAGCCAGATTGGCAATGGTTTAGAGAAGCATGTCGATACAGCGGTAGAATTCTTGTCTGGTGGACAACGTCAGGCTTTGAGCCTATTGATGGCTACCCTGAAGCGTCCTGAACTCTTGCTCTTGGATGAGCATACAGCTGCTCTCGATCCCAAGACGAGTCAGGCCTTGATGGAGCTGACGGATCGATTTGTCAAAACGGATCAACTGACTGCCTTGATGATTACCCACCATATGGAAGATGCCCTCAAGTACGGGAATCGCTTGATTGTCATGAAGGATGGAAAGATTATCCAGGACTTGAACCAAGAGGAAAAGGCTAAGATGGACCTGTCTGATTACTACCGTTTCTTTGAATAAATTTAGAAACTAGTTTCAGTGTGTAATCGCTTGCAATACTGATATTAAAGGAGTATACTATAGGTGAAGATAAGGGAGAAGGGGTTGATACCAATGCCTTATAGATTCATACATTAGGTTACTTCGTTATAGGTTTGCCTCGCTGACACTTGATTGTGCTTTTTATAAAAAAGCCAGAACGTCGGAAATGTTAAATCGGTTGAGCCGTCAAGTAAGTCTGCTTAACTTACTAAATGACATTGAAATACGTGGAAATAGTAGTGGAAGCTTTAGATGGTTTTCGAACTTCGGTATGCTCAACTGAGTGCTTTGTAACAAAACTGAAAGAGAACTTGCAAAGAAAACCACTGGTATGTGAATCGTACCATGAAAAGAAATGAAAATCATAACTGTTGTTTTCGTTAGCCTAAATGGTTAATCGCCTCTTGTCAGTGAAGCAGACCAGACCTCTAGTCCCGTAAGACTGGAGGTCTTTTTGTTTGTCATGCTAGAAAGTCGAGGTGAGGGCAGTGGGATTACCATACGCACATGAATATAGCTGTCGAGATCACTTTAAAGAAAGAGCAATGGAACGATTTGGGGTTGATGAAGAGCAGTTGAGACGTTGGGTCAATCAACACGTGCCCTCGCTTCATCATTTTGACAGCAGTTTTGATCAACGGCCCGATACGGAAGCCTATGTAGCAGAGGACGGTGTCGTCTTTGTGTGTGATCTGAAGAATCGGGAATTTATTACTTGCTTCCAAGCGGTCAATTTGACGGTGGATGAAGAACAGAAGGAAGTCTGTCAAGACATTCATCGTGAGAATGTGCTCGCTTATAAACATAGCCAGAGCAAGCTCCTGAATCGCTACCGGTTAAAAGAAGCCAAAGAATTGCTGGCCAATATTGATGAGCATGTTGATCGGTTTTATAGCTTGTCTCAAACCCTTAAGAAGGGGGCGCTCAGCGATCGGAATTACCAGCACTTAGAAGAACTGCTAAACGAGTTTCATGTCATCAAGGCGGCGATACGGGTGATTGAGAATAAGAAAAATGACTATCATACGGACTAGGGTCTCTTTTTGACAAAGTTGACAATCTAGGCTATCGTCTTTGGTCTTAATAAAGTGAGAGTGGGACAGAAATCGGTAATTCGTTAGGATTGGATTTCGTCGTCCCACCTCCGCAAAGTTGAGTAGGGCTGTAAAAGCTGATGAAACCAGCGTAGTAGAGCCCACTCAACCACTGCGTCTTGCTCGACAATCCAAAGACAATTGAGAGGCTAGGACTTTTGTCCCAGCCTCTTTTGTTTGATCTGACTTTTGAAAAAATCGTGAAAAAATAGTATAATGTTCTAGATATGCAAGAAATTTGCAAAACTGTAATTCGACTTGGTGAGCCAAGGACCGTAAGTATGAACCATCATATAAAGGAGAAAACATGAGTAACATTAAGTTGATTACTTTAGGTGGAGTCCGTGAAAACGGGAAAAACCTCTACATAGCTGAAGTAAATGACTCTATTTTTGTTTTGGATGCTGGTCTCAAGTATCCAGAAAATGAGCAACTAGGGGTCGATGTTGTTATTCCCAACATGGATTACCTCTTTGAGAATAGCGATCGTATCGCAGGGGTCTTTTTAACGCACGGGCATGCGGATGCCATCGGAGCACTTCCTTATCTTTTAGCGGAGGCTAAAGTTCCAGTATTTGGGTCGGAGTTGACCGTCGAGTTGGCCAAGCTCTTTGTCAAGAGTAACGACAGTGTCAAGAAGTTCAATGACTTCCATGTGATCGATGCCAATTCAGAAATCGATTTTGGAGGAACCGTTGTTTCCTTCTTCCAGACAACCCACTCTATTCCAGAAAGTTTAGGAATTGTCATCAAGACTCCTGAGGGTAACATCGTCTATACAGGAGACTTCAAGTTTGACCAGACAGCGAGTGAGTTTTATGCGACAGACTTTGCTCGTTTGGCAGAGATTGGACGCGAAGGCGTGCTAGCTCTCTTGAGTGACTCTGCGAATGCTGACAGCACTGTTCAAGTGGCTAGCGAGCAAGAAGTTGGAGATGAAATCCTGGATACCATTGGGGACTGGGATGGCCGGGTCATTGTTGCTGCTGTTGCTAGTAACCTATCACGGATCCAGCAGGTCTTTGATGCAGCTGCAGAGACAGGGCGTCGGGTTGTTTTGACTGGATTTGACGTAGAAAATATCGTCCGGACAGGGATTCGTTTAAATAAGCTTTCTTTGGCCAACGAAAAATTATTGATCAAGCCAAAAGAAATGTCTCGTTTTGAGGACCATGAATTGATTATTCTTGAAACTGGACGTATGGGTGAGCCGATCAACGGACTTCGTAAGATGTCCATTGGCCGTCACCGCTATGTCGAAATCAAGGATGGTGACTTGGTCTATATCGTAACAACTCCATCTATCGCCAAAGAAGCGGTTATGGCACGTGTAGAAAATATGGTCTATCAAGCAGGCGGGGTCGTTAAAGCGATTACTCAAAGCTTGCGTGTATCAGGACATGGAAATGCGCGTGATCTTCAATTGATGATCAACCTCCTTCGTCCCAACTATCTGTTCCCAATCCAAGGGGAATACCGCGAATTAGATGCCCATGCACGGCTTGCGATGGAAGTGGGGATTTTGCCTGAAAATATCTTCATTCCGAAAAAAGGCACCATCATGGAATATGACAATGGTGACTTCGTTCCTGCAGGTAGCGTCTCTGCTGGAGATGTCCTCATCGATGGGAATGCCATTGGAGATGTTGGAAATGTCGTGCTCCGTGACCGAAAAGTCCTTTCAGAAGATGGTATCTTTATTGTGGCCATTACCGTTAACCGTCGTGAAAAACGCATTATCTCGAAGGCAAAAGTTCACACCCGTGGCTTTATCTATGTGAAGAAGAGTCGCGATATCTTGCGCGAAAGTGCAGAGATTGTCAACCAAAGTGTGGAGGAATACTTAGCCCAGGACAGCTTCGATTGGGGCGAGCTCAAGGGTGCTGTTCGTGATAGTTTGGCCAAGTACCTCTTTGACCAGACCAAACGTCGACCAGCTATCTTGCCAGTCGTCATGGAAGTACGCTAGGATTAAGATAAGAGGAAAAGTCGATCGTCGGCTTTTTCTTGTCAAGGAAAAGAAGAAATAGTGAGGAAAGATAGATGGCAGTAATGCAGATTGAATACTATTCAGAAGCGCTCGCAATGGAGTGGGGAATCAACGTCCTCTACCCAGATGGATCTCGGGTGGAAAATCCAGATGATCAAGATATCCCGGTCCTCTATCTCCTTCATGGGATGAATGGCAATCAGTACTCCTGGTTGAAACGGACCAATGTGGAACGGATCCTACGGTCGACCAATTTGATTGTCGTCTTGCCTAATACCAATAATGGTTGGTATACGGATACCCAGTATGGCTATCCCTACTACACAGCCATCGCAGAGGAATTGCCTAAGACCTTGGCACGCTTCTTCCCAAATATGACCAAGAAGCGGGAGAAGACCTTTATTGCTGGTCTATCGATGGGGGGCTATGGATCTTTCAAACTGGCCCTTCAAACCAATCGCTTCTCGCATGCTGCTAGTTTTTCTGGTGCTCTTAGCTTTGAGGGACGTCAACTAGCAGATACCGACCTTGGCAGTAAGGCTTATTGGCAAGGGGTCTTTGGAGAGTTAGAAGATTGGACGACGAGTCCTTACTCTTTGGAAAGCATTGCTGAGAAGTACTCAGATAAAAAGACGGTCTTATGGGCGTGGTGTGGCGAGCAGGATGCTCTGTATGAGGCCAACAATACAGCTGTGGATCATCTGAAGGACCTCGGTTTTGATATCACCTACAGCCATGGACCAGGAAAACATGAATGGTTTTATTGGGAGCGGGAGTTGGAGCATTTCTTAGCAACCCTGCCAATTGATTTTGAACTAGAAGAACGACTCGATTAGGAAGCTACTCATGCAGAGATGTGCTATAATAGAGTGAAAAGTGCCTGGGCCAGTTAGAAGAGAAGCCCAGAATCAATGAACAATTAGGAGAAACATACGTGACTAAAGATATTCGTGTGCGTTATGCACCAAGTCCAACCGGACTACTACACATCGGAAATGCTCGTACAGCATTGTTTAACTACTTGTATGCGCGCCACCATGGTGGAACCTTTATCATCCGTATCGAAGATACGGACCGTAAGCGCCACGTCGAAGACGGCGAACGTTCCCAGCTGGAAAACCTTCGTTGGTTGGGCATGGACTGGGATGAAAGTCCAGAGACGCATGAAAACTACCGCCAGTCTGAGCGTTTGGAACTCTATCAAAAATATATCGACCAACTCTTGGCCGAAGGGAAAGCCTACAAGTCTTACGTTACAGAAGAAGAGTTGGCAGCAGAGCGTGAACGCCAAGAAGCAGCGGGTGAAACACCTCGCTACATCAACGAATACCTCGGCATGAGCGAAGAAGAAAAAGCAGCTTATATCGCAGAACGTGAAGCTGCAGGGATTATCCCGACTGTTCGTTTGGCAGTTAATGAGTCTGGTATTTACAAGTGGCATGACATGGTCAAAGGTGATATCGAGTTTGAAGGCGGCAATATCGGTGGGGACTGGGTTATCCAAAAGAAAGATGGTTACCCAACCTACAACTTTGCCGTTGTCATCGATGACCACGATATGCAAATCTCTCATGTCATTCGTGGAGATGACCACATTGCCAATACACCAAAACAACTCATGGTTTATGAAGCACTTGGTTGGGAAGCACCAGAATTTGGTCACATGACCTTGATCATCAACTCTGAAACTGGTAAGAAGTTATCTAAACGTGATACTAACACCCTTCAATTTATCGAAGATTACCGTAAGAAAGGGTACCTTCCAGAAGCAGTCTTTAACTTCATCGCCCTTCTTGGCTGGAATCCTGGTGGGGAAGATGAAATCTTCTCTCGTCAAGAACTCATTAACCTCTTTGATGAAAACCGTCTCAGCAAGTCTCCAGCAGCCTTCGACCAGAAGAAAATGGACTGGATGAGTAATGAGTACATTAAGAATGCGGATCTTGAGACTATCTTTGAAATGGCCAAACCATTCCTTGAAGAAGCAGGTCGTTTAACAGACAAGGCTGAGAAATTGGTGGAACTCTACAAACCACAAATGAAGTCGGTGGACGAAATCGTTCCATTGACAGACCTTTTCTTCTCAGACTTCCCAGAATTGACAGCAGCTGAGCGAGAAGTCATGGCTGGTGAAACGGTTCCGACTGTACTTGAAGCCTTCAAAGCAAAACTCGAAGCCATGTCAGACGATGAGTTTGTGGTAGAAAATATCTTCCCACAAATCAAAGCGGTCCAAAAGGAAACTGGTATCAAAGGGAAAAATCTCTTCATGCCAATCCGTATCGCTGTTTCAGGTGAAATGCATGGTCCAGAATTGCCAGATACCATTTACTTGCTTGGACGTGAAAAATCCATCCAACACATTGAGAAAATGTTGGCAGAAATTTCTAAATAGGAATCAGCTTTCGAAAACATGCTGTTCATTTCTAAAAAGTCATCGATTCGATGGCTTTTTTGCTGAGTTAGAGCATAGATATAGCCAAAATGATTGAAAATAGGATTCAATCATGTATAATCAAGAGAGAATAATTTTTGAGGAGAGAGGGGCATTCTTACCTTGCTAAAAAAAACATGGAATAGAGTGACGAGATTTAAATTAATAAAATCGGGGAAACATTGGATTCGAGTAGCCTGTTTGAATGCTTCTTTTTTACGACCTAAAAAAGAAAGAGATGTTTCCAATCATTCTAGTATGGATGCTCCAAGTTCTATAGCCTTAAAAGGCTTGATTGCTACTGGATCCATTATAGGTGCGACGTCAATCGTGCATCAAGCAACTGCTGATGAACTAGCAGATCCAACTATACAGTCAGAAGTAGCTTCAGAAGTGGGAGTGGTTGGTAAAGATAGCTTGGTGTTAGGCAGTGTGGAACAGTCGTCAATGACAAGTCTGTCTACGAGCGAGTGGTCTTCATCAGACTTACAGAGTGGGTCTCTTTCTACTACTTTGTTCATGAAGCATTCTGAAGCACTCTCTACTTCAATGACGGAAGTTAGCGTCCTTTCAAATGGGGTTCAAGAGGCTGTAACCGTCTCAGATCCTGCTAGGGACAAACAGCTTCAAAGTATAGCTCGGGACCTTTATTCCTATATAGAGCAAGCGAAAGAATTGAAAGGTGGAGAAGGAGTTGTGTTGGAAGCGGAAGAGGCTCTGGAGGCGATCCGTAACCAATTAGCCAATCCGGATCAAGATGGAGAGGCGACTCTTCTTCAGGCCAAGTCTGCTCGGAATCGCTTGGTCAATGCTGTGTTAAGAGAGCAATCAGGGAAGAGAGATCCGCGTACAGGTAGTGCCTTAGAAGCGGACAGTGCCTTTCGTACTCCTTTTGTCATGAGCGGTCCGGCAAATAATCATCTCATTACAGCTTATAATTCAGATCCAATTAGGTTGCAATACATTGTGAGAGAGCAGAATGGTGGCGTCATTCTCACTTATATGGGCTATGCTCCCAATAGTGAACGGGTTGAGGGGGTTCTCGTTCCCAATGCAACCTTGAAATCGCCTTTTGCTCCCATGTTGATTGAAGGGAAAGTAGGAGGTACAGAGGTTGTCGAACCTGGGAAGACTTATACAATCACGGTTCGTTTTACCAATGCTAGAAATCAGTTCCTCGACCGTTCTTTCCGCATTAAAGTGTTACCTCAAAATGATGGTATCCGAAATCCAATTGCTCCAGTGACTTCTAATACTCAAGTGACTGATTTGACCAATCTGACAGAGTCTGAAAAAGCGCAGATTTGGGAAAAATTCAAGGCAGGAAATCCACGTCTACTGGCGTCTAAGGATTTTAAGAGCTATTCAGTCTCTGCAACTGGAGACATTACGGTTGTCTTTAAGGATGATACGTCCAATACTGTAAAGGTGCCTTTGACAGAGGATCCTCGAACGCAGTCGCTCTCGGTGAGTTATTCACTGAGCGTATCTGAAGTGCAAAGTACTTCTCAAATGCGGTCACAATCGGCCAAGTTATCAGAGTCTTTGTCTGAGAACTATTCAGAATCGGAGAGTGCTTCAACATCAATCGTCGCTTCTCAAAGCACCTCGCTTTCTACAAGTCTCTCGGTATCAAAAGCGGCATCTCAATCTTTGAGTGTTTTAGAATCAGAAAGACTTTCAGAATCTGCTGTGGCCTCAGAGAGTGAGTCTACATCAGTCAGTGTGGTGGTATCTGGGAGTCAGTCAACATCTGTAAGTGATTCAGAGTCCTTGAGTACCTCGGTTTCCACAAGTGAATCTCTTTCGATTTCTGATTCAGAGTCAGTAAGCCAGTCTGCATCGTTAAGTATCTCCGAATCAATTTCAGGCTCGTTAAGCACATCAGTTTCCGCGAGTAAGTTTGTTTCGACCTCTGATTCAGAGTCAGTAAGCCAGTCTGCATCGGCAAGTGTCTCCGACTCAGTCTCAGAATCTTTAAGTACCTCTGTTTCCACAAGTGATTCTATCTCGACTTCTCAATCCGAGTCGGTAAGCCAGTCGCTATCGGCAAGTGTTTCCGACTCAGTCTCGGACTCCTTGAGTACCTCGGTTTCTGTCAGGGAGTCAATTTCGACTTCTCAATCAGAATCGACCAGCCAGTCTGCGTCGGCAAGTGTCTCCAACTCAGTCTCAGAATCTTTAAGTACCTCTGTTTCCACGAGTGATTCAGTTTCGACCTCTGAGTCAGAGTCGATCAGTCAGTCTGCGTCGGTAAGTGTTTCAGGGTCAGTCTTAGACTCGTTGAGTACCTCTGTTTCCGCAAGTGATTCAGTTTCGACCTCTGAGTCCGAGTCAATCAGTCAGTCAGTCTCGGCAAGTATCTCCGACTCAGTCACCGAATCCATGAGTACCTCTGTTTCCACGAGTGAGTCAGTTTCGGCCTCTGAGTCAGAGTTGATCAGCCAGTCTGCGTCGGCAAGTGTCTCCAACTCAGTCTCCGCGAGTGATTCAGTTTTGATCTCTGAGTCAGAGTCGATCAGTCAGTCAGTCTCGGAAAGTTTTTCAGACTTAGTCTCGTACTCGTTGAGTACCTCGCTTTCCACCAGTGATTCAGTTTCGACCTCTGAGTTAGAGTCGATCAGTCAGTCAGTCTCGGAAAGTTTTTCAGACTCAGTCTCGGAATCTTTAAGTACCTCGATTTCCGCCAGTGATTCAGTTTCGACCTCTGAGTCCGAGTCAATCAGTCAGTCAGTCTCGGCAAGTATCTCCGACTCAGTCACCGAATCCATGAGTACCTCTGTTTCCACGAGTGAGTCAGTTTCGGCCTCTGAGTCAGAGTTGATCAGCCAGTCTGCGTCGGCAAGTGTCTCAGAAATAGTCTCGGACTCGTTGAGCACCTCGATTTCCGCCAGTGAGTCTATTTCGACCTTTGAGTCAGAGTCAGTCAGTCAATCTATATCCGCAAGTAGTTCCGATTCAGTCTCAGGCTCTTTGAGTACCTCTGCTTCCACAAGTGAGTCTATCTCGACTTCTCAATCTGAGTCAATCAGTCAGTCGGTATCGGCAAGTAGCTCAGAATCATTCTCCGACTCCTTGAGTGCTTCGGTTTCGGCAAGTGAGTCAGTTTCGACCTTTGAGTCAGAGTCGATCAGTCAGTCTGCGTCGGCAAGTATCTTAGAATCCCTTTCAGACTCTCAAAGTGTTTCAGCTTCTCAAGTTGTCTGGGATAGTCAATCGGAAAGTAGTTCTGAATTAGAATCCATTTCTTTGAGTACCTTGGATTCTACAAGAGAGTCGGATTCAACTTCCCAGTTCGAGTCGACAAGCCAGCTGACATCAGCCATGTTATCAGAGTCAGTCTCTAAATTCATGAGTACCTCAATTTTCGCCAGTGAATCTATGTCGGCTTCTCAATCCGAGTTTGTAAGGAGTTCAGAATCTATCTCGAGTTCTTCGAGTCAATCTGCTCTATCAAGCGAGTCCGTTTCGACACCGGAGTCTAGGTCTAACAGTCAGTCTGATTCACTCAGTCTAACCGAGTCGTCATCAGAATCCTTGAGTGGTTCTATCTCAAGAAGTGAAACCCTTTCAGAGTCCTCATTTAACTCGCATAGACAATCAGAGTCAATCAGTCATTCTCAGTCCGTTTCAATGCTAGATTCAGCAAGTGAAGCTCATTCTGGTGGGACTTCGGGAGTGCTCATTCAGTCCCTATCCTCTTCTACTCCAGTGATCCTATCCAATAAAGAAAGCTCATCGAAAACCGTTCTTCCAGCAACTGGTGAAAAGAAATCTACAGCATCAACCTTATTTGCTACTCTTGCATCTTTCTTTGGACTAACTCTATTGGGACGCCGTAAAAAAGAAGAGGAAGAATAACGGCATTTCTTTATAGGAAAATATCCGTCTAGTATTCAAAGTGTCTGCAAAAGAATCTCATTTTGAGGTTCTTTTTTTCTATTTTACCCTAGTAGATTTCACGGATTTTAGTAAAAGAAAACGGAATTACTTTTGGGAAGGAAATTTTTTGAAAATTGAATGGTTATCTACCTCAAATTACTTGAATATGTATAGTAATGATGTATAATATTAATGACTATAATGTTTAGGGGATATTCATGTTATTTAAACGTTTGAATGGAAAAGTTAGGGAGCTGGATCGAACGACTCGTTTCAAGTTAATCAAGTCTGGGAAGCATTGGGTTCGATCTGAAAATTCTACCTTAGGTTTATTTAAAATTGTTCGTGGAGAAGTGAAAACAACAGTCGGAACGAAGTCAGATAAGGAGCGGTATGGGATCCGTTCTACAAGTCAATTCGTACTGAAAGGCTTACTGGCGACGGGAGCAACTGTTGGTGCCACCGCCATTATCAATACGGCTTATGCGGATGAAGCAGGTGTTGATGTGGCTACAACTTCTGAATTACAGAAAGAAACCTTAGCAGAAGCGAATAGCTTGGTGATTGGTTCTGTATCTGATGCTAGATCAATGTCAGAAGAAAGTCTAGAATCGACAAGTTCTTCTGCCTCTTTAGGCGAGCAAACATCTGAGAGTCTTTCTGTGTCTCAGAGTGAATCTACTTCAGAAACATTGACGACATCAGAGTCAAACGAGGAAACGACCGAAACGGTTCTAGGAGCAACGGATAAGGCTATCCTGGAACAGAATATGTCAGAGGCTACCTTATTGACCCAGATGGCTGAAAATCATGCCTCAAACCTTGCAGATGCGGACCAGAAAACAGCTCTCTCAGTTGCGATTGCTAAGGTACAAACAGAATTGTCAACTGGTACTCAGTTGCTTCATGAACATGTGGCGATGCAAGCCTATGTGGATCAACGTCAACGGTTAAATAAGTCTGTTGATGAAATGATGCTTGTACTGAAAGCGACAGGTTTTGTGGGGAATAGCAGTGTAAACGGCAAACCTGCTATTGCAGCTCAGTTGGCACCGATTTATGAAATCGTAACAGACTCTAAAGAGTTGTCCAATATCACTCCTAATTTGGATGATCGAAACGGAGCTAACATCGAAGATGTTGCTTTGAAATATGAAGACATAGAAAAGGATCCGAATTTAGATAAATCGGTAACACATCTTGATCCTGAGAGTCTCAAATCTCTTTCTGAAAATCATGATGTGACGCGCTATACCTTTGCTATTTGGGATTTCGTTAATCGAGTGAAGCCGGATCCTCTGGATTATTATGCAACCTTGTCCGTCGATCGTAGCTCGATTGGTTCAACTACTCCTAAAGGTGTTGACGTATACTTCCGCTTGGTTAAAAAGTCTAGTGGTACGGAGGTTTATGCTCAAACAGTTAAAGCAAATAGTGTAGTTGAATTTGATTTACCAAAGGAATTAGTTGGTTCAGATACAAACCGCCAATACAGGGTCTTTTACTCAATTTATGATGATGGGAAACCTGGAGTTATACGGATGCAAAGTGTAAGTTACCAGACTCCTAAATTTATGATTCAACAGCTTTATGATGTGCTAGAACCTAAAAATGTAGGTCTTTATGCACCATCGACAGTAGCATCCATTGTTCCATCACGAAGTGCTGAACATGTCACCTATTATAAGCTCATTGACGACAAAGGACAATTCTCGCGAGGAGCTTATGTTCCAACTGGCAGGGAAACTGTTTTGGCCTCTTATGCCCAGGTTGGTATTGAAGGTCAGGAGTACACAGCTTCAGCTGCTCGACAATTGGATGGTTTTGTTCAAGTTCCACTAGTAGACTATCATCAGAATAAAATGTCTGGCGTCTTTGATCTTAGGAAGGTTGGAGAACAGAATGTAGATACTTATTGGGGAGGGGCAAGAGACCATTATATTAAACTTGTCCGTGAAGTGACGAGTCCAAATGGCGATTTCACCTTAAAATACTATGTCTTGGATCCTTCCAAACAGAGAAATTACCGGAAAGGTGATAACGGTACAGTATTTGACCTTGCAAATTATACCTTAGTCTACGAAAAGGCCTTTAGAAATGATCATTGGAATGAAACCTTTGAAAATCTTGAGACGCGAGAGGTAAAAAGCAAGAAAGAGGATTATTCTCTTACAGTCACTCCCGATTTTTCAGATGGAAAAAACTTTAAGTTAAAAATCTCAGGTTGGTTCTCCTTGACAGAGAAGGAGAGCTATACGGATGAAAAAACGGGTAAGAAATATTCTTTCCGTAAACCCTATACTTCCGCTCCAGAAAATCAAGCACAGCATAGCGGTAACCATATTGTGGGTGATGATGCATCCCTTCAAGGTGCTGACGGATTTTCTAAGTTTTATCATACGGTTTCGACCAGGGTTAGCTACTGGCCATTGAAGAGTGTGAATTACTATTACCGAAGAATGACTCCTTCTGAATTGAGTTCTCAATCATTCATTTATTCAGCTTCTCATTCGATGTCAACACAAGATAGTCTTTCATACTCAGAAAGCAACTCGCAAGTAGTTGCTTCAGAATCTCAATCTCTGTCTGTAGCTGTTTCTCTGTGGGATAGTCGATCAACGTCCTTATCTGAGTCGGTGTCAAGTAGTGACTCGGTATCAGATAGTTTTTCTATTTCACAGGAACTCGAATCTCAATCGTTATCTTCTTCTCAGTCTAATTTGCAGAATGATTCAGAGGTCTCAGCCTCAGCGTCGGTAAGCAGCTCTTTGTCAGCTTCAGAGAAGTTATCATCTGAGTCAGTGAGTAGCTCCTTGTCTGTATCGGAGTCGATTTCTTCCGCTTCGACAAGCGTATCGTTATCAGCATCTGAAGTAGCCGTTTCAGAATCGTTAAGTGGTTCTCTGTCAACTTCAGAGAAATCCGCTTCTGAGTCATTGAGTGGCTCCTTGTCTGTATCAGAGTCAATTGTTTCCACTTCAGCAAGTAGCTCGTTGTCGGCTTCAGAGGCGTCTGCTTCAGAATCAGCTTCAGAGGTATCCGTTTCAGCCTCAACAAGTAGCTCTCTATCTGCTTCGGAGAAATCCGCTTCTGAATCATTAAGTGGTTCCCTGTCTGTATCAGAGTCGGTTGCATCGGCATCGACAAGTGCTTCAGTATCAGCTTCAGAGAAGTCATCTTCTGAATCCTTGAGCGGCTCCTTGTCTGTATCGGAATCTGCAAGTGCATCGGTATCAGCCTCAACAAGTAGTTCTTTATCTGCTTCAGAGAAGTCATCATCCGAATCCTTGAGCGGCTCCTTATCTGTATCAGAGTCGATTGTTTCTACTTCAGCAAGTAGTTCGTTGTCAGCTTCAGAGAAGTTAGCTTCTGAATCCTTAAGTGGCTCCTTGTCTGTATCAGAGTCAATTGCATCAACGTCAGCAAGTACTTCAGTATCAGCTTCAGAGGTAGCCGTTTCAGCATCAACAAGTAGCTCTCTATCTGCTTCGGAGAAATTTGCTTCTGAATCCTTAAGTGGTTCCCTGTCTGTATCAGAGTCGATTTCTTCCGCTTCGACAAGCGCATCGTTATCAGCCTCAGAAGTAACCGTTTCGGCTTCAGCAAGCAGTTCATTGTCAGCTTCAGAGAAATCCGTGTCTGAATCCTTAAGTGGTTCCCTGTCTGTATCAGAGTCGGTTGCATTTGCATCGACAAGTGCTTCAGTATCAGCTTCAGAGGTAGCCGTTTCAGCATCAACAAGTAGTTCTTTATCTGCTTTAGAGAAATCCGCTTCTGAATCCTTAAGTGGCTCCTTGTCTGTATCAGAGTCAATTGCATCAACGTCAGCAAGTACTTCAGTATCAGCTTCAGAGGTAGCCGTTTCAGCATCATTGAGTAGTTCTTTATCAGCTTCAGAGAAGTCAGCATCCGAATCCTTAAGTGGTTCCCTGTCTGTATCAGAGTCGATTTCTTCCGCTTCGACAAGCGCATCGCTATCAGCCTCAGAGGTAACCGTTTCGGCTTCAGCAAGCAGTTCATTGTCAGTTTCAGAGAAATCCGCTTCTGAATCCTTGAGTGGATCGCTATCTGTATCAGAGTCAATTGCATCAACGTCAGCAAGTACTTCAGAATCTGTAGCTCGTATGAAATCTTCTGAACTTCAATCCGCTTCAGTATCTGAGTTGATTTCGGAATCAACTAGCGTGTCAACTTCATCATCGATAAGTGCTTCAGAAGCAAGTACGTCGATTTCGGCAAGTGTATCAGAATCAGTCTTAACTTCTGAATCAGTTTCAAGTAGTGCATCAGAATCGGAATTGAATTCTAAGTCTGTTTCAATCAGTACATCTAATTCTGTCTTGAGTTCAGAATCCGTTTCAACAAGTGCATCTGAGTCAACCTCAGCCTCAGCCTCTGAGTCAGTCTCAACTAGCACTTCAGAATCTGTAGCTCGTATGAAATCTTCTGAACTTCAATCCGCTTCAGTATCTGAGTTGATTTCGGAATCAACTAGCGTGTCAACTTCATCGTCGATAAGTGCTTCAGAAGCAAGTACGTCGATTTCGGCAAGTGTATCAGAATCGGTCTTAACTTCTGAATCAGTTTCAAGTAGTGCATCAGAATCGGAATTGAATTCTAAGTCTGTTTCAATCAGTACATCTAATTCTGTCTTGAGTTCAGAATCCGTTTCAACAAGTGCATCTGAGTCAACCTCAGCCTCAGCCTCTGAGTCAGTCTCAACTAGCACTTCAGAATCTGTAGCTCGTATGAAATCTTCTGAACTTCAATCCGCTTCAGTATCTGAGTTGATTTCGGAATCAACTAGCGTGTCAACTTCATCATCGATAAGTGCTTCAGAAGCAAGTACGTCGATTTCGGCAAGTGTATCAGAATCGGTCTTAACTTCTGAATCAATCTCAAGTAAACAAGCATCTAAGTTGGCGTCCGCTTCGGTCTCTGAGTCAGTTTCAACGAGTGCTTCAAAAACTAGTACGTCAGTTTCAGCAAGCGCGTCAGAATCAGTCTTGAATTCAACATCCGTTTCAATTAATGCATCTGAATCTGCTTCTCGCAAGCAAGCCTCTGAATTGGCTTCGGCCTCAGAGTCAGTTTCAATCAGCATATCAGAATCTGTAGCTCAAATGGAATCTTCTGAACTTCAATCAGCCTCAGTGTCTGAGTTGACTTCTGAATCAATCAGCGTTTCCATTTCAACATCGACAAGTGCGTCAGCAAGCGTATTTGAATCGGTCTTGAATTCAGCATCTGTTTCAGAAAGTGCATCCGAATCTGCTGCTCGTATGGAATCTTCTGAGCTTCAGTCTGCCTCAGTGTCTGAGTTGACTTCAACATCCGTTTTCGCGTCAGCAAGCGCATTAGAATCAGTCTTGAATTCAGCGTCTGTTTCAGCAAGTGCATCCGAATCTGCTTCAACCAAACAAGCCTCTGAATTGGCATCCGTTTCAATCTCTGAGTCAGTTTCAGCAAGAGCTTCAGAATCTATTTTGAGTTCTGAGTCAGTTTCAATCAGTGTATCTGAGTCTGCTTCAAGCAAGCAAGTATCTGAGTTAGAGTCAACATCAACATCTGATTCAGTGTTAACTAGTGAGTCTGTATCAGTAAGTAGTTCAGAGTCTGTTTTGAATTCAGCATCTGTTTCAGCCAGCGCATCAGAATCAGTCTTGAATTCCGAGTCTGTTTCAGCAAGCCCATCCGAATCTGCTTCTCGCAAGCAAGCCTCTGAGTTAGAGTCGACATCAACATCTGATTCAGTGTTAACTAGTGAGTTTCTATCAGTAAGTAGTTCAAAATCAGTCTTGAATTCAGCGTCTGTTTCAGCAAGCCCATCCGAATCTGCTTCAAACAAACAAACCTCTGAATTGGCTTCAGCATCGCATCAAACGAGTGCTTCTGATCAGTCTTCGACTTCTACAGATAGATCGACTTCGTCTACTCATTCTATGTCACAGGCATCAAATTGGTCATCCGCTTCTGCCTTGGCTTCAAATACGGTAAACGAATCGACAGTGGTGTACGGGTCTGCTTCGGCGAGTCTTCAGGAGCCGGCGAGCACACTTGTTTCATTAAAAGCAAGCCAGCTCTCCTCAGAATCGACTTCTCTTTCAACGAGTCGTTCTACCTCTAGCTCGACAAGTCAATCCCATTCACAAAGTCAAGTGACTCCTCAGATGAGCTCTTCTGGCGAGAAATCGGCTGCTTCTGTCTCTGAAGCAAAATCGACGTCGGACTCTCTAGGAGTGACGTCACGTGAGCTGTTCATCACGCTTGTAGTAGCTTTCTTTGCAGGCTTAGCCTCATTTTTCCATCGTAAAAAGTAAATACAATCATCTTTCTTAAATTGAAAATTTGCTTCTTTCGATTCTTCTGATATACCGGCAGATCCATGAGAGGATTTGTCGGTTTTCTTTGAGACTGTCGGGTGAAAAGCTTAGTGAAATATGGTATAATGAATGGAGAAAAGCTAGATGAATAGTGGTTCTTCAGATCATCTTCTGAAGAACTTTTTTTCTCTTATAGATCAGAGATCGTTTAGGTGAAATGGTCAAATTTGATGAGAGGACTTCGTTAGGATAAGCATTCGAAAGAAGGGGGAGTAGAAGAGCAGGATATGATGAAACAATCTGGAGTTAGGAAACGATTATTTTGGACAATCCTATTCGTTTTTGTTTATGTTTTAGGAAGTAAAATTACCTTGCCCTTTGTAGACCTAGCGAAGGTTCTAAATGTGAATGAAGGTGCTGCAAGGGGTCTGGAGTTGACGAGTGCTATCATGGGTGGGAACCTTCGTGGCATGTCCATCTTCGCTCTTGGACTTTCTCCCTGGATGTCTTCCATGATTTTGTGGCGGTTGTTTACGGTATCTAAACGTCATAACCTGGAGAGGACCAGTTCGGACCTTGTGGAGCGACGAAAGATGTACCTGACACTTGCTCTGGCTCTTGTTCAATCTCTGGCCATCTCTCTTTATCTCCCCTTACAAACAGATCTGAGCCCCCTTCTAGTTGTCTCGCTCAATGCCTTGATAATGATTGCAGGAACCTTTTTCTTGGTCTGGTTAGCTGATTTAAATTCGGCCCTAGGCTTGGGGAATTCTATTGTCATCATGATGGCGGGGATGCTCCTGTACTTGCCAGAAGATGTCCTTGGAACCTTGTCAAAGAGTGGGGGTTCAGCATACAGCCTCCTGTTTCTAGTGCCCCTTTTATTAACATTTATTTTCATGGTCGTATGCATCGAGTATGCTCGCTATCGGATCCCTGTGAATAAGCTGGGGATTCATAATAGTTTGAAACCTCACACATTTTTAGAGGTCAAGCTCAATCCAGCTGGGGGCATGCCCTTTATGTATGCCATGACCTTGGTTTCTATCCCGCAGTATATCTTTTTGCTGGTTCAAGCTATCAATCCCCGTGCTTCATGGGCTGCCAGTATCGCAAAGGAGTTGGTAATAGGAGCGCCAGCTTGGATCCTGCTCTACGGTCTGATGATAGCAATTTTGTCCTTTGCTTTTGCCTTTGTGACGGTCAATGGGGAAGAAATTGCGGACAAGATGATGAAAAACTCAGAGTATATTGATTTCGTTTATCCTGGTGAAGAGACACGTCGGTACATCAATCGAATTGTCTTTCGATTAACAGTTTTTGGGACACTTTATTTAATTCTGTTTACAGCATTGCCTTTCCTTCTCCTGCTCTGGGATAGAGGACTTCTACGTTTGGCCATGATTCCAGGGAGTTTTCTCATGTTCGTGGGGATGATGTCGACCATCCGAGAGGAAGTTCGAGCCCTTCGCGTGAACCAAGGCTATACAAGATTGTTTTAGGAGTTGTTATGTATTACTTTATACCAGCCTGGTATGGCAGTGAGCGGATTTGGCACAGTAGGGTGACGCCTTGGTATTGGACGCAAGCTACGATTGAATTTGATGAGACTATTCACCAGCTTCGGGTCTTCCAGGAAGCGGGAGTGGAGCGGAAATTAGTGATTCCGCACTATTGCCCGCAATTGCGTTACGACCTCCATCGGCAAGATTTGTTAGAAACAGATTATCTGTCGATTTTTGATCACATTCAGGGGATTTCCCCTCATCAAGAGATGCTTCCGATTCAGGTCGAGGATTTGGGATGGCCTGCTCACACAAGCTTTACTTATACGCCTTTTCAAATAGTGGCGTTCTGTCGCGGTCAGGAGATTGCTAGTATCGATCTGGGGGTAGACGGGAATATCCTCTCAGTGAGACAGGTAAAGGATAAGGAAACGGTTTATGTGCAGTGTCTGGATGATCGAGGCTTTATTTCCAGTCTTATTTACTACAAAGAGGGACGTCCCTATTTCCAAGACTATCTAACCCCCGAAGGAGACTGGGTCTTGAGAGAGTTGTTAACAGATGCTAGCCACATGGTCTTTGTCAATGAAGCTTTTCAGAAGCAGTTCAAACGAGAAACCTATCCGGACATGGGAGAAGTGGTTGCTGAAAAAATGAAAGCCAACCTAGGAGACCTGGTTCCGGATCAAGATCGTCTGGTGATCGCGGCCCATCCAGCCAATCTACCCTTTGTCCAACAAGTGGGACTAGGTGTTTCAAAGGTTCTTTCTTTTTATGGGCAACGCCAGCCGTTATCTCAAGAAGATTCGTCGCTTCATTTTTCTTTAAAAGAGGTTAACTTGGTGATAACAGATAGTGAAAAAACGAAACAGGACTTGCTTGGTCTTGCTCCAAGTCTTGCTTCTAAGATCCATCGCCTGACGTCCTTTGATTCACGGCTGAGATTGGGAAGCAGTCAGGAGAGGAAAGAGTCGAAAATCTTTTTCCACCTGGATGAAAAGGACCTCCCCTCTCAATCCGTTTTACAGAAAATGTTTGAAATCTTAGCGAAAAATCCCTTATTTGAGGTCGTTTTCTCGATTTACAATGCTTCTGATGAAGCCGTAGCGGCACTAGATCATCAGTTAGAAGACTTGGCTAGCAAGATGGGGATAGCTTCTCTAGGCGTTCAGGTTGATTCTCGAGAACTGGGAGAAAACCACCTCCTCGAAGATGCCTCTCTCTTTGAAAAGAAGCTAGATCGTTATAAGGTTCGAAATTTCTTTAACGAGAATGATATCATCAAAGAATTAGAACAGACTCGCTTAATAGTAGACGTAAGTGAGGAACCAGATCTGTATACACAAATTGCAGGCATTTCGGCAGGAATTCCTCAGATCAATCGTACCCATACGGAGTATGTAGATCATTTAAAAAATGGATATGTCTTGGGTGAGATGGAGGAAGAGCTAGAAAAAGCGATAGACTATTTCCTTAGAGATCTGAAACCGTGGAATGAAGCGCTGATTTATTCTGTCGAAAAGATCCAAGAATACACAGGCCAGCGCTTGATCGCCAAATGGGAAGGATGGATGAAAGACTAGGATGGACAGGAAGTTGGAAACAGGCCATATTCTTCAAATTGGACCTATAAATTGGCAGGAAGAAGTGACAATTCCAGAAGGTCTGAACTGGCATTATTTTTCTATCCAACCCCCTCTACAGATAGAGGACTATATGACAGAGCAAGGTATCAAGCAGTTTCAGGCCTTGGTGCTGGATCATCCTGAGAGGTTATTGAGCTTCAAAGAGGAGCTGGGTCTCTTTCAGCCCTACACTGTATTTTATGATGAAGTATATGATCAAGAGTCATTTACAGAAGAATTGGATTATTTGATGCAACTGGTTCAGGCTAAGGCTTGGGATTTTTCCGATAAGGCTCCCTTTCTCTATCAACTCCATCGTTTCCTTTATGACGGCCAGTATGGGGATGCCTTTAGTGTCAGAGAGTTACGAGTTAGAGCTGACTTTGCAGGCAGTCAAACGGTCAGAGGGAAACACTTTTTGGAGTTAGAGGGTTCATATGGAGAAGAATATACCCCCATCGCCCAGTGGATCAACACCTATTCGTATGATGGGGTCATTCCTAGGGATCTATGGCTAGAGTACGAGAAAACGCCGGACTGCCAGATCCAGTTGCGGGTCCAATTTTTCCAGAGTGGGACCTTGGGATCTTTAGCGAAGGAGCTTGTCTATTCAGAAGCAGACTTGGAAAGGCCGGTTCTGATTGATGAGCCTGATCGTTATTACCTATCCTTTTCACTAGAAGCGAAGGGCCAAGGGCGACTCATGATCGGTGCTTTGCACAAGCGCTTCTCTCATGGTCCTTTTGGAGAAATTGCTCTTGGTTCACAGACTCTCAGAGACAGCAAGCGTCAGGAAATTTTTGCTTATTTCCATCCAGGAGACCTGAAGCCACCACTGAATGTCTATTTCTCCGGTTATCGTCCTGCAGAGGGCTTTGAAGGCTTTGCCATGATGAAAAATATGGGAGCGCCCTTTATTCTCTTTTCGGATCCACGTCTAGAGGGGGGATGCTTCTATCTAGGCTCTCCAGAGTTGGAAAAGAAGATTCAGGATTTTATCGATCACCATCTTCAATCCTTAGGATTTGGTCCCAAAGAATTGAACTTTTCAGGTCTATCGATGGGCACTTATGGAGCTCTCTACTATGGAGCCTCTTACTCACCTCATGCGATCTTGGTTGGGAAACCGATTGTCAACCTTGGGGATGTAGCTGCCAATCTGAAGTTTAAACGGCCAGATGAATTTGGAACCTCGCTCGATATGATGCAATTGCTTCTTGGTCGAGTGTCAAGTGAAGGCATAGAGGCCTTGAACAAGCGTTTTTGGGATCGATTCCATCAGGCAGAGTTAAAGGATACCCTCTTAGCCTTGGCTTATATGAGAGACGATGATTACGACCATAAGGCTTATTCGGATATTTTAGAAGCTCTTTATCACCAGCCTATTCGGATCATTAGTTCAAGTCGCCCGGGTCGCCACAATGATGCAACGGAGTCTATCATTGAGTGGTTCTTGACCCAATACAAAGAAATCATGGAAAGAGATTTTGGAAGAAGTGGATGATTAGGATGAGAAAGCAAAAAGATCGTCACCTTTATTGGGGGCCGATCTCTTCAGTTGATTATTTATGGGGGTCTGTGATAGAAAGATTAGCAGAAGATCAGATTCGATTTACGAATCCTTTGATGCCTTCTGGTCAAGTCTTAAAAAGTTGGAAATCCCTCACAAGCTATGGGGAGGATCGGATGGCACCCAGTCTGCCACTTTTACAGAGAGGCCAGACCTATGTAGTTGAAGTTCAGATGACTTCTAGGCCTGCTCATACGGTTATGCTAGAAGTTGTTTGCCAGGATCGTTTTGGCAAGATAGTGGACCGGCAGGTCAGTACAGAAGGGCAAGTTAAGTTGGTGTATCCAGAGCAAGCTTATTCTTACCAAGTGCGTCTCCTCAGTGCAGGGATGCAAGAGTTTACCTTTCGCTATTTCACAATTTCACCGATTTCGTCTGAACAATGAGTTATTCTGATATAGATCAAGCAGATGGATAGTAAATGAGGACCCAGTGGATTCTATAAAATTGAAAAAAATAAAAAAGATCTTAAATGAGGTGAATAGCTGGAAAGATCGGATGTCCCAGTTGACAGACCAGCAGTTACAAGAAAAGACAGAGGAATTCCGCCGTCGTTTCCGACAAGGAGAGTCACTAGACGATTTGCTAGCAGAAGCTTATGCAGTCGTGAGAGAAGTCTCTCAGAGAGTCTTGGGGATGTTTCCTTACGATGTTCAAGTCATGGGAGCGATCGTTCTTCACCAAGGAAATATTGCAGAGATGGAAACCGGGGAAGGAAAGACCCTAACGGCAACCATGCCCGCCTACCTGAATGCAATAGAAGGGAAGGGGGTTATGGTGATTACCCCCAATACTTACCTGGCAACTCGTGATGCGGAAGAAATGGGTAAGATTTATCGTTTTCTAGGTTTGACAGTTGGAGTTCCACTTCAAGATACTGAGGGCGAACTCTCCCCAGCTAAGAAGCGGTCGCTCTATCAATCTGACATTGTTTATACCACCAATAGCAGCTTGGGCTTTGATTATCTTTCAGAAAATTTAACCGCCTCTGTTGATGGCCAATTCCTGGCAAATTTAAACTATGCGATTGTAGATGAAATCGATTCTATCTTATTGGATAGTGCTCAGACACCCTTAGTGATTTCGGGCTCTCCTCGCGTGCAGTCCAATCTATATGGGATTGTAGACACCTTGATCCGAACCTTCAAAGAAGGAGAAGAATACAAGGCCGATGGGGACAAGAAACAGGTGTGGTTGACCCCAAAAGGTGTAAAAGCAGCCGAGGCTTTTCTATCCCTGAAGCATTTGTATGATCCTGAGCACCGTGATCTTGTCCGCCATATTAGTCTGGCTTTACAAGCACATCAACACTATAAAAGGGACAAGGACTATGTCGTCCGTTCGAATAAAAAAGGAGAACAGGAGCTTGTCCTTTTGGATCAAGCAACAGGGCGTCTTATGGAATTGACTCGTCTTCAAGGGGGACTTCATCAGGCTCTTGAAGCCAAGGAAGGACTTTCCTTGACACCAGAGACACGGGCCATGGCTTCGATTACTTACCAAAATTTATTCAAGATGTTTCAAAAACTTGGCGGTATGACGGGAACCGGGAAGGTTGCAGAAGCTGAATTTTTGGAGACCTATGCCATGTCAGTGATTCAGATCCCAACCAATCGAAAACGGATTAGGCAGGATCTTCCAGATGAGATCTACCAGACCTTGCCAGAAAAAGTCTATGCTTCTATGGCCTACATCAAAGAAGTCCATGCAAAGGGAAACCCGATTTTGATCTTTGCCGGCTCGGTTGAGATGTCTGTCTTGTATTCAAACCTTCTCCTTCGTGAAGGAATTCCCCATAATCTGTTGAATGCCAATAAGGCTTCTCGTGAAGCACAGATCATTGCTGAATCTGGGCAAAAAGGTGCAGTGACCGTTGCGACCTCGATGGCAGGTCGGGGGACAGATATCAAATTAGGGCAGGGTGTAGCTGCCTTAGGTGGTTTGGTTGTCGTCGGGACGGAGCGGATGATGAATCGCCGGATAGATCTCCAGATTCGAGGACGATCAGGACGTCAAGGAGATCCTGGAAAAACCAAGTTTTTTGTCTCTCTGGAGGATGATTTAATCAAACACTGGGGGCCAAACTGGATCCAAGATAGGTATCAAGATTACGACGTAGAGGATCGACTTCGAAAAGCCAAACCTCTAACCCGGAGGAAATACCAACGCATCGTCGCTCAAGCTCAGGATGCGAGTGAAAGTGCTGCGCAAGCTAGTCGTCGCTTGACCTTGGAGTTCGCAGAGAGTATGAACATTCAACGCGATTTGGTTTATAAGGAACGGGATCGGTTGATCAGGCTGGACAGACGTTTGGATGGACTGATCGAGAAAATTGCTCGGGAAGTGTTTGCCCAAGTGGCTAAAAATAAAAAGTATCAAGACCCGATTGCCTTCTATCACTATATTTTAGATCATATCAGTTATCAGGTTAATCCTGGTCAGATCCATCAAGCCTTTCCTTCCAAGCAGGCAAAAGAGGATTTCCTCTGGGAGCTAGCTCGCTCGGAGTTGCTTGCTAAATATCAAAGGCTGGAATCCGATGAGGTAATTGCTCAGTTTCAACGGATGGTGCTCTTAAAAGCTATTGACGAAAATTGGGTGGAACAAGTGGATTATTTGCAACAATTACGTGTGGCCTTGTCTGGTCAGTACGCCAGTCAAAAGAATCCATTGGTCGAATTTTACCAAGAAGCCTCTTTATCTTTTGATCGGATGAAGGCTTTGGCAAAAGAGCAGATGGTTCGCAATCTCTTACTCAGTCGAGTAGAAATCAATACAAAAGGGGAAATTGTCCTGTATTTCCCATAAAAGAGGATTTATGACAGTATACAATATCAATCTTGGGATTGGATGGGCCAGTAGTGGCGTCGAGTATGCACAAGCCTATCGGGCCAAGTTGCTAAGACAGATCCAAGAACCTGCAAAATTTATTTTTATGGATATGATATTAGCAGACAATATTCAACACTTAACAGAGAATATTGGATTTAAAGACCATGAAATCATATGGATCTACACCCATTTTACGGATATCAAAATTGCGCCAACCACTTATACGGTGGATCAAGTCCTGGCTAGGTTCGCTGGGAAGCCAACGCGAGAAGAGACCACAGGGAAGGTGAAGCGCTATTTCTATGAAGACCAAGACAGTTTTTTGACCTGCTATCTTCGGGACGAAAAGAGTCCCTATGTAGAGCGCTGTGAGTATGTTTCCAGAGGGATTCTAGTCAGAAAAGACTACTTTTCCTATACTCGCTACTGTACAGAGTACTTTATCCCTAAAAATAATCAAGCCAACTTGATTGAACGACGTTTCTACAATGAAGATGGAAGTGTGGCCTATCGGATGCAGTTGGCAGATGGTCAGGAGATTTACCGTTTTCCAGATCGTTATCTCCTGGGTCGGCAGGAATTGATCCGCTACTTTATGCAAAGTCTCAACTTGACCAAACAAGATCTGGTGATTTTGGATCGGGAGACTGACATCGGCCAACCTATTTTTGAAGAGGCCCAAAAAGCTCGTCTAGGAGTCGTGGTCCATGCGGAGCACTATAGTGTCAATCATACCGATGATCAATATATTTTGTGGAACAATTATTACGATTACCAATTTACCAATGCGGACAAGGTGGACTTCTTTATTGTCGCAACCGATCGGCAAAAGGATGTTTTAGCAGCGCAGTTCGCCAAATATACCCCTCATGCTCCTGTTATTTACACCATTCCGGTAGGAAGTCTCGCCAGTCTACCGCAAAACGACTCTCGTAAACCTTTTTCTCTGATGACTGCTTCGCGTCTGGCGACAGAAAAACACATCGACTGGTTAGTTCGAGCAGTTGTCGAAGCAAAAAAAGAGCTACCGTCCCTTTCTTTTGATATTTATGGAAAAGGCGGAGAGGAAGGTAAGTTGCAATCACTGATTGAAGAGTTAGGAGCGACGGACTATATCCAGCTCAAAGGCCATATGGACTTGACCGATATTTACAAAGATTATGAAGTCTACCTTTCGGCTTCTACCAGTGAAGGCTTTGGCCTGACCTTGATGGAGGCCATTGGTTCTGGTCTTCCAATCATTGGCTTTGATGTGCCTTATGGCAATCAGAACTTTGTTAGAGATGGGGGAAATGGCTACCTGCTTCCGACTGAACCAGACCAGGTTGTGGACAGGATAGCGAGGTCCTTTGCTGAAATGATCTGCTTGCTATACCAGAGCCAAAAGATGACATCCATGCGTCAAGCATCTTATGCGCGTGCAGAAGATTTTCTAACCAGTAAGGTTGAAAAAGCTTGGTCTCAATTGATTGAGGAGGTGACCCATGCTGAACGTATTTGATCGGTTTTCGCGTGAAAGCCAAGATCTGCTCTATTCTTTACAAAGAGCAGGTTACACGCATCCAACGATCGTCTTGGAACCGAATGGCTTTTTACCTGATGGAGTAGAGTCGCCCTTTCTTTACTTTTTAGGTCAACCGACAGGTGAAAAACGGGGGCGTTTCTTTAACGAAATTTTAGTCCCTGATTTTTGGGAAATCACTGGTGATGCATCTGGTGGACGGATTTCCTACTACGGCCAAGAAAAAGCACGCATCTATTACCAAGATGCTACTCATAAACGAATCGTCGAACGGGTAGAGTGGTTCCATCAAGAGGGACAAGTAAGCACAGTGGATCACTATGATCAGTACGGTCGAAAAATAGCGGTGACCACTTGTGATGGCCAGGGCAATCCCTTGTTAACCACCTACTTTGAAGAAGAGATGGAACGCCTAACAGAAAATCATCAAACAGGTGATCTGATTTTGACTCTGGATCATGAGCCCATGCGGATTTTCAAAAATCGACTAGCTTTCTATGTCTTTTATGTCCAATACCGAGGATTTGCTCTAGATCAAGTGCTCTTTAATACGCTGGCTCAGTCTTTTGCTTTGAGTTTGCAACTTGGCAAAATGGAACTGGTAGGTCGGGATGTCTTGGTTTGGCAAGAGCCATTACAGGATAGTCTGCCAGGCAATATGCAACTGATCCTCAATAGTCCAGAGATACGGACGAAGAAGATTTTCATCCCTCAAAGGGAGACCTATCGCCGTGCCCTAGAGTTGGTATCACCAGAGCAAGAGGATTTTTTTGCCCCTCTTGGTTATATCTATGATTTTGCTGTCAAAGACGATATTCGCAAGGATGCTTTTGTATTAACAAATTCCGATCAGATTGAAGCCTTACCTTATTTGCTAGAGCACTTACCGGATGTGACCTTCCGAGTTGCTGCAGTGACAGAAATGTCACCGGAACTCATGTCTCTGGTCCGCTACCCCAATTTGGTCTTGTATCAGAATATTAGCCAGAAACGGATCAAGGAGCTTCTTCACCAGTCCAGTATCTATCTAGATATCAATCATTTTGGGGAGGTACAGGGCATTGTTCGTAAGGCCTTTGAGCACCAACAGCTGATCCTAGGCTTTGAGCAGACCTTACATGACCCGCCTTATCTTGCTCAAGAAAATGTCTTTAGGCAAGGAGAAAAAGACGAACTCGTGGCACGCATCAAAGAAGTTTATCAATCAATAGAGAACTACCGACACGCAGTTTCAAATCAAATTGCTCAATCTAACGCAATCGAACAGGAAGAGTTCCGTTCGAGATTCCAGGAAGGGATAGGTAATAGAGATGCCTGATCAGAAGAAGGACTTGTTCTATAAAGAAGTAGAAGGACGGATGAATGCGCTGAAGCGACGATCCGCAGAAAAAGAAAAAGCAACGCGCTCAGAAAACGTCAACCTGACTTTAAATGTCGTCATCGGCCTCGTTATCTTGTTGGGGGTGCTGCTCACCCTTTTCCGAGTGTTTGGAGGCTAAGATGGAAATGCTATTTGTGGTACTGATTTTTCTTCTATCGATTAGTCTAATCTTGTTGGTGATGTTTCAACCTCGTCAACAACAATCGCTGTCAACAGATGCGACCAGTAACTTAGGGAAGCCAAGCTATTGGCTAGCCCGTCGAGGGATCAAGCTAGCGACGCTGATTGTTAGTGTCCTCTTCTTTTTAACCTTGTTTATCTATCTGCTCCTTTCACGGGTTTAGAAGGGTAGGAAGGACCTTTTTCTTGAAGTAGCGACTTTGAATAGGAGCAGAAGTGGGATCGTCATGTCTCAATCTTTTCTTCCTGGTGATAACTATTTTTTATGGAAGGTATATGAAATATATATTTTTCAAGCTTCCATTTCTATGATAGACTAAGTGTCACCAAGAGAAAAAGAGGTACATTTATGACAACATTCCAGATTCATACAGTTGAGACAGCACCAGAAGAGGTAAAAGAGGTTCTTGAAACCGTCCAAAAAGATAATAACGGCTACATTCCGAATCTCATCGGTCTTTTAGCAAATGCACCGACAGCTTTGGAAGCTTATCGTACAGTCGGTGCGATTAACCGCCGCAACAGTTTGACACCAGTTGAACGTGAAGTGGTCCAAATCACTGCAGCGGTGACCAATGGTTGTGCCTTCTGTGTGGCAGGTCATACAGCCTTTTCGATCAAGCAAATCCAAATGAACGATGACCTTCTTCAAGCCCTTCGCAATCGTACTCCAATCGAAACTGATCCGAAGTTGGACACCTTGGCTAAATTCACCCTAGCAGTGATCAATACCAAGGGGCGCGTTGGAGATGAAGCCTTAGCTGAATTTTTGGAAGCAGGTTATAGTCACCAAAATGCTTTGGATGTGGTGCTAGGTGTGAGTCTAGCTAGCCTCTGTAACTATGCCAATAACCTAGCCAACACACCCATCAACCCAGAATTGCAACCCTACGCGTAACCAAAAAAGCTTGTGCGTGACATGATGGAGTTGAGCTTAACAATAAGGAAATGAGAAGTAGCTTTTATACCTACTTCTTTTTTTGATATGCTTCCTTCTCTTTTATGGTATACTGAAAGCGATAAAATGATTGGAGATCAAGATGAAAAAGATTCCTTTAGCATTTTCAGGCTGCCTGTTAGGTTTAGCAGGGGCTGGAAACCTTCTGTCTGATACCTTCCCAGTTCTGGCTCATTTCTTCAGTTTGACGGGTTTGATCCTATGGGTTTTCTTTTTATGTCACCATCTGATTTACTGGTCAGAAACCAAGATCGAACTACAAGAGCCGGCCCTTCTATCTGGGATGGCGACCTTCCCCATGGCTGGGATGATTCTATCGACTTATCTCTTACGACTCTTTCCGACATTTGGAGGACTCGCCCAGGCAGTTTGGTGGACTGCTTTCCTCTTAGATTGTGGCTTGATCTTCTACTTTACCAAGACCCATATATTGGCAAAACCGAGAGCCAATGCCACCCCTAGTTGGACCGTTCTTTATGTGGGGATTGCTGTTGCTGCCTTGACCTACCCAGTGGTAGGGGTGGTTGAGCTAGCCTATCTGACTCTCGGATTTGGCTTTGTCTTAACCTTGATTCTTTACCCACTAATCTATCAGGGGTTGAAAACCAGCCCTTTACCGAGCCACTTATTAGGGCAAGAAGGCATCTATTGTGCCCCCTTTTCTCTTCTGTTAGCGGCCCTGGTTCGTGTGGGTGGAGCCAGTCTACCTGTTTGGCTGTTATCCATCATGGTCGGACTCTCGCAAGCTTTTTATTTCTTCGTTTTAACGCGTCTGCCTAAGATGTTAAAAGAGGGCTTTCAACCAGCCTTTTCAGCCTTAACCTTCCCAACGGTCATCACAGCTACTTCCCTGAAAATGGCCCAAGGCCTATTGCACAGTTCTCTGTTAAGGCCCCTTGTCTGGTTAGAAACCATTCTGTGTCTAGCCATTCTTGTGTCTGTGCTTGTAGGCTTTGTGACTTACAGAAAAGGGGAGAACGAGTATTCCAATAGAAACTAGAGGTCAGAGACGGTTGTCTCGACCTTTTTTGGTTTACTTTCTAATTGAATCCTAGGAATGATTATGGTAAGATGCAATAAATCATTTTTAATCTCCTTCGAAAGGAATGTATGAAATTTATAAAGACAAAGGCCAAGCTCTTTTATCCACTTTTACTACTGGTTTTCTATATCTTGGTTCGGCCACAATTTCGCGAGTTGGCCCAACTAGTCAGCAACCAAGTCGGCCAAGCCCTTAGCTATTTTTGGACCCTTCTCTTTTTAGAGGCAGGTTATTTGATGCTTGTTTTTTCATTGGTAAAGAAGTATAGTCCACGTACGGTCTTTCAGTGGGCGAAGAAGAAACAATTCCTTCCCGCTATCTACGCAACTATATTCTCCAGCTGTGCCATCTACTGGCTGGACTATTTTCTCAGTGGGTTCACCAAAGGACGTCAAGCTATTTATCACTCTTTTCCGGTAACCTTGGAAGCCTTAGGCTCTCTCATCCTTTTTGTCCTAGTGGTCATCATCCGACCGATGACCGTGGAATTGATCTTTCGTGGAGCACTCGTCCAAGCCTATTTTAAAAAATGGCCCTTCTATGCAAGTGTATGGGCGCCAGCTCTTATCTATAGTGGACTTCAATTACTTCACCATCCTTTTACTGTTTTGAGTTTTTTGATCTATACCATCCCCGCCCTGATGTTTGGATTATTGAATGAAAAGACGGGCTCCTTGTATTATCCTATCCTTGCTCATATCGGGCTGAACTTCATTTATAGCTTACCCATCATCTTATCAACCATCCAGCATCTCTTCTCCTAGTCGTTGTGACGGCACTGGTGGAGGCTTCAAACCAAGGGCCAGAAGGTCGTTGGTTTTTTTTGAAATTATGGTATAATAGAATAAATTTAAAAGAGGGAGTGGGAGTTTGAGAAAAAGCTATCGTGTCAAGCGAGAAAAAGATTTCAATGCCATTTTTAAAAGCGGCAAGAATTGTGCAAATAGAAAATTTGTCATCTACCGTTTGCCACAAGAGCAGCCCCATTTCCGTGTCGGCTTATCCGTGAGTAAAAAACTAGGAAATGCTGTGACACGCAACCGAATCAAGCGCTTGATTCGTCATGTTTTAATGAAGCACCAGGATCATCTTGTGGCAGATGATTTTGTTGTGATTGCTCGAAAGGGAGTTGAAGAACTGGATTTTGATCAGGTCGAAAAAAATCTAGTCCATGTATTAAAATTAGCGCAAGTCTATCGTCAGGAAAGGTAATTACGTGAAAAAGAAACTAAAAGTAGCTAGCTTACTCGGAGGGGCCCTCCTTTTATTAACAGCCTGTGGAACGTCTGAAGTGACTTCCCAATCATCAGGAGTTTGGGAAAAATTCGTTTACTTCTTTGCAGAAGTCATTCGTTTCCTTTCTATTGGGGGAAACATCGGAGTCGGGATTATCCTCTTCACTCTCTTGATTCGGACCATTCTCTTGCCAGTTTTCCAATACCAAATGACCTCCTCGCGCAAAATGCAGGAGATTCAGCCACTTGTAAAAGAAATCCAGGCCAAGTATCCTGGGAAGGATTTGGAAAGCCGCACTCGCATGTCAGAAGAAATGCGGGCCCTCTACAAAGAAAAAGGTGTCAAGACTTCCTCTGCCTTCTTGCCATTGCTTGTACAAATGCCAGTCTTGATGGCCTTGTTCCAAGCCTTGAGTCGGGTAGAATTCCTAAAAGTCGGTCATTTTCTTTGGTTGGATATGAGCGCAACAGACCCAACCTTTATTTTGCCAGTTTTGGCAGCCGTCTTCACCTTCTTTAGCACCTGGTTGAGCAACAAAGCCATGCCAGAAAAAAATGGTGGAATGACAGCCATGATGTATGCGATGCCCGTGATGATTTTCTTCTTCGCTATGTACTCAGCCAGCGGGGTTGCTCTCTACTGGGTAGTTTCCAATGCTTACCAAGTTGGGCAAACTTACCTATTGAACAATCCATTTAAGATTATTGCGGCGCGTGAAGCAGAGCAACAGGCAATCAAAGATCTAGAAAAACAAAAACGACGTGCATTTAACAAAGCACAGAAAAAGAAAAACTAAGAAGGAGTTTGACAGATGGTCCAATATACAGGAGTCAATGTTGAAGAAGCCATTCAAAATGGTTTGAAAGAATTAGATATCCCGCGCATGAAAGCACATATTACTGTCGTTTCTCGTGAAAAGAAAGGGTTCCTCGGTCTCTTTGGTAAGAAGCCAGCTGTGGTAGACATCGAACCAATTGCAGAAACTACAGTGACAAAAGCCAATCAACAAGCTGTTAAGGGAGTTCCTGAGGAAATTAATGCTCAAAACGAACCTGTCAAGAGTGTCAGTGAAGAGACTGTTGATTTGGGGCGTGTGGTAGCAGCGATTAAGAAAGTTGAAGAAGAAGGCCAAGAAGTTTCTGAAGAAGTGAAGGCTGAGATTCTCAAACATGAGAAGGCTCCTGAAACCATTCTTGAAGAACAAGGTCATGGAGAGATTCTCGATTCAAGTCTTAACGAAGCTGAGTCACGCCAAACGTCTGATTTTGCTGGCTTGGGCATTGAAGTAGAAGAAAGCTATGACATTGAAAAGGTTGTCTCTGATGTCACTTCCTATGTTCAAACTGTTATTGATGAAATGGATGTCGAAGCTAGCATCTCAAGCAGCTACAATCGTCGCACTATCAATATGCAGATTGATACCAATGAGCCAGGTCGTGTCATTGGCTACCACGGGAAAGTTCTCAAGGCCCTTCAATTGTTGGCACAGAACTACCTTTACAATCAGTATTCTAAGAATTTCTACATTGCGATCAACGTTAATGATTATGTTGAACACCGTGCAGAAGTCCTTCAAAGCTATGCGCAAAAATTGGCAAGTCGTGCTCTAGAAGAAGGTCGAGCGCAACATACAGATCCAATGTCTAATAGTGAACGCAAGATCATCCACCGCATCGTATCGAAAATGGATGGAGTCACCAGCTATTCTGAAGGAGAAGAACCAAATCGTTACGTTGTCGTCGATATTGAAGGTTAATCTGCCGTCTAAAAAGGAAAATTTCAAAAGGGAGAGAGGGGTGTAAGCTTGCTCTCTCCTTTTCTATTTGGGAAAGGAAGACCAAAATGTATAGTAAGATGAGAGACTTTTTGAATTGTCAGGGGATCAAGTACCTAGCCCCTGCTAAAGCTGGTGAGGATGCAGAGCGAATGGTAGAGTATCGCGAGTTAGGGCAAGAAGCTCGGCAGGAATTCACCCACTTGGTCAGCGATTTTCAGAAGCACTTTCCGAATTTAAAACAAGATCGGACCAGTCAGTGGATGAATCAAGCTCAAATTCTTCGCCCTCATTTTTGGGCTTATCTCCAAGGAGAGGGAGAGATCCAGGATCCGATGTTTGCCTTGCGACTTTATGGAGATGCGAAGGACTTTGGTGTGTCCCTGGAAGTAAGTTTTATCGAACGCAAGAAGAATGAGGAGAGTCTACAAAAGCAGAACCGCGTTTTAACTCTTCCGGTTTTTTCGCCAGTCTATTACTTCGCCCAAATAGAAGGTGTCAGTCAACGATTCCAAGGGACAGAAGTCAATCGCTTGAGACTTCACAAAGGTGTGGAAACTGGCCAGGTCCGAAAGGTCTTGGTAAAAGTCGATGTCAATCTATCGCAAGCGACGAGTCGAGATGCCATTCTTGAGGAATTAAAAAAAGGAATGGCTAGCTTGCTTCCCTACTATGAAGCGACTCGTCAAAGGATAGAAGGAGATGCCCAATAAAAGCGGTATCATTGAACCTGCCCCAACAAATTTTTCATAGCTATTGACAAACAGCCTTGAATCAGATAGAATAGTAAAGTATGTTTAGTAACTGATCACATTATAGCCGGCTAAACGAATACAAAATCTATGAGGAGGTATTCATCGTGAAACGTACTTATCAACCAAGTAAACTTCGTCGTGCGCGCAAACATGGTTTCCGTCACCGTATGGCAACTAAAAACGGTCGTCGCGTATTGGCAGCTCGTCGTCGTAAAGGACGCAAAGTTTTGGCTGCGTAATTCAGATAAAAAACTAAAAACCAGTAGAAACTCGAGACTACTGGTTTTTGTTTTGCCAAAAGTGTATTCAGCTAGGCTTTCTGTTATAATAGAATGAGAAAAATCGTAGAAAAGGATCCATATGCAGATTTTTGATACCCATACTCACCTCAACGTTGAAGAGTTTGCAGGGAGAGAAAAAGAGGAATTAGAACTAGCTAAAGAGCTGGGAGTCCATGCCCACAATGTTGTTGGCTTTGACAAACCAACCATCGAACGAGCAATAGCCTTGGCCGACCAGTACCCGGAAGTTTATCTCACACTTGGTTGGCATCCCACTGAGGCGGGCGACTATAGTCCTGAGGTAGAGGCTTATCTAGTGGAGCAGTTGAAACATCCTAAAGTTGTCGCCTTAGGAGAAATCGGTCTCGATTACCACTGGATGACGGCACCAAAAGACGTTCAAGAAAAGGTTTTTCGCCGTCAGATCCAACTGTCTAAGGACTTGGACTTGCCTTTTGTAGTGCATACGCGTGATGCTCTCGAAGATACCTACGCCATTATCAAGAGTGAAGGAGTGGGCCCGCGCGGTGGAATCATGCACTCCTTCTCCGGTAGTCTTGAAGAAGCCAAACGTTTCATGGATCTGGGAATGATGATTTCCTTCTCTGGAGTGGTGACGTTTAAGAAGGCGACAGATATCCAAGAAGCGGCAGCTGGCCTTCCGCTTGATAAGATCTTGGTTGAGACAGATGCCCCTTATCTGGCACCAGTTCCTAAGCGGGGCCGGGAAAATAAAACAGCCTACACCCGCTATGTAGTGGATCATATTGCAACACTACGTGGTTTGACGACAGAGGAAGTAGCTCAAGCCACCTATGACAATGCGAGAAAGGTATTTGGCCTTGACTGAAAAAAGAAAAATACCAGAAGTGATTGTTGTTGAAGGCAAGGACGATACGGCCAATCTGAAACGCTATTATGAGGTGGATACCTATGAGACACGTGGATCCGCCATTAATCAGGATGACCTCGAGCGAATTGCCACCTTGCAAGAGTTGCGTGGAGTCATTGTCTTTACGGATCCGGATTACAATGGGGAGCGCATTCGTAAGATCATCATGCAAGAAATTCCGCAGGCCAAGCATGCCTTTTTAAATCGTGGCGAAGCAGTGCCCAAATCAAAAACCAAGGGCCGTTCCTTGGGAGTCGAGCATGCCAGCTTTGAAGACTTAGAAAAAGCCCTTGCTGGACTGGTGGGCTCCTATGAAGATGAGCATTTCTTTGATATTACCAAATCAGATCTGATGCGACTCGGCCTGCTGATGGGCAGTGACAGTCGCAAACGGCGGGAATATCTAGGAGAAGCCTTGCGCATCGGTTACTGCAATGGCAAACAACTGCTCAAACGCTTGGAGTTGTTTGGGGTAACATTAGCGGAAGTTGAAGATTTCATGAAAACATATGATAATAACTAAGTGGACCTCAAATGTAAGGGGAATGTGACACAATAGAAGTAATCATATACGGTTTAATCAGGCTTAGTAACAAGCATTAGAAAAATAACTCCATAAGATTTAACTTGAGTGGAGACAATGAGGAAAAGTTATGGGAATCTTTGATTTTTTAAAAAAGACAGAAGCAACTGGGGAAAGTAAGGAAACGATAGAAACGAAAGTCAATGCTTGTGTGGGTGTTCTAGATTTGTTCCCGATGAAGGAAACGAACCAATTATTGATTGTTGGGAGTCTAGAGGGTAGTATCAAGGTTGGAGATCAGTTGCAGTTCTGCAATCCTGACCAAGGAATGGAAAGTCTTGGTACTGTAGAGGTTAAAAAACTCAGCAGTCAAAACAAAGATGCAGATATT
Organism: Streptococcus sp. KHUD_013; assembly: GCF_052588545.1. Classification (NCBI taxonomy): domain Bacteria; kingdom Bacillati; phylum Bacillota; class Bacilli; order Lactobacillales; family Streptococcaceae; genus Streptococcus; species Streptococcus sp. KHUD_013. The sequence goes on from NZ_CP186264.1 coordinate 216,767, forward strand.
CTAACGGATCAAGTTCTCGCACATCTAGTGGTTGATAGGAATCCTTCTTTGGATAAATTGAAAAAAGGAAGTGTGCTCTTTAGTTCAGGTGTTGAGGAAGAGCAAAAATTATCTAGCTATTCAGATGCTCTTTATCGTGCTTTTGTAGCCATCCAAGAGGGGCAATTGACTAATGAAGACTATTTGGCAGCTAGCCTTGATGATAGCGTAGAGATTTCACGTCTCTTTTTATGGAAATGCCGTCAAAATCAGGAAACTGAAAGTGAAGAAAGCTATCAAGCCAACACTCGTAAGTTGGAACGTCTAGCGGAAATCGTCAAGGACAAGCTGTTAGCAGCAGATTCAGTTTATGCAGTATATTCAGAAAAAACAGGCGAACCCTATCTTTTTTCAACGGCCTATGACAGGGGAGAAGAGGGCTATCTTTGCACGGATCCCATGATTATGCTTTTGACACCATCTTGGTATCGCCAATTCAAGGAAACCATTGATAGTCGACCAAACTCAGTCGTAAAACTGATTGAAAATACGGAAGATAAAAAAGGGATTGAGAATTTCCTTGGGACAGCCTTTTACTTAAATGGTGCCTTGGGAGCAATCTTTAATTCCAAGGAAGTTAGCATCAGTGCCTCAGCCTTGGTTCAAAAACCAGATTTTTCTAATTTGCCAGAAATACAAGTTCCTGTAATGAACCCTGACTTGGTAAGATGGATGCTGTTGATGGGGCAACTAGATTATCCGATTACGGAAGAGCAAGAATTACTTTATAAACTCTATTATAAGTTCTTCTCAGAAGCTATGCCTAAAGCAAAATTCCTATTGCCTTTAGATGCAGCTTCGGAATTTAAGGGCGATAGTCAGGAAGGAAACTCCTTTGTCTTGGAAAAAGATTCTAGTTTTAACATTCCAGTCAAAGAAGGCAAAAATGGCAGAAATTCTGTTCCAGTATTTACTGATTGGAAACGTCTGCGAATGGTCTTTGATGAAAAGTGGAATGGTATGATTGAAGAAGCTGGAGGCATAATTGAAGGCTTTGACTATGCCATAAACCCAACTGAATACTATGAAGCAGGTGCCTATGTTAGCCTAACAGCTTTTAGAGACATGCAAAAGCTTAGTGAGGAACAAGAAGGAAGAGCACAAGATTAGAAAACCTTTCAATATTAGAAAAGAGAAAAAATGAGAATTGCAGATTATAGCGTGACAAAGGCAGTGCTAGAGCGTCACGGCTTTACCTTTAAAAAATCCTTCGGTCAAAACTTCTTGACCGATACCAACATCCTTCAAAAGATTGTGGATACTGCTGAGATTGATAAGCAGGTCAATGTCATCGAAATCGGTCCTGGAATTGGAGCTCTCACTGAGTTTTTGGCAGAAAATGCCGCAGAAGTGATGGCCTTTGAGATTGATGACCGCTTGGTTCCTATCTTAGCGGATACCTTGCGGGATTTTGACAATGTCACGGTTGTCAACCAAGACATCCTCAAAGTGGATCTCAACCAGTACATCGCAGAGTTTAAAAATCCAGAGCTTCCGATCAAGGTGGTGGCCAACCTTCCTTACTACATCACGACTCCCATCCTCATGCACTTGATCGAGTCTAAAATTCCTTTCCAAGAATTTGTGGTCATGATGCAAAAAGAGGTGGCAGATCGCATTTCAGCCGAACCTAATACCAAGGCTTACGGGTCTTTGTCCATTGCAGTCCAATACTATATGACCGCTAAAGTAGCCTTTATCGTGCCTCGCACCGTCTTTGTGCCAGCGCCAAACGTTGATTCTGCCATCCTTAAGATGGTGCGTCGCGAAGAACCAGCAGTAGCCGTCAAGGATGAAGATTTCTTCTTCTCTGTCAGCAAGGCTAGCTTTGTCCACCGTCGCAAAACGCTTTGGAACAACTTGACCAGTCGCTTTGGCAAGACCGAAGAAATCAAAGCCAAATTGGAAGCAGGGATCCAAGCTGCAGGCCTGCAACCTTCTGTACGAGGAGAAGCCCTTAGCTTAGAAGACTTCGCCCGCTTGGCAGACGGTCTTCTAGAAGCCGGGATCAAATAATAGAAAAGACATGAGATATGAAGCTCATGTCTTTTTTAGTTGTAGAAGGAAAGGACGGGATTTGAACCCGCGCGTGAAGAAAATCCACTTGCCGGATTTCGAGTCCGGTGCCGTACCGAGCTGGGCCACCTTTCCAAGATGCGGAGAAAGGGATTTGAACCCTCACGCCCGAAGAGGCACATGCGCCTGAAGCATGCGTGTCTGCCGTTCCACCACCTCCGCATAGTTCTATTATACTCTTTTTAAAAGAAATGCCAAGAAAAAATAGCATGTTTCTTTTTATCGAACCTATAGAGGAAACAGAAAAAGGCTGGGTAAATCCAGCCTTTTCTTTCTTTTACTTATTCATAGCTCAGTTGAGGGTAGAGTTCTTCTTGTTCTGCAGAGGTATCTTTGAGAAGGAAGATGGCCCACAAGAGAGCAAGGAGAAAGACGACTAAGCCAGGGATCCCACCTTCAGGTCCAAACTCACCACCTGTGATAAAGGTCCGGTTTGAAGTTGTGAAGTACATCAGAGAGGATTCACTATCAAAGCCACTGACATGGAAGCCGTAGACATTTCCCATGATGAAGTTCCAAGCGAAGTGGAAGCCACAAGGTCCCCAGATATTTCCTCTCTTCAAGGCATAGACTGCTGTGAAGAGACCGAAAACGAAGAGGTGAACTGTTGAAAGCCAGGAAGCTCCGTTGTTGTTCAAGTGGAAGTAGGAGAACATGGTAGAAGAAATGAGGATGGCTAAGTAAGCATTCTTATGGTAAGAAATAATTGGAATCAACCAACCACGGATATAAATTTCTTCGGCTGCCGTTTGAAAAATATAGCCAATCAGAACCAAGATCCAAGATACGAGGAAAGGAAGACTAAATTGAATACGATCGAAACGGACATCACCAGTGATGAAGAAGACGATTAAGACCGTAGTAATCATAATGGCGCCGACCAAGACCCCCTTAGCGAATTCGGAGAGACCATTTCCTTTGGAAAAGCCCATGGTTCGAACCGGTCGTTTTTCAATGAGTTTCACCCAGAGGAAGAAGGCGATGATGGTGTAGAGAAAGGACAAAAGATCCAGAATATTCCACCAGTCGGGAATCCAACTTTGTTTGTTCAAAAAGAAGTTTGTGGAAGCAGTACTGATCGGAGACATGTACTGGGTGATGTAATAGAGAATAAAGGGAGCTAAAAACCAAGGGGTTAAAAACTTCCCTTTCTTTACATTAGAAACGAGAGGGTTACTCTTGGAAAGAAATGAAAAACTCATAAAGGACCTCCTTATAACTGGCAGGGATTAGTAAGAAAGTCAGAAATCAGGCACCAAAAAGAGGGCTTCTTTCATTACTAATCAGGTAGCTTCGTCAAGAAATGTATCAGTCTCCGTCACTTCCTTTCTATAAAATAGTTTGGACTTCCCACGATAGGCATATATATTATGTCCTTCTCCTCTATTATAAACCTATCTGAAAACGTTTACAACCCCTTGCCTGCATCTTACTCAAAAAAATGAAATAACTTCCTCTTTTTCATCTCCAAGTCAGCAAGCGCTATCGTATATTTTTTGATATAATGGTAGTATTAACTTTAAAGGAGTGCTAGTTGCAAGGAACGATTGTTAAAGCCTTGGCCGGTTTTTATTATGTGGAGTGCGAGGGAGAAATTTACCAAACACGCGCCCGAGGAAATTTCCGGAAAAAGGGACAAACTCCCTATGTTGGAGATAAGGTAGAATTTTCAGCTGAAGAAAATTCGGAAGGCTATATTTTAAAAATATTCCCAAGAAAGAATAGCTTAGTCCGTCCACCCATTGTGAATATAGATCAGGCTGTCGTCATCATGTCTGCCAAAGAGCCAGATTTTAATGTTAATTTATTGGACCGCTTTTTAGTCCTCTTGGAACAAAAAGTGATTCATCCGATTGTCTATATTTCAAAAATGGACTTACTAGAAGATCCAGCTCAGATGCTTCCTTTCCAGGAAGTCTATCGCAAAATGGGCTATGACTTTGTCACGGACAAGGAAGAGCTCTTGCCTCTCTTGAAGGATCAGGTGACGGTCTTTATGGGCCAAACAGGAGTGGGGAAATCCACCCTCTTGAATACCTTGGCTCCGGATTTGGAATTAGAGACAGGAGAAATCTCCGACAGTCTTGGACGCGGCCGCCATACGACGCGAGCTGTCAGTTTTTATGATCTCAATGGGGGCAAAATTGCGGATACCCCTGGCTTCTCCTCTCTAGATTATGAAGTCGATAATGCGGAAGATCTCAATCATGCTTTTCCAGACATTGCCAAGGTGAGCCAGGATTGTAAGTTCCGTACTTGTACCCACACACATGAACCATCCTGTGCTGTTAAGCCTGCTGTCGAGGAAGGGATCATAGCTTCCTTCCGCTATGAGAATTACTTACAGTTTTTGAGCGAGATCGAAAATAGGCGAGAAACCTACAAAAAAGTATCGAAAAAATTACCCAAATAAGGAGACCTGAAGAATATGAAAACAAACAAATTAGCCCCTTCTATTTTGAGTGCAGATTATGCAAATTTTGAAAGTGAATTGAAGAAATTGGAAGCATCTGGTGCGGAGTACGCCCACATCGATGTGATGGACGGCCACTTTGTGCCTAATATCAGCTTTGGTGCTGGTGTAGTTGCTAGTATGCGTCCTCACAGCAAGCTAGTGTTTGACTGCCACTTGATGGTTACCAATCCTGAGCAACATATTGAAGAGTTTGCGCGTGCCGGAGCAGATATCATTAGCATTCACGTCGAAGCGACTCCACACATCCATGGTGCCCTTCAAAAAATTCGTTTGGCAGGGGTGAAACCAAGTGTGGTCATTAATCCAGGAACCCCTGTTGAAAGTATCCAACACATCTTGAACTTGGTAGATCAAGTACTTGTCATGACTGTCAACCCAGGATTTGGTGGGCAAGCCTTCCTGCCAGAAACCATGGATAAGATTCGTCAATTGGTTCAATTGCGTGAAGAAAAAGGCTTGGATTTCGATATTGAAGTCGATGGGGGAATTGATGATAAGACGATTCACGCTGCGAAAGAAGCAGGGGCAAACGTCTTTGTAGCAGGTTCCTATGTGTTTAATGGAGATGTGAATGAACGAGTTCAAACCCTTCGAGCAGCCGTCCAAGACTAAGGTTGCGATTGTAGCTGGAGGCCGAGTGGAAACCATTCCGCTAGACTTGGATGTTTATGTCGGGGTGGATGCAGGTTGCCTTTTCCTATTAGAGCAAGGATTGGAACTATCTTTAGCAGTTGGAGATTTTGACTCGGTCGAGCCAGAAGAATTCCAGAGTATTCAATCTGCGGCTCACGCATTACGGACTTCGGTAGCAGAAAAAAATGATACGGATCTGGAATTGGCGATTAAGGAAGTGTTAGAAGGTTGGCCTCAAGCGGAAATTCGGATTTTTGGAGCCTTTGGTGGTCGCCTGGATCACCACTTGGCCAGCGTTTTTCTGCCCAGCGATCCAGAGATTGCACCCTTTATGTCGCAACTTTACTTGATGGACCAACAAAATTATCTCTGCTACCGTCCAGCAGGTCGCCATACCATTCTGCCTATAGCAGGCTATACCTATGTAGCTTTTATGCCAGTTGAGGGAGCTTCCATCCAGATTGAAGGAGCTAAGTATCCCTTAAATCAGACCAATTATTTTAAAAAGGCTATTTATGGGTCCAACGAGTTTATCAATCAGCCGATTACCTTAACCATTGATCGAGGCTACGCCCTTATCATTTATAGCAAGGATGGGAAATAAGATGGAATTAATCCTTTTTGTATTAGGAGTGGGAAATCTTGTCTTGCTCTTCTTGCTCTACCAGCAACGGACAGCTGATAACAAACAGGTCCGTGACTTACTGGAGGACCAAGAAGATCATCTTTCGGATCAGCTGGATTACCGATTTGAGAGAGAGCGACAAGCTCAGCAAATCACTGGCCAGCAGATAGAGATGGCGATCAGTGACCGTCTTATGGAATTACGGACAGAAATGCATCAGCAAACGACTGCTTTACGAGCAGAACTTGCTGAGAATTTCACTAAAAACCGAGACAAAACGGACGAGCGGATGCAACAGATTCAAGCTTCCAATGATTTGCGGTTGGAGCAGATGCGTCAAACGGTCGAAGAAAAGTTGGAAAAAACCTTGCATAGTCGTCTTCAAACCTCCTTTGAGACGGTCTCCAAACAATTGGAGTCGGTCAATAAAGGTCTTGGGGAAATGCAGACGGTCGCTAGAGATGTAGGAAGTCTCAATAAGGTTCTTTCTAATACGAAAACCCGTGGGATTATGGGAGAACTCCAACTCGGCCAGATCATTGAAGATATCCTAACTCCCGCCCAATATGAAAGAGAGTTTGTAACAGTTCCCCATTCCAGCGAACGCGTCGAGTACGCCATCAAGATGCCTGGTCAGGTCAGAGGGGAATACGTCTATCTGCCAATCGATTCTAAGTTTCCTCTGGAGGGGTATTACCGACTGGAAGAAGCCTATGAAAGTGGGGAGAAAGAGGAGATTGAACGGTGTCGTAAACTCCTATTGGCTAGTATCAAACAATTTGCCAAGGACATTCATCAAAAATACCTCTATCCACCTGCCACTACTAATTTTGGGATTCTCTTTTTACCGACGGAAGGGCTCTATTCAGAAGTGGTCCGCGACCCAGCCTTCTTTGATCGCCTCCGAAGAGAGGAGCAGATTGTCGTCGCGGGGCCAAGTACGCTTTCAGCCTTGTTAAATTCCTTATCGGTTGGATTTAAGACCCTGAATATTCAACGAAGTGCGGATGATATTAGCAAGGTCCTTGCATCCGTCAAGACGGAGTTCCAAAAATTTGGAGGCGTTTTAGAAAAGACCCAACGGCAGTTGAAGCATGCCTCTGGCAACATTGATGACCTCTTAAACCGAAGAACAAATGCTATCGAGCGCACACTCCGAAACATTGAAACGTCAGAGAATCTAGATATAGCAAGCCTATTGAATTTAGAAGATGGAGAAAATGATGGTCAAAATTAATCAAATGAAAAAAGACGAATTGTTTGAAGGCTTCTACCTCATTAAGTCAGCAGATGTTCGTCAGACACGTGCTGGAAAGAATTATCTTGCCTTTGTCTTCCAAGATGAGACAGGCACAATCGAAGGAAAATTGTGGGATGCTCAGCCACATAATGTGGAGCAATTTCAGGCTGGGCGTGTGGTTCATATGAGTGGCCGTCGGGAGGTCTACAACAATACGCCTCAGGTCAACCAGTTGACCTTGCGGTTGCCTCAAAGTGGGGAGCCATCAAATCCAGCAGACTTTAAGGAAAAACCTCCGGTAAATCCAGTCGATTTGAAAGATTACCTATCAGGGATGATTTTCAAAATAGAAAATCCAGTTTGGCAACGAGTGGTGCGGGCGCTATACAGCAAGTATGACAAAGAGTTCTACTCTTATCCTGCGGCCAAAACCAACCACCATGCTTTTGAGACTGGCTTAGCATATCACACAGCCACCATGGTTCGTTTGGCTGAGAGCATCTCTCAGGTGTATCCTCAATTAAACCAGAGTCTCCTCTATGCCGGCATCATGCTCCATGATCTTGCCAAGGTACTAGAGCTATCGGGGCCTGAAAATACAGAGTATACAGTTCGAGGAAACCTCATCGGGCATATCGCTCTAATCGATGAAGAAATTACCAAGGTCTTACAAGAGTTAAAGATTGACGATCAAAAAGAAGATGTGATTGTGTTGCGCCATGTGATTTTGAGTCACCATGGTCTACTAGAATATGGTAGCCCGGTTCGTCCAAAAATCATGGAAGCCGAGATCATTCATATGATTGATAACCTAGATGCAGAAATGATGATGATGACTTCTGCCTTAGCTTTAGTAGGCCCTGGTGAAATGACCAATAAGATTTTTGCCTTGGACAATCGCTCCTTCTATAAGCCAAATTTAAAAGATTCCTAATAAACCCGCCATAACCTGCTCTTGGTTTGTTAGTAAAAAAACCAAAAACGAATGTTGTGAGACTAACAATGTTCGTTTTTTGGTATAATATGGTATAATACAATAAAAAAACTATGTGGAGAGAAAATGAAGCTAAGAAGAAGTGAGCGGATGGTTGTGATTTCGAATTACTTGATTAATCATCCCTACGAATTGACGAGTTTAAATACATTTGCCGAAAAATACGAATCTGCCAAATCATCTATTTCTGAGGACATTGTCATTATTAAACGGGCCTTTGAAGAAATGGAAATTGGAAGCATTGAAACTCTTACCGGTGCAGGTGGAGGGGTTATTTTTACTCCATCGATTTCGGATGCAGATTCAAAAGAAATTGTCCAAAATTTGTGCAATCAATTGTCAGAAAGCAACCGGATTTTACCAGGTGGGTATATCTACCTTTCGGATTTGCTAAGTGATCCAAAAATCTTAAATAATATTGGGCGCATTATTGCCAAAGCCTTCCGAGATCAAAAAATCGATGCAGTCATGACGGTGGCCACTAAGGGTGTCCCATTAGCAAACGCGGTAGCCAATGTCTTAAATGTTCCTTTTGTCATTGTACGACGCGATTTGAAAATTACAGAAGGCTCAACGGTCAGTGTCAACTACGTATCTGGTTCCAGTGGCGATCGGATTGAGAAAATGTTCCTATCCAAACGTAGTTTGAAAGCTGGAAGCCGTGTCCTGATTGTCGATGACTTCCTTAAAGGAGGGGGAACGATCAGTGGGATGGTTAGCCTCTTAGCTGAGTTCGATTCAGAGTTGGCAGGAGTCGCTATTTTTGCGGACAATGCTTCGGCTAGAAGTAAAGATTTATTCGATCACAAGTCACTTCTACGTGTGACCAACATTGATGTAGCAGAAAATAAAATTGATGTAGAAATCGGAAATATTTTCGATAAGAACTAAGGCTGGAGAGGGAGAAAGGAAAATGAAAACAATTTTAGACCGTTTTGATCGTAGTCCCCTATGGCTTCGATTGGCAACGATATTCATCTTGACTGGAGTTCTTGTCGGTGGGCTTTATACGGTTCGTAAAAATTCTGCAGACCAGGTCACAGTGGTAAAACAAGAAACCAAAAAAACAGGTTCTCTTCCTATTAAGAAGAAAGATCCTAAAAAAGCCAAAGAAGAAGAGGAAGCGAAAATTCTTGAAGTTGCTGAAAAAGCAGTCGCTCATTTTGAAACCACAGCAACTCAAGAAACCTTAACCGCTGCGCAAGAGGCTGTAGAAAAAGTGAAGGACGAAACCAAGAAACAGGCCTTTCAAGCTCGTATTCAGTACATTGTAGACTATTACGGAATGCAAACCAATCAGAATACTCAATCAACTGATACGAATCAACCTAGCCAAACAGTTCAACCTCAACAAGTCGTTCCCGCAGAAGTCCCTCAGTATCAGTCCAATGAGGTTCCTCAGGTTTCGAATGCTACCACACCAGCTGTAACGCAACAAACTGAACAATAATCTAGCGCGATTTTAAGAAGAAGCAATCGTGCAAAAAAGAGAAAAAAATCTTGACAGTGAAAGTACCGCTATGTTACAATAATAGACGGTACTTTTTACTTTTGGTCTCTCAAGAGTGTACAGGGACGTGCTGACAAATGTTGCAAAAGTACACACAGATGATAGCTGTCACCAAGTGTATCATCACCAAAAATAAAAAAATACAGGAGAATGTAGATGCCTACAATTAACCAATTGGTTCGCAAACCGCGTAAATCAAAAGTAGAAAAATCTAAATCACCAGCTTTGAACGTTGGTTACAACAGTCATAAAAAAGTTCAAACAAACGTTTCTTCACCACAAAAACGTGGTGTTGCAACTCGTGTTGGAACAATGACACCTAAAAAACCTAACTCTGCCCTTCGTAAATTCGCTCGTGTACGTTTGAGCAACTTGATCGAAGTTACTGCCTACATCCCAGGTATCGGACACAACTTGCAAGAGCACAGCGTGGTGCTTCTTCGCGGTGGACGTGTAAAAGACCTTCCAGGGGTACGTTACCATATCGTCCGTGGTGCACTTGATACTGCAGGTGTTAACGATCGTAAACAAGGCCGTTCTAAATACGGTACGAAACGTCCAAAAGCATAAGGAAAGGGGATAAAGAGAAATGAGTCGTAAAAATAGAGCTCCAAAGCGCGATGTATTGCCAGATCCGCTTTACAATTCACAACTAGTTACTCGTCTTATCAACCGCGTTATGCTTGATGGTAAACGTGGTACAGCAGCTTCAATCGTTTACGGTGCTTTTGAGCAAATCAAAGAAGCTACTGGAAATGACGCGCTTGAAGTATTTGAAACAGCAATGGAAAACATCATGCCTGTACTTGAAGTACGTGCACGTCGTGTTGGTGGATCTAACTACCAAGTCCCAGTTGAAGTTCGTCCAGAACGTCGTACAACACTTGGACTTCGTTGGTTGGTAACCATCGCTCGTCAACGTGGTGAGCACACAATGGTTGACCGCCTTGCTAAAGAAATCTTGGATGCTGCAAACAACACTGGTGCAGCAGTTAAGAAACGTGAAGACACTCACCGTATGGCTGAAGCTAACCGTGCCTTCGCACACTTCCGCTGGTAAGATTAAGATACCAAGAGCGCAAAAGGCCCTATGCAAAAATAGGAAACTGATGCAGTGTTCGATGAACACAAAGCAGTTTATCTTTTTTGCATAGGGCATCGCTCGGGTTCAAATCGGCTAACTAACTTTAGCCCGAGTTCAATTGAGCTCAAATCAGCTAAACCAAACAGGATAAACAATGAGAACGGGTAGGTCCTGCCTATCCGTTTTTGTTAAATCATGTTATAATAGTATAGAAATAAAAAATATAGGAGAACAAAACCTCATGGCACGCGAATTTTCACTTGAAAAAACTCGTAATATCGGTATCATGGCCCACGTCGATGCTGGTAAAACAACTACAACTGAGCGTATCCTTTACTACACTGGTAAGATTCACAAAATCGGTGAAACTCACGAAGGTGCGTCACAAATGGACTGGATGGAGCAAGAACAAGAACGTGGTATCACTATCACATCTGCTGCGACAACCGCTCAATGGAAAGACACTCGTGTTAACATCATCGATACACCAGGACACGTGGACTTCACTATCGAAGTACAACGTTCACTCCGCGTTTTGGACGGTGCTGTAACGGTTCTTGACTCACAATCAGGTGTTGAGCCTCAAACAGAAACAGTTTGGCGTCAAGCAACTGAATACCGTGTTCCTCGTATCGTATTTGCGAACAAGATGGATAAAATCGGTGCTGACTTCCTTTACTCAGTAAGCACACTTCATGATCGTCTTCAAGCAAACGCACACCCAATTCAATTGCCAATCGGTTCAGAAGATGACTTCCGTGGAATCATCGACTTGATCAAGATGAAAGCTGAAATCTACACCAACGACCTTGGTACAGACATTCTTGAAGAAGATATCCCAGCTGAATACCTTGACCAAGCTCAAGAATACCGTGAAAAATTGGTTGAAGCAGTTGCTGAAACTGATGAAGACTTGATGATGAAATACCTTGAAGGTGAAGAAATCACTAACGAAGAATTGAAGGCTGCTATCCGTAAAGCAACTATCAATGTTGAATTCTTCCCAGTATTGTGTGGTTCTGCCTTCAAGAACAAAGGGGTTCAATTGATGTTGGATGCAGTCCTTGACTACCTTCCAAGCCCACTTGATATCCCAGCGATTAAAGGTATCAACCCAGATACAGACGAACAAGAAGAACGTCCAGCATCTGATGAAGAGCCATTTGCAGCTCTTGCCTTCAAGATCATGACTGACCCATTCGTAGGTCGTTTGACATTCTTCCGTGTTTACTCAGGTGTCTTGAACTCAGGTTCTTACGTATTGAACACATCTAAAGGTAAACGTGAACGTATCGGACGTATCCTTCAAATGCACGCCAACACTCGTATGGAAATCGAAACAGTTTACTCTGGAGATATCGCAGCTGCTGTTGGTTTGAAAGATACAACAACTGGTGACTCATTGACAGATGAAAAAGCGAAAATTATCCTTGAGTCAATCGAAGTTCCAGAACCAGTTATCCAATTGATGGTTGAGCCAAAATCTAAAGCAGACCAAGATAAGATGGGTATCGCCCTTCAAAAATTAGCTGAAGAAGATCCAACATTCCGCGTTGAAACTAACCCTGAAACTGGTGAAACAGTTATCTCTGGTATGGGTGAGTTGCACTTGGATGTCCTTGTTGACCGTATGAAACGTGAATTCAAGGTTGAAGCAAACGTTGGTGCTCCTCAAGTATCATACCGTGAAACATTCCGCGCTTCTACACAAGCACGTGGATTCTTCAAACGTCAATCTGGTGGTAAAGGTCAGTTTGGTGATGTTTGGATCGAATTTACTCCAAACGAAGAAGGTAAAGGATTCGAGTTCGAAAATGCGATCGTCGGTGGTGTGGTTCCACGTGAATTCATCCCTGCAGTAGAAAAAGGACTTCAAGAATCTATGGCGAACGGTGTTCTTGCGGGTTACCCAATGGTTGACGTGAAAGCTAAGCTTTACGATGGTTCATACCACGATGTCGACTCATCTGAAACTGCCTTCAAGATCGCGGCATCTCTTGCTCTTAAAGAAGCAGCTAAATCAGCACAACCAGCTATCCTTGAACCAATGATGCTTGTAACCATCACAGTTCCTGAAGAAAACCTTGGGGATGTTATGGGTCACGTAACTGCTCGTCGTGGACGTGTAGACGGTATGGAAGCACATGGTGCAAGCCAAATCGTTCGTGCTTATGTACCACTTGCTGAAATGTTCGGTTACGCTACTGTCCTTCGTTCTGCAACTCAAGGACGTGGTACTTTCATGATGGTATTTGACCACTACGAAGATGTACCGAAATCAGTACAAGAAGAAATCATTAAAAAAGCTAAAGGTGAAGCATAATTTTACCGTCTAGCTAAAAGCTTTCCTCCTATGAGGAAAGCTTTTTTTGATTCGAAAAGAACTTAAGGCCTCTTCCTCATAAGAGATAGTGAAAATGAATATGAAAGTTTGTGTAATATTTCTAATCCTAATGAAATCAGTTGCATTTTAGGGGAAGAAAGTATATAATAATATTGTTGAAAGATGATTTGTAACCTATCAAGTTACTCTTTTCACATAAAAAATTTTTTGATTTTCATAAGGAGGAAATCACGAATGGTAGTTAAAGTTGGTATTAACGGTTTCGGTCGTATCGGTCGTCTTGCTTTCCGTCGTATCCAAAACGTAGAAGGTGTTGAAGTTACTCGCATCAACGACCTTACAGATCCAGTTATGCTTGCACACTTGTTGAAATATGACACAACTCAAGGTCGTTTCGACGGTACTGTGGAAGTTAAAGAAGGTGGATTCGAAGTTAACGGTAAATTCGTTAAAGTTTCTGCTGAACGTGATCCAGAACAAATCGACTGGGCTAACGACGGTGTAGAAATCGTTCTTGAAGCAACTGGTTTCTTTGCTAAGAAAGAAGCTGCTGAAAAACACTTGCACCCAGGTGGAGCTAAGAAAGTTGTTATCACTGCTCCTGGTGGAAACGACGTTAAAACAATTGTATTTAACACTAACCATGACATTCTTGATGGTACTGAAACAGTTATCTCTGGTGCTTCATGTACTACAAACTGCTTGGCTCCAATGGCTAAAGCTCTTCAAGATAACTTCGGTGTTGTAGAAGGATTGATGACTACTATCCACGCTTACACTGGTGACCAAATGATCCTTGACGGACCACACCGTGGTGGTGACCTTCGTCGTGCTCGCGCTGGTGCAGCTAACATCGTTCCTAACTCAACTGGTGCTGCTAAAGCTATCGGTCTTGTAATCCCAGAATTGAACGGTAAATTGGACGGATCTGCACAACGCGTTCCAACTCCAACTGGATCAGTTACTGAATTGGTTGCAGTTCTTGAAAAGAACGTTACTGTTGATGAAGTAAATGCAGCTATGAAAGCAGCATCTAACGAATCATACGGTTACACAGAAGATCCAATCGTATCTTCAGATATCGTAGGTATGGCTTACGGTTCATTGTTTGACGCAACTCAAACTAAAGTTCTTGACGTTGACGGTAAACAATTGGTTAAAGTTGTTTCATGGTATGACAACGAAATGTCTTACACTGCACAACTTGTTCGTACTCTTGAATACTTCGCAAAAATTGCTAAATAATTCATCTGTATGATGAGAGGAGGGTAACCTCCTCTTTTTTTGTACTTTTTTTAGTTCCTCCTCACCTTATTATAGGATTTGCTAAAATGAATTGACAGACCTCTCTTTAAAGGGGTAAACTAAATCTGAGTGAAGATTTCCAATTCAAAAAAATGTAAGCGATTGCACGCGAGTGAAGGAGGAGTGTTTTAGGAGATTGGAAATCAGTAAAATAAGATGGAGGTCAAGATGAAAGGTCATCAATTTGAAAAACAACAACGTTTTAGTATCCGAAAGTTTAGTGTGGGAGTTTGTTCTGCATTGATTGGATTGGCATTTTTAGGAACGGGGGCTGTCTCAGCAGATGAGACGCATGCGACTAATGAACAACCCTTAGAAGCTTCCACAGCAAATACGGAAGATGTCAATCGTTTGATCAGAGAAGCGGGAGTCTACACTGCAGATGCTGCTTTGCCAACTGCAGAAACAGCAAAACCAGTTGAGGAGGCAACTCCAGCTACGACAGAGGCTGGTCCTGCTAGCACAGAAGCTAGCCCGACGACGACAGATACTCCAGCCGTTTCAGCGACGGAACAACCAAAAGTAGCTGCAGAAAAAGTGGAAGATTTACCAACCAATGAAGAAAAACAATTAAGACCGAAAGAGGTCAAGTTTGATACTTGGGACGATTTGTTGAAGTGGGAACCAGGAAAACGAGTGGATGACGATATGAACAGAGCAAGCGTCCCACTTGCGAGTCGTTTTCAAGGGAAGCAAATCAACGAGCAAGCCAACCCAGATGCAAAGATCCAGGCCCTTTCTAACATGAACTCAAAGGCTAAGGATCATGCTTCCGTCGGTGGGGAAGAGTTTAAGGCCTATGCTTTTGATTACTGGCAATATCTGGATTCTATGGTCTTTTGGGAAGGACTTGTCCCTTCAGCAGATGTGATTGATGCGGCCCACCGAAATGGGGTTCCCATTTACGGAACACTCTTTTACAACTGGTCTAGTAGCATCAAGGATCAAGAGCGCTTTGCAGAAACCTTGAAAGAAGATAGTGAAGGCTCAAAAACCTTCCCGATTGCTCGTAAATTGGTTGATTTAGCCAAGTACTATGGTTTCGATGGTTACTTTATCAACCAAGAAACAACAGGGAACTTAGTAGAGCCTTTGGGGCCAAAATTAAGAGATTTCCTTCTTTATACCAAGGAATATGCGAAGAGCGTCAACTATCCGATCAAGTATTCTTGGTATGATGCCATGACTTATGAATATGGTCGCTACCATGAAAATGCACTGGGTGAGTACAACTACAATTTCATGCAACCTGAAAACGGGGAAAATCCTGTGGATACCTTCTTTGCCAACTTTAACTGGGGCAAATCAGAAGTTGATTATTCGATTAGTACAGCCAAATGGATTAACCGCAATCCTTATGATGTTTTAGCGGGTCTCGAACTTCAAAAAGGAGGTTCTTATAAGACCAATGTCGACTGGAATGCGATTCTAGATGAGCATGGCAAGTTGCGTCTATCTCTTGGGCTTTATGCACCTGATACCATTACAGGTCTAGGAAAGACAGGAGAAGGTTACCATACCCATGAAGATCTATTCTGGACTGGTTTCCAAGGGGATCCAACCAAAGGAAAACCAGCAGACCAATCTTGGTACGGGATGTCCAATCTAGTAGTGGATAAAACTCCAATTACAAGTGCTGATTTTAATACATCCTTTAATACAGGCCACGGCAAACATTGGTTTGTGGATGGCAAGATTTCTAAAGAAGGGGAGTGGAACTACCGTTCTGTTTCTGGCTACCTTCCAACATGGCGCTGGTGGGTAGAGCATAGTGAAGATAGTACGCCATTAAAAGGTCGCTATGATTTTGATCAAGCCTACAATGGAGGGAACTCTCTAGCCTTTGAGGGAGATTTAAAAGCCAATAGCAGTCAAAATGTTATGCTCTATTCGACCAAGATCCCTGTGACAGAAACGACCAAGTTGAGCGTCTCTCACAAGGGTGGGGTCGGAGCTGCTGCTTGGGTAGCTGTTGCCACAAAAGAAGACTACTCTGAATACGAATGGAAGGAATTGACACCGAGTGCGGATTGGTCAACTCAAACCTTTGATTTGGGAGGCTTGGCGGGTAAGACCATTTATGCCGTTAAGATGTTCTTTGATCATGATGCAGATGTCAAAGATTACAAGTTCAACCTCGGTCAATTGTCGATTACGTCCAACCAAGAAAAACCAGTAGCCCCATCTGAAGTGACTGTTCGGGCAAAACGCCTGCAAAATGCCCAGGAAGCGGAGGCTGTCCTTAATTTTAAAGGGGTTGCGGACGCAGATTATTATGAAGTCTATGAAAAAGACGGCGACAACTGGCGTCTCTTAACAGGGTCTTCTGCGACAACCGTCTATCTACCAAAAGTTAGCCGTTCAGCAAGTGCTGAAGGAAAGACGCAGGACCTCAAGGTTGTGGCAGTTGGGAAGAACGGCCAACGTTCAGATGCAGGAACTGTAGCCTTTGATTGGGGTATGACCGTGTCAGATACCAGTCTTCCAAAAGCTCTAGCACCAAACGTGGTGATTGGAGCCAAAGTGATCGGTTCGAGCTTCCCAGATGCGGATGGTAGTGAAGGCATCGAAGGTATGTTAAATGGTACCATTACCAGTCTTTCAGATAAATGGTCTTCTGCTCAATTGAGTGGAACCGTCGATATTCGCTTGACACAACCACGGACCATTGTTCGTTGGGTCATGGACCATGCCGGTGCGGGTGGAGAATCTGTCGACGATGGCAAGATGAATACCCGTGACTTCGACCTTTACTACAAGGACGAAGCTGGTGAGTGGAAATTAGCCAAAGAAGTTCGTGGCAATAAAGCCCATGTGTCCGACATTACACTCGACCATCCAATCAAGGCTCAAGAATGGCGTCTCCATGTCATTACGGCAGATAACGGAACCCCATGGCAAGCCATCCGGATTTACAACTGGAAGATGTATGAAAGTCTGGATACGGAAACGGTCAACATCCCGATGAAACATGCTGCAGCGCAAAACTTGGGCAATCATTTTGTCCAAGTCGGCTTCAAAGATGTTCCGGCCAATACCACACTGACTCTTTATGCCGATAAAGAAGCGACCAGTCCAATTGCGACCATGACAGCCGATCAAGCTGGAAATCTGATCTTTAAACCACTGGCTTTTGAATCAACCCCATCTCTTCTCTACTATCGTGCGCAAGAACCTGGCAAAGATATCAGTAATGTTCTAGCGATCGAAGTTCCAAAAAATGATAAAGAAATTGCGGGACTTCAATTTGAAGATGGTTTGACCAAGAAGGTTTACCGACAAGGGGATGCTCTTTCCTTGAAAGGGGCGACTCTCCGAGTTCATTATAAAGATGGCCAAGCAGATCAACTGGTCAACCTCACCAACTCAGGTGTAGAGATTCATGGATTTGACAGTAGCAAGCTTGGAGAACAACACCTAGAAGTGTCTTACCTTGGTCAGAAACTGGATAAGACTCTCACTGTTTTTGTGGTCAGTGCAGAGGAAGCAGGTGAAAAAGCAGTTGCTGGTCTAGAATTGACCGACAAACCAAAAGTAGAATATATCGTCGGAGAAGCATTGGAGAAAGAAGGCGGACGCTTCACAGTTGTCTTTGATGATGAAACAACTGAGACGCACTCCTTGACAGATGAAGGTGTAGAAGTAACTGGATTTGATGCGAGCAAGGAAGGCCGTCAAACCATTACCATCCATTACAAAGGAGCTAGCACAAGCTTTGATGTCCTTGTCAATCCAAAACCAGCTCTCAACGATGAATACCTCAAGCAAAAATTGGCTGAAGCTGAAGCTGCAAAAGCCAAAGTAGACTTTACATTTGCCAGTCCTGAAGTCAAAGAAGCCTTGTTGGCTGGAATGGCTGCTTCTGAAAAAGTCTTGAAAGAGCATGATACCAGCACACAAGATCAAGTCAATGAGCAGTTGAATCAATTGACCGCTCTCTTGAAAGCCTTGGATGGACAAGCTAATCTAGTCAAAGAGAAAGACGCTCTTTCTGCTCTGACAGAGGAAGCGACTGCTCTATTAGCAAGCAAGCCAAATCACCCTTCTGGTGACGCTTTACAGGCACTGGTTGAGAAAAATAAAGAACTCCTAGACTCTTCAGAACTCACTCCTGAAGCGCTCGCAACCGCAAAAACAGGTTTAGAAACCTTGATTGCGCTCCTGAAAGAAGATAAGCCGGCTGTCTTTGTAGACCCTGCGACTGGAGTCGAAGTTCAATTCTCTAACTTGGAGCCTACTGCTATTAAGGGACTAAAAGTCGCGAAAGTTGAAGCCAATCAGGCAGAAAAAGAAGAGCTGAAGGGACGAGAAGCGACTATCTTTGATATCGAAGGAGTCGATGCAAGTGGTCAGGATGTCGATACCCAGCATCCATCCCTTGTGAAAATCCCTGTGGATAAGGATAAAGAAGTGGAGCAAGTCCTTTTCCTCCCAGAAGGTCAAGCACCTCAATCCTTGGCCTTTGAGAGAGTTGGAGATGTAGTTATCTTTACAGCTCCTCATTTTACCCACTATGCGATTGTCTATAAGCCAGCCAAAACGGAAGGACCAGATCAACCGATCCAACCAGAAGAGCCGGCTAAACCTGATCAGCCTGTTCAACCGGCTCAACCAAATCAGCCAGTCCAACCAAGTACTCCAGTGACTCCGGATCCAGCTAATCCACTGAAGCCTACAAATTCATCTCAAGTGGATCAGTTGGCCCCAACGACTTCTACTCAACCGGGTCATCAAGAGGAAGATCACAAGGATATGGTCGATCAAGAGATCCATCAGTTGTTAAGTACCCACCAAGGAGCGAACTCACAGCCAACGGTTCAGCAAGGAACAAAAGATGCAAGCAAAGAAAGTCAATCAGAACACTTGCCAAATACGGCAAGCCTAGAAGCTTCCTTTGCAGCAGAAGCTGTTCTCCTAGCAGCCTTAGGTGGCTTCCTCTTAGCTGGCAAGAAGAAAGAAGAGTAACTTTTTAAGAGTCTTTAAAAGTTAAATTCAATCGTAAACCTCCTTTGTAAAAAAACAAGGGAGGTTTTATGATGCAGATCCTAATCGAGGTGCAACACTCCTGACTAGCTAATAAGAGGTAGAAATCCACTATTTTTCTACCTCTTTTACAGCTTTTGTGATATAATTATCATGTATTAAAAATAGAAGGAGTCATATCCAATGGCAAAATTGACTGTTAAAGACGTTGACTTGAAAGGGAAAAAAGTTCTCGTTCGTGTTGACTTCAACGTTCCTGTAAAAGATGGCGTGATCACTAACGATAACCGTATCACTGCTGCTCTTCCAACAATCAAGTACATCCTTGAACAAGGTGGACGTGCAATCCTCTTCTCTCACCTTGGACGTGTGAAAGAAGAAGCAGACAAAGAAGGTAAATCACTTGCTCCTGTAGCGGCTGACTTGGCTGCTAAATTGGGTCAAGACGTTGCTTTCCTTCCAGGTGTTACTCGTGGTGCTGAATTGGAAGCAGCGATTAACGCTCTTGAAGATGGACAAGTTCTTTTGGTTGAAAACACTCGTTTCGAAGATGTTGACGGCAAGAAAGAATCTAAAAACGATCCTGAACTTGGTAAATACTGGGCATCACTTGGAGATGGTATCTTCGTAAACGATGCATTCGGTACAGCTCACCGTGCACACGCATCTAACGTTGGTATCTCAGCAAACGTTGAAAAAGCAGTTGCTGGATTCCTTCTTGAAAACGAAATTGCTTACATCCAAGAAGCAGTTGAAGCTCCAGAACGTCCATTCGTGGCTATCCTTGGTGGTTCAAAAGTTTCAGACAAGATCGGTGTGATCGAAAACTTGCTTGAAAAAGCTGATAAAGTTCTTATCGGTGGTGGGATGACTTACACATTCTACAAAGCACAAGGTATCGAAATCGGTAACTCACTTGTAGAAGAAGACAAATTGGATGTCGCTAAAGCTCTTCTTGAAAAAGCAAACGGCAAATTGATCTTGCCAGTTGACTCAAAAGAAGCAAACGCATTTGCTGACTACACTGAAGTGAAAGATACTGAAGGTGAAGCAGTAGACCCAGGTTTCCTTGGTTTGGATATCGGTCCTAAATCTATCGCTAAATTCGACGAAGCTTTGACTGGTGCGAAAACAGTTGTATGGAACGGACCTATGGGTGTATTTGAAAACCCTGACTTCCAAGCTGGTACAATCGGTGTGATGGACGCTATCGTGAAACAACCAGGCGTTAAATCAATCATCGGTGGTGGTGACTCAGCTGCCGCAGCAATCAACCTTGGACGTGCAGACAAGTTCTCATGGATCTCTACTGGTGGTGGAGCATCAATGGAACTTCTTGAAGGTAAAGTTCTTCCAGGACTTGCAGCTTTGACTGAAAAATAAGACGGTTCCTCATGAACCATAGAAGAAGCACCGAAAGGTGCTTTTTCTATTGGATGTGAGTAGAAGGAAGCTAGTCGATCTTTATTTCCCCGCTTGAACCTTTCTAGAAATATGTTAGAATAAAAGAGATAGAAAGATAGGGGACAATGGATTACTTTAAACGACATAAATTTGACCGTTCCAAATTTCGATTAGGAATGCGAACCTTCAAAACAGGGATAGCCGTTTTTCTGGTTCTATTGATTTTTGGTATCTTTGGCTGGCGGGGCTTGCAGATTGGAGCGCTGACAGCTGTCTTTAGTTTGAGAGAAGATTTTGATAAGAGTGTTCACTTTGGAGCTTCGCGCGTGATGGGCAACAGTATCGGTGGTTTTTATGCCCTGCTGTTCTTTATGATCAAGATTCTCTTCAACAATGCTTTTTGGGTGACCCTGATTTTTGTGCCCATTGCGACCATGTTAACCATAATGACAAACGTCGCTATGAACAACAAAGCTGGAATCATCGGTGGAGTTTCAGCCATGCTCATCATCACCCTCTCCATTCCGACAGGAGAAACTTTCCTATATGTTTTTGCCCGCATCTTTGAAACCTTTATCGGAGTCTTCGTTGCGATTTTAGTCAATTCAGATGTGGATCGGATTCGGGACTTTATAAAAGAAAGAAAAAAAACCATGTGAGATTATATGACATTTTAATCTTGACATCGGTTTTTTTTGCGTTATAATAGATAGAAAGGGGGTCTTGTATGAAAGAAAAGGAATTAAGACGAACGTTAGCGGTCTTTCCGATTGGTAGTGTTATGAAATTGACAGATTTAACAGCTCGTCAAATTCGCTACTATGAAGATCAACAACTCATTACTCCAGATCGTACAGAGGGCAATCGTCGGATGTTTTCTCTCAACGATATGGATCGCCTGTTGGAGATTAAGGATTATTTATCTGAAGGCCTTAATATTGCAGGGATTAAAAAACGGATTGCTGAGAAAGAAGCTCAACGTCAAGCTGCCAAGATTGTCAGTGAAAAGGATGTCCGCAAGGCCCTTCACCGTGACATTCTCCAGCAAAGTCGCTTTCATACAACCTCATCGCCATATGGTCAGTTACGCTGATCATTCTTTTTGCTAAATGCTATACTCATAAGGAGACACACATGTCAATTACTGTTGAAGATATTCGTCGCGAAGTCAAAGAAAAAAATGTAACCTTTATTCGGTTGATGTTCTCAGATATCTTAGGGACCATGAAAAACGTTGAAATTCCAGCGACAGATGAACAGTTGGAAAAGGTTCTCTCAAACAAGGCCATGTTTGATGGATCTTCTATCGAGGGGTTTGTTCGGATTAACGAGTCTGATATGTATCTCTATCCAGACTTGGACTCTTGGACTGTTTTCCCTTGGGGAGATGAGAACGGTAGTGTCGCAGGCTTGATTTGTGATGTCTATACAACAGAAGGGGAACCTTTTGCAGGAGACCCACGTGGAAACCTCAAACGTGCCCTTCGTCACATGGAAGAAGTTGGCTTCAAATCTTTCAACCTTGGACCAGAGCCAGAGTTCTTCCTCTTTAAGCTCGATGAAAATGGGGATCCAACTCTTGAAGTGAATGACAAGGGTGGCTATTTTGACTTGGCGCCTACAGACCTTGCGGATAACACTCGTCGTGAGATTGTTAACGTCTTGACCAAAATGGGATTTGAAGTAGAAGCCAGTCACCACGAAGTGGCCGTAGGTCAGCATGAAATTGACTTTAAGTACGATGAAGTGCTTCGTGCTTGTGACAAGATTCAAATCTTTAAACTCGTTGTAAAAACCATTGCTCGCAAACATGGTTTGTATGCAACCTTTATGGCTAAGCCAAAATTTGGGATTGCTGGTTCCGGGATGCACTGCAATATGTCCTTGTTTGATGCAGAAGGAAACAATGCCTTCTTTGATCCAAATGATCCAAAAGGAATGCAGTTGTCAGAAACAGCTTATCACTTCCTTGGCGGTTTGATCAAGCACGCCTACAACTACACAGCCATCATGAACCCAACCGTTAACTCCTACAAACGTTTGGTTCCAGGCTACGAAGCACCTGTTTACATCGCTTGGGCTGGCCGAAACCGTTCACCATTGGTCCGTGTACCAGCTTCACGCGGTATGGGAACACGTTTGGAATTGCGTTCCGTAGACCCAATGGCCAACCCATATATTGCTATGGCTGTTCTTTTGGAAGTTGGTTTGCACGGTATTGAAAACAAAATCGAAGCACCTGCTCCTATCGAAGAAAACATCTACATCATGACTGCAGAAGAGCGTAAAGAAGCTGGAATTACTGACCTCCCATCTACCCTTCACAATGCTTTGAAAGCTTTGACCGAAGATGAAGTTGTTAAGGATGCTCTTGGTGAACATATCTATACCAGCTTCTTGGAAGCCAAACGGATCGAGTGGGCAAGCTATGCAACCTTTGTTTCACAATGGGAAATTGATAACTACTTGGACTTGTACTAAGCAAATTTATCCGAAAATGAGCTAGGTTTGATGACCTGGCTCATTTTTCATACAAAGAAAATGGATGGGACCGATAGGTCTCATCCATTCTTTTTACTTAATTTTCTTCATCTGGTGTCAAAATCATCGGGATGATGATGGGTTCACGTTCCGTGCTTTCGTAAAGGAAAGGACGAAGGGCGTTGACAATAGCACCATGTACGGTTTGAATATTGGCATCTTTGTTTTTCAAGGCGATTCGAATAGCATTGAAAAGGATGCGTTGACTTTCACGGATCAGGTCACCGGACTCTCTCATATAGATGAAGCCACGGCTGAGGATATCTGGTCCAGCTAAAATCATTTTCGACTTGAAGTCAACTGTCGCAACAGCTAGGACAACCCCATCTTCTGATAAATCTTTGCGGTCACGAAGGACAGCCGCTCCGATTTCTCCGATGCGATTTCCGTCGACATAGATATCTTGAGCATTGAAGCTTCCTGCGATACGAGCTGAGTTAGCCGTCAGGGCAAGAACATCTCCGTTGCTCATGATGAAGATGTTATCTTTTTCTACTCCACAATCACGCGCAAGTCCAGCGTGAATCTTCTGCATACGGTACTCACCGTGGACAGGCATGAAGTATTTGGGTTTGATCAAGCGCAACATGAGCTTTTGTTCTTGTTGGCCACCGTGTCCAGAGGTATGGATATTGTTAATCTTACCGTGGATGACATCGACTCCCGCTTCCGAGATGATATTGATCAATTTATTCACACTAGTTGTATTCCCAGGAATTGGACTAGATGAGAAGATAACGGTATCACCCGGTTGCAATTGCACCTGGCGGTGGGTTCCATTAGCGATACGAGACAGTGCCGCCATAGGCTCCCCTTGGCTACCTGTACACATAATGAGGATTTCGTTTGCCGGGTAGTCTTTGATTTCACTTGGTTCAATAATCGTTCCAGGTGGTACCTTGATATAGCCAAGCTCAATTCCGTTGACAATGGCTTTTTCCATCGAGCGTCCAAAGACAACAATCTTGCGGCCAGTTTTAACAGCGGCATCTGCAGCCTGTTGGAGACGGAAGATGTTGGATGCAAAGGAAGCAAAGATGATGCGTCCATGAATGCCTTCAATAATCTTCATAATGGATTGGCCAACGACTTTTTCAGAGTTGGTAAAGGTTGGGACTTCCGCGTTGGTTGAGTCAGAAAGCAGACAGAGGACGCCTTCCTCTCCTAGTGCAGCCATCCGGTGAAGGTCGGCCGGCTCCCCAACAGGTGTGAAGTCAAATTTAAAGTCTCCCGTGCAGACGATTTTTCCTTGAGGCGTATGAAGAACAATCCCCAAAGGTTCTGGAATGGAGTGGGTCGTCCGGAAGAAGGTCGCTTTAATATGCTTAAAGGTCAGCTCCGTATTTTGGTTGATTTCATAGAGTTTGGCACCACGAAGGAGGCCATGCTCTTCCAATTTTCCACGAATAAGGGCTAGAGCCAAAGGTCCAGCATAGATTGGTACATTAGCTTGTTTCAAGAGGAAGGGAATTCCTCCGATATGGTCTTCGTGTCCGTGGGTAATCAAGACACCTTTGACACGGTCGATATTTTCAACGATATAGGAATAGTCAGGAATCACGTAATCAATCCCTAACAAATCATCTTCAGGGAACTTAATCCCAGCATCCACAATGATGATTTCGTCTTGGTATTCAATCCCATAGGTATTTTTACCGATTTCCCCGAGACCTCCAATGGCGAAAACACCAACTTCTTCAGGTTTTAAGGTATATGCCATGGATTAGAACTCCGTAATTTCAAATGCGCCAGACTCTTTTTCATATTCTAGGTGTTGGTCTGACAAGAGAGTGATAAATTCGATGTTGTAAGATGTATTTTCTTCAACAAGGCGACGAGCTTCAATGCGTCCTTCTAACTCATTCTTCGCATCAATATCGAGATAGAGGGCATGAGTCGTTTGACGACGAGGGTTGCGTTCTTTTGTTTCTTGGTAGAAAACTTTGTAAATCATTTCGTTTCGGTTCCTTTCACTTGTTCGGACTGTAGCAGAAAAGAAACAGCTAGTAGCTAGCTGAGACACCTATTCTTGCTTTCTTTTGTCCTGATTCGATACAATTATTATCCATTATACCATAAATAGGCTCTAAGGAAAAGATGCAAGCGGGTTCTGAGAGCAGAAGGAAGCGCTTTTTTAGAAGGGATAGAGAGCAGGTGATTTCACAGTCTGGGGGTGCTTCCTCTACCGTTTGGCGTCTATTTGTAGTATAATATGAAGCAGACAACGAGGAGAAAACATGAAAGTATTAGCATTTGACACCTCCAGTAAGGCCCTATCCGTTGCCCTTTTGGAGGAAGAAAACCGATTAGCAGAGTTAACGCTGACGATCAAGAAAAACCACAGCATTACCTTGATGCCGACCATTGAATTTTTGATGGCCAGCATTGATTGGAAACCGACGGATTTGGACCGTATCGTAGTAGCAGAAGGGCCTGGATCCTATACTGGCTTACGAATTGCGGTAGCAACGGCTAAAACCCTAGCTCAAACGCTAAAGATTGACTTAGTAGGGGTGTCGAGCTTACTAGCCTTGGTACCAGAAGAGATAGAAGGTCTGGCCATTCCAGTCATGGATGCGCGGCGCAACCATGTCTATGCGGGCTTTTACCAAGAGGATCAGTTGGTCTACCCGGAGGGGCACCTTTCTTTTGAAGCCGTATTAGAAAGAGTAAAGGGAGCTGAAAAGGTGACCTTCCTTGGGGAAGTGGAAGCCTTTCGCGAGCAGATACAAGAGGCCTTACCGAGTGCTCAGATGGTAGAAACCCTACCGGATGCGGTACGGATCGGTCGACTAGGACTTACAAAAGAAGCTGTCTCCGTTCATGGTTTTGTGCCCAACTACCTCAAGCGGGTAGAAGCTGAGGAAAACTGGCTCAAGGACCATCAAGAGTCCGGTCAGTCCTACATCAAACGCCTATGATCCGTATCGAGAAGGAAGCGGGGCGATTCGATTTAGCCCCTCAGTTGGTAGAAATCTTAGACGATGTCTATGGACAAAGTCCTTGGACCTTGGAGCAAGTCCTAGCGGATCTCGGTCAACCTCAAAATTGGTATGCCTTGGCCTACAGTGGGGAAGCATTGGTGGGCTTCTTGGCCATGCAAGAAAATCTCTATGAGCTAGAGGTCGTCCAAATTGCTGTTCGAAAAGAGTGGCAAGGGCGCGGGATTGCTCGTCAGCTACTAGAAACTGTTCCTCAGGAGAAAGAGGTCTTTTTAGAGGTGAGAGAAGGAAACACTCCGGCTCGGACTCTCTATCAGAAACAAGGATTTAAAGAAATTGGTTGCCGGAAAGGGTATTATCATGCACCTACCGAAGACGCCATTATGATGAAAAGGGAAGCAAATGAAGGATAGATATATTTTGGCATTTGAAACATCTTGTGATGAGACCAGTGTTGCCGTTTTAAAGAATGACACAGAACTCTTGTCCAATGTTATTGCCAGCCAAATTGAAAGCCATAAACGCTTCGGGGGAGTGGTTCCAGAAGTTGCCAGTCGGCACCATGTCGAAGTCATTACGGCCTGTATTGAGGAAGCCCTAGAAGAAGCGGGAATTACAGAAGAAGAAGTCACAGCGGTTGCGGTAACTTACGGACCAGGTCTGGTTGGAGCTCTTTTGGTCGGTCTTGCTGCAGCCAAGGCCTTTGCATGGGCCCATGGGATTCCTTTGATTCCTGTCAATCATATGGCTGGCCACTTGATGGCTGCTCAAAGCGTTGAGCCTTTAGAATTTCCGCTCTTGGCCTTGCTGGTCAGCGGAGGACACACCGAGTTGGTCTATGTCTCGGAGGCGGGTGATTATAAGATCGTTGGGGAAACGCGTGATGATGCAGTGGGTGAGGCCTATGATAAGGTCGGCCGCGTCATGGGCTTGACCTATCCAGCCGGTCGCGAGATTGACGAGTTGGCGCATAAGGGTCAGGATATCTACGATTTCCCACGTGCCATGATCAAGGAAGACAATCTGGAGTTCTCATTCTCAGGGCTCAAATCAGCCTTTATCAATCTCCACCACAATGCCGAGCAAAAAGGCGAGAGTCTGTCCAAGGAAGACCTATCGGCTTCCTTCCAAGCAGCGGTGATGGATATCTTGATGGCCAAGACCAAAAAAGCCCTAGAAAGATACCCTGTTAAGACCCTGGTGGTGGCGGGAGGAGTCGCGGCCAACCAAGGATTACGTGAACGCCTGGCTTCTGAGATCACAGATGTTAAGGTCATCATTCCTCCTCTGCGCCTCTGCGGGGACAATGCGGGGATGATTGCCTATGCCAGTGTCAGCGAATGGAATAAGGGAAATTTTGCTAGCTTAGACCTCAATGCTAAGCCTAGCCTTGCTTTTGCTCCGATAGAAGAGAACTTAGATTAGTTAAAAAACGAACATAAACGACGGGAGGACGATTCCCGTCCCTTTTTTTGTTATAATAGATAGCATCAAAAAAGAAAGGAAGAAGGAGTGGAAAAGAATTTTCAGCAGGGGGTCAGGGATGCCCTTCCGACGGCCTTGGGTTATATCAGTATTGGCTTAGCCTGTGGTGTGGTGGCGTCGCCCTATCTCTCCCCTTTAGAAATGGGATTGATGAGTCTCTTGGTTTACGCAGGGGCTTCTCAGTTTGCGATGATCTCTTTGATTGCCGTCCATTCGTCCCTCATGAATATTGCCTTAACCGTCTTTTTCATCAATTTGCGCAATATGCTTATGAGTCTGCATACCTCCCCTGATTTTAAGGAGGCTAGCCTGGTCCATAATATTGGAATTGGTAGTTTGTTGACAGATGAAAGTTACGGAGTCTATTTAAGTGAGAAATTAAAAAGTGACCGGATCACTGTTCCCTGGATGCATGGCAATAATGTGGTCGGTTATCTGGCCTGGGGCTCATCAACTATTTTGGGGACAGCCCTGGGGTCCCTCTTGCCCAATCCTAGTGCCTTCGGCCTGGACTTCGCCTTAGTTGCCATGTTTATTGGGATTTTTGCAGGTCAGTTTCAAGGCATGCGTTTGACGGAGAAGATGGCTACCATGCTCCTTGTTTTAGGTGCAGTAGCTCTTAGCTTTTTCCTCTTGACCTTCTTTTTGACCCAATCCTTGGCCGTTTTAGTGGCTACTTTAACAGGTTGTTTCGTGGGGGTGATGTGCGATGCGCGTGAATAGTTGGATTTTCTTGGTTATTTTGATGTCCGCAGTGGTCACCTGGATTCCGCGCATTCTTCCCTTCGTTTTGGTCAAATACCGGGGGCTGCCAGATCCAGTTCTGCGTTTTCTAAAATACCTTCCCATTGCCATTATTTTTGCCCTGATCCTTTCCAGTCTAGTAGAGGGGAAACCGGGCCAGCTCCCTCAGGTTCGGTGGGTAGATCTGGTCGCAACCATTCCGACCACGATAGTGGCCTTTCGCTACAAAAACCTAATGGGTACGGTTCTATTCGGGATTGTCTTGGTTGCCCTCTTACGTTTGCTTATCGCCTGAATCTCCTGAATTTTTAGATAGATTACTGTTTGTTACGAATGTTGCAAAAATATTTCAATAATACTTGACATTGAGTAATATTGTAATATAATAGTTTTTATCAAATGAAGTGAGGGATCATCATGATGAAAAAATGGACAAGTTTAGCACTTTTAGGATTAACTTCTGCAAGCCTACTCGTAGCCTGTGGTTCAAAAAAAGAAGAGAACAAATCTTCTACCAAAGAAGCACAAACGACGGTGAAGTCTAGTCAGAAAAAAGCAAAGGCAGCTTCTGGTAAGAAAGAGACAAAAGCTACTGAAACGGATGCGCAAGAAGGGGCACAAGCTGCTTCTCAAGATGCAGGAAACTCAGGTCAAACCGATTCAGGATCTGCTGCAGCAAGCACTAACAAGGCCACAGATTCGTCTCAAATGGTGCCGGAAGAACTGGTAGGGACTTGGACAGGAACAACTGAAATTGCCAAAGATGTCCAAATGACCGTGGCCGCGGATGGAACAGTCACTACGACAGCAAACTTTTATCAAGCTGACTTGAATCCTGTTCGTACTGCAACAACGAAAGCCAAGGCAGTTCAAGCATCTGGTAATGTCTATTACTGGGAAACAGACGAACCTGGCGCTTTTGATGCCCTTCTTCCAGGGATTGCTGGACTTGGGGGAGCCAATATGAAGGTAAAACCCGGCTTCATCTTAGAAGAGGGCCATTATACACCGATTGTATTTGTAACAGGGCTTAATGAAGACTTTGATTATAGCAAATACAATGATTTCCGTGTTTCCCTTACAAAATAAAGAAAAATCCACGAATCCCTAAAGAGTCGTGGATTTCAGATTGAAGATAAAGTAATTTTAGAAACTTTCCTTAGGTGAGTACGGACGTCAGCGAACTTCTACGAAGTTCCATGACTTAATTTTGAGCCTAAGGTCTCAAAATTCCCGAGTGCCTGAAACACAGTTGTTTCAGGCACTTTTCTCACGCCGTAAAGTTTTTCATCTTCTTAAATGATTAAAAAATGAAAGTCATTTTTTAAAAATTATCCAGCTGTTTTATAAAAAAATAATAGTTTGTCTGCATTCAAAAATCCACGAATCCTTAAGGAGTCGTGGATTTTGTTTTAGATAAATTGTGTAATAAAGACAATGAGGATGACGATTGGAATCACAAAGCGAAGTAAGAAAATCCAGAGCTTGAAGAAGAAACGCTTGGTTTTCTCTTCTCCCACCTTGAGTTCTTCCTGGGCTAAGACTTGATCAAAGATATAGCCTGTAAATAGGGAGAGGCAGAGAGCTCCAAAAGGCATGAGGAGGTTGGAAACCAAAAAGTCCATGCAATCAAAGAAGGATTTTCCAAAGAGGGTCCACTTGGAGAGCACTCCATAGGAAAGGGCAGATGGAATCCCAAAGACAAAGGTCAGAAGGCCGATGATTTGGCTCCATTTAGCCCGCTGTTTGTTGTTTTGGTTGGTGACGTTCCCGACATTAATCTCTAACATGACGACGGATGAGGTAATGGTCGCAAAGAGGAAGAGAAGAAGGAAAAGCAGGTAGAAGAGGGTACCAAAAGGCATCTTGTCAAAGACTTGTGGCAGGACTACAAAGAGGAGGCCTGGTCCACTAGTAGAAGGGATTTGAAAGGCTGACATGGCTGGGAAGATCGCCAAACCCGCCATGATAGAAACGGCGATATTCATGAAGACGACGGAAATCCCGGATTGGACCAGGTCAGTATCCTTGTCCAAATAGGAAGCATAGGTTAACATGGCTGTCACTCCTAGCGAGAGGGCGAAAAATGATTGGCCCAAAGCGTAGAGCAGACCTTGGCTAGTCATCTTGGAGAAGTCTGGCTTGAGGAAATAGCTAACTCCCTCCCAAGCGCCAGGTAAGGTCAAGGAACGACCAATCATGACTAAGAAGATAATGAAGAGAAGTGGCATCATGAATTTTGAGGCCTTTTCAATCCCTTGTTCCACCCCCTTGGAAACGATCAAGACATTGAGGAGGATGAAGATGGCCTGGGCCCCAAGAGCCAACCAGGGATTTGAAATAATCTCTCCAAAGAGCTGGGTATAGTCACTAACTGAGAGAAGTTGGAATAACTCTCCCAAGGCGACTCCCAAATAAATCAGGATCCAGCCACCGATGACACTGTAGAAGGAGAGGAGGATGAACAGGGCAAAGGCACCAATCCAACCAATCCCATCATAAAGGCGACGGCCACCGAGTTTTCCAAAGGTCTTAATGGCAGAGACACCAGCTGCACGTCCAAGAGTAAATTCAGCCAGTAAGAGGGGGAAGCCGATAAGTAGAGTTGCTATCAAAAAAACAAGAAGGAAACTTCCGCCCCCGTTAGCGGCGGTCATATAGGGAAACTTCCAAACAGCCCCAAGGCCAATTGCAGAACCTGCAGAGGCTAGGATGAAGCCAATTTTGGAACCCCATTGAGATTTTTCCATATGGATTCTCCATTTCTAGTTCAAATATAGGAAGAAAGCAAAGGCCAGCAAAGCCTCTTTCATAGACAAAAGAAAAAGGCTATTTAGTACGAACTAAATAGCCATAAAAACGCAAAGTGACATCTCTTAGAAGATGACTCTTATGTTTGTTGCTGGATTTGTTCTAAAAATAATCCTAACATCTTTTGAAAAAGCTGTCAATAGTGGAGACTTCCGGCCACCCAACCGGTACAGAGGGCAGCAGTAATGTTAAAGCCTCCTGTATGGGCATTGATATCCAGGACCTCCCCAGCAAAATGAAGACCGGGGACCAACTTACTTTCTAAGGTCTTGGGATTGATTTCCTTGAGGCTGACGCCACCTTTGGTTACAAAGGATTTGGCCAAGGACATCTTTCCAGTTACAGGGATTGGAAGTTCCTTTACCTTAGTTAGTACAGCATCCACCTCTTTTGGAGAGAGTTGTTTCACCTTTTCCGGAAGATCCTGGGCAAAGAATTCCGCCAGACGTTCTGGCAGATAGGCCTTCAGAACATTCTTTAAGGACTTCTCGCGGTTTTCCTCTAGGATAGCTGAGAGTTCTTCCTTAGAATAGTGAGGGAGACTGTCCAGTGTCAGGATCTCTCCCCCCTTGACAAAGCTTGACATGCGAAGGGCGGCAGGGCCAGACAGGCCAAAGTGGGTAAAGAGGAGGTCATGGGTAATGTGGTGTTTGCCATAGTGGAGAGTCACATCGTCTAAGGAAATCCCTTGAAGGGCCTTGTGGGAGAAATCTGTCAGGAGGGGGCTTTCAGCAGCTTCTAGTTCCGTGATAGTGTGCTTAAAGTGACGCGCGATATCGTGGCCAAAGCCGGTAGAACCCGTCGAAGGGTAGGACTTTCCACCAGTTGTCACAATCAAGCGGTCCGCAGTCCAGGTCTCATCTTTGGATTTGATGACGAATTGTCCATCGATTTTCTTCACAGAGGTTACCTCTACCTGGCAGCGGACTTGACCGCCGAGCTCGGCAATCTTATCTGTCAGAGCTTGAATAATCGTTTGGGAACGATCTGAAGCTGGAAAGACACGACCATGGTCTTCGATCTTGAGCTTGACCCCGTTTTCTGTGAAGAAGCGGATGATATCATGGTTGTCAAATTGAGAGAAGACACTGTAGAGGAAACGTCCATTTCCTGGAATGCCTGCTAGGAGATCGTCCAGGCTTCCATTGTTGGTCACATTGCACCGACCTCCACCAGTCCCAGCTAGTTTTTTCCCTAGTTTGCGGTTTTTTTCCAAGAGGAGGGTTGCTTGCCCGTAGAAGGAACTGGAGATGGTGGCCATCATGCCAGCAGGGCCTCCTCCGATGACAATGGTATCGTAGTGGTTCATAAGGTCTCCTTTTTCTCGTCTCGTTTTATTTCCAGTTCATTGTAACATAAAAAATGGACCCTGTCCCTAGGCTCCACTTTTTATGAGTTAATTGTCTTCGTCTGGATTTTGACGGAGATGGATGGAATAACGCTTAGGTGGGTAAATGCCGATTTCAGGACCCCAGCGTGGGAAGAGCTGATTGGTTTTCTTCCCAGCAGCGTACTTGGCTTCTGCCGCCATTTCCCAGAGTTCTTCGTAGAGATCGCCCAGCAAGAAGTCGAGCTCTTGATAATAGAGGTCTGGCTTTCCGTAGTCACTGAGGCTTAGTTCCATCAAACCATAGACTTGTAGCTTATGGTCCATGAGTCTACGTCCGTCCACCTTGTTAGAGTGAACGATAATGCGTCCGAAGGGATCATTTCTTCGGATGCGTTCGAGCTCTTTGTAGGCGTTGATTCCAGAATTTCCTTGACAGGAGAAGAAGTAAATATTTTTCAAGTCATAGTCGATATAGGAGATATTTCCATTATAGACCAGCTTGACTGGTAGATTACGAACCCGTTTTTTCTCTAGATAGTTGTTAATATGTTCGACCAACATCTTAGAGGGATAATTGTATTCAATGACATAGATCATAGTTTTTTTCCTTTGCTATTGAGTAAATAACTGAGCTATCTTTCAGTTACGATTAGTATACAAGCTTTTGAAGTCAGATAGGGGGGAAAATCTATTTGGTTCATTTTTGAAGCTATTCGGTTCATTTTGGAGGAGCAAAGGAGAAAAAATCGCTAAAGGAATACGAAGAAAATGGGGAAGTGGGGGCGAAGAAGGGTATCTTCTTTTGAAAATGCAAAGAAAATTTACCGAAGTCTTTTATTTGTGCTATAATCAATGGGAAGTGACGTCATGGAAAGAAGGGTATCATGAGTTTAGAACAGTTAGAGCGGAAATCGCTCCAAGAAATCAATCAATCCGTCAAGGTTCCCAAGGGAACTTCTTTTTGGAGGACCTTATTATTGTTTTCAGGTCCGGGGAGCCTAGTAGCAGTGGGCTACATGGATCCTGGGAACTGGATCACCAGCGTTGTTGGAGGGGCTCACTATCGTTACTTGCTCTTGTCGGTGGTTCTCTTGTCTTCCTTGATTGCCATGCAATTGCAACAGATGGCTGGGAAACTAGGGATTGTCCATCGGAAAGATTTGGCCCAGACAACAGCGACGCATTTGCCCAAGTGGCTCCGCTATATGCTTTGGATAGTGATTGAATTAGCCTTGATGGCGACAGATTTAGCAGAAGTCATTGGTTCAGGGATTGCACTCCATTTGCTGTTCGGATGGCCCTTGCTCTTTTCTATTTTGGTCACCATCCTGGATGTCTTCCTCCTTCTCGGACTCATGCACTTAGGTTTTCGTAAGATTGAGGCTATTGTCTCCACCTTGATTTTGACCATTCTAGGGATTTTTATCTACCTTGTGGTCCTATCAAAACCAGATATAGGTGGCATTTTTGCTGGCTTTCTTCCTCAGAAAGAAATTGTAGGTATTGGTCTTCCCAAGGGATCACAAGCCTTGACGCTGGCCTTGGGGATAATTGGTGCAACCGTCATGCCTCATAATCTCTATTTGCATTCCTCCATTTCACAGACACGCAAGGTCGATTATGAGGATCCTGCAGATGTTCGTCGGGCTGTGCGCTTCATGACCTGGGACTCCAATATTGAATTAACCCTGGCTTTTGTTGTCAACTCTCTCTTGCTGATTCTCGGAGCGGCCCTCTTTTTTGGACATGCAGAAGAAATTGGAGCCTTCTCTAGTATGTATGATGCCTTGCAAAACAATGCCATTGCAGGAGCTATTGCAAGTCCTTTTCTGTCCACTTTGTTTGCTGTTGCTTTGTTAGCAAGTGGTCAGAATTCAACAATTACAGGCACTCTGACGGGTCAAATTGTCATGGAAGGTTTCCTTAGATTCCGCCTTCCTCAATGGCTTGTCCGCCTGTTTACACGGATGTTGGCCCTCACTCCTGTCCTGATTGTCGCCTTTCTCTTTGGAGACCAGGAAAGTGTTCTAGATGATTTGTTGGTCTATTCTCAAGTCTTCTTGTCTCTGGCTCTACCATTTTCAATTTTTCCCTTGGTTTACTTTACCTCCAATAAAAAAATCATGGGAGAATTTGTCAATGCAAAATGGAATACCTACTTAGCTTACGGAGTAGCGACTCTTCTGACTCTTTTAAACGTCCAACTCATTGTGACGACGCTCTTTAAATAAAAAATCAGCTTTGTCGGACGGGGAAAACATGCTATAATAGGAGAGAAGTCCCCATCTTGTCAGAAAATGGGCAGAAGTGGGCAGTAACCATTAAACAAGAGGGCCTAACCCCTTGATACGAAAGGAATCTAGAAAATCTTATGATGAATATGCAAGACTTAATCCATGGTTTTTTAAGTCTTGTTATCATTCAATATCGAAGTTTAACGCTTTTTGTGTTTTACTGAAACGATTTAATAGCATATAAATTAATAACAATAAGACAAAAAATAGACAATGCAGTATCTGAATTGTACATATAAAAAAGCAACATTAATTTTAATGTTGCTTTTTTTATTGTTTATTAACTCTGTGACTATTCAAATGATATAAATGCAAATCAAATTAAAAATGAAATAAGTTTTTGATTTAATTTACTTTCTCTGGAAACACTTTTATTAACGATAATCTCCAATATATTTACTACAACGCATCAAGATGATTTATCTACATATTTAAAACCATATCTCTCTGACAACTTTTTTATGTCACCTTCGATTTCTACTTTAGAAATATAATTGTATGCATATTCCCTATTAAAACCCTCTCTGAGGTTGGCTGTCTGTTGCCTCCAAGCCATCACAGATTCATCATCTATATATCCTTGTGGTATGCTAGCATGCCCTTTACTAATCAAATAATCCTCAAAATCATTTTCGACTTGCTTATAGTAGAATTCTGACCACACAGTTTCAACATTTACTATGTCTTCATAAGAAAAATCTTCATAAACAGAAGTGTAATTTACTATGTATTCATTATATACGCTTAACAACTTGAATTGTTCTTGAATCATATAATCTGCAGAATACTCCCCACTTACAGCTAACTTAGTATCACTCATATACCAGCTATAATCCTCTATCCCCCCGATGTAATTAGATAGAAAATTAAGAATCCCTAGTCTGCTCTCATAAATATTATCTAACGCTACCACATCAGGACTATCTGCGATTTGTAGAATCTTCTCTTTTAATTCATTGAGTATAAATGATTCTAAATCAAATTCTTTAAAATCTTCTATACCTGAAATCTTACTACTATAGGTTTCTTTCAGAGATTCTTTACATTTATAGAATATCCACCATTTGGCACCATCCGTATTATAGTAAGGGGCTGATTCCAAATATTCTGTTATCTGAACAGTATTAGGAAAATAACCAAGATGCTTCTTATGTTCCTGCAACATACGAAGCGGAGGGAACAGTTCTACTATCGTTTGGATTTGTGGCCTATACTTATCAAGTAAAAAATCGTATCCCATAGAGAATAGGGATGAGAGATATGCATCAATTTCCCAATCATCGCCAAACAACAAACTTTTTGATGATAAAAATCCTAAAGCATTTACAAATGACGTTGTAACTTTCTTAGTGATAAAGTTCTTTGCTTTTGTATTTTTATGCACAAAAACTGCTGCCACTATACTTTTATTATTACTATCAATTTCACGGTTACTTATTATACGACCATATTTTTCTTGAATTATGTCCCTTCTAACATTAACACGTTTTGAAATCATATCGGTAAGAAATGCATTAAAATCCATAATGAACAGAAACCTCTTCATTTTGTTCTTATTAGTAGTAAAACATTATTTGCTATTCAAGTCAAATGGTGGGGGATTTTTTATACTTTTTTCATAAAATTTCCCACCACTAATATTTTCAAATTGGATTATACTGTAATCATAAACAAGTAATAGTTACCAGCTATTATCTCTCCAATCGTTTTGGTAAAACGATTCACAATAGCCTAACTCGAGCATGGCTATTCTAAATTAGAAAGGTCTAAATATGACACAAAGAAGCATTACAGATTTTTTCAGTAATCAATCTACTACTGAACAAACACAAAACAAACTTGATATTCGTAACTCAGCTAGCATTAACATCACTCGAGTTTTAGCAACAAGCATTGCCGAACCTAAACCATACCACTCTCTAGTTGCGTTTGAAGAAATGAGCAACGGGAAATATAAACCCATATTTTCAGACACTCAAACAGGTTATGAGCTTCGTGCCATTGCCCCCTCCCCTAATGACATCACAAAAGATAAATTTGTTAAATTAGTTGTACCTACTCTTGAAATTGCTAAAAAATTACAATTTCGTGGTTTGTACAACTTGAAGAACCCTAAAGGGAAGAAAGCCTACAAATCATTTGACGTACTAGAAATCTATGCGGAAGATGTTGAACCTATCCGTATTCAATCAACAACAAATGAGGGACAATAAAATGCCAACAATTGAAACAGAAGAACAATACGTTCAAAAATATATCTCCCTTGCTCTCAGCAAGGAAGATACAGCCCAAAAGATCGCAAGAGTTGTTCGTTTTTGGTCAAAATATCCACATCTTAATAACGATCCATTTGCCTTGTATGAACAAATGAGAGATAACAACAAAGGGAAATTCGTAACACTCTTAACAAGTCTGTATGGGATTATTAAAGCAGATGTCGCACTAAATCCTTCTCACTATAACAATGAATAAATATCGGAGAATCATACGACGCTCCGACAGCAAGCTACGAGGCTACCAAGTGTCTTTGGTAGCTTTATGCTTTGCTGTATTTGGATTCGTCATAAGTCTTTTATCGTCTCTACTCATCATTAAGCTATTTGATTCCCATGACTTCAATAACATTATAGCACTGTCCTTTATATTCTTTACAATACTATCAAGCATCTTATTAATTATCACTTGCTATCTATTAAAAAAACGAGAACAAGTTTCAAAACTAATAACCCCA
Source organism: Streptococcus sp. KHUD_013 (assembly GCF_052588545.1). NCBI lineage: Bacteria > Bacillati > Bacillota > Bacilli > Lactobacillales > Streptococcaceae > Streptococcus > Streptococcus sp. KHUD_013. The sequence goes on from NZ_CP186264.1 coordinate 254,358, forward strand.
CAGATGAATGTTAAGGCTAAAAGGGTTGCTAAACGTATCCATAGGTTATTTAACGACAAACAAATTACAGACGTATTGAAGCTATCAAATACCACACGATATGGAGAAGAAATGCCCGAAGTCTATGTTTTTATTGAAGATAATCTTTTAGAGGGATTCATCGGCATAGAGAACATAGCTAATGAACAAGCTAGCCGTGTAAAGTTTGAACAACGAGTGTCTGGAATACTGACTGGTGAATTTCAAAAATATGCTGTTGTCAGTTCGGAGCTAACCGCTGGAGACAGTTTTATACTTTTCCATTTCGAGGATACTCTGTCTTCTCAACGTTTGATTGTAGAAGACAATTCCGACTCACTCAAGCAGTACATATCAGAAAATTCTCATCACATAAGATTATCCAAAGACCTTGTATGGAAAACAGATGTAACTGCCCACCTCTCACTGATTGCTCGCACTAGGGCGGGCAAATCAGCTTTCGCTGGTCGCTATCTCGCTCGTCTAATGCAACTACAAGGCTGGATAGTAGAATATAACTCAGCCAAATACGACCGTTATGTAAAAGAATTTAATGGCGAATCTGAGCCAATTCAGATTGTAGAACGGGCAGAATTCTGGTGTAGTATAATGGATAAACGTCTAAAGGAAATCAACGTTGCAGGCAAAGAAAAATATCTGGAGATGGACAATATGCCACATATAGGTTTGTTCTTTGATGAACTAGGAAACCTCAACGCTTCCCTAGAGAGCCTTGATAAGACCGATAGGATGATAAAGGCAAAGCCTACTTCCCGTTGGACAACTGCTATCAATCGATTATCAGCTACGGGAGCGAGTGCAGGGATTACAATAATCGCCATCTCGCAATTTGCTACTAAGGAGGGGTTTTTGCCTTCGTTAGCTCGGGTCAATTGTTCTGACGCTGTCATTATGTTGGGAGGTGCCGCCGACTCTGCAACAGAACGTCAGTATTTAATGAGTGGATTTGCTGAAATGCTAAAACGTTCTTACGGCAAAGGTCAAGGACTAGCGCGTATTGTAGGAAGTGGACGAAAATGGGAGAACTCACCACATTACTATGAGACACCTTGGTTCGAGGAGTGAGAATCATATAAAATCTATTTTAGTATATGATTAGCGTAAGTCTATCTTATACTAAAATAGATTCATGACGCAGGCGACGGGTCACAAGGTCGCTCAGCTTTGAAAAAGCTGACTAATATCTAATTCTTAACTATTCTAACGCCTGCCCGGCAGTGGGCTTGTCAACTGCCGGGCGTATCAAAAAACAGATAGAACAAGGCTTTGAGCGTTCTTGATAAAATTCAAATCCTTGTTTTATCAAGGGAATAGTTAGAAGAATAATTAGATTAAACGAGGTAACTATAACTATGAGGAAGAAAGAAGCAAATCTTACTGCAATTATGTTAGTACAACAATTAGAAGATGATTATTGGCAAAATTGGGATGATATAACACCTGTACAGTTAGCTAGGGAAGGTAATATTCGCCCTTTACTTGAAGTCGTTACTGATAAGTTAAATAAAGCTGACATTCCTGTAAAGGAAGCCTATGGTATCAAACATGATAAAGATGAAATAAGCATTTGGAAGCAAGAACTAAAGAAAAACGTTAACGAAAAAAAAGTGGAACATATCCATTTCCTCTTCAAATTTGAGTTTGGTGCTTCATTGTCAAGGATCGCTCTCGCTACTGGTGTCAAACCACAATATCTTGAAAAACTCAAATCAGGACGTTATGGATACGAAAATTGTTTAGCTTACTTAATCCATGCGAAAGATGAAACTAAATACCAATATAAACCTGATGAGGTCGTGACTGTTAAGGGTGAAGATTATATCAGTATTTACCATCGAAGCATGAAAACTTGGGTTAAAGGACGAGCAACAAAAAAAGCAAAAGAAACAAATCTTAGTGTTGATTGGTTGATTGAACGTATTTTAGCTGGTGAAGTGACTAAACGTAATATCATGCTCACAGATGAATATTACTCAATTTACGGTCAACATAAACGTAAAATAAACGAAGCTTTAGAAACTATAGGAGAACGTAGAAGCTATCAAACAATAGCTGAACTAGAGGCAGGGAAATTTAAGAAGACAGTAATTTATATAACAGCTAGTAGCGGTGTAGGAAAAACGAAACTCAGCAAAGACCTGATAGAGATTATTCAAGCAACCGCAGTGCAAAATGGATTAAATTGGGAAACATGTATGACTGCTTCTACTAATGCATTCGACGAATACAGCGGTCAAGAAATTTTATTCCTAGATGATATCAGGGGGGACAGCTTCACTGTATCTGATTGGTTAAAGCTGTTGGATCCGCACACAATAAGTCCAATTTCAGCTCGCTATCATAATAAGATGGGCTCTGCTAGAGTGATTATAATAACAAATACAAAGTTACCAGCCGAACTATTTTATTTTTCTAAGGGGAATTGCAACGAAGATTTAGGACAATTTATACGAAGGATTGACCTATTAGTACACATACATAACGATATTTTTCACGTCTGTCCTCACGAGAAAAGAGTGGAAGAAAGTACAATAGAATCTGTCGGAATTAAGATTCGCGTAAGACACTCTTACAGCTTTCAAAAGTCTTCTGCTATTCAGCGAGATGAAGCACTAGAAAAAATACTTGAAACAGTGATGGCAAATATGAACTGGAACAAAAAAGGTTATCGATGTAAGCGACCAAACGAACAACGATAACCCAAACACTAAACAAAAATAGCACAACTACTTTTGTTGTTGCTATTATATCATAATTCTAATTAGAAGGAATATAATATGCAGTATAAAAAAATTCCAATAACACATTTCAAATTAACCACATGCCCGCTCGTCAATAAGAATGATCTAATGGCAATAACAGGGTACTCTGAAACTCAATCTAAACTACTAATAAGACAAGCTAAATTGCTTCTAGTTGAAAAAGGGTTTAATTGGTATAAGAACAAACGTGTCGGAAGAGTTCCGTTGCAAACAATAGAAGCTATACTAGGGTTTCCGATAATTTCTAAAAATGGTATAATTGAAAACGTACATGATGGTACTGCTATTCAGGAGGAGATCCAAGATGGTAGTAACTAGACAAAAAAATAAAAAATGGAGGGTTGACATAAGTGATGGCTATGATGCCGTGACTGGCAATCAAAAACGTCACAGAAAAACAGATTTTAAAACACGGAGAGAAGCTGAACGGTATGAGGCAGATTACCGGATTAATAAGTTACATCAAATCAAACATAAAGATAAAGTTACTGTTTCCTATCTATACTCGCTTGTTCAAGAAGAAGATGAACTTCGAGGCAATAAACGAGGGACAATAGATAGTCAGGAGTCTTATTATCGAGTATACATATCTAAATACTTCAAAAATGCAGACATGCGGGCAATTTCCGTTTCGGACATCAAAGAATATCGGAATTGGCTCAAAAGTCAGCCTAGTGTAAAAGGTGGAACTTTAACCAATTCCCATGTTAATCAGCAAATGATTTTCGTTCATAAAATGTTTGATGTTGCAATTGCTAATCGTATTCGACAAGATAATCCTTGTAACGGATTGAGACGGTTGCCACAGCAACATAAAGAAATGGCATACTATACACCTGAACAGTTCAAACAATTTGATTCACTTTTTGAAGAAGATGAGTATTCTTTCCAACTATTGTATCGTGTTTTGATGTACACAGGAGTTCGAATTGGTGAAGCTCTTGCTCTCACATGGGAGCAAATCAATCTTGATGAAAAGTACATAGATGTTAGGTACTCTGCATACTATCGAAATGGAAAAGTTCATATTGGGACAGTAAAGACCAGTCAGTCGAATCGTAGAATTTACATACATAGTGGATTTGCAGAAGAACTAAGAGAGTGGAAGGTAAAGCAACTTGAATTTCTGCAAGAATTCACCCAAAATCCAAGTAGTCTTCAAATTTATCAAACCACTCCTGAAGTATTGACTGCTCCAAATGTATCTAATTTTAGAGTAATACTTAAGAAACGGATGCCAGATAATCTAAAATTAATCCGTAACCACGATTTTAGACATTCACACGCAGCTTTCTTAGTATCTCAAGGTTTACGGAATGGCGAAGGAAAAGATTATATCTTTTTTACATTAATGAAACGTCTTGGTCATTCTAGTATCAATACCACAATTAATGTGTACTCGCATTTATTCCCAACACAACAAAAAGAAATCGCCTCTGCCTTTGAAAATTTTTAACAATAAGGCAAAATAAGGCAACGAAATTTAAACAAAAGGGTCTAAACCCTTGATACGAAAGGAATCTAGAAAATCTTATGATGAATATGCAAAATATGATGAAGCAAGCACAAAAGCTTCAGAAACAAATGGAACAAAGCCAGGCAGAATTGGCTGCTTCTCAATTTGTTGGCAAATCCGCTCAGGACTTGGTCGTCGCTACCTTGACAGGTGATAAAAAGGTGGTATCCATCGAATTTAACCCGGCAGTAGTAGACCCAGAAGATACAGAAACTCTTTCTGATATGACTGTTCAAGCTATCAATGCAGCCATCGAAGAAATTGATGCGGCAACCAAGAAAAAATTGGGAGCTTTTGCTGGTAAATTACCATTCTAAGCATACAGAGAAAACCTCTATCGATGATAGAGGTTTTAGATTGAAAATAAAGTCTTATGAAAAACTTTCCTTAGGTGAGTACGGACGTCAGCGAACTTCGAAGAAGTTCCATGACTTAGTTTTGAGCCTAAGGTCTCAAAACTCCCGAGTGCTAGAAACAATAGTGTTTCTAGCACTTTTCTCACAGCGGAAAGTTTTTCATCTTCTTAAATGACTAAAAAATATAAGTCATTTTTTGAAAGTCATCTAGCTGTTTTATGTAAAACACTAGTTTATCTATATTCAAAAACCTCTATCAGATGATAGAGGTTTTTTAGTCGTTAAAAAAATTGGAGAGGTCCAATCCACCAAAAGGAGAGGTCGAAAAGGATTCTTGTTCGGTTAGGAGTTGCCGGGCTCGGTCTGATTCGAGAAAGGCTTCATAAACGAGGGCAGTCATCCGGGCATCTTCTAGGCTATCGTGGGATTTTCCAGCTACTCCTAAAAACTGAGCAACTGTATGGAGCTGCAAGTTTTTAATCCCATGGAGGTCAGAAGGCCGGCGTTTAGAAGCTTCCTCAAAGACATCAACAGCATATTGGTCTGTGAACTCTAGCCCATTTTCCGCTAGGATAGGGAGGTCACTCTTGATGGCATTGTATCCAATGAGGGGACTATCTGCAACAAAATCTCGAAACTCCTCTAGAACTTGCTCGAGTGGGGGAGCTTGGAGGATTTTATCAGATGTGATCCCGGTGAGGCCATTGATAAAGCTCTTTAGTGGTTTATCCGTATAGGCATAGGAATCATAGTGGGCAACTTCTTGGCCATCTGCAAAGCGGACAGCAGAAACTTGGATAATGTGGTACTTTCCTTCAAATTGATTAAATTCTAAATCAAAGGAGACATAGTGGCTTAATTCTTTCAAGGGAACTCCTTCATCTAATGGGTGTTTTTGGATTTTCTAATTGTTGAGGGGAGTCAAAGGCATAGAAAAAACTGACCGAAGTCAGTTTTTAGCGACCAAAGACGCGTCTCCAGAAGCCTTTACTCTCTTGTTCTTGAACCTTTTCATTGGCTTGATCTAATTCCAATTTCAATGTTTCGCGGTCATTCATAGCCTGAAGGGTTAGCTGTTGCTGTTGGTCGAGCTGTTTGTCTTTTTCAGCGATCTGAACATCTTTGACACGCAACTGCTCATCCTTTTTAGCTAATTGCTCATCTTTGGATTTTAGCTGGTCGTCTTTTGCTTTTAGTTGTTCGTAGAGACGAACGATTTCAGCATTCTTCTCGTCGACTAGAATCTCCATCAGTTCCCGTTGCTTGACATCATCACTGACAGGCTCGTCTTCAAAGATGGTCTTTTTGTAGATTTCTTCTAGCTTGATCAAGCCACTACGGGTTACGACGGTAACTCCCTTATCATTTTTTTCTGTATCTTCAGGATCTAGGGCCTTGACACGGTTATTGACCGCTTGGCGACTAACTCCTAGAATTTCAGCAATTTCGCTGACTGTTTTTTCGATAGCCATAATATCCTCTATACTCTTTTTCTATGAAATACTCTCTTAGATATTATCATAAGTAGGCAAGGCTGTCAAATCAAGCAAGGGAAGGGACGACAAGGAAAAAGCATGAAATTCCTTAATCCATCTCAGGAAGGGTTAAGCTGGAGTTGGCCAGATCAATGGTGAGTTGGTAGTCCGTTTGGTCGCGGACGGTGATCTCAAAATCAGTTGTATAAAGGACGAGACGAAGAGTAGTGCCTTTCTCCAGTTTATAGATGGTTGGTTGGAGTTCAAAGTCGAGTTCCATCCATTCCCCTGGCGTCACGGCCTCAACCTCTAAGAGGTCATGACGGTTTTGAAGGTTGAGATACCCTTTTGTAATCACTCGTTGGCTAGTTTCCTTAAATGGCAACTCGGTCAAATTGTCTAGCATATGGTAGCGACCGTTATCAAGGGTGCGGACGGATAGGACAGCTGGATAGGGTTGGAGGTATTTCTTGCTTCCTAGCTCCATGAGTTGGGCTGAAAGCAGGCCTTTGTTTGTGCTAGATTGGAGTCGCAGGTGAAGGCGAGCTTTTCCGTTGAGGTGCAGGTCTTCTTCGATCGGAAGATCAATGGTCACTTGTTGGGCCTTATCTTGGTAGAGGTCGGTTAAGAAGGTCGGATAGGCCTTGCCATAGCGCTCATAGTCTTCTGTCGCATAGCGGTTTTGGATGACTTTCTCACCATCTCCGAGTGGGAAGGCCCGCTGTGCTGTTTGATTGCCAAAGTCTTCCAATGAGGTCCAACTTTGCTCTCTTGTATTGTCCTGCCAGATGACGGTTGGCAATTCATAACTTGAATCATAGCCCAGTAATTTTTTAGAGAGGAGGGCATTCATACTCTCACGGAAGTCAATAGACTGCCAGTTGTTGAGGTAGACATGGGCACCATTGTGATAGAAGAGGTGTTTCTTGATGTTGGCTGGAAGGGATTGGAACATGTTAAAGACGTGAAGTGGCTTCACGTTCCAGTCTTGGGAACCATGAGTGAAGACGACCTCTGCCTTGACTTTGTCTGCCTGAAGGAGATAGTTGCGGTCGTGCCAGAATTGGTTGTAGTCACCTGTTTTGCGATCCAATTGCTTCTTAACCTCTTCCAAATCAGCGACATGGGCTGCATGGTGGCGGAGATAGTCTCCAGCCCGAAGGGCACGTGAATAAGTCAACTCAGCAAGCGAATCAAAATCCTCTCCAGGATAGCCACCAGGACTCGTCACGAGTCCGTTTTCACGATAGTAGTTGTACCAAGAAGAGATACCGGCTTCTGCGATGATAACTTCTAGGCCATCGACACCTGTGGTAGCCAGTCCATTGGACATGGTCCCTAGGTAGGACAAGCCCGTCGTAGCAACCTTGCCGTTAGACCAATCGGCCTTGACTTGGCGTTGGCGACTGTGGTCTGTAAAGGCCCGGCAACGGCCGTTGAGCCAGTCGATAACATTTTTATAGGCCTCGATTTGACGGTAATCTCCATTGGTCATCAAGCCTTGAGAGTCCTTGGTCCCTAAACCGGAGACGTAGAGATTGGCAAAACCACGAGCGAGAAGGTAGTCATTGAGGGTATAACTGGAGTTGATATGAGTGAGGGTTTCTTCAGCCTCAGAGACCAGTTGAGCTGAACCGACAGGATCCACCAATTCTAATTGAGGTTCTTCTACTTGGATGGTATGAGGTTCTTTGACCTCGAGGTCCACATTCATATTATAGAGAGCCTTGTCGCTAGCCTTGTCATTGGTTCCTTGGTGATAAGGGCTGGCAGTCATGACGGCTGGGATTTTTCCTTCATAGCGTGGGCGAATAATATTGACCTTGACCAAATCCGGAAGACCATCCTGGTCGCTATCAACTCGACTCTCCACATAGACCACTTCACGGATTACATCATGGCAGTTAAAGGTAGCTAGACTTTTTCCGTTGAAAAAGTGGTAGCGGTTGTCTTCGGGGATCAAGCCATCGCTGACCAACTGCTCAATTAGTAAATTCCCTTTGACTGTTCGAGTATTGAGGAGGTGGTAGAGGTTTTCTACCAAGTTTCCATACTCAATCGGAAATTGGACTTCTTTCAAGAAGCTATCCGTATCTTCAAAATCAATAAAATAGCGGAAACCGAGTAATTGGAGGGCTACTGTGTAAAAAATGTTCGGAGACCATTCGCAGTCAGATTGGATATACGTTAAAAAGTCTGTTTTAGAATCCACCACTAGGTTAGAGAGGGGATAATCTGTATCTTTATAGGTGAAGTAAACCTTGCGGACAAACCATTCAAACAGTTCTTTTTCTGGGAGGTGGGTGGGAAGGTCAAACCCAATTTCTTTTAGTTCCTTAAGAATGTCTTTTTGGTCAACAGATAGATAGCTATATTGATTGTATTTCATAGACTGCTCCTTTTATCAGTTTCTTTGTTCTTTACTTTTTATATTATACTTGATAAAATAGTATTTGTCTAAAGACCTTTCGTCTATAAGGAGAAGGAATATTGAAAAAAATATCTTTTGAACAAGTTGCAAGAAGACGGACCTTATTGTTTGGGGTTCTTGCCGTCATTTTTGGGATTCTCATTTTTCGAAACGGCGTTGGTTTCACCAAATTTTCCTTGGATCTATTAGCCATTTACTTTTTAGTTGATGGACTAGGAAGCTTTCTTCTTCGCTTTTTGTTACGTAGCAAGTCTATTTCCTATAGCCACTCTATTTGGTTTATTTTTCTTTCACTTGCGTTGATCTGGTTGAATCGACTGAGTAGTCTGCCCGTAAACTTAGTTGTGATTTGTTTAGGGGCATATCAGTTGGGGAGTGCCATTGTCTATGGGATCACATTTTGGCTTTATAAGGCCAATCGGGTAAAAGGAGGCTGGCTCTATTTATGGGATGCGCTTTTAAACGGTGGGCTTGGTCTAGCAACTGTCTTGGAACCTGGTTCAGATGGGCACTTCCAATTTATCCTCTTGGGGGCTTATCTGGTCTTGTTGGGGATTTCTAATATTCGAGATGGTATTTTATTTGACAAAGACCAACAAGGCCAAGAGTTAAAACGTCGCTTTCGTATTAGCCTACCGGTTATCTTTGCAGCCTTTATCCCTGCTAAGGAGTTAAAACGGTTTAACCAGTTTCTTCAAAAAGGGAGCTCGGCGGGACACACAGGCCCTTATCGATTGGTGAAAAAAGAAGAAGAGGCAAGGGAATTAGAAATTTTGGTTCATACTTCTGACAGCAACTTATTTGGAGCGATTGGGCATGTAGATATTTGTTATCAGGGGAAGGTCATTTCTTACGGAAGTTACGATCCCTTTTCAGAGCGTCTATTTGGGACGATTGGGGATGGCGTACTGTTTAAAGTGGATAAGGAACCATACATCGAACTATGTAAAAAAGAGAGTCAAAAGACGCTGTTTGGCTACAGCCTATCCCTTACCGAAGAAGAGAATCAGGCAGTAGAGAAGCGTCTAGCTGAAATTGATCAGTTGTTAGAACCTTGGGATCCACCTAGGAGGTTACTGGAAGACGGTCAGCCGACCTACGCTTACAAATTGAAATATGATTTAGGGGCTGAGCTATATAAATTTACTTCTTCGCGTTTTAAATCTTACTTTGTTCTGTCTACTAATTGCTGCCTGTTAGCAGATTCCATTGTGGGACAGGCAGGAACGGCTGTATTAGATGTGCGTGGAGTGATTGCACCAGGGACCTATCAGGATTACTTAGAATACGAATTTGAAGCTCCAAACGGGCGGGTCCATACACGAACAGTATACTAAAAAAAGAAAGACAGATTTTTATTTTTGAAAAATCTGTCTTTTTTGCACAAGATTTCTTGTAAAAAAAAAGAAAATCTTTTAAAATATAAAAGACTTGGAGGAATTATGTGCATAAATAAGATTAGTAGTATTTCACCTGTATTAAAAACAAACAATCGAAATGTCAATCAAGAATTTTTTGAAAAGGTCTTAGGAATGAAAACCCTGTTGGAAGATGGGGCTTTATTATCCCTTGGAGATCAATCGAAGACAGATCGCCTCTATTTAGAGGAATCCCCTAGTATGAGAACCCGCAAGGTGGAGGGCCCAAAACGCCTGGCTTGCTTAAAGATTCGCGTGACCAACCCACAAGAAATTGAGTGGCTTCTGGCTCGTGGACATCAAGTTGATCGCCTCTTTAAAGGAAAAAATGGCTATGCCTTTGAAGCCCTTTCGCCAGAAGGAGATCGTATCTTGCTCCATGCGGAAGAGCAAGTGGGCAGTTTAACTGAAATTGAGGAAGTTCCAGATTTTCAAGCGAATGAAGAGTTTACAACCTTGACGGAGTTTTTCGTAGAAAAGATGGTGCTTCGAGTACCTAATGTAGAGACTTCTACAGCTTTCTATCAACAACTACCTGGCTTAGAAGATTATTTAGAGTTAGAAGCATCAGATGGTCCGGACCTTACACTAGCAAATGGACAGACTTGGGACCTTTGTCAGGTCAAGGTCATTTTAGAGCCATTTGTAGCAAGTGAACTAGCCTCCTGCTTTGGAGATCAGGTAACTTTTGTACCAAAAAGGCAACAATTTGTCTTGGTTGAGGATCCAAGCAAGATTGAATGGTGGTTCGAAGCCTAAGCAAGTCTTTGGCTGATTGAAATGAGTGAAGAAAAATGGAAAAAATCATCCAAAAAATTCAAGAGCAAATAGGAGCAGGCATCTACCCAGGTGCCTCTCTTGCTCTCTATCAGAAGGGAAGCTGGCAGGAGTATTACTTGGGACTGGCTGATCCAGCCAAGCAAGAGCCAGTTATTGCCGGCTTGACCTATGATTTGGCCAGTGTGAGTAAGGTCGTCGGAGTTGGAACGGTTCTTGCTTTTCTGGTCCAACAAGGGAAAATCGATATCGATCGTCCCTTAGCTTCCTACTATCCGGATATGGAGCAGGCAGAGGTGACCATCCGTCAGCTCTTGACCCATACTTCTGGTTTGGATCCTTTCATCCCCGGACGAGATGACTTGGATGCTGAGGGCTTAAAAGAAGCCCTGCACCGTTTGAAGCTCAAGGACAATCGCCAGTTCCACTATACAGATGTCAATTTTCTTTTGTTGGGCTTTCTTCTGGAGAAGTGGTTTGGTCAGGATTTGGCCCAGATTTTTCAGGAGCAAGTTTTTACACCTTGGCAAATGAAGGAGACTACTTTTGGTCCGGTTTCTCAAGCGGTGCCAACCCTTCGTGGCGTTCCAGCTGGCGTCGTCCATGATCCGAAAGCGCGTGTACTGGGAGTCCATGCCGGAAGTGCAGGTCTGTTTTCGACCATTAGAGATATGGAAATTTTCCTGGAGCATTATTTACAGGATCCTTTTGCAGAAATCCTTTCCCAGAACTATGCTTTAGAAGAAGGAAAGACGCGCTCTCTGGCCTGGAATCTGGAAGGAGACTGGTTGGACCATACAGGTTATACAGGAACCTTCCTTCTCTATAATCGTAAGCTCCAGTTGGCAGCTGTTTTCTTATCCAATCGGACCTATGAAAAAGATGAGCGGGCCCAATGGATCCTAGATCGGAATCAACTCATGGAGCTCATCAAAACAGAAATGGAAGGGACCAGTAAAAATCCTTCCTAAGACGGAGAAAGAAGCGTGGTTTAGCCATCGCTTTTTTTCTTTATTTATATTAAAATGGAAGGAGAGAAGATTGTATCTAGCAATCTATAGCAGAAAAGAATGAAGATAACTGAGAGACGTATGACGAAATCGATAGGTGTCGGCCAGGCACATAGCAAGATTATTTTAATAGGTGAGCATGCGGTTGTTTATGGCTATCCAGCTATTGCCCTGCCCCTCCTTCACATTCAGGTCACTTGTCAGATTGTACCTGCGGAGCGTCCGTGGGTCCTTTTTGAGAATGACAGCTTATCGATGGCCGTCTACGCTTCCTTAGAGTATTTGGGGATTGAGAAGGCAGCCATCGCTTGCCGGATTGACTCCATGATTCCAGCTCAGCGGGGGATGGGCTCCTCGGCTGCTGTCAGTATCGCGGCAATTCGGGCAGTCTTTGATTATTTCAAGCGGGATTTGAGTCAAGAAACCTTGGAAATCTTGGTTAATCGAGCAGAAATGATTGCCCATATGAATCCAAGTGGGCTGGATGCCAAGACTTGCCTAAGTGATCAGCCGATTAAATTCATTCGCAACGTCGGTTTTAGTGAGTTAGAAGTTGATTTAGGTGCCAAGCTGGTCATTGCAGATACAGGTATCCATGGCCATACCAAAGAAGCCATTCAAAAAGTCAAGGACTTGGGAACAGTGGCCCTTGCTAGTTTCCATGAAATCGGCCTCCTCACCGAGCAGGCAGAAAAAGCCCTTGCTCAAAAAGATGCTCCCACCTTGGGACGTATCTTAACAGACTGCCATCATCATTTGCAGGCAGTGGGAGTGAGTTGTCCAGAAGCGGATCAACTGGTGGAACTAGCATTAGCGAGTGGAGCCTTGGGAGCCAAAATGAGCGGTGGTGGGCTCGGTGGTTGTATCATTGCCCTTGCTGCAGACCAGGAACAAGCAGAAATCATCGCAAAAGAACTAAAAAATAAAGGAGTGGAGGAGTTATGGATCGAAAGCCTGTAAGCGTGAAATCGTATGCCAATATCGCCATTATTAAGTATTGGGGCAAGGAAAACAGTGAAGCCATGGTGCCATCAACTAGTTCCATTTCCTTGACATTGGAAAATATGTATACAGAGACGCGTCTCAGTCCTTTGGGTGCCGAGGCCAAGGCCCATGCCTTCTACATAGATGGGGTCTTCCAAAATGAAGCGGAGCAGGCCAAGATTGGAGCAGTCATCGACCGCTTTAAACCAGAAGGGGAAACAGGCTTTGTGCGGGTTGATACCAGCAACAACATGCCGACAGCTGCAGGACTTTCTTCTAGTTCCAGTGGCTTATCTGCCTTGGTAAAAGCCTGCAATCGCTATTACCAACTGGGAATGACGCAGGCAGAACAAGCTCAAGCGGCTAAGTTTGCCTCCGGTTCGTCTTCTCGTTCCTTCTTTGGCCCCTTAGCTGCTTGGGACAAGGATACTGGGGAAATTTACCAGGTGGAAACGGACCTCAAACTGGCTATGATCATGCTAGTGTTAAACGACCAACAAAAAATTCTTTCTAGTCGGGAAGGGATGAAACGGTGCACGGAAACCTCTACCAATTTCCAAGAATGGATCCGCCAGTCAGCCCGGGATTACCAAGATATGCTGGGTTACCTGAAGGACAATGATTTTGAAAAAGTAGGGGAATTGACCGAACGGAATGCTCTTCTCATGCATTCTACAACCAAGACTGCAAGTCCAGCCTTTTCCTATTTGACGGATAAGAGCTACGAGGCCATGGAGTTCGTGCGCTCTCTTCGTGAAGAAGGGAAACGTTGCTACTTCACCATGGATGCAGGTCCGAATGTGAAGGTTCTCTGTCTAGAAGAGGATCTGGACCAATTGGTTCCACTTTTTGAACAAGACTACCGTATCATTGTCTCCAAGACCAAGGATTTATCCCATGAAGATTAAGAAAGAAGTTCGTGCAGGTGGGAAGCTGTATGTCGCTGGGGAATATTCTATCTTAACTCCTGGACAAACAGCCATCATTCAGTTTATCCCTATTTACATGCAGGCAGAAATCCAACCAGCATCTACTTATCGGATTCAGTCGGACATGTTTCCTTTTGCGGTTGATTTGACTCCGAATACGGACTATGCATTGATCCAAGAAACCGTGCATCTGATGAACGCCTACCTCCAGTCACAAGGAGTAGCGATTTCTCCCTTTGATTTACGTATTGGGGGGAAATTTGAGCGAGAGGGTAAGAAATTCGGAATTGGCTCTAGTGGCAGTGTGGTCTTGTTGACCCTCAAAGCCATGGCAGCTCTTTATGATTTCCCCCTGCCTGCAGACTTGCTCTTTCGTTTGGCCTGTTTGGTCTTGATTCAGCGTGGTGACAATGGGTCAATGGGAGACCTAGCTTGTATTGCCTATGAAGGCTTGGTTAGCTACCGCTCTTTTGACAGACGGGCGCTGGCTGATCAATTACAAGATCAGGATCTGGACCAGGTCTTAGCCCTTGATTGGGGATATGAAATCCGGCCTCTTTCCCCTCAGTTGTCCTATACTTTTTTAGTGGGTTGGACCCAAGAACCTGCTATTTCAAGGGACTTGATTAACCAGGTTCGTTCAGCTATTGATCCTGTCTTCTTAGAGGGGACGGAGCAGGCTGTACAAGACCTCTTAGTGGCCTTTCAAGAAGCAGACAGAGACTTAGCCTGGTCCTCTATCGGTCGGGCTAGTGACTTACTTCTATCTCTTAATGAGGTAATTTATACCAAAAAACTAGCCCAATTAAAGAGGGCAGAAGAGGGGTTAAAGGTCATTGCAAAATCCAGTGGCGCTGGAGGAGGAGATTGTGGAATCGCCCTCGCATTTGAGGAGGCTGCTGCCCAAGAAATCGTCAGACGCTGGCAAGAAGCAGGGATTGATTTATTATATTCAGAAAGGATGGGAGAGTATGACGACCAACCGAAAGGATGAACATATTCGTTTGGCCTTGGAACAAACTCCGGGTTACAATAGCTTTGATGAGGTTGAGTTGATTCATTCCTCTTTACCAACTATCGATTTAGATGAGGTGGACTTGACAACTCATTTTGCGGGTCGTGATTGGGACTACCCTTTTTATATCAATGCCATGACAGGTGGCAGTGCCAAGGGGGGAGAAATCAATCGGAAGTTGGCCCAGGTGGCAGAAGCCTGTGGTATTCTCTTTGTGACAGGTTCTTATAGTGCAGCTTTGAAGGATCCTCAGGATAGCTCCTATCGAGTCAAGGACCTTCATCCGGACCTACTCTTTGCGACCAATATCGGGATTGACAAACCGCTTGAATTGGGCATACAGACGATTGAAGAGACCCAGCCCCTCTTTCTCCAACTCCATGTCAACCTCATGCAGGAGCTTCTCATGCCCGAAGGGGAACGAAGCTTTAGAAACTGGCAAGGCCATTTAGCAGGTTATGCAAAGCAACTTCCAGTGCCCTTGGTGCTAAAAGAGGTCGGTTTTGGTATGGATGCCGGAACTATCCAAAGAGCTATCGAACTAGGTGTCAGGACAGTTGATATTTCTGGTAGAGGTGGGACCAGTTTTGCCTATATCGAAAACCGTCGGGGAGGCAATCGCTCCTATCTCAATGACTGGGGACAAACAACGGTCCAAGCCCTACTTGGGGCTCAACCACTGATGGATCAGGTCGAGGTTCTCGCCTCTGGTGGCGTTCGTCATCCCTTGGATATGATCAAGGCACTGGTTCTAGGAGCCAAGGGGGTCGGTCTTTCTCGGACCATTTTAGAATTGGTAGAGACAAAGCCGATTGACGAGGCCATCGCCCAAGTCAATGCTTGGAAAGAGGATTTACGCCTGATTATGTGTGCCCTTTCTTGTCAGACAATTGCCGATTTAAGAAAGGTTCCCTATATTCTTTACGGACGAGTAAAAGAAGGACACGAACAAATCTCTTCCATCCATGATTAACTTGAAGAAACTAGCAAAAATCCCTCCGTTTACACGGAAGGATTTTTTACTTACTTTGACGAATTTCCTCTAAAACAGCTTGGGCTTTTTCCAGGTTAAAGGGTTTGTCCTCTAGCAATGCTTGCACCACCGGAGCCACCTCTGACGGAGTAGCTCCAGCAAGTAGGGCGAGTGACTTAGCCTGGAGTTTCATATGCCCATGTTGAATACCGGTGCTGACCAAGGCCTTAAGCGCTGCAAAGTTTTGAGCTAGGCCAACGGATACAATAATCCGTGCAAGAGTCTGGGCGTCAGGATTTCCAAGTAGTTCATGAGCCACTTGAACACTTGGATTGAGTCCGATGGAGCCTCCCTTGGTAGCGATAGGCATGGGAAGGGTCAGCTGACCTTCTAGGACTTGCTGTTCTGGATGATCCATCCAGTTAGATAGTCCTAGAGCTTGTCCGGATCGACTGGCATAGGTATGGCCACCTGCTTCAATCGCCCGCCAGTCATTTCCAGTTGCTAAGACGACAGCATCGATGCCATTGAAAATTCCCTTGTTGTGAGTCGCTGCTCGATAAGGATCAACAGCCGCTAATTGACTGGCCAGAGCTATTTTCTGAGCAATTTCGGCAGCTTCCTTGGGATCACGACTGAGAAAGCGGTAGTCTATGTGACACCTTGCAGTGACGAGGGCATCTGTTGCTAGGTTGGACAAAATAGCCATTAAGCCTTGGCCCCCGGATAACTCTTCTAAAGGGTCGACCAGAGCTTCCAACATGGTGTTGAGCATGTTAGCCCCCATGGCTTCTTTTGGATCAACGGATAGGTAGCAAATGAGAAAGTCACCTTTCACCTCTGTCCAGAGATCTCGTGCCCCACCTCCCCGTTTAACGATGGAAGGATAGGCTTGATTGGCCAGTTGGAGCAGTTCTTCTTTAGCTTCTGTAATCGCCTGACTGGCCTTTTCTTTATTGCTGACATCATAGAGAGCCACTTGCCCAATCATTTGACGCTTGTGAACCTGGGTCTGAAACCCACCTGAACGCTTGATCAACCCTGCAGCATAAGAAGCAGCAGCAATGACAGAGGGTTCTTCCGTCACCATTGGGACCTGAATTTCCTGATCATCTATCTGGAAGCCAGGAGCTATACCAAAGGGCAAGGCTAAGGTGCCGAGGACATTTTCGACCATTTCATTGGCAAGAGAAAGGGGCAATGTGTCATTGTCCCTTACTGTTTGTAGTCCTTCTTCTGAAAGGAGTCCGGCCTGAGCCAGTTTCTCGATGCGCTCTGCTGGACTTGCTTTTGAAAAACCAGTTAATTTAACCATGGTGTTCTACCTTTACATAGGTTCGTTGGTGTTCGTTGATTTCTGATAAGGCATAGGTTTGATCTTGGTAACCTTGGAAGGTTTGATTGCCTTCAGCATCTAATTGTGCCTCTTCAAAGAAGATCTTCTCATATTCGGCAATCGTAAGAGCTTTTCGCTGATCCAATTCTGCCATACGATTTGGATGGAGCATTTGCTCAAATCCTTCGACTAAGTGAGCACTAAAAATTTCAGCGACTGCGCCACTTCCATATCCATAGAGGGCGATGCGGTCGCCAGCCACTAGTTGAGGCTGATTCTCTAAGAGAGAAAGCAAACCTAGGAAGAGGGAACCTGTATAGATATTCCCAACCTTTTGGCTGTAGAGAATGGATTGTTCAAAATTGTATTGCAATTGGGCTTGTTTCTCAGGAGAAAGACTCTTGTCAAGAATCTTTTTTAAGCCCTTGAGGGCGAGCTTGGGATAAGGAAGGTGGAAGCAGACCGCCGCAAAATCATCCAAGGTTAAGCCAGTTCGTTTTTGATACTCTGTCCAAGTTGTTTTCAGGCAATCCAAGTACTGTTGGGTCGAATAAATCCCATTGACAAAGGGAGTGCTGGAATAGTTAGGACGCCAGAAATCCATGACGTCACGGGTCTGAGCTACATTATCATCATTAAAGGCTAGGATACGTGGGTTCTGCGTCACTAGCATAGCGACAGATCCAGCTCCTTGAGTCGGTTCTCCAGGGGTGTCGATCCCATATTTTGCAATATCGCTGGCAATGACCAAGACCTTGCTCTGTGGGAACTTTTCAACATGAAGTTTAGCATAGTCCAAAGCGGCCGTTGCAGCATAGCAGGCTTCCTTCATTTCAAAGCTCCGAGCAAAGGGTTGGATTCCTAGGAGACCGTGAACGAAAACAGCAGCAGCCTTACTCTGGTCAATTCCTGACTCGGTCGCAAGGATGACCATATCAATTTCTTCTTTTTCTTCTTCGGTTAAAATACTATGGCTGGCACTTGCTCCAAGTGTGACGATATCCTCTGTAATAGGGGCAATACTCAGTTCTTTCAATAAGAGCCCTTTACTGAGTTTTTCTGGATCAGTATTTCGAGCAGCCGCTAGCTCACTTAAGCGCAAGACATACTGGCTGGTCGCAAATCCAATCTTATCAATACCGATTGTCATAAATAACCTCTTTTAATTTGATATCTACTAGTATATTTCGTTACTATTTTACCATATTTGAGAGCAAAACTCCCTTGAAAAAGCCAGAACAGTCTGGAAATCATTCTTAGGACCGAGTTGGGCAAGGGGATTTTTTGAAAAAAAGAGGACGAAAAACAAAAAAGGCTGGGACAAAAGTCCTAGCCTCTCAATTGTCTTTGGATTGTCGAGCAAGACGCAGTGGTTGAGTGGGCTCTACTACGCTGAATTCATCAGCTTTTACAGCCCTACTCAACTGTGCGGAGGTGGGACGACGAAATCGAATTCTAACGAATTACCGATTTCTGTCCCACTCACTTCAACTCTTATGCTTGCTTATCTTTCTTAGGGTTACTCATAACCCGTATGAAGAGTTCTTTGCATTTGTCTCTTAGAACATTTTCGTAGAAGACGATTAAAGCGATGTATACAATCAGAAAGTTCAAGGTCAGATAGAACAAGTCAAATGAATTACGGGCATAGATAGTCGCTGATTGATAGGAGGGGAGGGCTCCTAGGATCATCCAAGGAAGATACTTGATATACTTGTTTAGCATCATACAGCACCTCGCATACTTTAAAGGATTTGTTTTTTCACTATCATTGTACTCCTTTTAAATAAAAATGCAAGCGATTACATAGATAAGTTTTGAAAAACCAATGCTAGTTGGCATTGGTCATTTTTCTTTTTTGATGGCGTTGATAAGAATGGTAGAGTTTCAAGACGACAGACCCGCTAGCCATCCCGATAGAGATGACCAAGGCTAGAATAACCACCAAGGTTACGCTGGTCATGGCTTGCCGATATTGGCCGCTAACAAAGAAGGAGGTGGTCCGATAGGAAATATATCCAGGAACCAAGGGAGCAAGAATAGCCAGCATAAAGACAACGACAGGTGTCTTATAGATAATACTTAAAATTTGACTGATACAAGAACCCACAATCGCTGCAATAAACGTCGCGACAATAACATTGGTAGGTCCTTTCAAGATATAGTAGAGCAACCAGATAGCCATTCCTAGAACTCCTCCAGGGACTAACATCGAGCGTTGCACGTTGAGGACGATTAAAAAAGTGATGATGGCAATCAAACTAGCCACCGCTTGGATTAAAAATTCGATTAGATTCATGATTCTATTTCATAAGGACAAGAGCGACGGTCGTTCCGGCACCAAGGGCAAGAGTAATGAGCAGGGTCTCAAAGAGTTTACTCATCCCAGAGTTGAGGTGGTTGTTCATCAGATCCCTGACGGCATTGGTCATGGCAATCCCAGGAACGAAAGGCATGACACAACCGGCAATAATGAGATCAGTATTGGAAGGAAAACCACTATATTGAGACCAAATATGGGCCAAAAAGCCAAAGACAAAGGCTGCTGCAAAAGCAGTGGCAAAAGGGATGCGCACGTATTTCTCAACTACTAGAGAGAAAGCAAAGGCAAAGACGGTCGCAATACCTGCTCCAATCGCATCATAAAAATTCCCGCCAAACATAATAGAGAAAAAAGGGGCACTAAGAGTAGCCGCGATGGTTAACTGCAGATTGGTATAAGGGACTGCTTTCTGTTTCAATTGGCTCAAGGCTTGGTAGGCTTCTTCGAGATTGATGTGCCCAGAGACTAATTGGCGAGAAATCTGATTGACATCACAGACCTTCTCGATATTGTAATTGGTCCGCAGGATCCGCTTCATCCGCGTGATATTGGCATTTTCGATTGAAAAGAAAATAGCGACTGGCATCGCTAAGGCATTGCAATCATCGATTCCTTGAGAATGAGCAATCCGGATCATGGTATCCTCCACTCGATGGATTTCAGAACCACTCTCTAAAAGGAGGGTTCCTGCCAACATGAGGACATCAATCACGCGGTCCATATCTTTAGACGCTTCCATTGTTCTTCCTGTTCTGTTAATAGATTGCTTCCATTATATCAAAATTTCACTGATTTGTACTAGTGTTACCACGGATTTAGTCAAGACAGGACAAGAAAAAACCAGCCGTTTCCGACTGGTTTGAAAAATCTATTTGAATCTTAGCTCAATGCATCATCCATAGAAAGAACTTCGTGGAAGACACGTTGTGTCAATTCAGTTTTTTGTTCTGGAGTGAGGTATTTAGTGTTTACACAGTATCCAGAGATACGAACGATAACATCTTCACCGCTCATGATCTTTTCGTAAACGTCTGACAAGTCCATAACGTTCAAGTTAACGTGTTGTCCACCGTTTTCGAAGTATCCATCAAGGATAGTTACCAAGTTGTCTACTTGTTCGTCACGAGTTTTACCAAGAGCACGTGGTGATACTTGAGTTGTCAATGAGATACCGTCAGCTGCGTAACCAAAGTCAAGGCTAGCAAGTGAGTTCAAGTTTTGCAACCATCCACCTTTCGCTTTGTTAGATGGGTTAGCACCTGGTGAGAAGAATTCTAATTTGCTTGTGTTCACAGAACCATCTTCGTTGAGGAATACCCCTTTGTGGACTGGTGAGTTACCAGTTTGTTTAGAGTAAGCAACGTTAGAAGTGATAGTCAAAAGTGAAACTGTAGCTTCAGCGTTCTTGTAAAGTTTGTGGCTGCGAAGACGAGTAGTGTAAGCTTCGATCAACCATTCTGCCAATTCGTTAGAACGTGGGTCATCTTCACCCCAACGTGGGTATTCACCGATTGTTTCGTAATCGTAGATGTAGCCATCTTCGTCACGGATTGGTTTAACAGTAGCGTATTTGATTGCTGACAAAGTATCAACAGTGTTAGCGAATCCACAGATACCGAATCCCATGTTTGCGCGTTGGTGAGTTGGCAAGAAGGCCATTTGAACAGCTTCGTAGTTGTACTTATCAGTCATGTAGTGGATGATGTTCAAAGCATCTACGTAAGTGTCAGTCAACCAGTCAAGTGATTTTTCGAAGTTTGCTTTAACAGATTCGAATTCAAGAACTTCGTCACGGATAGGATCGATGTCAAATACTTTGTAGTCTTTATGAACGTCGTCGTAACCACCGTTCAAACCAGTAAGAAGAGCTTTAAGCACGTTTACACGAGCACCGAAGTACTGGATGTTGTGGCGTTGTTCTTCATTTTCTGGGTCAAGTGGAGATACACAACATGAGATACAGCTCATTTCACCGTATCCGTCTTTAGCCATAGTAGTTACACCTTCGTATTGGATAGAAGAGTGTTTGTGGCTCATATGCATACAGTAGCGACGGAAGCTGTATGGCAATTTGTCAGTCCAAAGAACTGTCAAGTTTGGTTCTGGAGAGTTACCGATGTTGTCCAAAGTGTTCAAGAAACGGAAGTCCATCTTCGTAACACGGTGACGTCCGTCGTTACCCATACCAGCCATAGAAGTTGTGATGAAGGTTGGGTCACCTGAGTACAATTGGTCGTAAGCTTTTGTACGAGCAAATTTAACAGTACGCAATTTCATAACGAAATCATCAACGAATTCTTGGATTTCAGACTCAGTGTAAGTACCACGAGCCAAGTCACGTTCAGCGTAGATGTCCAAAACGATTGGCACACGTCCAAGAGAAGTAGCAGCACCGTTGATCACACGGCAGACAGCCATGAAGGCGATGTTTGTCCATTGGATTGCTTCTTTTGTATCGAAGGCAGGACGACGTACGTCTACACCATAAAGGTCACCCAATTTAACAACTTCTTGAAGTGCTTGGTATTGAAGGTTTACTTCTTCACGAAGACGGATTGATTCTTCATCGATTTCAGTGATCGCATTCCAGTCGTTTGCTTTTTCAGCCATCAAGTAGTCAGCTCCGTAAAGGGCCAAACGAGCATAAACCCCGATGATACGTCCACGTGAGTATGCATCTGGAAGACCAGTTACTGTGTGAGCGTGACGTGCACGACGGATGTTTGTAGTATAAGCACGGAAGATACCGTCGTTAACTGTTGTTACATATTTAGTGAAGATTTCATGCACAGCTGGATCTGGCTCATATCCATTTTCTTTCAAAGTAGTTTCCGCCATACGGATACCACCACGAGGCATGAAGTTCAATTTGAACAATTCATCGTTTTGGATACCGAAGATCACTTCGTTTTCTTTGTCGATGTATCCAGCTGCGATATCAGCGATAGAAGTTGGACGAGTATCGTATGGGAAACGAGTTTCTTCGTAGTGTGCTTTTGTTTCTTCAACAATCTTCTTGATGTGAAGAGAACGTTCAGTTGGTCCAGCTAGGAAGCTTTCGTCTCCATCATAAGGAGTGTAGTTAGCTTGTACAAAGCGTGAGACGCTGGCTCTTTCTTTCCAGTCTTCCCCTTGGAAGCCTTCCCAGGCTTTGTCAAAAATGTCTTGTGCTTCAACAACTGTTTTAACAACCATGTTTAAATCCTCTTATATCTTTCTAGCAACAAATCTGTTGCACTTACAATAGTAGTATACCACATAGAAATCGGTTTCACAAAGGGAATAGCAAAAAGATTTTGGATTCTTTTATAATACAGAACAGCACAGATGAATAAACTGTATTATATTTTTGTCTTGAGGAAAGTAAAAATTAGTAGGAAAAAATCGGTGATAGGGATATAATGAAAGAGGAGGTTGCCCATGCTCATATTTCCTTTAGTAAATGATACGAGTCGTAAAATCATTCATATCGATATGGATGCCTTTTTTGCGTCCGTTGAAGAGCGCGACCATCCTGAATTGAAGGGAAAGCCTGTCATCATTGGCCATGATCCTCGTTTGTCTGGCGGAAGAGGAGTGGTATCGACATGCAATTACGAAGCCAGAAAATATGGGGTCCATTCGGCTATGAGTTCCAAAGAGGCCTATGAACGGTGTCCTCAGGCAGTTTTCATCCCTGGCAACTACGAGAAGTACCAGGCTGTCGGTCTCCAAGTCAGAGAAATATTTAAACGCTACACCGATCTGATTGAGCCCATGAGCATTGATGAAGCCTATCTGGATGTGACCAACAATAAGCTTGGTCTTCAGTCTGCTGTCAAGGTAGCTCGCTTGATTCAGCATGATATTTGGAATGAATTGCACCTAACTGCTTCTGCTGGAGTTTCCTACAATAAGTTTCTTGCAAAAATTGCCAGTGATTACCAGAAGCCTCGAGGACTGACCGTCATTTTACCCGAGCAAGCTCAAGACTTTTTAAGTCAGCTGGATGTAGCTAAGTTTCATGGTGTGGGAAAGCGGACAGTGGAGCGACTTCATGATTTGGGAATTTATACTGGTGCAGATCTCTTAGAAGTGCCGGAAATGACTCTCATCGATCACTTTGGTCGCTTTGGTTTTGATCTCTATCGAAAGGCTCGGGGGATTCATAATAGTCCGGTTAAGAGCAATCGCATTCGCAAGTCCATTGGGAAGGAACGCACCTATCGAAAATTGCTGGTGGCCGAGGATGATGTGCTAAAAGAACTAGCCAACCTATCTGAAAAGGTAGCGAACAGCTTGGCCAAGCATCAGAAAACCGGCAAGACCTTGGTGCTCAAGATTCGTTATGCCGATTTTACGACCCTGACCAAGAGACGAAGTTTAGAAGAAGCAACCAGAGACCCAGAAGTCATTCAAAGAGTAGCCCAGGAGCTCTACCAGAGCCTAGAAAGTAACTCCTCAGGTATTCGCCTTTTAGGGGTGACCCTCACTAATTTTTCTTCCGAGTCTCAGGAATCATATGAAGGATTTCTAATAGAAGAAACCCCGTAGGTATACTTGACCTACGGGGAATTTTTAGCTAGTTTTTGAAGAACTGTTGAATTTCTTCCTCTGTGAGGCCAATCATAGGATCAATAGTCAAGTAATTGTCCTCTGTTAATCGATAGCCTTGTTGAGGAGTTTGGGAAGCAGGTGAGTCAGAGCGGTTTTCAACTGAGAGGAGCTCCCTTTGGGGCTCAGTTTTTTTAATAGGCTCTTCCAGATGGACAGGACTCTGTAAGGAAGAGTCTCTACCTTGAGGGGTTCCATCCGAAAAACGCTCAATCAGATAGGTTTTGCGAGCAGTTCCAGTATTCTTTGTCGCAAAGTCAAATGCGGTGTATTCTCCTAGGAGAATGAGCTTGCTTTTGGAACGGGTGATGGCCGTGTAGATCAGATTGCGTTGGAGCATGCGTCGACTCTGATTGGTCAAGGGAAGGATGACAACAGGGAATTCACTCCCTTGAGACTTATGGATACTCATGGCATAGGCCAGGCGAATCTTGTACCATTCATTGCGGGGGTAGACCAATTCATTGCCGTCAAACTGGATGGTGAGTTCATCTTGTTTGGATTCGGTATACTTAGCTGGCAAGAGGTCGGTGATGTAGCCAATATCTCCGTTAAAGACATTGCTTTCGGCATCATTGACCAGGTGGATGACCTTGTCACCATTTCGATACTGGCAGTCCAGTGCTTGAAAGAATAGAGCATCCGTTTCCAATGGATTGAGAAGCTCTTGCATGAGACTGTTAACCTGGTCAATGCCTGCAGAACCTCGATACATCGGAGCGAGGACCTGGATGTCTCGGGCCGGAATGCCGTTGCGAAGGGCAGCGCTGGTGATTTTTTCAATCATGGGAGCGATGAGCTCACTCGGCGCTTCAAAGTAGGAACGATCAGGTTTTTTCTCTGTGAAATCTGAAGGCAGGTGGCCTTTACGAATCTGACTGGCCAAAGTGACGATGGTCGAATCTTCACTTTGACGGAAGATGTGTTCCAGTTTGACTTGAGGAATGATTGGGATCTGTAGGAGATCGGACAAGACTTGTCCAGGACTCACAGAAGGAAGCTGATCAGCATCACCAACAATTAAGAGTTTGGTATTGGAGGAGATGTTGCTGAGCAGCTGATTGGCCAGCCAAGTATCCACCATAGAGAATTCATCGACAATGATAAAATCCGCATCGAGATAATCGTCCAAGTGACTCGTGTCGTCGTCTCCCGTCATTCCTAAGTGACGATGAATGGTGGCGCTCGGAAGACCCGTCAGTTCACTCATTCGACGGGCTGCTCGACCGGTTGGAGCAGCTAAGAGGATTGGTAATTGAGATTTCTTGCGAAGGTCTAATTGGTGCAGGCGGGCATAGGTCCCGATGATCCCATTGATAACAGTTGTTTTCCCCGTTCCTGGTCCACCTGTAAGGACAAAGACCTTTTGCTGGATAGCTTCTCGGATAGCCTTCCGTTGGATGGGGTCGTAGTGAATGTGGAGTTCATCTTCAATGTCATCAATCGTTTGTTCGATTTTTTCTGGGTCGAAAGATTCTTGCTTTCCTTTTTCTAGCAGGCGACCGATATGGCTGCGGATCCCTTCTTCCGCAAAGAAGAGGCTGTTGTTGAAAATCTTGGTGTCAATGTTTTGCACCTTGTCTTCTTCGATGAGACTGGCCAATTCTTGGGCAACACTGGCTGGATCGAGCTCAACGGGACGAGATGCTTCTAAGAGTTGGATGGTGGCCTGGAGCAATTCTTTGGCTTCAACGTAGGTATCCCCTGTTTCTAAGGAGAGGGTTAAGAGACTATGGACTAGTCCAGCTCGGAAGCGTTCAGGAGCATCACTGGCAATCCCTAATTCTTCTGCTAGTTGGTCGGCGATTTTAAAGCCCATTCCTTGAATATCTTCGACCAGTTGATACGGAGCCGATTCGACGATTTGCAAGGTTTCTTCCTTGTAGAAATCCTGGATTTGGAAGGCTAGTTTATTAGGAATGCCATAGTTAGCAAGTTGGGCGAGGACCCGTTCCGTACCATAGTTGAGCTGTAGTTTTTCGACAAAGGCCTCGCGATTCTTTTTAGAAAGTCCGGAGATAGAGGCTAGCTTTTCAGGTGCTTGCAGAATTTTATCAATGGTATCCTCACCATAGAGATCCACGATTTTTTGGGCCGTTTTGAGTCCGATCCCTTTAAAATGATCGCTAGAAAAGTATTTCACCAAGCCTTTGCTAGTGGGTTTGGCTCGTTCATAGCGATTCATTTGCAACTGTTGGCCATATTTCGGATGATGGACCAGCTCTCCCCAGAAGGTATAATCTTCCCCTTCGACGATATCTGCCATCGTTCCAGTAACGATAATTTCAAAGTCATCATAGTCCTCTGCATCTGTATCATTGATATCCAACAATAAGATACGGAAAAAACTACTTTGATTTTCAAAAATGACCCGCTCAATGGTTCCTGAGAAATAGTATTCCATGCAGAGTTTCCTTTTAAGTAAAAGTCTGAGAGAGCTTATCTCTCATGAAGATATTGAAAGAGATTGGAACAAGAGTCCCAACCTCATCATGGGTTAATACGTCTGGAATGGAAGGAGCGGCCAGAGGCGAAGGACAGCTTCCCCTTTGATTTGTTCCTTTTTGAAAGCCCCCACCTGGCGGCTATCTTTTGAAACGATTCGATCATCACCAAGGAGTAGATACTCATCATCCAAGAGCTTTTTCGTGAAGGTCGCACTTCCATCTTTATCAACGGTGAAAGCTTCGGCTATCTGTGCCATTTGGCGGAAGAGCTCTCCATTTTCTTCAAACCCTTTTCCAGTGTAGGTGGACTGTAATTTATCTTCTTTAAACTTCTTGATGTATTCCTTCAAGTAAGGTTCATCTGTCTTCTTTCCGTTGATATAGAGGGTATCGTTCTCGTATTGAATGGTGTCACCTGGAAGACCGATAACCCGCTTGACAATTTCTTTGGTCTTTCCATTCTCTGTTTCACTAGCAACTACGATATCAAAACGGTCGATAGGCAGTTTATTGATAACGAGAAGGTATTCACTGTCTGCCAAGGTCGGATCCATAGAATGGCCATCGACACGGACAGGCGTCCACAGATAAATACGAGAGAGAATAATGACTCCAATAATGAGGCCGAAGAGCGCCCATTCTTTCAGGAAAGAACGGACTGGATTAGTTGATTTTTTTGAATGTTTCATGCTTTATCTTTCTATCAATTTTTTTGCTTTTTCTGTATTTTTAAAATGAAGTTTGGCACTGTAGTCAAGGGCTTGAATGCCATAGGCCTGTAATAGTTGAGCAGCTACCTTATCTGAGGGCGTACCAGCTCCACTAGGAAGGGTATAGCCGAGTTCTTGACTCAAATCTTCCAGATTTTGGAGGAAGAGGTCACGGGCAATAATGGAACTCACAGCTACTGCCAAGTATTTTCCTTCGGCCTTCTCTTCTAGGGTGACGACTTGTGGGACCTGATTCGCTTCTGCTTGAACATAGCGATCATAGTTTTTCTTGGTCGTAAATGCATCGACTACAATCTTTTGAGCTTTTGCCCCTTGTTGCAAGAGCAAAAAAATGGCTTGATTGTGAAGAGCAACCTTGACAGATACCGCATTGTAGCCAGAGGCGATGACCTGATTGTATTTTTTAGGTGTCAGCAGTAAGGCCTGATGCGGGATTTCTTTTTTGAGGATCGGTGCGAGAGCTCGAATTTTTCGATCATCCAAGGTCTTAGAATCCCCAACTCCTAGACTTTTTAAGCGGGCATGTTGTTCCGGGCTGACCAGTGAAGCTACGACGGCAAGCCCTCCAAAGTAAGAGCCGTTTCCGACTTCATCCGTTCCGATTAAGGGAAAGTCTTGTCCTGGGCTTGCTTGGTCTATCGAATCTTGTTGGTAACCGAAGAAGGCAGCATAGCGCGTCGCCTGACTACCTTGTAGGACAACCTTTCCTGATGTGTAAATCGAAATGGTTGCACCAGGTGCCTTGAAAAAATAACGGATATATGGATTTTTTGAAGGTGCCAGGTGGTCTTGGTACTGACGAACAAATGCTTGGATGTCCTCGTTTTGAGGGGACAATGTAATTGTTTCCATAGCCCTTATTGTATCATAAAAGCTAGATGAAAGGCCAGAAAAAGACCAGCCGAATTTAGTCTGAAAGAACTTCTTTTAGGCTTGCTTCAATTGCTTGAGGATCAGTTTTTGAAGAGAAGCGGTGGATGACTTGGCCTTGGCGATTGATCAAGAATTTGGCGAAATTCCATTCAATGCGGGAGCCCAAAGGACCACTAGCTTGTTCTTTTAACCATTGGTAGAGGGGGCAGGCTTCTTTCCCATTGACTTTTATTTTTGCAAAGCGTGGGAAGCTGGTTTGGTAATGGAGGCTACAAAATTGATTAATCTCCTCCGCACTACCCGGTGCTTGGCCCATAAATTGATTGCATGGAAAGTCAAGGATTTCAAATCCTTGGTCATGGTAGCGCTCATAGAGCTCTTGCAATCCCTGGTATTGAGGCGTCAGACCGCAACCAGTTGCTGTATTGACGATGAGGAGTACTTGGCCTCGATATGCTTCAAGGGAGAAGGGGCTCCCATCTTGGGCCATTACGGTGAAATCATAGATAGTCATTTTACACGTCCTTTCCTACTTTCTCTATTGTATCACGCTTGAGTCGAAAAAAGTTAAACCGTGGCCCTAGTGTCCAGTATTTCCTATGGGAAGGGGATTTTCCTACTGACAAGCGGGCTAGATTTTGATATAATATCGTGAGGTGATTTTTTATGTCCAGCTTAAATAGATACAAATTTACTTTCGGTAATAAATCGCTGACTCTTACAACTAATCATGATAATCTCTTTATGGAAGAGGTTGAACGGGTCGCGAAAGAAAAATATGAAGCGATTAAAGAACAAATGCCAGCTGCTGATGATGAGACCCTGGCCATTTTACTAGCAATCAATAGTTTATCAACACAATTGAGTCGTGAGATTGAGTTTGACGATAAGGAAAAAGAATTGGAAGATTTTCGTCGCAAGGCCCTAGATGGCCTGGTCGGTAGATCATCTAATTAAGGGGAGTTGCATGTTTTCAATCCTGATTTTATTCATCCTAGCTTGGAGTTTTTATATTGGGTATTCAAGAGGGATTTTGCTTCAAGGATATTATTTTTTAACCATGATTGTGGCTATGTTGGTCGCAGGATCAGGCTATCAGTCCTTGGCAAAAACCATTAGTCTATGGATCCCATTTTCGAGTGCAACACAAGCTTCAAAAACCTATTTTTATGGTGCAGATCAACTCTTTCACTTAGACAAAGTTTTTTACGCTGGTTTGGCGTATTTCATCTTGTTTGTTTTAGTCTATGCGATGGGTCGAGTGATTGGACTCTTTATTCCCTTAATTCCAACGCCTGAAAAATGGGAGGAGTATCCGTTTCAGATTGCCAGTGGTGTGTTAGCTGTACTGGTGACCTACTTTGTTCTACAAATGGGATTCACGATTTTGTCAACCATCCCCATGGCGGCCATTCAAGATCGACTCCATGGAAGTTTCCTCATTCGATTTATGGTGCAGTATAGCCCCCTTACAGCAGGCCTCTTGAAACAACTTTGGGTTGTAAAAATCTTAGGTGCGTAATCACTTCTCATCATGTCTAACAGTTCATGAGAGATATTATAGAAAGGAAGGGGAGGCTCAGACCAAAATCAGCCTCCTTTTCTGTTGTGGAGAAACATGAATCAAAAAATTCTCGAAACCTTAGAGTTTCAAAAAGTCAAAAACTTAGTAGAGCCTTATTTGCAAACGGAGCAGGGCGAAGTGGAGTTGCAGGAATTAGCCCCACTTGCCAAAAAAGAAGCAATTGAAACCGCCTTTCTTGAAATGGCGGATATGGCTCAGATCTTTGTGGAGCATCCGCACTTTAGCGTGCCCACCATCCAAGAAATTCGTCCAGTGACCAAGCGTTTAGAACTAGAAACATCGCTCAATATCGATGAATTGTTAGCGGTGAAGAAAGTCCTGCGCGTGACCCACGAATTGCGAAATTTTTATGATGAATTAGAAAATGTCCGCTTGGAAAAACTGGATCGGATATTTGAAAATCTAGTCGACCTTCCACAGTTGCAGGGAAGTCTCCATGCCATTAATGAGGCAGGATTTATTGAAAACTTTGCCAGTGAAACCTTGGCAAAAATTCGTCGACGGATTCAAGAGAATGAACACCAAGTGCGAGACATTCTACAAGAATTGTTGAAGACCAAGTCCGAAATGCTGGCTGATCAGGTCGTAGCGAGTCGGAATGGACGAAATGTCTTGCCAGTCAAAAACACCTATCGGAATCGGATTGCCGGTGTGGTGCACGATATTTCAGCTAGTGGAAACACCGTCTATATCGAACCTCGGGCGGTCGTCAATCTTAATGAAGAGATTGCTAACCATCGTGCGGATGAACGCTTCGAGATGCTCCGGATCTTGGAAGAAATTTCAAACCTCCTTCGTCCTCATGCGGGGGAAATCCGGAACAATGCTTGGCTGATCGGTCATATTGACCTCGTTCGTGCCAAACATCGCTTTTTACAGGACCGAAAAGGGACTATTCCAACCTTGTCAGATCAAGGGGAGATTCAGCTCTTGCAGGTTCGCCATCCCTTGATTGAGAAGGCTGTTCCCAATGATATCCACTTTGGAAAAGACCTCACAGAGATTGTGATTACCGGACCGAATACGGGTGGGAAGACCATCATGCTCAAGACCCTGGGACTAGCCCAATTAATGGCCCAGTCGGGCTTGCCAATCCTAGCAGATGCTGGGAGTAAGGTAGCTGTCTTCACGCAAATCTTCTCTGATATCGGAGATGAGCAGTCGATCGAGCAGAGCCTGTCTACCTTCTCCAGTCACATGACCAATATTGTCTCTATTTTGGAGCAAGTCGATGAGGAATCCTTGGTCTTGCTGGATGAGTTGGGAGCTGGAACGGATCCTCAGGAAGGGGCTTCACTGGCGATCGCCATCCTAGAAGATCTCCGCTTACGAGGGATCAAGACCATGGCAACCACCCACTATCCAGAACTTAAGGCCTATGGGATTGAGACTCTCGGTGTTCAAAATGCCAGCATGGAATTTGATACGGATAGCCTGCGTCCTACCTATCGTTTTATGCAGGGGGTACCAGGACGTTCCAATGCCTTTGAAATCGCGCGTCGTCTAGGCTTGTCAGAAGTGATTGTTGGTCAAGCGCAGGGGTTGACCAATCAGGATCGGGATGTCAACCGCATCATTGAAAAGTTGGAAGCTCAGACCCTAGAAAGTCGCAAACGACTCGAGTCCATCCGAGATGTCGAACAGGAAAATCTGAAATTCAACCGCGTCCTCAAGAAATTGTACAATGAGTTGACCCGAGAGCGGGAAACAGAGCTCAACAAGGCGCGGAAAGAAGCGCAAGAAATTGTAGATCTTGCTCTAGCAGAAAGCGACCAGATTTTGCAAGGTCTCCATGCCAAATCGCAACTCAAGCCCCATGAAATTATTGAAGCCAAGTCTCAGTTGAAGAAATTGGCCCCAGAAACGGTCGACCTATCGAAAAACAAGGTCTTGAAACAGGCTAAGAAAGCCCGTGCTCCAAAAGTCGGAGACGAGATCTTGGTCATCAGCTATGGACAAAGAGGAAGTCTTACCAAGCAGCTCAAGGATGGTCGCTGGGAAGCCCAAGTGGGTCTGATCAAGATGACCTTGGAAGAAAAAGAATTTAATCTGTTAAAAGCTGACAAAGATGCTTCACAACCGAAAAAACGCCAGGTCCACGTCGTCAAACGTTCCAATGCCAATGGACCTCGGGCTCGTTTGGACCTTCGTGGCAAACGGTATGAGGAAGCCATGGAAGAATTGGACAGCTTTATCGACCAAGCCCTTCTCAATAATATGGCCCAAGTCGATATCATCCACGGTATCGGAACTGGGGTCATCCGGGAAGGAGTTACCAAGTACCTCCGTCGCAATAAACATGTCAAAAGCTTCGAATACGCTCCTCAAAATGCAGGAGGAAGCGGAGCAACAATTGTGACCTTTAAATAAGCAAAGAGTCAGTCGTGCCTTTCAATCAGGCACGCTTTTTGCTATAATACAGTCAGTTTAAACGGAAAGTAGGAAAGCATATGACCCCTAATCGTTCGTCGGATTCTTGCACCACCATACTCGTCGGAAAAGATGCCAGTTATGATGGTTCAACCATTGTAGCTCGCACGGAAGACTCTCAAAATGGAGTGTTTACCCCTAAGAAATTTATCGTTGTTCAACCTGAGGACCAGCCTCGTCATTATCGGTCGGTCCTATCTCCTTTTGAGATAGACCTGCCTGATAACCCTGTTCGTTACACAGCTGTTCCAGATGCTATTCCTAAGGATGGTATCTGGGGAGAAGCAGGGATCAATCGTTACAATGTGGCCATGAGTGAGACAGAGACCATTACGACCAATAGCCGGGTCTTGGGTGCGGATCCTCTGGTGGAAAGTGGCATTGGGGAGGAAGACATGCTGACCTTGGTTCTTCCTTATGTCCAGACTGCCCGAGAAGGAGTGCTTCGCTTGGGGAAAATCTTAGAGGAATACGGAACCTATGAGTCTAATGGAGTGGCTATCAGCGATGTCCATGAAATCTGGTGGTTGGAAACTATCGGAGGTCATCACTGGATGGCCCGCCGTGTTCCAGACGATGCCTATGTGACCAATCCCAATCAATTGGGAAGTGATCGCTTTGAGTTTGATCGCCCAGAAGAGTTCTTGTGTAATCCAGATTTGAAAGATTTTGTGGAACGCCATCACCTGGCCTTGGATTTTGACGGTTCGTCTTTTAACCCTCGTTATGCTTTTGGGAGCCAACGAGACAAGGATCGTCATTACAATACACCACGGGCTTGGGATATTCAACGGTTCCTCAACCCAGAAGTGGAGCAAGATCCTCGTTCCTTCTTCCTTCCTTGGTGTCAAAAACCTTACCGCAAGATTACGATTGAAGATGTCAAATATGTCCTCAGCAGTCACTACCAGGATTCAGCCTATGATCCTTACGGTTTAGAAGGGGATAGTCATAGTCGTCGGACCTTCCGTACCATTGGCATTAACCGGACCAGCCAGACGGCCATTCTCCAATTGCGGCCAAATCGTCCTCAAGAGACAACCGGGATTCAATGGCTTTGCTATGGGTCTATGCCTTTTAATACGGCGGTTCCATTCTTTACCCAGGTCGATACGACACCGGATTATTTTGCCAATACGACAGAAAAAGTGACGACAGATTCCTTCTATTGGACCAATCGGATCATTGCTGGTCTGGCAGATGCCCACTATAGTCATCATGTTGGAGATTTAGAAGATTACCAAGAAAGTACTATGGCACTTGGGCATGCCCGGATTGGACGAGTGGATCAAGCCTTGGCAGCAGGACAAACCGTTGATTTCGAAAGAGAAAATCAGGAAATGAGTGATCAGATTCAAGAAGCGACGGATCGCTTATTGGATAAGGTCTTGTTGGATGCTAGCAACCTGATGACCAACCATTTCTCTTTGAGTGACTAGTTGGACTAAGTTGTACTATTTCATGATAGTTTCTGAAAACATTGACCTTCTTTTCAAATTATGCTAAAATAGAACAAATTGAACATCATACCGGATGAAGTTTTTCAGAAGTAGGGCCTTCCTATGACTGTGAAATGGACGGAACTCTGGAGAGACCGTAAAGGCACCGAAGGGGCAAGGTAGAGCATTCTACTCAAACTCTCAGGTAAAAGGACAGAGCAAAAGATAGAAGCCTTTTTGGTTTTTATTTGGAGCACCAGAGTACATGTTTGACATGTGCTCTTTCTTTTTCTCCTTGGATGATTGGTTGGATGATGTGGAGGAAGTGGATGGCTATCCCTTTCTAAAGCTAGACAAATGATAAAAGGAGAAATAGATAAGGATGACAAATTGGCTGGCATTTTTTAAACAAGTAGATAATGTGGTCTGGGGGGCTCCCCTTTTGATCCTCTTGGTGGGGACTGGGATTTATCTGAGCTTCCGCTTGGGCTTGCTTCAAGTTTTTCGTTTACCCCAAGCCTTTCGGCTCATTTTTACAGAAGATCAAGGAGAAGGGGATATCTCTAGTTTCGGAGCCTTGGCAACAGCCTTGGCGGCGACAGTTGGGACAGGAAATATTGTCGGAGTAGCGACAGCTATTCAGACAGGAGGTCCAGGTGCCCTCTTTTGGATGTGGATGGCGGCCTTCTTTGGGATGGCGACCAAGTATGCAGAAGGTTTGTTGGCCATTCGCTACCGGACCAAGGATGACAATGGTCATATTTCTGGTGGTCCGATGTACTACATTCTCCATGGGATGGGGGAAAAATGGCGTCCCCTTGCCATCTTCTTTGCCCTGGCAGGTGTCTTGGTGGCTCTCTTTGGGATTGGAACCATGACCCAGGTGAATGCTATTACGGGAGCTTTGAAGACTAGTTTTCAACTTTCCCCTCAAGTCGCTAGTCTGGTCATTGCAGGAATCGTTTCGGCTATCATATTTGGGGGAATTCATTGGATTTCCAAGGTTTCCGAAAAGGTAGTTCCTTTTATGGCTGCAGCCTATATCTTCGCGACAGTTTACATTATTGTCTTGAATATGGACCAAGTGCCGACCGTTCTATCTCAAGTTTTCCAAGGTGCTTTTACAGGAACCGCGGCTATCGGTGGTTTTTCAGGAGCCTTGGTGAAAGAGGCGATTCAAAAAGGGGTGGCGCGTGGAGTGTTCTCCAATGAGTCAGGACTGGGATCGGCACCGATTGCAGCAGCTGCGGCGAAGACGGAAGAGCCAGTGGAACAAGGTTTGATTTCCATGACCGGGACCTTCATCGATACCATTATTATTTGTAGCCTAACTGGTCTAGCTATTTTAGTATCTGGCCAGTGGACAACCGTGGGACAAGTTGGAAGTGATTTGACCCAACAGGTCTTTATTTCGACCTTTGGCCACATCGGTGGGATCATTCTGACCCTTTGTTTGGTCCTGTTTGCGACGACGACCATTTTGGGTTGGTCTTATTATGGTGAACGCTGTGTCGAATTTTTGGCAGGTGTCAAACTCATTCCCTATTACCGTCTTCTGTTTATCCTGATGGTGGGGGTAGGAGGCTTTCTTCAGTTGGAGTTGGTCTGGATCATTGCTGATATTGTGAATGGACTGATGGCCTTGCCGAATCTCATCGCCTTGTTAGCCTTATCGCCTATTGTTCTAAAGGAAAGCAAACGATATTTTAAGAAAAAGAAATAGACCAGATCGTGTGATCTGGTCTTTCTGTCTTAATAGCGTTTTTCTTTGGGCCAATCTTTCATTTCAGAAATGGCTGTAAAGAGGACGTCTGTTGATGAGTTGAGGGCTGTTTCACAAGAATCTTGGATAACACCGATAATGAAGCCTACACTAACCACTTGCATAGCGATATCATTGTCGATACCAAAGAGGCTGCAAGCGACAGGAATCAAGAGGAGGGAGCCACCGGCTACTCCAGAAGCCCCACCGGCTGAAACAGCTGCTACGACACTGAGGACCAGGGCAGTCCCAAAATCGACCTGAATGCCTAAGGTGTTGACAGCAGCAAGGGTCAAGGTATTAATGGTAACGGCAGCTCCGGCCATATTAATAGTAGATCCTAGAGGGATAGAGACCGAGTAAGTATCAGGATTGAGACCCAGTTCCTTACATAGCTTCATATTGACAGGGATGTTAGCAGCAGAGCTTCTAGTAAAGAAGGCGGTCAGTCCACTGACTCGTAGACATTTGAAGACGAGCGGATAAGGATTTTTGCGAATCATGATGTAGACAAAAATCGGGTTGATGACTAGAGCGACGAAGAACATGGTGCCAACCAAGAGAAGTAAGAGGAGGCCATAGCTTTTAAGTCCATCAAATCCTTGTCCTGCAATCGTTGTATAGACCAAGCCAAGAATCCCAAATGGCGCAAGGTTAATGATCCATTCGACAATCTTGGAAGTGATATCTGCCAGGGTTTGAAGGAGGTCCTTGCTGTGCTCACTAGCTTCTCTCATAGCAACACCAAAGACGACAGCCCAGGATAGAATCCCGATATAATTAGCCTGAATAAGGGCATTGAGGGGATTGTCCACGATTTTTAAGAGAAGGTTGCTGATGACTTCCCCTAATCCATCGGGAGAAGTTCCTTCAGCACTAGTTCCTGTTAAAGAAATGGTAATAGGAAAGAGATAGTTCACCAGGACCGCTACCAAGGCTGCCGCAAAAGTTCCCAGGAGGTAGAGGACAATGACTGATTTCATATTGGTTTGGGTTCCCTTTTGGTGCTGGGAGAGGGCGTTAGCGACAAGGGCGAAGACTAGAAGAGGAGCAATAGCCCGCAAGCCTCCTACAAAGATTTCCCCTAACAGACCAATTGCAGATGCTTTAGGAAGCAACAGAGCTAAAAGGGCTCCAACGAAGATTCCGATTGCAATCCGCTTCATCAGGTTGGTTTTGTTCCAAGTTTGAATGAGTCGTTTGACCATAAGGACCTCCTTTATTGAAAGTTTACCGTCCATTATACGATAGATAAGTTTGAAAATCAAGGTGAGTATAAGAGGAGGTTAGTGGTTCTAAAGGCTAAAATCTGATATAATCAAACCATTAGAAAAAGAGAAGGAGATTGATAGAAGGTATGAAGAATATTTTTTCCCGCTATGTCAGTCAGTTTGATTGGACCAAGATCATGGATGAATTGGTTTCAAAATTGATTTCGTTAGCTATTTTATTTGTTTTATTTTTTCTTGCAAAAAAACTGCTCCATAGTTTGGTGAAACGCATCTTGAAGCCGTCTCTGAATTATGTAGGCCAAGATGAAGCGCGTAAGAATACCATCTTGCGATTGGTAGAGAGTTTGTTGAATTACTGCCTCTATTTTATCCTGATCTACTGGATTCTTTCTATCTTGGGCTTACCAGTCTCCAGTCTCTTAGCAGGTGCAGGAATTGCCGGAGTTGCCATTGGGTTAGGAGCACAGGGCTTCCTATCAGACTTGGTCAATGGGTTCTTTATTCTTCTGGAACGTCAGATAGACGTCGGAGATACCGTTCGTTTGACCAATGGTCCGATTACCATCGCTGGAACCGTCTCTAGTGTGGGCATTCGGACGACCCAGGTGCGAGACGCAGATGGGACCTTGCATTATGTACCCAATCGCAATATTATGGTTGTCAGCAATCTCTCTCGGGGGAACCAGCGCGTCCTCATCGATATGCCAATTTCAGCTCAAACTGACCTAGACAAGATCTATCAAATCTTCCAGCAAGTCAACGATGAACAAGCCCAGAAACATCCAGAAATCTTAGATGGTCCAACGATTCTAGGCCCTCAAATCGAAAAGGGGACGGGTCGCTATTCCTTCCGCGTCGCCATGATGGTCCAGTCGGGAAGCCAAGTGGCCATTTACCATCTTTATTACAAACTCTATCATGATGCACTCTTACAAAATGGGATTGAGATTCCGACCACTTTCTCTGTCACACCATAACAAAAAAAGACCTATTGGTCTTTTTTCTTATTCTAAAATAAGCATGCCATCTTTGACAGCGAAAGGATCTTTCGGATTGATCCGATCGTAGAACATAACGCCATTGATGTGGTCAATTTCGTGTTGGACTACGATGGAGTTGTAGCCTTTGAGTTTGATACGGTGCTTTTCTCCGGTCTTGTCATAGTAGTCTACCGTTACGCGCGCGTGGCGAACCACATAACCAGGAACATTACGGTCTACAGAGAGACAACCTTCGCCATCTCCTAGAGCCGCATCTTGGACTGAGTGGGAGACAATTTTAGGATTGTACATGACTTCTTGGATGGAGTAGGCTTCTTTTGGAGGATTTCCTTCTTCGTCCTCTGGATTTGGGACGAGAACGGCAATGATGCGCTTAGAAATGTCCAACTGAGGGGCGGCGAGTCCAACTCCACCTCGGAGACCCAATTTTTCTGCCATGACAGGATCCTGTGAATGGTGCAAGAACTGCATCATTTTTTCCCCTAGGATGATGTCTTGATCTGACAGTGGGAAAGTGACCTCTTCAGCGATAGCACGTAAAGTTGGGTGGCCTTCGCGAATAATATCATTCATATCAATTAGATGGGCAGCTTTTGTAATGGTTTCGATTGCAGACATGTTCTCATTCACTCCTTTTTTCTAGAAACCATCATATCATAATTCCTTCTAGAATGAAAGTTTCCCAATTGCTTGAGGGGCTAACAAACTAGACGGACTGTAAACTAGAAAAGGAAAGAATCCTAGTCCGGTTCATGGTATAATGATAAGAAGAATGAAGGAGACAAGCATGCGTCTAGATAAATATTTAGTGGACTGTGGAGTGGGAAGCCGGACAGAGGTCAAGCAAGTCCTCAAGCAAAAAAAGATTCAGGTCAATGGAAAGGTGGAAACCTCTG
This sequence comes from Streptococcus sp. KHUD_013, assembly GCF_052588545.1. NCBI lineage: Bacteria > Bacillati > Bacillota > Bacilli > Lactobacillales > Streptococcaceae > Streptococcus > Streptococcus sp. KHUD_013. The sequence continues at coordinate 292,691 of NZ_CP186264.1, forward strand.
CCAAGGTTCATATTGATCCAGATAAGGATCAAGTGACCTATCTGGGAGAAAGTTTATTCCATGAAGAGTTTGTTTACTATCTGCTCAATAAACCCAAAGGGGTCATTTCAGCAACGGAAGACGAGCACCATCAAACAGTCTTGGATTTGCTAGATGACACGGCCAGACACAAGGAAGTCTTTCCTGTTGGACGGCTAGATATCGATACCCATGGCTTACTCCTCTTGACCAATAATGGTAAGTTGGCTCATGCCATGCTCTCGCCTAAGAAGCATGTGGACAAGGTCTACCGTGCTCAAGTAGCTGGAATCATGACCCAGGAAGATATCGACCGCTTCAAAGAAGGAATAGAATTGAAGGATTTCACCACCCTGCCAGCGGAGTTGGAAATATTGGAGGTCGATCAAGAAGCTAATAGTTGCTTGGTTCAGATCCGCATCGCTGAAGGAAAATTCCATCAGGTCAAGCGCATGGTCGCAGCTTGTGGCAAGGAAGTCACCGATCTCGAGCGGATTTCCATGGGGCCATTGAGCTTGGATCCTAGTCTCGAATTGGGGGAGTGGCGTAGATTGACAGCAGAAGAAATAAAGCTCTTAACTGACTTTCGGGTCAACCTATAATGAGAAGTCATTGTAGTCTTGGGTTTGAAGAACTCTGTTGGAAAAAGCAGAAGTGTTTGACAGAAAGATGAAATCTTGGTAGAATGAATAGGTCGAATAGACAACTAACTCTTTCTTGGTAGCAGGCTATGCCAAACCTGCCACTCGGATAGAGCATAAAGAAAAGGAGCTTATCATGGCAATCTCAAAAGAGAAGAAAAATGAAATCATTGCACAATACGCACGTCACGAAGGTGACACTGGTTCAGTAGAAGTACAAGTTGCTGTCCTTACTTGGGAAATCAACCACTTGAACGACCACATCAAACAACACAAAAAAGACCACGCTACTTACCGTGGTTTGATGAAGAAAATTGGTCGCCGCCGTAACTTGTTGGCTTACCTTCGTAAGAACGACGTTAACCGTTACCGTGAGTTGATCAACTCTCTTGGACTTCGTCGTTAATCATGATGCTAAGGGCGCCAAAAATCCGTATGAAAATAGGGAAACGACACAGTGTTCGATGAACACAAGGAGTTTCATCTTTTTCACTAGGATTTTAGCCCGAGCTCAAAACAGCTCTCTAAATTCAGAGGGCTGTTTTTTTTGCCAAGTGCTTAGGCCGTGTTCAATTGAATACAAAAAAGTTAAGTTACTCTATTGTAGAGTAGCTTTTCTTTTTCACTAGAATTATAGTATAATCTTCGGCTGCGGTTCCTAGCATCGTAAGGTAAAATAGACCAGATCTATCTCCCTTCGGGGAGATTTTTTGTTTTCAGAAGAAATCTAGTACAATCTTCGGCTCGGCGCCTTGTCTAGAAACGTTTTATCCAGCAAGAATGGAGCCTTCTGAATTCAGAGGGCTTTTTTGTTATCTTTTTTTGGACAAGATTCATTATTCTGAGTAAGTCGTTTTGTTTGACAGATGTAATTAACAGAGTTACAATAGACACATCTTAAGAAATAGAGGTTATCGATATGATTGATATTACATATCTAGATGGTGCAAAACAAGAAAGAGTCATGCATTTTGATTCCTATGAAGAATTTGAACGCTCCCAACAGACCTGCTTGATCGGTGTAGCGGATTACTATCCCGTACAAAAATTGACCTATAATGGGCACGAACTCGATTACCATGGAACTTACGGAGATGTCTTCTTCTATTTGATGAAGCAAGACCTCAATCAATACAAAAACTAAAGGAGAAAAACAATGGCAAAAGCAATTACAGACGCAACATTTGAAGCAGAAACCAAAGAGGGATTGGTCTTGGTAGACTTCTGGGCGACCTGGTGTGGTCCATGTCGCATGCAAGCTCCTATCTTAGAACAGTTATCCCAAGAACTTTCAGAAGATGAATTAAAAATCCTAAAAATGGATGTGGATGAAAATCCTGAAACAGCGCGTTCTTTCGGCATTATGTCTATCCCTACTCTTCTTTTCAAAAAAGATGGACAAGTGGTTAAACAAGTTGCTGGAGTTCATACAGCAGAACAAATCAAGGCCATTGTGGCTGAGTTGGGTTAAAAAGAAAATGGCTAAAGAAGGATGATCCTACTTTAGCCATTTTGTTATTCCTTGCTTGAATGATGTTTTCCAGCTCTAATTGCATCAGCTTCACACATTGTGATAACTTTGTCCCTACGAGTATTTGATGGCATATTATCAATATTGTACCAATAGGCAGATGATTTTCCATATTGAGCAACATAGACGGTACGTTGTTCCTGGGCGTCAGCTTGTTGTTGAGCAGCTTCTGCGGCTTGTTGAGCTCTGACATTGATTGCATTCTGCACAAGTTCAATACGATGAACGAAGTTAGCTTTAGAGGTGGGATCAGAAACTTGTTCCACAGCAGCTTGTGCAGGAGCAACGTTTTCAGTTACTTGGTTCGCTTCTAATGTTTGAACGGATTTCTCAGCTTCTTCGACTTTTTTTGCCTCCTCAGCTTTTTTCGCTTTTTCAGCCTCTTCGATTTTTTTCGCTTCCTCAGCTTTTTTCGCTTTTTCAGCTTCTTCGATTTATTTTGCTTCCTCAGCTTTTTTCGCTTTTTCAGCTTCTTCGATTTTTTTTGCTTCCTCAGCTTTTTTCGTCTTTTCAGCCTCTTCAGTTTTTTTCTCTTCTTTAACTTTTTCTTTGCTTACATCTTCATTACTTTTGTTATTTGTCTTCTGTACAAGACTGACTTGCGATTCTGTTTTATCCTTGGAAACCTCTGTCTCCATTGAACACCCTCCTACTAATAATATAGTAGCAATTATAAAAAATAATCCTTTTTTCATATTAATACTCCTTTTGAATATTTACCCAAAGACATCATATCACAAAATGAAATCGTTTTCAATTGCTACATAGTGATTTTTTAAACAATAAAAAATCAGACTTAGATTAAACTAAGTCTGAAAATTGTTCTTATTCTCCCAATTCTGCACTGTAGGCAATAATTTGATCCACAGTGTCTGAAAGGAATTGGATGGTATCGCGGAGAGGTTTGTCAGTTGAGATATCTGCTCCAATGATCATGGCTGACTCAAGAGGGGTCTTGCTGCCACCTGATTTGAGGAGGTCTAGCCAATCTTTAGCTCCGTTTTCGGAGTTCTTCAAATGCAAATATCCCGCTGTTGAGATAACCAAGCCAGCTGAGTAGGTATAGCTGTAAAGCCCCATGTAGTAGTGGCTTTGGCGCATCCAGGTCAAAGCTGCGTCGTCATCGATTTCAACGGCATCTCCCCAGAACTCTGTCAGGACTTCCTTCATGATGCTGTTAAGCTTGCTAGCACCGAAGGTGCCACCTTCTTCGATCAAGGTGTAGACCTTACGTTGGAAGGCTGCTTCCAACAAGTGGGTGATGAAGTTATGGAAGTAGGTATCTGTCAAACGGTGAGCCAAGGCAAAGCGTTTTTGACGAGGATCGTCAAACTGGTGTTCCAAATAGTCGCTGAGGAGGAGCTCGTTAAAGGTAGAAGGAGCTTCCACATAGTAGGTCGACATGTGGGCGTTGAAGTAGCTTTGGTTGTTGTCTGAGAAGATAAACTGACCAGAGTGTCCGATTTCGTGGATCAGGGTGTAGACATCGCTCATGCGTCCTGTCCAGCTCATGAGGACATAAGGATGGACGCGGTATGGGTCAGCTGCATAACCACCGGAATCCTTGCCTTCATTGGCCGCAAAGTCGACCCAACGTTCGGTTTGGTAGCGAGCAATTTCGCGGGAATATTCTTCTCCAAGAGGTGCCACAGATTTCATGACCAAGTCATAGGCATCATCAATGGTAACATCTGGGTTGAGCGCACTGTCCAAGTCCAACTTCCAATCAGCAAAAGTCATTTTCTCTAGACCGTTGACCTTGGCTACGTGTTTGAGGAATTTTTGAGCGACCGGAGCGAAGTCCTTCATGATCAGGTCAATCTGACGATCGAACATAGAACGATCCACTTCCTGCTCAGCCAAGAGATAGTCAAAGACAGAATCGTAGCCCCGCATATCTGCAATCAGCTTTTCAGACTTAACTTGGGCTAGATAGGTAGCAGCAGCCGTGTTTTGGTGCTTGCGGATACCTTCTGAGAAAGAACGAAAGGCTTTTTCACGGACTTCCGCATTCTCATGGTTTTGGTAGAAGTTTTCATAGGTAACAAAGCTATTTTTGTAAACTTTTCCATCCACTTCAAAATCAGCCATTTCAAAGTCACCCGCCCGCATCTTGGTATAGATGTCTTGGGGTCCGTAGAAGACTTCACCCAGGTTGGTCAAGGTCTTTTCCACATCAGCTCCCAAGTAGTGAGCTTTTTTAATTTTAGCCTGGCGAATGGCATAAGTGAGGTGAGGGAGTTGCCCCAGACGTTCGAGGACATCTTCATCTGCTTCTACCAAAGCATCATCAAAGAAAGAGAGTTCGACGCTGGCCCAAGTTTCGAAATCCATCCCCGCTTGGGCAATTTCCGCAAAAGCTTCATCGCCAAAGTCAGTGGTTTGGGGCATAAAACTGTAGTTGCCAATGTGGCTGAGTTGAATCTGAATCTGTTCAAAGATGGCAAAGGCAGCTTCAAAGTCTTCAAAGGTGTGGAGGTTGCCCTTGTAGTTACGGACAAATTCATTGATTTCTTCACGTGTTTTTTCAATGGCACGCAAGAAGTCTTCCTGGTCTTGGTAGAGGGCTGTGAGATCCCAGAGTTCATTCTCAGGAAATTCAGAACGTTTTTTTAATTCCATAGTGTTTCTCCTTTTGATCAAATAACTATACTCAGTATAGCAGAAAATAGGGGAGAATGATAGGCGAAAGGGGAACTTATCAAAGCCAGCTTGATTCAATATGAAACCAAGGATTTTCTAGCTTTTTTACCTTCTTTTGGTATAATAAAGTGGAGAAAGTTTTAGGGAGTATACGATGAAGAAAATCTATAAAGTTAGCTTGGCAGCGATGTTCTTGCTAACCTTGGTGGCATGTGGACCTAAGCGACGTCCTCGGACGCAACCCTCTACAGCTCAGAGTGAAGTAACAGATGGAAAAAGTTCCAAGAAAGCATCGACTGGGCATGAGTACTATCAAACGGTTCTTGAACGTTATCAGGCTTACTCTAGGGCTATCGAAGCAGGTGATAGTGCTGGCCTAGAGACTAAACTAAAAGAAATAGATCCTCAATCGGATGAGTATGTCTATGCCAAGTATCTTCAAACTCTGGGTAGTAAACCAAATCTTTCCTATTTTTATACAGATTTGGATAAGGATGGGCGGGACGAACTCTTGATTGGGAATGGCCAAACAGTCTCAGCAATCTACTATCTGAAAGGCCAGCAACCAGAATTGTTGCATACAGCTTTTGTGGCTTCCTCTGGTGGCTCTCGTTCAAGTTTTCAAATTTTTGAGGATGGCTCGGTCATTTATGCTAGCTTTTCGTCTCTTCAACCAGAAGTAGATTTAATCCATTACAAGTTCCAAAAAGGAAAGCTGGAGACTGTCAATAAGATCCAAATTAAAAATGGGGACGGTCAGAAGCCAGAAAAAGCCTTAGGGATTACAGCAAAAGAATTGGATCAAGCAAAATTTGGATGGAAAGAACTAGAAACCGGAAAGAAGGCGAAGAACCAAGCAAATACCTCAGAGCAGCAAACAAGTAGTTTCCAAGTCCGTGTAGCAGTTTCAGATCTTCGAATTCGTAAAGAAGCATCGATTAAGGGGGAAGAAGTTGGAATGATCCCGCAAGGTATTTACACGATAACTGAGACGGTGTCAGCTGACGGTTATACCTGGGGCAAGCTCCAATCTGGCCAAGGCTGGATCGCGCTTGAATTTACGACGAGAGTGGAAGGGGGAAATGCATCTACTGTTAAAGGATTGAGTGCGGAAGATCAAGAGGATATCCACTCGGTAGTAGAGAATGGCTATTCTTTAATGTATTCTAGATTGGTCAAACCAACCTTTATATTAGATTTATCAAATGATCATAGCGGTATCTATTCTTATACAGAAGGCATGTTTTTAGATTATTTCAATACTTATACTCCAGGTACCTATCAACTTGCAGATGTCATTAAAAAATTGGAAGCTCAAGAAACATCAGAATCCATTCAATCTATGACTACAGATCAATTAATTCAACTTGCGAAAGAAAGAAAACAAGGCTGGATATACTCTTCGAAAGATAAGAAGTTTTTTGAATTCGTTCCAGGTGGACGTGGAGGTGCTGGCCCAGAGGTTGTTATTCCTTCAGCAGATGAGTGGGTCGTTGAGAATGATACAGTTACAGTAACAACTAGAGTTAAGACCTCTTCTCAACCTTTTGAGCGCTATGTGTTGAAGCGGAGCAAGAAAGACTATTCAGGTGGAGAACACAAAACGCGATTCTATGTCGTTAGTAAAGAAAATGTGTGGAATGGAAAATAGATGGTAGCTATATCTAGCTCTAGAATTTTAAAATACGTGGAAATCAAATATTCCTCGAAAAAGGCTTTTAAAGCCTTTTTCTTTTGGGCTTGAATATGGTAAAATAAAGGTCATACGTGCTTGGATACAAAGATGAGGATATAACATACAGAAAGGCTGTTGAAATCCCTATCTCGTTGAGTTGCTTAACGGCTTAGTATCTTGGATAATTGAATTTTGGCCTCATTTCTTAGGAAAAAAGATAAGCTTCCTAGCACTCATCGAGTGCGACGTCACCTCCTATTTTTCTACAGAAATGTTCGGCAAGCCGAACCTTCCAAAATATCTTGATTAATTGAACCCGGCCGAAAAGCTGTGTAAAAAAGATAAACTGTCTTGTCTTCATCGAAGACTTCGTCAGTTTCCTATTTTTACTTTGCTTTTTGTGGCCTTAGTATCTTGATAGTTGAACACGGGCTAAATCCCTAGTGAAAAAGATAGATTCCCTGGTGTGCGTGGCACACTGCGTCAATCTCCTATTTTCATACGGGATTCTTCACGCCCTTTGTATCCTGATTTTTGTAGGCAAGTCGTATAATTTTATCAATCCAAAGGGGATTAAAATGACAAAACAAGTGTTTCAAACGACTTTTGCGGGTCGTGAGTTGATCGTAGAGACTGGTCAGGTTGCTAAGCAAGCAAATGGCTCTGTTGTCGTGCGTTACGGTGAGTCAACTGTCTTGACTGCTGCCGTTATGTCTAAGAAGATGGCGACTGGGGATTTCTTCCCACTTCAAGTCAACTACGAAGAAAAAATGTATGCAGCTGGGAAATTTCCTGGGGGCTTTATGAAACGTGAAGGACGTCCTTCAACAGATGCGACTTTGACAGCGCGTTTGATTGACCGTCCGATCCGTCCAATGTTTGCGGAAGGTTTCCGTAACGAAGTACAAGTCATCAACACAGTTCTTTCTTACGATGAAAATGCATCTGCACCAATGGCAGCGATGTTTGGTTCATCCTTGGCACTTTCTATCTCAGATATTCCATTTGACGGACCAATCGCTGGGGTACAAGTAGGTTATGTTGATGGTCAAATCATCATCAACCCTACGCAAGAACAAGCTGAGCGCTCTCTTCTTGAATTGACAGTAGCTGGTACGAAGCACGCTATCAACATGGTAGAGTCTGGTGCCAAAGAATTGTCAGAAGAAATCATGTTGGAAGCCCTTCTGAAAGGACACGAAGCTGTCAAAGAATTGATTGCCTTCCAAGAAGAAATCGTTGCGGCAGTTGGGAAAGAAAAAGCAGAAGTAGAATTGCTTCATGTAGATGCTGACTTGCAAGCTGAAATCATCGCAGCCTACAACAGCGACCTTCAAAAAGCAGTTCAAGTTGAAGAAAAATTGGCGCGTGAAGCTGCAACTCAAGCAGTGAAAGATCAAGTAACAGCTGTTTACGAAGAAAAATATGCGGACCACGAAGAATTTGACCGTATCATGCGTGATGTGGCTGAAATCTTGGAACAAATGGAACATGCAGAAGTGCGCCGTTTGATTACAGAAGACAAGGTTCGTCCTGATGGCCGTAAGGTTGATGAAATTCGTCCTCTAGATGCGGTGGTCGACTTCCTTCCTCGTGTACACGGTTCAGGTCTCTTTACTCGTGGACAAACTCAGGCTCTTTCTATCTTGACTTTGGCGCCAATGGGGGAAACGCAAATCATCGATGGTTTGGACCCAGAGTACAAGAAACGCTTTATGCACCACTATAACTTCCCACAATACTCTGTAGGGGAAACTGGTCGTTACGGTGCACCTGGTCGTCGTGAAATTGGTCACGGTGCCCTTGGTGAGCGTGCTCTTGCTCAAGTCTTGCCAAGCTTGGAAGAATTCCCATATGCGATTCGTCTAGTAGCAGAAGTCTTGGAATCAAACGGTTCTTCATCTCAAGCATCTATCTGTGCGGGAACACTTGCCCTTATGGCTGGTGGTGTGCCAATTAAGGCGCCAGTAGCAGGTATTGCTATGGGTCTCATTTCAGATGGAAACAACTACACCGTATTGACAGATATCCAAGGTTTGGAAGACCACTTTGGAGACATGGACTTTAAGGTTGCAGGTACGCGTGACGGGATTACAGCCCTTCAAATGGATATCAAGATCCAAGGGATCACTGCAGAAATCTTGACGGAAGCTCTTGCCCAAGCCAAGAAAGCTCGTTTTGAAATCCTTGATGTGATTGAAGCAACCATTCCTGAAGTTCGTCCAGAATTGGCTCCAACAGCTCCGAAAATTGATACCATCAAGATTGATGTGGACAAGATCAAGATTGTCATCGGTAAAGGTGGAGAAACCATCGATAAAATCATCGCTGAAACAGGCGTTAAGATTGATATCGATGAAGAAGGAAACGTGTCTATCTACTCTAGCGACCAAGCTGCCATTAACCGCGCTAAAGAAATCATTGCTGGTTTGGTTCGTGAAGCCAAGGTGGACGAAGTCTACCATGCTAAAGTTGTGCGTATCGAGAAATTCGGTGCCTTTGTCAACCTCTTTGACAAGACAGATGCCCTCGTACACATCTCTGAAATGGCTTGGACTCGTACCAACCGTGTCGAAGACTTGGTAGCCATCGGTGATGAAGTGGATGTCAAGATTATCAAGATTGACGAAAAAGGTCGTGTCGATGCTTCTATGAAGGCCCTCTTGCCTCGTCCTCCAAAACCGGAGCATGCAGAAGAAAAAGGGGATAAGGGTCATCGTCATGGCGATCGTCCTCGTCACCACAACAAAGATCACAAACCTAGAAAAGACTTTACCAAAGATCCAGGTGAAGCAACGAAAGAATAAGCATTTAAAAGAAAGGAGCACGGTATGGGATGGTGGCGTGAAACCATTGATATTGTAAAAGAAAATGACCCGGCGGCACGTACCTCGCTGGAGGTCCTCTTGACCTATCCAGGCGTCAAAGCGTTAGCTGCTCACCGTGTTTCTCACTTTTTGTGGAATCATGGCTTTAAGCTTCTAGCTCGGATGCACAGTCAGTTCTGGCGTTTTTGGACCCAGATCGAAATCCATCCAGGTGCGACCATTGCTTCGGGTGTCTTTATCGACCATGGAGCAGGCCTCGTTATTGGGGAAACAGCTATTGTTGAAAAAGGCGTTATGCTCTACCACGGGGTGACGCTCGGTGGAACTGGAAAGGATACAGGGAAGCGCCATCCAACGGTTCGTGAGGGAGCTTTGGTCTCCGCTCATGCTCAGGTCATCGGTCCGATTGAGATTGGGGCCAAGGCCAAAGTAGGAGCGGGGGCGGTCGTTGTCTCCGATGTACCAAGTGATGTGACCGTTGTCGGTGTTCCTGCCAAGATTGTTCGTGTTCACGGTAAGAAGGATGAGCCAATCATTCACCAGGAAGAGGAAAAACGCGAATACTACGTGAATAAGATGGAGCACGCCAAGGAAGCCAGTCACCATTCATCAAGTCTTTAGAAAAGGTTGGAAAAGTTATCGAAGTGAAATATGACAGGAGGAACCGACCTGTCAGATTTACCAGATGCTATTTTGAACCAGGTAGTCCTTGAACTGAAAGAAGGCTTGGAGTCAATTTCGCAAGAGTAAAGTCTATCAGTTCTTCTACACAGCTGACTATGTAGATCATCATAACCGAACCTGGGATGCCCGCCATGAAGAGCGGACAGCTGATGCCATGACTTTTTTCACTATCGCTTTGAATAGCAAAGGAACTAGAAAGGTTACTACAAGAATGGCAGTTTATTTTTACGGCTGTATTACCATGGATGGCTACTTGGCAGACAGCCAGCACAGGATAGACTGGCTGCATCAGCTTGGTTCTGTAGAGGATACAGGCTATGATGACTTTTACAGGCAAATGGATATCACCATCATGGGTAAGCGGACCTTTGAGGAAATCCAAGATTTGCAAGATGTAGAAAGTTTTTATCAAGCTACGGAAAACTATGTCTTTACGCATGATAGGCACCTGCCTGTCAGCAATTACCAGCCAGTAGCTGGGGATGTGGTGGACTTTGTTCGCCAGATTGACAAAGGCAAAAATGTCTTTGTGATAGGTGGTAATTCCTTGGTAGGACCGCTCTTGGATGCGGATCTTTTCGACCACCTCATTATTCAGATAGCGCCCCTGATCCTAGGAAAGGGAGTTCCCCTCTTTACCCAAGAGGAAGGGCAACGCTTTTACCAACTGGATAGCCTCAGACAATTTGGCCCTTTTGCAGAGCTGGTTTTCAGCCGAAAAAGTCAGAAATAGAGAAGGGAGTGGACCGCATGATTAAAATTTATGACACCATGTCTCGTGATTTGCGAGAATTTGTCCCAATCGAAGAAGGAAAGGTCCGCATGTATGTTTGTGGACCAACAGTTTACAACTTTATCCACGTAGGGAATGCCCGTTCAACGGTAGCCTTTGACACGATTCGTCGCTATTTTGAGTATCGTGGCTACGAGGTTAACTACATTTCCAACTTTACAGATGTGGATGATAAGATTATCAACCGCGCCAAAGAAGAAGGTATTACTCCTCAGGAAGTGGCAGACAAGTATATTGCAGCCTTTCGTGAGGATGTGACGGCTCTCGGGGTCAAGCCTGCAACCCGCCACCCTCGTGTGGTTGAGTTTATGGACGACATCATTCGCTTTGTCGCTGATTTGATCGAAAAAGGCTATGCCTACGAGAGCCAGGGAGATGTCTATTTCCGTGTGGAAAAATCCCACAACTATGCTAAGTTAGCCAACAAAACTCTAGAAGACTTGGAGCTAGGCGCTTCTGGTCGGACAGATGAGGAAACTGCTCGCAAGGAAAATCCAGTCGACTTTGCCCTTTGGAAAGCTGCGAAGCCGGGTGAAGTTTCTTGGGACAGTCCTTGGGGTCCTGGTCGTCCTGGTTGGCACATCGAGTGTTCGGTCATGTCAACGGGGATTTTAGGCGATACCATTGATATCCACGGTGGTGGAGCTGACCTTGAGTTTCCACACCATACCAATGAGATTGCCCAGTCAGAGGCCAAAACAGGCAAAACCTTTGCCAATTACTGGATGCACAATGGCTTTGTCAATATTGATAATGTTAAAATGTCCAAGTCCTTAGGTAACTTCATTACTGTGCATGATGCATTGAAGACCATCGATGGGCAAGTCCTTCGCTTCTTCTTTGCGACCCAGCACTACCGCAAGCCCATTAACTTCACAGAAAAAGCGGTACGCGATGCGGAGACCAACCTCAAGTATTTGAAAAATACCTATGAGCAACCGTTCACAGGAGAAGTGGATCCAGCAGACTTGCAAGGCTTTGTGGACAAGTTTATCGCGGCGATGGATGAAGATATCAATGCAGCGAACGGAATTACTGTCGTCTTTGAATTGGCTAAATGGATCAATTCAGGTCACTACAATCAAGACGTCAAGGATGCCTTGACCAAGATGTTAGAAGTCTTTGGAGTGGTATTTGTCGAAGAAGTCTTGGATGCAGATATTGAAGCCTTGATCGCTGAACGCCAGGAAGCGCGGGCTAAGAAAGATTTTGCGCGAGCAGATGCCATTCGCGATGAATTGGCTGCGCAAGGAATCAAGCTCTTGGATACAAAAGAAGGTGTAAGGTGGACACGTGATTGATGTCAATCTAATCAATGGGATTGCCCTGGCCTTTGAGGGAGATGCGGTCTATTCTATGTATATTCGCAAGCACCTGATTTTGCAAGGGATTACCAAGCCCAATAAACTTCATCAGGCAGCTACCCGCTACGTCTCTGCCAAGGCCCAGGCTAGTCTGATTGCGATGATGTTGGAAGAAGAGCTTTTGACAGAGAAAGAAGTCGAGATCTATAAGCGCGGTCGCAATACCAATAGCCATACCAAGGCCAAAAATGCGGATGTCGTGACCTATCGCATGTCGACGGGTTTTGAAGCGGTCATGGGTTACCTGCATCTGACAGATGAAATCAGTCGCTTAGAGGAATTGGTAGCTTGGTGTATCCAAAAAGTGGAAGAAGGAACAAAATAGTGAAAAATATCAGAGAGTGGTTCCCTCAGGCAGAGGTGACGGATCACCCCAATCCACCAGTTGGTTATGTAGCCATTCCCCTGCAGGCCCAGCAATGGTTGCTACTGAAGGAAGAAGAGCTAACCGAACGAGAGAAACAGTTGATTGCCTGGTTGGCTAGTGAGGAAGATCTTGCCCCCAACCCTTGGTACCAATACCTGATCGATGGAAAGGGAGAAGCCCCTCAAGTCATCAAAAAAATGCAACTTGTCTATTGCCACCTCTCGCACTCGACAGCGGAAGGAACAGCTTCCTGGTTAGAGATGATGCAGACGCTTTTGCCCAACTTCCGGGCAGTCTTGCAACTAAGTGGACAGGACTATGTACTCATTCTAGATCAAGAGCAGTCGCTGACTGTGGCTGATATCTTAAAAGATACCGTCTCTGCAATGGAGTATGATTTTAATATTCGCTTATCCATCATGGTCGGGCAGGTATGGACCGAGTCAAAAGCTGGGAAAGTATCTCCGGTCATCCGAGCAGAACGGGCAGCCTTTCGAGCCTGGATCCGAGAAGGCCATCAAGGTGTTTACCGCTTTTCTCAACTCTACCTATGGGGAATCGAGCAGGCAGATTTGGATCTCCATCCTATCAAAGAACGCTTGCATCAGTTGATTGGAAGTCAAGACCAGTTGCAGGATATCATTGTTGCCCTCTGGGAAAATGGGGCAGTTGTAACCAAGGCAGCCCAGCAACTTTATCTCCATCGCAATTCCCTTCAATACAAGATTGACAAGTGGGAAGAGCTAACGGGTCTCCAGTTAAAAAATCTGACTGATCTAGCCCTTTGTTACCATTTGGTTCTACAGGATGTGATTTAACGGAATGAATTGAGAGTTTTGTGCAACTTGCACAAAACTCTTTTTCTTTTTTGTGAGATCTGCCATAGATTTGTAAAGCGTTTTCATTTACAATAGAACTATAAAAATCAAAGGAGTACCATCATGGTAGAATTAAATCTTAAAAATATTTACAAAAAATATCCAAACAGCGAACACTATTCAGTTGAAGATTTCAACTTGGACATCAAAGACAAAGAGTTTATCGTTTTCGTAGGTCCTTCAGGATGTGGTAAATCAACAACTCTTCGTATGATCGCTGGTCTTGAAGATATCACAGAAGGTGAATGTTCCATCGATGGTACTGTTGTAAATAACGTAGCACCTAAAGACCGTGACATCGCCATGGTATTCCAAAACTACGCTCTTTACCCACACATGACTGTGTACGATAACATGGCCTTTGGTTTGAAATTGCGTAAATACAGCAAGGAAGATATCGACAAACGTGTACAAGAAGCAGCTGAAATCCTTGGCTTGAAAGAATTCTTGGATCGTAAACCAGCTGACCTTTCTGGTGGTCAACGTCAACGTGTGGCTATGGGACGTGCCATTGTCCGTGATGCAAAAGTGTTCTTGATGGACGAACCTTTGTCAAACTTGGATGCGAAACTTCGTGTATCCATGCGTGCTGAAATCGCGAAAATCCACCGCCGTATCGGAGCAACAACTATCTACGTAACTCACGACCAAACAGAAGCGATGACACTTGCCGACCGTATCGTTATCATGTCAGCTACTAAAAACCCAGCTGGTACTGGTACAATTGGACGTGTGGAACAAATTGGTTCTCCGCAAGAAGTGTACAAGAACCCTGTTAACAAATTCGTAGCTGGATTTATCGGAAGCCCTGCTATGAACTTCATTAACGTGAAGTTGGAAGGTGGACACATCGTTGCCAATGGATTGAATTTGAAAGTTCCAGAAGGTGCTTTGAAAGTCTTGAAAGAAAAAGGCTATGATGGTAAAGAATTGATCTTTGGTATCCGTCCAGAAGACGTGAATACAGAAGCTGCTTTCCTTGAAACTTTCCCTGAATCAGTCGTAAAAGCTACCATCTCAGTGTCTGAGTTGCTCGGTTCAGAATCTCACTTGTACTGCCAAGTTGGTGACAACGAATTCATCGCTAAGGTAGATGCGCGTGACTATCTTGGAACTGGTGAAACCATCGAACTTGGATTTGACTTGAACAAAGCTCACTTCTTCGACAAAGAAACTGAAAAGACAGTATACTAATATCTACTGACGCTATAGAGACGGAGACAATGTGTCTCGGTCTCTTTCATTTTAAGGAGACAAAACATGGAAAAAGACTGGTGGAAGGGGAAGGTCGCTTATCAGATCTACCCAAAAAGCTTCAAAGACAGCAATGGAGATGGTGTTGGAGACTTGAAAGGCATCACGGAGAAACTCGATTACCTTCAAGACTTAGGGATTGATATTCTCTGGATATCCCCTGTTTACAAGAGTCCTTTTATTGACCAGGGCTATGATATTTCTGACTATTATGCCATTGATCCCCTTTTTGGGACCATGGAAGATATGGAAGAGTTGATTGCGGAAGGCAAGAAGCGAGGCATTGCCATCATCATGGACTTGGTGGTCAATCATTGCTCCAGTCATCATGAGTGGTTCCAAAAAGCTTTAGCGGATCCAGATGGCCCTTATGCAGACTACTTTTACTTCATCGAAAGCGACAAGGAACCCAACAACTGGGAAAGTTACTTTGGAGGTAGTGTCTGGGAACCGGTTCCTGGCACCAACAAATACTATCTCCATTCTTTTCACAAGGATCAGCCAGACCTCAATTGGCAAAATCCTGTCTTGCGCGAAGAGATTTATAAGATGATCAACTGGTGGTTGGACAAGGGAATTTCGGGATTCCGGATTGACGCTATCATCAATATCAAAAAAGACCTAGAATGGCGTTCGCTTCCGTCCGATCGTGACAATGGCCTGGTCCCAGTGCCGGAATCGCTGGTCAATGCCCAACCGATTGAACCTTTCTTGCAAGAGTTAAAAGAGCGGACTTTTGCCAAGTACAATGCCTTCACTGTAGGGGAAGTTTTCAATGAAACCGATGAAGAGTTGCACTTCTTTATTGGAAAAGATGGTGTCTTCTCTTCCATCTTTGACTTCAAACAAACCATGCTGGGGCAAGAAGGAAAAGGCTGGTTTGACCATAGTCTTCCGACAGCAGATGAACTCAAGGAAAGTATTTTCCAAGCCCATGAGCGTGCAGATAGTATTGGGGTCCTCTCGACCATTATCGAAAATCACGATGAGCCTCGTGGGGTGTCCCATTATATTGCAGAAGGTCCAGTAAACGATACCAGTAAAAAAGCCCTAGGAACCATTCAGGTTTTGCGTAAGGGAATTCCTTTTATCTACCAAGGCCAAGAAATTGGGATGGAAAACCAAGTCTTCGAATCAGTGGAGGACTTTGATGATATCGCGACCATCAATGGCTACCATGTGGCTAAAGAAGCTGGTTTGAGTGAGGAAGAAGCCTTAGTAGCGATTGCCAAATACAGCCGGGACAATGCGCGGACGCCGATGCAATGGTCAGCAGAGCCAGGTTTGGGATTTAGTGATGGGCCAGCCTGGTTGATCAGTCCCAAACCAAATGTTGCCATCAATGTGGAAGACCAGGAAAAGGATCCAAATTCCATCTTGAATTATTACCGCCAGTTGACGGCCTTGTATCGCCATCCCCTCTATGGAAATACCATCCGGTTTGGAGATATGATCCCAGCTTATCGAGACCGTGAGAACATCATCGCCTTTGAACGCCGTGGGGACAAGCGTCTCTTGGTGATCAGCAATTTCCAAAATCGCCAGGCCACCTTGGAGCTGCCAGCTCCGATTAAAACGGTTATTTTAAACAATGTCGCAGGACTATTCCAAGAAGGAGACCAAGTATTAGAATTGACCCCTTACCAAACGGTTGTGTTGGAATTGGTGGAATAGAATAGAACCTTCGCAGACGCGAAGGTTCTTTTGAAGATATATCTTTCGAAACTTTCCTTAGGTGAGTACGGACGTCAGCGAACTTCTTCGAAGTTCCATGACTTAGTTTTGAACCTAAGGTTTCAAAACTCCCGAGTGCTTGAAACATAACAGTTTCAAGCACTTTTCTCACGGCGGAAAATTTCAGTATAAGACTGAATACTGCTAAATACTAGAGCGAGTTTTATAACTTTTGTCTCATTTCTTAGATTATTTCATATGAAAAACTGATTTTCTATGAAAAGATGAACTTGAGATTCATAGCTAGTCTAAAATCTTACTCAACCTCTTTCTTTTTCAAGAGGAGGAAGCCTCCGCTAACGGCTAGCAAGAAGCTTGAAAGAACAAAGTGTCCGGTTGAGTGATCTCCAGTTTGTGGCAATTGCGCCTTGTCTGGATTTTCTTGGAAGCTTTGTCCTACTTGGTAGGTCAAGGTTTGCACGCTTTCTCCAGTTTCAGCTGCGGTTTCTTTTTGTGGGAGGAGAACTTTAGGAGTGTCCTTCTTAGCCAATATTGGCTGTGGAGTGGTTGTTTGGTTATGAATTGGAACCACCACCCGATCTGGTTCTTTGGCTGGTACGTAATCCATCAAGCTGGCCAACTTGCTGCCAAAGATCGCATTGGTTACCCAGCGGAAGAAGTGGACAGGGTGTTGACGGTTGGTTGGGTTTCCGGCATAGACAAAGAGTGGTTGGCCGAGAAGTTCTCCAGAGATGGCCATGACCTTATTGGCTAGGACTTCATTTTTTGGCCACCAGCCTGCAATGTAGTAGTCACTTGAAGCGATACTCATCAAGGTCTTGAAGTTGCTTGGAACCTTTTCAATCCAGTTTCCTGAGTTGGAGTAGAAGAGGGCGTTCTTCTTGTAACCGCTGGTCAGTGGATCTTGGTCATCGATGATGGCTTTCATCAAGCCCTCATAGTCACTGCCACCTTTAAGTTTTTCAGCATCAAAACCTGAAAGAACTCCCAATTTTTCCAGTTTCTGCATGGCTTCCCCGCCGATGACGAGAGTTGGTTTCTTGCCGAAGATGGAAGCATCAAAGCGATTATTTTCAAGCACAATGACATCAGCTTCGTCAGGAGTATCGACGATTTGGAAACCTAATTTTTCAAGGACCAAACTAGTATGAGCAGGCGCATCTACGCCGGTCCAATCGTAGTGATAGTTTGGAGAATAGATCTTCAATGGTTTCAAGGTTGGACCGTTTGGAACCTTGTAGAGGGCTTCGCCGTAGATGGCATAGTTTGGAAGGAGCGATGCAAAAGTATCGCGGTCAACGATGTAGCCATCATCTGTTAGGTAGACAGATTTACCTTGGGAAATCGCCTTGTTTACTGCTTGAACGGCACTGGCTGAGGTATTGGCAATGACGTAGTAAGGCGCTTTAGGATCGATCTCAGAGGTTCTAGTCGCGCGAGTGGTGGTGACTTCTCCAAGTTTTCCAGCAAAGAGACCGTCTTTGAACACAGGTTCTGCCTTGAAGCCTTTCATATCAGGGAAGTTAACGAGAAGTTCCGCATACATGGCTGCCCAGGCGGATTCATTAGAACCTTTATAGAGGATATGGTTGGCATAGCCCCGTTTAGCTTGAGCCATGTCAATGACCAGGTCTCCTTTTTTGTAGGTGCCGGTATCTTCTTTGAGTTCTTTGACGAGGACACCATTGCGTTTGAAGTAGTCAATCATATTGAAGGCTTCTTGCGCATCATTGTCCTTGTCGAGGCCCATTGGGATAACATAGTAGTCAGGGAAGAATTTCGGACGACCATTCTTCACACGACCGACAACTTCACCAGTTGGTCCTACTAATTCATTTTCTGCTTTTGGATCTTCAATCTTGTTGAGACCACGTAAGTAGAAGTTGAGCCGCATCTCAAGGAGTTTGTCTGGATCTTGGTTGAGGAAGTCAATGCCGCCGAGGACAGCATTACGACCAGCATAATAAGATTCCTGGTTGGATTCTGGTATTTCAATGGTGTGGCCCAAGATGCCGTGATAGACAGCATAGACACCTGTATAACCAGAGAAGGAATCATCCCAGCCATCTCCCCAATCCAGTTTTGGAATGATGTAGCTGTCGTATTTGGAATTGGCAACTCCTGCGCGGCCCATATGGCGGGCATTTTCTAGCATGAGGTTGGACATGAGGTCGTATTCAAAGTTCGGATCATGTGGAGGTGTTGCAGGCTCAATCAAGAATTCTTTGACAAATCCATGGATATCATAGAGAGCAATTGGATTCCACTTGTTGATCATTTGGATGACGGTACGCACTTCTGGGTTTGTTTGGTAGCTGGCATCGCGATTGGGATCCAGTCCATTGGCCAAAGCACGCAGGTTGAGAGCATCCCCATCAGGGTTTTCCGTGAAGTCAAACAAGAAGATAAATTTGTTTAGGAGAGTTGGGATGTCCAGAGTTACATTCTTGACGTTACCAGCTTCGTCTGTCGTTTTAAAAGTGACTTGATTTTCTGTAGCGAAGGTACGGAAGAGACCAGTGATGATGTCAATCCCAGGTTGTTCATCCGCATGCGTATTATGAACCAGGACAGGCAGTTTGTAATCCAAGGTCTTGTCCTTCAGAGCTGCCAACATCTCGCTTGGTTTTGTGAGAGCTGTTGGATTGGTAGATGAGAGGTAGTGGTCAATACTTGCTTGGTCCTTACTCACAATTCCCATCTTCATATCACGGCCTTGAGCGCTCTTACCAAGAGTTTCAAGCTGAACTAGACGGTCCGTTTTGGCTTCTGCCTTTGTCTGCTCAATGGAAGCTAGCATTTCCTCGTGGGTATGGAAATCTTTATATGGACGGAAGGTTAGATTCTTGCGAATAGTCAGCCCAAGATCTGAACTAGTTCCGACTAAAGTATGCTCGCCAATATAGTTCCGATAGGTCCGACGGATATTATTAGGGCTCCGAAGGCTTAAATCTTCGCCAAAGAGTTCCTTGACAGTAAAGGTCAGATCCAAATCGTTTCCGTTTTTGTTCTCTTCAACTGTGATAAAGGGATCTTTGGAAAGAGTTCCTGTCTCCATATCCCAAGTTTTCCATTCTTCCAGTGGTTTGTCGTCCAAGGTCCAGTTGATCTTTCCAACAGCCTGAGCTTGATCCTTGACGGTATCCGTTAGCGTTCCCTTTTCAGACATGTAAACAGGGCTGTCACTAAGGCTGATGGCAGGATCTGCGTTTGCTGCTCGCTCTGTTACAGGGGCTTCTACTTTGGTCGTAGGACTAGCAGTGTTTGAAGCGGTAGACGAGCTTGCTACTGCGCTAGCTGAGCTAGGACTTGCTTCCACAGGGCTTGGTGCAATTTCTGTTGCTGAGTTAGGACTTGCCACTTCTGATCCAGTAACTGGACTAGCACTAGCCTCCTCTGGCTTGAGGACGTTTTCGACAGGTGCGGCAGGACTAGCTGGTTCAACAGTGTCCGCAGCAACTTGACCTTGTGCGAGGAAGGCTAAGAGGACCGCGGTAGAGATACTGAGTACGTTTGTGTACAAACGCTTTTTATAAGAAGAATGCATAAAGAGACCTCCTTTGTTCTTTGCATGTATGCACCCCTATCATAACACTTTATGGCAGCGCTTTCAATATATAAGAAGGTTTTTCTGATTAAAATTCATTCCAGATTAATAGCAAAGAAAAAGCTGGGAAAAACTTCCCAGTCTCTTATTTGATGTATCTGAAGAAGACCTTATGCTTGCAGTTCCTCCTGGTAATTTTGATAGAATTCCACCTTGATGGAAATGAAGGTTTCAAGGTCTCGGAGGAGTTGCAAAAGGGTCGCTCGGGTTTCAAATTCTTGACGAAATCGAGGGAGAGGCCGTTCACGAAAGACTGCTAGATAGCGATTGATTTCATCAAGCAGGAATTGAGCTGGATTTTCCTGACTGAGCTGGCTGGCTGTTTTTGCAAAGAGTTGGGCCAAAATAAGACTCTCGCTCGCGGCTAATTGACAGTTATTGACGTTGTTGGCCATGTCTCGCAGGATATTATTTTGACGCTTTCGCATCTCAAAATAGTGGATATGGTAGTTGGTCTGGTGGAAGAGGTGGTTGGAATGGTCTAGATACACTAGATCGAGTGCTTCTTTTAAAATGGTATCTAGCTCACGAATCAAGCTGGCATCGTTGCTCCCATCTCCTTTTCCGAGAAATTCTGCAAAACGGTAAAGAATCTTTTTGAGTTGCTCCTCGACAATTTCGTGATAGCGATCAATTTCTTCCTGTCGAGAAGGCATATAGAGATTGGCAAGGAGAGCAAAGCTGGTTCCAATCAGGAAAATGGTAACCTCATTTCCCAATAAAGCTATAGAAGTGGATTTTTCTAGCAGGAGATGGGTAACCAGGACAGAGCTTGGTGTGATGCCGATTTCCCAGCCTTGTAGAAAAGCGAGGGGAACATAAGTGGCTAGATAAAAACCAAGGGCCCAGAGATTGTAGCTGAGAATCTGAAAGGCTAAGCTGCCAAGGAATAGGGCGAGAAGCATGGACATAAAGCGGTTGTAGGCTAATCTAGCTGTACTTCGACGGGTATCGGTAATGCTGAGGATGGCAATGATCCCCGCAGAGGTGGCGTAGGTCAGACCTAAAAACTCTGCAAGCAAGATGGCCAAACAGGTGGCGAGGACCATCTTGATGGTTCGGTGAATAAGTGGCATAATGCGGATTCTTTCCTTTTTCTAAACTAGTTTTATTATACCACAAGCAAACTGGGCTACTCCAAATGTTTCACCAGATATGGCAATTGTGTTATACTAGTTTCATGGAAAAAAACGATATTGTTTACGGTGTTCATGCCGTCACAGAAGCACTGATCGCAAATACAGGAAATAAATTGTATATCCAGGACGATTTGCGTGGAAAAAATGTAGAAAAAATCAAGGATCTGGCTGCAGATAAGAAGGTGTCCATTTCTTGGACTCCTAAGAAGACCTTACAAGAAATGACAGAAGGGGCTGTCCACCAAGGTTTTGTCTTGCGAGTTTCGGAATTTGCCTATACGGACTTGAATGAGATCTTGGCCCAAGTAGCTGATCAAGACAATCCCCTGCTTTTGATTTTGGATGGCTTGACCGATCCGCATAACTTAGGATCCATTCTCCGAACAGCCGACGCTACCCAGGTGGCTGGAGTCATCATTCCCAAGCACCGTGCTGTTGGGGTGACACCTGTTGTTGCCAAGACCTCAACTGGAGCAGTAGAGCATGTCCCTATTGCTCGAGTGACCAACCTTAGCCAAACCTTGGATAAGCTCAAAGAAGCAGGTTTTTGGATCTTTGGGACCGATATGAATGGAACGCCTTCTCACAAATGGAATACCAGTGGGAAGTTGGCCCTCATCATTGGAAACGAAGGCAAGGGCATTTCGTCCAATATTAAAAAGCAAGTGGATGAAATGATTACGATTCCGATGCAGGGGCATGTCCAAAGTCTGAATGCTAGTGTCGCAGCAGCAATCCTCATGTATGAGGTCTTTCGCAATAAACTATAATAGAAGAAAATCCTAGGAAGGGGGAGTCGATGAAGGAAAAGATTTTGTTAGTGGACGGCTACAATATGATTGCCTTCTGGCAGGAAACCCGTCAGCTCTTTAAGAAGAGTGAGCTAGATGCTGCACGAACGATCCTCCTAGAAAAGCTTAGTCACTATGCCAGCTTTGAAGGCATTCGCGTAATTTGTGTCTTTGATGCCCAATATATGCCAGGGATTCGTCAGACCTATGAGGAATTTCAAGTCCAAGTGGTCTTCACAGCGGAGGATGAAACCGCTGATGACTACATTGAACGCTTGGCAGCAGAGTTCAATACCCCCCTTCACCAAGTATCAGTCGCGACGAGTGACTTGAATGAGCAATGGACGGTCTTTGCTCAAGGAGCGCTCCGTGTTTCGGCGCGTGAGCTGGAGAAGAGAGTCGCCGTTGTCAAAGCTGATTTGAACCAGGCGCGAGGAGCCGTCAACGATCAAAAACCACCGATACGGCCTTTTGACCAAGAGGGCCTACGTCAACTACAAAAAGAGATGGGAGCAAGTAAATGACCTTTAAAATTTTAACAGATTCAACTGCAGATTTAGATGAAAGATGGGCACAGGAGCATGATGTAGAAATCGTCGGTTTGTCGATCCAAATCGATGGGACTCATTATGAGACAGTAGGTCCAGACAAACTTACTAGCCCCCAATTATTAGCAGAAATGCAAAAGGGTGCTAAACCAACGACCAGCCAGGTCAATGTTGGGCAATTCCAAGAGATTTTCAAGGGTTATGCTCAGCGCAAGGAAAACCTCCTTTATATCGCCTTCTCTTCAGTCTTGTCAGGGACCTACCAGAGTGCGGTCATGGCAAGAGACTTGATCCTTGAAGACTACCCAGAAGCTGTGATTGAAATCATCGATCCAAAAGCTGCAGGGATTGGAGAGGGCTACTTGTCTATGCTAGCAGTTGAGGCGCGTGATGCAGGAAAGAGTTTGGATCAAGTCAAGGAAGAGCTGATGGAAGTTGCCCCTAAGTTACGGACCTATTTCTTGGTGGATGATCTCTACCATCTGATGCGCGGAGGACGTCTCTCTAAGAGTTCAGCTATCGTCGGAAGTTTGGTCAACATCAAACCTCTTCTTTGGATTGATGCAGAAGGCAAGTTAGCCCCTATAGCCAAAGTTCGGGGACGTAAAAAAGCTATGCGAGAAATGCTTTCACTCATCCAGGATGATATCGGCCACAGCACAGCTTTGGTTTCTTACACGGACGATCTTGCTGGAGCGGAAGAGCTCAAGGCTCAATTGTTGGAGAATCCAGCCATTTCTCAAGTTTTGATTATGCCTTTAGGTCCAGTCATTGCAGCCCACGTCGGTCCTAATTCTCTCATCGGCTTTGTCATAGGAAAAGAAAATCGCAAATAATTTTTCAAATCGGTTGACTTTTATTTGAAAAATTTGATACAATAGTAGGCGGTATTGTTTACCCCATTTGTAAGGCCCCGGAACCTTTCAAATAACTCGCGGACCGGAACATCCGCCCTGTAAACAAAAACGATATTCATAATAGGAGAAATCATGAACAAAACTACATTCATGGCTAAACCAGGCCAAGTAGAACGCAAATGGTACGTTGTTGACGCAACTGATGTACCTCTTGGACGCCTTTCAGCAGTTGTTGCTAGCGTGCTTCGCGGAAAAAACAAACCAACATTCACACCACACACTGATACAGGTGACTTCGTAATCGTTATCAATGCTGAAAAAGTTAAATTGACTGGTAAAAAAGCAACTGATAAGATCTACTACACTCACTCAAACCACCCAGGTGGATTGAAATCAATCTCTGCTGGTGAACTTCGTTCTAAAAATGCAGTTCGTTTGATTGAGAAATCAGTTAAAGGTATGCTTCCACACAATACTCTTGGCCGCGCTCAAGGTATGAAATTGAAAGTATTCGTTGGAGCTGAGCACACTCACGCTGCACAACAACCAGAAGTTCTTGATATTTCAGGACTTATCTAAGGAAAGGAACAATAAAGTATGTCACAAGCACAATATGCAGGTACTGGACGTCGTAAAAACGCTGTTGCACGCGTTCGCCTTGTTCCAGGAACTGGTAAAATCACTGTTAACAAAAAAGATGTTGAAGAGTACATCCCACACGCTGACCTTCGTCTTGTAATCAACCAACCATTCGCAGTTACTTCAACTGTAGGTTCATACGACGTTTTCGTTAACGTTGTAGGTGGTGGATACGCTGGTCAAGCAGGAGCTATCCGTCACGGTATTGCTCGTGCCCTTCTTCAAGTAGACCCAGACTTCCGCGATTCTTTGAAACGCGCAGGACTTCTTACACGTGACTCACGTAAAGTTGAGCGTAAGAAACCAGGTCTTAAGAAAGCTCGTAAAGCATCACAATTCTCAAAACGTTAATCAATACGATTATATCAACGTTTACAGACATTCAAGAATTTTCTCTTGGATGTCTTTTTTGTTCAAAAAACGAAAGTTCACCCCAAAATTCACCTTATATTCACCCCATCAATTTTTTAAACTACGAAAAGCAATATCACCTACAGTCTGATTGACTTTATCTTTGATATTAACGTAAGTTTTTGTAATCTCTTTATCACTATGAGTAAGAGCTTCTGAGAAGGCTTCAAGAGAAACACCTGCTTGTTTAGCAAGAGTAGCACCAGTATGTCTTAGTTTGTGTGGTGATGCTGGTGCTAATTCGGGATGTCTTCGTCTGACTGATTTCATCTTGATAAAACTTAAAATTTTTCTAATTATAACGAAGCATAGTCAAAAAGCTATGACCTCTATATTCACAAAAAAATCCAGACCAATACTAGTCCAGATTTCTTGTCTATTAAACATTCTTTTCAAAGAATGGAAGAACGGCTGTAACGGCTTTGTCAACGCAATTATTTAACTGTGAGAATCCGACGCACATAAATTTTAAATGGCGTCTCAGTCACATTTAAATTTATGAGACGCTTAGACGTTACGCTTTCAATTTGTCAAATTTTGCTTTGACATTCGCCTTGAATTCTTCAAGTTTAGCCTTGCGTTCGGTTTTACGTTCAGCCTTCATTTGTGCACGTGCCTGGTTGTAGAGGTCTTCTTGGACTTGCAGAGCTGCTTCGATTTCGGCTACGACGGTTGCTACATCCCAACGCATGATTTGGGTGTCGTACTTGGTGAAGTAAGCATCGATGACTGCTTCGTTGTCTTCTTGCACCAAGGCAACAACGGCTGTTTCACCGTTAGTCAATTTCTGAGAAACAACGTCAATCAGGCCAGTTTCTGCCGTATCAATGGTATCACCAGCAGCCAAACCATAGAGGCTACCCATACCATAACCAAACAAGACGCCGATAGGACCACCCAAAAGCCCGATAACTGCACCGAGCAAGCCACCTTTTAGGGCTGCATCCGTCGTTGAATCTTCAAAGTCATAGCGTTCTTTTTCAACGATATGACCGTTTTCATTTTTGACCAAGGCGATTTGAGCAACCTTGGTCGTCTGAGTTTGGCGGAAAGCCTTCAAATCCGCAAAGGACTGATAAGCTTCGCTTTCAGTGTTAAAGACTGAAACTACTAGGTTTTCCATAGTTAGTACCTCTTTTCTAAATATATACGTTCATTATAATACAGTTTCAATCACTTTTCAATCATTTTAGTGCGACATTTTAATTGATATGTCGCGTTTATCAGCGTCAAAGAACAGTTTCAGGCAGCGGTATATCTTTGCCATATCCCAGCCCAGACACTCTGGCGACTCTGAGTGATTATCAAGAAAGGCGTCCAGCAACATCTTAAAGCCTCCCGTGCAAAAAGTAAATAAATAGTGTTTTTCCTGTATGCCTGTCACACGGCTAAAAGACCGCTTGACCAAATCTTCCAGAAAATTATAGCAGATATTATGTACCAGCTCTGTGTAGCGAGTCTGATGAGCGTGCCGAATCACATCGACACTTTTATAGAATCTGCCAACTGTTTCCTTATGGTCGAATCCTTGAAAGAAGTCGCTTTATTCGTCGGTCAAGACAATTAATTTGGCTGGTGCAACTGATTCGCCAAGCTATGAACAAGCAATTATTACCTTTTGAAAGCAAAAATGGCAATTATGAAGGTGAAGCTACTCAGGTCTTAGTTCTTCTATCCAATTACTATGCAGACAAAAAACTATTTGATGAAAATACAGATGAATATGGAAATATCTTGATTTTAAAGGATTCATCCATCATTTCTAAATTATCGGCTATCCCAGATTTATTAAAAAGGGGATCTAGTAGGTAACAATAATATCGAATATATCAAAGTACGCAATATTAGGATTTCTTCAGAGGTTGAGTTAGAGTCAGATGTTGATGGGGATAAGTCGGATAATCTGCCAATAGATATAAAAATACTAGAAAACAGGCTTGAAAAAGGCTCGTAAAGCTAGCCAGTTCTCTAAACGTTAATTCGTTGCTGGACAGCAGAATACAAACGAAAACACTTTGCATCTTGCAAGGTGTTTTTTTCTATGAGAACTGGCGGTGCGCAATTAGGATAGCTCTAGCGACTTTAGTCGCATAGAGATATGCTATGCACAGTTGCCTCAAGAAAACAATGCTTCTTGGTCCACCCTGTTAGACAAGCTTCAAAACCAAGGAATCCAACAGATTTCTCTTGTAGTTACAGATGGCTTTAAGGGGCTTGAGCAGATTATCAGTCAGGCTCACCCATTAGCTAAACAACAATGTTGCTTAATTCATATTAGTCGAAATCTAGCTAGTAAAGTGAAACGAGCAGATAGAGCGGTTATTCTGGGGCAATTTATAATGATTTATCGTGCTGAAAATTTAGAAATGGCAGGACAAGCTTTAGAGGACTTTCTCGCCGAATGGAAACCAAAGTATAGGAAAGTCATGGAAAGTCTGGAGAAGACGGATAATCTTTTAACTTTTTATCAGTTTCCCTACCAGATTTGGCACAGCATGTATTCGACAAACCTCATTGAGTCTCTTAACAAAGAAATCAAACATCAAACGAAAAAGAAGGTTCTTTTTCCTAATGAGGAGGCTCTGGAACGTTACTTAGTTACGTTGTTTGAAGATTATAATTTCAAGCAAAGTCAACGAATCCATAAAGGGTTTGGTCAATGTTCTGATACACTTGAAAGCTTATTTAATTAACACTCCGTAACTCTACTTAAGTGTTTACACATAATTATTGACAGTATCAAAAAATAAAGTATATTGTTTTCATCATAATATAATTAAATATCAGTATAGAGAATTTTATCTATATATCAGATATCAGCAATTGCTTTTGCTGTCATTTTTCGCTACAATAGTTACAAGGAGGAAATAAACATGTTAAAAGAAGTATTAAACGTCGTAAAAGTTGCGAAAAAATCATCTCTCTTCTTAGGAGGGGTAGCATTTGGGACGCTTGGCTTGAAAGTCTTAGCAAGTAAAGAAGCTAAGAAAGGCTATTCTAAGGCCTTGGCTAAAGCTTACAAATTGAAAGATGGACTGGATGCATCTGTTTCTGTTGTAAAACAACACGGTGATGATGTTTTACAAGACGCTAAATATTTATACGAACAGGAAAAGAAAGAAGAACAATTAGATAGCCTGACAGGTGAATAATATGTCTTTTAAAGTGCTACACAGAGGATATCAACATATCCGATTATCGTCCTCGTTTTCACTGACCTTGGATATTCAAGATTATCTTCGTTCCTTGGCTAAAGATGAAAAAGGGATCGACTCTATTCAGTTTTATATGGATCAGCAGCACTTTACTCTACGTATGAAAGAAGGCTTCTCTGTATTAGAAAATGCAGAGGCCTTTTTAAAAAAAATTGACAAGGGGAAAGTTTCGGACTTGATGACTCTTCCCATTCGTAGAGAAGAGAGTGCTTATTCAATTGTATCGGGTGCAGCGATTAAGCGTTTGCTGTTTCGAAGTTTTGTACCCTACCCTATTCGTTATATTTGGACTTGTTATCAGGCTTTGGGTTATGTCAAAGAAGCCTATCAAACTTTAGCGCGCAAGGAACTAACCATGGAGGTCTTGGACTGTTCGGCCATTTTGTTGTCCTTGTTTATGAACCAATCCAAGACAGCTAGCAACATCATGTTTATGCTTGATTTGGGTAATCATCTGGATCAGTGGTCTTTAAAAAAAACAGCAACAGATTTGGAACAAAGCCTTCTTGCTAAAGAAAGTGATGTTTTCTTAGTGCGGGGAGACATGGTCATCAGCATCAAGAGTTCTGATGTTCAAGTAGGTGATGTATTAGTTGTCTCCCAAGGTAATGAAATCTTGTTTGACGGCCAAGTGGTTTCAGGATTAGGCATGGTCAATGAGAGTTCCTTGACTGGAGAGAGCTTCCCTGTTGAAAAGAAAGAGGGAGATTCTGTATGTGCGAATACTGTTTTGGAAACAGGAGAGTTAAGAATTCGTGTGACTGATAATCAGATAAACAGTCGTATTTTGCAACTCATCAATCTGATGAAAAAATCTGAAGAGAGTAAGAAGACAAAACAACGTCATTTTATTAGGATGGCAGACAAGGTTGTAAAATATAACTTCTTAGGTGCTGGTTTGACTTATCTGTTAACAGGTTCGTTTTCAAAAGCCATTTCCTTTTTATTGGTGGATTTTTCATGTGCTCTAAAAATATCCACACCTGTAGCCTACCTTACGGCCATAAAGGAAGGTCTAAATCGAGAAATGGTTATTAAAGATGGTGATGTATTAGAAAAATATCTGGAAGTGGATACTTTCTTGTTTGATAAAACGGGTACCATCACGACGAGTTATCCTTTGGTTGAAAAGGTTCTTCCTTTCGGAGATTATACTGAGAAAGATATTTTAAGAATAAGTGCATGTTTGGAGGAACATATCTATCATCCTATTGCCAATGCAATTGTTAAACAAGCTGAAATTGAAGGCATTGAACACGAAGAAATGCATGGCAAGCTTCAGTATGTTGCAAGCAAAGGGATTAAATCGCAAATTGATGGTCAATCGGTTGTCATTGGAAATTATGTACTAATGCAAGACGAACAGGTAAGAATTAGTTCTGAGCAGCTGGCCTTGATTGAGCAATATAAGACTCATTACAATTTATTGTTTTTGGCTTATAAGAAAGAATTAATTGGGATGTTTTGTATCCACACTCCCTTGAGAAGCGAGGCGAAAGTTGCATTGAAAAAGCTAAAGCGCCAAGGGAAAAAACTGATTCTGGCAACTGGTGATACGTTGGCTAGAACAGAAGAGTTGGTTAAAGATCTGCCATTTGACAACGTTTATACTGATTTAAAACCAGATGGTAAGTTTCAGTTGGTTCAGGAATTACAGAAAGCTGGCCGAACTATTTTGATGGTTGGAGACGGGTTAAACGACTCTGCTGCCTTGACGCTTGCAGATATTGGGGTTGTGATGAATGAAAGTGCTGATATTTCTAAGCAGATGAGTGATATTTTATTATTAGATAATCGTTTAGATTTCTTCGAGGAATTGAATTCTTTATCTGAATCGTTGCAGAAATTAATTCAAAGAAATATTCAAGAAACAGTTGTAATAAATGGAAGTTTAATTGGATTTGGGTTGTTAAATTGGTTAAGCCCATCTAATCTTTCGATATTGCACAATCTGACTACTTTAAGAATCGTCCTTCGTAGTCTTTCTATTAAAAGTAGGTAAGAGACCGAGAAGCTGAGGTTATAAAAACTAAAAGGAGTTGTCTCATTTGAGAATAACGGTTCTTTGTCAACTGTAGTGGGTTGGTGGAAAATTATACCCTGGAGAGGACCAAATTGGTTCTCTCCTTTTAAATATTGAAAAAACCATTGGCAGTGGACATACTTTAAGACTATATATTTCTGAAACTAGTTTCACAATACAAATATTGACATGCAATTATTAATTGGTGGATTTTAAGTTGACATCTACAAAGGTTAATGTTAGAATACATTCAAAAATATATTTGAATGAGGTGTTTTATGATTCAAAATATTGTTACTTCAATAATCCTGTATTCTGGGACAGCCGTAGACTTACTTATTATCCTAATGTTATTTTTTGCCAAAAGAAAAAGCAGAAAGGACATCATTAACATCTATTTAGGACAATTTCTAGGCTCTGTTAGTCTAATATTCCTAAGTTTGCTTTTTGCATTTGTCTTAAATTATATTCCTAGTAAAGAGATTTTAGGTTTACTCGGTTTGATTCCAATTTTCCTAGGCCTCAAAGTTTTGCTTTTAGGAGATTCTGATGGAGAAGCTATTGCAAAAGATGGTTTGCGAAAAGACAATAAAAACCTGATTTTTCTAGTCGCTATGATTACTTTTGCAAGTTGTGGCGCTGACAATATTGGTGTCTTTGTCCCATATTTTACCACCTTAAATTTAGCGAATTTGATAGTGACTTTACTTACTTTTCTAGTCATGATTTATCTCTTGGTTTTTTCTGCCCAAAAATTAGCACAAGTCCCTTCTGTTGGAGAAACTTTGGAAAAATATAGCAGATGGTTTATTGCCGTTGTCTATTTAGGATTGGGGATGTATATCCTGATTGAAAACAACAGCTTTGACATGCTATGGGCTGTGTTAGGCTAGGAGAAAAAATTATGAAAAAAGATAGTATCTGTCAAGTGGATGTTATAAATCAACAAAATGTTACAACCGCAACGAACTACCTTGAAAAGGAAAAAGTCCAAAAATCACTTCGCATTTTATCAAAATTTACCGATAATAAACAGATAAATATCATCTTTTATCTCCTTGCCGTCGAAGAACTCTGTGTCTGCGATATAGCCTGTTTATTAAATCTCAGTATGGCATCTGCCTCCCACCATCTTCGTAAACTAGCCAATCAAAACATCTTGGACACTAGAAGAGAGGGGAAAATTATATATTATTTTATAAAAGATGAGGAAATCAGAGATTTTTTTAATCAACTAGGATAACAACTATTTTTACTACTTTTCCATGATTATAGGGAGATTATATATGAAATTTTTTGATGAAAATTACTCACAAGAAATACCTACTCGTATTAAATGTTTAAGAAAAAAGTATAATTTAAAGCAAAGCGACCTAGGTAATGCAGGTCAAGTTAGGCAAATTGAAAAGGGAGAAATTTGAAAGAATTTGTATCTTTTATTTTTTG
This sequence comes from Streptococcus sp. KHUD_013, assembly GCF_052588545.1. Classification (NCBI taxonomy): domain Bacteria; kingdom Bacillati; phylum Bacillota; class Bacilli; order Lactobacillales; family Streptococcaceae; genus Streptococcus; species Streptococcus sp. KHUD_013. The sequence continues at coordinate 323,738 of NZ_CP186264.1, forward strand.
TTTCATTTATGCCCTATGCTACTGGAATAGTTAGTAGTCATTTCATGAATCATACGGCACAGCTCTTTTATGGACTGATCGTTATTGTTTCAACAGTAGCAAACTGTTTTTTACATAAAGTAATTGATAAACCCAATATAGATCAGAAAGAATTACTTGAAGCTACCGCACAATATAGGAAGTTATTGATACCTGACCTAATAATTAAAGGAGTGGGATTGATTCTATCCTTAATTGTCTATCCTCTGATTATGATGTATAGTGTTTTAATTGCGGCATTTTACATCATAACTTTAAAAACACTATCCGAAAAAAGAGTGAATAACTAAAAAACGGTGACCAAAGTTAGGTGTATTATTTTAATGCTTAGAGACCTAAACTATTCCCCTGTTTAAAAAATACTGATTCAAATTTTATGAAATTAATCAGTAGATTCCGTTCTGAAAAGCCTTGATATGACGCTATTTTTAATCCAACTGAAACCCAAACTTTCCAAACCAGGCTTGAAAAAAGCTCGTAAAGCATCACAATTTAGTAAACGTTAAAACTTATTTAAACTTATTGAAAGCATTTCGTATCAAAAATACGGGATGCTTTTTCTGTTCACCCCAAATTTTTGTAACTAGGTGATACTTGAAATTAATACAAATTTGGTTGTTTTTGATAAATCTAAGCAACACTAAATGATGAAGTGAAAGGGGATGAATCTTTGATAGTATTCATTTATTGTGAAATATGATATATTTATTAATTAGATGGATGAATACTTCTAGAGTTAAATATAGCATAATAGGGACAGACTTTTTGGTTTATTTTTGTTTGTAGTCGGATTATGAAAGAATATCCAATATTATGCGATAAGATAGAATGTTACAAAAAAGAAAGGGGATGCAATCCGATGAAGAAAGACAGATTAATTGTATTGACAGATGCTGTTCTAGCAATTATTATGACCATCTTGATTTTAGAGTTAGAAAAACCAACAACACCAAGTCTTGAAGCTTTTTGGGATTTACGGCAAAATTTCTTTGCTTGTTTTCTTTCCTTTTTCTGGTTGGGATCGTTATGGATGGCACTAAACACATTATGGGAAAAGGTTGAGAAAATTTCCTCAGAAATTATTTGGTGGAATTTGTTTCTACTCTTGGAGCGGCAGGAGTTCTCTTTGGAGAATTTCATGCCATCCAAGATACCAGTCTGAATGATGTGGTGGACCGGATCTATATAAATGTCAAGGATTTACCGTTTCAGTCCTTGGGAGCTTTAGCTAATATCCTGTCTGATGTTAAGAAGGGACTGATTCAAGACAGTCATATCTGGTCTTTCTTCCAGTCATTTTTCAAACAATATCAGTTGATAATCAGCTTAAATCAGATCTATCAGTTTGTCTATCTTTCTCTGATGGAGATCATGTCCTATCTTCACTTTGATTATTGGAAAAAACGGCTCGGTCAGGAGCTAGTATGAATAAGGAGAACAAATGAGACGTTTAAAAATGTTATGGCATATTATACAGGTTACGGGTTTTACTCGGTTTGCTCTGAGTTTTGTGACCTTTGTTTTTGGGTCAGGAGGCGTGCTTTTCCTAGTTGAACCTGCTATCACAAATTACGGAGACGGTCTTTGGTATGCTTTTGTGACTTCGACGACTGTCGGCTACGGGGATCTCCTAGCTGTGACCTTGATTGGAAGGATTACCAGTGTCTTCTTGACGATTTATGGGCTCATATTTTTTGGCTGTTTATCAGCTGTTATTATTAATTATTATACCGATTTAAATAAGGAAAGAGGAGAGGACAAATGACTGCCAATTATTCAACACGGGAATACCGTGAGAAATTATACGATGACCTTCATGTTCGATTGAGAGATACAGCGATTTTGATGTGTGCAATTTTTATTGCCTCTATCGGTCTAAATATGAATTCAACAGCTGTTATTATTGGAGCCATGTTAATTTCACCTCTCATGACACCGATTGTTGGACTGGGATTCGGTTTAGCTATTTTTGATACGCGTTTAATCAAGCAATCTCTAGAGGTTTTATTGACTCAAGTGTTGGTCAGTTTGCTTGTCTCGACTCTGTATTTCTGGATTTCTCCCTTGTCTTATGCAAGTAGCGAGTTGATCGCACGAACCTCTCCAACCATTTGGGATGTTCTCATTGCTATTGCTGGTGGGATTGCTGGTGTGATCGGTTCAAGGAAAAAAGAAGCAAACAATATCGTGCCAGGAGTAGCCATTGCTACAGCTTTGATGCCGCCTATCTGTACTGCTGGCTATGGTTTAGCTAATGGGAATGTACGATTTTTATTGGGGGCTCTCTATCTTTTCTTGATCAACTGTGTCTTTATCATGCTAGCCAACATTGTTGGAACAAGAATTTTGATGAGAAAATCTCCTTTAACTTCATTTAAAGAGCTGAGCATTAAAATGAGAATTGGCTTGATTTCTTTGATTGTATTGTTGATTCTTCCAGCTAGCTATTCGGCAGTTACTCTGACAATAGAACAAGCGCGCAAAGAAGGGATCAAACAGTTTGTAGGAAAAGAGTTCGCCAATTATACGGTTATTAATCAAGTCTACAAGTCAAGTAACAATGAATTGGTCTTGACGGTTGTTGGAGATCCGATTTCAGAAGAAGAATTAGAAACACTCCACCAAAAACAAGCCTCTTACGGTATTCAATCTGTTCAATTGAAAGTGAATCAAGTTCAGAACTCGCCAACATTAGATAGTGAAGCGACCAAGGAATTTTATGAAAACATTGACAAGTATATTGATCAAAAACTCTCTGAAAAAGATTCACAAAACGATCTCGTAAAAGAAAATGAAGCAGACAAGGATTGAGGACGATGAACTGAATAGGTTTTTATGCCGTGTTTTTCTTGTTTGTTCTTCTTTCTTACCTATAACAAAATAAAATTGATGAATCCAGAAAAATTGACATCCTGTAAAGCAAGTATGCAGAAGATGATGAAACACTTCATGGTTCACACCATGGGGTGTTCTTTTTCTACACCCAAACTAAATCAAAGACAAACAAAAAACCACCCCATCTTCCCTGGTCGAATTGGACTGCAGAAAGTAGGGTGGTTTTAGAACGTTAACGATTAGTTATCGTCTTTGTGAAGGATGTTTTTCACGCCTTTGATAGCTCCTTCAACAGCTTCTTTTGCATCTTCAGCAACTTCTTTTGCTTTTGATGCAACTTTTTCAGCAACGCCTTCAGCTTCTGTTTTTTTATCACCGGTTACTTTACCGAGACCTTCTTTTACAGAACCTTTAACTTGGTTTAATTTATCTTCTAATGACATAGTGTCACCTCCGTTAAGTAAATAGTTTTATTAATCTGAATTCAAGACAGTTCATTTAAAAAATTAAAACTATTTAGCTCAGATTAATATAAGTATATGCCTTCTGAAATGGGAAGTCAAATATTCGCTACGGTATTTTGAAAGTGGGAAGGAGTCATGATGAGATAGCAACTAATGATGGATGAATAGGTCCTTGCCTTGTTTTTAATTGAAGAAGCATAGATCTTCCGCTATTTCAAAATAAAATCGTCCTGGTGATTAAGGAATAATATAGTGTAGCATCGTCAGGCTAGAAAATCTAAATGGCTGTTTTCTCCTAGCAAAGTGGAGTAAAAAACAAAAGAAGATGCCACTTTCTGTTCAAAAAGGGACAATTTAGGAGTTTGTTGATTTAAAGATTTTTCGTGTGCTATACTAAAATTGTCAAAGTTGCAACTAGACAATATTTTTTAATCTAATAAATATAAGGAGGTATTCATAATGAATACAAAGATTTTGGAAGAATTTGATAGTTTAGATAGCGATTTTCTCTCAAAAGTAGCAGGTGGTGGGGTTTTTAATACTATATATATGGGACCGCCTCCAGTTTCAGGTGGTCCGAATGGTTGGGAATACTTCCGTAAGTTGATTGCGCCACTTGAAATGCGAAGTTTCTTCGCAATTTAATGAGTATCGGCTAAAATTTTTTTGTTGGTGGAGGATGTTATGAAATATGCCAAACATGGAGTCGCTTTACTGTTCCTGTTATATCTATTTGTTTTTGGGATTGAAGGCCTTGGTATCTACCTAACTGGAGTTTTCAATGGTGATGTAAGTTTTCTTTATTTCATCTATTTGATTCTCTACTCTTTGCTTCTCATCGGCATTCTATTTTGGTTTAAAAAGCAGAAGATAGTCATTCGTTCCAATATACAGAAATGGAAGTGGCACTATCTGGGGTATTTTGCTCTGGTGCTCTTGTGGTTCTTTGTTGAAAGATGGGTGCTACAAACTTTTCAGGATTTGCTGGTTCCTGTCGTTCATCAAACCAAATTGCCATCCTCCATTTATCTAAATGGCCCTGGTATTTCGGGCACTCTGTTTTTTGTCCTAGCTACTGTTACATCTCCTATGATCGAAGAATTTATTTTTAGAGGCTATCTGATGAATGTCTTCTTTAAAGAAAGTAAGTTTCATTTAGACGTTTTGCTTTCGGGCTTTCTCTTTGCGGCCTTTCATCTGATCCATCAATATCGGGACCCTGTAACCTTTTCTCTTTATTTCTGTTCAGGGCTCTTCTTCGCAGCTGTCTATAAGAAAACTAAAGATATCCGGTTGCCCATCTTCTTGCATGCCTTTAGCAATTTTCTCACTTTTTGGAAACCAATCTGGATATTCATCTTCAATTATATCTACTGGCATTTTCTTGTTAAATAACCTTGTCTCTGTGGCCGGGCGTGAAATGGGAGTTAGAGGTTGGAGTTGTTTAATGAAACTAGGATCACTTTTTAAAAGTGATCTTATTTTCGTTTAAGGGGTGGTATAATGAAAGTATACTCAAGGTGAGACAATTGATTTATTTACAGAAAAGAAGTTTTAAAATGAAAACGATGATAAAAACCTATCCTGTTATCAGTACGATAGCTCTAATCTGTTTGTTGCTCGGTTTATTGACTTCCTTTTATGGGAATGCTATGTACGACCTATTGGCCTTTCATTCAAAACCGGTTCATTATTGGCAGTATATGAGTGGGACCTTGATGCATGGAAGTAAAGGAGCCCCCCTCTGGTTTTTATGGGTACATCTGCTTTTAAATGGGCTTATGATTCTACCTTTTGGTGGACTGCTAGAAAGGAAGAGGGGATCCAAGCATGTCTTGCTTGTTTTTGTGACTGCGACAGTCATCTCTTCCATCGTTTTTCATCTTTTAACACTAGGGCAGGACATTCAGGCAACGGGAATCTCTGCTGTCGGCTATGCCTTTGTAACAGGAGGAATCCTGCTCCTGCCAAACGTGTGGAAGGAATTATCACGCACCGTAAAATGGCTTTATCTATTCTTGATTTTTCTATCTAGCCTCATGCTCTTACCATTGATTACCGGATGGATCTCGACCTTCTTGCATCTTTCAGGAATTGCTAGTTACCTTTTGGTTTATATAGGAAGTAAAAGCTTAAGAAGGAGAACTAACTATTAATCCGACTATTAAGCGAGATTTTCATTTTGCTTCCTTGACTCTTCCATTATGGCGCCGTATAATATTCTATATCAATGAAGAAATCACCTTTTGTCATTGTACAAAGGGTGATTTTATAACGATAAAATGGAGACTCAATGGGCTATATTTCTACAATTAAAACAGCTGTTCAGCTCTTTCCTTTCCTGGCATTTTTGCTGACCTTGCCTTATATGATTTTGAATTATCGAAAATATGGCTCGGTCAATAAGTTGCGGGTGCTGATTTTCTATTCTTTTATGCTTTACTTAATGACGGTCTATCTGTTGGTGGTCTTGCCCCTACCAGACCCGAGTAAGATCCATACCAGCTACTCGGAAATGATCAATCTTTATCCCTTTGCCTTTGTGGTGGATTTTTTCAAGGAGAGTCCCTTTGATCTGGCGCAGACAAGCACTTGGCTTCAGGCCCTTAAGCATCCGACTTTTTACGTGCCTGCCTTTAATGTTCTGATGTTGATTCCTTTTGGGATGTATCTGCGCTATTATTTTAAGTGTGGTTTTAAGAAGACGATTTTCCTGACGGCCCTCTTTAGTCTTTTTTTGGAGCTGACCCAGTTATCAGGTCTCTACTTTCTATATCCGGGCCCCTACCGCCTAGCAGATGTCGATGATATCATTCAAAATACCACCGGTGGTGGAGTGGGCTACCTGCTCGGTTGGTTTTTAGTTTGGTTACTGCCAACACGAGATGAAATCGACGAGCATTCTTTCCGAGTGGGGACGAGAGTATCTGGCTTTCGGATTGGACTTGCTTTCTTGATCGACTTTGTGATGGTATCTATTCTCTACGCATTGATTGGGCGTTTAGGGACGATTCCTTATGTGGCAGTTCTAGCGGTTTACTTTAGCTTGCTTCCTTTGTGGCGGGGGAAAACCTTGGGAATGGCTTTGTTGAAATGCCGCTTGCATTTTGATAAGCAAAGATGGCTTCGCACCATTTGGAGGGGGATTCTAGTGGCGGGCTATTTCTACTTGATACCCCAAGGATTGTTCTATTTGATTTCACTCTTGAATCAGGATTTGACGGACAATTCCCTCTTAACCTTATCCATGATCTTGTTGCTCTTCTTTGTGCTTTTATTGTACCTGATTATCACCTTTGCCATCATCTTGCTCAGTCGTCGCTTTCCGTTTGACCGCCTGGCTGGAGCAACATATGAAAGTACGGTGCGCGTGAAGAAAGATATCTTTAAGGATGAAACCGAATCATCAAAATAGAGAGAGTGGGACAGAAATCGGTAATTCGTTAGAATTCGATTTCGTCGTCCCACCTCCGCACAGTTGAGTAGGGCTGTAAAAGCTGATGAAATCAGCGTAGTAGAGCCCACTCAACCACTGCGTCTTGCTCGACAATCCAAAAACAATTAAGAGGCTAGGACTTTTGTCCCAGCCTTTATTTTTTAGATTCGCGGAAAATATCTGAACGTTCCCAGTTGGGAAGGGTGATTTTAAGGGGAATGTGCTACAATGGAAGCAAATAGATAGAATGGAGCAGTGAAATGAAAGCAATTATTACAGTCGTCGGAAAAGACCAAAAAGGAATCGTAGCAGGTGTTGCGACTAAGGTAGCAGAGTTGGGACTCAATATCGATGATATCTCTCAAACGGTATTGGATGAGTACTTCACCATGATGGCAGTCGTATCATCGGATGAGAAAAAAGATTTTACCCAGCTTCGTTCAGAATTAGAAGAATTCGGTCAGTCTCTTCATGTCAAAATCAATATCCAGAGCGCAGCCATTTTTGATGCCATGCACAATTTGTAAGATAGGGGTTGAGAATTTATGGACATTAGACAGGTAACAGAAACCATTGCTATGATTGAGGAGCAGAACTTTGATGTTCGGACCATCACTATGGGCATCTCCCTTCTAGATTGTATTGATCCAGATATTGATAAGGCGGCAGAAAAAATCTACCAGAAGATTGTGACAAAGGCCAAGGACTTAGTAGCTGTTGGGGATGAGATTGCGGCAGAACTCGGCATCCCGATTGTGAACAAGCGGGTTTCGGTCACTCCGATTTCTATTATCGGGGCAGCAACCAATGCGACAGATTATGTGCCCTTTGCCAAGGCGTTGGATCGTGCGGCTAAAGAGATCGGAATTAACTTTATCGGTGGCTTCTCAGCCCTGGTTCAAAAAGGTTACCAAAAGGGGGATGAAATCCTCATCAATTCTATTCCTCGTGCCCTAGCAGAGACGGACTTTGTCTGCTCTTCAGTCAATATCGGATCGACCAAGACGGGGATCAATATGACCGCTGTCCGAGATATGGGCCGTATCATTAAAGAAGCCTCCCAAGCGGATCCAATGGGACCAGGGAAACTTGTTGTCTTTGCCAATGCAGTAGAGGACAATCCTTTTATGGCGGGTGCCTTCCACGGTGTTGGTGAAGCGGATGTTGTCATCAACGTTGGAGTTTCAGGTCCTGGTGTTGTCCAACGGGCGATTGAAAAAGTTTCTGGTGCAAGCTTTGATGTCTTGGCTGAAACAGTTAAGAAGACAGCCTTCAAGATTACTCGTGTCGGGCAACTGGTTGGTCAAATGGCTAGTGAACGTCTCGGTGTTGAGTTTGGAATTGTGGACTTGTCTCTTGCGCCAACACCAGCTGTTGGGGATTCGGTTGCCCGTGTCCTTGAGGCTATGGGGCTTGAAGTAGTAGGAACCCATGGAACTACTGCAGCGCTCGCTCTGCTCAATGACCAAGTGAAAAAAGGCGGCATCATGGCTTGTAACCAAGTCGGTGGTTTGTCAGGTGCCTTCATTCCGGTCTCAGAAGATGAGGGGATGATTGCGGCAGTCCAGTCAGGTCATATCAACCTGGAAAAATTGGAAGCCATGACAGCCATTTGTTCAGTCGGTCTGGATATGATTGCCATCCCAGCTGATACTCCAGCTACGACGATTGCGGCTATGATTGCCGATGAAGCAGCTATCGGAGTAATCAACCAAAAGACAACAGCGGTTCGGATTATTCCTTATGGAGAAGAAGGCGATATGTTAGAGCTTGGAGGACTTCTTGGCTCTGCTCCAGTGATGAAGGTCAACAAGGCTTCGTCAGCTGACTTTATTGCCCGTGGTGGTCAAATTCCGGCCCCAGTTCATAGTTTTAAAAATTAAAAAATGGCCCTGGCGCATGATGTTTGCTCAGGGCTTTTAATGTTGACCAAGGTAGTGAAAGTGAATCTAGTGGTCATCGCTGACAGTTTCCTTATAAAAAATGATATAATAGAAGAACGTAAAAGGAGATTACATGGCGAAAACAAGATTATTTATTATTCGGCATGGAAAAACCATGTTTAATACGATAGGTCGTGCCCAAGGTTGGTCGGATACGCCTTTAACTGCTCAAGGAGAAGAAGGTATCCGTGAATTGGGGGTTGGTTTGAGAGAATCTGGTTTGGACTTTGTCCGTGCTGTTTCCAGCGATTCCGGTCGCGCCATTCAAACCATGGGAATTGTTTTAGACGAGCTTGGGCTCACAGATCAGATTCCTTATACTTTCAATAAAAAGATCCGGGAATGGTGTTTTGGAAGTTTTGATGGCGCCTATGGAGGAGAGCTTTTCCGTGGAGTCGTTCCCCGTGTTCTGGATATAGAAGACTACAAGAAGTTAACACTAGAAGAGTTAGCGAATGGGATTTACCAAGTGGATACAGCCGGATGGGCTGAACCGTGGGATGTGTTGAAAAAACGCATTGTAGATGGTTTTGAAGAGATTGCTAAAGAAGTCGAAGCCAAGGGTGGTGGAAATGCCCTAATTGTCAGTCATAGCATGACCATCGGTTCCTTTGTGTGCATTTTAAATCCAGAGATAGAGTTGGATCCAAGGGTTGAAAATGGCAGTGTTACCCTGGTAGAATACGAAAATGGACGTTTCTCGATCCAAACCATCGGAGATGAGTCTTATCGCAAGCTGGGTGCTAACTGGTTAGCAACCCACTCAGAAGAACTTGATGTAAAAAAATAAGATACCTTATATAAAAAGATAACAATTGCAGGAGGATAAAAATGGCAAAGACAAAATTGTATATTGCCCGTCATGGAAAAACCATGTTTAATACCATTGGTCGTGCCCAAGGTTGGTCTGATAGCCCCTTGACGGAAGCTGGTGAACGAGGGATTCATGAATTGGGGATTGGGCTACGCCAAGCTGGTATTCCGTTTCAACAAGCTGTTTCCAGTGACTCGGGTCGAACCATTCAAACCATGGGAATTGTGTTAGAAGAATTAGGCTTGACTGGTAAAATTCCTTATCGCTATGATAAGCGTATTCGTGAATGGTGTTTTGGAAGCTTTGATGGAGCCTACGACGGGGAACTCTTTATGGGGGTTCTGCCACGTGTCTTTCGAGTCGATGATTTCCATCATTTAAGCTTGATGGAGTTAGCTGAAGGAATTGTCGAAGTGGATACAGCAGGCTGGGCGGAGTCCTGGGAAACTCTTCGAGATCGAATTTTGGATGGCTTTACGGCGATTGCCAAGGATGTCGAGTCTCAAGGTGGTGGCAACGCCATCGTGGTCAGTCATGGGATGACGATCAGTACCTTGATTTACCTGATTGATCCAAAAGCCTTCAAAGAATTGGTCTTGGACAATGGTAGTGTGACAGTTATTGAGTATGAGGATGGCCAATTTAAACTTGAAGCCGTTGGCGATCTGTCTTATCGTAAAGTTGGTGCACAGGAGTTAGAGGGAGAACATGAGTAAGTATCAGCGTGCAAAGAAAAAGAAAACAGGCTGGATTTGGTTTTTCTGCCTACTTCTGCTCCTTGTAGGTTCAGGAGTGGCTGTCTTCTATTTGAAACCTGAGTGGGTGCAATCACTTGCTTTTTGGGAACAAAAAACTGTACAGACAGCTCCGAAAAAGGTTGAAAAGAAGAAACAGGAGAAAAAGGAAGAAAAACCGAAGACAGACCTTCCGCAAGTTTCTAGCAAGGATTGGAACCTAGTCTTGGTCAACCGGGACAACAAGTTGGCTGAGCTGAATCCTCAGTTAGTCGACGTTGAAGAAATCAAGGTGGATAGTCGGATCGCAGAACAAACTAAGCAATTTTTAGCGGCGGCAAGGGCCATTGCTCCTGAGGAGTCCTTGATTTCCGGTTATCGAAGTGTAGAGGAGCAAACAGAACTTTTTAATGAGCGGATAGCTCAATTAGAAGCTACTGGGCTTCCTCATGAAGAGGCAGAACGTCAAGCACAAACACAAGTACAGGTCCCAGGGGCTAGTGAGCACCAGACAGGCCTTGCGATTGATATGAGTGCCCCAAATGGGCTATCCGAAGAGGTAGTGCAACAAATTATTGCCTTGGCGCCACAATATGGGTTTGTTCTCCGTTATCCAGAAGGGAAAAATGCGATCACGGGTGTGGACTATGAAAACTGGCACTTCCGCTACGTCGGTGTAGAAAATGCCCAGTATATGGTCAAGCACCAACTGGTCTTAGAAGAATATATTCAAAAGCTGAAAGAAGCAGGTTTATAGTTTTTTTGGCCTAGTATCGGTCTTAAGAATGATTTTTAGCACTCTTTAAAAAAGAGTGCTAATTTTTTGGATTTTTTTCTTGACTTTCTTTTGAGAGGGTGTATAATAGAATCATGGTTTAGCACTTGAGTGTTTAGAGTGCTAAAAATGAAAGAGAGGTGAGGTCATGGTTACAGAACGTCAAAATGAGATTTTAAATCTTGTCGTCGATATCTTTACCAAGACCCACGAACCGGTCGGTTCAAAAGCACTACAAGATGTCATTCAATCCAGTAGTGCGACCATCCGAAACGACATGGCTGCTCTCGAAAAGCAAGGGTTGCTAGAGAAAGCCCATACTTCGAGTGGCCGCATGCCTAGTCGAGCTGGTTTCCAATATTTCGTTCAGAACTCGCTCGATCTAGAGTTGATTGATGAACAAGATGTCTACCAGGTGGTGAAGGCCTTTGATTTCGAAGCCTTTAAGTTAGACGATATCTTGGATGCTACGGCCAAGTTACTAGCCCAGATGACGGGCTACACCGCAGTGATTCAGGATGTGGAGCCGACACGGCAGCGCTTGACGGGTTTTGAGATTGTTCCATTATCCAACCATGATGCCTTAGCAGTTCTGACCTTGGATGAATCAAAGCCTGTCACCGTACAGTTTGCTATTCCAAAGAATTTCTTAACCAGTGACTTGGAAATCTTCCATCAGCTGGTTCAAGAACGCTTCATTGGAAATACGGTCTTGGATATCCACTACCGCTTACGGACGGAGATTCCACAGATTGTACAGCGCTATTTCAAGACGACAGACAATGTCGTGGATCTATTCGATTACGTCTTCTCGCAACTGTTTCAAGAACTGGTCTTTGTAGAAGGAAAGGTTTCATCTTTGAGTTATGCCGATCTTCAGACCTATCAGTTCTTAGATAATCCCCAACACGTAGCCTTGGAGTTACGAGGAGGAATGCCGGAAGACCAAATGACCCAGATCCTGGTTGCGGAATCCCAAGAGAAGGCCTTGAAAAATGTGACGGTGATTAGTCACAAGTTCCTGGTTCCTTATCGTGGGATGGCCCTCATGCATGTGATTGGTCCCGTAGAGATGGATTACAGGCGGGTGATTAGTCTGGTCAATGTTATCGGCCGAGTGTTGGTCATGAAGTTGACGGATTACTACCGTTACCTCAACAGCAACCATTATGAAGTAAATTAAGACCAAATGAAAGGGGTGTATGCCTTGACAGAAGATATCAAAAAAGAAGACGTGAAAGAAGAGGAAGTTGCCGAGACAACTGAAGAAGTTGTAGAGGAAAGCAACCAACCTTCTGAGTTAGAAGAAGCACAAGCGCGTGCCGAGGAATTTGAAAACAAATACCTTCGTGCTCATGCAGAAATGCAAAACATTCAGCGCCGTGCCAATGAAGAACGTCAGCAATTACAAAAATACCGTAGCCAAGATTTGGCAAAAGCGATCTTACCATCACTAGACAACCTCGAACGTGCCCTCGCCGTCGAAGGATTGACAGATGATGTGAAGAAGGGCTTGGAAATGGTCCAAGAAAGTTTGGTACATGCTCTGAAAGAAGAAGGAATTGAAGAAATTGCAGCAGACGGAGAATTTGACCATAACTACCACATGGCTATCCAAACCTTGCCTGCAGATAATGAACATCCAGCAGACACTATCGCACAAGTCTTCCAAAAAGGCTACAAACTCCATGACCGCATCCTGCGCCCAGCCATGGTAGTTGTCTACAATTAGGCTAGAAAACTTAAAAAATCTTGTCCGAAACGACACTAAACTATGAAAGAAAGATAAGATGCAAGCCGGAGGCTTGCAAGGAAGATATTTCCCGCCGTGGTGAAAGTTTCAGTAGCTTGTGCTACTGAAACAGGGGATTTTTGAGACAGTAGGCTTAAAAATAAGTGATGAAATCCCGAAGGGAGTTGCTCACGTCCCCACCACTTAAGGGAAATATCAAAAAAAGAAGAAAAATCAACAAGGAGAAAAACATATGTCTAAAATTATCGGTATTGACTTAGGTACAACAAACTCAGCAGTAGCAGTTCTTGAAGGAACTGAATCAAAAATCATCGCGAACCCAGAAGGAAATCGCACAACTCCATCTGTAGTGTCATTCAAAAACGGTGAAATCATCGTTGGTGACGCTGCAAAACGTCAAGCAGTGACAAACCCAGATACAGTCATCTCTATCAAATCTAAGATGGGGACTTCTGAAAAGGTTTCTGCTAACGGTAAAGAATACACTCCACAAGAAATCTCAGCAATGATCCTTCAATACTTGAAAGGTTACGCTGAAGAATACCTTGGTGAAAAAGTAACGAAGGCTGTTATTACAGTTCCAGCTTACTTTAACGATGCTCAACGTCAAGCAACTAAAGACGCTGGTAAAATCGCTGGTCTTGAAGTAGAACGTATCGTCAACGAACCAACTGCAGCAGCTCTTGCTTATGGTTTGGACAAGACTGACAAAGAAGAAAAAATCTTGGTATTTGACCTTGGTGGTGGTACATTCGACGTATCTATCCTTGAACTCGGTGATGGTGTCTTTGATGTATTGGCAACTGCAGGGGACAACAAACTCGGTGGTGACGACTTTGACCAAAAAATCATTGACCACTTGGTAGCAGAATTCAAGAAAGAAAACGGCATTGACTTGTCAACAGACAAGATGGCTCTTCAACGTTTGAAAGACGCAGCTGAAAAAGCTAAGAAAGACCTTTCTGGTGTGACTTCAACTCAAATCAGCTTGCCATTCATCACTGCTGGTGAGGCTGGACCTCTTCACTTGGAAATGACTTTGACTCGTGCGAAATTTGATGATTTGACTCGTGACCTTGTAGAACGTACAAAAGTTCCAGTTCGCCAAGCCCTTTCAGATGCAGGTTTGAGCTTGTCAGAAATCGATGAAGTGATCCTTGTTGGTGGTTCAACTCGTATCCCTGCCGTTGTAGAAGCTGTTAAAGCTGAAACTGGTAAAGAACCAAACAAATCAGTAAACCCTGATGAAGTAGTTGCTATGGGTGCTGCGATCCAAGGTGGTGTGATCACTGGTGATGTGAAAGATGTTGTCCTTCTTGACGTAACACCATTGTCACTTGGTATCGAAACAATGGGTGGTGTCTTCACAAAACTCATCGAGCGCAACACAACAATTCCTACATCTAAATCACAAGTCTTCTCAACTGCAGCAGATAACCAACCAGCCGTTGATATCCACGTTCTTCAAGGTGAACGCCCTATGGCAGCAGATAACAAGACTCTTGGACGTTTCCAATTGACTGATATCCCAGCTGCACCTCGTGGTATCCCTCAAATCGAAGTAACATTTGATATCGACAAGAACGGTATCGTATCTGTTAAGGCAAAAGATCTTGGAACTCAAAAAGAACAAACAATTGTTATCCAATCAAACTCAGGTTTGACTGACGAAGAAATCGACCGCATGATGAAAGATGCAGAAGCAAACGCTGAAGCAGATAAGAAACGTAAAGAAGAAGTTGACCTTCGTAACGAAGTAGACCAAGCAATCTTTGCGACTGAAAAGACAATCAAAGAAACTGAAGGTAAAGGCTTCGATGCAGAACGTGATGCTGCCCAAGCTGCCCTCGATGAGCTTAAGAAAGCCCAAGAAGACAACAACTTGGACGAAATGAAAGCAAAACTTGAAGCATTGAACGAAAAAGCTCAAGGACTTGCCGTTAAACTCTACGAACAAGCCGCAGCAGCGCAACAAGCCCAAGCAGGAGCAGAAGGCGCACAAGCAACAGGAAACGCAGGCGATGACGTCGTAGACGGAGAGTTTACTGAAAAGTAAAACAATCCAGTGGATTGTTTTAGCGGAACCTCCTGAAATAAAGAAAGGTTCCGAGATTTTAGGATTCCTTTAATCCGAAACTCAATTCAGCATTACTAGTTTGATTTTTAAAACTTAAACTAGTAAGTATAGGAAGAAATCCAGAGGTTGCAACTCAGCCTCTGTTTTTCGGTAAAATAGAGGATGTTGCGTATGAAAAAAGTACTTTGTATCATTTATCCTAATTTTTCTCTTTATGAGATAACCGCTTTAACAAGTACTTTAGCTCTGTCTTTTGACGTCACGATTGATTATGTCGCTTCAGATCATTCGATAGTGGTCTCTGAGGATGGTTTGCCCTGTCAACCGACCAAAACACTAGATCAGATCCGTATAGAAGAGTATTCTTGTGTGATTTTGCCAGGAATGGTAAACATAGGACCTGCCCTACAGGATGAGAAATTGATTTCGTTCTTGAGGAACCTTGGTGAGCAAGATATCCTCATTGCCGCCATTTCTTCAGCGCCTCTTTTATTGGCGAAAGCAGGCTTGTTGAAGGATACGAAATTTACAGGTGGAATTTGGCAAAACTTCTTTGACTATTTTGAATTTCTTCCACGTGAAAATTTCCAACCGAAAGTTCTTGTGCAAGATAAACAAATCATTACGGCTATTGGTTTTGCGCATCAAGAGTTTGCAAGGAAAGTGATTCTAAGTTTAGGGTTGGCAGAGAATACGGATAACTATTTTAAAGAACAGAACGAGTACGCTGAAGAGGATTTGATATTTACTCTATCAGACCAAGAATTTGAACAAGTGAAGCGAAGTATAGAAAATATCCTCTAAAGATTTACTTATAAATTATAGAAAGGAACAAAGAGTGTTCGGGGAATTGAACCCGAGCGGAAAGCTTGGAAATTAGATAAACCGCCTAAGAAATCAGGATTTCTTGTCGGTTTCCTAAATTTCAGTCGCTTTCTGTTCGCTCTTAGTATCTTGTATGAACAATACTGAATTTTATGACCGTTTGGGCGTTTCAAAGAATGCGTCTCAGGATGAGATCAAGAAAGCCTATCGGAAATTATCTAAAAAATATCACCCAGATATCAACAAGGAGCCTGGTGCTGAGGAAAAGTACAAGGAAGTTCAAGAAGCTTATGAGACTTTGAGCGACGAACAAAAGCGGGCAGCCTATGACCAATACGGTGCTGCAGGAGCCAACGGTGGTTTTGGCGGCTTTGGTGGTGGAGCTGGTGGTTTCGGTGGTTTTGATGGCACTGGCTTTGGTGGCTTTGAAGACATTTTCTCAAGCTTCTTTGGAGGTGGTGGTGCGAGCCGTAATCCGAATGCTCCACGTCAGGGAGATGATCTTCAGTACCGCGTAAACCTCAAGTTTGAAGAAGCCATCTTTGGAACTGAGAAGGAAGTGAAGTACCATCGGGAAGCCAGCTGTCGGACATGTGATGGCACTGGAGCTAAACCAGGAACAAGCCCAGTAACTTGTGGACGCTGTCATGGTTCTGGGGTTATCAATGTGGATACGCAAACCCCGCTTGGGATGATGCGCCGTCAAATCACCTGTGATGTCTGTCATGGACGTGGTAAAGAAATTAAAGATCCTTGTACAACCTGTCATGGGACTGGTCACGAGAAGCAAGCTCACAGTGTCAATGTGAAAATCCCTGCTGGGGTCGAAACTGGGCAACAAATCCGCCTCTCTGGTCAAGGAGAAGCTGGCTTTAATGGAGGGCCATACGGAGATCTCTATGTGGTGGTCAACGTTGAGCCGAGCGACAAATTCGAGCGTGATGGATCAACCATCTACTATAAATTGAACTTGAACGTTGTTCAGGCTGCTCTTGGGGATACGGTCCATGTTCCAACAGTTCACGGCGATGTTGACTTGGTCATTCCTGAAGGAACCCAGACAGGTAAGAAATTCCGCCTTCGCGGAAAAGGTGCTCCGAGCTTACGTGGTGGTGCCGTGGGAGACCAATATGTATCTGTTAATGTGGTGACACCAACAGGTCTAAATGACAAGCAAAAAGAAGCCCTTCGTGCATTTGCGGAAGCAAGTGATTTGAAGGTCAACCCAAAGAAAAAAGGCTTCTTTGATAAGGTTAAAGATGCCTTGGATGATTTATAAAATAAAAGAAGATTTGGTTTTTCCAATCTTCTTTTTTTATCAAGAAAAACACCTCCGAAACCAAAGGCTTCAGAGGTGTGGCAAAAGAATCAAATTAAACAAGACCTTGGGCAATCATCGCATTTGCGACATTTTCAAAGGCTGCGATATTAGCACCCGCAAGGTAATCTTTACCAAGACCGTAGGTTTCTGCAGTTGTTTTAGCAGTGTTGAAGATGTTGGTCATGATGTCTTTCAAGCGTCCATCCACTTCTTCACGTGTCCATGAAAGGCGGAGGCTGTTTTGGCTCATTTCAAGAGCAGATACAGCAACCCCACCAGCATTGGCAGCTTTAGCAGGTCCGTAAAGGATGCCGTTTTCTTTGTAGACTTTGATCGCATCAAGGTCGCTAGGCATGTTGGCTCCTTCAGAAACAACTTTTACCCCTTGAGCAACCAAGCGTTTAGCAGCTTCACCGTTGATCTCGTTTTGAGTTGCACATGGAAGAGCGATATCATAGTTACCAGCGTAAGTCCATACAGATCCTTCGTAGTAAGTAGCAGTTGGTTTTTCTGCAGCATACTCAGTCAAACGAGCACGACGTTTTTCTTTGACGTCTGTCAGAAGGTCAAAGTCAATACCGTTTTCGTCGATCACGTAACCGTTTGAGTCAGATACAGAGATAACAGTTGCACCAAGTTCAGTTGCTTTTTGAAGAGCGTATTGGGCAACGTTACCAGAACCTGAGATCACGACTTTCTTACCAGCAAAGCTGTCGCCATAGGCTTTGAGCATTTCCTCCGTATAGTAAACCAAACCATAACCAGTTGCTTCTGGACGGATCAAGCTACCCCCGAAACCAAGAGGTTTACCAGTCAAGACACCAGCATCAAATTGGCGAAGGCGTTTGTATTGACCGTAAAGGTAACCAATCTCACGTCCACCAACCCCGATATCACCAGCTGGGACATCAAGAGAAGGACCGATGTGTTTTTGCAATTCAGTCATGAAGCTTTGGCAGAAACGCATCACTTCAGCATCTGTTTTCCCTTTAGGATCGAAGTCAGATCCACCTTTACCACCACCGATAGGAAGACCAGTCAAAACGTTTTTAAAGATTTGTTCGAAGCCGAGGAATTTCAAGATCCCTTGGTTTACAGTTGGGTGGAAACGAAGTCCGCCTTTGTAAGGACCGACAGCTGAGTTGAATTGAACACGGTAACCACGGTTAACTTGAACTTTTCCGTCACGGTCAACCCAAGGAACACGGAAGCTAATCACGCGCTCAGGCTCAGTGATACGTGCCAAGATGTTTTCTTCGATGTATTCTGGATGTTTTTCAAATACAGGTTCCAAAGTGCTGAAGAACTCTTCAACAGCTTGAAGGAATTCCGCTTCATGGCCGTTGCGAGCTTTTACGGTTTCGAAAGTGCTTTGGATATATTCTTTTGCAGTTGTCATCATGTTTCTCCTTTTTTCATTGAAACGAATTCCAGCAGGTTAGCGAACTTACTGGTATATGGAGGCACTGCTGAAAGCAATGTCATGTTTTATTACGTCGATAATTATAGCAGACTTTTTTTGACTTGTAAAGAAAAAAGTTGAATTTTCTGAAAATTTTCACAACTGCCTATGAAGTGGGAAAAAATGGATGCGAAAGGACGATAGGATTGGAAAAATGTCTGATTTTTCCCCTCTATATAGAAAATAAAAGGATAACGTTTAAGGTGATTTTTTCTATTTCCGTACGTTTCTTGCTCTTTTTTGGTTTTCTAGTCATGAATCCTCCTTTTCGTGCTATAATGGCTGTAAGAATTCATTTCAAGGAGAAGAAGATGGTATCGACAAAGACGCAAATTGCTGGTTTTGAATTTGATAACTGCCTGATGAATGCGGCAGGTGTGGCCTGTATGACCACTGAGGAATTAGAGGAAGTGAAGAATTCGGCTGCTGGGACCTTTGTGACCAAGACAGCTACCTTGGAGATCCGTGCTGGAAATCCAGAGCCACGCTACCAAGATGTCCCACTTGGCTCGATCAATTCGATGGGGCTACCTAACCAAGGCTTGGACTATTATTTGAATTACCTATTGGAGTTGCAAGAAACGGATCCTGACCGGACTTTCTTCCTATCTCTTGTCGGTATGTCTCCTGAGGAAACCCATACCATCTTGAAAAAGGTGCAAGAAAGTGATTTTAAAGGTTTGACTGAATTGAACCTTTCCTGCCCCAATGTCCCAGGGAAACCTCAGATCGCCTATGATTTTGAGACGACAGATCGGATCTTGTCAGAGGTCTTTGCCTATTTCACCAAACCTCTTGGCATCAAGTTGCCACCTTATTTTGATATCGTTCATTTTGACCAAGCAGCAGCAATCTTTAACAAATATCCGCTCAAGTTTGTCAACTGTGTCAACTCAATCGGTAATGGACTTTACATCGAGGATGAATCCGTGGTGATCCGTCCTAAGAACGGATTTGGTGGGATTGGTGGCGAATACATCAAACCAACTGCTCTGGCTAATGTCCATGCCTTTTACCAACGGTTAAATCCAGAAATTCAGATTGTGGGGACTGGGGGCGTCTTGACTGGTCGCGATGCCTTTGAACATATCCTTTGTGGCGCGAGTATGGTACAAATCGGAACCACGCTTCATAAAGAAGGAGTGGGGGCTTTTGAACGCATTACTGCGGAGCTTAAAGCTATCATGGAAGAAAAAGGCTACCAAAGCCTGGAAGATTTCCGTGGGAAACTGCACTACATTGACTAATCTTTCGAGAAGAACTTCCTCAAGTGGAAACTTGGGGAAGTTTTTTATGAGAGTGGGACAGAAATCGGTAATTCGTTAGAATTCGATTTCGTCGTCCCACCTCCGCACAGTTGAGTAGGGCTGTAAAAGCTGATGAAATCAGCGTAGTAGAGTCCACTCAACCACTGCGTCTTGCTCGACAATCTAGAAACAATTGAGAGGCTAGGACTTTTGTCCCAGCCTCATTCTGTTCCTAGTTTTAGAGATTTTCCATTTTTATAGAGAGAAAAAGGTGTACAATGGAGGTGAAAAGGAAGGTGATTTCGATGGGAGAAAGGGATGTGATTCAAGAGGCGAGGACGAAGATCGAAACTCTCCAAACAGCCTTTTCTAGGGAATGCAAAGCCAGTCCTGATGCCTTTCGATTTAAAGAAAATCTAGATCAGATGTTGAAAGTTTTATTGAAGGCTAGGCAGGTAGACAACCGCCTGTTGATCGAGTTGGAAAAGTTTTATCAGACCGCCAGTCTATTGATTGGTCTGGGTGGGCTAGCATTGAACGAAGAAGCTTTTCAAGCTTGGCGAGCTTATGATCACTGGCATTACGAGGTTGTGAAGTCTCAGTTACAGGTCTACGGACTGACGGTGGTTCTTTAATCTTGGTAATGATGTTTAGGAACATCAGATGATTGAGAGGAGGTGTGGGACATGTCTCTCATGCATGATTTTTTCCATCAGTTTTTAGTATCTCTACGGAATCTTGGTTTCTCGCTCTTTTTCTTATTTGAAAAATAAGTGGGAATGCCTTTATCCCTTTTACTAGTATAGTAGAAGGGATTTTTGATGCAGAATCCTTGAAAATCTGAGGCTCTTGGATTATGATGGAGCTAATAGATGTTAAGCGTTCCTCTTAGGGAATGCAGGAAGCGAGGAAAAAAGATGGCAGAGATTTATCTAGCAGGTGGCTGTTTTTGGGGCTTAGAGGAGTATTTCTCTCGGATCCCCGGTATAGAAAAGACGACGGTGGGCTATGCCAATGGCCAGGTAGAAACGACCAATTACCAATTGATCAAGGAAACGGATCACGCAGAGACCGTACAAGTCGTCTATGATCCAGACAAGATTACTCTACGAGCGATTCTGCTCTACTTTTTCCGTGTGATTGATCCCTTGTCCATTAACAAACAGGGAAATGATCGAGGCCGCCAATACCGAACCGGTGTTTATTACCTAGATGAGGCAGATCGTCAGGTGATCGCCCACCTGTTTGCGGAGCAAGAAGAGCAACTGGGGCGCAAGATTGCGGTGGAGTTAGAGCCCTTGCGTCACTACATCCTGGCTGAGGACTACCACCAAGACTACCTCAAGAAGAATCCTGGGGGTTATTGCCATATCGATGTGACGGATGCAGCCCAACCCTTGATTGATCCGGCAGCTTATCAGAAGCCAGATCAAGAAACCTTAAAAGCGAAACTGACAGCAGAGCAGTACCAAGTCACTCAGGAGAGTGCGACGGAACGCCCGTTCCACAATGTCTATGATCAGACCTTTGAAGAGGGCATCTATGTGGATATTACGACTGGGGAGCCTCTCTTCTTTGCCAAGGATAAGTTTGCGTCTGGCTGTGGCTGGCCAAGTTTCTCCCGTCCCATTGCCAAAGATGTCGTCCACTATTACCAGGATCATAGCCACGGAATGGAGCGGATCGAAGTTCGTTCCCGCTCAGGCAATGCCCATCTAGGACATGTCTTCACCGATGGACCAAAAGACCAAGGTGGCCTACGCTATTGTATCAATTCAGCCTCTCTGCGCTTTATTCCAAAAGAGGAAATGGAGCAAGAAGGTTATGGTTATTTGTTAAAGGCTTTGAAATAAGAGGGCCTTTCTAGTAGATCGAAAAACGGAGTTTATGATGAAAAATAGAAATTTGTGGTTAACAATTTTTTCACTTTCGGCTATGGTAACTCTGATTGGATTAGGATTTACTGCCTATAATCATTTTGTATTCCATCAACCTTTTATGAATCGGACGACAAAAGGGTTGATTTCGGCCTTTTTCCTAAGTCTTGTCATGGTTGCGATTAGCTTGTCCAAATCAAACGATAAGAAGTGATGATCGATCATATACATGGATCAATCAACTGTGTAGGAGCAGAACAAAGAAGCAGTTCTAAACAATGGCGCTTCTGTCCTGCTCTCTTTTTTCTCTTCTTAAAATTTGTGATACAATGAAGGGAAAGCATTTCAATGAATACTAGGTTTGATGTGGTTTTAGTGGCTCATTGTATAAACCTGAGATGATTAGAGAAGTGTGAGAATGTAAAAGGTACCATCAAGATGCTAGGGAGAGGCCTTTGAGAAGTGCAAGAGAAATAGGAAGAGAAGATGATGAAGAATTGGAAGGATCTCTTAAAGAGATGGAGCGAGCTTGGGAAAGATATCCTCAGGATGCTCAACGACTGGCTTGATATTGGCTTGGGAAAGGTGACCGCTTTTCGCCTGACCAACGAACAGTTTGTCTATGGTTTGCTGATTACAGTATTTGCGGCAGCAAATCTGGTCTTGTGGGTTCAAAAATGGAATGGTTTTCCCATTACAGCGCTAGAAATGCCGGAAGTCGTTGAAAAGCAAGAAGAAATTCATCCAGATCAGTTACCGCATACGGCTCGGATCATGGCAAATGGAGATCAACTCTATCATGACTTGATTTATATGAGCGCCGCCAAGGAAGATGGAAGCTATGATTTTTCTGAGAATTATCACTATGCTCAGGAATGGTTAAAGCAAGGGAATCTGGTCTTGGGGGATTTTGAAGGGACCATTAATCCGGATTATGGGCTTTCGGGCTATCCGATTTTCAATGCCCCTGGGGAGGTAGTTGCTTCGATTAAGGAGGCAGGCTATCAGGTGATGGATCTGGGACATAACCATATCCTCGATTCTGGCTTGGAAGGGCTGTTTTCGACTGCCAAGGCTTTTGAAGACGCGGGGATCCAAACGGTTGGTGTCTACCCACATGAGACGCGGGATCAAGCCCCTATCCTGATCAAGGAGGTAAATGGGATCAAGATTGCGATTTTGGCCTATTCCTACGGGTTTAATGGGATGGAATATAATCTAGAACAAGAGGACTATGACAACCGTCTATCGGACCTCAATGAGGAGCGGATGCGTCAAGAAATCCAAAAAGCGGAGATGGAAGCGGACATGACCATTGTCATGCCTCAGATGGGAAATGAATATGAGTTAGAGCCATCAGAGGAACAAAAGGAGCTATACCATAAGATGATTTCTTGGGGGGCGGATATCGTCTTGGGTGGTCATCCTCATGTTGTCCAGCCTGCTGAGATTGTGGATAAGGATGGGCAACAGAAATTGATTGTTTATTCTATGGGGAATTTCCTTTCCAATCAGCGGATGGAAACCATGGAAGGGATAGACAATGCGCAATGGACCGAACGGGGTGTCCTGATGGATATCACCATTGAGAAGGTAGGGCGCAAGACACGGATCAAAACGGCCACAGCTCATCCTACTTGGGTCAACCGGACGCCAAAGGACAGTTATTCTCCTGAAGGTTATGAACTCTATCATTTCCAGACCTATATCTTGGAGGACTGGATTGAAGGCGGCAAGTACCGGAACCAATTGGATGATGAAACAAAGGCGCGTGTCGATACAGCCTACCAGGAAGTGAAGGAACGTGTGAATCTGAATTGGCAGTAGGAAGGGGCGAAGGTAGGAATGGATAAACTTGGATGGTTACCAATTGGATTTGTTGGACTGATCATCATTATGGTTCTAACAAATCGGATATCAACGATTCGTCTGAGAAAAAAATTAGCCAAGGCTTGGGAGGGAAAACCTTTTTTTATAAAAAATGATAGTGAAGAGAGTTTAGTGGAAACGATGCTTTTGGCATCTACACTCCAGCCAACGGATAGTCAAGTAGATGATCAAACTTGGCATGATTTAGACATGCATAGAGTCTTTGATCAGCTAAACTGTACACAGTCTAGTATAGGGGCTGAGGCCTTGTATCAGAAGATGCGTTTGATAAACTTTCAACCAGATGCATCTTTGCAGGAGTTAGAAGATTTCTTTGAACATCACCCGGATCTCCGTCTGAAGGTTCAGGTTGTTATGAACCAGTTAGGAAAAAAGAACCACAATATGGCTAGAAGTATTGTGGCGAATCCAGGGAAGCAAGATTCGAGGATCTATCTTTCTCTCTATCTTTTTTTAGCGTGTTTGCCAGTCCTCTCTCTTTTCTTTCTTCCGTTTTTTCAAATTCAAGCCATGTCAGTCTTGATAGCGAGTGTGACGTTTAATATCATTTTTTCGAGCATTCGGAATTGGTCGAATAAAATGCGCTTGGATCAAGTTAGTTACCTGGTTCGCATCTTTGCTTCAGCGGAAAAGTTGAGCCGTCTAGCGCTACCAAAACAAGAAGCCCTCAAACAGGCTATCCAACCATTTAAGAAGACGAAAGTCATTTCCAGTATCTTACAAAGTCCAACAGGAAGCTCCGAGATGGAAATTATCCTGATTTACCTTAATTTTCTTTTCTTAATTCCTCAGATTGCTCAAATCTATATCTATCAGCAAGTGAGGACTCATCAGAAAGAAGCGCAGGAAACAATCAATCTTTTGGGCGAATTGGAAGTAGCCATCAGCCTTCTACGCCATAAGCGTGATGGTAATTTGGTTTGTCATCCCAATTTTAAGGAAGAAGCTGGGATTAAAGGAAAGGGGATATACCATCCTTTACTAGCAGATCCAGTTGCTAACGACGTTAGTTTTGAAAAAAATATGGTGATTAGTGGGGATAATGCCTCCGGGAAATCCACTTATTTGAAAATGGTAGCCATTAACTGTATTTTAGCGCAGGGCTTGGGCTTCGCTTATGGTGACAGTTTGGAGCTTTCTTATGGACATGTCATGACCTCTATGGATGTCAGCGATGATATCGAGGTTGGAGATAGTTATTTTATTACAGAGAGCAAAACAATTCTCCGAATGATTGAGAGTCTGGAAAAGTCAGATTTTCATTATTTCTTTATTGATGAACTCTTTAAGGGAACCAATACCATTGAGCGAATTGGGTCTGGCTTAGGGATTGTCCGCTGGCTATCGAGACACGATTGCTTGTATATGATTTCGAGTCATGATATTGAGCTAGTTGCGGCATCTGGTGCAGTAAATGATAATTATCATTTTGACAGTTGCTATGTTGACGGGAAAATCGTCTTTGATTATCAGATAAAGCAGGGAGCAGCAGTAACGAAGAATGCGGTCAATACATTAAAAAGCCTCCATTTTCCTTCAGAAATCACTCAAACTTCCCAAGAATTAATTGGACAATATGAAAAGACAGGGAAATGGTCTTTGAATAGAATGTTGAGTGATAAAGAGGAAGGTTGCTAGGCTTTATCAGACCTTCTGTTGTAAAAAATTAAAAGCACATAAAACGCAAACTTCACTTGTGTTTTATGTGCTTTTATTGTTTGATCTATTGGTTATAGACAAGCTTTTCGGTATTGGCTTGGAGTAACCTGATAGTATTTCTTGAACTGGCGATTAAAGTTTGAGAGGTTGTTGAAGCCGGATTGGCTCGCGATATCAATGATTGCCAGATCGGAATGCTGGAGGAGATGGGCTGCTTTTTTCAGTCGATATTGAATGATGTACTCCATACAAGAGAGTCCTAATTGTTTCTTAAAGAAATTCATGAAGTGGGTCGGGCTAAAATGGCACAGCTCTGCCAAATGCTCGATCATGAGCTCCTCTTGGTAATGGTTCGAAATATGATCGAGGACCAAACGGATTTTTTCTTCTCTCCGGTAAGCGTCCGTTGAGAACTTCTTCTCGACGATATAGTTGTGAGAGAAGAGGAGATAGAGGAGTTCATTGAGCTGGGATTTAAGTCGGAGTTCATAGTAGGGTCCTTGTTCTCTTCCGTTTGCCATACAGGTTAAGAGGCTCTGTTTGATTTCTTCGTAACCAGGTGATTGGGCTTGAATGCGTCGGACGAATTCAAAATCCCCATTGTAGAGTGGTTGTAAATATTTTAGAGTGGCGATATTTTTATGGGTAATCCCAATCAGGTCCAGATTAAAATGCAGGACATCCATAGTATGAGAAGAACTCTGGATGGGGTGGATGGAGTGGAGGGCATTGGGGCGGATCAAAATAATATCACCAGGCTGACTATTAAAATATTCATAGTCGATATGGAACTGAGCAGTCCCTTCATTGACATAAATAATCTCAATATCGGTGTGCCAGTGAAATAAGATATCTGGCTGGCCATTTTTTGTTCTAATCTGTCTGATTGAAAAAGGGAAATCGCTATTGGGAAAGGATGTTTGGCGGTATAAGGTCTTTGTGTTCATGCCTACCTCTTAGATCTTTTTCGGGAGTAGCAGACGTTTTTACCAGGTGTGTGAAAGGGTCTGCTAGTTACTCATACAGGGAAATCTACTATCTATATTATAATAAAATTGGACCAAAAATTAAAGAGGATTCGGTGGAATTTCTTAAATTTTAAGGAAGGAGGAGAGGTGTGATTTATGGGAGAGAAGGCTCCAAAATGATGAGGGAATGGTGTATAATAGGGGAAAGATGGAAAGAGGTGGCGGTATGCTACAAATGATTGCGACAGATATGGATGGCACTCTGATGGACGAGCAAGGAGAAGTAGATCATGAGCGCTTGAGCCGCATTTTGGATCAGCTAGACCAAAGAGGGATTCCTTTTGTCATTGCGACAGGGAATGGCTATAGCCGTATGGCTCATGTATTGGGAGACTTGAAAGATCGCGTCACCTTGGTGCTGGCCAATGGGGCACGGATATTAGAGAAGGGAAAGCTCATCCGAGAGTGCAGCTGGCCGGAAGAGCTGGTGCAGGAGGTCTTGCAGTATCTAGAAGGCCGAGAAGAAGAACTTCATCTGGTCGTTAGTAGCTTATCGGGAGGCTATGCCAAGAAAGGAACAGAGTTTCCTCTTTTAGAGCAATTGATGACGCCTGAGTTAGCAGCTGCTTTTTACAAACGGATGCGCTTTGTGGATGATTTGGTCCATGAACATGGCGAGCAAGTTTTGAAGTTAAGTGTCGTCACGGAGACTAAAAAAGTCGAAGATTTTGTGCAAGAGCTGCGAGAAAAGTTTGGAGAGCGCCTGCTTCCAGCAGCTAGTGGCTATGGAGCCATTGATATTCTGCAACCGGGTGTCAATAAGGCTACGGCCATTCAATTCTTAGAAGAACGCTGGGGCGTGGATGGTGGGCATCTGATGGCATTTGGCGATAGCCAAAACGATCTCGAGATGCTTGAGTTAGCGACCTATTCCTATGCAATGGAAAATGCGGATCCCCATGCGCGACAAGCAGCCCGCTATACGGCGCCTTCTCATCAGAATCATGGAGTCTACGAAGTCATCGAAGCTTACTTGGATGGAAGGATCAGCTTCGACTAGGATCTTATCCTACCTTGCACAGTTTCTACTATACGAATCGAAAGGAGCCTTTATGGCTGTACAATTATTAGAAACCTGGCTGTTGAAAGAACAGGCAAAAATACAGAAGAATTACCGAGAACTGAATCAAAATCCTTTGAGGGAACCCGATATTCTTTTTATAGGAGACTCTATCGTCGAATACTATCCCCTTCAAGAGTTGCTACTGACGGATCAGTATATGGTGAACCGGGGGATTAGAGGCTACAAGACAGACCTCTTAAGAGAGCATCTAGATGCCCATATTTTCGGTCAAGCAGTGGATAAGGTTTTTTTGCTGATTGGAACTAATGACATTGGTAAGGAAATGCCCCTGTCGGAAACCATTGAAAACATGAGCATCATCCTGCAGGAGATGGTGCGGCTCTTGCCCTTGGCGCAAATCAAACTCGTTTCGGTTCTTCCTGTGAATGAGGGAGAGCCCTACAAGGGGACAGTTTATATCCGGACCAATCAGAAGATTCAGACCTTGAACCAGGCCTACCACGAATTGGCCCAAGGGATGATAAATGTTGAATTTATCAATGTTTTTGACCATTTGCTTGGAGAGGATGGTCAGCTCAAACCGGCTTATACAACAGATGGTCTTCATCTAACCATCGAAGGATACAGAGTCTTGAGTAAGGCTCTTCAAAGCGAAATCTAACCCATCCTAGCAAGGAAAATGATTTTCCAGCTAGGATTTTTTATGCTTTCTATAAAACAGTTCGGGAAAATACTTTATTTTGTACTAATTCTACAACAAGCAAAAACCTTGTCCTTATGCGGTTTATGACTTCTGTTATAAAATAGTTTGCGGAAACAGAACAGATTTTTGCTTTGTGTTATGTAATAGTTCCAGGCATTCAGTGAGCATATTCTTATACAAGGACAATAAAACGTGATAAATTGATATAGTAAAGTTATTTGAAACGTTTTCACTCTTTGTCGAATTCAGTTCAAAGACTGACAATTATTTTTATTGAAGGAGAGTTATATTTATGACTCAAGGAAAAATTACTGCATCTGCAGCAATGCTCAACGTATTGAAAACATGGGGCGTAGACACTATCTACGGTATCCCATCAGGAACACTTAGCTCACTTATGGACGCTTTGGCTGAAGACAAAGATATCCGTTTCTTGCAAGTTCGTCACGAAGAAACAGGTGCTCTTGCAGCGGTTATGCAAGCTAAATTTGGCGGATCTATCGGTGTTGCAGTTGGTTCAGGTGGACCAGGTGCAACTCACTTGATCAACGGTGTTTACGATGCAGCTATGGATAACACTCCATTCCTTGCTATCCTTGGATCACGTCCAGTTAACGAATTGAACATGGATGCCTTCCAAGAATTGAACCAAAACCCAATGTACAACGGTATCGCTGTTTACAACAAACGTGTAGCTTACGCTGAGCAATTGCCAAAAGTGATTGACGAAGCTTGCCGTGCTGCCGTTTCTAAAAAAGGTCCAGCTGTCGTTGAAATTCCAGTAAACTTTGGTTTCCAAGAAATCGACGAAAACTCATACTACGGATCAGGTTCTTACGAGCGTTCATTCATCGCTCCTGCTTTGAACGAAGTTGAAATTGACAAGGCTGTTGAAATTTTGAACAATGCTGAACGTCCAGTGATCTATGCTGGTTACGGTGGTGTTAAAGCTGGTGAAGTGATCACTGAATTGTCACGTAAAATCAAAGCACCAATCATCACAACTGGTAAAAACTTTGAAGCGTTCGAATGGAACTACGAAGGTTTGACAGGTTCTGCTTACCGTGTTGGTTGGAAACCAGCCAACGAAGTTGTCTTTGAAGCAGACACAGTTCTTTTCCTTGGTTCAAACTTCCCATTTGCTGAAGTATACGAAGCATTCAAGAACACTGAAAAATTCATCCAAGTCGATATCGACCCTTACAAACTTGGTAAACGTCATGCCCTAGACGCTTCAATCCTTGGTGATGCAGGTCAAGCAGCGAAAGCAATCCTTGATAAAGTGAATCCAGTTGAATCTACTCCTTGGTGGCGTGCAAACGTTAAGAATAACCAAAACTGGCGTGATTACATGAACAAACTCGAAGGTAAAACTGAGGGTGAATTGCAATTGTATCAAGTTTACAATGCAATCAACAAACATGCTGATCAAGACGCTATCTATTCAATCGACGTAGGTGACACTACTCAAACATCAACTCGTCACCTTCACATGACACCTAAGAACATGTGGCGTACATCTCCACTCTTTGCGACAATGGGTATTGCCCTTCCTGGTGGTATCGCTGCTAAGAAAGACAATCCAGATCGCCAAGTATGGAACATCATGGGTGACGGTGCATTCAACATGTGCTACCCAGACGTTATCACAAACGTTCAATACGACCTTCCAGTTATCAACGTTGTCTTCTCAAATGGTAAATATGCCTTCATCAAGGACAAATACGAAGACACAAACAAACACTTGTTTGGTTGTGACTTCCCTAATGCTGACTATGCGAAAATCGCTGAAGCTCAAGGAGCTATTGGATTTACAGTTGACCGTATCGAAGACATCGACGCAGTCGTTGCTGAAGCTGTTAAATTGAACAAAGAAGGTAAAACTGTTGTTATCGATGCTCACATCACTCCACATCGTCCACTTCCAGTAGAAGTACTTGAGTTGGATCCAAAACAACACTCAGAAGAAGCTATTAAAGCCTTCAAAGAAAAATACGAAGCTGAAGAGCTTGTACCATTCCGCCTCTTCTTGGAAGAAGAAGGGTTGCAATCACGCGCAATCAAATAATTTCTCTTGTGGAAAATCAAAAGTAAACATTGTAGATTTTATGCTTTGATTTTCTTAGAGAGAAACTTAAAAGATCGGAGCAATCCGGTCTTTTTCTGGAGGATAGTAAATGAATTTAAATCAATTAGATATCATCGTTTCAAATGTTCCCCAAGTATGTGCTGAATTGGAGCGTATCTTGGACAAAAAGGCGGACTATGTTGACCAAAGTTTTGCTCAGTTCACGATTGGCAGTCACTGTCTCATGTTATCCCAAAACCATTTGATATCTTTGGAAAATTTCCAGTCAGGAATCATTCTTCACGTTGAAGTTGAGGATGTAGAGCAGAACTACCAACGGTTGAAAGATCTTGGTATCCAGGTTTTAAATGGTCCAGCTGTAACTGATTGGGGAACCGAATCCCTGCTAGTAAGTGGTCCAGCAGGTCTAGTGATTGATTTTTATCGTATGAAATAGGAGGCGTGGTCATTTAACGTCAACCTTAGCTATTCTTAAAATAGAATTTGAGAAAATGAACTATTTAAAAGATCGGAGCCGTCCGGTCTTTTTTATTAAAGACAAAATCTTCTTTGAAACTTTCCTTAGGTGAGTACGGACGTTAGGTGAAATTATCCAGTGGATGATTTCAGCAATCCAGGAAGTTCCATGACTAAATCAAGATACTAAGGGCGTCTTCGGATAAAGTCAAAATAGGAAGTTTGACGCAGAATCTTTTGATTCTAGGAAAGCTTATCTTTTTGACACAATCCGCAGCCCGTGTTCAATTAGTTTTGAACCTAAAGTTTCAAAACTCCCGGGTGCTAGAAACAATCGTGTTTCTAGCACTTTTCTCACGGCGGAAAGTTTCAGTAGATGATTGAATAATTCTAACGAATAAAATTTTTCTATATTTAACAGAATTTATTAGATTTAAGAAAGCCAAATATTATATTTGGCAAAAGAGTATGCATTTTAACAGTTCGGATTCGTCCGATCTGTTTTCTTGTATGAGTTCGATAGATACCTTAGAATAGTATCAGTTCTTCTTAGGATGCTGTAAGATTTTCGAGTTAGAGAAGGGTATAATAGAACTATCAAATCAAATGAGGTAGAGAGATGACCGATAAACTTCAATTTCCAGATGGTTTCCTTTGGGGTGGGGCGACGGCTGCTAACCAGTGTGAGGGAGCTTATAATGAAGATGGCCGTGGCTTGGCCAATGTGGATGTGGTACCGATTGGGCCTGACCGTCACGCCATTATCACGGGTCAGAAAAAGATGTTCGACTTTGAAGAGGGCTATTTTTATCCGGCTAAGGATGGCATTGATATGTATCATCGCTACAAGGAAGACATTGCCCTCTTTGGGGAAATGGGCTTTAAAACCTATCGTTTGTCCATTGCCTGGTCTCGGATTTTCCCTAAAGGGGATGAACTGGAGCCAAATGAAGCAGGTCTACAGTTCTATGAAGACCTCTTTAAGGAGTGCCATAAGTATGGCATTGAACCCTTGGTGACCATTACCCACTTTGACTGTCCCATGCATTTGATTACTGAGTATGGAGGTTGGCGTAGTCGTAAGATGTTGGAATGTTATGAACGACTCTGCCGAACTCTCTTCACTCGCTACAAGGGCTTGGTCAACTACTGGCTAACCTTTAATGAGATCAATATGATCCTCCATGCGCCTTTTATGGGAGCGGGTCTCTGCTTTGAAGAAGGAGAGAATGAGGAGCAAGTCAAATACCAGGCGGCTCACCATGAGTTGGTCGCTTCAGCCATTGCCACCAAGCTAGCCCATGAGATTGATCCCAACAATAAGGTCGGCTGTATGTTGGCAGCAGGGCAAAACTATCCGCATACCTGTGCTCCGCGAGATATCTGGGCTGGTCTAGAAGAAGACCGCAAGAACTATTTCTTCATCGATGTGCAGGCGCGTGGGGAATACCCAACCTATGCCAAGAAAGAGTGGGAACGTCAGGGAATTACGGTCGAGATGACGGAACAGGACCTTCAATTGTTGAAAGACCATACAGTGGACTTTATTTCCTTCTCCTACTATGCCAGTCGGGTCGCTTCAGGTGATCCAGCTGAAAGGGAGAAAACAGCGGGCAATATCTTTGCCTCTCTGAAGAACCCCTACCTAGAAAGCTCGGAATGGGGTTGGCAGATTGACCCTCTTGGTCTCCGCATTACGCTGAACACCATCTGGGATCGTTATCAAAAGCCGATGTTTATCGTAGAAAATGGACTAGGCGCCGTTGATACTCCAAATGAAGCCGGGGAGATTGAGGATGATTACCGGATTGACTACCTGGCAGCCCACATCAAGGCCATGCGGGATGCCATTCATGAAGATGGTGTTGTCCTCTGGGGCTATACGACTTGGGGCTGTATTGACCTGGTCTCTGCCGGGACTGGAGAAATGAAGAAACGCTACGGCTTTATCTATGTCGACCGGGACAACGAAGGCAAGGGAAGCTTGGCCCGCTCACGTAAGAAATCCTTCTATTGGTACAAAGACGTCATTGCGACCAATGGGGCTTCTGTCAACTAATGCAACACTCGGTTAGGAAGAAAGTTCTTCTTGATCGAGTGTTTTCTTTGCATTTTTGATTGACGAAGGTCCCTTTATTTGATAGGCTAGGGGAATAGAACTGATTTCGCAAGCAAAGAAAAAAGGAGCGGGGCAAGTGGCACGGATTTTATTAATCGAGGATAATAATGATATCCAAGAAATTTTATACAGTCTCTTAAGTGAAGATCATGAGGTCCTTCAGGCTTTTTCAGGTACAGAAGGGCTACGGCTCTTCCAGCAAGAAGCCATTGATTTGGTCCTTTTGGATATCATGCTTCCAGGGAAAAATGGGGACCAGGTCCTGGAGGAGATCCGTTTGCAGAGTCAGGCGCCTGTTATCATGATGACGGCTCTTGGAGACAAACACCTCATTAGCCAGTACCTCCTTGCCGGTGCCAATGATTATATTGTTAAGCCCTTTAATCTGGACGAAGTGGCGGCTCGGGTGACGGTGCAGTTGCGAAATCACGTCTCTCCGGCACAGGAAGCTCAAGCGTTGCAAAAGCTTTCCTTTAAGAATTTGGTCCTGAATCCAGAAACCTTTGAACTGGAGTCTGGCGAACAGACGCTTCGCTTGGGCAAAAAAGAATTTCAAATTTTTGAGACCTTGCTGGCACATCCAAAGAAGATTTTCACCAAGGAAGAATTGTATGAGGCGGTCTGGGAAGAGGTCTATCTGCCTGGAGACAATACCCTCAATGCCTAATTGAGCAATCTCCGAAAGAAAATTGCGCAGCTCGATCCGGATGAGGACTATATTGAAACCGTCTGGGGCTTGGGTGTTCGCTTGAAAGGAGACAAGTAATGTGGGGATTGGTTCTAATTCTAGTCGTCCTTGTCTTTCTCTTGGGACTGGGTTACCTTCGCCTACTCTCTGCTCTCACAGATTTGCAGGAGCAGATTCAACAGAAGCTCCAAAATGGGAGTGGGGTACGGTTAACGTCACGTGTTTCAAAAAAAGAATTGGTCGCCTTGACCAAGCAGGTCAGTGATCTCTTTGATCAGATCGAGCGGACCAATCGGATTGCCTTTCAAGAGAAAAAGACCTTGGATATGGCCATCAGTAATATTGCTCATGATATCCGGACGCCTTTGACCATTGCATCGGGCTATACCCAACAAATCATCAAGGGTGGGACGCAGGAAGAGGAAAAGCTGAAGAAAATTGCTTCCAATCTTCAAGTCGTCTCAAAACGCCTGGAATCTCTCTTGGAATACAGACGCTTGATGGAAGGAGCTATTCAGCCTCGGCTTACAGACGTTAATCTCAGCCAAGTCCTGACCCAGCAGTTGTTCCAGTATTATGATAGCTTGTCTGAGGCGGGGATTGCCTTAGAGGTGGAGCTAGAAGAGCATCTTCATTATGCTACCGATCCTGAGCTCTGGGAGCGCCTCTTGCAAAATATGCTCAGCAATGTCCTCAAGCATGGGAAGGATCAGGCCCGCTTGACCTTGATGTCGGATGAGGACACGATTCGGGTCGAGCTACGCAATATTGTGCAACAACCGATCCAGCACTTAGACCAGTTGGCTAGTCGCTTCTACTCAGAAAATCTATCGGATACAGAAGAATCATCTGGCTTGGGTCTCTATATCATTCAAAATTTTGTAGAGATCTTAGGGGGCGACTTGCAACTGGCAACAGAGGCAGATTGGTTTGTTTTGACCATTACACTAAGAAAAAAGGCTTGAGCATCGCTCAAGCCTTTTTGTTATAAATCTTTGTGTTTGAAAGTAGCGAGTCCTAGGAAGCCGAAAACAAGGATGAATCCAAGAGCAATCGAGAGAGTGTTGTTCGTTGCTGTTGTGCTCTGTACCATGGAATATTGGAATTCCAAGTTTAGATAGTGGAGAATATCAATATCTTTAAAGAAGAGCGCAGGAAGGCTTAAGAGGATATTTCCAATGAAGTAGCCAACGAAGGCTAGGGTGATGGATTGGCTAGCGTAAAGAAGGAAGGAAATGATGCTGACCCAAGCCAGGGTGGAGAGGAACTGAATCAGCACGGTCAGACCAAAATGAGCAAGGAAGTGCTCTGGCATGGTTCCAAGTCCATTGTAGAGGGTCGCGATCAAGAAGACGAGACCATAAGAAACGAGAAATTGGAAGAGGGCAATGGTCAGGACAACGGCGCTTTTGGCAAAGTAGTAGCTGGTGCGCGAAACCCCATAGGCCAGATTATTCTTGTATAAGTTTTGCGTTAAGTCTGTCCCTAGAACCAAGGTGATGACAATAATGGTAAAGAGGATAGTCACACTGATGCTGGAAGAGTAGTTGGTCAAGGCTTTAAAGCCCGTCCAAACTTCGGTTGCTTGGGGTAATTTGGATTCCGTATTGACGCCGACGTGGCCAGTAGCTCCAAAGATGACTCCAGACAGGATGTTGAGAACGAGAATGGCTTCTGTAATCCAAAAACCTTTAGAGCGAAAAAGTCTGTAAAAATCTGCTTGAATGGTATGCAACATGATAAATCTCCTAAATGAAATATGTGGGATAAGTAATGCAAGACGGTGGGGTGACTAGTCTACCAAGTCCGTAAAGAATTTTTCCAGATCTTGGCGGGCATAGTAGATTTCATCCACGTCAATATCCTCTTGAACGAGCGCTTTGACAATGACTTTAATATCGTGAGTCTGTCCAAAGATATGGATTTCTCCATCCTTATCGATGACCTTGATACGGTGATGGAGCTGATCCTGGATCAGTTGACTGGCAAGAGCTAGTTGGCTAGTTTTGAGGATGATGTAATCTTCTCCTTGTTCTTCGAATTCAGCCTTGCTAATTTCTTTGATCAGGCGTCCTTGGTCGACAATGCCAAAGCGATTGGCAACCAGATAAAGCTCGGAGAGGATGTGACTGGAAATGAGGATGGTCATGCCGAGTTCATCGTTGAGGCGCTTGATCATCTGACGGAATTCCTTGATTCCGACAGGATCGAGACCATTGATAGGTTCGTCCAAAATGAGGAAGTCGGGCTTGGCAATGAGCGCAATCGCAATTCCCAACCGTTGTTTCATCCCCAGTGAAAAATCGCGGAATTTCTTCTTACCCGTATTATTCAGGCCTACATAGTTCAAGGTTTCTTTGATGACCTGGTCGGGATTGGGGATATGGCGTGCCTTGCAATAGTAGATTAGGTTTTGATAAGCGGTCATATGCTTGTGAGCCACAGGACTTTCAATGACAGATCCAACCCGTTTCAGGGCTTGTGTCCACTGAGAGCGATTCGTGGAAGCGAAGAGGGAGACGCTTCCATCAGTTTCTTGAATCAGCTGGGTGATGACCTTGATGAGGGTGGTTTTCCCTGCACCATTTTTACCGATCAGGCCGTACACATCACCTTTGCGAATGGTGAGATTCACATCATTTAAGGCGTATTGTTGACCGAACTTTTTACTCAAATGGGAAATTTCTAATACTTTTTCCATGGTTTTCTCCTTCGTCCAAATGACTAGTTGTTTTCTTTACACTCTTAGTATACAGCTTGCTTTTCAAATAACTATCAAGCAATTCTCAAATATTTCTAAAAAAACGACTAACCTTTTAAAAGTTAGCCGTGACTTTAAGAATAAATTTTCTTAGAGGCTTTCCTTAGGTGAGTACGGACGTCAGCG
The DNA here is from genome assembly GCF_052588545.1 of Streptococcus sp. KHUD_013. Lineage (NCBI taxonomy): Bacteria > Bacillati > Bacillota > Bacilli > Lactobacillales > Streptococcaceae > Streptococcus > Streptococcus sp. KHUD_013. The sequence goes on from NZ_CP186264.1 coordinate 359,883, forward strand.
AACTTCGAAGAAGTTCCATGACTTAGTTTTGGACCTAAGGTTCCAAAACTCCCGATTGCCTGAAACAATTGTGTTTCAGGCACTTTTCTCACGGCGGAAAGCCTCTAGATATTCATGCATAACTTAAAAATATAAACATTTCTTGATTTTTTAAGTTATGTAACATGAAAAAATACGTTATCTACATTAAGAGGAACTGTTTTTTAAGCTAGCCTCCTCATTTTAAAACCTAGCGACAAACTCTTTGATAGCTTCTGCCAGTTCATGGGGTTTCTGAGTATTGAGTAGATGGCCTCCGTCTGCGATTTCTAGATAGTGACCTTTAGGCAGGAGATTTGCCAACTTTTTAGAAGAAGCCTGATTGGCCCCATCTTTGCTGCCGCAAATCACTAAGCTAGGAAGAGGGCAAGTTTTAGCGGTATCGGTTAGATTGAGGCTTTTTAATTCGGTAAAGATTTGCAACATGTGCTGTTTATTGGCCCCCTGCTTTTCAAAGACATGCTTGGGAATCAGACGAAAAAGGAGAATTTGGAGCCTATAGAGGAGATTGGTGTTGAGTTTGTATTGCGTCCCTGAAACCACCAAGCCCTTGAGTTGTGGCAAGTTTTGGCTGGAGAGATCGAGAGCGAGAACGCCTCCCAGTGAGAGTCCAACCAGAATAAAGGGTTCGCTTTCTTGTTGGAGGTACTCCGTCAATCTTTCTTTGGCCTCCTGGTAGCTTTCGCTTGGATGGGAGAAAATAGCGAAAGATTCAGATTGCAAGGGGGAAAGTGCATCTTGGACCCCTTGCCAAGAGTGGGCATCCTGTCCTAGGCCATGTAAAAAAATAAGTTTCATTCTGATTCCTCTCTAGTGAAATCGAGTGGATAGAGGCCACGCAGGGCATTGCAGGCATAGACTTGGTCAGCGACTTCTAAATCCTTCAGCGTTAACAGTTTTTCTTCTACTTGTCCAGTTTCTAAGAGATGGCGGCGGTAAATCCCGTCGAGGATAGGGAGGTGAGCTGGAGGCGTGTAGCGCTGGCCGTCAATCTCTAGGATGAGATTTCCGATGGTCGTCTCTAGCAAGGTTCCGTCTTCTAAATAGTAGATCTGCTCCTGTTCTGACCGGCTGAGATGGTCTCTCTGACTCGTTTTGAAATAGGTAAAAGGTCGGTCTAATGGAGCAGTTTGTTTTCTTAGTTGAGCCTGCAGATAGCTAGCTGGCAAGTCTGTTAGTTCTGTGATCTCTAGCTGGGCGGTCCCGTTTTTTTGCAAGGCAATCCGACAACGATAGTCAAGGTTGGAATCCAAACGAGCAAGCTCTTCTTGAAGTTTTTTCAGGAGTTTTGGCTCATCATAAGGATAGGTAAAGTAGCGACTGGCCTCTCTCAAACGGGTCAGGTGTTGCTCCAGGAAGGTCAGCTCTCCTTGGTGGATGCGGCCGGTCGTCAGGAGCTCAAAGCGAGGCTCTTGTCGGTAGAGAACAGCAGACTTTTGCTTGGTCTCTTGGTATTCACTTTCCCATTTGCTGTCCCAAGTGATGCCTCCACCTACGCCATAGATGGCTTGCTTCCCCTGCATTTGGAGGGTTCGGATGGCCACATTAAAAATTCGTTTACCTTTTGGAAGAAGGATGCCGATTGTTCCACAGTAGACGCCACGAGGAGCAACCTCTGTCTGTTGAATAATTTCCATAGTGGAAATCTTCGGTGCACCTGTGATGGAACCGCAAGGAAAGAGGGCCTGGAAGGTTTGGACTAGGTCGACTTCGGGACGTAAGCGACTTTCAATGGTCGAGGTCATCTGCCAAACGGTGGAGTATTGCTCAACTTGACAGAGACGGGTCACCTGCTCACTTCCAATCTCCGAAATGCGATTCATATCATTACGCAGGAGATCCACAATCATCATGTTTTCTGCTCGATTTTTGGGATCAGCTTCTAGCCAAGCAGCCTCTTGAAGATCTGTTTGGTTGGTAAGCCCACGACGAGTCGTCCCCTTCATAGGGCGGGTGATTAGTAGCTTGTCATCTTGTTCAAAAAAGAGCTCAGGACTGATGGAGAGGATGGCCACATCATCGTGCTGGATGAAGGCATTGTAATGGGCCTTCTGTTCTACTACCAAGCGATTGTAGATGGCCAAAGGGTCAGCTTTTAGCTCTTGAGAAAGTTGGACGGTGTAGTTGACCTGGTAGGTATCCCCTTGGCGGATATGGTGCTGGATGGTCTCGATAGCTTTTCGATAAGCAGGCGCCTCTACCTCTTCCTGCCAATTGGCTGGAAGATCCACTGCCTCGTAGTCCTCTGGGAAAGGCAGGGTTTCTACTTTCTCGTGGATGGTGAAATAGAGGAGATACTCTCCCATGAGTGGTGCTGGGTGGACGGCTAATTTTTTCTCAAAAGCAGGAGCGGCTTCATAGCTGACATAGCCGACGGCATAAAAACCAGCCTCCTGATAGGCTTCCACCTCTCTCAGAAGAGTCTCTACTTGGTCAAGGTCTCTGGTTTTTAATTCCTTTAGCGGCTTGGTGAAAATGTGTCGCAATCCAAGCTCTTTAAAATCAATAATGGTTTGTTTGTGCATGCTTTGAGTATATCAAAAATAGATGGAAAAAGGTAGATAAGGATCCAAAGATTCCTTGCTTGGCCCTGCCTTTCATGCTAAAATAACCATAGAATCTGCATTTTGCATTTAGCGAGGAGCCGGACATGAAAAAGAATTCCCTCTATAACACTTCCAGTATTAGTCTTTTTCAATACCTCTTTGCGATTGCAGTGATTTTGGTGCATAGTGGTCGCTTAACTTCCTATGAGCCAGTGCATTTTGGCCTTAAGAGTATCCTTGGACGGCTAGCGGTGCCATTTTTTATCGTCTGTGCCAGCTTTTTCCTAAAGCCATCACTAAGAGATGCAAGGAAAATGAAGGCCTACCTGGTCAAAATCGTAAAAACCTATTTATTTTGGAGTTGTGTCTATCTTCCCTATGCCTGGGTCTTTTTTTCTAGTCTCCATCTCCCAGTAACTCTCTTTCCAGCAGGCGTTCTGATTGCTCTGCTCTATCTGGGAATGTGTTACCAACTCTGGTATATCCCTGCCTTTTTGCTGGGCCTGTTTTTGGTCAATCAATTGGTCAAACGCTTAGGTATGGTTTGGACGGGGGTGATCACCTTTCTTCTTTACTGCTGGGGCTTGATCGAGACCTATTCAGCTTATCTGGACACTACGAGTCTTCTCAAGGGTTACAGCTCTACAGCAATTTATTTTTTACAGCTCGAAATGGTCTCTTTTACACGCCCATTTTTATCTTTATGGGTTACTATCTCTATGATCATTTTCATGCACAAACCTTTAGGGTTCACCGTTGGGAAAAGCTATCTCTCGCCTTTGGCTTGTTCTGTATGGAAGGCATCATCATTTTTCAACATGAAGGAATCGATAAGAACTTTTACTTGCTCCTTCCCTTTGTGACGGTCTATTTGGTCAATGCCTGCCTGCGATCGTCCTTTTTGAAAAGCTATGATTTGCAGTACTTAAAGCAGATGAGCATGGCGCTTTACTTTTCGCATCCAATCTTTATCGAATGGGCTCGCTATGGCTTTAGCAATCTCCCACTTTCTTATCCAGACAGGGGCAAGCTGATTTTTGTGGCCGCCTTGTTGGGAAGTCATCTCTTTGGATTGGTCATGCTCTCTTATCACTCTTGGCAAAAAGAAAAGAAAAACAGAAGTCTTGAAAAGGAAGTTCTCTAGAGAGACTTTCTTTTTTATTTTAAGTGAGACTGATAGGTCAGCTGAGGGTTGCAATTCTTTTCCAGTTTGGTTATGATGTAAGGGATTACAAGTAAAACCAAAAAGGAGAAGCGCATGAAGAAAAAATGGTGGCATGATGCCGTGATTTATCAAATCTATCCCAAGAGTTTTTTAGATAGCAATGGAGATGGAATCGGTGACCTCAAGGGGATCATCAGTAAGCTGGATTATTTGGAGAAGTTAGGTATTACGGCCATTTGGCTGTCTCCTGTCTACCAAAGCCCTATGGATGATAATGGCTACGATATATCTGATTATGAGGATATTGCTTCCATCTTTGGCACCATGGAAGATATGGAAACATTGATTGAGGAGGGGCAAAAGCGCGGTATTAAGATGATCATGGATTTGGTGGTCAACCATACCTCTGATGAGCATGCCTGGTTTATCGAAGCGAAAGAAAATCCAAACAGTCCGGAGCGGGACTACTATATTTGGCGGGACCAACCCAATGATCTTGTCTCTACCTTTAGTGGTTCAGCTTGGGAATTTGATCCGGCTTCCCAGCAGTATTATTTGCACTTCTTTAGTAAGAAGCAACCAGACCTGAATTGGGAAAATGAGACCCTTCGGCAGAAGATTTATGACATGATGAACTTTTGGATCGACAAGGGGATCGGTGGTTTTCGGATGGATGTCATCGACATGATTGGGAAAATTCCTGATCAGAAGATCGTCGCCAATGGTCCCATGCTCCACCCTTATCTGAAAGAAATGAATCGAGCGACTTTCGGGGATAAGGATTTGTTAACTGTCGGGGAGACCTGGGGAGCGACACCTGAGATTGCTAAGCAATACTCTGGTCCTGACAATGAAGAATTATCGATGGTCTTTCAATTTGAACACATTGGGCTTCTCTTCCAAGAGGGTCAGCCCAAATGGCACTATGCGAAGAAGCTTAATGTTCCTAAGTTGAAAGAAATCTTTAACAAGTGGCAGACGGAGCTGGGCATGGACGAAGGCTGGAACTCTCTCTTTTGGAACAACCATGACCTCCCTCGGATTGTTTCTGCCTGGGGAGATGACCAAGCCTATCGGGTGAAGTCCGCTAAGGCCCTAGCCATTCTTCTTCATTTGATGAGAGGAACGCCTTATATCTACCAGGGGGAAGAGATTGGCATGACCAACTATCCTTTTAAGAGCCTAGACGAAATCGAAGATATTGAATCTATTAACTACGCCGAGGAAAGCCTCGAAAAGGGAGTGGAGCTAGACACCATTATGGACCAGATCCGACATATTGGCCGGGACAATGCTCGAACCCCTATGCAGTGGTCCAAGCAACCACAGGCTGGTTTTACAACCGGTCACCCTTGGCTAGCTGTCAATCCAAACTATCAGGAAATCAATGTAGAAGCGGCTTTGGCTGATCCCTCATCCATTTTCTATACCTACCAACAATTGGTCGCCCTCCGTAAGGAGCAAGATTGGTTGATCTCTGCAGACTTTGAGCTAGTGGATACAACTGATCAAGTCTTTGCCTACAAACGAGTAGATGGGGAGCAACGCTACTTGATTGTGGTCAATTTGTCTAGTCAAGTCCAGAGCTTTGAACTGGAGGAAGACTATGAGGAGGTCCTCATTAGCAATACCAATGTAGAGCAGGTCAAACAGACAAAAGTATTGGAACCTTGGGATGCTTTTTGTGTGCAACTAACTTGAGCATAAGTTTCTACAAAAAAAGAAGCGGATAGCTTTTCAGATTGCATATAAAGTCTTCTTTAAAACTTTCCTTAGGTGAGTACGGACGTCAGCGAACTTCGTAGAAGTTCCATGACTAAATCAAGATACAAACGGCGTCTGCGGATAAAGTCAAAATAGGAAGTTTGACGCAGAATCTTTCGATTCTAGGAGAACTTATCTTTTTGACACAATCCGCAGCCCATGTTCAATTTGTTTTGAACCCCTTCGCTTATTAATTTCAAAGCTCAGGCTAAAACAGTTTCCCAAACTGTTTTACTCCCAAAACTCCCGAGTGCCTAAAACGTAATTGTTTTAGGCACTTTTCTCACAGCGGAAAGTTTTAAATCTGCTTGAATGACTAAAAAAGAAACCAATTTTTTTGAAAAATAAATTAGCTATTTTATGTAAAGAAATGTTTATCTACATTCTAAAAGAAGCGGATAGCTTCTTTTTTTGTTTTAGAGGGGACGAGGACTGTCCAATGGGAGGGGGGCAGTCTGTCTGGTAGAAGCCTTATAGTTATTTTTTATAAGGACTATTAGTTCTGGTCAATGGCAAGAGGCGAAAACCCTTGATCTATAAGGTTATAGCTTCTGGCTATACCATAAACCATTGAAAAGCAATTATACAGAAGGCGCTTCTTCTGATAAGATAGACTCAACTTGAATTTTTGGAGGACAAAACATGTCAACTACAATTATCGGATTCCCTCGTTTGGGTGAATTCCGCGAACTAAAATTTACAACTGAGAAATATTTTAGAAACGAAATTACAGCTGAAGATTTGTTGGATGCTGCAAAAGAATTGCGTGCCAAACACTGGAACATTGTCAAAGAAAAAGGGATCACTGAAATCCCATCAAATGACTTTTCTCATTATGACAACTTCCTCGATGCTGCTTTCCTCTTCAATGTGGTTCCTGCATCGGTTCAAAACTTGGACTTGTCTGACCTTGAACGCTACTTTGCTTTGGCGCGTGGTTACCAAGGAGAAAAAGGGGATGTGCGTGCTCTTCCAATGAAGAAATGGTTCAACACCAACTACCACTACATCGTTCCTAAATTTGAAAAAGACACTCAAGTAAAATTGGCTGGTCACAAGATCTTTGATGAGTTCCAAGAAGCTAAAGAATTGGGTCTTAACACTCGTCCTGTCCTTGTCGGTCCATTCACTTTCCTTCAATTGTCAGACTTTGAAGAAGGTGTGAAAGCAGAAGATTTCGTGGATAGCTTAGTGGCTGCTTACCAAGATGTTTTTGCGAAATTGGCTGAACTTGGTGCAACTCGTATCCAACTAGATGAAGCAGCTCTTGTCAAAGACTTGACAGCTGAAGAAAAAGCACTCTTCTTAAACCTCTACAACAAACTCTTGGCTGACAAAAAAGGTCTTGAAGTCTTGATCCAAACTTATTTTGGTGACGTGCGTGACATCTACGCTGACCTTGTGAACTTGCCAGTAGATGCGATTGGTCTTGACTTCGTTGAAGGGAAGAAAACTCTTGAACTCGTTAAAGGTGGCTTCCCAGCAGATAAGACTCTTTATGCAGGTATTGTCAATGGTAAAAACATCTGGCGTAATAACTACGAAGCAAGCTTGGAAATTTTGAAACAAGTTCCAGCTGAAAATGTTGTCTTGACAACTTCTTGCTCACTGCTTCATGTACCATTTACGACTGCTAACGAAGACTTTGAACCAGCTATCTTGAATCATTTTGCTTTTGCAGTTGAAAAATTGGAAGAACTCCGTGACTTGGATGCTATCCGCAACGGTCAAGGTGAACAAGCTCTTGCAGCGAACAAAGAACTCTTTGCAACAGAACGTGTCGGAGCAAATGCGGAACTTCGTGCGCGTATCGCTGGATTGACAGACGCAGACTACACTCGTTTGCCAGCCTTTGCTGAACGTGAAGCCATCCAAGAAGAAGCCTTTAAACTTCCAGCTCTTCCAACAACAACTATCGGTTCATTCCCTCAAACCAAGGAAGTGCGTGCTAAACGTTTGGCCTTCCGTAAGGGTGAATTGACGCAAGAAGAATACGATGCCTTCCTTGCTGAAACCATCGACGAATGGATCAAATGGCAAGAAGAAGTTGGATTTGATGTGCTTGTACACGGTGAATTCGAGCGGAACGACATGGTTGAGTACTTCGGTCAAAACTTGTCAGGTTACCTCTTCTCTAAGAATGGTTGGGTACAATCATACGGTATGCGTGGGGTGAAACCACCAATCATCTGGGGTGATGTCACTCGTCTCAACCCTATTACTGTTAAATGGTCTAGCTATGCACAAAGCCGTACGGACAAACCTGTCAAAGGGATGTTGACTGGACCTGTTACTATCCTTAACTGGTCATTCCCACGTGAAGACATCTCTATCAAAGATTCGACTCTTCAAATCGCTCTTGCTATCAAGGAAGAAGTTCTTGACCTTGAAGCTGCAGGTGTGAAGATTATCCAAATCGACGAGGCTGCTCTTCGTGAAAAATTGCCACTCCGTCGTAGCGACTGGTACGAAGACTACCTTGACTGGGCTATTCCAGCCTTCCGCTTGGTACACTCAACAGTAGCACCAGACACACAAATCCACACTCACATGTGTTACTCAGAATTTACAGATATCATCCCAGCTATCGATAACATGGATGCGGACGTGATCTCATTTGAAGCGAGCCGTTCAAACCTTGAAATCTTGGACGAACTCAAAGCTCAAAACTTCCAAACAGAAGTGGGGCCTGGGGTTTACGATATCCACTCACCTCGTGTGCCAAATGAAGGCGAAATCGACCACACCATCGAAGCCATCCTTGCGAAAGTACCAAGCAAGAAAGTATGGATCAACCCTGACTGTGGTTTGAAAACACGTGGTATCAAAGAAACGAGAGAAAGCTTGATCCGTCTTGTAGAAGCGGCAAAAGCTGCTCGTAAAGCGCTATAAGGCAAGTAGAAATTCCTAAGCTTGCTGGTTAGCAAAAGAAAGAATTGCTCAATCAAGAAAGGAATACATTTGATGACTAAGCAAACACCGTCGCTCTCCTTTGAGGTTTTCCCTCCAAATCCTGAAGTAGGCAATGCCAAGCTCTTACGTGCCTTGGAAAATATGCAGGAATTAGCTCCTCACTTTATCAGTGTGACAGCTAGTAATAACAAATACAATATCAAAGAGACGACGGTTGCCTTAGCCAATCATATTCAAAATGAATTGTCTATTCCGACCATTGCCCACTTGCCTGCCATCTATCTGAGTAAGGAAAAAGTGGCAGATACCCTTCATGACTTAGATCAAGTGGGAGTTCATCGGATCTTGGCCCTTCGTGGAGATATTATTCCAGGTGTGGAGCCTCTGAAAGACTTTCGTTATGCAACGGATTTGATTGAATTTATTAAAACGGAAGCTCCTCATTTTGATGTAATCGGTGCTTGTTACCCAGAAGGGCACCCAGATTCTCCAAATCAAATTTCAGATATTCAAAATCTGAAAAAGAAAGTGGATGCTGGATGTTCAAGCCTAGTGACTCAGCTTTTCTTTGACAATGAGCGTTTCTACGATTTTCAAGATAAGTGTATCTTAGCGGGAATTGATGTTCCCATTCATGCAGGGGTGATGCCAATTCTTAACAGAAACCAGGCCCTTCGCTTGTTGAAAACTTGTGAAAATGTTCATATCCCACGGAAGTTCAAAGCCATCCTTGATAAGTATGAGCATGATCCAGAATCCCTTCGTGCAGCTGGTTTAGCTTATGCGGTAGATCAAATCGTAGATTTGGTCACACAAGATGTTGCAGGTGTCCATCTCTATACCATGAACAATGAAGATGTAGCCTATCATGTCCATCATGCAACAAAAGCTTTATTTGATCATCAACCAAACTTAGAGGTGATCTAATCAACAGTCTAAGAAGGAATTGTAGAGATTGAGAAAAATTTTTCTCAGTCTCTTTTTTCTTGGGCCAATTGCTTGCTAAAAGACAACTTTTTTTTTATAGTATTAATATGAAGATTTTGGAGGCGCTTGCAATGAAGAGAGAACTCACGTTGAAGTTATTTGGACCCCCTAAGGTTGTTTTCCAACAGAAAGACATCCGTTTTTCTTTCTCGAAGATGGAGGCTTTATTTTATTACTTAGCCGTATCGGGCGAGGTCAATCGTGATGAAATTGCTGGTATTTTATGGGGAGACAAGGAAAATCAAGTCGCCCGGAAAAATCTGCGGAATACTGTTTACCAAGCCAATAAAATCTTTGAAGGGGATGTCATCGTCTCTCCCAGTAGGAGTAGTCTAGCTCTGAATCCTGAGCTAAGTTTTTCTTTGGATGTTCAACTCTTTGAAAGAGATCCGATAAGAAATTTACATCTTTATCAGGGAGATTTTCTAGAAGGCTTCTACGTCAAGGATGATGAGGACTTTGATCAGTGGGCTTCTCGCAAACGGAGCGCTTATAAGCAACTCTATATTGAAAGCTGTTATCAAAAGATCGACAAAGAGGGGCTGGGGGACCTTAGTGTAGAGTCCTTACTCCACCATTTAGTAGAGCTTGATGAATTTGAAGAAAAAAACTACCAACTCTTGATGGAGTATTATAGAATCCATCACCAGCTGGGGAAATTCTTTGAGACCTATTATAAGTTGGTTGATTTATTGGATCGTGAGTTGAATGTTCGTCCTAGTCGAGTGATAGAGGAACTTTATCATTCTGTTTTGGAAGCTAAACGCACCTATAAACAGAGCAATCGTGTGAATATCCGAGAACTCCCTTTCTTTGGTCGCAAACGAGAACTATCCCAACTGGAGGAATATCTCTCCTTAGTTAAGAAGGGGGAAGCTATTGGCCCCTTCTTGGTCATGGGGCAATCTGGAACAGGCAAAAAACGTCTATTGCGTCAGTTGGTCTTGATGTCCAATCGGAATTTTAGCTTTGTCAAGGTCGAAAGCAGAGCGGGAAGTTGTCAGGAAGTAGGAAGTACCTGGAGTGGTCTTATACAAGCTTTAGAAAAATTAAGTGGAGATCCAGCAAGCTCTTTTTTAGGAGGAGAGAGTGATCTCGTATCTGTACGAGAGCAACTTCAAAGGCTCAGCCAAGAAAAACCTCTCCTGCTTCTTTTTGAAAATGCCCAGTGGATCGATGCGGTTTCATTGGAAAGAGTGAAGCAGTTAGAGGAAAGTAGAGGACAAGAAAAATGGCAGGTGATTTTTACAGCTGAGGGGCCATTGTCAGATAGCTTGGTCAAGTTCTTAGGAGGCTTGAAAGTTGAGAGACGCTTGTCCCAGCTAGAATTGACCAATTTTGATCCGAGTGAAAGTCGATTACTCTTGCAAGGCCAATTGGGGCAGATAGAACCAGCCCTGATCGAGCAGATGATGGAGTGGAGTGAAGGCAGTCCCTTCTTGCTGTCCAGCTATATAGAAGAGTGGAAAGAGAAGGAAAGTTTAGAGCCCTTGCCTGACATCATTCAAGCTTATCTGTCTCAAGAACTAGGTGACTTGAGCAGTGAAGAGGAGTCCCTTCTTCATTATTTGTCTTGTTTTCATAAGCCGATATCCATGTCTATCTTGGCCGATTTGACAGCTACAGATCTTTCTGTTTTAACTGCATTATTAGATCCTTTAACTCAAAGAGGAATCATCTCAATAGTGGAGGAAGGGGAGGATCTCTTGGTCCAATTTTGCAAGCAATTGGTAGCCATGTACTTCTACCAACTCCTGTCACCAGCCAGACGGCGTCTCTTCCACCAACAAATCGCGCAAAAACTGGAAGAAACCTTAGAAGATTCGACAGACCTGCTCTTCTATAAGGAAATTGCTTACCAATACAAGCAGTCCCAAAATCTCTTGCGTTCTCTATCCTTTGAGCTGACCTACTTGGAAGAAATCCTCCAGCTAGAACATGAACTATTCCCAATATACTCCAAGGGAGAAGAAGGGGGAGTATCCGATGGGAAAAATAGCCATTTGGACATTTTTGGGGAACTCTCTCGTCTTCGTCGAGAACTGGATCAGCTTTTTTCAAGGCACCAAAAAGATAGAGACTACAAGTATTTGCAACTGCGTTACTTGTATCTAGAGGGGCGCTACTTTATTCGAAGCGGAGAGTACCAAAAGGGGATTCATGATATACAAAAGGTCATCTCCTATGCGCGGGAACTCAAACAGCTCGACTTCCTTTTAGAAGGGTACCGGCAAATCATTTATTATTGCATTCAAACAGAAAATATTTCTGAAATGGCCTATTACACAGATTTGGCTTTAGAAGATGCGATTCAGGCCAACAACCATGAAGCGATTGCGATTCAGTTGCGCTTGAAGGGTTTGTACCATTTGATGGTGGGGGATGAGGAGCAGGCGACCCGCCACCTCTATCGCTCCATTGATTGCTTTAGTCTGACCAATAGCATGCAGGCCAAGTATGCCATTCAAATTGCGGCTTCTTTAGCCTACCTGGCTGAGATAGAGCAAGTCAGGGGACATTTTCAAGTAGCTGTTACCCATTTGGAAGAGGTCCTTCGCCTGGTGGGAGATCAATCTGTTGATTCGGTCCGAGTGGTGTTTGAAATTGATCTTGGGATTGCCTACTATTGGAAGGGAGACTTGGTCCAAGCCCGTCTCTATTTTGACAGGGCTCAAAAGGTTTTGTCCAGCGTTCGCTTCCCTTGGAAGGAAGAATTGCTCGAATTTTATCAAGCCTTAATTGCTTGTCATTTTGGGGAACAAGAGAAGGTAGCACATTACCTGGCTCGTAAAGAAGGAACCATAAAGCAAGCGACTCATTCACGGGATAAGGGGATGGTGTATTATCTCTTGGCTTTCCTATCGGCCCAGAAGGAGCAAGGAGAGCATCTGAATCCTCCTTTGAGCATCTTCTTGAGAGAAGATAAGAACTACTACAAGAAACTGGCAGAGCAACACTTGACTCCATATAGAGATCGTCCCTTCCTCAAGAGATTAAAAGTCCTCTAGTATATCTTATCAAGTGTCATGAAGGAAGAATAAAAAAGGCTTTGCAACGCCCTAGGGGTGGATGTTGCGAAGCCTTTTGTATTGATAGAGAGGTTTTGAATCTTATTTTTGTTGGGACAAGATTTGGGTCAAGTAAAAGATAAAGGTTGCAGCCAGGTTGGAGGTGTGGTTGTCAATATCATGAGGAGGGGAAACTTCCACAATATCAAAGCCAATCAGTTTGCCACTAGCTGCAATGTGTTGGAGCAACATCAAGGCTAGTTTTGGATCCACACCAAGTGACTGGATGGCACTGACACCAGGGGCAGAACCAACGGCAAAGCAGTCCATATCGATGGAGAGGTAAATCGCTGTCTGTTTTTCTAAGAATTGATCAATCCGATCAAGAATAGCCTGGTGGCTCATCCGGAAGAGATCTTGTCCTGTTAAGAAATCAATGCTTGGTGTTTTAGCTACATAGTTGAATAGGAATAAATTGTTGCTATGTTCCTGAATGCCCAAGATTAAGTAAGGGAAATCCTGGCTCTCTTCTTTTGCGTGGTCCGCCATCTGACGAAATCCTGTTCCAGAGTTGGGACCAGTTTGATCGTAAGGACGCAGGTCAAAGTGAGCATCTAGGTTGATGACAGCCAATTGTTCATCTGGTTGCAAGGAGGATTTGAGGCCCAGGTAGTGACCATAAGCCGTTTCATGCCCTCCACCGAGGACGATTGGTTGAATATTTAGCTCCAACATCCGTTTGACAGTTAGAGAGAGGCTCTCTTGCAAATCTTCAAGAGAACGATTGGGGCCATCGATATTTCCAACATCAAAAACTGTGACGTTGGTGCCCCAGTGCCAAGGAAGTTTGGCGAGTTGGGTTCGAATAGCATTAGGGCTTTCGACAGCACCGACGCGGCCGTTATTGATATAGACTCCTTTATCGCTTTTAAAACCAAGGATTCCAAAGGTGACTTCTTCAAAAGGAGTCAAGGTTTCATCATTCAAATCCAAAAACTTCGTCAGCATTCCCCATTTGGCAGTATAAGGATTGTCTTCAATACTGCCTTGGTAATAACTGTAAGTCATTGGGTAATAATCTCTAAGCACGTTACATGCCTCCGTTTGTTTGTATTAGGCTAGAAAGGGAAAGGCTGAGAAATTTTCTCAGCCTTTTTCTGCTGTATCCTTACTGTATCAGTATTGAATGCTTAAGTCAACTGCTTTTTCGATGGTTGCTAAGAATTCTTCACTTTCAACAACGGCAGATGCCTTATTGAGTTCTTCAAAGATTTCGATGTCCTTGTCAAATTCAATGAAGGCCACCTTGCTGCGAATCATGTCATAGGCTGGTTTTGTACCTTTACCAAGTTCGTGATTTTCTGGTTTGAGATCCAAGGCTTGGCAGGCTGCCATAATTTCAGTAGCAACGATGCGGCGTGAATTCTTAAGGATTTCTGCTGCTTTACGAGCTGCTGTAGTTCCCATGCTGACGAAGTCTTCTTGGTTTTCACAAGATGGGATAGAGTCAACGCTGGCTGGGTGAGACAAGATTTTGTTTTCAGATGCAAGAGAAGCACAAGCATACTGCGTAATCATGAAGCCAGAGTTGAGGCCAGGGTGTTTGACCAAGAAGGATGGCAATTTACTAAGCTGGCTGTTGACCAAGCGTTCCACCCGACGTTCAGATACGTTTCCGATCTCAGAAAGGGCAATACCCAAGAAGTCAAATGGTTGAGCCATTGGTTCACCGTGGAAGTTTCCTCCGGAGATGACGTGACCTTCCTTGGTGATGATTGGGTTATCTGTTACAGAGTTGATTTCGATTTCAACTTTTGTTTTCACATAAGCAATAGAGTCCTTGCTGGCCCCATGGATTTGAGGGATACAACGGAGTGTATAAGGATCTTGTACCCGTTGTTGGGTTGCTACCGTTGTGTTCTTGCTTCCTTCAAGGAGATTACGGATGTTACGAGCTGTTGCCAATTGTCCACTTTGAGGGCGAATGGTATGGAGGTCTTCTTCAAATGGGCTAGTAATACCATTGTGAACTTCCATTGAAAGAGCACCGGCAATGTCAGACAGTTTGAGCAACTGGATACCATCATAAGTCGCAAGAGCACCAATACCAGTTAGGACAGTCGTACCATTGATCAAAGCAAGCCCTTCTTTGGCAGCCAATTGGATCTTTTCAATACCAGCTTGATTGAGAGCTTCTTGACCACTTAAAAGTTGACCTTTGTAGTAGGCGTGTCCAAGTCCCAACATTGGGAGCACCATATGAGAAAGGGGGGCAAGGTCTCCGGAAGCTCCGAGTGATCCTTTTTCTGGAATATAAGGAGTCACTCCTTTGTTAAGCAATTCTAATAGTTTTTCAACAGTTGATAGACGAATGCCAGAATAGCCTTTTAAGAGCGAGTTGATCCGGATGAGCATGATGGCACGAACAGCATCTTCTGGAAGTGGATCACCAAAACCAGATGCGTGGGTACGAATCAAGTTTTCTTGCAGTTGGACAGTATCTTCTGGAGAAATGCTGACATTACAGAGGGAGCCAAATCCAGTGGTCACACCATAGACAACACGTTTTTCACGGACGATATCATCAACAATTTTACGAGATGCGATAACAGCTTCTTTGGCTGCTTCGTCTAACTCACATTGGGCACCGTGCCGAGCGACGGCGATGACCTCTTCCAGTGTTAAGCTGTTACCATCTAAATGAATCAATTGAGTCATATAAAACCTCCGATTATGAATTGTTCTGTAGAAGTAGATTTGTTTACTTCGGTTTGAATACCAAACGTGAGCCCATTGTCTATGATTCTTAGAAGGATTGAAAGAAGTCTTAGAGAAAAGAGCTCAGGTTTGATATTCGTGGCTTCTTAGATGGGCTAGGGAGCAAAGGAATGCTTTGCTCCTCCTAAGTTCCCATCTAATGTGTAAATAGAATTGGTGAGGACTGTTTTATTTTTTAGCTAGTTTGTCACCGTGGAAAACAAAGTAAAGTCCACTAGCGATTACTAGACCGATAGCTCCCCATACAAAGTTCATTAGATTATCCCCTGCAATCATCAAGATACTGATGACAACAGCCAAAATTGGGATAACTGGACCGAATGGCACTCGGAAGGTAACCTTTTTCTCTGGGTACATTTTTCTGAGTTTGAGCGCTGCCAAAGCAGTCGGAATATATTGGAAGAAACGGAAAACAACACTGAAAGTTGCTAAGGATTCGAAAGATCCAGATAACAAGAGTAAGAATGCAAAGAAACCGGAAATGATAATGGCAATGACAGGAGCATTCTTGGAGTTTGTTTTTCCAAGTTCTGCTGGCAAGAGTTTTTCGTCTGCTAGGGCAGCACCGAAACGAGGAACCATAATGGATTCACCGATGTTGAGACCGGCGATTGAAATGAGAGCACCATAGGAGACAAGAGGGGCACCGATAGGGCCAATCATTTTAACAAATGCGTCTTGTACTGGTGCCTCGGTTCCCATAATGCCTCCACCAAGCATAGCGATTGTTCCAGCGATGATCAACATGTAGAGAACTGAGACGATACTGATGGATCCCAAGATAGCACGAGGAACGTTCTTTTCAGGGTTACGCATTTCCCCTGCAACGATGGACATGGTTTCGAATCCGATAAATCCATAGAAGATGTAAACAGCGGTACTAGAAATAGCACTAAAGAGATTTGATCCACTTTCCAATTGAAGGAAAGGTGTGAAGTTGCCCTTGCTTACTCCACCAGGAATAAAGAAGATGGCGAAGAGTGAGAAGAGGACAATTGGGATTAATTTTGCAACAGTAGCTGTCAGTGTGAACATTTTCGATGTTTTCAGACCGGCGATGTTCATCAGACTTAAGAGAACCAACATAACGATACTAATCTGTAGGTTGTAGCCTTCGAATGCTGGGAAGGTAATGATGAAGATCTTAGCAAAACCAGCTAGCATAGCAGCCCAAGCGATAACGGTAACGGCCCATCCGAGGATCCCGACGTTAAAGCCGACAAAGTCTCCGAAAGCTGCTTTTGAGTATTGCATGGCTCCACCGTTTTTATCAAAGTAGCCAGCCGTTTCAGCCAGACAGGCTGATAGTAGCATGACAAGAATAGCTACTCCAAACATGACGGCCAGGGAAGCTGGTCCTAGGCCAGAATATATCTTTTTGGGCAAGAGGAAGATACCAGACCCAATCACGGCATTGATACCGTATAGAGTGGCACCGCTAAAGCTGAATTTCGCTTTTTCTTGTTCCTCAATCGACTGTTTATGTGCTCCGTTCATAATGTCTCTCCTTTAAAACATTATCTTAGCGCAGTCCAGATAGCAATCGGTTG
Organism: Streptococcus sp. KHUD_013; assembly: GCF_052588545.1. Classification (NCBI taxonomy): domain Bacteria; kingdom Bacillati; phylum Bacillota; class Bacilli; order Lactobacillales; family Streptococcaceae; genus Streptococcus; species Streptococcus sp. KHUD_013. The sequence goes on from NZ_CP186264.1 coordinate 376,633, forward strand.
CTTCCCAGACTGAAGGGGTGAAAACGTGATTGTCATCTCTTGAAGAGGAGATGCTTGTTCAATAAACAGGAGCTCGTGAGTTTGGAGGGTTTGAGATTGCCCTATTTCCCATTGGAGTGTGAGAGGACAGAGAGCATAGATCCATTGATAGCGACTCTGGCTCGTGACACTTTCATTTGGGGATATAGCACTCATATGCCCCTGATAGGAAGGTTTATAGATGAGATTAAAATCTTGACAGGTCCCTTGGCTAGATACAGGGTCTCCCCCGTCAAAGAAGTAGCTTTGAAATGGCTTCAAAACCACTTTTTTATGTTGATGGGTGAGTGTAATCGATGAAGTCAGAGGCATCAAGATTCGATGGTAGCCTGTGAGATCGGTAAAGTCACTTGTTTCAACCTCTACCGTTGCAGTAGAGAGTCGGAAATCAAAGGTTCGATCTGGATAACTTCCCTCTTTTGGAGAGAGGAAGAGTTGGGTAGTTTGGCCACCGGACCAAGTAGAAATCTGATAATCTGCAGGGGTAAGATGAAGGATAGTCACCATAGGACGTCCTCTTTCTTAAAAGAGACCAGTGATATTGCCTTGGGCATCGATATCAATCTTTTCACTGGCTGGAACTTTTGGTAGGCCAGGCATGGTCATGATCGTTCCTGTGAGAGCAACGATAAAGCCAGCTCCTGCTGCCACCTTAAGGTTGCTGATTTTGACAGTGAAATCTTTCGGTGCTCCGATCTTCTTGGCATCATCCGAGAAGGAATATTGCGTTTTGGCCATACAGATTGGGTAGTTGGAGAAACCAAGTGCTTCCAATTCTTTGAGTTCGCGTTTGGCCGCCGGTGTTAAGCTAATGCCTTTACCACCATAAACTTTTGTGACAATCTTGGTCAATTTTGTTTCAATGCTGTCTTCTTGGTCATAGACATAAGAGAAGTGGTTTTCTTCTTGAGCTAGTTGAATGACTCTTTCAGCTAGGTCACGACCACCAGCTCCACCATGTGCCCAGACATCAGAGATGACCACATCAACATGGCGTTTCTTACAAGATTCATAGACAGCTTGTAGCTCAGCCTCTGTATCTAGCGGGAATTTGTTGATAGCAACTACTACAGGTAGGCCGTAGACTTCTTGGATGTTGGCCAAGTGTTTGTCCAGGTTTGGCAGACCATCGATCACGGCTTGGACATTTTCAGTAGCCAAGTCCGCTTTGGCGACACCACCATGCATCTTGAGAGCACGGATGGTCGCGACGAGGACAACGGCAGCAGGTTTGAGTCCTGCTATACGGCATTTGATGTCGATGAATTTTTCAGCACCGAGGTCTGCTCCAAAACCAGCTTCTGTCACGACATAGTCTGCATATTTGAGGGCTAGTTTGGTAGCCAGCACACTGTTACAGCCATGAGCGATATTGGCAAATGGTCCGCCGTGGATGATAGCCGGAGTATGCTCCAAGGTTTGTACCAAGTTTGGATGGATGGCATCTTTGAGAACAGCTGCCATGGCACCTCCAGCCTTGAGGTCTTTGGCTGTCACTGGTTGTCCTTGGTAGTTGTACCCAATAATGATGCGATCGAGGCGTTCTTTGAGGTCAAGGATATTTTCTGAGAGACAGAGAATAGCCATGATTTCAGACGCCACCGTGATGTCAAAGCCATCTTCACGAGGAACTCCGTTTGTCTTTCCTTGAAGGCCGTCTACAATATGGCGGAGTTGCCGGTCGTTCATGTCGACCACCCGTTTCCAGGTGATGCGACGAGAATCGATGCCCAACTCATTGCCATGATGGATGTGGTTGTCAATCAAGGCTGCAAGTAAGTTGTTGGCAATCCCAATGGCATGGAAGTCTCCGGTAAAGTGAAGGTTGATATCTTCCATTGGAACCACTTGAGCGTACCCACCACCGGCAGCACCACCCTTGATCCCAAAGACAGGGCCAAGTGAAGGTTCGCGGAGGGCAATGACCGCTTTCTCACCGATAGCAGAGAGGGCATCCACTAGTCCAACAGAGGTGGTTGTCTTTCCTTCTCCAGCAGGTGTCGGAGAGATGGCTGTCACGAGGATTAGCTTTCCATCTTCCTTGTCCTTTAGTTGTTCCAGTTGGTTGCTATCGATTTTTGCCTTGTATTTTCCGTAGAGCGAAATGTCGTCTTCAGTCAATCCAAGTTCAGCAGCGATTTCCATGATGGGCTTCATTTGGACAGAATTGGCAATTTCAATATCCGATAAAACCATAGAATCCCTTCTTTCTTTGTAGATATTGAGTTATAAAGTTGATTGATAGGCTTATGAAAGGCTTTCTAAAATGCTTTGGTAAATGTTATCTGCAAGCTCAGAGCCTGTTTGGAGGAGTTCGATTCCCTTGCTATGGTATTCTTGGACGAAGTCTTGGTCCTTGATTCCTGAAATGTTGATCAGGACATTGAGCCAAGCCCCCTGAAGTCCAGCCTTGAGATTGAGAGCAGCCACTCCTAAGTCACTCGCCGCATTGGTGTTGGACTTACCAACAGCTTCTTTTGTTGTTTCAAGTGCTTCAACGATGAGCTCCATCATAGAGAAAGGAGATACTGTCGCATGTTTCAAGGCTTTTTGCATGGCTTCACGACGAGCGGCTTTCTCTTCTTCCGTTTCTTTTGGAAGATCAAAGACTGCTGATACCACGTTGAAAGCTTCTGTATCTTTGTCGATGGCTTCTAGTAATTGGTCTTGGAGTTGGGCACTTTTTTCGTGAACCCCTTTGATGTGCTCTTCAAATTCAGCGTATTTTTTCTTACCAATGGTCAGTTCACAAACCATTTTTGTAAGTGAAATCCCGTTTGCAGCAGATAGAGCGGCAGCAGAACCACCACCTGGAGCTGGAGCATCTGAACCAAGAACCTTGGCAAACTCTGTAATACTTAAGTCAACTAGTTTCATAGAACTCCCTCTCTAACCCAACAAGTGATTTTCCAAGACTTGTTTACTATAGTCAAAGTCTTCTAATTGTAAGTAGTATTCAGCAGAGTCAATCAGAGCTTTAGCAGGAGCCAGACCAATGAGTTCTGTTCCAGTGATGCGAACCCCGTAGCGTTGTGCTTCGAAACGAACGGTTTCAACGACGCGATACAATGGGAATTTTTCCAAGTTGACCATGTTGATAGAGACTTGGGCGATGTTGCGATCTTCTAGCATGACACCGATTGCTTTACAGTATTTGTATCCACCGCTAGATCCACGAATGATTTTAGAAATGTTGTTGGCAATTTCTAGATCATCTGTGTCAAGGTTGATATTGAAAGCAACGAGTGGCATACGAACACCAACGGCTGTAACCCCTGCAGTTGGGTGAATCTTGCGTTCACCGTAGTCTGGCTTCCAGTCTTCTTCCAACAGTTTTTCTGGCATTCCTTCAAATTGTCCTTTGCGAACCTTCGCCAAGTTTTTCCGTTCTGGGCGAGTTGCAGCATCTTCATAAAGGAAGATTGGAATACCTAATTCACGATTGATGCGTTCGGCTACTTTATTGGCGATTTCGACACATTCATCTGTTGTGATATCTTTGACTGGAACGAAAGGACAAACGTCTGTTGCCCCCATCCGAGGGTGTTCGCCTTCGTGCTTGGTCATATCGATGTTTTCAGATGCGTATTTTACCAATTGGAAAGCCACTTCTTGAATGCTTTCTTCATCCCCAACGAGTGTAAAGACGCTACGGTTGTGACTGGCGTCAGACGAGTAGTCCAGCAGTGTAACACCTGGAATACTTTTTGCTGTGGCTGCTAATCCGTCGATCACAGCTTGATTGCGTCCTTCAGAGAAGTTTGGAATACACTCAACAATTTTTGCCATATGATTACCTCTTTTTATAGGAGAAGTTGGGGAGGAGGAGTCTTTGTATTTCCTCCCCTTTCTCAATTTTTATTTTTTGATGTTAAAACAATTTTTGAACCGCATCTTTGACCAAATCTTCATCTGCCAGATACGGAATGGTGATGTGGTCTGTTCCTGCATGGAGATGGTTGTATTCGATGGCTGTTTCGATGGCATGGTTATTTCTTGCCCAGTTCCGACGAGCAACCCCACCCATGGTATCCCATGCAATCGCAGATTTGATGATTTCATCGATCCGGTGGCTACCGTCTAGAACGAGACCAAATCCTCCGTTGATGGCCTTACCGATACCAGTACCACCACCATTGTGGAGAGCCACGAGACTCATACCGCGAGCGGCGTTACCGGCGTAACATTGAACCGCCATATCGCAAGTAACGTTTGAACCATCTTTGATATTGGAGGTTTCACGAAATGGAGCATCTGTACCAGATACGTCATGGTGGTCACGTCCAATCATGACCGGTCCAATCTTGCCTTGGCGAATGAGTTCATTAAATTTCAAAGCGATATTGACACGTCCCATACAATCTTGATAGAGGATACGAGCCTGTGTACCAACGACTAATTGGTTCTTTTCAGCATCGCGAATCCAGTTGTAGTTATCGCGGTCTTGGTAGCGACGAGTTGGATCGATCGCTTCCATAGCAGCGTGGTCAGTTGCAATCAAGTCTTCGTGTTTACCGCTTAGGCAGACCCAACGGAATGGACCATAACCATAGTCAAAGAGCATAGGTCCCATGATATCTTCTACATAAGATGGCCAAATGAAGCCGTCCTTGTCATCGAGACCATTCTTAGAAATTTCCTTGATGCCAGAGTCGTAAACAGATTTCATAAAGGCATTACCGTAGTCGAAGAAGTAGGTACCTTTAGCCGTCAAAGCTTTAATCACTGCAAAGTGACGAGCCAAGGTTTCATCGACCAAGCGATGGAAGGTTTTTTTGTCTTCTGCCAACAAACGTGTCCGTTCTTCAAAGCTGATCCCAACTGGGCAATAGCCACCATCATAGACGTTGTGGCAAGAGGTTTGGTCAGACAAGAGGTGAACGTGGACTTGGTGTTCGTTGACATATTCGAGCAAGTCTACGATATTACCATGGTAGGCAATAGAAGTGGATTCACCAGCTTCCAGTGCTGCTTGAGCCAATTTCACAGCTTCTTCGGCACTGTCGGTTACTTGGCTAATCCAACCTTGAGAGTGACGGGTTTCGATCCGAGAGCGGTCTACTTCTGCAACGATGGCAACAGCTTTTGCAATTTCAGCTGCTTTCCCTTGAGCTCCACTCATCCCACCGAGACCAGACGAGATAAAGAGTTTACCAGTTAAGTCGCCATCATCAGGCACACCGAGTTTAAGACGTCCAGCATTAAGGAGAGTGTTGAAGGTACCGTGAACGATCCCTTGAGGACCAATGTACATCCAGCCACCAGCCGTCATCTGACCGTAGTTGGTAACTCCCATTTCTTCAGCGATTTCCCAGTCGCGCATATTGTCATACTCACCGATCAAGAGACCGTTGGTAATGATGACGCGAGGAGCTTCTGGTTTAGACTTGAAGAGGCCGAGAGGGTGACCAGATTCAACCACCAAGGTTTGGTCTTCTGTCATGACTTCTAAGTATTTCTTGATCAAGTTGTATTGCATCCAGTTAGCACAGACAGAACCTGTTTCTCCGTAAGTGACCAATTCATATGGATAAAGGGCAATTTCAAAGCTCAAGTTGTTGTCAATCATAACCTGCATAGCCTTAGCAGCAGTGCATTTTCCTTTGTACTCATCAATTGGTTTTCCATAGATCCGATCTTTTGGACGGAAGCGATAGCCATAAATTCGACCGCGAGTTTTTAGTTCTTCCAGAAATTCTGGAATCAATTCTTGGTGGAATTTTTTAGGGATGTAACGCAGAGCGTTCTTAAGAGCAATCTCAGTCTGAGCTTGCGTTAAGCGGAAGCCTCTATCAGGTGCACGACGGATGCCTTCTTGAAAAGTTGCCTTTTCAGGTAGGACATCAAAGTCAAGTTTGACAGACATAGCAGCTGCAATTTCTTTATCGTCTATAAATGACATAGTAGGAACCTCCTTATGTGTAGACCATGAATTTATATTTTCTTTATTGTATCCAAGAAACGTCAATAAAGAGTCAAAAATAAATTTAATTTTTAATAAAGCAAAAAATAATGAGGGAGAAACTTTTTGACTTTTTTTTGACGCTTTTCCTGTAGAATTGTAAAATGAATAACAATGGAAATAGAAAGGAATGTTTTCATATGTCTGCTGATGTAATCTTAACCCACTTTAACCAGTTGTTTTGTCCAAATGATCTAGGCCATCCTCTCTATGGAAAAGAGATGGCAGAAGCGCGAATCCTATCCGATGCTTATATCGCTATTAAGGATGGAAAAATTCTTGCAGTTGGAACAGGTCAACCAGATCCAGAACTGATCGATGACCATACGGAAGTAAAATCTTGTGAAGGGAAAGTTGCGACTCCTGGTTTGATCGACTGCCATACCCACCTGGTCTATGGAGGCAGTCGTGAGCATGAATTTGCGAAAAAGTTAGCGGGTGTTTCCTACTTAGACATCCTCGCTCAAGGCGGTGGAATTCTGAGCACTGTTCGGGCAACTCGTGAAGCATCTTTTGACAATCTCTATAACAAGTCCAAACGATTGTTGGACTATATGTTGCGTCATGGAGTGACCACCGTTGAAGCTAAGAGTGGCTATGGTTTGGATTGGGAAACGGAAAAACGCCAACTAGATGTAGTAGCTGCCTTGGACCGTGACCATGAAATTGATCTGGTTTCAACCTTTATGGCAGCCCATGCGATCCCGACAGAGTATAAGGGCCGTTCTCAAGAGTATTTAGATCTCATCATTGAGCAAATGCTTCCAAAAGTGAAGGAAGAAAAGTTAGCTGAATTCTGTGATATCTTCTGTGAAAAGGGTGTCTTTACAGCAGATGAGTCTCGCTATCTTCTGTCAAAAGCCAAGGAAATGGGCTTCAAATTACGGATTCATGCGGATGAAATCGAGTCTATCGGTGGTGTGGATGTTGCAGCTGAATTGGAATCTACTAGTGCAGAGCACTTGATGGTGATTACCGATGAAGGCATTCAAAAACTAGCAAAAGCAAAAGTTATCGGAAATCTGTTGCCTGCTACAACCTTCAGCCTCATGGAAGATACTTATGCACCGGCTCGTAAGATGCTGGATGCTGGGATGGCCATCACCCTAACAACAGATAGCAATCCAGGATCCTGTCCGACAGCCAATCTCCAGTTTGCCATGCACCTCGGTTGCTTCATGATGCGTTTGACGCCAGTTGAGATTCTCAATGCAGTAACTATTAATGCAGCTTATTCAGTCGATCGTGCCAAAACCATTGGATCTTTGGATACTGGAAAACAGGCCGATATCACGATTTACGATGCACCAAATCTAGATTATCTCTTCTATTTCTTTGCGACCAACCTAGTGACAGATGTCTATAAAAATGGTAAGAAAGTTATTTGATTCTCTCGTTTCAAGTGTGACCTAAATAGAAAAAAATCCCCTCATCAACTGATTCTGATGAGGGGACTTTAGTGCTTAGAACAGTATTTCCAGAGGGAGTTGCAAAGCTTTAAATTCCAACCTTGACATCTGGGAATCTCTCAGACACCTGTGCAAAAAGAGTGTAGAGTTGTTCTTCAGCATTCTTCTTATTCTTAATGGCTAGGCGGTGCTGTTTCTTTGGTTTGTCCTTGCGGATGTAGCACAATTGGAAGATTGAGCGAGCAATCCCTGATTGACGAACTCGAGTGACATGTAAGTATAGTTGTTGAACCTCTCGTAAATCAATCGTTTGCGTTCCTCTGAAATAGGTAATCAAATGATTTTTGTACAAGATAACTTTTAAGTCTTGATTGTAGTAGCTGGCTTCATCAGACAGGCGAGACAGATCTCCTTGGAGTTCGGGATAGTTTTGGTGGAGTTCCTGATAGGAAGCAATGGTCCGTTTCCGAACGGAGAAGCTGGCTACGACCATTATGATAGAAAGTCCAGCAAGAGCAGCTGAACCAATTAAGAGGAATAAGGAGTCTTTGTTGTACTCTGTGAGGCTTAAGTAATAGCTGGTCGTCATATTAAGTGACACGACAGAAGTCGGTTCGAGAAGGGAATGGATGTAGTCGCTATAGCCGACAAGGCGACCGTTACGAGACGTATTTTTGCTATCCTTTGCCAAAGGGGCTAATTGCGTTCCCTTTAGTTGATAAGGATGGGTCTGCAGTTCCCCATTTTTTGCCTTATCAACGATTTCTTTAATCGTCGCATCGTCTTTTTTGGCTTCGATCCCTGCAAACTTACCATCGTTTTGGTTATCGTACTGGACGATATAGAGGACGTGGCCGTTGTCCACAGTTCCGACAGGTTCTCGTGTAATATCATAGACCTTCATCGTTACAGGGTCCCCAGACTTTTCTGCCTTCGCAAAGCTAGTAGAAGGGTTCTGGCGTCCCATCCATAATGAAAATACTAATCCTGCGAATGCAAGAAAGACAAGGGCAAGCACCAGACCTGACACAAATCCTTTATTGCGTTTTTCCTTTATCATACCGATCTCCTTTAGTTTGATATCTAAAGTATATCATGAAAGATTTTATGTGACAAGGAAATTTATAGATAGCTGATTTCAAAGGCTTTTTGAGTGGTCTAAGCAAAAAGTTGTTTGTAAAATGATTGAAAAATACTTTGATTTTAGAAGAGATTTGCAACTTTTTATAAAAAACTATATTTTTTTTAATTTTTTCTATATACAAAAAGCTAAATTATTGATAGAATAGAAAAGAATTGAATTAAAATTTGGTTCGCGTTCGTTCTGTCTTCATATGAATGAAACAGGATGTTTATAACCTAAATACTTGCACTGGATTCTAATTCATCAGAATCATAGCTAGAATTTGAGAGGAGACAATATGACTGTTGATTTTAACAGCAAAGCTTACTTGGATAAAGTGGATGCGTGGTGGCGTGCAGCCAACTACATTTCGGCTGCTCAAATGTACTTGAAAGACAACCCATTGTTGAAACGTGAAGTGGTTGAAAACGACTTGAAGGCTCACCCAATCGGACACTGGGGAACTGTACCAGGACAAAACTTTATTTACGCACACTTGAACCGTGCCATCAACAAATACGACTTGGATATGTTCTACATTGAAGGACCAGGTCATGGTGGACAAGTTATGGTGTCCAACTCTTACTTAGATGGTTCTTACACAGAATTGAATCCAAATATCCCACAAAATGAAGAAGGATTTAAACACCTATGTAAAATCTTCTCATTCCCAGGAGGGATTGCCTCTCACGCGGCGCCTGAAACTCCAGGATCTATCCACGAAGGGGGAGAGCTTGGTTATGCTCTTTCTCACGCAGCTGGAGCTGTTTTGGATAATCCAGATGTGATTGCTGCAACCGTAATCGGTGATGGTGAAGGGGAAACTGGTCCATTGATGGCTGGTTGGTTGGCCAATACCTTCTTGAACCCAGTTAACGATGGTGCTGTTCTTCCAATCTTCTACCTCAACGGTGGGAAGATCCACAACCCAACGATCTTCGAACGCAAAACAGACGAAGAATTGGCCCTCTTCTTTGAAGGTCTTGGATGGAAACCAATCTTTGCAGACGTAACAGCTATTTCTGACGACCACGAAGCAGCTCATGCTTTGTTTGCAGAAAAATTGGACGAAGCGATTGAAGAAATCAAGAAAGTCCAAGCAGAAGCTCGTAAAGGATCTGCAGAAGAAGCAACTCAACCAGTATATCCTGTCTTGATTGCTCGTATTCCTAAAGGTTGGACTGGACCAAAAGCTTGGGAAGGAACACCAATCGAGGGTGGATTCCGTGCGCACCAAGTTCCAATCCCAGTAGATGCTCACCACATGGAGCATGTAGATGCCCTCCTTTCATGGTTGGAATCTTACCGTCCAGCTGAATTGTTCGACGAAACTGGTAAACTACTTCCTGAAATTGCCGAAATTGCACCAAAAGGTGACCGTCGCATGGCTATGAACCCAATCACAAACGCAGGTGTTATCAAACCAATGGACACTGCTGATTGGAAGAAACATGCCTTCAAGATCGAAACACCAGGTGCTATCATGGCCCAAGATATGATCGAGTTTGGTAAGTATGCAGCAGATCTTGTGGATGCGAACCCAGATAACTTCCGTATCTTTGGACCAGATGAAACCAAATCAAACCGTCTTCAAGAAGTCTTCACTCGGACAAGCCGTCAATGGTTAGGACGTACGAAACCAGACTACGATGAAGCTTTGAGCCCTGCTGGACGTGTCATTGACTCTCAATTGTCAGAGCACCAAGCAGAAGGAATGCTCGAAGGATATGTCTTGACAGGTCGTCATGGCTTCTTCGCTTCTTACGAATCATTCCTTCGTGTCGTAGACTCTATGATTACTCAACACTTCAAATGGTTGCGTAAATCGAAGACTCACACGACATGGCGTAAAAACTACCCTGCCTTGAACTTGATTGCGACTTCAACTGTTTTCCAACAAGACCACAATGGCTACACTCACCAAGATCCAGGTATCTTGACTCACTTGGCTGAGAAAACTCCTGAATACATCCGTGAATACTTGCCAGCAGATACCAATAGCTTGCTTGCAGTGATGGATAAAGCCTTCAAGGCAGAAGACAAGGTAAACTTGATCGTTACTTCAAAACACCCACGTCCTCAATTCTACTCAGCTGATGAAGCAGAAGAATTGGTTCGTGAAGGATACAAGGTGATTGATTGGGCATCAACTGTTTCAGCAGATGAAGAGCCAGATCTTGTCATTGCAGCTGCAGGTACAGAGCCAAACTTAGAAGCTCTTGCTGCCATCACAATCTTGCACAAGGCCTTCCCAGAATTGAAGATCCGCTTTGTCAATGTGGTAGATATCTTGAAATTGCGTCACCCATCCGTCGATGCGCGTGGACTTTCAGATGAAGAGTTCGACAAAGTCTTCACAACTGATAAACCAGTAATCTTTGCCTTCCACGGTTACGAAGGTATGATCCGTGATATCTTCTTCAACCGTCACAACCATAACCTTCGTGTACATGGTTACCGTGAAAACGGAGATATCACAACACCATTCGATATGCGTGTCATGTCTGAATTGGATCGCTTCCACTTGGCACAAGATGCAGCCAATGCAGCTCTTGGAGCAGAAGCAGCTGAATTCGCAGCTCAAATGGACGAAACAATTGCCTTCCACAACGCTTACATCCGTGAACATGGTGATGATATTCCAGAAGTACACAACTGGAAATGGGAAAACGTAAATAAATAAGTTTATTCCAAAAGAAATCAGAAGTTATTCTGATTTCTTTTTTTGTACCTTTTTAAAGAAAGAAACTTTGGCTAAGGAATTCCCCTTGGCAAGAAAAAATTCTTCAATAATGGATAAAGAAATCTGACAAAAATCAATGAAATAGTATATTTTTTTAGATTGCATTGACTTTGCATAAGATAAGGACTAAAATATAGGTGCGGAAACCGCTTACAAAATATAAAGGAGGTCTGGTTATGGGAAGCGACAGACAACAACGTTTTTCTTTACGAAAATATGCAGTCGGCTTAGTATCAGTACTTGTCGGATGCTTTTTTTGTGGGGTGACTGTTTTAGCCCAGGAGCAGGAAGGGCAGGCAGATGTACCCGCTCTTGTAGTCAAGGAAGAAAGTCAGGAGGTGAATTCGACAGTCGGACAGGACAAAGGTTTGGACGGAGCTCATGCAACTGATACAGTTAAGGAGGAGTCTTCTTTACAAGAGCAAGCCAAGCCTGAAAAAACTGCCGAGATTTCATCTTCCAATTCTCTAGCCAATCCAGCTTCGGACCCTACACCTGAAAAAGAAGGTGTTGAAAAGAAGGAGCAAGAAGATCACACTGTTTCAGCATCTCAGCCAGTAGCTAATAAGGACGCTGTTTCAGCATCTCAGCCAGTAGCTAATAAGGACGCTGTTTCAGCATCTCAGTCAGTAGCTAATAAGGACGCTGTTTCAGCAACCGTGGCAGATGAAGCCCGTGTTCAGGCCCTGGTACGTTTGGAGACGAAAAAGCAAGATGAAGCTGCTCCTCTTAGTATTGCGGAGCAGATCAAGGATAATGCACCAATCAAGGAAGCTGTATTGAATGAATTGAAGGAAAAAGGCATTCAGTATACAAAACTAGCTGATTTTGATTTGGTCTTTAATGGTTTTGTTTTAGAAACCAAGTACAAGGATGCTTTGAAGATCCGTCAGTTAGCGCGTGTTGAAAAGGTAGAAATTACGCCACTAACGGATCGGACGGATGCACAACCTAACCCAACGAAGCAGAATACCCTCCTTCCTACAAAAGTTAGTGATGAAAATGAGTTGATTAATCTACAGCCTCTCTGGGACAAAGGGATCAAGGGGCAAGGTCGGGTGGTAGCCGTTTTGGATACGGGCCTTGATGTCCACCATAATTTCTTTAGTCTAACGGATAAAAGCAAAGCCAAATATCAGAATAAAGATCAGATGGAAGCGGCTATGAAAAAGGCAGGCATCACTTATGGGAAGTGGTACAACGATAAGGTGGTCTATGCCTATAACTATTCAGATATGAACGATGAGATTCGAGAAGATGATCCGCGTTCACATGGGACCCACGTAGCAGGCTCAGCCGTTGGTAATGCGACCAAGCCAGTGCCAACTGGCGAATACCTAAAGGGAGTCGCACCAGAAGCCCAGCTTATCTTTATGCGCGTTTTCTCTGATAAGAAGGGAATGACAGAACAAGGCTTTGTCGTCGCTAAGGCTGTTGAAGATGCGGTCAAGCTTGGTGCTGATACCATCAATATGAGTTTTGGTGGAGTTAATGGATCTGAAGCAGATACCAATCCCCTAACCCGCCAAGCCTTTGAATTCGCGCGTAAATCCGGTGTTGTCATCAATGCTGCAGCAGGGAATTACGCCGTAAGTGGATATTGGCAGGCTAAGCCAAAAGCAGATGCACCGGATACTGGAACGATTGATGAACCCGCCATTGAAGATGGAGTTCTAGCCATCGGTGCCTTCAATAATCAGATTAATCATAAAACGACCATGCGTCTGGAAATCCTAGCTCTAAAGGATAAGAAAGAATTCCAAAATGGCCTCGTTGATCTCCCTGTTTACCGGCTGATTTTCCCAGTAGAAGGACCTCAGTCTTACGTTTCAGTTTCAAAAGGTGGACTAGATACTTACCGAAATGCTACGGTGAAAGGCAAAATTGCTCTGGTTGAAAGCGGTGGGGATGTGACGGACGAAGAGAAGGTTAACGCCCTCAGACAAGCTGGTGCAAAAGGTGTCCTCGTTTATCAGAATGAAGAGCAAGGAGACAACCTCCAAAAACTTCCGATGGGCTATTGGGGATCCTTCTATCCGGTCAGCGTCTTGAACCATGCTATCGGAAAAGAACTAGCCTCCCACGCTGGAGAATACGAGCTAATCTTCCATCAAGAAGTTAAGAAAGTACCTTATAGCGAAGCCAACAAGATGCTCTTCTTTACTGGTTGGGGGCTTTCTGCCGAAGGAAAACTTAAGCCAGATGTTACCCTACCTGGCGGAATGGTCTATTCGGCGATACCAGATGGTTTGTATGATATGGATGAGGGAACCAGTATGGCAACGCCCCATGCGGCAGGGGCGACAGCCTTGATCAAGCAAGCTCTAGAACAACGTTTCCCAACTTATAGTCCAGAGCAAATCCATACGCTGTTGCGCCAATTAGTCATGAGCACAGCCAAACCTCATTTTGATCAGGAAAGCAAGAGCTACTCATCTGTCCGTCAACAAGGATCTGGTCTCATGGATGCTGCAGCGGCAGCCTTTGGCGATGTCTTTGTAACAGGTGGAAAAGGAACCAATAGCAGCTTGACGCTTGGAAATGTCAAAGATGCCTTTACGTTTGAAGTTACGGTGCACAACTTAGGCTCAGAAGCAAAAGAATTCACTTATCACACGGTTGTTAATACAGATCAGGTGGAAAATGGTCGCATCAGCTTGAAGATGCGTCAGCTATTGGATCAAGCGGGAGAAAAAACCATTCATGTTCCAGCTAAGGGAAGTGTGACGGTTCCAATTTCTGTAGATACCAGTACCTTTACAAGTGAACTCACCAATCAAATGAAGAATGGTTACTTTTTAGAAGGATTTGTCTTCTTTAAAGATACCAAAACCAAGAAAGATCTCGTAAGTCTTCCATATATTGGCTTCAAAGGGCACTATCAGGATTTACCGGGTATCGAAAAGCCTATCTATGCCTTCACTGGGGATGAAAAGCCATTCTACTATTACGCAAACGAAAAAGCAGAGAAACCTGAAAAAGATTCAGGGGATCACTTTACAGCCTTGGTCAGCACTATTTGGCGCGGGGGCAAAGAAGTACAGGTTGTATTGGGAGAAAAAGATGGGCATTACGATGGAAATCAGCTCGTCTTCTCGCCAAATGATGATGGTTCCTATGATAGTGTCAAGCTCAATGCAGTAGTTTTGAGAAATGTGGACAATATTCATTTGTCGGTCTATCGTGCAGATGACCTCAAACGCGAACATCCTATTTTTGAACAAGGCAATGAAAGTCAGAAGAAATCGGACTATGGTTGGCGGATTAATGACCGTAGTAAGATTCTTTATGCGACACAGTGGGCAGGCAAGGACAATAACAATCAGCTGGTGCCAGATGGGGACTATCAATATGTAGTCACTTATCGTCCAAGCACACCAGGTGCCAAACCTCAAGAGATTGTCCTGAAGGTTAGAGTCGATAAACAAGTGCCACAACTGGCGAATACCAAGGATCTCTTTGATCCTGCAACTCGTCTCTTTAAGCCAGGTGAAATTATTGAAACGGGTAGTGGACTAGGTGGAAAATACCTCTCCTACCAAAAGGATGATCAGGAAGTAGAGATCAGTCCAAACGAAGATGGAACCTACACGATTCCAGAAGGAGTAGATCTAAAAACTGTGCGCTTCTATATCTGGGATCAGGTCAATAATACCAACACCTTGACCTTGGATGGTAAGACCGTTTCAGAAGAAAAGGCGACAAAAAGAGTGGGGACGGAGGAAGTAAGCCCAACAGCTGCGACCAGCGAAGCAACCGTCGGTCGCTTAGAGGTGCAAATTGTCGATGAAAAAGGCGAGGCAACCAATCAATACCCAGAAATGATGCGTTACCAAGTCTTTGACAGCAAGGGAAATCGGGTGGATCAGGAATTTAACAGCTTTTACGAAGATCCGCTACCGACTCTTCCATTTGGAACCTACACTGTAAAAGTTGTCGCTCAAGATCAAAACTACTCTTGGGTATCTCCAACCACTGTGACAGTGGAATTAAGCAAGGAGCACCCTGAAGGACTGGTCAAATTTGTCTACCACTATATTGATAAAAATCGCTTTGACCTCGTCTTTGACAAAGAACTTCCAGATGGAACCCGCGTCTTTGCCATTGATCAGAAGACAGGGGAAAAAGTGGAGTTGGATCAAACCCTATATGAACCAAAGACATTTGAAAGCATCCTGATCAATGGAGAGTATCAGATCCATATTGATCTGCCAACAGGTTATCGGGCAGTGGAAAATGATTTCGTCTATACCGTAACTAATGGTATCAATCGCTACTTGACTAGTTTTGTAAAAATCTCAGAAGATCAGGTAGAAAATCCGGCTGTCCCATCCACTCCTCAACTGTCACCTATGACACAAAAAGGTAGAATAAAAATGGATCAGGAGTCTCAACAAGTCACTCCTCAACCGTCACCTATGACACAAAAAGGTCAATCAGAAATGGATCAGGAGTCTCAGCAAATCTCTCATCGACCAGCAACTTCTCTTCCAAAAACAGGACAGGAAAATGACCAGCTGGGTCTTGTAGGACTGATGGTTCTTCTTCTCACTTTCGGTGCGATCCGAATGAAGAAAAATCATCTAGACCAAGTATAACGTTCTCCTAGTAGAGAAAATTAAGTGGGGTTCAGGTGGTGTAACAGCCACCTGAACCTGGTATATAAAAAGGAGTTTTTATGGAATTTCATCGACAACAACGTTTTTCCATTCGTAAATATGCGGTTGGAGTTGCTTCCGTTTTAATCGGTATGGTCTTGATGGGATCAGTGGTTTCGGCCGATACTGTAACACCAGCACCATCCACAGTCGAGTCATCAGCCGTAGTACCTGATAGCACAGTGACAAATGAAAAGGGAATTGAGCCCAATACGGTTACTAAGGAGGATACCCCTGCTAGTCCGATAGAAGAAGTGCCTTCTACTGTCCATGTTCCAGCAGAGACTGATGGTAAGGACCAAACCAAGCAACCACAAACTACCTCTTCAGCTACTAGCGATCCTTCAAATGAGAAACCAAAAGAAGAGAAGACCTTGTCAGCTTCTGTTATGGCAAGTCCAACAGCTAATCCTGAGCTTGCTACGAAGGACACTCCCAAGGAAGTAGCGAAAGAAACTCTAGAGGATTCAAGTCCAGTTGAGGTCCTAGTTCGTCTGAAAGAAAAAGTTTCTGGTGGGGTTGGAGAATCATCACCAGTCTCAAAAGAAGCGCGTATCGAACAAACCAACCAAGATCATGAACAATTTTTGAAAGAACTCGAAAAGCAATCCATTCAGTTCAAAAAATTGTATGACGTTAATTTGCTCTTTAATGGACTGGCTCTAGAGACGACTTATGGAGATGCTAAAAAGATTCGGGGACTAGCGCGTGTAGATGCCCTAGATTATGCTCCACTAGGTCGGACTAGAGTGGAGGAAAACCAGCCTGCTCCTGCATCACCGACTTCAACTAGGACCAAGGTCAGTGAAGAAAATAGTCTGATCAATTTACAGCCACTCTGGGATAAGGGGATTAAGGGTCAAGGTCAGGTTGTAGCGGTCATCGATTCGGGGGTCGACCCTGCCCACGATATTTTTCGTCTAACAGATATCAGCAAGGCCAAGTACAAGAGTGAAGCGGAAATTGAAGAGGCTAAGAAGAAGGCCGGCATCACTTATGGTAAATGGTACAACAATAAAGTCGTCTACGTTCACAACTATAGTGATATGGATGACAATGTTAAAGAAGATGATCCAATCTCTCACGGTGCCCACGTAGCTGGAACCGCTGTGGGAAATGCCTCTCAACCATCCCCAAATGGTGAGATTATCCGAGGTGTCGCTCCCGAAGCCCAGCTTATGTTTTTGCGTGTTTTCTCAGACACCAAGGGCGGTCAGGTGCAAAATTTCATCTATACCAAGGCAGTGGAAGACGCCGTCAAATTAGGGGCTGATTCCATCAATATGAGTTTGGGAACTGCATCAGGCTCGATTTATGATGTGGGAGAAATCACGCGCCAGGCCTTTGAGGCAGCGAGAAAGGCGGGGGTGACCATTACAGTTGCCTCTACCAATATGGCGACCAATGGCTTCTGGCACAGCAAACCTCTTGCAAGCACACCGGATTATGGGATGACAGGAACCCCATCTGTCAACCCAAATGTCATCTCAGTCGCGTCTATTAATAGTCTCACCAAGCATGAGTCGACAGAAGCAAGCCTGACCGTAGAAGCCTTAAAAGGTTCGAAAGACTTCCCAGATGGCAAAATTCCGATGCACTCCTTTGTAGAACGTGACGCTTTTCGGACAACCATCCCTCAAAGCTATCTCCATGTGGAAAAGGGAGGGATCGACCACTACCAAGCTGATAGTATCAATGGGCACTTAGTCCTTACGGAGCGAGGTGGGGAAGTTTCGGATGTGGATAAGGTCAAAGAGCTCAAAAGAGCTGGTGCTACAGGGGTGATCTTCTACCAGACTGAGGAGCAGGGCAATAATCCTGTAGGATTTGACTTAGAAGGATTGGGAGAGCGATTCCCAGTTGGGGTTATTGGCCACGATGCTGGAAGTGTCTTAGCTCAACATGCCAAGGACTACCAGCTCCATATTGCCAACAAATTCAAACGGGTGCCGTACGACGCAGCCAATCAATTATCCGACTTTTCTTCTTGGGGACTATCAGCTGATGGTGACCTCAAACCGGATGTCACACTTCCTGGAGGGATGATCTACTCATCTGTTAATAATGGAGAGTACTATATGGATAGGGGGACCAGTATGGCCTCTCCTCACGCAGCGGGTGCCACTGCACTGGTGAAACAAGCCTTGAAGGAGCGCTTCCCTCATCTCAGTCCAGAACAGTTACAAGTTCTTGTCAAACAGATGACCATGAGTACAGCTGTCCCGCATGTGGATGAGGAAACGCATGCCTATTCCTCTGTTCGTCAGCAAGGAGCAGGGGTCATGGATGTCACAGCTGCAGCTCTAGGAGATCTCTATGTAACGGCGAAAGATGCTAAAAGTAGTCTGACACTAGGTAATGTCACAGATACTTTTGAGTTTGACGTGACCATCCACAATCTTTCCAATCAAGAGAAGTCCGTTCGTTATGAAACGACCCTTCAGACAGATCAAGTTCAAGATGGCAAATTCACCCTCCATCCTCGTCTATTAGAAACTTTAGACGGTAAGGAAACGGTCACTATCCCAGCCAATGGTCAGCGGACCATCCATGTAACGGTTGATGCGAGCAAGTACAAGGAAGAGCTCAGCAAGCAAATGCCAAATGGTTATTTCTTAGAAGGGTTTGTACTGGTCAAAGATGCCGGCACCCAAAAACATCTGGTCAGCCTCCCTTATGTTGGCTTCCATGGAGATTACCAAAATCTGCGTGGCATTGAAAAGCCAATCTACGAATACACAGGCAGCGACAAGCCGTTTTACTACTACAAGGACAAAACGGATTATCCAGATGAAAAGGTCCCAGAAACGCCAGAGCGTCATCCAGACAATCACTTTACATCTTTGATCAGTTATGTCTATGAAAATGGAGAATCTGTAGCCAAAACTCTTGGCCAGGATGGGGATCGCTTTGATGGGGACCAACTCTACTTCTCTCCAAACAGTGATTCCAGCTTTGATAGTGTCAAGGTCAAAGCCGTCATGCTTCGCAATGTTGAAAATGTCCACCTATCAGTCTACAAGAAGGATGACACAGCTCGTAGCAACCCAATTTACGAGGTTGGAAATGAAGTCCACCGTAAGACGGACTGGAGTTACCGGATTGGGAATCGTAGCGAAGAGTTCTATGAAATCTCTTGGGAAGGTTTGGACAAAGACGGCAAGCAATTACCAGATGGGGAATACCAATTTGTGATCACCTACCGTCCAACTGCTTCAGGGGCCAAGCAACAAGAGCTTAACTTCAAGGTTAAGATTGACAATACGGCTCCAAGCATCGAGTCTGGAAGTGCTCAGTACGATCCAGCAACACGGATTTTCCGACCAGGTAAGGTGATCGAAACTGGTAGTGGACTAGCAGGGACTTATCTGTCCTACGTCAAAAATGGGGAAACCGTGGCCTTGGAACCCCAAGAGGACGGTAGCTATCTGCTTCCGGAAGGGGTTGACCCTTCTACTGTTCGCTATACCATCTGGGATAAGGTCTACAATACCACTGAGATGGACATCGAAGGAAAGAAAGTAGAGGCAACGACTTCGACGAATGAAGCCAGTTCAGATGAACAACCAGGCGAGACAGAGACTGAAAAACCAAAGGCTGAAAAGAGTACCTTGGAGGTGGTCTTCACAGATAGCAGTGGAGAAGTCATTTCGTATTATCCATCCGTCGTTCGTTATCAGGTAGTGGATGACCAAGGCCGTGTAGTAGAAGGAGAGTTCAATGCGTCCTACAATGCTGGCACCTTCCCAGAATTACCTTTTGGCACTTATACAGTGAAAATCACCTTGTCTGATTACCATTATGATTGGGGAACAGAACTAGTGAAGAAGGTGACGGTTTCAGCCGAAAATCCACATCCGAAAGTGACCTTTGCCTTCCATTATTTAGATGAAAACAAACTCACTATTGGATTTGATCAGCCGGTTCCGACAGGAACAGTCGTAAAAGTGGTGGGGAATGATGGTATCAGTCGCCTTCTCCCACAAAGTATCTATGATTTGAAACGCTTTGAGACCATGTTGATGAACGGCTCCTATCGTGTTCATGTGGATCTCCCAGCGGGGTATCGTGCATCGGAAAATGATTTCCTTTATGAAGTGAGCAATCAAATCAATTTCCACCTTCTTTCTTTGGTCAAAGACGTTATCAAGCCAAACCCAGAGGTGCATAGTGGAGCGATTGTGAAACCATGGATTCAACCAGAAAATCCGACACTAGAGATACCGGAAACTCCAGTGACGCCTGTCCAACCAGCGGTATCTAAAGGCCCAGCTACCCCAGCTCAACCAACTACATCTGAAAGGAAAGAAGTTGCAACAAACAAACCAGTCGCTGTTACCTATCATACAGGTGGTCAAGCAGAAGTAGCTGCTACATCAGCAACTGGTCTTCCAAAAACAGGTCAAGATGAATTGGCTTCAACAGTCCTTAGCCTCTTTGGCATGACCTCACTAGCTTTGGCAGGCTTTGTAGCAAGTAAAAAACGGCAAGATTAAGTCGTTCATGTATTAGGTTAATCAAAAAAACGTCCGTTTCATTTTAGAAACGGACGTTTTGAATGTTTTAAGCTGTTTTCTCCACCCAGACACTTCGGACAAAGAAGAGGCTGATAAGGGCAAGGGCTAGGAAGATCCCTGCAACATAATAGTAGGGCTGGTCGAGAGTTGTAGAACGACCAGAGAGCTTAACAATGCCTCGGTAGAGGGCTCCAGCAGTTGCCGTGGCAACTGCTGAGTTCCAAAGATTGAGAGTGAGTCGAGAAAGGCCTTTTACCACTAGTTGCAGAGCCACTAGCAGGGTGCCGCCGATCAAAGGAATCAAGAAGAGGTAGTGCATGAAGGCAGAGGTTTCGCCAAAACTAAAGTGTTCGTAGATGCGACTTCCGACGAAGAAGAAAGCTGAAATCAGACTGTACCAGAGGATGGTCTTTTTCAACCGTTGTTTGATAGGATTAGTAACCGATGTAGACAATGTCACTCACCGCCCTTTCTGAGATAGTACCATTTGTAGTTGGTTTGTTCATAACTTGGCCATTGAAGTAAAGTGTAGAAGATCCACCACCATCCAGGTTGTAGGCTGTTTTGACGCCATACGATTTCATCACTTCCGCTAATTGGTAGAGAGACAGGCCTTCACTCTCTGAAGTCCGGCCGTCCGAGACGACAATGATGTAGTGGTTTTCATCGATGATCCCAATCGCTGTCCGTGGATTTGATGCCATAGATTGCCCGACCTCTGAGTTAGTATCAACGACAATTTCCCCATCTTCAACCAAGGAAGGTCCGAAGGCAAGGAGATTAACAACCCCGTCTTTGACCAACTGATCCGCAGAGATCTCATCTTCGTAGATAATTTTGAAGGATCCATCCTTGTAAATGGCCAGGTCACCATTGCTTGAATCTTCCCGAACGGTATCGCGGTAGACCACTCCATTTCGGATGACATAGCCGGTGCTATTAGCTCCATAGTAGTCTCCATTGACGGCTAGAATGGCATTGTTCTCAGCTGCAGTGACGGAAGTTTTAGCCGTCACATTGGTCCCATAGGTATTTTGCGCAAAAGCAGTTTTTAGGTAGTCAGAAGAGCTAACCGTAATATCTGCAATGTAAACCTGAGTGTTTTCAACTGTTTTTTCTGTCAGGCTTACCTGGATATTGTCATCGGAGTAACTGGTATCTGTTGTGGTAGCAGAGGCTGCTGCCTCCTCAGCCGCCTTGGTATCAGTGGTCGTAGCTTTGACTGTTTGGATAGCATCCGATAAGACAAAGGTCTTGAGCATAGAATAGCTGAAGGAGCTTGTTAGCAGGATGCCGAAACAAGCAGCATAGGTATAAGATTTTTTAAAGAATTTCATGAGTAGGTGCAGTCCTTTCCTTGAAAATGATTTTTTTCTGAATCAACCATGAGACGACGAAGAGCAAGAGTCCGACGATCACTTTGCTGAGGAGCAAATGGAGACCAAAGCTTGTATAGAAGAGTCGAATCAAGAGCGTATCGAGAATAAAGAGTCCAATCGCAAGTCCCAAGTAACCACTTCCGGTTCGAGCCAGGCTGTCTTTGTTCTTAAAGACTAGACGTTTGTTGGTCGAGTAGTTAAAGATGGAGCTGGCCACACGAGCGATCCCGTTTGCAAGGAGGATCCGAAGACTAATCGGCACAGCCATCATCACGAAAAGGAAGAAGGCATAGACCAGGTAATCCACGATAAAGCTACTCAGGGAAGAGAGGGCAAACTTGAACATGTCCTTGTAGATCATGAGACCGTCGCGAATAGGACGGAAGTGGGACCCTTCATTGTCATTGATATAGACTGTTTCAATCGGGACTTCCAAGATGGGAAAGGCCTTGCTAGCTGCGAGGAGCACATTCATTTCGTACTCATACCGTTGTCCCTCGATATCTAACATAAAGGGGATCATGTTGGTTGTAAAGGCTCGAAGGCCAGTCTGCGTATCTGTCACAGCGACCCCTGTTTGTTGCTTGAACAAGAAGCGGGTCAATTTATTTCCAAAAGCAGAACGCAAAGGAACCTTGCCTGAAAAGGCGCGTGCCCCTAGAACCAATTGGTTGGGATTTTCTTGCGATTGATTGGCTACGCGGAAGATATCCCAAACCTTGTGTTGACCATCAGCATCGGCAGTAATGACTGTTCCATATTGCCCTTGCTCTTGAATGTAGGTGTAGGCTGTTTTGAGAGCCCCTCCTTTTCCAAGGTTGGTTTCGTGGTGAAGGACTGTAGCTAGCCCGTCTAACTTTTCAAAAATCGCTTGGCAGTCCTCAGAACTACCATCGTCCACAACGATAATGGAGAAGTCACATTTTTCTCTCAGTTTTTTTACCAGTTTGAGAAGTTTTTGATCGGGTTGATAAGCGGGGATGACTAAATAATTCATAACCGTTCCTCGTTTCTTGTTTGTGGTGAAGGTAGTATAACGGCCCTTTCTTAAAGCTAACTGATATCAGTTTTCTTTAAGGAAAGGGAGAGATTTCCTTGTTGTAAAAAAGGACAGAAAATAATAGAAGAAAAATAAATCTTTTCGAAAAGAATGTAGAGAAGGTATTTTCACTTGCCTTCTATCCCGAAGTCTGGTATAATAGTTTCTTGTGAGCAAACCTCACTTACCCCTTGCAAAGACTTGGGGTCATTAGACCAAAAGGAGGAACATATCAATGGCTAAATACGAAATTCTTTATATTATTCGTCCAAACATTGAAGAAGAAGCTAAAAACGCTTTGGTAGCACGCTTTGACTCTATCTTGACTGACAACGGTGCAACTGTTGTTGAATCAAAAGATTGGGAAAAACGTCGTCTTGCATACGAAATCCAAGATTTCCGTGAAGGACTTTACCACA
This sequence comes from Streptococcus sp. KHUD_013, assembly GCF_052588545.1. Taxonomy (NCBI): domain Bacteria; kingdom Bacillati; phylum Bacillota; class Bacilli; order Lactobacillales; family Streptococcaceae; genus Streptococcus; species Streptococcus sp. KHUD_013. The sequence continues at coordinate 399,921 of NZ_CP186264.1, forward strand.
TCGTAAACGTTGAAGCGAACGACGATGCAGCTCTTAACGAGTTCGACCGTCTTTCAAAAATCAACGGTGACATTCTTCGTCACATGATCGTAAAAGTTGACGCGTAAGCCCTAACGAATAAAGAAGGTGACTAATGATTAACAATGTTGTACTTGTAGGTCGTATGACTCGAGATGCTGAACTTCGTTATACCCCTCAAAATCAGGCTGTTGCGACATTCTCACTCGCGGTTAACCGTAATTTTAAAAACCAAAATGGTGAACGAGATGCGGACTTTATCAACTGTGTGATTTGGCGTCAACAAGCTGAAAATTTAGCGAATTGGGCTAAAAAGGGTGCCTTAGTTGGGATTACAGGTCGTATCCAGACTCGTAATTATGAGAATCAGCAAGGTCAACGTGTTTATGTCACTGAAGTCGTAGCGGACAGCTTCCAATTGTTGGAAAGCCGCGCGAATCGTGAAGGACAAGCAGGTGGTGGTTATGCTTCAGCTGGAGGATTTGCAGGAAATGCAGCTCCAAGCTTTGGAGGATCTGAACCATCAAACGCAACACCAAACTTTGGACGTGATGACAATCCATTCGGAGCTAATCCAATGGACATCTCGGATGACGATCTACCATTCTAAGAATGGGTTTAACGAATTAAAACTATAAAGGAGAAATAAACATGGCTCAACAACGTCGTGGCGGATTCAAACGCCGTAAAAAAGTTGATTACATCGCAGCAAACAAAATTGAATATGTTGATTACAAAGATACTGAGCTTCTTAGCCGTTTCGTTTCAGAACGTGGGAAAATCCTTCCTCGTCGTGTAACTGGAACTTCAGCGAAGAACCAACGTAAAGTAACAACAGCTATCAAACGCGCTCGCGTAATGGCTTTGATGCCTTTCGTAAACGAAGATTAAAGAAAAGACCCGGGTGGGTCTTTTTTTCACGAGTCTGGAAATGTAAGAGCGAGTTGAGGTCCAGTGGACCTCTTTTTCAGACCCTTTTGGATTTTTTTTGCTAGCATAGAAATGTGATAGTGAGTTAGGTCCGTGTGAAGCTCTTTGACCTTTCCCAAGCTCTAATTATGCTATAATGATGGGGAGAAAGGTATCAAGGAGCGCAACATGAAGGAAGGTGTAATCATCAGGAGGATGATAAAGGCAGATATTGAGCACATCTCTCAAGCCTTTATCCACCAAGGGTGGCCAGGTAGAGAGGATATCTTGACTAGCTATTTTCAAGAGCAGGAGAATAGAGAGAGGGACGTATTAGTAGCTGAGTCGGATGGATTTGTGGCAGGCTATATCACTATATTGCCTGCTGCTAAGCACGGCCCTTTCGTGGGAGTCTATCCTGAACTATCTGATTTTAATGTTTTTGAACCATTTAGAAATCGAGGGATTGGGAATCAACTCATAGAGGAGGCAGAAAAAAGAGTCCGGCTACTATCAGAGATTGTTACTTTAGGGGTTGGTTTACACTCGGGTTATGGCCCAGCTCAAAGACTGTATGTCAAACGGGGCTATATCCCAGATGGATCTGGAGTTTGGTTTAGGGATCAGCCCTTGGACCCTTACAGTTCTTGTGAAAACAATGATGACTTAGTCCTCTATTTTTCAAAAAGGTTGAACAGGTAAATACAGTAAAAACAAAAACGGATGAAAACTTCATCCGTTTCTTTTTAGCGTCGTTGAGGTGCTGTATTGGCGCTCTTGATATTGTATTTTTTCTTCAAATAGTAGCGGAGGAGAAGAGCCCCACCACCGAGTAAGAGCATGAACCAGTTTGGTACACGCGGATTGAGGAATTGTGGGAGCAAAGCAGTGACCATGAGAATCACAACCCAAAGAATCATGGCTAACATTAGGATAGGAAGTGACTTGGTTAAAGCAGGCCGTTTCATTCCACGTTTAGAAACTTCGTAGTATTGGTAGAAGTAGTAATACATCAAATAGAGCACAACCCCTCCAGCCAAGCTACCAAGAGTCAATGTGAGGAGTCCATAAGTGGTTCCCTGAGGAGCAAATAAGTTCATGAAGGCTGAAATGGCAGCAAAGAGACCAAAGACGAGAAGGAAAGAATCTGTGATCATGAGATGAGGAGCATCATTCTCTTTTGGATGCTCTTTTTCGTAGCGTTCCTGATCACTAAAAGCATTGGCCCAAACAGTTGGCGCTCCAAAGAGAGTTCGCGCCGTCACACCTTTTGGTTGGTTTTCAAAGATAGTTGGAAGAATTTCTTCAATCAGGCTAGTAGCCTCTTCTTCTGTTTTGCCGTTTTCAATCAATTGGTGTTTAGCGATGCGAACGAATTCTTGATTTTTTTTACTTAATTGGGTCAAATCAAATTGAGACATAAATACTCCTTAGTGTTATTAGTAGGTGTTAGAACCATTTTTTATGGATGAGGTAGACAACGAGCGATCCGGTCATGGCAAAGGCAATAAAGATAATGAGCCAGAAAGCATTAGGTTCTCCGTTGAGGGGGAGATCATTGTTCTTAAAGTTCATGCCATAAGCCGAGAAGATCATGGTTGGGATGGACATGACGATGGTCACCATGGCCAAGGTTTTCATGATATTGTTCTGGTTGTTGGAGATGATTGATGCGAAGGTATCTGTCATAGAGTGGAGAATGTTTCCATAAATATCTGCCATCTCAATGGCCTGTTGAGTTTCGATCAAGGTATCTTCCAACAAGTCCTCGTCTTCCAGGTATTTCTTGATGTTACTAGTGGCACTGGTCAATTTCTTGATCACGCGCTCATTGGTTTTCAGAGAGGCCTTAAAGTAGACGATGGTTTTTTCTAATTCCATCAGCTCAATCAGCTCTTCATTACGCGTTGATTTGTGCAGTTGACTTTCAATCTGTTCACTCTTACGATCCAGGGTACGAAGTGCGGTCAAGTAGAGCTCAGCATTGCGATAAAGGATCTGGAAGATGAAGCGGGATCGCATGAAGGTATAGAAATTCCGCAAGCGACGATTGATAAAGGTGTCTAGGAGAGGCAACTCTTCCAAGCAAGTGGTGATGATAGTCTCTTCTGTTAGGATAATTCCCAAAGGGATGGTGACATAGTAGGTCTGATTGTTCCGCTCTTCCTTGATGGGAACGTCTACGATGATCAAGGTATATTCATCTTCGATGGTCATACGGGACATTTCTTCCGCATCGAGTGGTGCCCGTAAGTCGGCAATATCAATGTTAAAAGCAGAGGCGATTTCCATCGATTCACTTTGGGAAGGATTGACAAGGTTGATCCAGCTACCGGGTTCCAGTGTCTCTATTTCTTTAAATTCAGTCGTTGTCGATAAAAAGACCTGTTTCATGGTGCCTCCCCTTGTTTTTTTACACCTTAACATTATAACAGAAAAATCACGCTTTTGGATAAAAGAATGCTGAAAAATTTGATATAATGAAGGATAAATAAATTGATGAAAAGTGGAAGAAATGCTCGATAAAATTGTCATTCATGGAGCGCGTGCTCATAATTTAAAAAATATTGATGTTGAAATCCCTCGAGATAAGCTGGTCGTGGTCACTGGTCTATCAGGTTCTGGGAAATCGAGCTTAGCCTTTGACACTCTCTATGCGGAAGGACAAAGACGTTATGTAGAGAGCCTGTCAGCTTATGCTCGTCAGTTTTTAGGAAATATGGAAAAACCCGATGTGGATTCGATTGATGGCCTAAGTCCAGCCATTTCCATTGACCAAAAAACAACCAGCAAAAATCCGCGGTCAACGGTTGGAACGACAACAGAAATTAACGATTACTTACGCCTTCTATATGCTCGTGTGGGGACTCCTTACTGTATCAATGGCCATGGAGCGATTACGGCTTCTTCGGTCGAGCAGATTGTTGACCAAGTTTTGGAATTGCCAGAGCGCCAACGCCTGCAAATCTTAGCGCCCATCGTTCGTAAGAAAAAAGGCCAACACAAGAATATCATCGAAAAGGTGCAAAAAGACGGCTATGTCCGAGTACGGGTGGATGGCGAGATCTTTGATGTGACGGAGGTCCCAGAATTATCCAAAAGCCAGCAGCACACAATTGAGGTTGTCGTAGACCGGATTGTCATCAAAGATGGCATTCGGTCCCGTCTCTTTGATTCGGTCGAGGCGGCCCTTCGGATCGCAGATGGCTACGTGGTCATCGATACCATGGACGATAATGAACTGCTCTTTTCAGAGCATTACGCTTGCCCGGTTTGTGGCTTTACCGTCCCTGAGTTGGAACCTCGTCTCTTCTCCTTTAATGCCCCCTTTGGCTCTTGTCCGGATTGTGATGGACTAGGGATCAAGCTAGAGGTGGACTTGGATTTGGTTGTTCCAGATGCTAGCAAGACTCTCCGTGAAGGAGCGCTTGCACCTTGGAATCCGATTTCTTCTAACTACTATCCTCAGATGTTGGAACAGGCCATGATCCAGTTTTGGATTGATATGGACAAGCCCTTTGAAGACTTGTCTCCAGAAGAGCGGCACTTGGTTTTCTATGGTTCTGAGGGCAAGGAATTCCATTTTCATTATGAGAATGAATTTGGTGGGGTTCGCGATATTGACATTCCTTTTGAAGGGGTCGTTACCAATATTAATCGCCGTTACCACGAAACCTCTAGCGACTTTACCCGCAACCAGATGTTGTCCTACATGAATGAATTGACTTGTGCTACCTGCCATGGTTATCGCTTGAATGACCAGGCCTTGTCTGTCCGAGTAGGAGGAGAGAAGGGGCTACATATCGGGCAAATTTCTGACTTGTCCATTGAGGACCATCTCAAAGTAGTAGCTAATCTCAAATTAAGCAAGAATGAGGAGACTATTGCGCGTCCGATTCTCAAAGAAGTCAAGGATCGCTTGACCTTCTTGAACAATGTTGGCTTGAGCTATCTGACTCTATCTCGCTCGGCTGGGACTCTATCAGGGGGAGAGAGTCAGCGGATTCGCTTGGCGACCCAGATCGGCTCCAACCTCTCTGGTGTCCTCTATATCCTGGATGAGCCTTCGATCGGTCTTCATCAGCGGGACAATGACCGTTTGATTGCCAGTCTTAAGAAGATGCGCGATTTGGGCAATACCTTGATTGTCGTCGAACACGATGAGGATACCATGAGAGAGGCTGATTACCTGATCGACGTCGGTCCAGGAGCCGGTGTCTTTGGTGGCGAGATTGTTGCGGCTGGAACACCTAAGCAGGTAGCTCGCAATAGCAAATCCATCACCGGTCAGTACCTCTCTGGAAAACGGGCTATCCCCGTACCAACGGAACGGCGGGTAGGTAACGGTCGCTTTATCGAGCTAACAGGGGCCGCTGAAAACAACTTAAAAGAGGTGACAGCACGCTTCCCGCTGGGCAAGTTCATTGCTGTAACAGGTGTTTCTGGCTCAGGGAAGTCCACCTTGGTCAACAGTATTTTGAAAAAAACGCTGGCTCAAAAATTGAATCGTAATTCAGAGAAACCAGGAAAATACAAGACTATTTCAGGAGTTGAGCACATTGATCGACTGATTGATATTGATCAAAGTCCGATTGGCCGCACTCCACGCTCCAATCCAGCTACCTATACGGGTGTATTTGACGACATTCGTGACCTCTTTGCCCAAACCAATGAAGCCAAGATTAGAGGCTACAAAAAAGGCCGCTTTAGTTTCAACGTCAAAGGAGGCCGGTGTGAGGCTTGTTCGGGAGATGGTATTATCAAGATTGAGATGCATTTCCTACCGGATGTCTATGTACCGTGTGAAGTCTGCCATGGGCGACGCTACAACAGTGAAACCCTAGAAGTTCACTATAAAGAAAAGAATATCTCCCAGATTTTGGACATGACCGTCAATGATGCGGTGGATTTCTTTAAACATATTCCAAAGATTAATCGCAAATTACAAACCATCAAGGATGTCGGCTTGGGCTATGTGACCTTAGGACAACCGGCAACGACACTTTCAGGAGGAGAAGCCCAGCGGATGAAGTTGGCTTCTGAGCTTCATAAGCGTTCGACAGGTAAGTCTTTTTATATTTTGGATGAGCCTACAACAGGTCTTCATACCGAAGACATCTCTCGTTTGCTCAAGGTTTTGGAACGCTTTGTGGATGATGGCAATACCGTTTTGGTCATTGAGCACAACTTGGATGTCATTAAGACAGCGGACCATATCATCGACTTAGGCCCTGAAGGTGGAGTCGGTGGTGGTACCATTATTGCGACAGGAACACCAGAAGAGGTAGCTAGCAACCCAGCTAGTTTTACAGGACAGTATTTGAAAGGGAAATTACAATGAACCAACGAATTACAAATCTACGAACTAAAATGAAGGCACAGGATTTAAAAGCTGTCCTCATTAACAACTTAAAAAATGTTTACTATTTGACCAATTTCTGGGGATCAAATGGGACTGTTTTGGTGACAGAAGAGCGCGTGGTTCTCTTCACTGATTCACGCTATACCATTCATGCCCATGCGACTTGTTTCCCCTTTGTTGAGATTGTGGAGACCCGCAATGAATTGGAAGAAGCGGCAAAAATTGTCAAAGACGCAGCGATCCAAGAACTTGGCTTTGAGGATGAGATCACAGTTGGCTACCATACCCGTCTAGCGACCGCTTTCTCAGGAGTCGCTCTAAGAGCCTTGTCTGATTTTGTAATGGAGTTTCGTTTGATTAAAGATGAGACAGAAGTAGCAACCATCCGCAAGGCCTGCAGTATTTCAGATCAAGCCTTCCTAGACGTGCTGGAATTTATCAAGGTTGGGCAAACAACAGAGTTAGAAGCGGCGACCTTCCTGGATTTCAGAATGCGGGAATTGGGGGCTTCAGGTGTATCCTTTGATATCATCTCCGCTGCGGGAGAGCGCTCTGCTATGCCCCATGCGACTCCAAGTGATCGCATCATCTCTCCTGGAGATGCCTTGACTTTGGACTTTGGCTGTCTCTATAACCATTACGTCAGTGATATGACCCGGACCATTTATGCAGGTCATGTCAGCGACAAGGAAAGAGAAATTTACGAAACGGTCTTGAAAGCCAACCAAGCTCTCATTGCTGAAGCCAAGGATGGACTCGGTTTCCGTGATTTTGATAAAATTCCTCGAGATATTATTGAGGCTGCAGGATACGGTCAGTACTTTACTCATGGAATTGGTCATGGAATTGGCTTGGATATCCATGAAGAGCCTTACTTCAGCCAAACTTCCAAAGAAGTTATCAAGGCCGGCATGGTCTTGACAGATGAGCCAGGGATCTACATTGAAGGCCTGTCTGGTGTTCGGATTGAAGATGATCTCTTGATTACGGAAACCGGTTGTGAAGTCTTGACCTTGGCACCGAAAGAATTGATTGTGATCTAAGGAAATTTGCAGAGACAGATTTGAGAAATCTGAGCATTTGTGATAAAATAAAGAGTAATATATTTTTAAAAAGAGGTATGAAAACATGATTGAAGCAAGTAAGTTGAAAGCTGGTATGACCTTTGAAACAGCTGATGGAAAATTGATCCGCGTTTTGGAAGCGAGCCACCACAAACCAGGTAAAGGAAACACGATCATGCGTATGAAATTGCGTGATGTTCGTACTGGTTCAACTTTTGATACAAGCTACCGTCCAGAAGAAAAATTTGAGCAAGCTATTATTGAAACTGTACCAGCTCAATACTTGTATAAAATGGATGATACAGCTTACTTCATGAATACTGAAACATATGACCAATATGAAATTCCTGTTGTCAATGTTGAGAACGAATTGCTTTACATCCTTGAAAACTCAGAAGTGAAAATCCAATTCTACGGAAGTGAAGTGATTGGGGTGACGGTTCCTACAACTGTTGAATTGACAGTTGCTGAAACTCAACCATCTATTAAAGGTGCTACAGTTACAGGTTCTGGTAAACCAGCTACAATGGAAACAGGTCTTGTGGTAAACGTTCCAGACTTCATCGAAGCAGGACAAAAATTGATTATCAATACAGCTGAAGGAACTTACGTTTCTCGTGCCTAATCAGCTCTAAAATAGGTCTGATAGAAAGGAACTTCTATGGCAACTGAACAATACGGCGAAATCGTCATTGCACCTCGTGTGCTAGAAAAAATTATTGCGATTGCGACTGCAAAAGTAGATGGTGTTCATTCTCTTGAAAACAAGAGTGTATCGGATAGCCTTTCAAAACGTGCTCTAGGACGTGGGGTTTACCTTCGTACACAAGAAGATGGTCAAATCTCTGTTGATATTTACCTTTATCTAGAGTATGGTGTAGCAGTCCCTAAAGTAGCGGTTGCGATCCAAAAAGCAGTAAAAACAGCTGTCTACAATATGGCAGATGTCACCTTGGATGATGTCAATATCCATGTGGTTGGAATCGTGACTGAAAAAGCAGCGAAACCTGATTTGAAAGATTTGTTTAATGAGGATTTCCTCAATGACTGATATTTTATTTGAATCACGTCGTGATCTACGGGAGCGTGCCTTTCAAGCTCTAATGAGTTTAGAGTATGAAGGGGACGTTGTAGAAGCGTGTCAATTTGCTTTTACTCATGACAAAGAGGAAACTGACCAGGAAGTGGAAATTCCAGCTTTTCTACTCAATTTGGTATCTGGTGTTCGTCAATCAAAGGATGAATTGGATCAACAGATTGCCCAACACTTGAAAACTGGATGGACCGTCGAACGCTTGACTCTAGTGGAGAAAAACATTCTTCGTTTGGGTGTGTTCGAAATCACTTCCTTTGATACCCCTCAGCTGGTTGCAGTGAATGAAGCAATTGAATTAGCTAAAACATTTTCAGATGAGAAATCTGCTCGGTTTGTGAATGGTGTCTTAAGTCAATTCGTAACGGAAGCAGAATAAGATAGAAAAGAAACCACCTTTGAGGGTGGTTTCTTTTTGAGTATAGAGCTTTGCTTGATCATGATAAGGAAAAAGACTGGTACAAAAGTTCGGTCTTCTCAATTGACTTTGGATTGTCTAACAAGACGCAGTGGTTGAGTGGGCTCTACTGCGCTGATTTTATCAGCTTTTACAGCCCTACTCAACTGTGCGGAGGTGGGACGACGAAATCGAATTCTAACGAATTACCGATTTCTGTCCCACTCTCTTTTAAACACTTTTGCCTGGTAAAACACTAACAGGGAGAAAATAGCCTGTTGTTTTTACATCTTTTCCTTCGATTTTTTGAAGAAGAAGGTCGACCGTCAGGCGAGCAATCTCCTGTAAAGGTTGCTTGATGGTGGTGAGACGGGGGAAATAATTTTCGATAAAGTAGGTCCCGTCATAGCCAATGATCTTCAGGTCTTCTGGAATGTCAATCCCGAGTTCGTCAGCGATTTTCATCACCAAAATAGCCGTTAGATCGTCAGACGCAAAAATGGCATCCGGTTTTTGCTGTGTCAAGATGGACTTGATTTCCATTTCTTTGCGAATGGGTGAATAATCACTGGAAACATTGATAATTTGTGCTTCTGGCAAGACGGAAGCAAAGCCAGCATGGCGAAGACCGGTTGGGGAATTGGAGTTATCATTCCCTGTGAGCATGATAATCTTTTTTGCCCCTGTCTTGGCAAGGGTTTCCGCAGCGAGAACGCCCCCAGCGTAGTTATCCGACGAGACGACTGGAATCTCAGGGGAGAGATTCCGGTCAAAGGCGATAATAGGTGCTGTAACTCGGTTATAATCTTCAATTCCCAGATTATGACTACCAGAAATAATCCCATCTACTTGATTGGCTTCTAGCATTTCGATGTATTCACGTTCTTTTTCCGAATCATGCTCGCTATTACAAATGATGGTTTTGTACCCATGTCTGAACAGTTCTTCTTCCAGTTTATCGATTAATTCTGCATAGAAGACATGGCTGATTTTTGGGAAGATTAAGCCGATTAACTTGGCTGATTTTCCTTGTAGGCTCCGAGCAATCGTATTGGGCTTGTAGCCCAATTCCCTCATGGCCTCTTTAACCTTTGAGACAGTTTTTTCAGATAAATAGCCCTTTTTGTTAATGACTCGTGAAACTGTCGTGGGGCTGACACCAGCTAGTTTGGCGACATCAGTGAGCTTTGCGACCATAGTCTAGTTCGTAGTATGTTCCAGTTGGTGTTCCGGATTTGATCAAGATACCAGTTTGATCAGCATGCGGGAAGACGCGACCAGAGAATACTTTTTCTCCTTTGTTGATAAAAATTTCAAAAATCGAGTTATCGATGAAAATTGTAGCTGTTGTCGCTTGATTTTTGATCGGGCAAGTACGAGTAGTTCCAAACTCTTGGGCATACTGTTCGCCAGCTTGGCTACGGTCGACAATGACTTGACCATTTGCAATATCAAAAGTAATAGAAAGTCCTTTGCCTTCTTTATCGGCTAGGAGAACAATCTCACTTTTGCTATTGGCTTCAAAGGTTAATTCTAACTCGTAGCAATTATTGGTTGTTTCCTTGTTTGTAAATTCGGAAGAAGTAGAGCGGAGCTCTTTTACAGCTTCAACCGGATATTGATAAAGTTTACCGTCCTGAATGGTTAGCTCTTTGACCAAAGAGAAGGCTCCTTGGTGGTCATAGCGATCGGATGGGTAAGCGACATCTGGTAAACCTAACCAGCTAACCGTTAAGGCTCTTCCATCAGGAGTGTTGAAGCCTTGAGTTGCATAGGCTTCGAAGCCGTAGTCCAAGTTGTGCAATTCAGATACGTCAACGAGACGAGCTTGTTCAGGATCAAAGGAAGCCCCAATCTTATACATATTTGGGTAGATATTGTCGTAGTCGAGGACTGCTTTGTCCAAACCTTGAGGGCAATAAAGAAGGACAGGTTGCTCGCCGACGAAGACCAAGTTAGGACACTCCATCATATATGCTGTACGATCATTGTCGAAATCAAGATCGCCCACTTCAACCCAGTTGGTATAGTCGTTATTCACCGCTTTGTAAAGGCGAACGAATCCTTTTTTCTCAAGGTCTTGACCACCGACGATGGTATAGTATTGATCTTTGAATTTAAAAATCTGTGGGTCGCGGAAATGATCGGTAGCATCCTTTGGTTGATCAATGAGAATTTGGTCGATTTTTTCGAGGTTTCCATCCTGGTCTAAGAGGGCCCCGATTTGGTAGGGATGACGGATCCAGTTCTCGTCTCGTACATTTCCTGTATAGAATAAAAATAGTTTGTCATCGAATTGCATAGCTGAACCAGAATAGGCTCCATGGCTATCCAAAGGTGTGTCTGGTAAAACCTTAAGACCAGTTTCTTTAAAATGAACTAAATCATCACTTTCCAGTTGTACCCAAGACTTCAATCCGTGAGCGGCTCCAAAGGGAAAATTCTGGTAAAAGAGAATCCATTTACCATTAAAATAGGAGAAACCATTCGGGTCATTTAAAAGGCCAGTTTTGGGTTCGACATGGTAATGAGTATGCCAAGGAGAATTAGCCATGTTTTCTCTTATTTGTTTCTTTTCTTCTTCGGTCCAGTCTTCATACCGTTTGTACCGAAGTTCTGTTGTCCATTCCATTTGACTCCTCCAAAATTTTTCTTACTTCCATAGTACCGATTTCTATAAAAAAAAGCAAGACTTTGGCTAAAGAATTGAGAAAAAATGTCAAACGTTTATCATAAAATATCGAGGTGGAGGCTAAATTTGATTTATGAAAACAAATGAAAGAATGAAAGTATTTGAAAATTTAAAAACCTGATAAAGCCCATATTCTACAGTAGACGGGCGTTGAGGTGAATGAAAATCAAAAGTACTATTTTCAAACCATCAAAAAATGCAAATAAATGCCAAAAACTTTCTGCAAAACGGTTGACATATTCTTGATACGTGGTACAATTAAATGCGTAGAGACGGGTGAACCGTTTTCAAAACAATAAAAAATAAGGAGATTTTTGCAAATGTCAAATACAGAAATTGCAAAAAAAGTCATCGATGCAATCGGTGGAGTTGAGAATGTTAGCAGTGTTGCTCACTGTGCGACTCGTCTTCGCGTGATGGTCAAAGATGAATCAAAAATCAACAAAGATGTTGTTGAGAACATTGAAAAAGTACAGGGAGCTTTCTTTAACTCAGGTCAATACCAAATCATCTTTGGTACTGGTACTGTAAATAAGATCTACGATGAAGTAGTAGCTCTAGGCTTGCCAACTTCTTCAAAAGATGAAATGAAAGCTGAAGCAGCGAAACAAGGAAATTGGTTCCAACGCGCAATCCGTACCTTCGGAGATGTTTTTGTCCCAATTTTGCCAGCAATCGTTGCAACTGGTTTGTTTATGGGAATTCGTGGTGCTATTGCTCAAGACCAAGTGCTGGCTTTGTTTGGTACTACAGCAGACGCATTTAAATCTACAGATTTCTATACCTATTCAACAATTTTGACAGATACTGCGTTTGCTTTCTTCCCAGCCTTGATTTCATGGTCTGCGTTCCGAGTGTTTGGAGGAAATCCTGTTCTTGGGATTGTAATTGGTTTGATGATGGTTAGTCCGACACTTCCTAATGCGTGGGTTGTAGCGGAAGATCCTTCTAAAGCAGCAACATTCTTTGGTATCTTCCATCATGTAGTTGGATTCCAGAACTCAGTTCTTCCCGCTTTCTTCGTTGGTCTAATTGGTGCGAAACTTGAAAAATGGCTCCATAAGAAAATTCCAGATGTCTTAGATTTGTTATTGGTTCCATTATTTACATTAACAATCATGTCATTCCTCGCTTTGTTTATTATTGGACCATTCTTCCACAGCATCGAGGAACATGTACTGAATGCAACTAAGTTTATTTTAAATTTACCATTCGGCCTTGCAGGTCTTCTTATCGGTGGGGTTCATCAGTTGATTGTCGTTACTGGTGTCCATCATATTTTTAACCTTCTTGAATCGCAATTAATTACTTCGGATAAAAAAGATCCATTTAATGCAATTATTACAGCTGCTATGACTGCACAAGCTGGTGCGACTTTAGCGGTGGCAGTGAAATCAAAATCTCAAAAAGTGAAAGCTTTAGCATTTCCTGCAACTATTTCTGCCTTATTAGGTATTACTGAGCCTGCAATCTTTGGTGTGAACTTGCGTTATGTGAAACCATTCGTTATTGCTTTGGGAGCAGGTGCTGTAGGTGGTTGGATTGCATCTATGTTAAACCTTGCTGGTACAGGATTTGGTATTACAATTATTCCAGGAACTCTTCTCTATCTAAACGGTCAATTATTGAAATATGTATTTATGGTTGTATTTACAACTGCACTAAGTTTCGGTTTGACATATATGTTCGGTTACGAAGATGAAGCTTCATCAGTTCCTGCAGAGGACGAAGAAGCTGGTGCAATTATTGAAGAAGAAACAACTGGAACTGTTCCAGCATCTCTTCAAGATGAAACCATCATCTCTCCAATCGTTGGTCAAGCTGTTGCTTTGTCTAAAGTGGATGATCCAGTATTCTCAAGCGGTGCGATGGGTCAAGGGATTGCAGTGAAGCCATCTGAGGGTGTCGTTTATGCTCCTGCAGATGCTGAAGTAACCATTGCTTTTGCAACTGGTCATGCCTTCGGTTTGAAGACAGCCAATGGTGCTGAAATCTTGATCCACGTTGGGATTGACACTGTTTCAATGAATGGTGACGGTTTTGAGAAAAAAGTTGCTCAAGGTGACAAGGTCAAAGCTGGAGATGTTCTTGGAACATTTGATTCTGCTAAAATTGCAGCAGCTGGTCTTGATGATACAACAATGGTCATCGTCACAAACACAGCCGACTATGCTTCAGTAACTCCAGTAGCTACTGGTGCAGTTGCTAAAGGCGATGCGATTATTGAAGTAAAAGCATAATCTAAAATATGATTGCTCAAGGACTGGTTAGGGTATCCTCCAGTCCTTGAATTTTGTTTGGAGATGAGGTTTGGAATAAAAAAAGTTGCTCACCTAATGTTTAAACATAAATAAGAGTAGTTTTTTCTTTAAGGAATAGAAGTGAACCGTTTTCCTTTATGATATAATAGAAAAAAAGAGAATTGAAGAAGAGGATTGATATGACTAAATTATATGGAAGTCTTGAAGCTGGTGGAACAAAGTTTGTTTGTGCTGTAGGTGACGAAAATAATAACGTCATTGAAAAGACACAGTTTCCAACAACAACCCCTATTGAAACCCTTGATAAATGTATTGAGTTTTTCTCTAAATTTGAAAATCTTGCTGGTTTAGCCATTGGTTCATTTGGTCCGATTGACATTGATAAAAACTCAAAAACATATGGTTTTATTACAACAACTCCCAAACCACATTGGGCCAATATTGATGTGGTAGGTGCTTTCCGTCGTTCATTAAATGTACCGATTTACTTTACAACTGATGTAAATAGCTCAGCATATGGTGAGGTGGTCGCTCGTAATAATGCGGGTGCGCGGATTGAAAACCTAGTCTACTACACAATTGGTACAGGGATTGGGGCTGGTGTCATCCAGCGTGGTGAATTCATTGGTGGAGTAGGACATCCTGAAATGGGCCATTACTATGTTGCCAAACACCCGATGGATGTTGAAAAAGAATTTAATGGGGTATGTCCATTCCACAGAGGCTGTCTAGAAGGTCTTGCGGCTGGTCCAAGCTTGGAAGCTCGTACCGGTATTCGTGGGGAAAATATTGAACTCAATAGCTCTGTATGGGATATCCAAGCCTACTATATTGCCCAAGCCGCAGTTAATGCAACTGTAACTTTCCGCCCAGATGTGATTGTATTTGGTGGAGGAGTGATGGCGCAACAGCACATGTTGGATCGCGTCCGTGAAAAATTCACCGTCTTATTGAACGGCTATTTGCCAGTGTCAGATGTTCGTGACTATATTGTGACTCCTGCGGTGGCTGGAAATGGTTCAGCAACTTTAGGGAACTTTGTCTTAGCGAAACAAGTCAGCAAAAAAGACTAAAAAGTTAAGGTTGAAATAACATAAAGCATGAAATGCTAGGGGAGGGAGTTCTTCGTCGGGAAGATGGATGAATAACCTTCTCTTTTTTAAGCAAGAGAGGAGAAATGATGGAAAAAAATATTATGAAAGATCCATTTTTTCTAAGTCAGGTTTCCGAAAAGGCAACGAAAGAGGACTTGTATTTGGCGCAGGATTTACTAGATACCCTGCGAGCTCATCAGGAGGCCTGTGTTGGTATGGCTGCTAATATGATTGGTGTGCGCAAGCGGGTGATCATCATCCAACTAGGTTTGATGCCCTTGGTTCTCTTTAACCCTGTACTAGTCAAGAAAGAAGGAGTTTATGAGACAGAAGAGGGGTGCCTTTCTTTGGCAGGGAGCCGAAAAACGAGCCGCTTTGAAAAGATTCAAGTCTCCTACCGCGACATGAATTGGAAGCCTCAGCTCATAAGCTTAGAAGGTTTTGCGGCCCAGATTTGCCAGCATGAGCTAGATCACCTGGAAGGGATTTTGATCTAGGTCCAGTTGCTGCTTGTTAAGGAATCGATCGAAGAGAAATTGTTGATGAAAAAAGAATATTTGTTCTATGAACGGGTTAGACCATTTTTTGTGTCCCATCCCTATTATCTTTCTTTATTAAAGTGGGCTAACCGCCTCGTCACCCTCCTGATGCCACTACTTTATGTTTATGTTCTTTGGGTAGCCTATCTGAAAGCTTCCGAGATTTGGGTTGTTCTTGCCTATCTGTTGGTTCCAGCCTCTGGCTTTATGTTATTGAGTGTCATTCGAAAAGCAATCAATTGGCCCCGTCCCTATGAGCTTGGCGCGTCACCCCCTCTTTTAGAGAGAGAAGGCAAGGGGAGTTCCATGCCTAGTCGGCATGTTTTTTCGGCGGCAATCATTTCGACGGTAGCTTGGGGTGTGAATCCTCTTCTATCGAGCCTAGGTCTCTTCTTGGCTCTGCTATTGGCAGGAGTTCGTGTTCTGGCGGGACTCCATTTTGTCCGTGATGTCGTAGTCGGATTTGTCGTTGCACTCCTATGGGGGATCGTCAGTTTTTCTCTATTAGGAATTTTCTGATAGAGGCTGTATGAGAGAAGTTTTTGAATGTAGACAAACTAGTGTTTTACATAAAACAGTTAGATGATTACCAAAAAATGACTTTTATTGTTTAGTTATTTAAGAAGATAAAAACTTTCCGCTGTGAGAAAATGCCTGAAACATAATTGTTTCAGGCATTCGGAATTATTGAGACCTTAGGCTCAATAATTAGTCATGGAACTTCCTAGATTGCTGAAATCATCCACTGGATAATTTCACCTAACGTCCGTACTCACCTAAGGAAAGTTTTTCTGAAGACTTTATCTTAAATCTGAAACTGCCTAACTTAGTTAGGCAGTTTTAATTATGTGAGATTTGGTGTTGGAATTTTTGGAAAAATCGTTCGCGTTCTTCTATAATAGCTGGACTAGGGTTTTTGAGGGAAGTTAATAAATCAACCAAGTCAGGTGTGACTTCTCGAATCAGCTCTCCCAGTGACCAAATGGCGGTTGCAATATGAATCTGGTTTTGCGAGGTTTCGATAATTTCTAAAAGTTTAGGGATGGCAGACCGGTCGTTAGCATTGGCCAATGCAATGATGGCATTGCGCTGAAGGATATTTTTCCCCCGCCAACTACCAGCGACCATTCCGAATTTTTCTTTGAATTGTCCATTGGATAGCTCGATAAAGGGGATTAATTCTGGGTGAGCGAGTTCCGGATCAATGTCAGTGGCTAGTGGATTATCCAAACCACGGTTGTAGGGACAACAGATTTGACAGATATCACAGCCGTAGATGACCGTTTTAATCTTTTTACGGAATTCCATATCCATCATGCCCTTGTCTTGGGTCTGAAAGGATAGACAACGTCGGGCATTCATGGTGCCATCTCCAATTAAGCAAGATGTCGGGCAGGCTTCTACACAGCGGTTACAATCTCCACAACCATAGTCGACTGCTTGGTCGGGTTCAATTTCTAGGTTAGTGATAAGCTCCCCTAAAAACATATAAGAACCATATTCTTTTGAGATGACGAGGCCATTCTTGCCGATAAATCCAATGCCAGCCCGTTGAGCAACGGCAGTATCCACCAAGGCTCCGGTATCTACCATGCCCTTGTATTCGAAGTTAGCCGTCAATTCTTCAATCCCTTTAGCCAGGCGGTCCAACTTATCCTGTAGGACATAGTGATAGTCTATGCCCCAACTGTTGGGAGTGAATTTTCCGCGTTTATAGGCTGTCTTCTGAGGTTGTTGTTTTAACTTGTGGGGATAGGCGACGGCAATGGAGATAATCGTTTTAGCAGAAGCTAAACTTAAGCGTGGTTGAATTCGTTCTTCAATATTTTTGTGCTCAAAACCAGAATTTCGGCCTTCTTCCACAGCTAGGCGGAGGGATTTTTCTAAATAGGAAAAATCATCCGCAGTGGTAAAGCCGATTTTTGAAATACCAATGGAGTGAGCCAATTCGATAATGGATTCTTTGAGGTTCATATTCCTATTATAGCGGAAAGCTGGTAAAAATGCGAAAAACGTGCAAAAAATTAAAAAGGGGATAAAGAGCTTGGCAGGGCTTTCAAAAAAGAGTAGAATTTGGTATAATAAGGTATTGAATACAAGGATATATGGAGGCAGGTATGTCACAACCGCTATTTTTACAATCAGTTATGCAGGAAAAGATTTGGGGTGGAACTAGATTACGAGATGAGTTTGGCTATGAAATCCCGAGCGATCATGTTGGTGAATACTGGGCTATTTCGGCCCATCCACATGGTGTTTCTGTTGTTAAGAACGGACCTTATGCTGGAATGGGCTTAGACCAACTATATGCTGAGCATCGCGAATTGTTTGGGAATCGACCAGAACCGGTCTTTCCTTTGTTGACAAAGATTCTAGATGCTAATGACTGGCTCAGTGTTCAGGTTCACCCAGATGATGCCTATGGAATGGAGCATGAAGGAGAACTTGGGAAAACTGAATGCTGGTACATTATTGCCGCTGATGAAGGGGCAGAGATTATCTATGGTCACCACGCTCAGTCTAAGGAAGAATTGCGTCAAATGATTGAAGCCAAAGAATGGGATGATCTGTTAGCACGGGTTCCTGTGAAAGCGGGAGATTTCTTCTATGTGCCAAGTGGTACCATGCATGCCATCGGTTCGGGTATCTTAATCTTGGAAACCCAGCAATCGAGCGATACAACTTATCGAGTTTACGACTTTGATCGCAAAGATGATCAAGGAAATTTACGTGAGTTGCACATTGAACAGTCCATTG
This sequence comes from Streptococcus sp. KHUD_013, assembly GCF_052588545.1. Classification (NCBI taxonomy): domain Bacteria; kingdom Bacillati; phylum Bacillota; class Bacilli; order Lactobacillales; family Streptococcaceae; genus Streptococcus; species Streptococcus sp. KHUD_013. The sequence goes on from NZ_CP186264.1 coordinate 418,107, forward strand.
ATGTGCTGAACTTAGGGGCTCCAGCGAATAGCCGACCGGTTGAGGAAAAAGTCGATCACTTGTCATCCACTTTGTTGGTGGCCAATGATTTCTTTGGTGTTCACAAGTGGGTCATCAATGGAGAAGTTCGATTTGAAAAGACCCATGATTATAGCTTGTTGAGCGTTCTCTCAGGGCAAGGAAGCCTTCAGGTGGATGGGGTAGATTATCCTATTGGAAAAGGGGACCACTTTATCTTAACGAGTGATGTTGAGTCTTGGACTTTGGAAGGGCAAGATTTAGAATTGATCGTGAGTCATCCATAAAAAAGAAAGGGTTTGAGTTAAAAGCTGTGGACAACTCAACCCTTTTTTATCTGAAAACTATTTTTATGTTAAGTCTTGACTCTGACCTAAGGGGAGGGATTATACTATCTTTGTAAGGAGGAAATCATGTACCATATCAAAGAAGCTGCAGAGCTGTCAGGTGTCTCTGTCAAGACCTTGCACCACTATGACAAGATAGGACTTCTCGTCCCTGTGAAATCTGAAAATGGCTATCGAACATACAGTCAAGAAGATTTAGAACGATTACAGGTGATTCTCTACTACAAATATCTAGGATTTTCCTTAGTGCAAATAGTAGAACTCTTAGCGGAAGAAAAATCTAACTTATTGCCCCATTTGACCAAACAGTTGGACTTTTTGACTCAAGAAAGGCAACGCCTGGATACCTTGATTTCCACCTTGCAAAAAACCATTCAGGAACAAAAAGGAGAAAGAAAAATGACCATTGAGGAAAAATTTACTGGATTTAGCTACCAAGATACTAAAAAATACCATCAAGAGGCGGTAGATAAGTACGGTCAAGAAGTCATGGACCAAGCGCTTGAACGCCAAAAAGGTCGAGAAGAGGAGGCGACAAGAGCCTTTAATCAAGTCTTCCAAGTCTTGGCGAAAAACTTCCAGGCTGGTTTGCCAGTAACAGCATCGGAAAACCAAGAAGAAGCCGCCAAACTTTTAGACGCGATTCGAACGTATGGATTTGACTGCTCTATAGAGGTTTTTGGCCATATCGGCAAAGGCTATGTCTATAATCCAGAATTCAAGGAAAACATCGACAAGTTTGGAGTTGGCACAGCCCAGTACACTTCGGATGTCATTGCCTTTTATGTCGAAAATCAAGCAAAATAAAAAAGTGAGAGTAGGACAGAAATCGGTATTTCGTTAGAATTCGATTTCGTCGTCCCACCTCCGCACAAGTTGAGTAGGGCTGTAAAAGCTGATGAAATCAGCGTAGTAGAGCCCACTCAACCACTGCGTCTTGCTCGACAATCCAAAAATAATTGAGAGGCTAGGACTTTTGTCCCAGCCTCGTTTTTTGCTTGGATCAATTTGAAAAGAAGCCGACCGATCTAAGAGAGGTTGAATGAATGAACGCAATGAAAACTTTATGAAAATTTCATAATTTCGGTTGACAGTCTTGGAAAAAAGGAGTAGAATAGCCCCTGTTTTATGAAAAAGAGGCAGGGAATTCCCGGCCTCATAATCTTTTTTCAAGGAGTTTTTTATGTTTTCAACATTGAAAAAATGGTTTATTGGCCGTCCGTTGAAATCTGGTGCAGAAGGTGAAGGCGGATTGCTAGGGAAAATGCAGGCCTTGGCCATGCTCTCTAGTGACGCGCTTTCTTCTATTGCCTATGGTCCAGAGCAAGTCATACTGGTCTTGATGACTGTATCAGCAGGAGCTATTTGGTGGTCCATTCCAATTGGGATTGTGGTCTTGGTTCTCCTAGCTAGTTTAACGATTTCTTATCGCCAGGTCATTCATGCCTACCCTCAAGGGGGAGGGGCCTACATGGTGACTACGGAGAACTTGTCTCCCAAAGCGGGGTTGATCGCTGGTGGAAGTCTCTTGGTTGACTACATGCTGACAGTAGCAGTATCTGTGTCTTCCGGTGCAGATGCCATTACGTCAGCGATTCCCTCTCTTCATCCTTATAATCTTCACATTTCCATTTTGTTGGTCTTGATTTTGATGCTGATGAACCTGAGGGGATTGCGCGAATCAGCGACATCGTTGATGATTCCGGTCTATCTTTTCATTGTCAGTACCATTGCCTTGATCGGCTATGGTGTGATCCAAATTTTGACGGGTCACTTGGCCTATAACGCGACTGCTCATGTGGGGCAAACTATTTCAGGGGTTAGTGTCATTCTCTTGTTGCGGGCCTTTACGAGTGGATCCGCTTCCCTAACAGGGGTTGAAGCCATCTCCAATTCGGTTCCTTTCTTTAAGAAACCAAAAGCAAAGAATGCAGCTTCTACCTTGACCATTATGGCTTTGATTTTGGGGATCATGTTTGCAGGGATTACCTTCCTCAATTACTGGGTGGGTGTCGTTCCAGCAAAAGGGGTGACAACTCTAGCCCAAATGGCCCAAGCCATCTTAGGGAATTCCCCAGTCGGACAAGCCTTCTTTTACGTCTTCCAATTATCAACAGCCTTGATCTTGGCAGTTGCGGCTAATACCGGTTTCTCAGCCTTTCCAATGTTGGCCTTTAACATGGCTAAAAATAAATACATGCCACACATGTATATGGAAAAAGGGGATCGTCTGGGCTATTCTAATGGGATTTTGACCTTGGCGATTGGTGCCATCGTCTTGCTCTTGATTTTTGATGGGCAAACAGAAAGCTTGATTCCGCTTTATACCATTGGGGTCTTCATTCCTTTTGCCCTTTCTCAAACAGGGATGGTCATTCATTGGAAACGCCAATATCAAAAAGGATTTCTCAAGTATTCGCTGGCTAATATCCTCGGGGCTGCTATCTGTTATGGGATTGTCTTGATCCTCTTGTTGTTCCGTCTGAGTGAGATTTGGCCTTTCTTCCCTATAATCGGTCTTTTACTTTGGATGTTCTTAAGTATTCGCAATCACTATGATAAAGTTGCGGCTCAATTGCGTTTGGGAAGGAAGATCGAAAAGACAAATTACGCGGGCAATACTGTCATTGTCCTTGTTGGGAATGTCACTCAGGTAAGTGTGGGAGCTATGAGTTATGCAAATAGCCTAGGAAACGATGTTGTAGCGATGCACGTATCAACGGAAGAAACCAAGGTCAAGGATGCTGAGGTAGCAGAAGAATTTAAGCATTATTTCCCTCATATTCGCTTTGAAAATGTCATGACAAGTTACCGGGATATTATCCAACCAACAGTTGAATTTGTCTCAAAAGTAGCTGAGGAGGCCAAGGAAAAAGGGAACACCGTCACAGTCTTAGTTCCTCAATTTATCCCTAAAAAACATTGGCAAAATATTCTCCACAACCAAATGAGTTTGAAATTGAAGTATGCACTTCGTTGGCATGAAGAAGTGGTTGTGGCAAGCTATTCTTACCATTTGTCTGAATAACTATCGCATAAAGAAGAGATGTCTACTATAGAGGTGATTCGGATTAAAAACAAAGTTGCTTAAAACTATCCTAATGTGAGTGCGGACGTCAACGAACTTCTTCGAAGTTCCAAGACTAATTATTGAGTCTAAGGTCTCAATAATTCCGAGTGCCTGAAATACAATTGTTTCAGGCACTTTTCTCACAGCGGAAAGTTTTAGTAGATGATTGAATAATTCTAACGAGTATAATTTTTATAGAATTTATTAGATTTGTATCAATGAACAGTTTGTCTCCACTTTCAGATGTCTGCTTGAACAGGCATCTTTTTGAATTTTCTCACACGAAAAACCCACTCGAAAGTCTTGTAAGATACAGCCTTTATCTTGAAAAAATGTTTAAAAAATGCTAGAATAAAAAGAACGTTTAAAATTTAAGAAATTTGAAAAGTAAGGAAACTAATGGCTAATTTATTAAAAACAATTATCGAAAATGATAAAGGTGAATTAAGACGATTGGAAAAGATGGCAGACAAGGTCTTCTCATACGAAGATCAAATGGCTGCCTTGTCAGATGATGAACTGAAAGCGAAAACAGAAGAGTTCAAGCAACGCTACCAAGATGGCGAATCATTGGATGATTTCCTCTATGAAGCTTTTGCGGTAGTTCGCGAAGGTGCCAAGCGTGTCTTGGGCTTGTTCCCTTATAAAGTACAGGTCATGGGTGGGATTGTTCTTCACCATGGTGACGTTCCAGAAATGCGTACAGGGGAAGGGAAAACCTTGACTGCGACCATGCCGGTATATTTGAATGCCCTATCTGGTAAAGGAGTTCACGTTGTCACTGTCAACGAATACCTGACAGAACGTGACGCGACAGAGATGGGGGAATTGTACTCATGGCTAGGTCTTTCAGTTGGGATCAACTTGGCTGCGAAATCACCGTCTGAAAAACAAGAAGCTTACGCTTGTGATATCACCTATTCAACCAACGCGGAAATCGGTTTCGACTACTTGCGTGATAACATGGTTGTTCGTGCTGAAAACATGGTACAACGTCCTTTAAACTACGCCTTGGTCGATGAGGTAGACTCCATCTTAATCGATGAAGCCCGTACGCCATTGATTGTCTCAGGTCAGACTTCTACAGAAACTAGCCAACTTTATCACATGGCGGATGCCTTTGTGAAATCTTTGGAGGAAGAAGACTACATTATTGATGTTCCTTCAAAAACCATTGGTTTGTCAGATTCTGGGATTGATAAGGCTGAAAGCTACTTTAAGCTTGAAAACTTGTATGATATTGAAAATGTTGCTTTGACGCACTACATTGACAATGCCCTCCGTGCCAACTACATCATGATTTTGGATATCGACTATGTGGTCAGTGAGGATCAAGAAATCTTGATCGTCGACCAATTTACAGGTCGTACCATGGAAGGTCGTCGTTATTCAGATGGCTTGCACCAAGCGATTGAGGCTAAAGAAGGTGTACCAGTCCAAGAAGAAACCAAAACATCCGCTTCTATTACTTACCAAAACTTGTTCCGGATGTACAAGAAACTTTCAGGGATGACAGGTACTGGTAAAACAGAAGAAGAAGAATTCCGTGAAATCTACAACATTCGCGTTATTCCAATTCCAACTAACCGTCCGATTGCTCGTATCGACCATCCAGACCTTCTCTACCCAAGCTTGAAATCGAAGTTTAAAGCTGTAGTAGAAGATGTAAAAGCTCGCTATGAAAAAGGACAACCAGTCTTGGTGGGTACCGTTGCTGTTGAAACCAGTGACTACCTATCTAGTCTCTTGGTTGAAGCGGGCGTTCCTCACGAAGTCTTGAATGCGAAAAACCACTACAAAGAAGCGCAAATCATCATGAACGCTGGTCAACGTGGTGCCGTTACCATCGCGACCAACATGGCCGGACGTGGTACCGATATCAAGCTCGGTGAAGGGGTTCGTGAACTCGGTGGACTTTGTGTGATTGGTACAGAGCGTCATGAAAGCCGTCGTATTGATAACCAGTTGCGAGGACGTTCTGGACGTCAAGGGGACCCAGGTGAATCTCAATTCTACCTTTCTCTTGAAGATGAGTTGATGCGTCGTTTCGGTTCAGAGCGCATCAAAGCCTTGCTAGACCGCTTCAAACTAAGCGAAGAAGAATCTGTCATCAGATCTAACATGTTTACACGCCAAGTCGAAGCAGCTCAAAAACGAGTGGAAGGGAATAACTATGACACTCGTAAGCAAGTCCTTCAATATGATGATGTCATGCGGGAACAACGTGAGATTATTTACTCTCAACGCTATGATGTCATTACTGCGGATCGTGACTTGGCGCCAGAAATCAAGGCCATGATCAAGCGAACGATTAAACGGATCGTTGAAGGAGCAAGCCACTCAAGCAAGGAAGAGCGAATCGAAGCTATCTTGAACTTTGCCAAATACAATTTGGTCCCTGAAGATACGATTTCAGAGAGTGATATTGAAGGCAAATCTGATAAAGAAGTGATTGATTACTTGTTTAAACGTGCTGAAGAGGTTTATGAAAACCAAGTAGCGAAATTACGAGATGAAGAAGCAGTCAGAGAATTCCAAAAAGTCTTGATTCTTCGTGTTGTGGATAGCAAATGGACCGATCACATCGACGCCTTGGATCAATTGCGTAATGCTGTCGGTCTCCGTGGTTATGCACAAAACAATCCTGTGGTTGAATACCAATCAGAAGGATTCCGTATGTTCAACGATATGATTGGCTCTATCGAGTTTGATGTGACTCGTTTGATGATGAAAGCTCAAATCCACGAACAAGAGCGTCCACGTACAGAACACAGTATTTCAACAACAGCGACTCGTAATATTGCCGCTCAAAAAACTGATTTACCAGAAGATCTCGACTTGAGTCAAATCAAACGCAATGACATCTGTCCATGTGGATCTGGTAAGAAATTTAAAAACTGCCACGGTAAAAAACTCTAATCGTATGAAAGGATCAGCCTATGTCTTTTACAGCTACTAGCCCAATCATTGATGAAACAGCAGTAACCTCTCTTTATCGCTTAGAAGGTGAAGATTTGGCTCGAAAAGAAGCGCGTGACCGTGAATTAGCCTCTATTTTAAAGGGAGAAGACAAGCGGATTTTGCTTGTGATGGGACCGTGTTCATCAGATAATGAGGAAGCAGTGATGGAATATGCTCGTCGCCTTGCAGCCCTTCAAGAAGAAGTTAAAGATCGGGTCTTCATTGTGATGCGGGTCTATACTGCCAAACCTCGGACCAATGGAGATGGCTACAAAGGCTTGATGCATCAGCCAGATACTGCTTCAGAACCTAGCTTTGTAGCTGGTTTAAAGGCTGTTCGTCGCCTACATCATCGAGTGATTACCGAAACTGGTTTGACAATAGCAGATGAACTGTTGTATCCAGAGACCTACCCATTTGTTGAGGATCTCCTTTCTTATGTTGCCATTGGGGCACGTTCTGTGGAAGACCAAGGCCATCGATTTGTAGCAAGTGGTATCTCAGTCCCAACTGGATTGAAAAATCCAACGTCTGGAAATCTGTCGGTTATGTTTAATGCAATTTATGCTGCACAACATGGGCACCATTTCTTCTATAATGGTCGTTCTGTGGAGACAAGTGGAAATCCATTCGGACATGCTATTCTGCGTGGAGCCTTAGACGCGAATGGGAAAAACATTCCAAACTACCACTATGAAGATCTGCTAGAAGCTGCGCATCGCTACCAAGCCTTGGGCTTGCAACATCCATTTATCCTGGTTGATACCAATCATGATAATTCTGGGAAAAAATTTGCTGAGCAGATTCGTATTGTCAGAGAAACCCTTACAAATCGTAGCTGGAATCCAATTATCCATGATGTAGTCCGTGGATTTATGATTGAATCTTATCTAGAGGACGGTCGTCAAGATCAACCAGAAGTATTTGGTCAATCGATCACAGACCCATGCTTGGGTTGGGAAAAGACAGAAAGCTTAGTACGAGAAATTTATCAGTATGTAGCTGAATAAGAGGAGAGGGCTGGAGAAAATATTCTCAGCCCTTTCCTTCTTAAATAGAGTTGCTGATAGAAAATCATTAAAGAGGAAAAGATATGATTGTTGGACATGGGATAGATATCGAATCGATCCAATCCATTGAACAAGCCTACCAGAGACATCCGAGATTTGCTTCCAAGGTATTGACAGAGACTGAACGAGAACGGTTCGACCAATTATCTGGGAAACGGAAAATGGAATACCTGGCAGGTCGATGGTCTGCCAAAGAAGCCTTTTCCAAGGCTTGGGGAACAGGAATTGGTCCAGTAGGATTTCAGGATCTGGAAATTCTAACCAATCAAAAAGGAGCTCCCTATTTTTCAAAAGCTCCTTTTAGTGGAAAGATTTGGATATCGATCAGTCACTCAGGCGATTTAGTTTCGACCAGTGTCATTTTGGAGGAAAGAAATGAAAGCTAGTATACATAGACCAACGCGAGCATATGTGGATGTAGAGGCTATTGCCTATAATGTTCAACAAATACAAGCCCGTATTCCGAAAGAGACCTTGACTTTTGCAGTTGTCAAGGCAAATGCATACGGCCATGGGGTTGTGCCAGTGGTAGAACGCTTATTGCCACTAGTAGATGCTTTTTGTGTCTCCAACTTAGATGAAGCCTTGGAAGTTCGCCAAGTAGCAGATGAAAAACCGATTTTAATTTTGGGAGTTGCACCAGTCGAACACGTTGCGATCGCCATCAAAGAGGAAATTCGTTATACAGTAGCTAGTCTCGAGTGGTTGAAAGCATTGTTGGCTGAAAAGTCTGATTTGACTGGGTTGAAGGTTCATATTAAAGTGGATTCAGGAATGGGACGAATTGGTTTTCGTTCGGCAGAAGACTTGCGGGAAGCCATGATCTTATTAAGAGACCATGGAGCAGAAGTGGAAGGGATCTTTACTCATTTTGCTACAGCTGATGAGAAAGATGACCGTCATTTCCAAGGCCAATTGCAACGATTTAAGAGCTTGTTGGAGCTCTTGCCCTATACTCCGAAAATCGTTCATGCCAGCAATTCAGCAACGACTTTATGGCATGCTGATACTATTTTTAATGCTGTCCGACTGGGCGATGTCATGTATGGGCTCAATCCAAGTGGAAGAGAGTTAGAGCTTCCCTATAGCATCCGTCCTGCTTTGAGTCTGGAAACAGAATTGGTCCATATCAAACCACTAGAAGTAGGTCAGACTGTTGGCTATGGAGCGACCTATCAGACTAGTGAGGAAGAGTGGATTGGGACCATTCCGATTGGCTATGCAGATGGCTGGACTAGAGACATGCAAGGTTTTCATGTCCTTGTTGATGGGCAATTCTGTCCGATTGTCGGTCGCGTATCCATGGACCAAATCACCATTCGCCTACCGAAGGCCTACCCGATTGGGACTAAGGTAGTATTGATCGGAAGGGATGGTGATCTAGCTATAACGACAACGGATGTAGCAGTCTATCGAGGTACCATCAACTATGAGGTTGTTTGTGTCCTGAGCGATCGCGTACCAAGAGTTTATCGTCCAACAAAGGAAGACAGTGGGAAGTAAGTTGTTTGTCTTTTCCCAGCTTCCTTTTATAAAAAGTTCGAGATGAAAGAGGTTGATGACGGAGGTCCCAGCCTCCTTTCTTATCTAGGAGGAATGAATGAACTTACACCAACCACTTTCTGTCCTGCCAGGAATTGGACCGAAATCAGCAGAAAAATACAAGAAATTGGGAATCGAAACGGTTGAGGACCTCTTGCTCTACTTCCCATTTCGGTATGAAGATTTTAAATCAAAAAATGTTTTAGATCTGGAAGATGGAGAAAAAGCAGTTGTTTCTGGAATTGTTGCCACCCCAGCCAATGTCCAGTATTATGGTTACAAACGTAACCGTCTTCGCTTTACCATTAAACAAGGAGAGCTGGTCCTAGCGGTTAGCTTCTTTAACCAGCCCTATCTGGCAGACAAGATTGAACTAGGGCAAACGGTGGCTGTCTTTGGTAAGTGGGACAAGGCCAAGGGAGCCTTGACAGGGATGAAGTTGTTAGCGCAAGTCGAAGATGACCTCCAACCGGTCTACCGCTTGTCTCAGGGGGTGAGCCAGTCTGCTCTAGTAAAGGTCATCAAAACGGCTTTTGAAGCTGGCTTGGACCAACTATTGGAAGAAAATCTCCCCCAAATCTTAATGGACAAGTACCACTTGCTTTCTCGCAGACAAGCAGTCAGAGCCATGCATTTTCCCAAGGATCTTGAGGAGTACAAGCAGGCTCTGAGACGCGTAAAATTTGAAGAACTGCTCTTTTTCCAATTGCAACTGCAGGTCTTGAAGGAAGAAAATCGTTCCGTCGGACAGGGAATCGTGCTGGATTGGGACAAGAAAAAGTTAAAAGCTCTTCAAGCTAAACTTCCATTTACGTTGACAGAAGCTCAGGAGCGGAGCCTGAACGAAATTCTAGCAGATATGCGTTCTCCTCACCACATGAATCGCCTCTTGCAAGGGGATGTCGGAAGCGGGAAGACCGTTGTTGCTGGGCTGGCTATGTATGCTGCTGTGACAGCTGGCAAGCAAGCGGCCTTGATGGTCCCAACTGAAATCCTAGCTGAGCAACATTTACAAAGTTTGACCTCTCTCTTTCCTAGTCTTAGAATCCTTCTTTTGACAGGCAGTCTAAAAGCTGCGGAGAGACGAGAACGCTTGGAATTGATTCAGACAGGGCAAGTGGACCTTATTGTGGGAACCCATGCCTTGATTCAGGAGGGGGTTCATTTTCATGATCTCGGATTGGTCATTATTGATGAGCAGCACCGTTTCGGCGTGGCCCAAAGACGGATCCTGCGTGAAAAGGGCCAAAATCCGGATGTCTTGATGATGACAGCGACCCCAATTCCCCGGACTCTGGCAATCACTGCTTTTGGAGATATGGATGTTTCGATTATCGACCAAATGCCAGCAGGTCGAAAAGAGATTATCACCCGCTGGGTCAAGCATCAACAGTTAAATTTAGTCTTGGACTGGCTGGTTAAAGAAATTCAAAAAGGCTCCCAAGCCTACGTCATTTCTCCCTTGATTGAAGAATCGGAAGCCTTGGACCTCAAAAATGCTATTGCTCTAGAGGAAGAATTGATTGCTTATTTTGGAGACCGAGCCCGTATTGCTCTCCTTCATGGTAAGATGAAGGGGGAAGAAAAAGAGGCCATTATGCAAGCCTTTAAGCAGGGAGAAATTGACTTACTAGTTTCTACAACTGTAATCGAGGTCGGCGTCAATGTTCCCAATGCTACCGTCATGATTATCATGGATGCAGACCGCTTTGGTTTGAGCCAATTGCACCAGTTGAGAGGTCGGGTAGGGCGTGGTGATAAGCAGTCTTACGCAGTATTAGTTGCCAATCCCAAAACAGAATCAGGTAAGCGTCGGATGAAAATCATGACTGAAACAACCAATGGGTTTGTCTTGGCAGAAGAAGACCTCAAGTTACGAGGCTCTGGGGAAATCTTTGGAACACGTCAATCAGGTATACCAGAATTTCAAGTGGCCAACCTCATTGAAGATTATCCAATCTTAGAGGAAGCACGAAAGGTAGCTGTTCAGGTGGTCACGACTCCTAATTGGCGAGAGCATCCAGATTGGCACTGTCTGTCTCTACATTTGGAACAGAAAGAACACTTAGATTAAGAAGTGATAAGAAAAAGAGGCTGGGACAAAAGTCCAAGCCTCTCAATTGTCTTTGGATTATCGAGCAAGACGCAGTGGTTGAGTGGGCTCTACTTCGCTGATTTTATCAGCTTTTACACCCCTACTCAACTGTGCGGAGGTGGGACGACGAAATCGAATTCTAACGAATTACCGATTCCTGTCCCACTCTCTTTTTATCTTTTTTTAAGTTTGTGGACCTATAATCGTAAAAAATAGAAAAGAGGTCCTAGCTATGCGAACCATGTTGAAATTCATCTTGTCAGTCATTATCTCAGTTCATCAAAGCTATTTTTAAATTCAAAGGCGGATGGATTAACCATCACGCCTTCTATCCTTATTTTACCCTTCCATATAGTCTCTTAATTCTTCATCTTTTAAGCCAGCATTGATGGCAATCAAGAGTTTTAACCGAGCTTTAGCGGCATTGAGCTCTTTCACAAAGAAGATACCGTGATCGTGAAGTTGAACTCCGCCCCCGTCGTAAGCATAGACGGGTTCTGCAATCCCGTTAAAACAACGGGAAACCAAGGCAATGGGAAGACCGGCTTCCTGAAATTCAAATAGTTTCTCAGCTACTTCCTTAGGAAGATTTCCTGCTCCAAAGGCTTCAATAATCAAACCATCCATTTGATGGACATCTAGTAGATCAAGGAGTTCTGTTTTCATGCCAGCATAGGCGGAAATAATGGGGACGACTCCCTTGATTTCTTGCAAATCAAAACGCACACGGGGTTCAGCTGTTTTGAAGAAAAGAACTTCTTTTTTCATAACCAATCCTAGAGGACCATGTGTTGGGGTCTGGAAGGTGCTGACATTGGTTGTATGTGTTTTGGTCACGTACTTGGCTGCATGGACTTCATCATTCATCACGACCAAGACACCCTTGTCTTGTGATTTGGAATCTGCCGCAACTCGGATGGCCGTCAGATAGTTATAGACACCGTCACTTCCTAATTCGTTGGAGCTTCTCATGGCTCCTGTCAGGACTACAGAAATAGTTGGCAAGTCCATGGTATCTAAGAAGTAGGCTGTTTCTTCGAGAGTATCGGTACCATGGGTGATGACAATCCCATCATACTGGTAAGCCTCTTTCTGAATCTTATGATAGAGTTGCAACATGTGCTGAGGAGTTACATGAGGGCTTGGTAAATTTAAAAAATCTTCTGAAGTGAGCTCAATCCCAGCTAGTGACAAATCAATATGGTTCATGGGGTTGGCTGAATTGGTCACGACAGCTCCTGTGGCATCAGCCTGCATGGAGATGGTCCCTCCTGTATGAAGGGCCAAAATTTTCTTAATCATGTGTGTCTCCTTGAAATGTGTGTTATAATTTATTGTATCATAAAACGGAAAGAAAGCAGTTATCATGGAAATAAAAGCGGTCTTTTTTGACATTGACGGAACCTTGGTCAATGATAGTCGAATGGTTTTAAAGTCAACTGAAAAAGCCATTCGCGCCTTAAAGGAACAAGGGATTTTTGTTGGTTTGGCGACAGGGCGAGGACCGTTCTTTGTCCGTCCTTTTATCGAGCGTTATGACTTTGATTTCGCAGTCACCTATAATGGTCAGTATATTTTTACCAAGGACAAGATTTTATCTGCCTCTCCGATTGATAAGAAGAATCTTCGTCTCTTAATTGAATATGCAAAGAAACATCGCATCGAAATTGCTTTAGGGACAGAAGATGGAGTCGAAGGCTCTCGCATTATGAGTTTTGGGATGAGTCCGATTTCTCAATGGTCTGCACGTTTTGTACCGAAAGGTTTTTCGAAGGCAGTTAGTCAGGGCTTCAATAAGGTAGTCAGCAAGGCTGTTCCTCAGGATCAAAAGCAACTGCTACAAATTGCTCAAGGACCGGTTTATCAGGTTCTCTTATTAGCTAGTCCCAAGGACACCCAAAAAGTTGAGCAAGCTTTTCCTGAATTAAAATTCACTCGTTCTAGTCCCTTTGCGGCAGATGTCATCAACCCTGATAACTCAAAAATGGAGGGGATTCGGATTGTAGGAGAAGCATTTGGCTTCTCGATGGACCAAGTTATGGCCTTTGGAGATTCTGATAATGACATAGAGATGCTTTCGGGTGTCGGTCTGTCAATTGCGATGGGGAATGGGACCAGCAAGGTCAAAGAAGTGGCTCAGCACACAACGACTAGTAATACCAAGGACGGAATTCAAAAAGCGCTGGAACATTTTGGAATTATTACGGATCAGACTCTTTTTGTCAGTCGCGACGACCACTTTAATAAGGTCAAAGCCTTCCATCAACTCATGGATGGTCAAACTCAGGAAGAACCAAAGGCCTGGGACAATCAAGAGGCTCTTTACCGAACCATGTTTAAGCAGGAAGAATTGGTTGAATTTATTCGGGCAGCTAGTAAGGATGAAGCAATCTTCGATCGTTCAATTGAAAAATTGCATCAAGCTCTAGATGAGGCAGCGAATAAGGTTCGCAGCAAGCATCCCGCCGAGATCTCCATGGTAGGGCAGGTCGATGCCTTGATTGATACGCTGTATCTGACTTATGGTAGTTTCGTTCTAATGGGGGTCGATCCTGAAGAGGTCTTTGAGATTGTTCACCGCGCCAATATGGGGAAAATTTTCCCAGATGGTCAGGCTCACTTTGATGAAGTCACGCATAAAATTTTAAAACCAGACGACTGGGAAGAAAAGTATGCACCTGAACCAGCTATTCAAAAAGAGCTGGAACGGCAAATCAAAGCTTATCAAAAACATTGCTCTGAAAAGACAGTAGAATCTGAAGAAAATAAAAGAGAGTGGGACAGAAATCGGTAATTCGTTAGAATTCGATTTCGTCGTCCCACCTCCGCACAGTTGAGTAGGGCTGTAAAAGCTGATGAAATCAGCGTAGTAGAGCCCACTCAACCACTGCGTCTTGCTCGACAATCCAAAGACAATTGAGAGGCTAGGACTTTTGTCCCAGCCTCTTTGTTTTTTATAAAGTTTATAAGGTCTTTTCGGTCTCACGCACCACTAACAAATCAACTTTGGCATGGCGGAGGATGTATTCAGAAGAAGAGCCGACTAGTAAACGTTCAAAAGCATTTAGACCAGTCGCCCCAACCATGATGAGATCAACTTCCTCTGCTTCAGGGATATCAGTCGCTAAGAGGACTTTTGGATTTCCCATTTCGACCACTGAAGCAATATTTTGGACACCGGCTTCTTTTGCACGTTTGATATAACCTTCTAATAGTTCATTAGCTTCTGTTTGGAATCCTTCATACACCTCAGCATCAAAACTAGAGACACTTTGTAAGGCACGTGTATCAACGACATGAGCAAGGGTAAGTTTAGATCCGTTTCGCAACGCAACATTGACCCCTTTCTCAAAAGCGAGTTCAGCTTCGCGAGATCCATCAACTGCGACCATGATGTTTTCGTATTTTTGAGACATGTTCCGTCCTCCTTTAATGCTTGAAAACGTGAAAAGAAATGGAAGAACCCATTTATGTTACCTATAATTATATTTTAAACCTTTTACCATAGAAAGTAAAGGTCAAATCAGATATCTATAGGATTTCATTGAGAATGAAAGAGGTTGCTCAGTTGTACTCGAGATTAACTAGTGGTATAATGGAAGCAGTTTGATAAAGTGAGGAAAAAATCATGAAAGAATACAATAAGTCCGTCAAGCTAGAGCACGTTGCTTACGATATTCGTGGTCCAGTCTTAGAAGAAGCGATGCGCATGCGGGCCAACGGGGAGAAAATCCTTCGCTTAAATACAGGAAATCCAGCAGAATTTGGGTTCACAGCTCCCGACGAAGTCATTCATGATTTGATTATGAATGCTCGGGATAGTGAAGGGTATTCAGATTCAAAAGGAATTTTTTCTGCCCGTAAGGCTATTATGCAGTATAGCCAATTGAAAAAGATTCCGAATGTTGAGATTGATGATATCTATATCGGAAATGGTGTCAGTGAGTTGATCGTGATGTCCATGCAAGGCTTGCTCGATAATGGCGATGAAGTACTTGTGCCAATGCCAGACTATCCACTTTGGACAGCAGCAGTCAGCCTAGCAGGTGGTAATGCAGTGCACTATGTCTGTGATGAAGAGGCTGAGTGGTATCCTGATATTGATGATATCAAGTCGAAAATCACTTCAAACACCAAGGCTATCGTCGTGATTAACCCAAATAACCCGACCGGAGCTCTCTATCCAGATGAGATTTTGTTGGAAATTGTCGAAATTGCTCGTCAACATGGCTTGATTATCTTTGCAGATGAAATTTATGATCGCTTGGTCATGGATGGTGCCAAACACACAGCCATTGCTAGTCTCGCGCCAGATTTGTTCTGTGTCAGCATGAACGGCTTGTCCAAATCACACCGCATCGCGGGCTTCCGTGTGGGCTGGATGGTCTTGTCTGGACCAAAACACCACGTGAAGGGCTATATCGAAGGTTTGAATATGCTCTCCAATATGCGTCTGTGTTCAAACGTCTTGGCTCAACAAGTGGTCCAGACTTCTTTGGGAGGCTACCAGTCAGTGGACGAACTCTTGCTCCCAGGGGGTCGAATCTACGAACAACGGAACTTTATCTACAAGGCCATCAATGATATCCCAGGGCTTTCAGCTGTCAAACCAAAAGCTGGTCTTTATATCTTCCCTAAGATTGATCGCGAAATGTACCGAGTGGATGATGATGAACAGTTTGTCTTGAATTTCTTAAAACAAGAAAAGGTTCTCTTGGTTCACGGACGTGGATTCAACTGGAAAGAGCCAGATCATTTCCGGATTGTTTACCTTCCTCGAGTAGAAGAATTGGCTCAAATTCAAGAGAAGATGACTCGTTTCTTAAAACAATACAAACGATAAGTGTAAGAGAAATCGCTAATAGGCGGTTTCTTTTTTTGAATGAATCCAGCGAATATTTTGTTACATAAGGCTAATTTTTCTGAATTGAATAGAATTGTAGAAAAAATAAATAATTTTCAGATAATTTGATTGAAATTCCCCCACTTATATGATATACTTTAGCTGACTATATGCGAGGTTTATTATGGCTAAATTATTAGAAAAAACGAGAAAAATTACATCTATCTTGAAGCGGTCTGAAGAACAGTTGCAAGATGAAATGCCTTATAATGCAATTGCCCGTCAACTGGCTGATATTATTCATTGTAACGCTTGTATTATTAATAGCAAGGGAACTCTTCTTGGTTATTTCATGCGCTACAAGACGAATAATGACCGGGTAGAAGCCTTTTTTGAAAATAAAAAATTACCTGAAGATTATGCCAAGGCAGCTAGTTTGGTCTATGAAACAGAAGCCAACCTTCCTATCGAACATGATTTGACAGTCTTTCCAGTAGAGACCAAATCTGATTTTCCAGAAGGCTTGACGACTATTGCCCCTATCCATGTATCTGGGATTCGTTTGGGATCTTTGATTATCTGGCGCAATGACAAAGAGTTTGACGATGATGATTTGATTTTGGTTGAGATTGCCAGTACCGTAGTGGGGATTCAAATGTTGAACTACCAACGTGAGGAAGATGAGAAGAATATTCGTCGCCGGACTGCGGTCAATATGGCTGTCAATACCTTGTCCTATTCAGAATTGCGGGCTGTATCTGCCATCCTCGGTGAATTGAAGGGAAATGAAGGGCAGTTAACTGCTTCTGTGATTGCGGATCGGATTGGTATTACCCGCTCTGTGATTGTCAATGCGCTGCGAAAATTGGAGTCAGCCGGTATTATTGAAAGCCGTTCTCTCGGGATGAAGGGAACCTACCTCAAAGTCTTGATCCCAGATATTTTTGAAGAAATTAAGAAAAGAGACTACTAATGACTAAAGCGTTAATTTCGATTGACTACACCGTTGATTTTGTAGCGGATGAAGGTAAGTTAACAGCAGGAGCTCCTGCACAAGCTATTTCTGAGAGCATTGCCCAGGTGACCCGGCTAGCCTTTGACCAAGGGGCCTATGTCTTTTTTGCGATTGATGCTCATGATGTAGACGATCCCTTTCATCCAGAAAGCAAGCTCTTCCCACCTCATAATATCATTGGGACTAGTGGACGGGATTTGTATGGTCCTTTAGCTGATTTTTATCGGGAGCACAAAGCGGATCCACGCGTCTTTTGGATGGACAAGCGTCATTATTCTGCTTTTTCAGGAACTGATTTGGATATCCGCCTCCGGGAACGTGGCGTAGATACGGTTATTTTGACGGGAGTCTTAACGGACATTTGTGTTCTTCATACAGCAGTGGATGCCTATAATCTAGGCTATCAGATCGAAGTGGTCGCGCCTGCAGTGGCGTCGCTCACTCCTGAAAATCACCAGTTTGCTTTAAATCATTTCAAACATGTTTTGGGAGCAAAAGTGGTGAATGAACAATTAGAAGAATTGTAAGATTAGAGTTCGAGGAGAATGGCCTAATGCTTAGCCTTCCTCGGACTCTATTTTCTTGCCAAACTACCGCATAAATACTAAAAATATGGTAAAATAGAGGGTATTGAAAAATCATCATTTCACGAAAGGAAGCAAGATGAAAATTACGCAAGAAGAGGTAACCCACGTTGCCAATCTTTCAAAATTGAAATTCTCTCCAGAAGAGACAGCTGAGTTTGCGACAACCTTGTCGAAGATTGTCGACATGGTGGAATTGTTGGAAGAAGTGGACACAACCGGTGTTGCCCCAACAACGACCATGGCGGATCGTAAGACCGTATTGCGTCCGGATGTTGCTGAAAAAGGGACGGACCGTGACCGCTTGTTTAAAAATGTACCTGAAAAAGATAATTACTACATCAAGGTACCAGCTATCCTAGAAGATGGAGGAGATGCCTAATGTCATTCAACCATAAAACCATTGAAGAGTTGCACAACCTCCTTGTCTCTAAGGAAATCTCAGCAACGGAATTGACACAAGCGACGCTGGACGATATCAAGGCGCGTGAAGAAGCGGTTAATGCTTTTGTAACGGTGGCCGAAGAAGCTGCCCTTGCGCAAGCCAAGGCTATTGATGAAAAAGGAATCGATGCAGACAACCTCTTGTCAGGGATTCCACTTGCTGTCAAAGACAATATCTCAACAGATGGCATCTTGACGACTGCGGCATCAAAAATGCTCTATAACTACGAACCAATCTTTGATGCGACAGCGGTTGCCAATGCGAAAGCTAAAGGTATGATTGTCATCGGAAAAACCAATATGGACGAGTTTGCCATGGGTGGATCTGGTGAAACTTCATACTATGGCGCGACTAAAAACGCTTGGGACCACAGTAAGGTTCCTGGTGGATCTTCTAGTGGTTCAGCAGCTTCTGTAGCTTCAGGGCAAGTTCGTTTGTCTCTTGGTTCAGATACAGGTGGTTCTATTCGTCAACCGGCTGCCTTCAACGGGATTGTTGGCCTCAAACCAACTTATGGAACGGTTTCACGTTTTGGTCTCATTGCCTTTGGTAGCTCACTTGACCAAATTGGTACTTTCTCACCAACGGTTAAGGAAAATGCCCTCTTGCTTAATGTCATTGCTAGTGAAGATGCCAAGGATTCAACATCTGCACCTGTTCGTGTAGCAGACTTTACTTCTAAGATTGGTCAAGACATCAAAGGTATGAAGATTGCCCTTCCGAAGGAATATCTTGGGGAAGGGATCGACCCAGAAGTCAAAGAAACCATCCTTAATGCGGCCAAACACTTTGAAAAATTGGGAGCAACTGTCGAAGAAGTTAGCCTGCCTCATTCTAAATACGGGGTTGCCGTTTACTACATCATCGCTTCATCTGAAGCTTCTTCAAACTTGCAACGTTTCGACGGGATTCGCTATGGTTTCCGTGCAGAAGATGCTAAAAACTTGGATGACATCTACGTGAACACTCGTAGTCAAGGCTTTGGAGATGAGGTCAAACGCCGGATCATGCTTGGTACCTTTAGTTTGTCATCTGGTTACTACGATGCTTACTACAAGAAAGCTGGTCAAGTTCGTACCCTCATTATCCAAGACTTCGAAAAAGTTTTTGCGGATTACGACCTCATCCTTGGTCCAACAGCTCCAAGTGTAGCCTTTGATTTGGATTCGCTCAACCATGATCCGGTTGCCATGTACTTGGCTGACTTGTTGACTATTCCAGTCAACTTGGCAGGTCTTCCAGGGATTTCAATTCCTGCAGGTTTTGCTCAAGGTCTTCCAGTTGGTTTGCAGTTGATCGGTCCTAAGTATTCTGAAGAAACTATCTACCAAGCTGCAGCTGCCTTTGAAGCAACGACGGATTACCACAAGCAACAACCCCTTATTTTCGGAGGTGACAATTAATGAACTTTGAAACAGTCATCGGACTTGAAGTCCACGTTGAATTGAATACAAACTCAAAAATTTTCTCACCAACCTCTGCCCACTTTGGGAACGAGCAAAATGCCAACACTAATGTGATTGACTGGTCTTTCCCAGGGGTGCTTCCTGTCTTGAACAAGGGTGTTGTGGACGCTGGTATCAAGGCTGCTTTGGCGCTGAATATGGATATCCATCAGCACATGCACTTTGACCGTAAGAACTATTTCTACCCTGATAATCCAAAGGCCTACCAAATTTCGCAATTTGACGAACCAATCGGTTACAATGGTTGGATTGAAGTGCAATTGGAAGACGGCTCAACTAAGAAAATCGGGATTGAACGGGCTCACTTGGAAGAAGATGCCGGTAAAAACACCCACGGCACAGATGGCTTCTCTTATGTAGACCTCAACCGTCAAGGGGTCCCATTGATCGAAATCGTATCTGAAGCAGATATGCGTTCTCCAGAAGAAGCCTACGCTTATTTGACAGCCCTCAAAGAAGTCATCCAGTACACTGGCATTTCAGACGTCAAGATGGAAGAAGGATCGATGCGGGTGGATGCCAACATTTCCCTTCGCCCATACGGTCAAGAGGAATTTGGTACCAAGACGGAGTTGAAAAACTTGAACTCCTTCTCAAACGTCCGCAAGGGTCTTGAATACGAAGTGGAGCGTCAAGCGAAGATCTTGCGTTCAGGTGGGATTATTCGTCAAGAAACACGCCGTTATGATGAAGCCAACAAGAGTACCATTCTTATGCGGGTCAAAGAAGGAGCGGCGGATTACCGTTACTTCCCAGAACCAGACCTTCCCTTGTTTGAAATCTCAGATGAGTGGATCGAGGAAATGCGTACGGAGTTGCCAGAGTTTCCAAAAGACCGTCGTGCTCGCTATGTGGCAGAGCTTGGTTTATCTGACTATGATGCCAACCAATTGACAGCGACCAAAGTTACTTCTGACTTCTTTGAAGCAGCTGTAGCCCTTGGTGGTGATGCCAAACAAGTGACTAACTGGCTCCAAGGTGAAGTCGCACAATTCTTGAACGCAGAAGGCAAGACGCTGGAAGAAATCCAATTGACACCAGAAAACTTGGTGGAAATGATTGCCATCATCGAAGATGGAACCATTTCATCTAAGATTGCTAAGAAAGTCTTCGTTCATTTGGCGAAAAACGGTGGTGGCGCGCGTGAATACGTTGAAAAAGCTGGTTTGGTACAGATTTCAGATCCTGAAGTCTTGATCCCAATCATCCACCAAGTCTTTGCAGACAATGAAGCAGCCGTAGCTGACTTCAAGTCAGGGAAGCGGAATGCGGACAAGGCCTTCACCGGCTTCCTTATGAAAGCAACCAAAGGCCAAGCCAACCCACAAGTAGCTCTTAAACTACTTGCCCAAGAATTGGCGAAGTTGAGAGATAGTGAATAATAACAGGCCCCAAAGGTATCTTTCAGATTCATGACAAAGACATCTTAGAAACTTTCCTTAGGTGAGTACGGACGTCAGCGAACTTCGAAGAAGTTCCATGACTAATTATTGAGCCTAGGGTCTCAATAATTCCGAGTGCTAGAAACAATCGTGTTTCTAGCACTTTTCTCACAGCGGAAAGTTTCAATATATGTTTACATTCTAACAGGCACCTTTTAGTGTCTGTTTTTACTTTTTTAAAAGGAATAAAAAATGGATTTTAATTGACAAAGTCTTCTGGATTTAATACAATAAAAACAGACTGGTGGTCTGTTTTTGGAGGAGAATTACTTGAAACAAGAAATGAAATCAAAAAGAAGTAAAGATCAAATTATTCAAGCAGCCTTGTCCTTGTTTTCAAATAAAGGCTATAAAGAAACAACGATGGCTAATTTAGTAACAGTGACAGGATTGTCAAAAGGGGCTGTTTACCATCACTTTAAAAGTAAAGAAGAGATTCTACAGCTCTTAATGGAGAAAGAAACGAACTCCCTCTCAACTTTTCTAGAAGAATTGTCAAAAAACGAAGGAGTTTCATCAACAGATCGTCTATTACAATTAGTTGATTATTTAATAGGCAATGAGAATATGAAACAGCTTACTGGTATAGACTGGGCACAAAAGATACCGTTTGGTTTGTTGTTTTCTTTAAAAAATACGGTAAATATTCTTTCCAAATATGTAGGAATAATCATTCATCAAGGAAATGAGAAGGGCGAATTTTCTTGTAAATATCCTTTAGAGACAGCTACAACACTATCTCTATTAATTGATGTGTGGCTTGATCCAACTATATCAGGTGAAGAAATGATATCATTCTCACAAAAATTAGAATATATTGCATATTATTTAAACAGTAGTGGTGTTCCTGTTTTAACAGAAAAAAAGTGTCAAGAGATTAATAAGTTTCTTCTTAAAGGAGGTAGAAGATGAATCGGTTGTTAAGATTCTTATTTATTTTACTTATCACCGCCATGTCTGGAGCGATTATCTTCCAGCTATTCTTTCCATCTTATATGGGAAGTCATTCAGGATATGGTGTTTCTATCGGTTGGCAACGGGAGATTGGGATTTGGAATGTGGCAGTTCTTGTGATTCTCATTGCTGTTAATTTCAAATATGATTGGTTTTATCTTCGTACGGTTTTATTGGCCTTGATTGTTGGTGGCATCGGAATTGGGACCAATCATTTATTTGCTTATCTCAACTATCATTTGCCAGTAAATGCTATTGGAGCTTTTGAAAATTATCTTCTTGTTCTGGGCTGGATTGTCGGTTGGAAACTAGAGTCATCTCGGGCCGATAATTAAGATATTAACCGTCTGTTTCTTCTTGACAAAGTTTGTGAAAAGGCTTACAATATAGTTGTCGGGTTTCCTGAAAGGGAAATGCAATTCATGGAAATACAAAGGAGAAACACATGGAAACAATGAAAGCTGCCCGCTGGCATGGCAAGAAGGACGTTCGTATCGAGGAAGTGGAAGTCCCTAAAGTACAACCTCATCAAGTAAAGGTTGCGGTCAAATTCACGGGAATCTGTGGAACAGACTTGCATGAATACTTGGATGGGCCAATCTTCATTCCAACAGAAGAGCATGTTTATTCTGGTCAAAAAGCACCAGTAACCCTAGGGCATGAATTCTCAGGTGAAATTGTGGAAGTCGGAAGTGATGTGACTCGTGTCAAAGTTGGGGATCGCGTGACGATTGAACCAATTTTGGCAAAACATAACCTAATCGGTGACTACAACCTTGATCCAAACTTGAACTTCGTCGGCCTTGCGGCAGATGGTGGTTTTGCGAAGTATTGTGTGCTTGATGGTGATCTTGTGCATGTGATTCCAGATAGCTTGAGCTATGAACAAGCAGCGCTTACAGAACCTGCTGCCGTTGCTGTTTATGCCGTTCGTCAATCTGCATTGAAAACTGGGGATACAGCCGTTATCTTTGGTTTGGGGCCAATCGGTCTCTTGATCGTGGAAGCCCTTCGTGCGGCTGGTGCTTCAAAAATTTATGCAGTTGAATTGTCTCCGGAACGCCAAGCTAAGGCTGAAGAATTGGGTGCCATTGTGGTTCGTCCAGAAGAAGGTGAATCAATCGTTGAAGCGATCCATCGTTTAACAGGTGGTGGCGTCGATGTGTCTTATGAAGTAACAGGGGTTCCTGTTGTTCTTGGACAAGCTTTGGCAGCTGTTCATAAGGCTGGTGAATGTATGGTCGTATCCATTTGGGAACGTGAAGCGAGCATCAATCCAAATGAATTCGCTATTCAAGAAAAGACCCTCAAAGGGATTATCGCTTATCGCCACATCTTCCCTAAAGTATTGGAATTAATGGAACAAGGCTACTTCTCTGCTGAAAAATTAGTGACCAAGAAAATTAAATTGGAAAATATTGTTCAAGATGGCTTTATCGAATTAACGCAAGATAAAGCCCAAATCAAGATTTTGGTTGAGCCGTAATGTACCAAACTTATAGTATGAAACCAGTCCATATGGGCTGGTTTTTTTAATGAGAGAGAACAATATAAAAAGATAGTATAAATTGAGAAAACGCTTGCATAAATAATTTTTACATGCTATACTGGTTGAACACTAATCATTTTAAGGAGACATTTATGAAACAGAAACCTTCTGTGACAGGCGATAAACAAGTCGTCTATGCGATTCGTCGATTGAAAAATGGCGTTGGTTCGGTGGCTATTGCGACGAGTTTGGCCCTCTTAACAGTCTTTGCTGGTCCGGTCAGTGCGGATGAAGGGATCAACACCCCTGCACAAACCTCAGAAGTGGTGGCAGCACCTTCTAATGAAGCAAGCACTTCTTCATCAGATGTGAAACCGGCTGCGAACACTGAGAAAAGTGAAACCCCAAAAGTGGCGGATGAAAGTGTCACAGCGCCTGAAAATGTAAGCGCCCTCACTGAAGAGGTGGTATCTCCTAAGGCTGAGAAGGCAGAAGAGCCGATTGCTGATCAGACTATTCGGATTCACGTGAAAAAGTTACCGGAAGAAAACAAGGAAACTCAAGGTCTTTGGACCTGGGATGATGTCGAAAAACCATCGGAAAACTGGCCGACAGGTGCCCAATCCTTTAAGGACGCTAAGACGGATGACTACGGCTATTACCTAGATGTCAAGCTCAAAAATGAGCAGGCTAAGAAGATTAGCTTCCTTATCAACAATGTTAAAGGGGACAATATCACAGGCGACAAGTCCATTGAATTGCTCTCGCCAAAAATGAATGAAGCTTGGTTGGACGACAAATTTAAAGTCTATTCTTATCAGCCTCAAGCAGAGGGGACTGTCAGAGTGAATTACTACCGGACAGATGGCAACTATGACAAAAAATCTCTCTGGTATTGGGGAGATGTAGAGAATCCGAGCAGTGCTGCTTGGCCGGATGGGACAGATTTTACAGCGACAGGGAAATATGGTCGTTACATCGATATCCCCCTAAAGGAAGCTGCAAAAGAATTTGGTTTCTTATTATTGGACGAAAGCAAGTCTGGAGACGATGTGAAAATTCGACAAGAAGATTATAAATTTGCTGATTTGAAGAACCACAGCCAAATATTCTTACGAGACGATGATCCGACCGTTTATACTAACCCATACTATGTCAACGATATCCGTATGACAGGTGCCCAGCATGTCGGAAAAGAAAAGATTGAAGCTAGCTTCTCGACCTTGGCAGGAGCACAGAAAGAGGAGTTGCTCAAGCGGACCAAGATCACAAATGCTCAGGGAAATCCTGTCACCATCTCAGACCTTCTTTTAGATGAAGCAGGGAAGAAAGTAACCTATACAGGGGATTTCTCTCAGGTTGATCAATCCTATACGGTTCAATATGACAATGATCGCTTCACAACCAAAATGAACTGGCGCCTCAAGGATGAAGCTTATAGCTATGATGGAACTCTCGGAGCTCATCTTCATGAAGCTGGGAAGAAGGTTGATCTCACCCTCTGGTCACCAAGTGCGGATAAAGTATCCGTTGTCGTCTATGATAAGAATGATTCTGAAAAACTAGTTGGCCGTGTGGCTTTAGAAAAAGGGGAGAGAGGTACTTGGAAGCAGACCCTTTCTGCTGATTCAGGGCTGGATATCCAAGATTATACGGGCTATTTCTACCAGTATGAAATTGAACGCCAAGGGAAAACCTTCACAGTCCTTGATCCTTATGCCAAATCGTTGGCAGCTTGGAACAGTGAATTAGCTAAGACAGATGATGTCCATAAGGTAGCAAAAGCAGCCTTTGTAGATCCAAGTAAATTAGGTCCGAGTGACTTAACCTATGCGTCCATTCCAAACTTCAAGAAACGGGAAGATGCCATCATCTATGAAGCCCATGTCCGCGACTTCACTTCTGATCCGGCTTTGGCGTCAGAGCTTAAGAGCCAGTTTGGGACCTTTGCTTCCTTTGTTGAAAAATTGGATTACCTCAAAGATCTTGGTGTAACGCACGTTCAACTCTTACCAGTTCTGTCTTATTACCATGTCAATGAATTAAAAAATAGCGAGCGCTTGTTAGAGTATGCATCAAGCAATAGCAACTACAACTGGGGCTATGACCCACAGAACTACTTCGCCTTGTCAGGGATGTATTCAACAGATCCAAGCAATCCTCAAAAACGGATTGAAGAATTCAAGAATTTGGTCAATGAAATCCACAAACGTGGAATGGGAGTGGTACTAGACGTTGTCTATAACCACACCGCTAACGTGGACATCTTTGAGGATATTGAGCCGAATTACTATCATTTCATGGATGCGGACGGTACGCCTCGGACAAGCTTTGGTGGTGGACGCTTGGGAACAACCCACTACATGTCCAAACGTGTCTTGGTTGATTCGATCAAGTATTTAGTGGATACATATAAGGTGGATGGTTTCCGATTTGACATGATGGGAGACCATGATGCAGCCTCTATCGAAGAAGCTTATAAGGCAGCCCGTGCACTCAACCCAAATCTCATCATGTTGGGTGAAGGCTGGGTGACCTATGCAGGTGATGAAAACAGTCCTGTACAACCAGCTGACCAATCCTGGATGAAGAAAACAGATACCGTTGCAGTATTCTCGGATGATGTTCGAAATAATCTAAAATCTGGCTATCCAAATGAGGGGCAACCTGCCTTTATCACCAATGGAAAACGGAAAATTGCGACTATCTTCAAGAATCTCATCGCGCAACCAACCAACTTTGAGGCAGATAGTCCAGGTGATGTTATCCAATACATTGCAGCCCATGATAACTTGACCCTCTTTGATATTATCGCTCAATCTATCAAGAAGGATCCAAGCATTCCAGCAAATAATGCAGAGATCCATCGTCGCTTGCGTCTAGGGAACCTGCTCGTTCTGACAGCTCAAGGAACACCTTTCCTTCATTCTGGTCAGGAATATGGTCGGACCAAGCAGTTCAAGGATCCAGCTTACCGCACGCCTGTTTCCGATGACAAGGTTCCAAACAAATCTCATTTGTTGGTCGATGAAAATGGAAAACCATTTGACTACCCTTACTTTATCCATGATTCCTATGACTCAAGTGATGCCATCAACCACTTTGATTGGGAAAAAGCAACCAATGAAGACCTCTATCCAGAGAATACGCGCTCTCGGGCCTTCACCAAAGGATTGATTGCCCTTCGTAAGTCAACAGACGCCTTCCGGATGGATAATATGGATGAAGTGAAGAGTCGCGTCAAGCTCTTGACGATTCCAGGTGAGAATGGTGTGGAAGAAGAGGATCAGGTGATTGGCTACCAAATCACTGCAAGCAATGGGGAAGTATACTTGGTATTGGTCAATGCAGATACCAAGGCGCGTGACTTTGCATTAGGAACGGACCTAGAACGCTTTAGAAATGCAGATGTTCTAGTGGATGGGGAACGCGCAGGTGTTATCAATTTAACGGATCCAAAAGGTCTTAGCTGGACAGAAAGAGGACTTCGACTGGATGCATTAACGGCTACCGTTCTGCGACTTCCAGTTCAAGGTGCTTTTGTAGCTCCTGCAATCTTGGAAAAGCCAGAGTATCTCACAACAGAGCGAGATCAGACTCCTCAAGTTGATCCTCTATCTCATCAGGTTCTAGAACAACCAGAGTCTCTCAGAACAGAGCAAGATCAGACTCCTCAAGTTGATTTCCTATCTCATCAGGATCTAGAACAACCAATCAAAGATTTCATCGTCAAAGAAAAACCATCATCAGAGAAAACAGACGAGTTACCTGCTACAGGAGAACAATCTTCTTGGTTTGCTAGTCTTGCTGGCTTCTCCCTCTTGACTGGTCTTGGATTTGGCATGACGAAAAAAGGAAGAAAAGAAGAGTAGATTCTTCTCTATCTAGGATTAAAAATAGTTTATAAATCCAACAAAAATCAGCCCTTTTGGGCTGGTTTTTGTGATAGAATAGAGAGGAAGCAGAGTACCGCATTAATTAATTTTAGGAGGCAATATGTCTACATCTTTCAAAGGAACCTTGATGACTGTGATTGCTGGGATTGCCTGGGGGCTTTCTGGAGTGAGTGGGCAGTATTTGATGGGACACGGTTTTTCGGCCCTTATCTTGACCAATATTCGCCTGCTGATTTCAGGTGCCGTCCTCCTTCTCTTTGCCTATCTGTCTGACAAGGAGAAGTTTGTTGCCTTTTTTAAGGATAAAAGCTCTTATATCTCTTTGATTCTCTTCGCCTTTTTTGGCTTGCTATTGACTCAGTTGACCTATCTGATCGCTATTGCAGAAACCAATGCTGGAACTGCAACAGTGCTTCAATACGTTTGCCCGGTTGGTGTTTTAGCCTATACCTGCATCAAGGATCGCGTTGGGCCTACTGTCTCAGAGATTGCTTCCATGCTGTTAGCAATTGGGGGGACCTTCCTGATTGCCACCCATGGACAGTTGAATCAATTGGCTATTACGCCCAAGGGTCTAGGCTGGGGCTTGTTTTCGGCCTTTGCCTACGCTCTCTATATCATTTTACCCCTCAATTTAATCAAAAAATGGGGAAGCATGCTGGTTATTGGGGTAGGCATGCTCTTGCCAGGGATTCTCATGCTTCCTTTTAGTGGCTTGGTATCCTTTCAAGGACACTATTCTTCGGATAACCTCTGGGCCCTCTTTGGCTTGATTGTGTTAGGAACCATTTTTGCATATACGGTCTTTCTTAAAGGAACCTCGATGGTCGGGGCAGTAAAGGGGAGTTTATTAGCTTCTATTGAGCCTATTTCCGCTGTATTTTTTGCCTATATGATCATGAACGATCAATTCTATGCGATTGATTTTATTGGAATGGGGATGATTCTGTTAGCAGTTCTCCTGATTTCTCTGAAAGACCTCATCATTCAAAAAGAAAAAGGAATTCTATAAAAAGATGCTGGGCTGTTGCCCAACATCTTTTTTACATCATTTGCCAGAAATAGTCGATGATATAGGTGAGACCGTAGGTGTAGATGACCAGAGTAATCGGTTTACAGAGAATAATAATGGTCATATAGCGCTTAAAGGTCATATTGGTTAATCCAGCTAGCATGCATAGAAAGTCCGCTGGACTGATGGGCCAGATCATCATGAAGATGAAGAAACGATCAAACCGCTTATCTTCGTTGAGCCAGTTAATATATTTGTCGTAAGTCTTCTGGCTGACCATAGACTGGACAAATTTAGGCCCGTACATTCTTGCGAGGTGGAAGATGATGGCACAGCCAATGACGATGCCGATGTAGTTGTAGATGGTCCCAATGATGTGGCCATAGATAAAGACACCAGCAACAGATGTTAGAGCGCCAGGAATAATAGGGACCACTGTTTGAAGGATCTGAAGAAAGATAAAGAGAGGTGGCCCGAAGATACCTGCTTGGAGAATAAAAGCCGACAAGGTTTCCTTGGATTGGAGAATACCAGCAAAGTAGGCCCAGATACAGAAAGCAAGGGTTGCCAGGGCCCCAATGATGGAGGACCAATTAATGATTTTTTGGAGGAGAGGGGAGACCTCCCTCATTTTTTTTTCTTTTGTTATCATAACTCTTCCGCGTATTTTTTTCTTCTACTATACCATTTTTTAGATTATTTGTAAGCTCTGGTGATGAAGGTGATGAAAGTCTTAAAAGATGGTATAATGATGTAATTGGAGCTCAAATAAATATCATAGATATTAGGGGAGGATGTAGTGGAAGAATATATACACTTATACCATCAGAAATTATGGGAAATAGCTTTTAGTAATGTTGAGAAGGTATTTGGTATATTTTTTACAATTTTACTAGTTTTATCAATTTACCCTATTTATACCTCATTTCAAAAATTGGTAAGAAGAAAAAAACTTGTTTTGGCGCTTGTAGGTATGCCTTTTTTCTTGTTCTTTCTTTGTATGGCTACGGAGTATGTATACAGCTACGATAAAATTATGAATCCAAATTCACCTTACAACGATTCCTTACGTATTGCTTCTTTAAAATCTGATACAGTTTTGCCTGTATTGGAAAATGTGGACGAAGTCCCAATTGATAGTATAGATGGGGATCTAAAGAGAAAAGATATTATTTTATTTGCGGTATCTAATCCGATATTTTATGATGGATTGTTTGGAAACGTGGCGAATTATCTTGCAGTTGGGCAGACCGTGGGAAATAATTTTGTTGTTGCTTTAGTGGGTTTTAAAGAGAAAAATGGAGAATGGCGATCTGTGGATATTCGCCTTTCTCCTGGTGATTCTGAAAAAGATTTTCAGAAATTCTCTAAGGTTCTTCATATTAAAAGAGGTGAAAGTGAAGGTGCTGATGGAATAATACTGACGCTTCAAAAACTTCATGAATCAACATTACGAAAAGAAAAAAAGAATAGTACAGCTTACGAATAAAACTGCTCTCCACTCTAATATCAGAACTTTCCATTTTGGAAAGTTTTTTTGTTTAAAAAGTAACGGAAACCTTCTCCATTAGTTTATGAGTTGGTCTCTCCTCGGAGATCAAGTCATCCGTGCGAAAAACCCCATTTTATGCTATAATGGGGAGAATACGAATGTTTGGAGAAAAACGTGTCAATCGAAAATTACAAACCAGATTTTGCGGTGGAAGCAGCCTATGATCTCACCGTTGCAGACTTGAAAAAACAAGGTATCAAGGCGGTCCTTGTGGATTTGGATAACACCTTGATTGCTTGGAATAATCCGGATGGTACTCCTGAGATGCGCCAGTGGTTACATGACCTTCGTGATGGGGGGATTCGGGTTATCGTGGTGTCTAATAATAGCCCCAAACGGGTCAAGCGCGCTGTTGAGAAATTTGATATTGACTATGAAGCTTGGTCGCTTAAGCCCTTTACTTTTGGGATTGATCGGGCCCTCAAACGTTTCCACTATGAGAAAAATGAAGTGGTCATGGTCGGAGATCAACTGATGACGGATATCCGGGCCGCTCATCGAGCAGGCATTCGCTCGATTTTGGTCAAGCCTTTGGTTGAGCATGACTCCATCAAGACCCAGATCAACCGGGCGCGTGAACGCCGTGTCATGAAGCAAATGGCCGAAAAATATGGTCCAATTGTATATAAAAAAGGAATTTAATAATGGAAGAATTATTCTGTATTGGCTGTGGAGCGCCCATTCAGACAGAAAATAAAGAGGGGCTAGGCTATACTCCCCAATCAGCTCTTGAAAAGGGCTTGGAAACAGGCGAAGTCTATTGCCAACGCTGTTTCCGTCTACGTCACTACAATGAAATCACAGATGTGCATCTGACAGATGATGATTTCCTAAAGCTCCTTCACGAAGTAGGTGATAGTGATGCTCTCGTGGTCAATGTAGTGGATATTTTTGACTTTAATGGATCTGTTATCCCTGGCCTGCCACGCTTTGTAGCAGGAAATGATGTCCTCTTGGTCGGAAATAAAAAGGACATCTTGCCTAAGTCAGTTAAAGATAGCAAGGTGACGCATTGGTTGATGGAGCGGGCCCACGAAGAAGGGATGCGTCCTGTCGATGTGGTCCTCACCTCTGCCCAAAATAAGAGCGCTATCAAGGACTTGATGGAAAAGATCGAGCAGTACCGCAAAGGCCGTGACGTCTATGTAGTGGGGGTGACCAACGTTGGGAAATCGACCCTCATCAATGCAATCATCCAAGAAATCACTGGAGACAAAGATATCATCACGACCTCTCGCTTCCCAGGTACGACACTGGACAAGATCGAAATACCACTGGACGATGGGTCCTACATCTACGATACACCAGGGATTATCCATCGCCACCAAATGGCTCATTACTTGACGGCAAAAAACCTCAAGTATGTCAGCCCTAAAAAGGAAATCAAACCCAAGACTTATCAGCTCAATCCAGAGCAAACCCTCTTCTTGGGTGGTCTGGGACGGTTTGACTTTATCAAGGGAGAAAAGCAAGGCTTCACTGCCTTCTTTGATAATGAACTCAAGCTTCACCGAACCAAGCTCGAAGGAGCAACAGCCTTTTATGACAAGCATGTCGGTGGCTTACTAACACCTCCTAATAGCAAAGAAAAAGAAGAATTCCCACCCTTGGTTTCTCATGAGTTTACCATCAAGGACAAGACAGACCTCGTCATCTCAGGACTGGGCTGGATCCGCGTCAATGGAGAAGCCAAAGTAGCCGTCTGGGCACCAGAAGGCGTAGCAGTCGTTACCCGCAAAGCTATTATTTAAAATTTTGAAAGGAAATAGTTTCTTTATAGACTGGGCGAGTGCAACGAGCCTAGAAAGGATACTTTTCGCTGTGGTGAAAGCCTAAGTAGGTATTTTACTACTTAGGCGCGGAAAATTTGAGACCTAGGCTCAAATTTAAGTCATGGAACTCCGCTAGGAGGTCGCTGACGACCGCTACCACATCAGAAAAGTATCAAAAAAGAAACAATGAAAAAAGCATGACATTAACATCCAAACAACGGGCTTTCCTCAACAGCCAAGCCCACAGCCTCAAACCTATTATCCAAATCGGGAAAAACGGTCTCAATGACCAAATCAAAACAAGTGTGCGTCAAGCGTTAGATGCGCGCGAACTGATCAAGGTGACTCTCCTTCAAAATACGGATGAGAATATCCATGAAGTAGCGGAAATCTTGGAAGAAGAAATCGGTGTGGATACGGTTCAAAAAATTGGACGCATCCTCATCTTATACAAACAATCAAGCAAAAAAGAAAACCGGAAGATTTCAGTCAAAGTAAAAGAAATCTAAGAGACACAGGAGAGCAGGTATATGGCCATTGAACTATTAACCCCCTTTACTAAGGTGGAGTTAGAGCCAGAGATCAAAGATAAGAAACGCAAACAAGTGGGAATCCTCGGAGGGAATTTTAATCCCGTCCATAATGCCCATCTTGTTGTTGCAGACCAAGTTCGCCAGCAATTAGGCTTGGACAAGGTCCTTCTCATGCCAGAATATGAGCCTCCGCATGTGGATAAAAAAGAAACCATTGATGAAGGCCATCGCTTGAAAATGCTCGAACTAGCCATCGATGGCATTGAAGGTCTGGAAATCGAGACGATTGAGCTAGAGCGTAAAGGGATCTCCTATACCTACGATACGATGAAGTTGCTCAATGAGCGAGACCCAGATACAGACTATTACTTCATCATTGGAGCGGATATGGTAGACTACCTGCCAAAATGGTATCGGATTGACGAATTAGTGGAGATGGTGCAGTTTGTCGGTGTTCAACGTCCCCGTTACAAGGCGGGAACCTCCTATCCTGTGATTTGGGTCGATGTTCCTCTTATGGACATCTCTTCTAGCATGGTGCGAGAGTTTATCGCCCAAGGTCGGACGCCCAACTTTATGTTGCCAAAGCCAGTCTTGGACTACATCAAGAAAGAAGGTTTGTATCAATGACCTATGAAAACTATCTCGGCTTTCCTCGTGAGGTCTTGCTTGAAAAAATGCGTCAAATCCTGCCAGAAAAGCGGCTAACCCACTGTTTAGGGGTTGAGAAGGCTGCTCGTGACTTGGCCAAACGCTATGGGGCTGATGAAGAGCAGGCTGGCCTAGCAGGTTTGTTGCATGACTACGCCAAGAAATTATCGGATCAGGAATTTCTAGACTTGATTGATCGCTATAGTCTTGATCCAGCATTAAAAAACTGGGGCAATAACGTCTGGCATGGAATGGTCGGCATTTATAAGATTAAGGAAGATCTCGGACTGACAGATCCAGCCATTCTTCGCAGTATTGAGATTCACACAGTGGGGAGTAGTCAAATGTCAACCTTAGACAAGATTGTCTATGTGGCAGATTACATTGAGCACAACCGGGCCTTTCCGGGGGTAGAGCAAGCACGTGACATCGCTCAAGTCTCCTTGGATCAAGCGGTGGCCTATGAGACAGCTCGCACAGTCGAACACCTGGCCCACCAAGGATTGCCCATTTATCCCCAAACCCTTGAAACCTATAACGCATTTGTGAAGTATTTGAAAGAGGACTAAATGAAAGAAAAAGAATTACTTGAACTTGTTGTTAAAGCTGCCGATGAAAAACGTGCAGAAGACATTGTCGCTTTGGATGTCCATAGCTTGACTAGTGTGACAGATTACTTTGTCATCGCAAGCTCTATGAATAGCCGTCAGTTGGAAGCAATTGCAGAGAATATTCGTGAGAAAGTCGTTGAAGCTGGTGGCAATGCTAGCCATGTCGAAGGTGACTCAGCTGGAGGTTGGGTCCTTCTTGACTTAGGTGGTGTGGTGGTCCATGTCTTCTCAGAAGAAATGCGTACCCACTATAACCTAGAAAAGCTATGGCACGAAGCAAGTGCTGTCGATCTTTCAGCAGTCCTAGCATAAGCAGGTAAACTCAGTTGGTAGCAACTGAGTTTTGTTGGTTAAATTGAAATTTTATGGAAAGAAAGGATAGGGCCTTGTGTTTGGTTAGGTTTCTAACTGAACACGAGCTAAAAGCTGTGAGAAAAAGAAAAATTTTCTCTTTGCTTTTAACGCTCTTTGTATCTTGATTTATGGCGACTTATGAAACCTTTGCGGCGGTCTATGATGCGGTCATGGATGACAGTCTGTATGATTTGTGGACGGATTTTTCTCTCCGGCATCTCCCAAAGACAAAAGATAAGAAAAAATTACTGGAATTGGCTTGTGGGACAGGGATTCAATCTGTTCGCTTTTCCCAGGCTGGGTTTGATGTGACAGGATTAGACCTGAGTGCTGACATGCTGAAAATTGCTGAAAAAAGAGCGGCTTCAGCTAAGCAGAAGATTGATTTTATCGAGGGCAATATGCTGGACTTGTCGCAAGCAGG
This sequence comes from Streptococcus sp. KHUD_013, assembly GCF_052588545.1. Taxonomy (NCBI): domain Bacteria; kingdom Bacillati; phylum Bacillota; class Bacilli; order Lactobacillales; family Streptococcaceae; genus Streptococcus; species Streptococcus sp. KHUD_013. Next base: position 452,253 of record NZ_CP186264.1, read on the forward strand.
TAGCTACGACTTTGTGACCTGCTATTCCGATTCCATCTGCTACATGCAAGACGAAGTAGAAGTGGGAGATGTCTTCAAAGAAGTCTATAATGCTCTGAATGAAGATGGTGTTTTTATCTTTGATGTCCATTCGACCTACCAGACTGATGAGGTTTTTCCAGGCTATTCTTACCATGAAAATGCGGAAGATTTTGCCATGCTCTGGGATACCTACGAGGATGGAGCCCCTCATTCGATTGTCCATGAGCTGACCTTCTTCGTCCAAGAAGAGGATGGCTCCTTTAGTCGCCACGATGAAGTCCATGAAGAACGCACCTATGAAGTCTTGACCTATGATATCTTATTGGAGCAGGCTGGCTTTAAATCCTTTAAACTCTACGCGGACTTTGAAGATAAGGAGCCAACAAAGACTAGCAAACGTTGGTTTTTCGTAGCACAGAAGTAGGATAGCATGACAGTTACAGGAATTATTGCAGAATTTAATCCCTTTCACAATGGCCACAAGTACTTGTTGGATCAGGCAGAAGGACTGAAGATTGTTGCCATGTCCGGGAATTTTGTTCAACGTGGTGAGCCTGCCATTGTAGACAAGTGGATACGGGCCCAGATGGCTTTGGAAAATGGAGCGGACCTGGTGGTCGAGCTCCCCTTTCTCGTGGCTGTTCAGTCAGCTGACCATTTTGCCAAAGGCGCGATAGAGATCTTGTCCCGTTTGGGAATTTATCAATTGACCTTTGGGACAGAAGAAGTTTTGGATTACCAATCGATTGCAACTGTTTACTCAGAGCAAGCAGAGGAAATGGAAGCTTTTTTGCGAAGACTTCCAGAAGAGTTATCCTATCCACAAAAGACCCAAAAGATGTGGGAAACCTTTGCTGGAGTGGAGTTTACAGGGGCTACTCCCAACCATATCTTGGGCTTGGCTTATGCCAAGGCTTGTGCTGGGAAGGCGATTGCGCTTAAGCCCATCCAACGGCAGGGAGCGGGCTACCATTCAGAAGAAAAAGAAGTGGCCTATGCTTCTGCTACGAGTCTTCGCCTTAACAAGGAAGATCAGGACTTTGTTGACAAATTTATGCCCAATAGCCAACTCTTTCAGTCGGCTCCGCAGGTGACTTGGGAAGATTATTTTCAACTGCTCAATTATCAAATCCTAACCCATCCGGATCTGACACAGATATTTCAGGTCAATGAAGAACTGGCCAATCGGATAAAGGATGCCATTCGAAGCGCGAGCTCTGTGGAAGACTTGGTTAACCAGGTGGCGACCAAGCGCTATACCAAGGCGCGTGTGCGCCGCATTTTGACTTATATCTTAGTAGGTGCGAGAGAAGAAATCTTGCCGACCGCTATCCATGTCTTGGGCTTTACTGAAAAAGGCCAAGCCCACCTCAAGTCACTAAAAGGTCAAGTGAACGTTGTGACGCGGATTGGTAAGGAACCTTGGGATGCCCTGAGTCAGCAAGCAGACCAAGTCTATCAATTGGGCCATCCCCAACTACCGGAACAAACCTGGGGCCGGGTGCCGGTGAGAGTGGAAGAATAAACAGTTTACTTGAGGGTGGGGATTTTTTGATAGCTGATATAGAATTATCAAGTTCTCTGCTGGAAGAAAGTTCCCATAAAATCCCCCGCTAAAAATAGAAAATTCTAGTCTAAGTTAGGCGATTTGTGATATAATGTTAAAGATTGAAAATAATATGAACCAAACACAAGGAGAATCCTCATGGGACGTAAATGGGCAAATATTGTAGCCAAGAAAACTGCCAAAGATGGTGCCAACTCAAAAGTATATGCCAAATTTGGTGTTGAGATCTATGTAGCCGCTAAAAAAGGTGAACCAGATCCAGAATTGAATACTGCTTTGAAATTCGTTATCGACCGTGCTAAACAAGCGCAAGTGCCAAAACACGTGATTGATAAAGCGATCGATAAGGCAAAAGGAAACACGGACGAAACCTTTACAGAAGGACGTTACGAAGGGTTCGGACCAAATGGTTCTATGTTGATCGTTGATACCTTGACGTCAAACGTTAACCGTACAGCTGCCAATGTCCGTGCGGCTTTTGGTAAAAATGGTGGGAACATGGGAGCTTCTGGTTCTGTATCTTACCTCTTTGACAACAAGGGTGTCATCGTCTTTGCTGGTGACGATGCGGATGCTATCTTTGAGCTTTTGCTCGAGGCAGATGTGGATGTAGACGATGTCGAAGCAGAAGAAGGAACCATCACTGTTTACACAGCTCCAACTGACCTTCACAAGGCTATCGTTGCATTGCGTGAATCAGGTATCGAAGAATTCCAAGTGACTGAATTGGAGATGATTCCTCAGTCAGAAGTAGAGTTGTCAGGTGAAGACTTGGAAACCTTTGAAAAACTCTACAGTGTTCTTGAAGACGACGAAGATGTTCAAAAAATCTACACCAACGTAGATGGATTCTAATAGAAATAGACCTTTGAAGATGATTTCTTCAAAGGTTTTTTTCTTGTGCTTCGGCTTTTTAGGAAAGGTGGGAGAGGTCATGAAAATAATGATATAGTCCCTAGCTATAACTGAGAGAAAAAAATAGGAATTAGACGAATAGAGATCACAGTGATAGAATAGAACTATGCTAGAAAGGGGACGAGAAATGGTTTCATTTTCCTATGAACATCTAGTGCCCATTCGGCATTATGTGCATCAGCATCCAGAATTGTCTGGACAAGAATACCAAACCACAGCTTATCTCAAAGCCTATTTGGAAAAGCTTGGTGTACGCATTTTAAACAGTGGATTAAAAACAGGCTTGATTGCTGAAATTGGGCAGGGTAAACCTATCATTGCCCTTCGCGCAGATATTGATGCCCTTCCAATTCAGGAGAACACGGGTCTCGACTATCAAAGTCAAAACCCTGGTGTCATGCATGCCTGTGGTCATGACTTCCACCAGGTGAGCCTCTTAGGGGCTGCAGAAGTCCTAAAAGGTATGGAAGCGGACTTAAAGGGAACGATTCGCTTCATCTTTCAGCCAGCTGAGGAGACTTCTGAGGGAGCATCTGCTGTATTAGCGACCGGACTCCTAGAAGATGTAGAGGCTATCCTTGGCTTTCATAATATGCCGTCTTTGCCTGCGGGTCAGTTGGCCTTGCGCCCAGGAGCTATGATGGCAGGGGTTGAAAAATTTAAGGTGACTGTCACTGGGGTGAGCAGTCATGCTGCCAGGCCGGATCTCGGTTTGGATACGGTTGTAGCAATCACTAGTATGGTCCAGCAGTTGCAGACCTTGGTCTCTCGCACGGTTTCGCCATTTGAGACAGCCGTTCTATCTGTGACCCATATCGAAGCTGGTTCAACCTGGAATGTTCTACCAAAGTCTGGTTATTTTGAAGGAACTATTCGAACCTTTAATCCAGATCTCCAGAAACGCCTAAAAGCGGATTTCATTCGCGTGATTGAGCAAATCTCCAATAGTACAGGAGTCATGGTCCAGTTTGAATGGGGCAAGACGCCCCCGGTCACCTATAATGATAAGGCCTTGGCTAAAAAAGTCTTTCGCTGGTCTAAGTCTTTTGCAGAAGTTGTAGAGGCTCAGCCATCGACAGCGGGTGAAGATTTCGCCTTTTATCAGGAGAAAATCCCAGGGGTTTTTGCTTTTATTGGATCGAATGGTGCACCGGATGCACCGGATCTCCACCATGATAGCATGGTCATAGATGATGCTGCTTTTGCAGTATCGGTTCCCTATTACGTAGAAAATGCCCTCGCTTTGCTGGAAAAATTTTCAACCAAATGAGACGTGATAGATAAAACCTATCACCTCTATAAAGAAAATATAATACCCAAGAGTTAGGAATTTTGATATGATGGAAAAAGCTGTTTTTTTACAGAGGAATAAACAATTTTAGTGAAAAGGAGAACAAATGAAATTGAATAAATTCATCAAATATGTTGGTTTGAGTCTTGTGGGCTTGGCGGCAGTTGGGACTTTGGTAGCCTGCTCATCAAAGTCATCAAGTCAATCAAGTGGAAAACGGACCATTGAAGTCGCTACGGTTGGAACAACCAAACCCTTCACTTATGATAAGGATGGGGAATTGACGGGTTATGAAATCGAAGTCATGCGTGAAATCTTCAAAGGATCAGATAAATATGAAGTCAACTTTAATAAGACGGAGTGGTCTTCAATCTTTGCAGGCTTAGACGGTGATCGTTACCAAATCGGTGTCAGCAACCTTAGCTACGATGAAAAACGTGCGGAAAAATACTTGTATCCAAATCCTTACGCAAAGAACCCAGTGGTCTTAGTGGTTAAAAAAGGATCAGGCATCAAGTCATTAGATGATATCGGTGGCAAGTCTACAGAGGTCATCCAAGGTACATCTACAGCGAAACAGTTGGAAGCCTACAATGAAGAGCACAAGGATAATCCAACAGAGCTCAAATATACAGAGGGTACCATCCAATCCATTCTGGCTAATTTGAGCGATGGCCGTTCAGATTATAAGATTTTTGAACGTTTGACAGTTGAGGCCATCATCAAGGACCAAGGCTTGGATAACTTGGAGGTCATCGAACTACCAAGCGATAAACAACCATACGTATACCCAATCCTTGCTAAAGGTGAGAAAGAATTGGAAACCTTCGTCAACAAACGGATCAAAGAATTGTACGAAGATGGGACACTGGAAAAATTGTCTAAGAAGTACTTCGGTGGAACTTTCCTTCCAGAAGCTTCTGATATTAAATAAGGTTATTTAAAAACATCATAAGGAGAAAAGAATATGAAATTAACAAAACTTTTTGGAGTAGCAGCTCTTGCTACCGTTGCAACATTTGCTTTAGCAGCATGTGGTTCTTCAAAATCATCTAAATCATCTGATAAAGATGGTGTGACAACTGTTAAAGTTGGGGTGATTAGCTTAAGCGATACAGAAGAAGCTCGTTGGAAAGAAGTGCAAAAGAACTTGGATGACGCAAAAGCAAACATCAAGTTGGAATTCACTGAGTTTACAGACTATTCTCAACCAAACCAAGCTGTTCGTGATGGCGATGTGGATATCAATGCTTTCCAACATTACAACTATCTTGAAAACTGGAACAAAGAAAACAACGCAGACCTAGTTTCTGTTGCAGATACTTACATTGCGCCAATCCGTCTTTACTCTGGTACAAAAGATGGGAAAAATAAATACACAGATGTGAAAGACATTCCTGAAAAAGGAACGATTGCAGTACCCAACGACCCAACAAACGAAAGCCGTGCTTTGTATGTATTAGAATCAGCTGGTTTGATCAAGTTGGATACAAAAGATGGGGAATTGGCTACCATCAGCAACATCAAAGACAATCCAAAGAATTTGACAATTTCTGAGTTGGACGCTTCTCAAACAGCTTCTTCACTTCCATCAGTTGATGCAGCGATCATCAATAACACTTTTGTTCGTGAAGCAGGTATTGATTACAAGAAAGCTCTCTTTGTAGAAAAAGCAAACAGCAATTCTAAACAATGGTACAACTTGATTGCAGCTAAGAAAGATTGGAAATCATCTGATAAAGCGAAAGCAATCGAAGCTATTATTAAAGCTTACCATACTGATAATGTGAAGAAAGTGATTGAAGAATCTTCAGACGGTATGGACCAACCAGTTTGGTAATCAAGAGGATGAATAGAGAGGTGGAGAAGATTTTCTCTACCTCTTATCGTGTATAGTAGGAGGAAATGATGTCGAATCCAAGAGAGACAGAACAAATACGCAAATTTGAAATCGATGAGGTCGCTCAGCATTATTTTGAAGTCCTAAGAACTCTCATCTCCAAGCGCTCCATCTTTGCCCAGCAGATTGGTCTAAAAGAAGTGGCAACCTACTTGGGAGAAATCTTCACAGCTGCAGGGGCTAAGGTAACTGTTGATGACAGTTATACAGCGCCATTTGTTATTGCTAAATTTGTTTCACCCAATCCGGATGCGAAGACCATCATTTTCTACAACCATTACGATACAGTTCCAGCAGATGGCGACCAGTCTTGGACAAGTGATCCCTTCACGCTTTCGGTCCATTATGGGACCATGTATGGTCGAGGGGTAGATGACGACAAGGGGCATATTACCGCACGCTTGACGGCTATTCGAAAATATATCCGTGAGAATGGTGACCTTCCGGTTAACATTACCTTTATCATCGAAGGAGCAGAAGAATCTGCCTCAACAGATCTGGACAAGTATCTAGCTAAGCACAAAAAACACTTGCGTGGGGCAGACCTCTTAGTCTGGGAACAAGGGACCCGTAACCAACAAGGGGAACTGGAAATCTCAGGTGGAAACAAGGGGATTGTTACCTTTGACATGGTGGTTAAAAGTGCAGATGTGGATATCCATTCCAGCTATGGTGGGGTGGTGGAGTCAGCATCCTGGTATCTGCTCAATGCTTTGTCCAGCCTTCGAGATAAAGACGGTCGCATCTTGGTGGATGGCCTCTATGATTTGATTGAGGAGCCTAACGAGCGGGAATTGGCCTTGATTGACCGTTATGCCAATAAGACAGCAAACGATGTGACTGAGATTTACAATCTCCAATTGCCTATCTTGAAAGAGGAACGAAGTCAGTTCTTAAAACGTTTTTATTTTGAGCCAGCTATGAACATTGAAGGCTTAGGAACAGGGTATCAGGGACAAGGAGTCAAGACGATTCTTCCTGCAGAAGCTCGAGCCAAGATGGAAGTTCGGTTGGTGCCAGGATTGGAGCCTAAACAAGTCTTGGAGTTGATTCGTAAACAATTGGATCAGAATGGCTTTGAGAAGATTGAACTTGTTTTCACACTAGGGGAAATGAGCTATCGGAGTGATATGAGTGCGCCGTCCATTCTCAATGTAATTGATCTGGCCAAACGCTTTTACCCAGAAGGGGTCTGTGTCCTTCCGACAACTGCAGGCACTGGTCCCATGCATACGGTCTTTGAGGCCTTGCAAGTTCCAATGGCTGCCTTTGGTATCGGAAATGCCAATAGTCGAGATCATGGTGGGGATGAAAATGTGAAAATTGCAGACTACTATACCCATATTGAATTAATTAAGGAGTTAATCACAAGTTATGAGTAAAGAAATTATCAAACTGGACCATATCGATGTTACCTTTCATCAGAAAAAACGTGAAATTGCAGCCGTGAAGGATGTGACCATTCATATCAATGAAGGGGATATTTACGGGATTGTTGGGTATTCTGGTGCAGGGAAGTCAACGCTTGTACGGGTCATCAATCTCTTGCAAGTACCGTCAGCAGGTACTATCACCGTAGATGGTGATGTCATCTATCAAGATCGGGTGACCTTGAATGCTGCGGCTTTACGCCAAAAACGCCGGGACATTGGTATGATTTTCCAACACTTCAATCTTATGGCCCAAATGACTGCAGCTGAAAATGTGGCCTTCGCCCTCAAACATTCAAATTTGTCTAAAGAGCAAAAGGCTGAAAAAGTGGCTAAGTTGTTGGAACTAGTAGGACTGTCAGATCGGGCGGACAACTATCCTGCTCAATTGTCAGGTGGACAAAAACAACGGGTGGCGATTGCGCGTGCGCTCGCCAACGATCCAAAGATTTTGATTTCTGACGAATCAACATCCGCCCTAGATCCAAAAACGACCAAACAAATCCTTGCTCTTCTGCAAGAGCTGAATCAGAAGTTGGGCTTGACAGTGGTCTTGATTACCCATGAAATGCAGATCGTTAAAGACATTGCCAATCGAGTGGCTGTCATGCAAAATGGTGAATTGATTGAAGAAGGCTCTGTTTTAGACATCTTCTCTAATCCTAAGAACGAATTGACACAAGACTTCATCACAACTGCAACAGGAATCGAGGAAGCTATGGTGAAAATCAACCAGCAACAAATTGTTAAGAAATTGCCAGCTGATTCTGTTTTAGCCCATTTGAAATATTCTGGTTCGGTGACAGACACAGCGATTATCAACGATATTTATAAACAGTACCAAGTGTCTGCTAATATTCTACACGGAAACATTGAAATTTTGGATCATACCCCTGTTGGTGAGTTGGTTGTTATCCTTACTGGGGAAGCAGCGAATCTAACTGCAGCACAGCGGGATCTACAAGCAGCAGGTGTTTCTGTGCGTGTCTTAAAAGAAGGGAGTAATGCATGATTGACTTTATTCAAACCTATCTACCAAATGTTTACCGGATGGGCTGGAGTGGCCAAGCTGGATGGGGAACAGCGATTTATCTGACCCTTTACATGACCTTTATCTCTTTTGTGATTGGTGGTTTATTGGGACTCATTGCAGGTTTATTACTAGTCTTGACAGCACCAGGTGGGATTATCGAGAATAAATTGGTTTTCCATATCTTGGATAAAATCACTTCCATCTTTCGTGCGATTCCATTTATCATCTTGCTAGCCTTGATCAATCCCTTTACTCGTATGATTGTCGGAACTGGGATCGGTCCTACAGCAGCCTTAGTTCCCCTATCCTTAGCTGTCTTTCCTTTCTTTGCCCGCCAAGTTCAAGTCGTTTTATCTGAGCTTGACCGAGGTGTAATTGAAGCGGCCCAAGCCAGTGGGGCAACATTTTGGGATATCGTTGGTGTCTATCTTCGTGAAGGTCTTCCAGATCTGATTCGTGTCACAACTGTTACCCTTATTTCCTTGGTTGGTGAAACAGCCATGGCGGGTGCGATTGGAGCCGGTGGTCTCGGAAACGTGGCTATTTCCTATGGTTACCAACGCTTTAATAATGATGTCACCTTGCTAGCAACCTTCTTGATTCTGCTTTTGATCTTCTTTATTCAGTTTATCGGTGATTTCTTGACCAAGAAAATTAGTCACCGGTAAGGATGGGTGAAGTATATGAACATGATACAGAAACATCAATTTAAGCAGGTTGCAGCCTTTGCAGGCTTGTATTTTCTTGCTATTGGTTTAGGCGTCCTGCTTGGAAGTCTGGTTGACCATCGAGGGAATATGTTTTATGCTCCAGCCTTCTCTGCCCTAGTTGGTGGAGGGATCTATCGCGTCTATGTTGAGAAAATTCAACGGACAGGAGCTATTCTAGTAGTTGCTCTTGTGATTGGTGCTTTTTTCCTTTTCACTCGTCATGGAGCTGGAGCCTTTCTTCCTGCTCTTGTTGGGGGGCTTTTAGCCGAATTGGTCGCAGCCCGAGGCCGCTACCAGTCGAAGTTAGGCAATGCGCTTTCCTTCCTCCTCTTTTCCTTTACGACGACAGGGCCCATTCTCATGATGTGGATCCAACCAGCTAGTTACCGTGCTTCTTTACTAGCCCGTGGGAAGTCGATGGATTATATTGAACGCGTTATGGTACCGTCGAATATGGAGACGGTGAGCTGGTTTTTATTGACCCTTCTGTTTGGAGCTCTACTAGGTTATCTTCTAGGACAATTGGTTTATCAAAAGCTAGATAGAAAATGACATGATGGAGAAGAAATATGCACAATAATTTACTAGTCCTTCAGTCAGACTTTGGTCTGGTAGACGGGGCTGTCTCTGCTATGATTGGGGTTGCTTTAGAGGAATCACCAACCCTCAAGATTCATCACTTGACCCATGACATTACCCCTTACAATATCTTTGAAGGAAGTTACCGCCTCTTTCAGACGGTAGACTACTGGCCAGAAGGGACAACCTTTGTTTCGGTGGTCGATCCGGGTGTTGGTTCCAAACGAAAGAGTGTGGTAGCCAAAACGGCGAAGAACCAATACATTGTTACACCGGATAATGGAACCCTCTCTTTTATCAAGAAACATGTAGGGATTGTTGCTATCCGTGAGATTTCAGAGGTGAAGAACCGCCGGGCCAATACTGAGTTTTCTTATACCTTCCACGGGCGTGATGTCTATGCCTATACAGGAGCTAAGTTAGCCAGTGGCCATATCAGCTTTGAGGAAGTGGGGCCAGAGCTCAGTGTTGAACATATTGTAGAAATTCCTGTGGTGGAGACTGTTATAGAGGACAATCTTGTCAAAGGAGCCGTTGACATCTTGGATGTGCGCTTTGGTTCTCTTTGGACCTCGATTACTCGGGAAGAGTTTAATCATTTGGAACCCGCATTTGGGGAACGCTTTGAAGTAACCATTTATAACAATGACATGCTGGTTTACCAAAACCAAGTGACCTATGGTAAGTCCTTCGCCGATGTGCGGATTGGCCAGCCAATCCTTTATATCAATTCCCTCTACCGTGTTGGTCTTGCCATCAACCAGGGATCCTTTGCCAAGGCCTATAATGTAGGAGTTGGGGCTTCTTGGCATATTGAAATTAGAAAAATGGAAAATTAATAGGAGATAAAAAATGAAACAAAAACAAGCTTTTTCAATTAAGGATGTTGTAGCTATTGGGGTTGGAGCAGCCCTCTTTGTCGTGATTGCAATGATTCCAATTCCGGCGCCAGCTCCAAATACAAACATTCAGTTGCAATACGCTCTTCAAGCCCTCTTTAGTGTGATTTTTGGTCCAATTGTTGGTTTCTTGATGGGCGTAATCGGTCATGCTATTAAAGATGCCATGACCTATGGCCTCTGGTGGACTTGGATTATTTCTAGTGGCTTGTTTGGTCTCTTTGTTGGTTTGTTCCGCAAACAAATCGGTGACCTCAAAGGAGAAGTGACTAAGAAAGAATTGATCGTCTTTAACGTTGTTCAAGTCATTGCCAACTTGCTTATTTGGGGATTGATTGCACCGATTGGAGATGTGATGATCTACAAAGAAAGTGCCAACAAGGTCTTCCTTCAGGGAGTTGTAGCAGGTTCTGTTAATGCTTTGACAGTTGCTATTGCAGGTTCTCTTCTCTTGATTGCCTATGCCCGTACCCAAACAAAAGATGGAAGTTTATCTAAAGATTAATCGTAAATAAGAAGAGAAGAGAGAGGGACCGAAATCGGTCATTCGTTAGAATTCGATTTCGTCGTCCCACCTCCGCAAAGTTGAGTAGGGCTGTAAAAGCTGATGAAATCAGCGTAGTAGAGCCCACTCAACCACTGCGTCTTGCTCGACAATCCAAAGACAATTGAGAGGCTAGGACTTTTGTCCCAGCCTCTTTTTTTGTTTATCAAAAATATTTTTTACAAAATGTAAGATATATGTTGCAAAATAGAAAATATAGTGTATAATAGAGCTATAAAAACAAGAAAGGAAAAGCCTGTGGCGAAAAATCTCAAATTAAAAATGGCCCGGGTCGAGCATGATATGACCCAGGGGGATCTTGCAGATGCCATCGGGGTGACGCGCCAGACCATTGGCTTGATCGAGGCGGGGAAATACAATCCGACCCTCAGCCTCTGCCTGGCTATTTGTAAGGCCTTGGATAAGACACTGGATCAACTGTTCTGGGAGTAACAGTTTTTAACAATAGAAAGAGGAATCATATGAAACAAAAGAAAGAACCAATTGTAAAAGATGAACGGACCATGCTGATTGATGGAAAAATTGCGGGGGAACTTGTTCTTGGAATGACCTGCTTTATTGCAGTATCCGCCTTTGTGAAAGCTAGTATCCTGGACTTGGACCTACTAGCCTATATACCAGAGCTCATTCTCTTGATTGGCATGGGAGCTTATGCCCTTGTCAGAAGGATTAGTTCTGGGATTGATGTTCGAGATATGTTAGAAACAGACAGCTGGTTCAGTCGCATTGGCTCAGGTATCTTATTTGCCTTATTTGTGATCGTAATGGATGTGATTGGAAAGCGGGAAACGATGAGCTTTATGCTTAGTCCCAAGTATCTGCTCAAAATCGTCCTTGCCATTTTAGTCTTTGCTCTTCTGACTTATCTGTTAGAAAAACCACTCGCCTTCATCAATCGGAAAAAACAAAAGAAGATTGAAGCAGAGTTAGAGGACTAAGGGGAGAGCTTAAAAAGTTATTTAAGAATTTGTATAAAAGCCTGGAATTCCAGGCTTCAGATTGAAGACAAAGTCATATTAAAAAACTTTCCTTAGGTGAGTACGGACGTCAGCGAACTTCTTCGAAGTTCCAAGACTAATTATTGAGCCAAAGGTCTCAATAATTCCGAGTGCCTGAAACGTTATTGTTTCAGGCACTTTTCTCACAGCGGAAAGTTTTGGTATTTTTTTGAATCGATTTAAAAATTGGAACTCATTTTTATTTCTTTGCAGAATCGCTTAACTTATTTTACTTTAAAATAGTTTGTCTACATTCTAAAGTCTGGCCCCCAAGCTTTTATTTTTCAGTCAAATAAATTGCATTCGTTTTCTCGGGAGAGTATACTGGTATAGTTGAATGAAAAATTCTGATAATTTAATCTTAGAAAAGAGAATCTTATGGCAAAACCTATTCGTGTTTTACTTTACTATAAATATGTTCCCATCGAAAACGCAGAACAATTTGCGGCTGATCATTTGGCTTTCTGTAAATCAATCGGGCTCAAGGGACGTATCCTAGTTGCTGATGAAGGAATCAACGGTACCGTTTCTGGTGATTACGAAACGACGCAAAAATACATGGACTATGTTCACAGCCTTCCAGGTATGGAAGACCTCTGGTTCAAGATTGATGAGGAAGAAGAGCAAGCTTTCAAGAAGATGTTTGTACGTTATAAGAAAGAGATTGTCCACCTTGGATTAGAGGATGATAACTTCGATAACGATATCAATCCCCTTGAAACGACAGGTGCTTACTTGTCTCCAAAAGAATTTAAAGAAGCTCTTCTAGACGAGGATACAGTTGTCCTTGATACTCGTAACGACTATGAGTATGATCTTGGACACTTCCGTGGCGCTATTCGTCCAGATATCCGCAATTTCCGTGAGTTGCCACAATGGGTCCGTGATAACAAGGAAAAATTCATGGACAAGCGTGTCGTAGTTTACTGTACAGGTGGCGTTCGTTGTGAGAAATTCTCAGGTTGGATGGTGCGTGAAGGCTACAAAGATGTCGGTCAATTGCACGGCGGAATTGCAACCTACGGAAAAGACCCAGAAGTTCAAGGAGAACTATGGGATGGGAAGATGTACGTCTTTGACGAGCGGATCGCAGTCGATGTCAACCATGTCGATCCAAGCGTTGTCGGAAAAGACTGGTTTGATGGAACACCATGTGAACGCTATGTCAACTGTGGAAATCCTTTCTGTAACCGTCGCATCTTGACTTCAGAAGAAAATGAAGACAAGTACCTCCGTGGTTGCTCACATGAGTGCCGTGTTCATCCACGCAATCGCTATGTAGAAGAACACAACTTGTCACAAGAAGAGGTTGCTGAGCGTTTGGCTGTTATCGGTGAGACGCTTGATGGAACTCTTGCATAAGCTAAAAACAGCCTTTTGGCTGTTTCAGATTGAAGACAAAGTCTTTTGAAAAACTTCCCTTAGGTGAGTACGGACGTCAGCGAACTTCTACGAAGTTCCATGACTTAGTTTTGAACCTAAGGTTTCAAAACTCCCGAGTGCTTGAACCATAGTGGTTCAAGCACTTTTTCTCACAGCGGAAAGTTTTTCATCTTCTTTAATAACTAAAAAATAAAAGTCATGTTTTGAAAGTCATCTAGCTGTTTAATGTAGCACAATAGTTTGTCTACATTCAAAAACAGCCTTTTGGCTGTTTTTTTCTATGGAAAGTCATGAAAATTTGTGCTATAATTTAGTAAGCGATTACAAAAAGGAGAAAACAATGTCAGTTGTGTTTTCAATTCGAAATAAAAAGAGTATGTTTGGCTATCAAAAAGTGATGCCAGCTAAAGATGTATTGAATTTGGTGGAAGGAGTTCTTACCTACAGTTTTGAGGAAGCCATGCTTGGTCGCTCTCTCAAAGATTTTCCAGCCATGATGTGTATCCGCTATGGCAAGAGTTGCTTGCCGATCATCCTTCGTTATCTGGATCAAGAGCATGCTTATCAGTTCATCCTTGCAGATTTTGCCACCCTTGAAGATTGGCGACTCATCTTGGAATGGCTCAGTGCCCTAGCTCGCCAGTTGGGGAATGAGATTCACGATAATTTAGGAACCAGCTATGACGCAGATTCTATTTTCTCTTTTGACTATGAGAACTATTTGCTGAAGAATCTACAGAATCTAGAAAAAGATCCAGACCTTCATCAATATCAACTTCAGGGATTTGCTCATCCTGTAATTTTAGATCGTGAGCTCCTTCGTAAAATTTTAGACTCTGCTCAACCTTTAGAGGAGTTCAGTCAAGTGGTTAAAAAGGTACAATACAGCTCCGCCTTCTTTAGTCAGGTTCGTTTCTACCGTCAGAACGAAACGGGAGGCATTATTGGTAGTTACAGTCTAACAGAAGATACGGATACTGTCTTGCCACGTGTTCCTTTTGTACCTGCAGAGTTTGTAGAGAAGGTCAATATGGATGAGGTCATCGACTGGAAAGTGAACTTAGTAGAAATTACTGGGAATCCCGATATGCCAGAGAGTTATAAGCCGGTGGCAGCTGTGAATTTAGAAGCTCTACTGGATGCTTTGGACTCAAGTGAATTTGAATTATTGGATGCCAATCAAATTGAAATCAAAAAATTGTCCAAGGAACGCTTGTTGCAATTGGCCCAACTCGAATAAAAAAAGTTCTCAATTCTGAGAACTTTTTTTGTTAGTTTGATTCATGTGGCAAGATCAAGTTAAGGATGATTCCTGTCATAGCGGAGAGGGCTGTTCCTGAAAGGGTCACTGGACCGAGTTTCAGAATTGCTCCACCAAGTCCAAGAACCAACATGGCACTTGCAATAATCAAGTTGCGCATCAAGCTGAAGTCAACGCGTTCTTTGATCAAGACTTTCAAACCATTACTTGCGATTACCCCATAGAGCAAGATGGACATCCCACCGAGAACAGAGTTTGGAATGGTAGAAATGAGAGCAGTAAATTTACCAAGGAAGCTCAAGGAAATAGCAATCAAGGCTGCATTTCGGATAACAGAAACAGAAGCGATGCGAGTCATCCCAATAACGCCTGTATTTTCACCGTAAGTGGTATTCGCTGGGCCACCAAGGAAGGCTGATACAGATGTTGCAATCCCGTCACCAAGAAGGGTACGATGAAGTCCCGGTTGTTTCAAGAATTGACGGCCACAGATTTGGCTAAGCACCGTATGGTCACCGATGTGTTCTGAAATAGTTACGATAGCGATTGGCAAGATAGCGATGGTTTCAGGACCGAAATACAAGTTGTATTGTTTGAAGGCCCCACCCGTATTGAAAGGAAGATAAAAACCAGGAATCTCAAACCAGTTGGCCTTGAGGACCGGATCAAAGTTCACCAAGCCCAAGCAAACTGCGAAGACATAACCACCGATAATGGCGAAAAGGAAAGGAATGATTTTGAAGAAACCTTTTCCTTTGGTGTTGATGAAGGCGGCAATCAGGAAGGTTACGACAGCGACAAGGGCATTTTTCCAATCTCCCCCTTCGACAAAACCAGCGTTTTTAACGGCTGATCCTGCAAGTCCAAGACCAATAACGATAATCATAGGTCCAATGACAACGGCAGGAAGCAATTTGTCAATCCAGCGAGTGCCTGCTACTTTAACCCCTGCAGCGACTAGCACGTAGATCAGACCGGTCAGGATAACCCCTGTTTGGGCTGCATCGACTTTTCCTCCCATTTCCTTCATTGCCAAAGCCATGGCTGTGATGAAGGCGAAGGAAGAGCCGAGGTAGACAGGGACTTTAAAGCCGGTACAAGTCATATAGATCAGTGTCCCAACCCCTGATGCAAAGAGGGCAACGGATACGGGCATGCCCAAGATGAGTGGTACCAGGATGGTTGCCCCAAACATGGCGAAAACGTGTTGGAAACTTAATAAGATTCCTTTTAGGGGTGCCGGACTTTGGTCGACATCCAGGAGCAAATCAACAGTTGATTCTTCTTTCATAATAACCTCACTTTTGGGCACCAAAAAAGAGCCCATGAATTTTTTGCATAGCAAGGGCCCTCAGATTATTCATATTCTGTGTCTTTGTCACCTCACAGGATGACATTAAAAACCTTTGCTTCTAAGAAGTATAGCAGAAAAAATTCGTTTTGTAAACGAATTTTTCCCGAGCCAAGAAACGAGAGAGCGAGGTTCGTTTTGTAAACGAATTTTTCCAGAGTCAAGAAGCGAGAGAGCGAGGAGGGAATCATTGAAGTTCTCATTTTTGTATCAGGAAAGAGGTTAACGATCGACGCAGTGGTTGAGTGGCCCCTCCCACGCTCTAATTCTCGCTTGGACGGGCCTACTCAACTTTGCGGGGGAGGGACGACGAAACCGTCGTTTTAAATGGTAATCGATTTCTGTCCCTCTCCCTTTTCCCGAGCCAAGAAATAAAAGAGCGAGGAGGGAATCATTGAAGTTCTCATTTTTGTATCAAGAAAGAGGTCTGCGATAGACGCAGTGCCTGATGGATCCCTCTTTATTATCTTTTGGAGGACAGCTGTTTTGTTTCTCATCACAAAAGGCGAACAAGTAAGCTTGCTTTCCCCCTTTGTTAGAAGGAAAGAGGCCGATTTTGTGGTATAATAGGGGCCTAGAAGTAGAATGAAAGAGGTGCACGAAATGCTGTTAGAAGAATTTGATGCCAATCGACAGGCGATTATCAACCCACAAGACCTACACAAACCAATTGAAGGATTTCCCAAAGTAGTCATCTCTTGCTTTTCAAGAGTAACTTTTGCGCGCCTCCTTGAAAACTATGAACATGTCGTAATTGCAAGAACTTCCATGGCTAACTTTGAAGTCATTGTCTATGGGATTACGATTGAAGACCAACAGGTTGCTGTCTTTAATGCACCAGTTGGGGCTGCTTCCTGTGTGGGGATTTTAGAGGATTTGATTCAATTTGGGATGGAGAAACTCGTTCTCTTTGGGACTTGTGGGGTTTTGGACCAAGATATCGAAGCAACCTCCATCATCATTCCAACAGCAGCTCTTCGAGACGAAGGGACCAGCTATCACTATCTTCCGGCTAGTGATGAAGTGGAAGTAAATAAGGAAAGCCTTCCTCTCTTCCAAGCTTTTCTGGATAGTCACAAGGTTTCCTATCAGAAAGGAAAAGTGTGGACGACAGATGCTCCCTACCGGGAAACCATCGACAAGATGAAGCGACGAATGGAAGCAGGAGCCATCTGTGTAGATATGGAATGTTCGGCAGTGGCAGCTTTAGCAGCTTTTCGGGGCTTTGAGCTCTGCCATTTCTTCTACGCAGCAGACCACCTCTCGGAAGAAAAATGGGATATCCGAACCTTATCTAGTCATGAGGATTTAGATAGCAAGGATCGAATCGCGGATTTAGCCATCCAATTTGCGCTCTTATGGGAAAAGGCGAACTAAATGAAAGAAGCAATGATTGAACTGAAGGATTTTTCCTTCCAATACAAGGCACAGTCTGAGCCAACTTTGAAAAATCTCAACTTAACCATTTATAAGGGGGAAAAGGTCCTGATTGTCGGGCCATCTGGCTCTGGAAAGTCAACCATTGGCCAGTGCTTAAATGGGATTATCCCTAATATCTATAAGGGAACCAGTAGTGGGCAATTCCTCATTCAGGGGAAAGAAGCCTTTGATCTCAGTATTTACGAGAAGTCTCATTTGGTCAGTACGGTCTTGCAGGATACAGATGGTCAGTTTATTGGTCTCAGTGTTGCAGAAGACTTGGCTTTTGCCCTTGAAAACGATATGGTCGAGCTGGAAAGCATGAAATCTCGGGTTCATACCTGGGCGGAGCGCTTGGACTTGAGTAAGCTCTTGGACCATCGGCCTCAAGATTTATCCGGTGGGCAAAAACAGCGGGTCAGCTTGGCAGGTGTCCTGATCGATGAAAGTCCGATCCTGCTCTTTGATGAGCCACTGGCTAATTTAGATCCCAAGTCGGGTCAGGATATCATTGATCTGATCGATCAGATTCATGAAGAGCAGGGAACGACAACCATTATCATTGAGCACCGTTTGGAGGATGTGCTCTACCGTCCTATCGATCGGGTCATCTTGATTAATCAAGGGCAAGTCCTCTTTAATGGGCGACCAGATGAGTTGTTGAGAACCACTTTACTAGCTGAAAATGGGATTCGGGAACCCCTCTATTTAACAACCCTTCGCCAGTTAGGGCAGGATATCAGCAAACTACCGAATTTGGACAAGGTGGAAAAAATACCACTTGAAGATTTATCAGTGGAAATTCCAACTCCAAATTTTGAAAAAAGTGCAGAGGTTGAAGTAATTTTAGAGCTTGGTCATTTGAACTTTGCCTATCGAGAAGGCCAGCCTATTCTAAAAGATCTTTCCTTGACTATTCCAAAAGGCCAACGGTTGGCGATTGTCGGAAAAAATGGGGCTGGAAAATCTACCCTTGCTAAGGCGATTTGCGGCTTTATCCAGACGGAAGGAACTTATTTCTCAAAGGGTGAGGATATCAAGGGTGATAGTGTCAAGGAGCGGGCAGAGCGAGTAGGTTATGTCCTGCAAAATCCCAATCAGATGATTTCATCGACCATGGTTTTTGATGAGGTGGCCCTCGGTCTTCACTTGAGAAATGTCCCAGAGGACCAGATTGAAAGTCGTGTCCATCAAGCCTTGAAAACCTGTGGTCTCTATGAGTTTCGTAAGTGGCCGATTTCTGCCTTGTCTTATGGTCAGAAAAAGCGGGTAACCATTGCTTCGATTTTAGTACTGGGGCCTGAGGTTTTGGTTTTGGATGAGCCAACGGCTGGTCAGGATCAACGAAACTATACAGAAATTATGGATTTCCTTGATGAACTCCACCAAAAGGGGCATACCATTGTCATGATTACCCATGATATGCAACTGATGTTAGATTATTCTGATCGAGCAATCGTGGTGACGGATGGGCAAATTTTGGCAGATTTGACGCCGGCGGAGCTCTTGACCCGACCAGAAATTTTGAGACGGGCTAATTTGAAAGAAACGTCTATTTTCGCCTTGGCAAATCGACTTGGTGTCGATCCGCTTGCCTTGACCCAGTTTTATATGAATCAGAAGGGGGTAGGTCATGAATAATCGCTTAGTCGGCTACCATGCTGGAACCAGCTTTCTGCATCGCCTCTCAGGTGCCAGCAAACTCCTATTTTTATTGTTGGTATCATTAGCGGCCATGTTGAGTTACGATACCCGCCTGTTATTGGTCATTGGTCTAGGTGCCCTCGCCTTATTTGCGACCTCAGGCATTCGTTTGAAAGACATTTCTTTTATTCTTAGTTTTGCCCTGGTCTTTGCTATTCTCAATGTCTTGATGGTCTATCTTTTTGCCCCTCAATATGGGGTAGAGATCTATGGAGCAAAAACAGTTCTTCTAGATGGTTTAGGGGCATATAGCATCACAGCTCAAGAGTTGTTTTATCTTTTCAACCTAGCTTTGAAGTATGTGTGTACCATTCCTCTGGCTCTTATTTTCCTAATGACCACCCATCCTAGTCAATTTGCTTCTAGTCTTAATCAGATTGGGGTGTCCTACAAGATTGCTTATTCAGTGAGCTTGACCCTGCGCTATATTCCAGATGTGCAGGAGGAATACCAGATTATCAAGCTCTCCCAAGAAGCAAGAGGGTTGGAATTGTCCAAAAAGGCCAACTTTGTCCAGCGGGTGAAGGGGAATCTTCAGATGATTTCTCCCTTGATTTTTAGTTCTCTGGAGCGGATCGAAACGATTTCTACAGCCATGGAATTGCGTCGCTTTGGGAAAAATAAAAAACGGACCTGGTACACCTATCAGGAGATGACGACTCGTGATCGTCTGATTATTCTAGGGTCCGCTCTGATGGTAGTCCTGAGTTTGGTCTTGATTTGGGTAAACCAAGGTCGCTTTTATAATCCTTGGAGGTAAGAAAATGGCAGAAACAATTTTAGTAACAGGAGCTTCCGCTGGCTTTGGTCAAGCTATTTGTCAACGCTTAGTTGCCGATGGTCATCGAGTGATTGGTGCGGCTAGACGCATTGAAAAATTACAGGCTCTTCACAAAGAGCTGGGAGAAGCCTTTTATCCTCTTCAAATGGATGTAACAGATCTCACTCAGGTGGATCAGGCACTTTCCAGTTTACCAAAAGCTTGGGAGCAGATTGATGTCTTGGTTAATAATGCTGGCTTGGCCCTAGGCCTCGCTCCAGCTCATGAAGCAGAGATCGCAGATTGGTTGACCATGATCCAAACCAATATCATCGGTCTGACCTATTTGACCCGACAAATCCTCCCCCGGATGGTGGAAAGAAATGAAGGGTATGTCATCAATATGGGGTCGACTGCTGGGACGGTACCTTATCCAGGGGCCAATGTTTATGGAGCATCCAAATCCTTCGTTAAACAGTTCTCTTTAAATCTGCGTGCCGACCTGGCTGGAAAACAAATTCGGGTGACCAATATTGAACCAGGTCTCTGTGAAGGGACCGAGTTCTCATCGGTTCGCTTTAAAGGGGATGAAAAACGGGTAGAAGCTCTCTATCGAGACGCTCATGCTATTCAACCTGAAGATATAGCCAATACGGTGTCTTGGCTCATTCAACAACCCAAGCATGTCAATGTCAATCGGATTGAAATCATGCCAGTTTCCCAAACCTTTGGCCCTCAACCGGTCTATCGGGGTGACTAGTTTTACTAACCAGCTCTATCTAGTGCTGGTTATTTTTCCATGTTGAGGATAGAAAATAGGAGGAGAATATCCATGTCAAAAGCCTTAGTGATTGGATCCACTGTTTGTGATATTATGGTTTATCTTGATCGTCTACCAAGTAGGGAAGGTGACGCCCATATCCATGAGCAGACTTGGTCTCTTGGAGGGTGTGCCTTTAATGTCGTCTCCGTACTTCATGCTTTAGGTCAAAAGGTTGACTTCATCTCGCCAGTGGGGACGGGTGTCTACGGGGATTTTGTCAAGGCAGAACTAGAAAAGTTGAGCATCCAAACCCCTATTTCAGTAACAGGAGCGAATGGTTGTTGCTATTGTTTCATTGAGTCGGATGGAGAACGAACCTTTTTATCAGATCATGGAGTGGAATATGGTTTTCAGAAGGAATGGCTACAGCCTCTGGAGCAGGAAAGTTATGACGCTATTTATCTCTGTGGCCTTGAAGTAGAAGAGCCGACCGGGATGGATCTCATTCAAGCTGTGTCAAAACTTGAAGGCCAAGTTATCTTTGCACCAGGGCCTCGCGGTCTCTTGATTCCCAAGGACCGACTGGAAGTAATTTATGATCTCCAACCCATCCTCCACCTCAATGAGCTAGAAGCCAAGGCTTTTTCAGCTTGTGAAGAGATTGCTGAAGCAGTTAAGATCCTTTACCAGAGAACAGGACGGTTAGTCATCGTCACTTTAGGAGAAAAAGGAGCTATCGCTTACGATGGTAGCTGGTATGAGGCTATCGGATTTCCGACAGAAGTTCTTGATACCGTAGGAGCAGGAGACAGTCATCTGGGAGCCTTTTTAGCAGCATCCTTGCAAGGGGTAGATGTAGAGGATGCCTTAATCTTTGCTAACCGTTTAGCAAGCAAGGTTGTGGCGACTAGGGGAGTTCATCTGACTCAGGAACAGTACCAAGTACTAAGAGCAGAACTCGCACAAAACTAAAAAGGAGTAGGGAACATGTCCTACTCCTTATTTGACTTTATCCGCTTGTCCCTTTGTATCTTATTGAAATGAACACGGGCTGCGGATTGTGTCAAAAAGATGAATCCTCCTAGAATCATTTGGATTCTGCGTCGAATTCCCTATTTTGACTTTATCCGCTTAGCCCTTTGTATCTTACTACAATGGCCGCTTATTGGGCATGCCAGCTTTTCTTGGATATTTATTAGGAGTTTCTTTTTTCTTCTCCACAACAGTGATGTAACGAGGATCTCCATTTGGCAATTCATACTGTAGATTGTCTTCGACCTTGCTAAAAAGGATGTTGAGGGCATTTTTTGCTTCTTCCAACTCTTCTGGAGCATTGCTGGCCTTGAGAGCGAGGAGACGTCCCCCTACTTTCAGGTAAGGGATGGTCAGTTCAGAGAGAACCTGCATGCGGGCAACCGCGCGGGCAGTTACGATATCAAATTGGGCACGAAAGGCCTTGTCTTGTGCAAAGTCCTCAGCTCGTCCATGGTAGAAATGTACTCCGCTCAAACCCAACTCTTCAGCTAGTAAATGAAGGAAATTGATTCGCTTATTGAGGGAATCAATAATGGTCACATCTAGCTCAGGGAATAGGATCTTCATTGGTAGACTCGGAAAGCCAGCACCAGCGCCGATATCCAAGAGACGGATGGGTTGGTTTTCAATCAAACCTTGTAAAATGGGTGCGATAGAATCATAAAAATGCTTGAGATAGACTTCATCTTTATCGGTGATAGCGGTGAGATTAATTTTCTCATTCCATTCCACGAGGAGCTCGAAATAGCGTTCGTATTGCTCTTTTTGTCGATCAGTTAGTGGGAAGCCGAGGTCGGCTAAACGGTCATAAAATTCTTCTGGTTTCATAAGATAATTTTACCACAAAATAAGGGAAATTTGATATACTGGTAGAAAGAAATGAAAGGAATTCAATAAAATGATTTGGATTATTCTTGGGATCCTAGTGGTCCTCGCATTTTTGGTCGTTGGAGTATACAACGGCTTGGTCAAAAGTCGGATGCAGACTCGGGAAGCTTGGAGTCAAATCGATGTGCAATTGAAACGTCGGAATGACTTGATTCCAAACTTGATCGAAACGGTTAAAGGGTATGCCAAGTACGAAGGAGATACTCTTGCTAAGGTCACTCAACTTCGTCAACAAGTTGCTCAAGCATCTTCACCTGCAGAAGCAATGGCAGCCAGTGATGCTCTTTCACGTCAAGTAGCAGGCATCTTTGCGGTTGCGGAAAACTACCCAGACTTGAAAGCTAACACCAACTTCATGCAATTGCAAGAAGAATTGACCAATACAGAAAATAAAATTTCTTATGCCCGTCAATTGTATAACAGTGTGACAAGCAACTACAATGTGAAATTGGAGACTTTCCCAACAAATGTGATTGCTGGAATGTTTGGCTTTAAACAAGCCGAATTCCTTCAAGTGCCTGAAGAAGAAAAAGCAGTACCAAAGGTGGACTTTAGCGGATTAGGAGACTAATATGCTGTTTGACCAAATTGCAAGCAATAAAAGGAGAACCTGGATTCTCCTTATTGCTTTTTTCATACTCTTGGCTCTCATCGGAGCAGCCGTTGGCTATCTCTGGTTAGGCTCCTCACTTGGTGGCGTCATCCTAGCGTTGATTATTGGTGGTATCTATGCCTTTAGCATGATCTTTCAATCGACGGAGGTCGTCATGCGGATGAATGGAGCGCGTGAGGTAACTGAGGATCAAGCCCCTCAACTCTACCACATTGTGCAAGATATGGCTATGGTGGCTCAGATTCCCATGCCCCGTGTCTATATTGTAGATGATCCATCCATGAATGCATTTGCGACAGGATCCAATCCTCAAAATGCTGCTGTTGCAGCAACGACAGGTCTTTTAGCTGTGATGAATCGGGAGGAATTAGAAGCAGTCATTGGACACGAAGTTAGCCATATTCGCAATTACGATATCCGCATCTCTACCATTGCAGTGGCCTTAGCCAGTGCCATCACGATGCTCTCTAGTATCGGAGGCCGGATGATGTGGTGGGGCGGTGGCCGTAGACGGGATGATGATCGAGAAGGTGGAAGTGGTTTAGAAATTATTGTTCTGATCCTTTCCTTGATTGCCATCGTTCTAGCTCCTTTAGCGGCGACCTTGGTGCAGTTAGCCATTTCTCGTCAAAGGGAGTTCCTAGCGGATGCTTCCAGTGTCGAATTGACACGGAATCCTCAAGGGATGATCAATGCTCTTTTGAAACTGGATCATAGTGCGCCCATGCAACGAGAAGTCGATAGTGCTAGTAGCGCTCTCTTCATCAACGATCCAAAAAAAGAATCAGGCTTTCAAAAGCTCTTTTATACCCACCCACCTATTGCAGAACGGGTGGAAAGACTAAGAAACATGTAAAGTGAGAGTGGGACAGAAATCGGTCATTCGTTAGACTTCGATTTCGTCGTCCCACCTCCGCACAGTTGAGTAGGGCTGTAAAAGCTGATGAAATCAGGGTAGTAGAGCCTACTCAACCACTGCGTCTTGCTCGACAATTCAAAGACAATTGAGAGGCTAGGACTTTTGTCCCAGCCTCTTTATTTACTTGATAAGAGGACAGTACCGAAACCAAGGAAGGCAAATATTCCCCAAGCAAGAGAGAGGTTCCAGATAGCTAAGCTAGAGAAAAGGGCTGTTCCAAGTGGCATGGCAAAGCTTACCATCAGTCCCAAAAAGCTAGAGGTAGAAGCTAATTTTTCAGCTGGCAGTTTGCTCATTAAAAGACTGGAAACTTTTGGATTTATTTTTGCAACAAGATAACTGAGGAAAGTGATGAGTAAAAGGGAAAGGATATCCCAGCGTACCAAAATATTTGTGAGGCCAAGGATGCTCAGGCCACTTGCAATCCACAGTAGGATATGATGGAGCGATTGCTTGGAAAAATAGTCATGGGGTGTCAGGCTAGCCCAGACCATACTTAAGATCGTTACAGCTTCTAAAATCAAGAGAGATTGGCTGAAGCTCAAATGAAAGAAGGGAGAGTGAAGCAGTTGCAAATTGTAGATCCCAGAGATGGATCCCCCTAAGGCATTGATGAAAATTAAGGATAGGAGAAGTTTTCCAAAATTGTGAACCTCTTCGTCTGCAAAGATAGTGGTGACATTGCGATACATGTCTCGACATTCTTGAAGGAAAGAAACGTTCTTACTAGATTCCACTTGAATAGGTTCGTGGGTCAGTTGACTTCGTCGGATGAAAAGACAAGTGGAAGAAAGGAGAAATGTCAGAGCATTGATCGAAGCGACTAGTGCAAAATTTTGATGGCTGATGGCTAGAAGCCAAACTCCTAGAGCTTGTCCAGAAATCGAGCAGACCATACTAAGCAGTTGATTAAAGGAATAAGCTTCCATTAAATCCTCGCTAGGGATGTTCTTCTGCATAATGGGAAGTTGCAAGCCCCCGCGATAATCACTGAAACAATCTGACACAATATTCAAGAAGCAAACGATCGAAAAGGCCAGGTAACCTGGAATCTTGGTCATCAGTGCAATGATGACGAAAAGAACAGCTTGCAGAAAGCCCATTCGGATTAGCCAGTCAGCTTTTTTAGCGGTGTAATCGGCCTTTATTCCAATGAAAATGGTGAAAAGACTTGGGATAAAAACAATGAGATTGGCGATCCCAACTGCGAGACTTGGATGGGGCATGCTAGCCGCAAAGACCACAAAGACAAGGTTGTATATTGCAGCACCAATGGTATTCAAAAAACGTGAAAGACTGAGTAAGGCAAAGATGGGATTGCGAAATAAGAGTTTCATAAGCTTTCCTCCTTCTGTTTAGCAGATAAAATAACTTCTCTTGAATGGTGCAAGACCTGCTTGATAAGAGACAGTTTCTCTTCTTCTGTCAGTTCTAATTTTTCCTCTTTAAAATAAAAACTAGTATTTTTAAGAAAATAATGAAGGAGACGATTCTTTGGTTTGCTTATCATACTGGGACCTCTTTCTTTTCTTGATGATCCTATTGTAGACCTCAAAAATAAGAAAAACAAAATGTTGCATATTTTCAACAAAAAGAGGCTGGGACAAAAGTCCTAGCCTCTCAATTATCTTTGGATTGTCGAGCAAGACGCAGTGGTTGAGTGGGCTCTACTACGCTGATTTTATCAGCTTTTACATCCCTACTCAACTGTGCGGAGGTGGGACGACGAAATCGAATTCTAACGAATTACCAATTTCTGTCCCACTCTCTTTTCAGGATTCCTTGATGAGTTCTTGCATGCCCTGTTTGTAGTAGTTGGCACTGACCTTACAATCCAGAATAGAGAGGACCTGGATGGCCTGTTCCATCTTTTCAAGACCAGTTTCTTTTTCTCCCTTTCGATAGAGAAATTCCCCTTTGGCATAGAGATAAACCGTCCGAAGGTAGGCTTCGTTTTCGGAGTAAAAGTGGTCCTTGATCAGCTGATCAAAATAAGATGCATCTTCAAATTCATTTGAACTGATGGCCAGAAAAAATCCATTGAGAAAAATAGAGTTGAGGGCAGGAAGAGAAGAGTCTAGGAGAAGCTTGAAGTCCTCCCGTTGGACCAATTCCTCTGTGTACTGTCGATAGAGCTGACTGGAAAAAAGTGGAGAGGTTAGTGAAAATAGGCTTAATTCAAAATTTCCCCAGACCATGACAGAGAAGAGGTAGTCATAGAGGAAATCTAGTTCCTCTTGGTTAGCAGTCAACTCTACCTCAGTAAAGTTGCCAAGCATTTGGGCCTTGAGAATAATGCTGGCTAAGAAGTCTTCTTTTTTGTGCTCTTTCTGATAAGCTAGCTGGTAGCTTTGGTACAAGGCTTGATCATGTTCCAAGCTCATGTTTTCATAGTGCTCTTTCAACAATTTGGGGATAAAGGAGTGCTGATCGATCCCTGCTAGATGGGAAAACTCACTGAGGCTTGTTTTGATCTGTTGCAAGGCATGAAAAAAGCGTTGGGTCGTCAGGTCATTTTCTCCTCTTTCAAATCGTGACAGCATGGAGCGCGAAAACTCCCCGCCTGTAGCTTCTTCTAATGAAATATGGCGACTTTCCCGTATTTGTCGAAAAACTGCTCCGATGTCTTTCATGTTTTCTCCTCTATCTATACAAGGACCAATGCCTTAGCAAATGAACCTCTTTTATCCAAGAGATTGTGGGACCTTGGTGTACAACACCAATAGGTCTAGTACACTGTATCTTTTTCATGATTATAACAAATTTTTTAGGAGACTTCTTGGTTGAAGGGACAGCTTCATGATATACTAGTAGTATCTAGAAGATGTGAGGGCAAAAGAATGAACTTATATACACAAGAAATCCGTAAAAATCCTGAAGGACTGGCTTTTGATCAAGAGTTGGATTTGCTAAAAGAATTGCAAAAGCGCAATCCAGAAATTCTTGATTTAAAGGATGTGACAGCGACAGGGCGAGTAGCCTATGATACAGGTCTCTATGTCTTGGATTACCAATTGACCTATACCATCGTCCTTGCCTCTAGCCGAAGCATGGAACCCGTTGAGCTTCAAGAGAGCTATCCTGTGACAGAGGTGTTCGCTGAGGACGCACAGTCAGAGGCAGATATCGAAGCTCTTGAGGAAGATCTGATCCTTCCTATCGAAGGGGGCAGAATTGATCTGAGTGAAAGCGTGGCAGATAATATCCTGCTCAATATTCCTCTCAAGGTTCTCACTCCGGAAGAAGAGGCTGGACACGGCTTTATCGAGGGCAATGATTGGAAAATCATGACAGAAGAAGAGTACCAAGAAGCTCAAGCGGTTAAGAAAGAAGAAAATAGTCCTTTTGCTGGTCTCCAAGGTTTATTTGAGGAAGAATAGGCTAGGGATGACATATTAAAAATCTAAACATAAATACAGGTCTTTTCTTTGAGGAAAAGACTTCTTTTGATATACTAAGATTTATAAACAACAGAGGGAAGACCTCTGAAAAAAGGAGAAAAGTATGGATACATTATTTATTCCAGGCTGGTTGATAACAGGTCTCATTGTTGCTGTCATTATTGTAGTTTTGCTTGTAAAAGGCTACGTGAACGCTAAACCAAACGAAGTTGTTGTTATTACAGGTCTTCGGAAGCAACGCCACTTACGCGGGAAAGCTGGTTTTATGATTCCCTTTGTCGAACAACGCTCTTATCTTGATATTGAGCAATTCTCGACAGATGTTCGGACATCTGAAGCAGTCCCAACACTGGACTTCATTAACGTCCGTGCCGATGCAGCTGTTAAATTAAAAATCGGTACAACCGATGAGATGATTGCCCGTGCTGCAGAGAACTTCTTGAACTGGAATACGACAGATATTTCCAATTCTGTCCAAGATGTCTTGGAAGGAAACTTGCGGGAAGTGATCGGTCAGATGGAGCTCCGTAAGATGGTCAATGACCGTCAAGAGTTTGCCTCAAAGGTGCAAGACAACGTAGCGCCAGACTTGGCTAAAATGGGTCTGGAAGTCATCGCCTTTACGGTTCAATCTTTCTCTGATGAAGGGGGAGTCATTGATAACCTTGGTATCGAAAATGTTGAAACCATCAAGAAGGATGCCTTGATTGCTAAAGCCAAAGCAGAACGCGAGCGCAAAGAAGTAGAAGCGGAACAAGATAAGCTAGCCAACGACAAACGCGTCGCAGCCGACCTTGAAATCGCGCAAAAACAAAATGAGTTGAAACTCAAACAAGCAGCCCTCAAGCAAGAAGCAGATATTGCTCAAGCCAAGGCAGATGCTGCGAAAGGGATTGAGGCAGAAGTGCAACGTCGTGAACAAGAGCGCGTGGCAGCTGAAGCTAACATCATGAAACAAGAGAAAGAAGCGGAAGTTAAGGAACGCGAAGTTAAGGTTCGTGAGCAAGAATTGGATGCCAACATCCGTAAGCAAGCCGAAGCTGAAAAGTATGCTCGTCAACAAGCAGCCGAAGCAGAATTGATCGAACGCCAACGCAAGGCGGAAGCTGAACTTTTCGAAACACAAAAAGAAGCGGAAGCTCGGAAAGCTCAAGCCGAAGCAGAGAAATTTGCCCAATTGCAAGAGGCAGAAGCCATCGAAGCCAAAGGTCGTGCAGAAGCTGAAGCCATTCGCTTGAAACTAGAAGCCGAAGCCAAAGGTTTGGACCAAAAGGCAGAAGCGATGAAGAAAATGCAAGAAGCAGCCATTACTGAAATGGTCGTTGATAAGTTGCCTGAAATTGCGCGTGCTGTCGCTGAGCCATTGACCAAGGTGGATAAGATCACCATGTATGGTGAAGGAAACGCCTCTAAGATGGTGGGTGATATCATGCAAAGTATCGATCAAGTCTCTCAAGGAGCTGGATTTGATATCCGTCAATTACTAGCAGGAGCTCTTGGGGTCAATATGACGGTCAACAAACTCAAAGAAGGAGAACAACCGGTCATTGAAGCGGATGAATTAGCTTCAAAAGAAGATTAATGCCATTCATAAGTAAGTGTCTGAGAACTGTTTCTCGGGCACTTTTGTTTTTAAGATCAAATGACTTGTATGATCTTCTCTCTCTTGGAGAAGTGGGAAGCTATTTTCTGCTTTCATTTGATGTCAAAAAATGGTAGAATATAGGCAAACTATAAAGAGGAGTGTCACATGACAAAAGCAAACTTTGGTGTTGTTGGTATGGCCGTAATGGGTCGTAACCTTGCCCTTAATATTGAATCTCGTGGATACACAGTTGCTATCTATAACCGTAGTAAAGAAAAAACAGAAGATGTTGTTGCTTGCCATCCTGAAAAGAACTTTGTGCCAAGCTATGATATCGAAAGCTTTGTAAACTCAATTGAAAAACCACGTCGTATCATGCTTATGGTTCAAGCAGGACCTGGTACAGATGCAACCATCCAAGCCCTTCTTCCACACTTGGATAAAGGCGATATCTTGATTGACGGAGGAAACACTTTCTACAAAGATACTATCCGTCGTAATGAAGAGTTGGCCAACTCTGGTATCAACTTTATCGGTACTGGTGTCTCTGGTGGTGAAAAAGGTGCCCTTGAAGGTCCTTCTATCATGCCTGGTGGACAAAAAGAAGCGTATGAATTGGTAGCAGACGTTCTTGAAGAAATCTCTGCCAAAGCACCAGAAGATGGCAAACCATGTGTGACTTACATCGGTCCTGATGGAGCTGGTCACTACGTGAAAATGGTCCACAACGGTATCGAGTATGGGGACATGCAATTGATCGCAGAAAGCTATGATTTGATGCAACACTTGCTTGGACTTTCAGCTCAAGATATGGCTGAAATCTTCACTGAGTGGAACAAGGGCGAATTGGACAGCTACTTGATCGAAATCACGGCTGACATCCTTGGACGTAAAGATGATGAAGGTCAAGATGGACCAATCGTAGACTACATCTTGGATGCTGCAGGTAACAAGGGAACTGGTAAATGGACTAGTCAATCAGCGCTTGACCTTGGTGTGCCTTTGTCACTTATTACGGAGTCAGTATTTGCACGCTACATCTCTACTTACAAAGAAGAGCGTGTACACGCTAGCAAGGTACTTCCAAAACCAGCTGCCTTCAAATTTGAAGGAGATAAGGCTGAGTTGATCGAAAAGATCCGTCAAGCCCTTTACTTCTCAAAAATCATTTCTTACGCACAAGGTTTTGCACAATTGCGTGTGGCATCTAAAGAAAACAACTGGAACTTGCCTTTTGCAGACATCGCTTCTATCTGGCGCGATGGCTGTATCATCCGTTCTCGTTTCTTGCAAAAGATCACGGATGCCTACAACCGTGATGCAGATTTGGCTAACCTTCTTTTGGATGAGTACTTCTTGGATGTCACTGCTAAGTACCAACAATCTGTTCGTGATATCGTAGCTCTTGCAGTTCAAGCTGGTGTACCAGTACCAACCTTCTCAGCAGCCATCACTTACTTCGATAGCTACCGTTCAGCGGACCTTCCAGCCAACTTGATCCAAGCGCAACGTGACTACTTCGGTGCTCACACATACCAACGTAAGGATAAAGAAGGTACCTTCCACTATTCTTGGTACGACGAAAAATAATTGTAGGTTATGACAAAGCGGATATTACTAGTAGAAAATGAAAAGAATTTAGCGCGCTTTATTGATTTAGAACTTCAGAAAGCAGGCTATGTAGTTGATTTGGTAGAACAAGGGGAAATGGCCTTGAAACTCCTGCAGGCTACAGAATATGATTTAATTCTTCTCAATTACGAACTAGAAGATATGAGTGGGGAAGAGTTTGCCCAGCGTCTGAGCAAGATTCGTCCTGCGGCAGTCTTGATTGTCTTAGATAGTCGTGAGAAAATTTCAGAGCATATGGAGAGTATCCAACGATTTGCGGTATCTTATGTCATCAAACCATTCGTGATCAGTGATTTGGTTGAGAAAATCGTCGCTATTTTTAGAGGCCGTGATTTTATTGGCCAACATTGTAATCAGATGAAAGTTCCCACTTCCTATCGGAATTTGCGAATTGATGTCGAGAATCATATGGTGTATCGGGGAGAAGAAGTAATTGATCTGACACGTCGTGAATATGATTTATTAGCAACTTTGATGGGAAGCAAACATGTCCTTAGTCGGGAGCAACTCTTAGAGCGGGTGTGGAAATATGAGAGTACAGCAGAAACCAATATCGTTGATGTCTATATTCGCTATCTTCGTGGGAAAATAGATCTTCCAGGACAAAAGAGCTATATCAAAACTGTCCGAGGTGTCGGCTACCAAATGCAAGAATAACAACAATCCCTTTGATGAGAAATGATATGTACCCAGAATCCTGGACACATGTTATGAACTAAGTGGAACACATGGATGCTATCCTGTACATTACAGGTGGCATCCATTTTGTTTTTCCTTGTATTCTTTCATTGTTGTAATAACTTATGTATTCATCTAGTGCTTTTGAAAAGCTCTCAAATGATTCATATTCTTTCTCGTAGCTGTAGTACATTTCATTCTTTAGACGTCCAAAGAATGTTTCCATAATGCAATTATCTATACAATTGCCACGTCTAGACATTGATTGGATAATTCCCCTGTTTTTTAGTTCCTGACGATAGTAGTTGTGTTGATATTGCCATCCTTGATCTGAATGAAATATTAATCCTGTAAGTGATTTGAACTTTTTAAACGCCATCTCTAGCATTCTCTTGATTTGATTTAGGTTTGGACTCATCGACAAGTCATATGAAATAACTTCATTTGTGTACATATCAATTATCGGAGAAAGGTAACACTTTCCCCATGAAAAGTTAAACTGAGATACATCAGTTGTCCACTTCTGAAGTGGTGCTGTTGCTGTAAAGTCTCTATCTATTATGTTTGGTGCTACTTTACCTACTTCACCCTTGAATGAGTGATACTTTTCTTTAGGTCTTTTGCCTTGCAATCCAAGTGAATGCATGATACGTTGTACTCTTTTATGATTGACAGAATTTCCACGTCTTAAGAGCTCTCTATACACTCTTCTCACACCATATCTACCTTTATGCTGGCTAAATATTTTCTTGATTTCTTCAGTGAGCTTAATATTTCTAAAGTCTACAGTATCAACTTTACTGATTTCGTAGTAGTAAGTTGATTTAGGCATATTTAAACCTTTTAGTAGGTGCTTTAATTGGTATCCTTCTTCTCTGAGCGCTTTGATGATTGCTGCTTTTTCGCCTTGAGTTGCGCAGCCCATCTTTCTTGCCTCAAGGCGATCCTTTTTTTTACTACTTCAATCTCCGCTTTCATTGCCGCAATTTCTTCTCTTAGTCTGATTAACTCTTCACGTTCTGATTCAGTTAAAGGTTTGGGCTTAATCGTTTTCTTTTTCATAACAGGGTTCTTACTCTTGCGACCTTTCTTTTTATTCACAAGACCATTGTAACCTAATTCTTTGTATTTGCGAACCCAGGTATATAGCATTCCATTATTTATACCTGCAGAAACAGCAACTGACTTGTTGGATTGTCCTGCTAATACTTTAGCAACTAATTCATATTTCGCTTCAGGGGTCCACACTTTGTTATTACCTAAGTGCTTTAATGCATCTGGTCCATTTTCTTCTTCGATACGAGCCCAGTATCGAACCATTAGATGAAAGTTTGATGTTTTTATTCCTTCTGGTGTTTCAGGCCATATTCCTTTTCTATATAGCTCAATACACTCTAACTTATACTCATGACTGTAACGCATGAAAATACCCTCCTTACTGGGTGTCCAGTAAAGAGGGTACATATCAAAATCTCAAAGGGATTTTTTTGTTTGTCAAAAAGGAAGAAAGAAAAATTTTTTAAAAAAATTTTTTTAAAATCTTGTGAAAGAAGCAAACGTTTGTCTGGATTACAGTATTTCCAAGGCCTTTGTATATAATGTTTGTGAATTAAAAATTTACATGTAAGGGCTTTACAAAAGAAAAAAAAGTGGTATAATAGGAAGTGAAATATGCAAACGTTTTCTCGTATTGCGGGCATTTCAATTTTATAAGGAGGTCGAATGATGAATAAACAATCATTCAAAAGTCTATTAAGCTTTGAATTTTGGCAAAAATTCGGTAAAGCGTTGATGGTGGTCATTGCAGTTATGCCGGCGGCAGGTCTGATGATCAGTCTTGGTAAAACCATTGCAATGATTAATCCAGAACTTGGTTTCTTGGTAACTACCGGTGGTGTTCTTGAACAGATCGGTTGGGGGGTTATCGGAAACCTCCACATCCTCTTTGCTCTCGCTATCGGTGGTAGCTGGGCGAAAGAACGTGCGGGTGGGGCCTTTGCAGCAGGTCTATCCTTTATCCTGATTAACCGGATCACTGGTGTGATGTTCGGTGTAACAGGAGATATGCTGAAAGATCCAGAAGCGAAGGTGAAAACACTTCTTGGTGGATCTATCAAGGTTGCTGATTACTTCACGAGTGTGTTAGAATCACCTGCCTTGAATATGGGAGTTTTCGTTGGGATTATTGCCGGTTTTGTAGGGGCAACAGCCTTTAACAAATACTACAACTACCGCAAGTTACCAGATGCCCTATCATTCTTTAACGGGAAACGCTTTGTTCCATTTGTCGTTATCCTTCGTTCTGCAATTGTGGCTCTTATCTTGTCATTCTTATGGCCAGTAGTCCAAACAGGAATTAACAACTTTGGTATTTGGATTGCTAACTCAAAAGAGACTGCTCCAATCTTAGCACCATTTGCTTTCGGTACCTTGGAACGTCTCTTGCTTCCATTTGGTCTTCACCACATGTTGACTATCCCAATCAACTATACTCAATTGGGTGGTACTTATGAAGTGTTAACTGGTGCAGCAAAAGGCACTCAAGTATTTGGTCAAGATCCACTTTGGTTGGCTTGGATTACAGACTTAGGAAATACAAAAGTTTCTGACCCTGCTACTTACCAACACTTGTTGGATACTGTCACACCTGCTCGTTTCAAAGTGGGACAAATGATCGGTTCATTCGGTATCTTGATGGGGGTTGCCCTTGCCATTTACCGTAATGTAGACTCTGATAAGAAACACAAATACAAAGGGATGATGATTGCGACTGCTCTTGCAACCTTCCTCACAGGGGTTACAGAACCAATCGAGTACATGTTTATGTTCGTAGCAATGCCTCTTTACCTCGTTTATGCAGTGGTACAAGGTGCAGCCTTCGCGATGGCAGATATCGTCAATCTCCGTGTCCATTCATTTGGATCAATTGAGTTCTTGACTCGTACACCAATGACCATTAAAGCTGGTATTGGTATGGATATCATTAATTTCATCTGGGTAACTGTACTTTTTGCAGTGATCATGTACTTCATTGCAAACTTCATGATCCAGAAATTTAACTACGCAACTCCTGGACGTAATGGAAACTACGAACAAGCTGAGGGTGGTGCAGAAGAGTCTGAAACTTCAGGTTCAAGTAAAGTGGCTGCTGCTTCTCAAGCGGTTAACATCATTAACCTTCTTGGTGGTCGTGCCAATATCGTCGATGTAGATGCATGTATGACTCGTCTTCGTGTTACTGTTAAAGACGAAACAAAAGTCGGAACAGAAGAACAATGGAAGGCTGAAGGAGCAATGGGACTTGTCATGAAAGGACAAGGTGTCCAAGCGATTTACGGTCCAAAAGCGGACGTCTTGAAATCAGATATCCAAGATTTGTTAGACTCAGGTGAAGTGATTCCTGAAACTCTTCCAAGTCAAAAGACAGCGGTTCAACAAGCAGAAGTTGCCTTTAAAGGGGTGACGGAAGAAGTTCACTCAGTTGCTGAAGGACAAGTCATTGAATTAGAAAAAGTTCAAGATCCAGTCTTCTCACAAAAAATGATGGGTGACGGATTTGCAGTTGAACCAGCAAATGGTCAGATTGTTTCACCAGTAGCTGGTAAGGTGACAAGCGTCTTCCCTACCAAACATGCGCTTGGTTTGGTAACAGAATCTGGTCTTGAAGTCCTCGTTCATATCGGTCTTGATACTGTAAGTTTGGAAGGTAAACCTTTCACAGTGAAGGTAGAAGAAGGCCAAACAGTGGCAGCGGGAGACCTATTGGTAGAAGCAGATTTGGATGCTATTCGTGAAGCTGGACGTGCAACTTCAACAGTTGTAGTCTTCACAAATGGTGCAGCAATTAAATCTGTTACTCTTACACAAACTGGTCAACTTCCAGCAGATGCTGTGGTTGCTAAGGTTGAATTATAATCTATGAGAGTTATTCCTTGTATCTATTGGATACAGGGAATTCTCTATTAGGAGAGTAGGATCATGAAATTTTTAACTTTAAACACTCATAGTTGGATGGAAGAAAATCCCCAACAAAAATTTGAGGACTTATTAAAAGACATTCTTGCAAAGCAATACGATGTGATTTGTTTCCAAGAAATAAATCAGACCATCGAAAGTCCAGTTGTTCCTGTTAATGACTTGTACCATCCAACTCCTTCTGCGGAGCCGATCCATCAGGATCACTATGTTCGTTGTTTAGTTGAAAAATTAGAAGAAGAAGGATTGAGCTACCACTGGACCTGGGCTTATAACCATATCGGCTATGACCGTTATCATGAAGGTGTGGCGATTCTATCGCGTACCCCAATCCAGGCAAGCGAACTCTTGGTTTCAGATGTGAATGATCCAACAGATTATCATACACGACGGATTGCCATTGCAGAAACCCAAGTTGATGGGAAAGACATTGCTGTTGCCAGTGTTCACCTCTCTTGGTGGGACAAAGGCTTCCAGCAAGAGTGGGCGCGTTTAGAAGAACGCTTTAGCCAATTGCAAAAGCCTTTGATTTTAGCTGGGGACTTTAATAATCCAGCTGGGCAAGAAGGTTATGAAGCCATTTTAGCGAGCCCGCTAGCTCTTCAAGATAGCTTTATTGAAGCTCGCCAGACCAAGGGGACTTACACTGTAGGTCCTGGAATTGATGGATGGGATGATAATCAAGTACCCTTGCGGATTGATTATATTTTCACCTCAAAAGAATGGGTTATCGAACGGCTAGAAGTTGTGTTTGATGGTTCTAGTCAGCCTCTCGTTAGCGACCATTATGGTTTGTCAGCTGACTTGTATTTACCATAATATTCAAATCCCTATCCCTCCAGGAGGCTAGGGATTTTCTTTATTTCCCTTGCTTTCACTTTAGCCCTAAATATGATAGAATAAAGTATTAAGAAACGATAAGGAGGGTGTCCATGCGGTGTCCAAAATGTGGCGGAAATAAGTCTAGTGTTGTAGATAGTCGCCAGGCAGAAGACGGGAAAACGATTCGTAGAAGAAGAGAATGTGATGAATGTCATCAT
This sequence comes from Streptococcus sp. KHUD_013, assembly GCF_052588545.1. Taxonomy (NCBI): domain Bacteria; kingdom Bacillati; phylum Bacillota; class Bacilli; order Lactobacillales; family Streptococcaceae; genus Streptococcus; species Streptococcus sp. KHUD_013. Next base: position 488,568 of record NZ_CP186264.1, read on the forward strand.
CGCTTCACCACTTATGAACGAGTAGAAGAGCGGACTCTTGTTGTGGTGAAAAAAGATGGCACCCGGGAACAGTTTTCTAGAGATAAAATATTTAATGGGATTATTCGATCTGCTCAGAAACGTCCCGTGTCGAGTGACGAAATTGAGGAAATTGTGGGGCGAATCGAACAAAAGATTCGTAGTCAGAGTGAAAATGAGATCCAGAGTGACTATATCGGATCACTTGTCATGGACGAGTTAGCAGAATTGGACGAAATTACCTATGTTCGATTTGCGAGTGTCTATCGTAGTTTCAAGGATGTTGGTGAATTGGAAAGTCTCTTAAAGCAGATTACCAAAGGAACGAAGAAGAAAAAGGAAAAATAGATGAAGCCCAATACTTCATTTTCTTTCTTGAAGAATAATTATTTAGCGCCTACAGGAGCCTCTTTCACGCATCTGTATGGACCAATATTAGGTGTTCAAGCAAGTCAATTATATACTTTTCTGCTGAGTCTCTATGATCAGGGGAAAGAAAAACGGCTGATTGCTGTTGTTTTAAATCATTTGGATCTAGGGTTCGCTCATTTTCTCGAAAGTCTAGACCGTTTGATTGCCATGAATTTACTAGAGGTTTTTGAGACAGATGAAGGACTTCAGTTCCGATTTTTGGCTCCGCTAGAAGCAGATCAATTTTTCGCGAATGTCGCTTATCAGAAGTTGCTGGAGAAAAAAATAGGAGAAGCAGCAGTTCGTGACTTGCTTCCTGAAAAACCAGAGGGAGAGAAACGGAAGGTGAACTTTGCCTCTGTTTTTGGGATTGATGGTGTTTCGACCCCTCAGAGGAAAGTATCTTCCTTCAGTTTAGAGCACTTTAAACAATTAATGGTGCGGGATGGCCTTCGTTTTGAGAACGAACAAGAGGACCTCTTAGTTCTTTATGCCATCACCGAAGAGAAGAATTGGACTTGGTACGAGACCTATCTGTTGGCCAAAGAGACAGCGGTTAATTTGGTCATTTCGACCAAACGGATGAGACAAAAACTGACCCAAGAGCCACAAGAAAAAGGTAAGGATGAGTTCACTCCGCAGGAAAGAGCTATTATCCGGGAAGCTAAAAATAAGACTAGTCGTCAATTTTTAGCAGGAATTAAAAAAGCGCGTAAGGCTGTTGTGACCCAATCAGAACGCCAAGTAATTTCTGACTTGGCCCGTTTAGGCCTGTTAGATGAAGTTATTAATGTGATCTTGTTGTTGACCTTTAACAAGGTTGCTTCCGCCAATCTCAATGAAAAGTATGCCTTAAAAGTTGGAAATGACTTTGCTTATGAGGGGATAAAGACGGCTGAGGAGGCAGTTCTGAAGATCCGCCAGCGCCAAGACTCCCATTTACAAAAAGCAAAAGAGAAAGTAGCTAAGAGTGGGTCAGCGACAGGAAAGACCAATGTTCCGAAGTGGAGTCAGCCTAACTATACCAATCAGACTAGCCAAGAAGAACAGGCTAATCTGGAACAACAAAAACGAGCCTTGCTCGAGAAATTAAATCAAGGAGGGGAGTAAATGGAGAGCGTAGGGAAAACCATGTCCCAGATGAATCGATCACAGCAGTTCAATTATGAAGAATTGGTAGCTCAAATTCTCGCCGAACCTGAGATTGCAACCTTTATTCAAAAGGAAGGTTTATCGGATGTAGAAATCCGTCGTAGCATTTCCAAATTTAACCAATACATCAGTGAGCGCAATCGCTTTGTCCTTGGGGATGCAGATTATATTGCAAGAGGGTATAAGCCTGTTTTAGTCATGAATGAAGGTTATGCGGATGTTTCCTATGAGGAGACACCTGAATTAATCGAGGCACAAAAACAAGCCGCTATCAATAGACGCTTGCAGCTGATCAACTTACCAAGCACCTTGAAGGAAGCTTCCTTAGCCAAAGTCGACTTGGATGATCGTGGGCGTTTTGGAGCCTTTGAAGAGTTGGCCAATTTTGTTGCTTCCTATCCTCAAGCTCGTAAAGGGATTTTTCTATATGGAGATTTTGGAGTTGGGAAAAGCTATATGATGGCAGCCCTTGCTCACGACTTGTCTGAAAAACGGCAGGCTTCTTCAACGATTCTGCATTTTCCAAGCTTTGTCATCGATGTCAAAAATGCGATTAACACAGGACAAGTTAAAGAGATGCTAGATCAAGTCAAGAAGGCTGAAATCTTGATTCTTGATGACATTGGGGCAGAGCAAATGTCGCCTTGGGTGCGGGATGAAGTCTTGCAAGTGATTTTGCAACACCGGATGCAGGAGATTCTTCCAACCTTCTTTACCTCCAATTTCAATTTTGAAGACTTGGAACGTCATTTTGCTACGTCTCGGAATGGAGATGAGACTTGGCAAGCCAAACGTGTCATGGAGCGAATTAAGTTCCTGGCTAAAGAAGTGCGCCTAGAAGGAGAAAATCGCCGATGAATACTGTTATTGATTTGATGAAATCTCATTCCTCTGTCCGTCGCTTTAAAGAGGAGGATATCAAGGAGGAAGATCTTCGAGCGATCCTAACAGCTGGGCAAATGGCTTCCTCTTGGAAAAATTTTCAGTCCTATTCCATCATCTTAGTGAGAAGCCAAGAAAAGAAAGAGGCACTGTATCAATTTGTCCCTCAGGAGGCCATCCGTCAATCCTCTGTCTTCCTATTGTTTGTAGGAGATCTCAACCGAGCTGAAAAAGGGGTTCGGATGCATACGGATCAATTCCATCCAGAAGGACCGGATAATTTGTTGATTACTTCTGTAGATGCTGCCTTGGCAGGTCAAAATACTTTGTTGGCTGCAGAGAGTTTAGGCTATGGAGGGGTCATTATCGGCTTGGTGCGTTATCAAGCTTCTGAAGTGGCTAAATTATTTAATTTACCAGACTATACCTATCCTGTCTTTGGGATGGCTTTAGGGGTGCCAAATCAGAATCATCCTGTTAAACCACGCCTTCCTTTTGAAGCTGTTGTATTTGAGGAAAGCTATCAAGTGCAGACTCCTGAGGTGATTGAAGCCTTTGACCAAGTACAGACTGCCTATGCTGGAGCACGGGCAACAGATACTTGGAGTCAACGCTTGGCTGCCCAATTTGGACAGGAGGAACCAGCTGCTACGGCAGAGTTATTAAAGAAACACCAACTAGAAAAATAAGAGAAAAGAGGATACCATGGCTTTACCTACTGTTGCCATTGTAGGACGTCCTAATGTCGGGAAATCCACGCTCTTTAACCGGATTGCCGGTGAGCGGATCTCCATTGTCGAGGATGTCGAAGGAGTTACTCGGGACCGTATTTATGCAACGGCGGAGTGGCTAAACCACCAATTTAGTATTATCGATACTGGCGGGATTGATGACGTGGACGCACCTTTCATGGAGCAAATCAAGCACCAAGCTGAGATTGCCATGGATGAAGCCGACGTCATTGTCTTTGTAGTATCTGGAAAAGAAGGGATTACCGATGCGGATGAATATGTCGCTCGGATGCTCTACAAGACTCACAAACCAGTCATTTTAGCAGTCAATAAAGTGGATAATCCAGAGATGCGAAATGACATCTATGATTTCTACGCTCTAGGCCTGGGAGAACCCTTGCCAGTGTCATCTGTACACGGGATTGGTACAGGGGATGTCTTGGATGCCATCGTTGAAAATCTTCCAACGGATCGCGAAGCAGAAAATCCAGACGTCATTAAGTTTAGTTTGATTGGTCGTCCAAATGTTGGAAAATCAAGCTTGATCAATGCCATCCTTGGAGAAGACCGCGTCATTGCTAGTCCTGTGGCTGGGACTACGCGAGATGCGATTGACACCCATTTCACGGATGCTGAAGGCCAAGAATATACCATGATTGATACTGCAGGAATGCGGAAATCTGGTAAGGTCTATGAAAATACAGAGAAGTATTCTGTGATGCGAGCTATGCGGGCTATCGATCGTTCGGATGTAGTCTTGATGGTCTTGAATGCGGAAGAAGGTATCCGAGAGTACGATAAGCGGATTGCCGGATTTGCCCATGAAGCAGGAAAAGGGATGATTATCGTGGTCAATAAGTGGGATACCCTTGAAAAGGATAACCACACCATGAAGCAATGGGAAGATGATATTCGCGATCAATTCCAATATCTTTCTTATGCTCCCATTATCTTTGTCTCTGCATTGACCAAACAACGCTTGCACAAGCTACCAGACATGATCAAGCAAATTAGTGATAGCCAAAATACTCGCATTCCTTCAGCTGTCTTGAACGATGTCATTATGGATGCTATTGCCATTAATCCGACACCGACAGATAAAGGAAAACGCCTGAAAATCTTCTATGCGACTCAGGTTGCTACCAAGCCACCAACTTTTGTGGTCTTTGTCAATGAAGAAGAACTCATGCATTTCTCTTATCTTCGTTTCTTGGAAAATCAAATTCGGAAAGCCTTTGTCTTTGAAGGGACCCCGATTCACTTGATCGCTCGGAAACGGAAGTAGGGCTTTATGAAAATTTTGAAACAAGGACTCCTTCTTGTTATCACATTTTTTGTATTTCTGGGACTGACAGCTTGTAGCCTTGAAAGAGAAGAAACCTATGAGAAAAAATTTAAAGACAGTATTGTTCGAGTGACTATTCGACATAGATCCAATCAAATGATCTCTGAAGAGTTTTGGGCTGATAATTTTAATGTACATATTGAAGATGACTCTGAATTCGAATATATAAAAAAAGAGATTGTTGATTCCAAAAAAGGAATTTCGGGCTATACAACAGATGTGAGTCGTACGAAAGAGGATGGGCTGATGATTCATACCAAAATCGTCTACCAAGACCTAGATGTTGAAGCCTTCAATAAAGCCAATGATGAGAAAAAAACGATTGGAGAACTGGTCGACTATTCAGATCATATCAAGAACCTCAAAAAAGAAGGTTTTAAGAGAATAAAATAAAGAGAGTGGGACAGAAATCGGTAATTCGTAAGAATTCGATTTCGTCGTCCCACCTCCGCACAGTTGAGTAGGGCTGTAAAAGCTGATGAAATCAGCGTAGTAGAGCCCACTCAACCACTGCGTCTTGCTCGACAATCCAAAGACAATTGAGAGGCTAGGACTTTTGTCCCAGCCTCTTTTTGAATAAAAAAAGAAAAGTGGGCTTAGATGATGGTAAAATGAGGCATTGAATTCTTTACAATTCTTTGTCTTCTTTTTCTATTTTAGAGGGGATATGTTATAATAAAGAGATAAACATAAGGTGGTAAATATGGCAAAATTAATTCCTGGGAAAATCCGTTCAGAAGGAATCCTTCTCTATGAAAACGGCAAAGTAACCCTACAGGAAATGAAAAATCAGTACCTCTATTTCAGAATTGACAATGACTCCCTCCGATATAGCCTGGATGATCAAGCAATTTTTTGTAGTTGTGATTTTTTCCAGAAGAAAAAATTCTGTGTGCATTTAGCTGCGGGTGAAGCCTTTTTAAAAAATGATGAAAAAGGGAAGGAACTCTTGCTTGGTTTGGAGCAATATGCAACAGAAAGCCAAGAAACAAAGGAAAAAGTATCCTTTGGAAGTTTGTTTTTAGATCAGGTCCTACCAAAAATTGAAAGTAAAGAGATCCGTTTTGGTCTCTCAGCAACCGGTCATGTGGACGACTATTCTGGTCAGTTTTTGTGGACCCTTCGTATCTATCGCAGACCGGATGAGAGAACGTATGTAGTGCGGGATGTTGTGGCTTTTTTGCAAGCTATCAGAAAGCAGTCCCATTTTGCGATTGGGAAAAGTTATTACGAGCCGATTTCCTATGCGGCCTTTGACCCTGAAAGTCGCGCCTTGATACGATTCTTAGAAGGGTTATTATCGGGGGACACGGTACATGATGCTCTATTCTTTCCAAATGGAGGCCGTCACCTTTACTTTCCAATGAGCTTCTTTGAAGAGGCTGTGCAATTATTGATGGATTTACCGTCCTTTACCCTTGAAGTCGGGATGGATACCTATCAGGAAGTTTTCTTTCAAGAACTCCAGGAAGATTCAGGCTTGTTTTCTTTCCAAGTCGTGGAAATGAAGGAGTTTATCGAACTACAGGTCCAAGTGGCTTCCTATAAAATGGTGGAAGGTCGCTTTCTTTTGGTAAATGGCCATTTTTACCAAATCTCCCCACTGCAAAAGATTTTGATTGAGGCTGTTCAGAGTTTACCCCTATCTAGTGATCAGAAGAGACATGTTCAATTTGATTTGTCAGATCAGACCAAATTGACCTATAGCTTAGAGCAATTCAGGAAAATTGGTGAGGTGAAAGCACCAAGTAACTTTTATATCCATGATTTTCAACCTCACTTTACTTTTGATTTATCTGAACAGGGAGAAGTGTTGTTAGAAGTAGCATTTGTCTACGAAGATTGTATCGTTTGCTCTGACCAAGAACTTAAGAATCTGCCTTATTCCAGTAATTTTGATAAGGAACGTTTGGTTTTTGAAACCATTTTGGCAGCTGGTTTTACCAATCACTTTCAAACCAAACGGTCTCCTCTTCTTCCTAAACAAATCTATCCTTTCTTTCAGCAGACCCTTCCATTATTTGAACAACTAGGAGAGGTGGACGCTTCGGAGAAATTGTTGGATTTGTATCAGGTGGAGAAGCCCAAGATTGACATTCAAACCAGTGGACGACTGCTTGAAATCGGTTTTGAATTTGACTCCATTGATCCTTCTGAAGTTGACCAAGTCATGAGTGCCTTAATCGAGAAGAATGACTATTACATCAGTCAAACAGGGAAGGTCCTTATCTTTGATGAAGAAACCAAGCGGATCAGTCAGACCTTATTGAATCTTCGCGCAAAGAAGACAAAAACAGGTCAGTTGCAGACCAATCGCATTGCAGCTTTCCAGCTCTCCCAGTTATTTGAGACAGCTGACAATGTCCGATTTTCTGAAGAGTTTCGTCATTTGGCTCATGATTTGATTCATCCAGAGCAATTTCCATTAGGTAAGCTGCAAGTAACAGCTAAACTACGAGATTATCAGGAAGTAGGAGTCCGCTGGCTATCCATGCTCAATCACTACGGCTTTGGGGGAATTTTGGCAGATGATATGGGACTTGGAAAGACACTCCAGACTATTGCCTTTCTCTCGAGTGTTGCGACAGCAGATTCTAAGATTTTGATCTTAGCTCCATCTAGTTTAATCTATAATTGGAAAGAGGAGTTCGAAAAGTTCGCCCCACAAATGAAAGTAGAGGTCATTTATGGCCTTAAAGCAAGTCGCGACGAGATTATTGCAAGCAATCCTCAGGTAGCGATTACCAGTTATGCTTCCTTCCGTCAGGACGTAGAGCAATACGAAAAAAATCAGTACCAATACTTAATCTTGGATGAAGCGCAGGTCATGAAAAATTCCCAAACCAAAATTGCTCAATACTTACGGAAATTCGATGTTCCTCATACTTTTGCTTTGTCGGGAACACCAATAGAAAACCATGTGGAGGAACTCTGGTCGATTTTCCAAATTGTTCTTCCTGGTTTATTTCCCGGTAAAAAAGAATTTAAACAATTGAGTCCAGAGACCATTTCTCACTACGTCAAGCCTTTTATCATGAGACGGAAAAAAAGTGAAGTCTTGCAGGAGCTTCCGGATTTGATTGAGATGACCTATAAGAATGAATTGGCTGACGATCAAAAAACGATCTATTTAGCCCAGTTGAAGCAAATGCAAGACCGCATTCTAAGCTCTTCTGAAGAGGAACTCAATCGCAGTAAGATGGAAATCTTATCTGGTTTGATGCGTCTTCGTCAGATTTGTGATACTCCATCCCTCTTTTTAGAGGACTATACTGGAGAAAGTGGGAAGCTGGATAGCCTTCGAGAATTGCTAGAGCAGATCAAAGATGGAAACCAACGAGTGTTGATCTTCTCACAATTTAGGGGCATGTTGGATATCATTGAAAAAGAGTTGGATGCTTTGAAGATGACTTCGTTTAAAATCACAGGATCTACGCCAGCTAATGAGCGACAAGATATGACTAACGCCTTTAACTCCGGTCAAGGGGATGCCTTTCTCATTTCCTTGAAGGCAGGTGGAGTTGGCTTGAATTTGACAGGTGCTGACACGGTTATTTTGGTTGACCTATGGTGGAACCCTGCGGTAGAAGATCAAGCCATTGGCCGTGCCCATCGAATGGGACAAGATAAGAATGTTGAGGTCTACCGGATGATTACTCGAGGGACCATCGAAGAAAAAATTCAAGAGCTCCAGACTAGCAAACGTCATTTAGTTTCTACCATATTAGATGGCACCGAAACGCGCTCCAGCCTTTCTATTGAAGAAATTCGGGAAATTTTGGGTATTTCGGTAGAATAACTTGAAAAATTAAATGAATAGTTTATAATTAATGAAGTGTCGAAAGGAAGAAATAGGATGACGGATAAGCAGTTTCCTCAAGTAGCAGATGATGAATTGATGCTAACTCAAATGCCCCATATGAATTTATATGATGATGGGGACTTCATTAGTAATATTCTTGGGGAGTATACAGATAAAAACTATTTAGAATGGGAGCCAATTGCTACTGGAAAGGTAGCAGAGCAACCTTATCAAAAAAATCTACAAAAATCCCTTCAAAAACCATTTGAAGTGCCTAAGTCAAGAAGGCAGCCGATGACTCCTGATTTCAAGGAGCCTGTTGATAAAAAGAGCCCGGCGAATCGCTACGCAGAAGAAGCTCGGGAAGCAGCGCGTGCTGATTTGAAAAAGAAGCGGACGGCTCCGTATTTGACGGCGGATATTGCATCTAAGCCTAATCGTAAGAAATTCACCCCTTCTTTCATGCCAAAAGTGAAGCCAACAGCTCCTTTTCAAAAAGAAAATCCAGGTGAATTGATCAAATATGGCGAGCGACTGAAACAAGAGCAATTGATCCTTTTAGAAGGGGCTGAGAAAGTTCCAGTTCAAGAATCCCATCAAGAAGAGAAACCAAAAAAGAACAATTATGATTTCTTGAAAAAGAGTCAAATCTATAACAAGGATCAACAGAACATTCCAACGAGACCTATTAAACAAGAACTCAATGTGACCAATCTGGACTAGCAGGAGGAGAAACTATGTCAAAAACATTTCATTTTATCGGAATAAAAGGAGCAGGTATGAGCGCCTTGGCTCTGATGCTCCATCAGATGGGACACACTGTACAAGGATCTGATGTGGAGAAATACTACTTTACACAAAGAGGTTTAGAGCAGGCAGGGATTACCATTTTACCATTCAGTGAAGAAAATCTTACCGGTGATCAAATCTTGATCGCAGGGAATGCGTTTAAACCTGAAAATAATGTAGAGATTGCTTATGCAGATGCTCAAGGCTACACCTATCAACGCTACCATGAATTCTTGGGTGAATTTATGCGTGATTTTGTCAGCATGGGAGTAGCAGGAGCTCACGGGAAAACTTCTACTACAGGGATTTTGTCCCATGTCTTGTCTAATATCACAGATACCAGCTATTTGATTGGTGATGGAACTGGCCGTGGTTCCAAAGGTGCTAAGTACTTTGTCTTTGAATCAGACGAGTACGAACGTCACTTTATGCCTTACCACCCAGAGTATTCGATTATCACCAATATTGATTTTGACCATCCTGACTACTTTACTGGCCTAGAAGATGTCTTTAATGCCTTCAATGATTATGCCAAACAAATCTCCAAAGCCTTGTTCATCTATGGGGAAGATCCTGAGCTTCGTCGGATTGCAGCTAATGCCCCAATCTATTACTATGGCTTTGAAGAAGAGGGCAATGATTTTGTAGCCAGTGATCTCTTGCGTTCTACTACTGGATCAACCTTTAGTGTTCACTTCCGTGGAGAAGATTTGGGACAGTTCCAAATCCCATCCTTCGGACGTCACAATATCATGAATGCAACAGCGGTTGTCGGCTTGCTTTATATCGCTGGCTTTGATCTTGATTTAGTTCGGGAACACTTAAAAACATTTGGCGGGGTCAAACGTCGCTTTACAGAAAAGATTGTCAACGATACCGTCATCATTGATGACTTTGCCCACCATCCAACTGAAATCATTGCTACTTTGGATGCGGCACGTCAAAAGTATCCAAGTAAGGAAATCGTAGCGGTCTTCCAACCTCATACCTTTACTCGGACGATTGCTCTCTTGGATGAATTTGCGGATGCCTTGAACCAGGCCGATGCAGTTTACTTGGCACAGATTTATGGATCAGCCCGTGAAGTGGATCATGGGGATGTAAAAGTGGAAGATCTAGAAGCGAAAATCATCAAGAAATCAGGTGTGATTACAGCTGAAAACGTTTCTCCACTCTTGGATCATGACAATGCTGTCTATGTCTTCATGGGAGCAGGAGATATCCAGACCTATGAATATTCATTTGAACGTTTACTTGGGAACTTGACCAATAACGTTCAATAAGGAGATACCATGCAACCAAACCTTAGGATTCGGTTTGCTAAAGAAATTGATTGGGATGAGATCGAACAGATCACGTCCCAAAATTTTTCTTTTCAAAGTGCTAAACGACAAGAACTGAACGGATTCAGGACCCTGGTCTTGGAATTTGAAGAGCAAGTGATTGGGAGTTGCCTGATTCAAACAGAGGATCAGCTCGAAAATCCCTCTTTAAAATTATTGTGGTTGGAAATTCTTCCAGACTTTAGAAAACAAGGTTTTGGTACCTTGTTACTGGCCTCACTCAAGTCTCTTGTAGCTCAAGAATCCTTGTTAGGGATTCATGTGCTCTGCCAGGAAGAACTGATTCCGTATTTTGAAATGAATGATTTCCAACTAGAGATAGGGGGTAACGAAGAAGGAGTTGAGGGCTATCAACTAAGTTGGTGCCTGTCCCTATAGAAAGGAAGAAAAATGAACATTCGTCGTGCAACTATTGATGATTTAGAAGCCATTCTTGCCATAGAACTGGAAAATTTTAGTCCAGAAGAAGCAATAGATGAGACAGTGCTTGCCAAACATATCGAATCGTTTCATAATAGCTTTTTAGTGGCTGAAAAGGATGGCCAGCTCCTAGGCTATCTAGAAGGACCAGTTACTCAAAAGAGATATGTGGATGACCGTTCTTTTACAGTGGATGTAAGGGATGAGTCGCATCTACCAGGAGGTTTTATTACCATTACAAGTCTTTCGATAGCTCAGTCTGCACAAGGCTTAGGGGTTGGGAAAGCCCTGCTTGAGACTATGAAGAGGGTTGCTTTAGAAGAAGGACGGGAAGGGATCAGCCTGACCTGTCATGATTACTTGATTGAGTATTATGAAAGGAACGGCTTTGTAAACGAAGGTCGCTCGGCCTCTAACTATGCTGGGGAAGTCTGGTACGATTTAGTATGGGAGGTCCCATCAAGTAAGTAATCAATAGGATTTGAGGCCCTCAAGCCTCGTTCCTATTGCTTTTCTATCCCTTTTAAGATATAATATTAAGGATTATGACAAGGGGGGTCAAGTATTTGACTGATAACCAACAAGAGAATGAAAAATTATTAAGCTTTAAAGAGCGGATTCTCCGTGATCTTGAAGAAGCAAATAAGCAGATTGTACAGGTTGAAAAAGAATATGATTTACCTGTTCAAGAAATCTCTAGTCCAGAAAACAAAGAAGAAGAGACGGAAGGATCACTTCCTGAACTTGTGTCAGAAGAGTCCGAAGTTCAGGACAAAGTAGAAATTCCAGAGGAAGCAGAAGTACCAGAAGTTACGGAAATTCCCGACCTTAAAGGTATAGAAGATGAAACTCAAGAAGAAACACCTCTACCAGTTCAAGAGCCAACTCGAGAACCAGAAGTCTCAAGTCAGCCAGTAACTGTTTCGAAAAAAGAAACCCCGGTATCTAGTGTTTCGCGCAAGGATCGTGACCAACGTGTTCAGAAAAAGAAAAAACAGAATACTATTGCTAAACGAATCGTCTTGACGGTTCTAGGAATTCTTTTTGTCTTAATGGTTGCAACTGGAATTTTCGCAGTGACCTATGTTCGATCTAACTTAAATGCAATGGATGTCAAGTCTACAGAGTTTGTAACCGTTGAAATTCCTGCTGGATCTAGCAATCGTGAAATTGGGACTATCTTGGAGAAAAAAGGCTTGATTAAGAATGGTCAGTTCTTCAACTATTACACCAAGTTTAAGAATTATGGAAACTTCCAATCCGGTTATTTCAATCTACAAAAGAGTATGGATCTAGAGACCATTATTCAAAAATTGCAAGAGCAAGGGACCAAAACTCCGGAACCACCGGTCTTAGGAAAAATTACGATTCCTGAGGGCTACACAATTGATCAAATCGCGCAAGTGGTTTCTGTGGATGCTAGTTCTAAATCTGGTGCCAAGACTCCATATACGCAAGAAGAATTCTTAAAAGTAATCCAAGATGATGCTTTTATTGAAAAGATGGTAGCCAAATATCCTAAGTTACTAGCAACCTTACCGTCCAAAGAAAGTGGGGTACGCTATCGCTTAGAGGGCTATCTCTTCCCAGCTACTTACGGCTATGGAAAAGATAGTAAAATGGAAGATCTTGTGGACCAAATGTTAGCTGCAATGGACCAAAATCTTTCAGCCTACTATGACACTATGGAAGCTAAAAACATTGATGTCAATGAGGCATTGACTCTGGCTTCTTTGATTGAAAAAGAAGGCGCTACAGATAAAGACCGCAAGGATATTGCCAGTGTCTTTTATAACCGTTTGAATCAAGATATGCCTCTTCAAAGTAATATTGCCATCTTGTACGCACAAGGTCAATTAGGCAAGAAGACGACTCTGAAAGAAGACGCAACGATTGACACCAATATTGATTCACCTTATAATATCTACAAGAATACTGGTTTGATGCCTGGTCCAGTAGATAGTCCAGGGCTCTCTGCAATTGAAGCAGCCGTCAACCCAAGCAAGACAGACTACCTCTACTTTGTCGCAAATGTAGAGACAGGGGAAGTCTATTTTGCGAAAACTTTTGAGGAACACACTAAAAACGTGGAAGAACACGTGAATAGCAAATTAACAGAAAGCAGCTCAAACTAAGGAGGATGTGGCATGCCACACCTTTTTAGTTCGAAAAAAATAATAGAAAAGAGAAAAGAGAAATAAATATGGCAGAAAAAACCTATCCAATGACCCTTGCTGAAAAGCAAAAGTTAGAACTTGAATTAGAAGAATTGAAATTAGTTCGTCGTCCAGAAGTTGTAGAGCGGATTAAAATTGCTCGTTCATACGGAGACCTTTCAGAAAACAGTGAATACGAAGCAGCTAAAGACGAACAGGCTTTTGTTGAAGGGCAAATCTCCAGCCTAGAAACAAAGATTCGCTATGCTGAAATTGTAGATAGTGATGCTGTCGCTGTTGATGAAGTAGCGATCGGAAAAACTGTCACTGTGCAAGAAATTGGTGAAGACGAAGAAGAAGTTTACATTATTGTTGGTTCAGCGGGAGCGGATGCTTTTGCTGGTAAGATATCAAATGAAAGTCCAATTGGTCATGCCTTAATTGGTAATAAAACAGGGGATACTGTGACGATTGAAACTCCAGCAGGAAGCTACCAAGTGAAAATCTTGAACGTTGAAAAAACAGAATAAAAAGAGAGTGGGACAGAAATCGGTCATTCGTTAGAATTCGATTTCGTCGTTCCACCTCCGCACAGTTGAGTAGGGCTGTAAAAGCTGATGAAAGCAGCGTAGTAGAGCCCACTCAATCACTGCGTCTTGCTCGACAATCTAAAGACAATTGAGAGGCTAGGACTTTTGTCCCAGCCTCTTTTTTTATAGTAATGGAAAAGGCCGAGATATTATCTCAGCCTATTTGTATGTATTAGTTACGCTTGCGTTGTTTTCCAGCATTTCGTTTTTTGTTTCCGTTAGTTGGAAGGGAACGATGAGCGTTGGCTGGATTGGTAGGTGTGATATCCTTTTTAACGCGACGTCCATTGGATGCTGGAGCTTTTGGAGGATTGTTTTTATATTCCTCTGCAACTTGTTTCCGCAATCTTGGACGGATGAGATAGTTAATGACAAATTGTTGAATAATCTGTACAAAACCACCGACTACCCAGTAAAGGGTTACACCAGCTGGTGCCATCAAAGAGAAGACTGCAATCATAATTGGACTCATGAGAGCCGTTTTCTTCATAGTTTCTCTTTGGTTTTCATCTTCGATACCATGGAGAGAGAGCATGCTTTGAATGTAGTAAAGAACAGCAACAACTAAGGTTAAAGCCAGACTTTTTGAACCGAGATCAATGCCAAGGAAACTGCTCTTGTTGACTCCTGGAGTATATTGAGCTGCAAAATAAAGAGCTGAGAAGAATGGCATTTGAATCAACAAGGGCAAGCATCCAATACCGCCGAATGGGCTGACGCCGTTTTCTTTTTGGGCATTCATCAATTCAGAGTTGGCAAGAAGTTTTTCTTCTTGAGTCTCTGCATTTTTGATGCGTTCTTGAATCGGTGCAAAGATCGGTTTGAGGTAGTTCATCTTTTCTGATTGGTAGGTTGCCTTCCAAGATTGATAAATACCTAGAGGGAAGATGATGATTCGAACGATTACGGTTACTAGGATAATCCCTAAACCAAAGCCAAGTCCAAGATCCGTCGCAAAGAAATTGATGGCTTCTCCCATTGGTTTTCCAATGAGATTCCAGACGAAACCGGTCGGTTGTTTGGTCGTCTTGTCAATGCTGACACATCCCGTTAAGAGGAGGAGGGCAGACAAGCTGAGGGCTGCAAGTAGATAACGTTTATATTTTTTCACGAGTTTTTATCCTTTAATTTTAAATAATACCTTTCTATTCTACTGTTTTTTTATCAAATTAACAATAGTTCTCTGGACTTAATTTGAAATTTTAAAATCTTTGTAGGGTTCGAAGTTTGCCAGATGGACGTCCAGATAAGAAACTTTGGAAAAAGGAGTAGGACCTTTTCGTATTTCTTGGATAAATTTGGCCATGAGGGCATTGTCTTCACAGGCGGCAAGGATAGTGACTGTGCCGTCATCATTGTTCCAGACCCGACCTGTAATGCCTCCGATTTCTAATGCTAAGCTATAAACTCCCCAGCGAAAGCCAACACCTTGGACCCGACCTTGGGCTGTCATTTCAACTTTTTGCATGCTTGTTCTCCTTGTGATTGAATTCCTACTCAGGACGGAGAAGCTCCTCCTGTGAATGTGGTATAATAGTCTTATGAATATTATAACCTCTAAGTCCAATAATGGGATTAAAAAAGTTAAAAAACTTCATCAAAAAAAATACAGAACAGACTCCTACCTCATCGAAGGATGGCATCTTTATGAAGAAGCTGTCAATCATCAGGCACCGATTGAACAAGTCTTTGTTTTGGAAGAGTTTGTAGATAAGATCAAGATAGATGCGAAGGTGTCCATCGTATCTCCTGAGGTTTTAGCAGAAATTTCTGATTCAAAAAGTCCTCAAGGAATTGTGGCTGAAGTCAAGATAAATCCGATCCACCATCTTCAGCTGACCCAAGGAAGGTATTTGTTGTTAGAGGATGTCCAAGATCCAGGCAATGTTGGAACCATGATTCGGACTGCTGATGCAGCAGGCTTTGACGGAGTGTTTTTAACCGATCAATCTGCGGATTTGTATAATATGAAAACCTTGCGCTCCATGCAGGGAAGTCATTTTCATCTTCCTGTTATCCGTTTAAACAGAGAGCAACTCTTGACAGGTATTAAAGAGAGCCAGCTCCCCATCTATGCGACCACCTTATCCAAGGACTCCGTTGACTATAAGAAAGTGGAAAAAGTCCCTGCTTTTGTGCTGGTCATGGGGAATGAAGGACAAGGTATTAGTGACCAGATGGCTGAGAAGGCAGATCAGCTGATTCATATCTCGATGCCGGGTCAAGCAGAAAGTCTGAATGTCGCAGTTGCAGCAGGGATTTTAATGTTTTCTATGATTTAAGAAGAGTGAGCTAGTTAGATTTAAGGAGGTAAGACTTGTGTATCAGAAAGATAAAGAATATATGGCTGAAGTGGGGCATTTGATTCAACACCCAAAACTTCAAAAATTAAAGGAAATTCCGCATCATATTCACTCCAATCGTTTGGAGCATTCTATTCATGTTAGCTACACTAGTTACCGCATTTCTAAGAAGATGGGCTGGGATACCAAAAGTACAGCGAGAGGAGCTCTTCTGCACGATCTTTTTTACTATGATTGGCGCCAAGTCAAATTCAATAAGAGCCATGCTTGGGTCCATCCACGAATAGCTGTACGAAATGCAAAAAAGATAACAAGCCTCAATAAAAAAGAAGAGGATATCATCCTCAAACACATGTGGGGATTGACGCTTGCTCCACCACGTTACAAAGAATCTTTCCTCGTGACCATGGTCGATAAGTACTGGGCTATCAAAGAAGCCTCAGAACCAATGAGAAAAAAGTGGTCAAAGAGGAGACTTTTCCATCGAAAAATGTTAAAATCATAATAATTTAAGTTTGAAAGGAATGATTGATTATGAATCAACAAACCGTTATCCACGAACAAAGTGGCCTTAATAGCTTTTATAGCAAAATTTATTCTCTAGTCGGAGTTGGAGTTGGAATCTCAGCTGTTGTATCAGCTTTGATGATGACCCTTTTCCAAGAAACCTTCATGTATATTCTAATTCAGGCTCCATGGGTCTACTATATTGCCATTGCCGTTGAATTGATTTTAGTCCTTGTCGCTTCTAGACAATCGGTGAAAAACAATCCCATGGCCTTGCCTCTCTTTTTAACCTATTCCGCTTTGAATGGTTTTACCTTGAGTTTTATCATTGCTCGCTATGCTCAAGCGACAGTTTATAAAGCTTTTGTAGTCAGTGCCTTGATGTTCTTCATCATGTCAGCGATTAGTCGTGTGACCAAAAAAGACTTGTCTGGAATGGGACGAGCCTTTATGGGAGCCTTGATTGGTATCATCATTGCTTCAATTGCGAATATTTTCTTACAAAGCTCTGGTATGGATTATGTCCTTAGCATCCTTTGTGTGATTATCTTTGCAGGTTTGACTGCTTGGGATAATCAAAAGATTCGTTATGTCTATGAACAATCCAATGGTCAACCAACCAATGGTTGGGTAGTTGCCTTGGCTTTGGAACTTTATCTTGATTTTATCAACTTGTTCATCAATATCTTACGTATTTTTAGACGCAATGATTAATAGAAAGAGCCGGGGAACCGGCTTTTTTTGTTGGAAAACTTGTGATATACTAAAGAAAATTGATAGAAATGAGAATCTTCAAATGAAACGTCCATTTATTAGCAGGGAGAAATTAAAACAAATTACTGAAACCTATCCAACTCCCTTTCACCTATATGATGAAGCTGGGATCCGGCAGACAGCTCGTGCCCTCCATCAAGCTTTTTCTTGGAATCCAGGTTTTAAAGAGTATTTCGCTATCAAAGCAACCCCTAATCCAGCCATCCTAAAAATCCTAAAAGAAGAAGGATGTGGCGTGGATTGTGCTAGCTATGTGGAATTGTTGATGGCTCAAAAATTAGGATTTACGGGCCAAGAGATTATGTTTTCTTCGAATAATACGCCGGCTGAAGAGATGGTCTTTGCCCGTCAACTAGGAGCGACTATCAACTTGGATGCCTACGAAGATGTAGCTTTTTTACAGTCAGTTGCGACTCTACCGGAGGTTATCTCTTGCCGCTATAATCCAGGAGGGGTGTTTGAACTGGGAACGGATATCATGGATCACCCTGAGGAGGCTAAGTTCGGCATGACCAAGGAGCAATTGATCCGAGCCTTCCGTGAGTTAAAAGACTTGGGGGTTAAGCGCTTTGGAATCCATGCCCTCTTGGCTTCGAATACCATCTCTAATGATTACTATCCAGAATTGGCTAAGCAATTATTCCAGTTGGCTGTAGAAGTTGTTGAAAAGACAGGGGTGACTTTGGATTTTGTCAACCTTTCTGGAGGGGTTGGAGTGAACTACAAACCAGAAGACCAGCCGAATGACATCGCTGTGATTGGGGAGGGGGTTCGTCGTGCTTACGAGGCTATTTTAATCCCTGCTGGCTTAGATCAAGTGAAAATCTATGCGGAATTAGGCCGCTTCATGTTGGCACCACATGGCTTGTTAGTCACCCATGTCACCCATAAGAAGCAGACTTATCGGACCTATCTAGGAGTAGATGCTTCGGCTGTCAACCTCCTCCGTCCTGCTATGTACGGGGCCTACCACCATATCACCAATCTCGATCGTCCAGAAGGTGAGACAGAAGTAGTCGACATTGTTGGTAGTTTGTGTGAAAACAATGACAAATTTGCCAAGAATCGGGAGTTTCCTATCTCTGAGATTGGGGATCTCTTGGTCATCCATGATACAGGAGCGCATGGTTATTCCATGGGCTATCAGTACAATGCCAAGCTTCGCTCTGCCGAGATTTTATTAGAAGAATCGGGCCAAGCTCGTCTCATCCGACGGGCCGAAAAACCAGAGGATTACTTTGCAACATTGTATGGCTTTGACTTTGAAAAATAGGGCCTTTTTGGTATAATAGAAAATGTGTAAATATTGAATTTAGGAGAAAAACACTTATGTCTACATTTTTGACAATTTTATTGATTATCCTTGCTTTCTTTGGTGGGATGTTGGCAGGTATGTACCTACTTCGCAAGCAGTTTGAAAAAGAATTTGCATCAAACCCACGTTTGAATGTTGAAGCGGTTCGTACCTTATTGGGAGCTAGCGGTCAACGTCCAAGTGAAGCGAAGGTACAACAAGTTTACCGTCAAATTTTGAACCAACAAAAAGCATCTTTGAATACGAAGAAGAAATAAAAGCAAGACTGATTACACAATAAAATAAGTAGGGGGACTTTAAGATTTTTCTTAGTCCCTTGTTTTGAAAGGAAGGCAGATGGACAATCGACCAATTGGTTTTTTGGATTCGGGTGTCGGAGGGTTAACCGTTGTACGCGAATTGATGCGACAACTACCCCATGAAGAGGTCGTCTATATTGGTGATTCCGCCAGAGCACCCTACGGCCCGAGACCAGCAGATCAAATTCGTGATTATACTTGGGAGATGGTTCGTTTTCTCCTAACGAAAAATGTGAAGATGATTGTTTTGGCCTGTAATACAGCGACAGCTGTTGTATGGGAAGAGGTAAAAGAAGCCTTGGATATCCCTGTTTTAGGAGTGATTTTACCAGGTGCTTCCGCAGCGATCAAGGCGACGAGAAGCAAACGAATTGGCGTAATTGGGACACCGATGACAGTCGCCTCAGATATTTATCGTAAGAAGATTCAAAGCCTGTCACCAGAAATGGCAGTAGAGAGTTTAGCTTGTCCGAAATTTGTCCCTTTGGTTGAATCCAATGAGTTGCAGTCCAGTGTTACAAAAAAAGTCGTCTATGAAACCTTGAAACCCCTTGCCGGGAAGGTAGATACGATGGTTTTGGGTTGCACTCATTATCCTCTTCTTCGCCCTATAATCCAAAATGTCATGGGGCCAGAGGTTCAATTAATTGATAGCGGGGCAGAGTGTGTCCGGGATATCTCGGTCTTACTCAACTACTTTGAGATTAATCGCAGTCGTCAATTGGACGATTGCCACCATCAATTTTATACAACGGCCAATGCAGCCAGTTTTGCAGCGATTGCCAAGACTTGGTTGCAGCAAGTCGTTCATGTGGAGCATGTAGAATTATGAACCAAAAGATATATGAATACAAAGATGCCTTAAATTGGTTTCTAGCTGAATGGGGAGAGCGGAGTGACTATAACGAATATAGTGAAGTCTCTTCAGAAGCTTCTGAGCTTGTTGACTTAGTAGAATCACTAGTTGGAGACACAGACTTGGGCTTCCCGCTGAATGTTACAGTTGTCCGTTACGCCTCTAGTTTGCAGTTTTTAACCTTCCTCTTTCAAATTGTGGAGGAAACAATAGGCCGGAAAATTGAAATCGTGCAACGCCAAGGAGCCCTTCTCATTGTAGAAGGAGAACAATTGCTCTCCGTTAATCTGCCAAAGAATGGTCTTCCACTTGCAGATTTTTTGGGGCAGAAAGGCCTCAAGGATCGCTTGTTAATCGCTACTCGGAATGAAGGAAAAACCAAAGAGTTTCGTCAGATTTTTGAGCAAATGGGCTTTGAAGTGGAGAATCTCAATGATTATCCTGATCTTCCAGAAGTAGCTGAAACAGGAATGACTTTTGAAGAAAATGCCCGCCTAAAAGCTGAGACGATTTCACAGCTAACAGGGAAAATGGTCTTGGCGGATGATTCAGGCCTTATGGTTGACATCCTTGGAGGCTTACCAGGTGTCTGGTCTGCTCGCTTTGCAGGTGTGGGAGCGACTGATTTAGAGAACAATGCCAAGCTCTTACATGAGTTGGCGATGGTGTTTGAATTGAAGGATCGGTCAGCTAAATTTCACACAACCTTAGTCGTTGCCAGTCCTGGTAAGGAAAGCCTGGTTGTTGAGGCGGATTGGCCAGGATATATCAATTTTGAACCAAAAGGTGAAAACGGGTTTGGCTATGATCCCCTCTTTCTAGTTGGAGAAACAGGTAAGACATCTGCCCAACTAACTCTAGAGGAAAAGAATCAACAATCGCATCGAGCTTTAGCCGTGAAGAAATTAGTGGAGGTATTCCCAGCATGGCAGAACAAGTAATCATCGTCATGAGCGATTCTCATGGTGATCGTCAGATCGTAGAAGAGATCAAAAACCACTATAAAGGAAAGGTCGATGCCATTTTTCACAACGGGGATTCTGAGTTAGAAAGTACCGATCCTGTATGGGAAGGCATTCATGTTGTCAAAGGGAACATGGACTTCTATGGGGAGTACCCTGAACGTTTGGTGACGCAATTGGGTCCTACTCGGATCATTCAAACCCATGGCCATCTTTTCCAAATTAATTTTAGTTTTCAAAAGTTAGATTTTTGGGCCCAGGAAGAAGATGCAGATATCTGCCTCTATGGCCATCTGCATATTCCGGATGCTTGGAAGGAAGGGCGTACCCTTTTTCTGAACCCTGGGTCAGTCAGTTTACCGAGGGGGCCTATTCAAGAGTGCCTCTATGCTAAAGTGGAAATTGATGCAGATTCCTATCGAGTTGAGTTTTTAAATCGGAAACATGAGGTCTATGAACCTCTTACAAAGGAGTTCGATCGATGATCGCTAAGGAATTTGAGGAATTTATTCTTCGAGAAGAAAAGACTTTTTTGACTCCAGCGCGCAATTTGGCTGTCTTGATTGATACGCACAATGTGGATCATGCTATCTTGGTGCTCAGTCAAATTAGCTATACTCGTGTTCCTGTTGTGACCGATCAGATGAAGTACGTAGGGACGATTTCTTTAACAGACATTCTTTCTTACCAAATGAAACATGATTATTCTGATGAAGTCTTTTCATCCATGGACATCGTTCATATGACAAAAACGGATGGAGAGCGCTTAGGGAAAGATTATACTGTGACAGAAGTCTTGCATAAGTTGGTAGAGGAATCCTTTCTACCGGTTGTTTCAGAGGATGGAGTCTTTGAAGGAATCATTACTCGAAAATCCATTTTAAAAGCCATCAACTCCCTCATGCACAATTTCTCAAATGAATACGAGATGAGGAAAATATGAAAGAATACATAGCTAGTTTTATCAAAGAAAAAGACTTAAGTGAAAATTCGCAGGCGGCCTATTCTTATGATTTGGATCAGTTCGTGGATACGATTCATAACCATGTCTCAGATACCAATCTTCGAATATATCAAGCTTCGATTAAGGATTTTAAACCAGCTGTTCAAAAACGGAAGCTTTCTGCCGTCAATCAATTTCTATTTTATCTTTATCAACATCAGGTTATTGAGGATTACCATCGCTTGGTCCTTCCAAAAGTTTCTGTGTCCAAGAGCCACGATCAAGAGTTATTGGATTTATCCCTTTTGTGGGAAGGCTCGGACCAATCCCAAGGACGCTTGATTGCCCTCTTGATTGTCGAGATGGGCTTGTTACCTAGTGAAATTCTTCAGTTGAAAATCGTTGATATTGAACTCGATTTTCAGGTTTTACGTGTAGGGAAAGAAGGACAGAAACGGGTCTTGCGCATTCCGGATGCTCTTTTAGGAGAGTTGACAGATTTGATGACTGGGACGTATTTATTTGATAACAAGGGCAAGCCCTATTCGCGTCAGTGGGGCTTCCGTCAATTAGAGTCCTTCCTAATGGAAAAAGGTTTTGAAAATCTTTCAGCGCAATCCTTACGGGAACAATATATTTTAAAACAAAGAGAACAGGGGATGGATCTGTTTAGCATCGCCCGAGAGCTAGGTTTAAAAACCCTAGTAACTCTAGAAAAGTATAAGTAATGGATATTAAAATAAAGGATTTTGAAGGTCCCCTGGATCTTCTCTTACACCTCGTTTCAAAATATCAGATGGATATTTATGAGGTCCCTCTGATTGAGGTGATCGAGCAGTACTTGGCTTATCTGACGACCCTTCAAGCCATGCGCTTAGAGGTCGCTGGTGAATACATGCTGATGGCCAGTCAGTTGACCTTGATTAAGAGTCGGCGTCTCCTTCCAAAAATTGCGGAGCAAGCAACGGATGAAGAAGATTTAGAGCAGGACCTCCTGTCTCAAATCGAAGAGTACCGGAAGTTTAAACTATTGGGTGAAAAGATGGCCCTTCAACACGAGGAGAGAGCCCAGTACTTTTCAAAACCCAAAACGGAATTAGTCTATGATGATGCTGAATTGGTCCATGACAAGACCACGATAGATCTTTTCTTGGCCTTTTCAAAATTGTTAACGAAAAAGAAGGAAGAATTTCGACAAAATCATACGACCATTGTTCGAGACGAGTATAAAATTGAAGACCTGATGAATGTTGTTCGTCACTTGTGTCAACCTGGTAAGAGAATCTTACTACAAGATATTTTTGAGGAAGCCAAGGATGTCAACGAACTGATTACAGTCTTTTTGGCGACTTTGGAATTAATTAAAGTACAAGAAGTTGAGGCTCTTCAGGAAGAACCATTTGGAGATATTATTTTAGTAGGATTAAAGAATGAGTAAAATTGCAGAGATGGAGGCCCTCTTGTTTGTTGCAGGAGAAGATGGTTTGACGGTGAGGCAGATTGCCGACCTCTTATCCCTTCCTCCCACAGGGGTGATTCAAAGTTTAGAAAAATTGGCCCAGAAGTATGAGCAGGATCAAGATTCTAGTATGGCCTTATTAGAGACAGCGTCAACCTATAAATTAGTGACTAAGTCCCAATATGCAGAGCTGTTACGTGAGTATTCAAAGTCACCAATGAATCAAAGTCTCTCTCGTGCCGCCTTAGAAACTCTATCTATCATTGCTTATAAACAACCGATAACTCGGATTGAAGTCGATGATATTCGTGGAGTGAACTCTAGTGGGGCCATTTCAAAATTACTTTCTTTTGAGTTGATTCGAGAAGATGGGAAGAAGGAAGTCATTGGGAGACCCAATCTCTATGTGACGACAGATTACTTTTTGGATTACATGGGGATTAACCATTTAGACGAGCTACCAATTGTTGAAGAGACTGAGTTAATCGGTCAAGAAAGCCAATTATTTACAGAAAGAACTGAGGAAATTGATGAGAATTAACAAATATATTGCTCATGCTGGTGTCGCAAGTCGCCGCAAAGCAGAGGAATTGATTAAGCAAGGCCTTGTCACTGTAAATGGTCAAGTGGTGCGCGAATTGGCGACGACGATCAAGTCGGGGGACAAGGTAGAAGTAGAAGGACAACCAATCTACAACGAAGAGAAGGTTTACTACCTCTTAAATAAACCAAGAGGGGTCATTTCCAGTGTATCCGACGATAAAGGGAGACCAACTGTTATTGATTTGCTACCTCAAGTCAAGGAACGGATTTATCCTGTCGGTCGTTTGGACTGGGATACTTCTGGTGTCCTGATTTTGACCAATGACGGTGATTTTACGGATGAAATGATCCATCCGCGTAATGAGATTGATAAGGTTTATGTTGCGCGTGTGAAGGGCTTGGCGAATAAAGAAAACTTGCGTCCCTTGACACGTGGTGTGACCATTGATGGGAAAAAAACCAAGCCAGCAACTTATGAAATTCTAAAAGTTGACCCAGAAAAGAATCGATCTGTTGTCCAATTGACTATCCATGAAGGGCGCAATCACCAGGTCAAGAAGATGTTTGAAGCTGTTGGCCTTTTGGTGGATAAATTGTCTCGGACCCAATTTGGAAATCTAGACGTTTCTGGACTTCGCCCTGGTGAATACCGCCGACTCAATAAGAAAGAAATCAGCCAATTGCATACTCTTGCGGTGACAAAGACGAAAAAATAATGAAGAAATGTGCAATTGGACTTGTTCGTCTCTATCAACGCCTTCTTTCGCCCCTCTTTCCGCCTTCCTGTCGCTATAATCCTACCTGTTCCAACTATATGATTCAGGCTATTGAACGGCATGGTTTAAAAGGGATTCTGATGGGGCTTGCTCGGATTCTCCGTTGCCATCCCTGGAGCAAGACGGGAGTGGATCCAGTTCCAGATCATTTCAGTCTGAGGAGCCACCTAGAAGAGGAAGAGAAAGGCAAAAATTAAGATCGAACATACTTTAATCAAAAGTCTCACTCAGAGCAAAGAAAAAGAGAGTGGGACAGAAATCGGTAATTGGTTAGAATTCGATTTCGTCGTCCCACCTCCGCACAGTTGAGTAGGGCTGTAAAAACTGATGAAATCAGCGTAGTAGAGCCCACACAACCACTGCGTCTTGCTCGACAATCCAAAGACAATAAAGAGGCTAGGACTTTTGTCCCAGCCTCTTTTGTTTTTTTAGCGGTCTGACCAAGTGCGTGGCATAAAGAGCAGTAACATAGGGTAGATTTCCAACCGTCCTGCAATCATGGCGATCGATAGTAGGAGCTTAGAGATTGGGCTAAAGATCGCGAAGGTATCCGTTGTTCCAATCATCGGTCCGATGTTGTTAAAGCAACTAAAGACAGCGCTGACGACCGTCATAAAATTATTGCTATCAAAGCTGACAATCGCAATGAGAGAGATCATAATCAAGGTATAGACTACGAAGTATTTTAAGATTTTGTGCTGGGTATCCTTATCCAAGGCTGTGCCATTCACATGCAGGGTCATCACCCGATTGGGTGAGAGGGTCGAACGAATTTGATTCTTCCCGATTCGAGCTAGAATTAAGAAACGAATGACTTTCAGCCCCCCGGCAGTTGACCCAGCCGATCCACCAATCACCATGAGCATGAGGAGGAGGAACTGAGAAAAGAGCGGCCAATCAACAGTATTGCCAAAACCAAATCCAGTCGTGGTAATGACGTTGGACACTTGGAAAAAGGACATTTCAAAACTATCTGCAAAATTGTGATAGAGATGCAAAATGTTGCAGGCAATCAGTAGGGAAGAAACACCAACAATCATCAAATAGGTACGAAGTTCTTCATCGCCGAAAAAGGCTTTGAACTTGCGAAGCATGATGTAGTAGTAAAGGTTGAAGTTAACCCCAAAGACCAAGACTCCGAAACTGACCAGATAGGTGATGAGAGTTGAATGGTAGTGGGCAATCCCGTCGTTAAAGACAGTGAATCCACCAGTTCCTGCTGTTCCCATGGCAATGATAAAACTATCATACAGGGG
Source organism: Streptococcus sp. KHUD_013 (assembly GCF_052588545.1). Lineage (NCBI taxonomy): Bacteria > Bacillati > Bacillota > Bacilli > Lactobacillales > Streptococcaceae > Streptococcus > Streptococcus sp. KHUD_013. The sequence goes on from NZ_CP186264.1 coordinate 514,200, forward strand.
CATGCCAGCACGGAAGTAGATAATGACAAAGAGGAAGAAGAGGGCCAGATAGAGGTAATAAAGGATTTGAGCTGTATTCTTGAGTTTTGATACAATTTTACCAAATACCGGGCCAGGAACTTCTGCCTTCATCACTTCGAGGTGGCTGTTCTTATTGTTGTCCATAATTGCTAGGGCAAAAACCAACACCCCCATCCCTCCGATTAAGTGGGTAAAACTACGCCAGAAGAGAAGAGAAGGGCTGAGAACAGATACGTCATTTAAAATAGTCGCCCCTGTGGTCGTAAAACCAGAGCTAATCTCGAAAAAGGCATCAATAATGTTTGGGATTTGTCCTGAGAAGACAAAGGGAAGGGCTCCGAAGAAGGACCAGAGGATCCAACACAAAGCCACAATGAGAACGCCTTCTTTGGCGTAGATGTGAAAATCTTTGGGCTTGAATAAGGTACCAATTCCTCCAAGAATGAGGAGGATGGCAATGGTAGCAAATAGGGAGATAAAGACAGTTGGACTATCTTTCACAACAAAATCATTCTTTAGATTGAGGAGTGCAACAACAATCGGAACACAGAGCAGCATGGCTTCAATCAGAAGGAGTTTTGCTAAAAGATAGCGAATCATACTTTTATTCATAGCTTACCCCTCTAACAAATCATAGATTTTCGTGATATTGCTGATTAAGGTGGTAACGATAATTCGGTCCCCAATCAAGAGGTGATCATCCCCAGTTGGGAAAATGGCTTTCCCGTTTCGGATAATGGCCGCGATCAGAACACCTTTTTTCAATTTCAGTTGAGCCAAAGGCTTGCCTGTCATCTTATTTTCTTCCCGAATCTGGAATTGAAGAGTTTCAATTTGGCCATTGGCGACGTGGTGCAAGGCTTCAAGATTTGAATAACGGGCATTGTAGCGTCCGCGGATGAAATGCATGATCGTATCAACTGCGATTCCTTTCGGTGTCACAATACTTGAAAAATCTTGGCGATCAATGATTTCAAGTAAGCTGGTCCGGTTGACCTTGGTAATATTCTTTTGCACACCAATACTATTCAGGAACATGGAAGAGATAATGTTTTCTTCGTCGACGCCCGTTAAGGTTGCCACGGCATCAAAGTTACCTGCGCGTTCCTCCATTAGGATATCTTTTGATGTCCCGTCGCCTTGGATGACATAGAGGTCAGGGAATTCTTGACTAAACCATTCTGCCCGTTTTTGATCGATTTCAATCACTTTTAAGTCGATTTTTCGTTTATTATTACTAAGAATATTCAGAAGATAGTAGGAAATCTTACCAGCACCAATAAGGAGGAGACTTTTAACAACCTGAGGACGAATGCTATTGTGGAAATTCACAATTTCCACTCGATTTCCCGTCATAAAAATCTTATCAAAGGCTTGTAAAGTGAAGTCCCCATCTGGAATCGTTAACTGACCTTGTCGTTCGATAGCACAGATAATAATGTTTCCATATTTCTTCCTGAATTGAGAAAGGGTCATCTGACAGAGAGGGCTTTCCTCTTTGATTATAAATTCCATAAAAGCGACCCGTCCACTAGCAAAATGCTCAACAGACAAGGCGTTTGGAAAGTCAATGCTGTTAGCAATGTAGCGAGCTGCTAGAAGCTCAGGATTGACGACTAGAGAGAAGCCAAGAATATTTTTTTCTTTGAAATAAGAATTTGAGTATTCTGGATTCCGGACGCGGACAACGGTCTCTTTGGCTCCCATTTTCTTAGCCAAAACGGCAGATACCATATTGACTTCGTCCTGCTCTGTCAGGGCGACAAAAATGTCGCAGTCAGCCACATCTGCTTGTTCTAGAATTTTAAAGTTGGCACCATTTCCAACAATACCAATGATATCGTAGCGTTTGGTAATATGATTAACAACGGCTTCATCTTGTTCAATCAAGATGACATCGTGATTTTCTGCGACGAGGGAACGACAGAGGGCTGTTCCGACTTTACCGCCTCCAACTACAATAATTTTCATGAATATTTCCTCCAAAGTATGATTCTATCTTACTCTATTTTCAAAAAAAAATCACCTCTTAATGGTGGAAATAGGGCGTAAAGAGCCAGATTCTCTTCAATACATGAAAGAGAATGTAAAAAAGTGAAATTTTTTTGTCGAAATAGTTGACAGGAGGTAGGAAAGTGGTATACTGATACAGTAACCTCATTGATTTACCTCAAACCTGTTGTGAGTTAAGTTAATGAAGTCGTAACCACGCTGTTTGCTGAGCTAGACTCCGGGCAGTGTGGCTATTTTTTTGTCGGAAAAGAGATTGTGATGAATATTGAAGAATTAGCTTATACAGAAACCAAATCAAAAAACCATGTAGTTCTCTATCAACCTCAAATTCCTCAAAATACAGGGAATATCGCTCGCACTTGTGCAGCCACCAATGCCCCTCTCCACATCATCCGTCCTATGGCCTTTCCCATTGATGATCGAAAGATGAAACGGGCTGGACTAGATTATTGGGATAAGTTGGATGTTCGCTTCTATGACAGCCTAGATGAATTTATGGAAGCTGCGGCTGGAGGAAAGGTTCACCTAGTCTCAAAATTTGCTGATCGAACCTATTCTGAAGTAGCCTACAATGATAATGCAGAACATTATTTCATCTTTGGTCGTGAGGACAAGGGTCTACCAGAGGATTTTATGCGGCTCCATGCTGAAAAGGCGATTCGGATTCCGATGAATGATGAGCATGTCAGAAGCTTGAATGTCTCCAATACCGTTTGCATGATTGTCTACGAAGCCCTCAGACAACAAGAATTTTCTGGATTAGAGCTGGTCCATCAGTATGAGGGAGACAAGTTGAAGTAGAGGCTCTTTGCAAAAGGGATTGAGTTGTAACTTTCGATATTACAAAACACTTGCAATAGCAGGTGTTTTTTGTTATGATAAAGGGGTCTTCAGGGCAGGGTGTAATTCCCGACCGGCGGTGACTTTAAAGTGGAAATGTTCTTTTCCTTTTATACTTTGTTGCCAAGCTTTGCCTAACTATAAGTTATGTCTACAGCTTGGCGCCTCGTCTAAAAGAAAAATATCTATTTCCTCTTCCTTAAAGAAGTCCGCGAGCGTAAGCTGATGTGGTGCGATTCCACAACCGACAGTATAGTCTGGATGGGAGAAGACGAGAGAGGAACAAACCTGTTCTTATTGACGATTGACTTGATGGAAATGTTCTTGATTTTATAAGAAATCAGTCTTCGAGCTTTTTTCTTATAACATCCTGACTTCTTTAGTCAAGTACCAAGGAACTTTTTAAGTTTTCTTTAAAACGATTCGATTAGAATATGGGGAAGGGAATCTTTCCAACTTCTTCTAATTTTAGTAAAAATTGGAGGAACCTATGATGACAAATACTCGTAAACTGACCCTAGTGGCTGTTTTATCTGCACTTTCTTTTCTATTGATGTTTTATCAACTATCAATAGGGATTGATTTTTTAAAGGTTGACTTTAGTACGATTCCAATCTTACTCGCCTTAGTTTTGTTAGATGTGAAGAGCTCATTCGTGGTGATTTTGATTCGATCTGTTCTCAAGTTAGTTCTGAATGGTCGAGGAGCTGAGACCTTGGTTGGTTTACCGATTAATATCATTGGTGTTTTAGTCTTTGTCTTAGCATTTGCAGTCATTTGGAATAAGAAAAAAAACACAAGGCGATTTGTGATAGCTAGTCTAGTTGGGACAGTTGGTTTAACCATTTCCATGCTCCTAGTTAATTATTATTATGCCATCCCCCTCTATGCTAAATTTGTTGGTTTTGACATAGCGAAGATGGTCGGAGTTGAAAAGTATCTTCTCAGTATGGTTGTTCCCTTTAATCTAATAGAAGGACTGATTTGGGCTGTTACCTTCTGGATGGTTTACACCGTCGTACAGCCCCTACTTAAAATCTATGAAAAATAAACAATCTCATTTCTTAAAGGGCTCTTTTGCCCTTTTGTTATTTATGATTCTGGGCTATGTAGTCAAATTTTATCCGGAAAATTTAGTCGGAATTGATCAACCGATCCAATCGGCTATTCGCGGGGATTTACCAGACTATCTGACGGCCTTCTTTACCCGTGTAACAGTGCTGATGAACACACCAGTTGTCACATTTTGGGTTGGCGTCATCGTCCTCTTCTTTGTCTGGAAGAAATGGTATACGGAGGCCCTCCTCCTCACAGGAAGTTTAGTTACAACTGGATTAGTGGTTGTGATTCTGAAGCATATTTATCTGCGTCCACGGCCAGCTCTTCAACACTTGGTCCAAGAAGGGGGCTATTCTTTTCCAAGTGGTCACTCTTTAGCTGCCACCCTCGTCTTCGGTAGTTTGATGATTGTGGTGGGGCAACGGATGACCTCTCAAGTCGGAAAAGTTCTCGTTCAGTTTGCCCTCTTCCTTTGTATGGTGACCATCGTCCTTTCGCGTGTCTATGTTGGGGTTCATTACCCGACTGACGTGACAGGAAGTATGCTTTTAGGATTCGGTCTTTTGCAAATGGTCTTCCCTTATTACGATCGTTTGCGTTTTGAATGGCGCTTTAAGAGTAAGCAGAAGTAAAGTATGAAAGATCTATTTGAAGAAAAGGTTTTAAATGTCCTGGCTCATATTCCAATAGGATGTGTAGCGACCTATGGACAAATCGCCCAACTCATTGGCTATCCTCGCCATGCCCGGCAGGTCGGCAAGGTTTTGGCCACTTCTACAAAGGCTGTGGCCTATCCCTGTCATCGGGTCGTAACATCTACTGGTCGCCTGGCTCCTGATTGGGAAGAGCAAGGCACGCTTCTCTGGGCAGAAGGAGTGGAATGCAAATCAAACGGTTGTGTCGATCTTAAGAAATACAAGTGGAAAGCAGAGGAGACTCAACTTTGAGTTCACTTTGCTTTTTTGCTATAATGAGGGGTATGAAATCCTATACGACTTTAAATGATTATTATCGAACCCTATTTGGAGAAAAGACCTTCAAAGTCCCGATTGATGCGGGATTTGACTGTCCCAATCGTGATGGAACTGTTGCTCGTGGTGGCTGTACCTTTTGTACGGTTTCTGGTTCTGGGGATGCCATTGTGGCACCAGATGCCCCCATTCGGGATCAGTTTTACAAAGAGATTGATTTTATGCGCCACAAATGGCCAGATGTGAAAAAGTATTTGGTGTATTTTCAAAATTTTACCAATACCCATGAATCCGTCGATGTCATTCGTGAACGCTATGAGCAAGCTATCAATGAACCGGGTGTTGTAGGGATTAACATCGGGACACGGCCAGACTGCTTGCCAGATGAAACGTTAGCCTATCTAGCAGAATTGACAAAGCGAATGCATGTGACCATTGAGCTAGGCTTGCAGACGACCTATGAATCGACATCTGAATTGATCAACCGTGCTCATAGTTACGAGCTCTATGTAGAAACGGTCAAGCGGATTCGTCATCAGGTTCCCAAGGCTGAGATTGTTTCGCATTTGATCAACGGTCTTCCAGGGGAGACGCATGAGATGATGGTAGAAAATGTCCGTCGTTGTGTGACGGACAATGATATTCATGGTATTAAGTTACACCTGCTCCACCTGATGACCAACACTCGGATGCAACGGGACTATCATGAAGGGCGGTTGCAATTGATGAGCCAGGAGGAATACGTGTCGGTCATCTGTGACCAACTGGAAATTATTCCCAAGGAAATTGTCATCCACCGGATTACAGGAGATGCTCCGCGAGAGATGCTGATAGGCCCAATGTGGAGTCTCAATAAGTGGGAAGTTCTGAATGCTATTGAAACAGAAATGCGTCGTCGAGGAAGTGTTCAAGGCTGTAAACTAGGAAAATTGGAGGAGTAGGATGTTGCGACCATTAGAAATGGCCCATGATTTTCTTAGGGAAGTCATTACGGATCAAGATACCGTCGTTGATGCGACTATGGGTAATGGGCATGATACGCTTTTCTTGGCGAAACTAGCCAAAGAAGTTTATGCATTTGATATTCAAGAGCAGGCCTTGGTCCATACGCAGAAGCGTTTGGAAGAAGCAGGCCTTGCCAATGCCCACCTTCTTTTGAAGGGGCATGAAGAGGTTGATTTCTATGTAAACCAGGTCAAGGCTGCTATCTTCAATTTAGGCTATCTTCCTTCAGCAGATAAGTCGATCATTACCCAGCCTAGAACAACCATTCAAGCCATCGATAAACTATGTCACCTCTTGGTCAAAGGGGGCCGGATAGCTATCATGATCTATTATGGTCATGAAGGTGGAGACCTAGAAAAAGATGCTGTCTTGGATTTTGTCTCTCACCTACCTCAACAAGAATTTACGGTCACTAGTTATCGGACCCTCAATCAAATTAATCATCCACCATTTTTGGTCATGATTGAAAAATTAGAAAGTTACCGCCATGGATAAAGAATTTTTAAAAAATAAAATTGAAGCCCTTCGTCACGATTTTGTGGAGTCAACGTCTCATGAACGTGCTGTCGGTTTTTTGGATGAAGCGCGGATGAGCAAAAAGATGATCAAAATCAAGAAGAAGTTAGTCTCTCTTGAAATGGAACGTAGCCAGAAGAAAATTGAGCACAAGGATCTGACAAAGATTGATCAAAAGATCCAAGAACAAAAACAACTCTTTGAGGACTGTTGTAACCAACGATCAGGAGGATAAGAGATGGAGATTCTTGTATACGCCATTGTCTTTTCCCTGGTTCTGATTGTTTCCAATGCGACCAATAAGTTGATTCCGACCTTGCCCTTGCCCTTGATCCAGATCTTCCTTGGGATTGGGCTTGGCTTTCTCTTACCCAATTCGGAGTATCACTTAGATACAGAACTCTTTTTGGCCTTGGTTATTGGTCCCCTCCTCTTTCGAGAGGCAGAAGAAGCGGATATTACTTCTATTCTCAAGCACTGGCGCATTATCGCCTTTTTAATCTTCCCAGTTATTTTTATTTCGACCCTTAGCTTGGGCTGGTTGGCTCATCTCTTGTGGTTAGGAATTCCACTAGCTGCCTGTATGGCAGTTGGGGCAGCGCTCGGTCCGACTGATTTGGTGGCTTTTGCCTCCCTTTCGGAACGCTTTACCTTTCCTAAACGGGTCTCCAACATTTTAAAAGGAGAAGGCTTGCTCAACGATGCTTCAGGTTTGGTGGCCTTTCGAGTAGCTCTGGCTGCTTAGACTACTGGTGCCTTCTCATTGGGACAGGCTAGTTGGGATTTGGTGGTTTCCATTTTAGGAGGTTTTGCGGTAGGGATTGTGACAGCGGCTGTCAACCGTGGGCTTCAGAAACTGTTGTTGAGTGTTCGGGCAACAGATATTGCCAGTGAACTCATTTTAGAATTGAGTCTTCCCTTGTTAACCTTCTTTATTGCAGAAGAGATCCATGTATCAGGGATTATTGCGGTGGTCGTGGCTGGGATCCTAAAGGCTAGTCGGATTAAGAAAATTACCCTACTAGAAGCCAAAGTCGATACGGTGACGCATACGGTTTGGAATACAGTCAATTTTGTCCTTAACGGATACGTCTTTGTCCTTTTGGGGATAGAGCTTGAGATGATTTCTGAGCCAATTCTTAGGACTCCCTTTTACAACAATCTGCTCTTGATTGTGACTGTTCTCTTATTGACGGGATTCCTATTCTTGATTCGCTTCTTGATGGTGTATGGATTTTACTGGTACCGTGGTTTCCGATTGAAAAAATCCATTGATAAGTATCTGAAAGATGCTCTCTTGTTGACCTTTTCGGGGGTCAAAGGAGCGGTGTCTATCGCGACCATTCTGTTAATACCGACGCATCTAGAAGCAGAATATCCAGTTCTCTTGTTTTTAGTAGCAGGGGTGACCTTGTGTAGTTTCCTGATTGGACTTCTCATCCTACCAAAACTATCCGAAGACAAAGAGGAATCCAATGATCATTTGATGCACATTGCTATCTTAAACGATGTCGTCATGCTATTGGAGAAGGAGTTGACGGTGACCAAGCAGAAGGGGCCTCTGTATGCGGCTATTGATAATTATCATGGCCGGATAGAAAATATGATTCTCAATCAGGAGGATAAGGCCACTCAAAGAGACTGGGAGCAATTGAAACTCCTTATTCTCAGTATCGAGAACGATGGTTTGGAACAAGCCTATGAAGAAGGAAAGATTCGAGATAGAAGCTACCATGTCTATCAACGTTATCTCCGATCCATGGAGCAAAATATCAATCGCAATCTGTCATCGCGCCTGACCTATTATTTCTTGGTGCTCTTCCGCATAATCCGACTCCTTTTCCACGAAGTGTTGACCTTTGGATCCGGTATTCAGGCATGGAAAAACGGAGAAAATTACAAGCTCGAAGCTATCGATTATGACCAGATTGCCGCCTTGTATTTGGCGAATACGGAAATTATTATCGAGAGTTTGGAAAACCTAAAAGGAGTCTATCGCAGTAGTTTGGTATCTTTCCTTCAAGAATCACGCCTGCGTGAAACGTCATTGATTACCAGTGGAGCCTTTGTAGAGCGGGTTATCAATCGGATCAAGCCCAATAATATTGATGAGATGCTAAGAGGCTATTACCTGGAGAGAAAACTCATTTTCAAATATGAGGAGCAACATTTGATTTCGGCCAAGTATGCACGTCGCATGCGGCAAAATGTCAACGAATTGGAAAACTATTCCTTGAGGGAAAGTGCCAATACTCTACCATATGATATGATCAATTACGCTCGAAATCGATAAAAAATGACAGTTCTATCTAAGATAGAAGAAGAAAAGAGATTGGTGACGTTTGTCCCAATCTCTTTCTTTTGTGTATTAGTAGGCTAATGATTACTGGTCTGGCTGAATGTAATAGCGATCTTCCCCGATAGGAATCAGCTGGACCTTCCCCCCATAAAAGGCTGATAGAGTTTCTTGGGTGAGAATATCCTCCTTAGGGCCTTGGGCAAAACTTTGTCCCTCCTTGAGGAGAAGGACATGGCTAAAAGATTTGGTGATTTCCTCCGCATGGTGGGTGACAAAGAGAATGGTCGGTGCCTTTTCCATCTGTTTGATCTGGTGAATCAACTGAAAGATGGCTTCCCGAGCAAATAAGTCGAGCCCACTTGAGGCTTCGTCGAAGATGAGAAGGTCGGGTTCTTCCATGAGACCACGGGCGATAAGAATCGTCTGTTTTTCCCCTTGAGAGAGGGTCCTGTATTTTCGCCCAATCAAAGAAGTAGCACCGATGCGACGCAACATGGACCGTGCTTCTTGGAGTTCTTTCTCTCCGTAAGTTGTATAGAGGATGCTACTCTTGTATTTACCAGTGAGGACGATTTCTTCTGGGGATAGAGATTCAGGGATGCGCTCAGAAATAAAGGAGCTAACCACTCCAATTCGCTTGCGGAGTTCAGGAATGTCGCCTTGTCCAAATTGTGTTCCAAGGACAGAAACCTCTCCTTCTGTTTTCCAGTATTCCGCCATTAAGAGACGAAGGAGGGTCGATTTTCCAGCACCATTCAGGCCAAGGATGGCCCAGGTTTCCCCTTTTTTAACGGTCCAATTTAAATGGGAGAGGAGGTTTTTTCCTTCTTTTCTTAGAGTGACGTCTTTCAGTTCAATTAAGCTTTCTTTCATCTTTTTAACCTTCATAAAAATATTTTCTATTTTACCATAAATATGATAAAATAGCAGATAGGAGGAAAGGGATGTTTCATAAAAGTAAATTATTTTTCTGGACCTGTGAAGTCCTATTATTAACGATTATATTCTATATTTGGGGAAGTATGGGAAGCCTCATCTCTCCATTTGTATCTGTTCTGAATACCATTATTCTTCCATTTTTGATTGCTGGTTTCTTGTATTATATCACCAATCCTATCGTAGAATTTTTGGAAAAGAAATTTCATCTGAATCGAATTTTGGGCATTCTATTAACCTTGGTAACCCTTTTTGGATTGATTATTTATGGGATTGTTTATATCTTGCCTATTTTAATCAACCAGTTGACAAGCTTGATTAATTCAACCCAAGGCTTGTATTGGGAAGTGCAAAGTTTTGTGACGAAGTTATCTAAAAATCCAGCCTTTCAGAGTATCAATATCCAATCAACCATTCAGCAACTAAACCTATCTTATGTGGATATTCTACAAAATATCTTAAACAGTGTGACCAATAGTTTGGGTAGTGTGGTATCGACGATTGTCAATACGCTCTTCATTCTGGTTATGACGCCGATCTTCCTGGTTTACTTCTTGATTGATGGGAAGAAGTTGCTGCCAATGATAGAGCGGACTATCCTGAAGAATGACCGGCGGAATATTAGCTCCCTCTTAGTGAGTCTCAACCAAACAGTTTCTCGTTATATTAGTGGGATTTCTATCGATGCCTTGATTATTGGTACTCTAGCCTTTATTGGCTACAGTATTATCGGTTTGAAATATGCCTTGGTCTTTGCTATTTTCTCAGCCTTGGCCATCTTTATTCCCTATATTGGGCCGACGATTGGCTTAATACCTATGGTAGTTACTTATGCTTTTACCGATTTCAATATGATGGTCAAAGCAGTCATCTTCATGTTGATTGTTCAACAAATCGATGGAAATATCCTTTATCCACGGATTGTGGGAGGGGTGATGAAGGTGCATCCCATTACCATTATGGTTCTTTTGCTTTTATCCAGTAACATCTATGGTGTAATTGGAATGATCGTGGCAATTCCGGTTTATTCGATTGGTAAAGAAATCGTGAAATTCCTCGCAGCCTTGTATGAAAATCATAAAAAGACACAAGAGCAGCGCAAGCAAGAAGAGTTTGGAATCATCAATAAATCCTAACAGAATAAATAAGAGGCTGGGACAAAAGTCCTAGCCTCTTAAGTGTCTTTGGATTGTCGAGCAAGACGCAGTGGTTGAGTGGGCTCTACTACGCTGATTTCATCAGCTTTTACAATCCTACTCAACTGTGCGGAGGTGGGACGACGAAATCGAATTCTAACGAATGACCGATTTCTGTCCCACTCTCTTTTGAATATAGACTAAGAAAGGGTAAGCTAAGTACTTGAATCGTTAACTTTTACCTTTCCTTTAAGAAAATATGTTATAATGAATTAGTAATGATAGAAAATCAAGGAGTTTCTATAAGATGATAGAATTGCTTGCCAAAAAGCAGCGACGCCAAATGCGTTTGCTAGAAACATTAATTCGAGAGAAGCGCTGGTTTCATTTGAAGGAACTCGCAGAAATGTTAGATTGTACAGAACGGTCATTGAAGGAGGATCTTTCAAATTTACGAACGGTCTTTAAAGAGTTCTTGATTGAGTCTTCGACAAATGGCATTAAGATCAGCTATGATGATTCGGTTGGGATTGAGGTGGTCTACCATCACTTCTTTAAAGAATCTACAGCTTTCTCCCTCTTGGAATACTTGTTCTTCCATAAGGACGTTTCCAGTGACTTAATTTGTAGACGATATGATCTCAGTCAACAATCATTTTATCGCTTGATTCGAAACATTAACCAGATTATTCAGGAAAAGTACAATATACGAATCACCTTGAATCCTCTAAATGTCGTGGGGGACGAAGTCGATATTCGCTTTTTCTATTCCCAGTATTTTGCAGAGCGGTATTATTATTTAGAGTGGCCATTTCCAGATATTAGAGAGCAAGTCATTATTGATTTCATTACCTTCTTCTATAAACTGACAGAAATCCCACTGACTTATTCGATCTTCCATTCTTATAAAATTATGCTAACGGTCTACCTTTACCGGATTAAGCAAGGGTATCGAATTGAAGGGGCCAATAATTTTGAACAATACGCCTATCTCTATCAAGAGCTCCCAAAAATCAATGAGATGCTTCGTTATTTTGGTTTGCAGCTGGGTGTAGAATTTAACGAAGAAATCATAGAACAGCTCTTTATTATCTTCCTACAGAAACGCTTCTATTTTACCCCACAGGATCTGATTGACTCCACTGAGGAAGATGCTGTTACAAAAAAATCCTATATTTTAGCCTCTCAATTTCTTGATCACCTGAGTGAATCTTATGGTTTAGAACTTGAGAATTATGAAGAGATGATTATGCATATTCACAACACCGCCTATTTGGAGCGGCGTGAAATCTTTGGTGAATTTCTTCTCTATGATACCAAGAGCTATACCAATGAGGATTATCGAACCCTCTTCCCTAAATTTTATCAGGATGTTGAAACAGGTTTGTATCACTATCTCAAAGAGATGGGCTTTCATGAAAATCCTGAAAACCTCAAGCATCAGATTTATACCGTATTTTCACATTGGGAAAATCTATTGCCTCAACTATTAAGGAGACGGACGGCTGTCAAGGTCTTAATCATTAGCCGATACGATGACCACCATGCCAAGTCCATGATTGATTTCTTAAAATTCTATTGTACGGATAACTTTGAGTTTTCACAGGTCATCAAGCATGACTTTAATCTTCATGAACTAGAGCATACCGAATATGATGTTATTGTTGCCAACTTTATGATTCCGAATATCAAAGGGAAAAAATTTATTTGTACAAGTAGTTTGACCCTTTTGGAACTTGTAGAAAAACTGAATGTACTCTTTTATGATTTCACACGTTATGGAGTATAACTGAGCCTTCCCTCCTCTTTTAGGAGGGAAATTTTTGCGACTATGCACCATTTCAAAAAATATGATATAATGGGCATTATTACTATACATTGAGGAGAATATCCATGGAAGACCCTGGCAGTCAGGATTTAATACTGCAATTTGTTTTACTATTTGTATTGACCTTATTAAATGCATTTTTCTCTGCAACGGAGATGTCGATGGTATCGCTGAACCGTTCTCGCGTAGAGCAAAAGGCTGAGGAAGGCGATAAAAAATATATTCGTCTCTTAAAGGTATTGGAAAATCCCAACCACTTTTTATCTACGATTCAGGTTGGTATTACCTTGATTACCATCTTGTCTGGGGCAAGCTTAGCTGATGATCTTGGGAAAGTAATCGCTTCTTGGATGGGAAATACGGAGACAGCACGTGCGATAGCTAGCTTCCTCTCACTGGCTTTTCTGACCTATATTTCGATTGTATTTGGTGAGTTATATCCGAAGCGTATTGCCATGAATCTGAAAGATAGCTTGGCTATTCGAACGGCTCCAATTGTGATTTTACTAGGAAAAATCGTTAGCCCCTTTGTCTGGCTCTTATCGGCATCAACCAATCTGGTCAGTCGTCTGACTCCTATGCAATTCGATGATGCAGACGAAGAGATGTCACGAGATGAGATTGCCTATATGCTGGCTAAGAGTGAAACAAGTCTGGATGCTGACGAGATTGAAATGTTGCAAGGAGTCTTTTCACTAGATGAGCTGATGGCGCGTGAGCTAATGGTTCCTCGTACGGATGCCTTTATGGTGGATATCCAAGATGATACCAGAGAAATCATCGAGAGCATTTTAAAACAGAATTTTTCTCGGATTCCTGTCTATGATGATGACAAAGACAATGTTATTGGTCTCATCCATACCAAGCGCCTCCTCAATGAGGGCTTTGTAAATGGCTTTGATAACATCGCTCTTCGAAAGATCCTTCAGGAACCTCTCTTTGTACCGGAAACAATCTTTGTAGATGACCTCTTAAAGGAACTCCGAAATACACAAAATCAGATGGCTATTTTGCTCGATGAGTATGGAGGAATGGCTGGTCTAGTTACTTTGGAAGACCTTCTCGAGGAAATTGTCGGTGAAATTGATGATGAAACCGATAAGGCTGAAAATGATGTGTTTGAAATTGCCCCCAACCTCTATATTGTTCAGGGGATTGTGACCTTAAATGACTTCAATGAGTATTTTGATGTGAAGCTGGAAAGTGATGATGTGGATACCATTGCAGGCTACTACCTGACTGGTGTCGGACGAATTCCAGGGCACAAGGAGCGCTTGAGTTTTGAAGTAGATAGCATGAAGAAACATTTGATCCTTACAAATGATAAGGTGAAAAATGGTCGTGTCACCAAGGTGAAGGTTGAGGTCAGTGATCTAGTCGATGAAGATGAGCAAGTAACAAAAGTTCAAGAATAAGAGTATGAAATCAGGGGTTTCCCCTGATTTTTTATGCTCAATTTAGTCGGATTTGCATATCCCATTAAATTCCTTTATAATAAAATTACTACAGGTTAGAAGGAGATAGCAATGAATCAAGAAGAATGGTTAGCAGAGTTTGAGAGAGTCCATGGTCGACCGGCCACTCAAGAGGAGATACAAGAGGCATTTGGTATGTTTGGAAGTCCAGAAACACAAGCGACTCCGGATACACCGGTAAACCCAATTCAATCTCCATTTGAAGGTGCAGCACCTGTTTCCAATCAAGGACAATTTGGGGGTCCCTTACCGTTTCCAGAACAAGCGAAATTTGGAGATGCAGCACCAACTCCAGAACAAACGCAGTTTGGAGGTGCGACGCCAACTCCAGAACAAACGCCATTTGGAGGTGCGACACCAACTCCAGAACAAACACAGTTTGGAGGTCCAACTCCGACCCAATCCCCATTTGGAGGTGCAAGTTCAGCTCCAAATCAATTCCAAGGTGGAACAAGTCCGTTTCAACAACAAGGACAAGCTTTTGGTCAAGGTGGAGTCCAACCACAAGCTCCTGTTCAGGGGTCTGCTCAAGCAGGAGCAACCTTCTCGCCCTATAACAATTCTCAGATGCAGGGTGGCTATCCAAACAATGGGCAATTGAATTACCAGACTAATTCCCCATATATGGGACAAGCCCCGATACCCGGTAAGAAGTCTAAGAAAGGGCTGATTATTGGATTATGTAGTTTAGTTGCAGTTGCTATCTTAGCTGTACTTGCCTTTTTCCTATTTTTTAAAAACTCGAATAATATTCAAGGAAAATGGTCAGCAACTCCTGAAATGAAAAAGACAATGAAGTCTGCTTTTTCAGGCACTTTCTCTACTGCATCAGATATTTCTAGTGAATTTGTAAAAGATATGGATATGATTGTAGAGGTAGAGGGGAAAAAAGTAACCATTAGTGTGATTGGTAAGATTGATTTCAAGGGAGCTGCAAAGGAACTCTATGATGATGGGGACAATGATTTTTACTCTGTTGAGGATGCCTTAGACTATATCCAGGAAAACAGTGAAAATTCCTATTTAGAGGATTTGGGACTTGAAATCGATGTGAAGAAAGGCACTCTTAAAATGGTAGCCTTTGAAGGTGAGGTGGATGAAAAAGATCACCGATTCATTCAGGATGAAGATGCAAGTCATTTCCTTAAATACGACCTCAAGTATAAAATTGAAAATGGAACCCTGAAAGTTTCCGTGGATGGAAATGATTATGGAATTGAATACTCCTTTAAAAAATAAAACATTCGCTTATCAGGGTTTTTCCCTGATTTTTTATGCTCATTTTAGTCGGATTTGCTTCTCCTATGAATTTCCTTTATAATAAAATAAGTAAAGGTCAGAAGGAGATAGTAGTGAAACAAGAAGAGTGGTTAGCAGAGTTCGAGAGAGTCCATGGTCGACCGGCCAATCAGGAGGAAATCGAACAGGTTTTTGGTCAGTTTGAAAGTCCAGAAACACAAGCGACACAGGATACGCTGGTAAATCCAATTCAATCTCCATTTGAAGGTGCGACGCCATCACCAGAACAAGCACAGTTCGGAGGTCCAACTCCGACCCAAGCCCCATTTGGAGGTGCAAGTTCAGCTCCAAATCAATTCCAAGGTGCAACAAGTCCGTTTCAACAACAAGGACAAGCTTTTGGTCAAGGTGGAATCCAGCCACAAGCTCCTGTTCAGGAGTCGGCTCAAGAGGGAGCGCCCTTCACATCCTATACCAATGCTCAGATGCAGGGTGGCTATCCAAACAATGGGCAACTGAATTACCAGACTAATTCCTCATATATGGGCCAAGGTCCAATGCCAGTGAAGAAGTCTAAAAAAGGGCTTATTATTGGATTATGTAGTCTAGTTGCCGTTGCAGTTTTGTCTGTGCTTGCCTTTTTGTTATTTGCTAAAAATCCAAATAGTATTCAAGGGAAATGGTCAGCTACTCCTGAAGTGAAGAAAGAAATGACATCTGGTTTTAAAGAAAGTTTCACCTCGACTTTAGATATCTCTGGTGAATTTTTTAAAGATGTCGAAATGATTGTGGAAGTAGAGGGTAACAATGTAAAAATTTCTACATCAGGAAAAGTTGATTTTAAAGGAGCAGCAAAAAAACTCCTTGAAGGCGATAAAAGTTATTTAAATTCTGTGGAAAATGCATTGGAGTACATTGAGGAACGAAGCAAATGGGGTTACTTGAAGGAAATAGGAGTTGAAATTGATGTTAAAAAAGGAACCATAGATATGGTGTTATTTGAAGGCGAGTTATCTGAAAAAACTCATGAATTTCTTGTAGATAGTGGTGGAAACTTTGTAATGCAATACAATCTCAAATATAAATTGGTAAACGGAATCTTAACGGTTTATCAGAATGAAGAGGATGATTTTAAATTCACCTTTAAAAAATAAGATATTCGCTCATTTAGTGCCCTCATCGGGCACTTTTTTGTTTGGTAATGAAGAAAAAATAAGATAATTAAAAAAATTCTGAATTTAGGCTTGACAGCCTGAAAAAATTTCGGTAAGATAGTCAACATAAAAAAACGAAAGCAGAATTTTATGAAAAACACGAACTCCACATTGTTGAATCAAAACTTTTACTTTAGCTACTTTAGATAGTGTTTGTAGACATGAACTCATGGATGCAAACGAAACGAGCAATTTGTTTGTATCTATGTGGCTAAGATTTTTGATTGTGGTCCATATAGATGATATCTAAATGGACGGCAATGCTGGCATACTTTTAAGTTTGTGAGGAATGATACCAACCGTTTAGAATCATCTAAACGGTTTTTTTGTATGCTGTTTGAATGTTTTAGAGAAGGAGACATGTTTCATGAAAGTTGTAAAGAAGTTAATTGCCCCGGTTCTGGTAGTTGGTCTACTGATGACCTCCCTCTTGACCCTCCATCACTTGAAGACCTCTAAGCATCAAAAGATTAAGATTGGGATTTCGCAGTATATTACCCATAAGTCTCTTGATGCAACTCGAAAAGGCTTTGTAGAAGAGTTAGCAAAACAGGGTTATGTAGACGGAGAAGAGATTGAAATTGATTATCAAAATGCTCAAGGGGAGCAGAGAAATTTGAAAAACATTTCAAATCAATTATCACAGGAAAGTGACCTTGTGTTTGCCATTGCGACTCCATCAGCACAAAGTATTGCCAATACGAGCAAAAGAACCCCTGTAGTCTTTTCTGCAGTGACGGACCCTCTGGCTGCTAAGTTGGTCAAGAACTTGGATCGTCCTGGTGGCAATGTGACAGGAACGAGTGACCAATCTTCAGATGCGATTGCTACACAAGTCGATCTGATTCAAAAGGTTTTGCCAACAGCTAAGACAATCGGGATCCTTTATACGCAAAGTGAGCCCAACTCCGTCGTTCAAAAAGATGAGGCTAAAAAAGTCCTTGAGGCCAAAGGCTACCGTGTCGTAGAGAAAACCATCTTAGACAGTAATAATGTGAAAGCAGCAGCGGACAGTTTGATGTCTGAGGTCGATCTAGTCTTTATTCCAACGGACAACATTATTTCCTCTACGATGGAAACGATCAAACAAGTTTCTTTAAAACACAAGGTTCCAGTCATTGGAGGTTCAATTGAAATGGCTCAAGTAGGAGGGCTCTATACCTATGGGACAGACTACACCGAGTTGGGTCGTCAGTCTGCCCGGATGGCGATTCGTATTCTGAAAGGGGAAAAGGCAGCCGATCTGGCTGTAGAAGCCCCTAAGAATTTAGAATTGTATGTCAACAAAGAGATGGCTAAGAAATTAGGAATTGATCTCTCTGGTATAAACGAAAAGAAATAGGAGATGGATGATGGATTTAGTATTATCAAGTTTATCTGAAGGTTTATTGTGGTCGATTATGGCCATTGGTATATTCTTAACATTCCGCATTTTAGATATAGCGGATATGACAGCAGAAGGGGCTTTCCCGCTTGGAGCGGCAGTCGTTGCATCCCAAATTCAAGCGGGTCAAAACCCATGGCTAGCAACCCTATTTTCTATTTTTGCAGGGATGTTAGCAGGTCTAGTTTCTGGCCTCCTTCATACTAAGATGAAGATCCCCGCTCTCTTAACAGGGATTGTGACACTGACTGGCCTCTATTCGATCAATATTAAGATCATGGGGGGCGTTCCTAATTTATCCATTGGAGATTCAAGTACCATCTTCAAGTCTGTGATGGGGCTGGGTTTGTCTAATGAGGCTGCTGTCTTTGCTGTTAGTCTTTCTTGTTTGTTATTGGTCTGCCTGATTTTGACTCTCTTAATGAAAACTCAGATTGGCTTGGTTCTTCGTTCAACGGGTGACAATATCCCAATGAGTGAGGCCAATGGGGTGAATGTGGACACCATGAAGATTTTCGGTTATATGATTTCTAATGGCTTGGTGGCATTGTGTGGGGCTCTCTTCGCTCAGACAGATGGCTTCTCAGACGTGACTTCTGGTACAGGTACCATCGTCGTAGGTCTCAGTGCTGTTATTTTAGCAGAAGTCTTGATCCATGATTTGACCATTGGAGGACGCTTGCTTTCGATTGGAGTGGGGGCAATTGTCTACCGCCTCATTATCCTCAATATCTACGAAATTCCAAACCTAGACCAAAACTTGGTCCGTTTGTTTAACGCCATTCTCTTGGCCTTGGTCTTGTTCGCACCAGAAGCCCAGAAACGTCTCAAGATTCGTGGATTGAAATTAAGCAACAACTAGAAGGAGAAGATAAATGGCAACATTGTTAAAAATTGAAGATATCCATAAGACATTCGAAGCAGGTACGGTCAATGAAAACCATGTTCTCAAAGGCTTGGATCTGACAGTAGAAGAAGGAGATTTCATTTCCGTCATTGGAGGAAATGGAGCCGGTAAATCGACCTTGATGAATATTCTGGCAGGTGGCCTGCAAGTGGACCAAGGAGAAATCCTTTTAGAAGGGAAATCGATTAAGCAGACCAGCGTTCGGAAGCGTGCCAAGGATATTGCGCGTGTTTTCCAGGATCCTAAGATGGGGACGGCTTCCCGCTTGACCATTGAAGAAAATATGGCCATTTCTAAAAAACGTGGAGCAAGACGGGGACTCAGTTGGGGGGTCAAAGAAAAAGACCGCGAAGAATTTAAAACGGCTTTGAAGGAACTCAATATTGGTTTGGAAAATCGCCTCAAAGTGGACACGCAATACTTATCAGGGGGACAACGGCAAGCTTTGACCTTGGTCATGGCTGCCTTGGTCAAACCAAAACTCTTGCTACTGGATGAACATACCGCAGCGCTCGATCCAAAGACCAGTGAAATGGTCATGGAATTGACACAAAAAATCGTGGAAAGCCATGATTTGACAACCTTAATGATTACGCATGATATGAACCATGCAATTGAATACGGCAACCGCTTGATCATGCTCTACCAAGGCAAGATCGTGGTCGATGTTAAAGGAGAAGAAAAGAAGAACCTGACAGTTGAAGACTTGATGCGCCTTTTCCATCAGAACAGTGGTGAAACCTTGGTGAGTGACGAATTGGTTTTAGGATAAACGAAAAAGGATGGAGATTCCATCCTTTTTATTGATCTTGTTAGCTACATCAAGCTAATCGGTTTTCTTTTTCTCTAGGAAAGTAGCTGCGAGAACAAGGCTAAGTCCTGCTAAGAAGAGTAGGTATGAACTGAGTTTAGCATTCGTTTTTGGAAGTTGTCCTTGTGAAGCGTCGTCTTGTTTAGAGTTGGGAACACTCATCAAAGTATCACCGGCCTTCCTTGGACTAGTGTTCTCTGAATTTGGCTTGTATGGCTCCCTTCTTTCTGATACAGTCGGCTCAACTTTCTCATGAAGACTTGAAATGAATGGTACAGTTTCTGATTTTGTCTTGTAGACAATGGCATAGGTTCCTAACTCTTGTGCCATGAATTCAATCATGCCCTCTCGTAGTGTAAATTCTACTGCTTGGAGTTCTTGATTAGGAGTCAAGACATAGACTTGCTTCACTTCTTTTGATAGTGGAAGTCGAACCAATACACTTCCTTTGACTGGAACTGGATTCCCTTCTTTATCCTTGAGTTGAAGGTTGAAAGCATCGTAGGTTTTGCCAAAGAGTCCTTGGTCAAGGACCTTTTGAATCTCTAAATGACTGTCACTACCAATCTCATTTTCTCCACTAATGACCTCTACCTGGCTTGCTTGGTCTTTCAGTACTCGAAGGACATATTCAGGTAGAGAGTGGATAGCTGCCTCCTGTCCAGCAGTGCCGATTGGCTCTGTGTACTCAGGAAGTGTCACTACAGGAGGTTCTTGGTCTCCCAAACTTGTCACAATAGCAGGTAACAGAGAGACGACCGGACTAGTGATGGTCTTTCCTCGGATGGCATAGGCTGTGATGAGCTGAGTTTGTTTTTGATGAGCAGTTTCTGGGATCGGCAATTCAACTTGCTGGTCCTTAATCGCTAACACTCGATTTCCATCTGATAGGGTGACGTGGGAATCATCGGTTTTCTTGAGGAAAACAGGATCTTTTTCGCCAGGGAAATGAAGGGCAATAGCATCCCACTCCCCAGACGGAAGTGTGAGGGTAATCGTCTGATCGCCTGCTTTTATTGGGGCCAGGCTTGGAGTATCTAGGGATACAGTTGACGGCTTCAAGATGTCAAATGAATCCAGAGAAATCATCTTTCGGTCATCTGGAGAGTTAGGATCGACTGTCAAAGTGAGGATATGATCTCCATTGCTTAAGTTTGTATACTCGCCAATCAACACATTCTTTTCATAGTCATCACTTGAGTAGAAGTCCAAACTTGGCATTTCTTTTCCATCTATGGTGACTAAGGCTTTTCCATAGTCAGAAGATTTTAAGCCGTAAATACGAATACCTGTACCAGTGAATGGAATGGTTGCTTTGGCCTCAGCATACTGAGATGGATCCACGTTTTGGAGAGTCGCGTATTTTTCTGTCGTTTGATATAAGCCTGATTCGCTCCAGTCCTTGAACAAGGAGCCATAGTGGATACGAGGATCTCTGTCATCCATCTTTTCAACAGTCGCACCTTGACCCGGATAGATTTTAAAGTAATCTATGGAAATTTTTGAGCGTTCATTCCCTCGGTTCAAGTGTTCCTTCTTCACGGTTAGAGTCAGGAGATGCTCTCCATCAGGAAGTCCTGTGAAACGACCGATTAGAGCACTTTTTTCCGTTTCTCCCGAGGTGTGGAAATCCAGGTCTCCTACTTTCTTGCCATCGATTTGAACTTCCGCTAGGCCTAATTCAGATGATTTGAGACCATAGATTTCAATTCCTCGTCCATTAAAAGAAATTCTAGCAGTGGCATCGTTGTCAGAATAACTATCGACAGTTAGGTCAGCATATTTTTCGGTTCCTGCAAATAGGTCAGCATCCTCCCAGTTATGGAAGGCAGGACCGTATTGAACACGAGGATCTCTGTCGTCCATCAATTCCACAACTGGTTGGATTGACGCAGATTCGGATGCTTGCCTTGAGTGCTCCCCAATCATGGCTCTAACAGAATAGCTATAGCTATGGAGAGAATCAATGGAGCGGTCGATGAAATGAGTGACATTGGTTAGGAATTCTTTGATAGAAGGAGCATCACTGCTTTCGTCATTACTCTCTCGACGGATGACATAGTGGGTCGCATCTGTAACCGGATTGAAATCGAGTTCAGCAGTTACAGCATCTTTTCTCACAGCAGATAGGCGAGTGACCCGCTCTGGTAACTTTTCAAAGGTAATCTGATCCCCTTTTTGAGTGGCAATCTGAATCCGATTGTCTTTGAGAAGAGTTGGTTTGATTTCTTTCCCGTTAATCTTGACAATACTCGATTCGATGTCTGGATAATCGACCACTAAATCTCCACCTGCATGGGAAAGGAAAGCTAATGTCTCAAGATTTTTTTCTTTCCATTTCATGCTGACTTCAAAGTTGCCACGGGCCACGAGACCTGAGACTTGACCGTCTTTCCAAGAATCTGGAAGGGCTGGTAATGGGGCAATATAGCCTGTGTGAGACTGAAGGAGCATTTCTGCCATCCCACTGGTTGCACCAAAGTTCCCATCGATTTGGAAAGGCGCATGGGTATCCCAGAGGTTTTCTAGAGTTGAAGATTTTAGCTGTTCAGCCAATAAACGATGAGCGCGGTTTCCGTCTAAGAGACGAGCCCAGAGGTTAATTTTATTAGCCTTGGACCAACCTGTACCACCATCTCCACGATGGTTTAGGGTTGCGCGTGCGGCCTCCAGATATTCAGGCTGGTCCTTATCAAATAGAGTACCTGGGAAGAGTCCAACTAGATGGGAAACGTGACGGTGATGATTTTCAATGCCTTCGTTGGTGAATTGAGGACTGTCTTCCTCGTACCATTCCTTGATACGTCCCTCTTGGTTGATATGAAGTGGTTTGAGCTTGTCAAATTTAGCCTTCACTTCTGTCACCAAATCTTGGTCAATATTGAGGTGATTGGCAGCTTCCATATAGTCGTGGAAGAGCTGCCAAACTAGTGATTGGTCGAAGGTATTCCCGATCGTGATAGTTCCATGCTCTGGCGAATAAGATGGAGAAGAAACCCAACGGTCACTAGCCTGGTCATAGTGCAAGAAGGAATTCCAGAACTTGGCTGTTTCCTTAAGCATGGGATAAATCTTTTCTTTAAGATAAGTTTCATCCTTGGTGAATTTGTAGTAATCATAGACGTTCTGCATCATCCAAGCATTGGCAGCAGGAGACCAACCCCAATAGTAGTTCCAACCTGGAGTAGTCCAGCCAAATGGTGTTGCTTGGGTATGAACCAGCCAACCGTTTTCTTGGCCTTCTTTAGACTCGATGCCGGCATACTCTTTAGCAGCGATACGACCATAGTAGCGCATGTCATCGATATAATTGACCATTGCCCTAGCCGTTTCTGCGAGATTACTCATATAGGCAGGCCAGTAGTTCATTTGTAGGTTGACATTGAGGTGGTAGTCAGCGTTCCAAGGTGGATTGTCTACAGCATTCCAGACTCCCTGCAAGTTGGCAGGAAGGGCATCTGTCCGGTCACGAGACGAACTGATGAGGAGGTAACGTCCGTATTGAAAGAAGAGCTCTTCTAGTTGTTGCCCTTTTGTAGGATCATAGGTTTGGAGAGCTTCTTTTGTCGTTTGGTTAGACTTATTACCGCCAAGATTTAGTTGAACACGATTGAAGAGACGTTGGTAGTCCTTGATGTGGTCATGTTTTAGAGTTTCATAATCTTTGGCTTTAGCCGCCTCGACAATCGATTTGACAGTTGCTTCTACATCAATATCTTTGCGGTAATTGGTTTTTGGATTTTGAGCATAATTAGTCTTGGCACTGAGTAAAAGGGTCGCATAGCTGGCTCCAGTGACAGTCAAATAGCCATCTTGGGCAGTGACTTGTCCGTCTGTCTTGATTCCAAGATAGGAGGCAAATTGAAGGCCATTGTCTTTGACAGTGCCCTTGAGCAAGATACCATTTGAATCGGTCGTGACTGCCCCTTGTTTATAATTCGAATATTCCCAAGAGTAGTCACCATTCGCAAGTAAATCCTCTGTTAAGCTATTCCAAAGGGTAAAATCAAGGGTCTTATCCCCTTTTTTACTCAAGTGAGTCACAGTAACATCATCCGGATAGCTAGAGAAGGTTTCGCGTTTAAAGGTGGTTCCGTCCTGAGTATAAGAAGTGGTCGTGATAGCTTCAGTAATATCTAAGTCACGGTGATAGTCGGTAACGTTCTCCAAGCCTTTCTTTTGGTTGTTAAAGACCATGAAGATATCACCGAAAGATAAGTAGCGTCCGTATTGGGCGTTGTTTGGTCCCACTAGATTTTCTTCGGCTAACTGCTTCGCTTTTTGGCGGTCTCCAGCTTCAAGAGCCTTACGGATTTCTGCTAAGACTTTGTAGCGATCTTGATAGTTTCCTCCGTTGTAGTCGGTGCTATCCGGTTGTGGGCCACCAGACCAAAGAGTTTTTTCGTTGTATTGAATTCTCTCCTCGCCGATGAGTCCGAAAACCTTAGCGCCCATTTCTCCATTTCCGACTGGGAGAGCTTGTTTTTCCCACCCATCATAGGTCGCAGCAGCAGGTTGATTGTAGCTTAAATGATAATCTGTTTGTTTGGCCACGGGAGTCTCAACTTTCATATTTTCCCTTTCTTCATTTGGCTCAATCGAAGTAGTCGAAGTGGCTGTATGCTTGCTTTGAACTTCTGTATCAGGTGACGAGCTTTTTTCTTCAGAAATAGGAGCGCTATACGGATTTTCTGGTTTGGCTTCTCCGGTTCCATCAGTCGGGCTCTCTATGGCTGGGGCAGCTTCAAGGTGGTTGCTTTCGTTTTGACTTCCAACAATACTATCAGCACCTACCTGGTGTGAGCCGAGAAAAATGGCTCCTAATAACACAGAAGCCGTACCGACAGTTAGTTTGCGGATACTATAACGACAGGATTTTTCCAAAAATCTTTGGTCCATAGAACTCTCCTCTAATTTTTTGAGACCGCTTACATTTTCAGTTAAAGACAGTCCCTTCGTATTTATTTCTATCATACCCAATTTAATAGGGAAATAGGAAAATGTCAATAGCTTTTAGATAAGATGCATATTTGAGAGTGTTATTTCTTGAAATAGTAGAGAAATAAGAGATAAATAAGCTATTATTTTGGGCTGAAAACAATTTTCATTTTCGGATATCGTAAAAAAACAGTTGAGTCCATTCTCAACTGTCAGCGGAGTACTTTATTTTTGATGTCTTTTTGCATAGTCGACAAAATGAAACTTGTCTAATTTGTGTCGACTTTCGGTGAACTGGAATTGGCGTCCGTCTGCTAGGTGAACTTGGGAGCGGACCGTCACCACGTGTTGGTCTTTCCCAAGATCCAGTAAGATTTTGTCGCGATTATCGATTGGTGAAATCAAGATTCTTAAGATATTAAAAAAAGAAAACGGCTCTTCGTTTTCTTTTTTTGCCAGAGAGAATAGGAAAGAGTAACAGCGACTGGAAGGGCCTGTACTAATACAATAGGTTGAAATTGAAAAACAGTTTATTTTCTAAAAAATCATTAAAATCCTTTTATTCACAAGGAATCATGGTATAATAAAACCATAAAACGTTTTCAAGAGAGAAGGACAAGACATGGAAAATGAAACAGTTGACTATGGAAAAGTAACAGGAATGGTACACTCTACAGAAAGCTTCGGTGCAGTGGATGGACCAGGGATCCGTTTTATTGTCTTTCTTCAAGGCTGTCAAATGCGGTGTCAGTATTGCCATAACCCGGATACTTGGGCTATGGAAACCAACATGTCTAGAGAACGAACAGTGGATGATGTCCTAGAAGAAGCCCTCCGCTATCGTGGATTTTGGGGTCAAAAAGGTGGGATCACGGTTAGTGGTGGAGAAGCCCTCTTGCAGATAGACTTTTTGATTGCCCTCTTCACCAAGGCTCAAGAATTGGGCATTCACTGCACGCTCGATACCTGTGCTCTACCTTTCCGCAATACCCCTCGTTACCTGGAAAAATTTGATAAATTAATGGCAGTGACAGACTTGGTGCTTCTGGATATCAAGGAAATTAACGATGAGCGGCACAGATTTGTAACCAGTCAAACGAACAAGAATATTTTAGCCTGTGCCAAGTATTTGTCTGATATTGGAAAACCCGTCTGGATTCGTCACGTTTTGGTCCCAGGTTTGACAGACCGAGATGATGACCTGATCGAACTTGGGAAATTTGTTAAAACCCTTAAAAATGTTGATAAATTTGAAATTCTACCCTACCATACCATGGGTGAATTCAAATGGCGGGAATTGGGTATTCCGTACAAGTTGGAGGGTGTGAAACCACCGACAAAAGAACGGGTCCAAAATGCGAAGGACTTGATGGAAACGGAAAGTTACCAAGATTACTTGAAACGGGTTAAAGGATAAAATAGATCGAGACAGTTGGTCCTTCCAGCTGTCTTTTTCTGATGAAATGAACAACTATCCCCTTTCTTTAAACGGAAAAACGTGCTAAAATAGAGTGAATATACAAATGAAAATGAAGAGGTAGAAACATGTCAAAAATTCTCGTTTTTGGTCACCAAAATCCTGACTCAGATGCCATCGGTTCATCTGTAGCCTTTGCTTATCTTGCAAAAGAAGCTTACGGTTTGGATACAGAAGCAGTGGCTCTTGGAACTCCAAATGAAGAAACAGCTTTCGTGTTGGACTATTTTGGTGTGGAAGCACCACGCGTCATCACATCAGCTAAAGCAGAAGGTGCAGAGCAAGTCATCTTGACGGACCACAATGAGTTCCAACAATCTGTTTCAGATATCGCTGAAGTAGAAGTTTACGGTGTAGTGGATCACCACCGTGTGGCTAACTTTGAAACTGCCAGCCCACTTTACATGCGTTTGGAACCAGTAGGATCAGCATCTTCTATCGTTTACCGCATGTTCAAAGAACATGGTGTAGCAGTGCCAAAAGAAATCGCAGGTTTGATGCTTTCAGGTTTGATTTCAGATACCCTTCTTTTGAAATCTCCAACAACTCATCCATCTGATAAAGTGATTGCGCCTGAATTGGCTGAATTGGCTGGTGTGAACTTGGAAGAATACGGTCTTGCCATGCTTAAGGCTGGTACCAACTTGGCAAGCAAATCTGCAGAAGAATTGATCGACATCGATGCTAAGACTTTTGAATTGAACGGCAACAATGTCCGTGTGGCTCAAGTCAATACAGTTGATATTGCCGAAGTATTGGAACGTCAAGCTGAAATCGAAGCAGCTATCCAAGTCGCAATTGCAACTAACGGATACTCTGACTTTGTCTTGATGATTACAGACATCGTCAACTCTAACTCAGAAATTTTGGCTCTTGGTGCTAATATGGACAAGGTGGAAGCAGCCTTCAACTTCAAACTTGAAAACAACCACGCTTTCCTTCCAGGTGCTGTTTCTCGTAAGAAACAAGTGGTACCACAATTGACTGAAAGCTTTAATGCTTAATGATAAACGGGATAACCCATTGTTAAAAAAGGAGTTTCGGCTCCTTTTTTGCTAGGAGGAGACTATGTTAGAATCTGGCGATTTGATTTTTGTGAGGGATCATACGGAAATGGGACAGGCCATCCAGGCATCTACTGGGAACTATAGCCATGTGGCCATCTTTTTGGATGGAAAGTTCTATCATGCCACGGTGGAAGGTGGCGTCCTGGCCCAGTCCTCTGAAGATTTCTTTGAAACTGAGAAGGTATATGACCTATACCGCTATGCAGAGATTGATGACAAAGAAGTCAAAAAGCGAGCAGAAAACCTTTTAGGTGCTCCCTACAATGTTTCCTTTTACCCAAATGGAGATGGCTTCTATTGTTCCCAGTTCATCGCTGAACTGCTCCCTATCTTTGAGACCATTCCCATGAAGTTTGGTGATGATGAGCAGCAGATTAGTGATTTCTGGAGAGATTACTATAAAGAACTAGGATTAGCTGTACCTCTGAATCAGCCTGGTACTAATCCCAGTCAGTTAGCTCAATCACCCCATCTACAGTTTAAAGAAAGGTATTTGGATGATTACAATCATTAATCCCACACGTTTGACACGTCAGCCATTTTTCAAGGACTTGATCAACTATCTGGACCAGCAGGATGATGTGATCCTGCGGCAAATCAAGGCCCAATTTCCAGATCAACCAGTGGATAAGCTGATGGAGGAGTATATCAAAGCGGGCTTCATCCTTCGAGAAAATAAACGCTACACTCTCAATTTGCCTTTCTTAGAGTCAGCTGATCGAGTTGAACTGGATCAAGAGGTCTTTGTTCGAGAGGACAGTGCAGTTTATCAAGAATTAAAAGCCAAGGTCTTCCAAACAGAACTCCGCAATACTACCAATGCAGCGATTTTGATAGAGGAGACTGACTTCGAACGACATGCACAGACACTTTCCAATTACTTCTACAAGGTGAAACACCAATATCCTTTGACGGAGGAGCAAGAGAAACTCTATGCTATTTTGGGCGATGTGAATCCCGAGTATGCTCTCAAGTATATGACCAGCTTTTTGCTCAAGTTCCTCAAAAAAGAAGAAGTCCAGCAAAAGCGCAGAGACATCTTTGTTGATAGCTTAGAAGTCTTAGGCTATATCCGCAAAAATGATGAAGGCAAATATGAATTAGCAGTGGACTTGGATAAGGAAAGACTGATGTTTAGTAAACAATAGAAAGAGAGTGGGACAGAAATCGGTAATTCGTTAGAATTCGATTTCGTCGTCCCACCTCCGCACAGTTGAGTAGGGCTGTAAAAGCTGATGAAATCAGCGTAGTAGAGCCCACTCAACCACTGCGTCTTGCTCGACAATCCAAAGACAATTGAGAGGCTAGGACTTTTGTCCCAGCCTCTTCTTTCGTTTGATTATAGGTAACGTTCAGCGATGGCGGCATCGCCTGGATATTCTTCTTTTACGCCATTGACGATTTGGTAGCAGTCAGCTCCTTTTCCGGCGATAATGACGGCATCTTCAGGCTTGCTGGTCGTTGCCATAGCTAGTTGAATGGCTTGCTCGCGATCTGCGATTTTTTCGACAGGGCGCGTGATGAAACTGCTAATCTCTTCAGCGATAGCCAAAGGATCTTCATGGTTGGGGTCATCCGCTGTGAGGAAGACTTGGATCTCAGGATGGTCTTCTAAGAGCAAGCCAAAGTCCTTGCGGCGACTCTCTCCTTTATTCCCAGTTGAACCAAGGACCAGTGAAATCGTCCCTGTCTGATGGGTTT
The DNA here is from genome assembly GCF_052588545.1 of Streptococcus sp. KHUD_013. Taxonomy (NCBI): domain Bacteria; kingdom Bacillati; phylum Bacillota; class Bacilli; order Lactobacillales; family Streptococcaceae; genus Streptococcus; species Streptococcus sp. KHUD_013. The sequence goes on from NZ_CP186264.1 coordinate 543,037, forward strand.
CAACAACAGAGAGCAGTTTTTTCAAGCTATCTCCATTATGGGCATAGTCAATAAAAACTTTTGCCCCATTCTTTTGAGTCAAGACTTCCATCCGGCCAGGAACACGGGTTTTGGCAATCCCCTTTTTGATGTCTTCAAGACTCGCTCCTAGACGAAGGCAGGCGAGACCTGCAGCCACAGCATTTTCTTGGTTGAAGCGACCGATGAGCTGGGTATCATAATCCCCTGCTAGCTTACCAGTGACAGAAAAGCTAAAGGCTTTTGAGTTGTGGACTTGGTTGGTCGATTGACTACCGTAGAAGTCGTGGTCTTGCTCAGCCACCTGCTCCTCAAGAATGTTAAAATGATCCATATCGCTATTGACGACAACAGCACGGCTATTTTCCATTAAGAGACGTTTATGGTAGAAGTAGTCTTCGAAGCTTGGATGCTCAATCGGTCCGATATGGTCTGGGCTGATGTTGAGGAAAACACCAACATCAAAAGTAAGACCGTATACACGTTTGACTAGATAGGCCTGACTAGAGACCTCCATAATCAGGTGGGTCCGATCATTGGCAACTGCCTGGGCCATCATTTCAAAGAGATCGATACTTTCTGGGGTAGTCAAGGTTGATTTGAAGAAGGTCTTGCCATCCAAAGTTGTATTCATAGTGGATAGCATAGCCGGACGGTGGCCTTGCTCAAGAATCTTGTAGGCATAGTAAGCAGAAGTGGTTTTGCCTTTGGTCCCTGTAAAAGCTAAGAGTTTTAGCTGGCGCTCAGGGTGGCCATAGAATTCCATGGCAATCAAGCTCATAGCCTGTTTGATATCCGTAACGATAATGGCTGGGATGCTGACCTCAAAGTCTTGCTCAGCGACATACCACTGGAGACCTTGCTCGATCGCTTGCTCCAAAAATTCCTTCTTGAAATTTGCCCCCTTGACAAAAAAGAGGGTCTCGGAGTTGACTTTTCGACTATCGTAGCTTATTTGATTAAAAGAAACACCACTTGCTGAATAGTGGTATTCTCCGTCTTGTAGGATCTCACGAAAGTTGTGATCCTCTTTTAAAATGTTTAGTACAGTTTCTATCTTTATCATAATCCTATTTTAAACTGAAAGACCTTATTTTACAAGTGTAAAGGAAAAGTTTATAATGAAAGAAGACTATAAAGTAGAGGAAACATATGAGTAACGAAACAAGTAATCAACAGGCCCAGATGCTTCGAGGTACAGTCTGGTTAACAGCTAGCAATTTCATTAGTCGTCTCTTAGGTGCGGCCTATATCATCCCTTGGTATATCTGGATGGGTAAACATGGCGCAGAGGCAAACGGTCTCTTCACTATGGGCTACAATATCTACGCTTGGTTTTTGCTGATTTCAACAGCAGGCGTCCCAGTAGCAGTCGCTAAGCAGGTGGCCAAGTACAATACCAAGGGGCAAGAAGAGCACAGTTTTGCCATGATTCGTGGCTTCCTTAAGTTCATGTCTTTATTGGGCTTGGTTTTTGCTATTATCATGTATGTGCTTTCCCCAGTATTTGCAAATCTGTCTGGAGGTGGGAAAGACCTAATCCCTGTCATGCAGAGCTTGTCTTGGGCAGTCTTGATTTTCCCTTCCATGAGTGTCATTCGTGGCTTCTTCCAAGGGCATAACAATCTGAAACCTTATGCTATCAGTCAAATTGCTGAGCAAGTGATTCGGGTTATCTGGATGCTCTTGACAGCCTACTTCATTATGAAGGTTGGCTCAGGTGATTACGTTGAAGCTGTGACCCAGTCCACTTTTGCAGCCTTTATTGGGATGGGAGCGAGTCTTCTAGTCCTCGTCTATTACCTCTGGAAAACAGGGCTTCTACAGCACATTATCCATCGCCCAGAGTCTGATAGCCAGATTGATACCAAGGCTCTCTTGTGGGATACTATTCGTGAAGCGATTCCGTTCATTGTGACAGGATCAGCCATTCAACTCTTCCAAATCATCGACCAGATGACCTATAGCAATGTCATGTCTTGGTTCACCAACTTTACTCGTTCAGAGCTTTTGGTTCAGTTCAGTTACTTCTCAGCGAATCCGAACAAGATTACCATGATTTTAATTGCAGTTGCGACATCGATCGGTGGGGTGGGAATCCCTCTTCTTACAGAGAACTATGTCAAGGGTGATTTCCGGGCTGCAGGTAAGCTGGTTCAAGATAATTTGACCATGCTAGTAGCCTTCTTGCTTCCAGCGACGATTGGAGCAGTAGCCATTGCAGAGCCTCTCTATACGGTCTTTTACGGGAAACCTGATTCCCTGGCTTTAGGACTCTTTATCCTAGCCATGTTACAAACGGTTATCCTAGGCTTGTATACGGTTCTCTCTCCAATGATCCAGGCTCTTTTCCAAAATCGGAAGGCGATTCTTTACTTTGGTTATGGAGTATTGGTAAAACTGATTCTCCAAGTACCGTTCATTTATCTCTTTAAGGCTTATGGTCCTCTTCTTTCTACTACGATTGGCCTCATGATTCCGATTGTTCTTATGTACAAGGAAATTCATCAGGTGACTCATTTCAATCGCAAGACAGTCTTCAAACGAAGCTTATTGACAGCCATTCTCACCTTGATTATGCTCTTGGTAGTCCTAGTTGCAGGCTTTATCCTCGGCATGGTGATCAAACCAAATGGTCGAGTGACCAGCATGCTCTATGTAGCTCTGATTGGTGGTGTGGGAATCGTCGTATACGGTGGCCTCGGTCTTCGTCTTCGTTTCTTAGATCGCTTCATTGGTAGCAAGGCAGCCAGTCTTCGAAATAAATTTCATATTTCATAACCAGTAGAGGTTGGGTCTATCCCACCTCTTTTTTCATTATAGTTTGAAGCTATATCTAGCTCTTGAAAAAGGAAAAACCGAATCATCTAAAGAAGTGATACAATAGAGACAATTGAATTTACGTCCATTGGAGGTTTGTATGAGTCACAAAAAGAATATTAACACCATCCTAGCTCAAGCGGGAATCAAGTCGGATCCAGCAACAGGGGCTTTGATTACTCCGCTTCATTTTTCAACCACTTACCAGCATCCAGAGTTTGGTCAATCTACTGGTTTTGACTATATCCGTACCAAGAATCCGACTCGGGTAAACGCTGAAAAGACCTTGGCAGCTATTGAGAGTGCAGAGCATGCCTTGGTGACGAGCTCAGGTATGTCTGCCATTGTCTTAGCCTTTAGTATTTTTCCTGTTGGCAGTAAGGTCTTGGCAGTAAGAGATCTTTATGGAGGCTCTTTCCGCTGGTTCAACCAAATGGAACAAGAAGGACGCTTTTTCTTTACCTATGCAAATTCAGAAGAAGAATTGGTAGAAGGATTGAAGGGAGAGGTGGATATTCTCTATATTGAAACGCCTACCAACCCACTCATGCTGGAGTTTGACATCCAGAAATTAGCTAAACTCGCTCATGAAAAAGGGGCAAAAGTGATTGTAGACAATACCTTCTATAGCCCTATCTACCAACGTCCAATTGAAGAAGGAGCAGACATCGTCCTCCACTCAGCGACCAAGTATCTAGCAGGTCATAATGACGTTTTGGCTGGTGTTGTGGTGACTGATGATGAAGGCCTTTATGAGCAACTCTTTTATAACTTAAACACAACTGGAGCTGTTCTCTCTCCTTTTGACAGCTACCAATTGATCCGTGGTTTAAAAACCTTAGCCCTTCGTATGGAGCGCTCTACAGAAAATGCGAAGAAGGTAGTGGAATTCTTGAAGGGGCATCCAGCTGTTAAGGAAGTCTTGTATACTGGCAAGGGAGGCATGGTTTCCTTTAAAGTAAGCCACCAAGAAAAGATTCCAACCATTTTGAACCACTTGCAAGTCTTAACCTTTGCAGAAAGCTTAGGTGGAGTGGAGAGTTTGATTACCTACCCAACTACACAGACCCACGCGGATATTCCTGCAGAGGTTCGTCATTCCTATGGGTTAACGGATGACTTGCTTCGCCTTTCCATCGGAATTGAAGATGCGCGAGATTTGATTGAGGATTTAGAACAAGCATTGGCTAGATAGGAGTCCATCATGGGAAAAGAACAATTTTTGACTGTCCCTAATCGTTTGGGGCATCATACTAGCAAGTGGAAGGAGTCAGAGCAAGATCCAGAACTTCTTCCTGCCTGGATTGCAGATATGGATTTTGAATCCTTACCTGCGGTTCGACAAGCCATTCGAAATTACGCGGATCAATTAGTCTACGGCTACACCTATCCTAGTGAAGAGCTTTACCGAGCTGTTCAGGAGTGGGAAAAGTCAGAGCATGGATATGTGTTTGAGAAGGAAGCCATTGTCTTTATGGAAGGTGTGGTTCCGTCTATTTCAACGGCTATTCAGGCTTTCACTAAGGAAGGAGAGGCTGTTCTCATCAATACGCCAGTCTATCCACCCTTTGCCCGTAGCGTCCGCCTCAATCAACGCAAATTAGTGACCAATTCCTTAGTAGAAGTGGATGGACTTTTCCAAATTGATTTTGAGCAATTGGAAAAAGACTTTGTGGAGCACCAAGTCAAGCTCTACATCCTGTGCAATCCTCATAATCCAGGCGGTCGCGTCTGGGAACGAGAAGTCCTAGAAAAGATTGGTCGCCTCTGTCAAAAATATGGGGTCTTGCTTGTTTCCGATGAAATTCACCAAGATTTGGTATTGTTTGGGCACCAGCACGTTTCTTTTAATACGGTAGATCCAAGCTTTAAGGACTTCACCCTTGTCTTATCGAGTGCGACCAAAACCTTCAACATCGCAGGGACAAAAAATTCCTATGCCATCATCGAAAATGATGCACTAAGAAAATCCTTCCAAGCTCAGCAGTTGCGAAACAATCAACATGAAATTTCTGCCCTTGGATTTATCGCCACCGAAGTAGCCTATCAGAATGGAAAGGCTTGGTTAGAGGACTTAAAGGAAGTCTTGGAAGAAAATATCAACTACACTGTAGAAGTTTTGCGTGAGCAGACAGACATTGGTGTGATGAAACCGCAAGGGACCTATCTGCTCTGGCTTGATTTTTCTGCCTACGGTTTGTCAGAGGAAGAACTCCATGCTCGACTTCATGACCAGGCTAAGGTCATCCTTAATAAAGGGACAGACTTTGGAGTAGAAGGGAAGCAACATGCCCGTTTGAATGTGGCAGCTCCGAAAACCCTAGTCCAAGAGATTGTCGATCGGATCGTAACAAATTTTCCTAAAAAAGGTTGATTTTAAGGGTTGACTTTTCTATAGGGGAGGAGTATACTCAAGGGGAATAACGGTAGGTGAGGCTACCACAAGGATACGGATGACTACCGCAAAGCAGTGGAGACACTACTCGTTGGTCAACAGTCCTGATCGCAAAGGTCAAGACTAAGCTCATTTCATTGCCTTGCGGAGCTAAAGCTTGGACGGTCTATTTTTTGAGAATTTTTATTAAAAAATAAACGACGAGTTTAATGAGTCCTACCTATAAAAGGGGAGGGCTTTTTTCTTATGCTTAAGAAGCCTCTCACCTATCAAGTAGAAAAGGAGAACACTATGATACAAATCGACGATCATCCCGAACCGCACATAGCCAGCCAATCGCTGATTTGTGTCATCGGGACTCTATAAGCGTTTGGCTCCTGATTTAAAAGGAGATTCCAATGCAAACAACAAAAGAAAGACTCATAGCTGCATTGCAAGATGTAGAAACAAGAACCTTAGCAACCTATCAATCTAGCTGGTCTGGTTTGACGGAAGACCAAGTAGAGGAAAACCGGGATAGCTATGGAGAAAATGTCCTCACAAAGGGGCAAGATGATTCTATCTGGAAACGGATTGTTGAATCCATCATCAATCCCTTCACAGTCATCTTACTGCTCATTGCTCTTGTTTCTCTGGTGACCAATGTTTGGTTAGCCAAACCAGGTGAGGAAGATCCAACGACCTCTCTCATCATCGTCGTTCTCGTCCTTCTCTCTGGAGGGATTCGCTTTATCCAAGAATTGCGAAGTGACAAGGCTGCTAGCAACCTTTCTCGCATGATTGTCAATACAGCAACAGTGATTAGAGAAGGCAAGGAAGAAGAAATTCCCATTGATGAGATTGTGGTGGGAGACTTGATCAAACTGAGTGCAGGCGACATGATCCCAGCAGATGTGGTCTTGTTGGATTCACGAGACTTCTTCGTCCAACAATCCGGTTTGACTGGAGAGAGCGATGCTGTCGAAAAAGTCTGCTTGAAAAAAGCAAGTGGCCAAAATCTGGACAGTCTTTTGGAGAGTGAAAGTCTAGCTTTCATGGGGACCAATGTCATCTCGGGTCGAGCAACAGCCTTGGTCTTGGTCGTTGGGGATGAAACCATGATGGGAGCGATTGAGCAAACCATCAATACGTATGATGAACCAACCTCTTTTGAACGAGAAATGAACACCATCTCTTGGTTGTTGATCCGACTCATGATGGTCATGGTACCCATCGTCTTCTTTATCAATGGTTTGACAGATGGGGACTGGCTGGAAGCAGGGGTCTTTGCCCTCAGTGTAGGGGTGGGCTTGACTCCGGAAATGCTCCCAATGATTATCACAGCCAGCTTGGCCAAGGGTTCCATTATCATGGCCAAAGAAAAGGTGGTCATCAAAAAGCTCAACGCTATTCAAGATCTAGGCGCTATTGATATCCTCTGTACGGACAAGACAGGAACCTTGACCCAAGATGAGATTGTACTCGAATACCCCCTCGACATTCATGGGGACTTGGATTTGTCTGTCCTTCGTCGGGCCTATCTCAATTCTTACTTCCAAACCGGCCTAAAAAATTTGATGGACCGGGCCATTATCAGTCGGACAGAAAGAGAAGCTAAGAAACATGAGATTGTCAGAGGCTTGGACCAAAGCTTCCAAAAAATTGATGAATTGCCTTTTGACTTTGAACGCCGGCGGATGAGTGTCATTGTCAAAGATGAGGAGGGAGTCGTGAGCATGGTCACCAAGGGAGCCTTGGAAGAAATGCTAGCAGTCTCTAACTATGTGGAATACAAGGATGAGATTATTCCCCTGACAGACCAAGTGCGGGAAGACGTCTTGGCAGAAGTAGCTCAACTGAATGAACAAGGTTTGCGCGTGCTAGGGGTTAGTTACAAATCAAATCTTGAGGAAGGCTATGCCTTTGAAGTGGCAGATGAAGCAGACATGATCTTGACGGGTTACCTAGCCTTCTTGGATCCACCAAAACCATCCGCAGCACCAGCCATCAATACCCTTGCGGAATACGGAGTTGCTACTAAAATCCTTACGGGTGATAATGAGAAAGTGACCCAAGCGGTTTGTGAAAAGGTGGGACTGGATGTTGACCGCATTTTGCTGGGTAGCGATATCGACAGTCTCTCTGATTCAGACTTGGCCCAAGCAGTAGAAACCACCACCGTTTTTGCAAAATTATCTCCAGATCAAAAAGCACGCATTATCTTGCAACTCAAAGCAAATGGCCACAAGGTCGGCTATATGGGAGATGGGATCAACGATGCTCCTTCTATGAAAGTGGCAGATGTGGGGATTTCGGTTGATACAGCTGTCGATATTGCCAAAGAAACAGCAGATGTTATCCTTCTGGATAAAGACTTGATGGTCCTCGAAAAAGGCTTGGTAGAAGGCCGCAAAGTTTATGCCAACATGACCAAGTACATCAAGATGACTGTTTCTTCTAATTTCGGAAATATCTTCTCTCTTCTCTTTGCTAGTATTTTCCTTCCTTTTCTTCCAATGGCCCCCATCCATCTCATCGTTTTAAACTTGGTTTATGACCTTTCCTGTATCGCCTTGCCTTTTGACCGAGTGGATAAGGACTTCTTGAAGAAACCTCGGATTTGGGAAGCAAAATCCATTACCCGCTTTATGGCCTGGTTTGGTCCTATTTCCTCTGTCTTTGACATCTTGACCTTTATCGCTCTCTACTTTATCATCGTACCTATGATTACAGGCTATGGCTATGTCCATGGAGCAGACAGTGCGGGACTCTTCATCATGCTCTTTCAAACCGGCTGGTTTATCGAGTCCATGTGGTCCCAAACTATGGTCATCTATATGCTCCGCTCTCCAAAATTGCCTTTTGTTCAAAGTTGGCCAGCCCTTGCAGTCATGGCAACGACTTTATTGGGGGCCCTCTTTGTGACCTTCCTACCATATGGCCCACTGGCTTCCTTGTTGAAAGTAGCGCCACTAAATAGTCTTTACTTCCTATTACTGGCGGGAATCCTCTTCCTTTATATGGCAAGTGTCACCCTGGTCAAACACTATTATATTGGCAAGTACAAAGAGTGGCTATAAGATAGTAATTAAAATAAGAAAAGAAAAGGTTTGCATATTTGTAGGCCTTTTTCTTCCTTTTTGATATAATAAGATGAATATAGAGAAAGAAGGAACCACAATGGGAAAACTTGAAGTTATTAAACATCCACTGATTCAGCATAAATTGTCTATTTTGCGTCGGACTGATACCTCTACAAAGGCTTTTCGTGAATTAGTTGATGAAATTGCTATGTTGATGGGCTACGAGGTGTTGCGCGAACTTCCTCTTGAAGATGTAGAAATCGAAACACCTATCACAAAAACGGTTCAAAAACAAATTGCTGGTAAAAAACTAGCAATTGTCCCAATCCTTCGTGCAGGAATCGGGATGGTAGATGGGCTCTTGAGTTTGGTACCGGCTGCCAAAGTTGGGCATATCGGGATGTACCGCGATGAAGAAACCTTGAAGCCAGTTGAATACTTGGTGAAATTGCCAGAAGATATTGATCAACGTCGCATCTTTGTAGTAGATCCAATGCTTGCAACTGGTGGATCAGCTATTCTTGCGATTGATTCTTTGAAAAAACGTGGAGCTAGCCACATCAAGTTTGTCTGCTTGGTGGCAGCACCTGAAGGGGTGAAAGCTCTTCAAGAAGCTCATCCAGATGTTGATATCTTTACAGCAGCCCTCGACGACCACTTGAATGATCATGGCTACATTGTTCCAGGCCTTGGAGATGCTGGGGACCGCTTGTTTGGTACCAAATAAGCGCCTATCCAATCCTTCTTTGGGAAAGTAAAAAATTGACCTTTGTTGACCAATGGGATATAATAGCTTTTATAAAGATTGGAAGGAGAGTTAGCCTCTCGAATCAACCGGATGAAACTCATGAGGTGGTGCCGGTTATAATGGATAAAAGGAGATGAATGAATGATTCCAGTAGTTATTGAACAAACCAGTCGTGGCGAACGCTCGTACGACATCTATTCCCGCTTATTAAAAGACCGTATTATCATGGTAACAGGACCGGTAGAAGATCAAATGGCCAATTCGATTATTGCCCAATTGCTCTTCTTGGATGCCCAAGATAATACCAAAGATATCTATATGTATATCAATACGCCAGGAGGCTCTGTCTCTGCAGGGTTGGCTATCGTCGATACCATGAACTTTATCAAATCAGACGTCCAAACTATTGTTATGGGGATGGCTGCTTCAATGGGAACTGTGATTGCATCAAGTGGTGCCAAAGGCAAACGTTTCATGTTGCCAAATGCTGAGTACATGATCCACCAACCAATGGGTGGTACTGGTGGCGGTACCCAACAAACAGATATGGCGATTGCTGCAGAACACTTGTTGAAAACACGTCACAGATTGGAAAAAATCTTGGCAGAGAATTCAGGTCAAACCATCAAGAAAATCCATGCTGATGCAGAACGGGATAATTGGATGACTGCAGAAGAAACCTTAGCTTATGGTTTCATCGATGAAATCATGGCCAACAACAATCTTGGATAAGGAAACTCAACCACTGCGTCTTGCTCGACAATCCAAAGATAATTGAGAGGCTAGGACTTTTGTCCCAGCCTCTTTTTTAGTCTTTCTAGAAAAAGATAGAATTTTTACCTAAAATTTGCTATACTTGTAACAGAAGCAGAAAGGGATTGTATATGTTTGAGAAGCAAGCTAGAACAGGCTTAATTGTAAAATTGTATTATAATCGAGATGCAAAGAAATTACAGGGAATTGGGGATGTGATCTATCATTCCAAAAAAATGCGCTATGTACAGGTCTATGTCGATAGTCCTCAAGTCCTTGAAATCGTGCAGCAATTAAAAAAAGAACGCTTTGTAAAGAAGGTACAAATTTGCCATATTCAAGAATTGGATCGTGATTTTGTGGGAAGTTTGCATCGTCAAAAGGATGAAACACAAGGAGAAAACGCAATCATTTAAAGGATTGCGTTTTTTATATTGACAATTTTCAGATAATTCGGTATATTCTTAATATCTATTTATTTAAAGAATTATTTAAGGAGATTATTACAAATGAAGAATAAATTTGCTCTTTCATTTTTAACAATTGCAAGTGTCGCTCTTCTTGCTGCCTGTGGTGAAGTTTCAACTTCAGGTTCAAACACAACTGGTAACGAAATCGGCAAAGAACTAAAAATCGGTTTTAACTTTGAAAAAACTGGTGAAGTAGCAGCATATGGTATTGCTGAACAAAAAGGTGCTCAATTGGCCGTTGATGAAATCAATGCTAATGGTGGAGCCGATGGTAAGAAGATTGTTGTCACAGACAAAGATAACAAATCTGAAACAGCTGAAGCAGCTACAATCACTACAAATCTTGTCACTCAATCAAAAGTGAACGCTCTTGTAGGACCTGCAACTTCAGGTGCCACTGCCGCAGCGGTTGCGAATGCTGGTAAAGCAGGTGTTCCATTGGTAACCCCATCTGCAACACAAGATAATTTGACAAAAGGTCAAGATTACCTTTTCCGTGCAACCTTCATCGATAGCTTCCAAGGACAAATCATTTCAAAATACACAACTGAGAACTTGAAAGCGAAGAAAGTTGTTCTTTACTATGATAACTCATCTGACTATGCGAAAGGGATTGCTGAAGCCTTTAAGAAATCTTATAAAGGTGAAATCGTAGCGACAGAAACTTTCCAATCTAAGGATACAGACTTCCAAGCTGCCCTTACAAAAATCAAAGATAAAGACTTCGACGCGATTGTTCTTCCAGGGTACTACACTGAAACTGGTAAAATCGTAAACCAAGCACGTGGTATGGGAATCAAACAACCAATCATCGGTGGTGATGGATTTAGTGATGCGAAATTCGTTGAACAAGCAACACCTGCTGCAGCTACAGATATCTACTACGTAGCTGGATTCTCTACTGAAGGTGAAATGACTGATAAAGCCAAGAAATTCGTAGAAGCTTATAAAGCGAAATACAACGAAGAACCTTCAATGTTTGCGGCTTTGGCATATGATTCAGTTTACATGATTGCAGAAGCATCTAAAGGTGCTAAGAACTCTGTTGAATTGAAAGACAACCTTGCGAAGTTGAAAGACTTGGAAGGTGTTACTGGTACAATGTCTATTGACAAAGACCATAATCCGGTTAAATCTGCACTTATGATTGGCTTAAAAGATGGTAAAGTTGAGTCAGTTGAGTCGGTTAAACCTTAATTATCATTTGTTGTTTGTACAAGAGGCTGGGAGAATGAAAATTCCTGGCCTCGCTCTTTATTGTTAGAAAGGATGGTTCAAATGCTCCAGCAATTAGTGAACGGTCTAATCTTGGGAAGTGTCTATGCACTCTTAGCCCTTGGTTATACCATGGTGTATGGAATTATCAAATTGATCAACTTTGCCCATGGGGATATCTACATGGTAGGTGCCTTTATGGGATATTTCTTATTGAACTCATTGAAAGTTAACTTCTTTGTAGCCTTGCTTCTGGCGATGGTTGGGACAGCTATTTTAGGGGTTGTGATTGAATACCTGGCTTATCGTCCGCTTCGTCATTCAACTCGGATTGCAGCCTTGATCACAGCCATCGGGGTTTCCTTCTTGCTCGAATATGGGATGGTCTTCTTTGTAGGGGCCAATACCCGTTCCTTCCCGCAAGTCATTGAAATTGTTCGTTACAACTTTGGTCCTATTTCAATCTCCAACATTCAATTGATGATTTTAGGAGTGTCTATTTTCTTGATGGTTGCTCTTCAATTTATTATCCAAAAGACAAAGATGGGGAAAGCCATGCGTGCCGTTTCCGTTGATAGCGATGCTGCTCAATTGATGGGGATTAACGTCAACCGGACCATCAGCTTTACCTTTGCTTTGGGATCAGCCTTAGCGGGTGCTGGTGGTGTCTTGATCGGTTTGTACTACAACTCGATCGAACCTTTGATGGGGATGACACCAGGGATCAAAGCCTTTGTCGCAGCCGTTCTTGGAGGAATCGGAATCATCCCAGGTGCGGCTCTAGGTGGATTTGTCATCGGTTTGTTGGAAACCTTCGCTACAGCGATCGGTCTCTCAGATTTCCGTGATGCCATTGTGTATGCCATCTTGATTGTGATCTTGCTCATCCGTCCTGCAGGTATCCTCGGTAAAAATGTGAAAGAGAAGGTGTAAGCCATGAAACAAAATTTAAAAGTGAATTTAGTCTGGCTTGGTCTTTTGGTAGCAGGTTTTGCCTTGATCCAAGTCTTGGTTGCAGCAGGTGTCCTCAACCTCTTCTATATCCAAATTTTGGAACAAATCGGGATTAATATCATTCTTGCGGTTGGTTTGAACCTCATCGTTGGTTTTTCAGGTCAATTCTCGCTCGGACACGCTGGATTTATGGCGATTGGTGCCTATTCTGCAGCTATTCTCGGTTCTAAATCACCAACCTACGGCGCTTTTTTTGGCGCTATGGTTTTAGGAGCCTTGATCGCTGGTATCGTTGCCTTGATCGTTGGGGTACCAACCCTTCGGTTGAAAGGAGATTATCTGGCGATTGCAACACTTGGGGTTTCAGAAATCATCCGGATCTTGATCGTCAATGGTGGTACTCTAACAAATGGTGCCGCGGGGATCCTTGGTTTACCAGCTTTTACAACCTGGCAATTGGTATACATATTTGTTGTCATTACGACTATTTTTACCATCAACTTCTTACGCAGTCCAATTGGGCGTTCTACCCTTTCTGTTCGTGAAGATGAAATCGCCGCAGAATCTGTTGGGATCAATACGACCAAAGTTAAAGTCATTGCCTTTGTATTTGGTGCGATCACAGCGGCGATTGCTGGATCTCTTCAAGCCGGCTTTATCGGTTCTGTTGTTCCGAAAGATTACTCTTTCACCAATACCATTAATGTCTTGATCATTGTCGTTTTCGGTGGTTTGGGATCGATGTCAGGAACAGTTGTGGCAGCCATCGTCTTGGGGATTTTGAACATGGTGCTTCAAGACTTCTCAAGCATCCGTATGATCATTTACTCATTAGCCTTGATTCTCGTAATGATCTTCCGCCCAGGTGGTCTTCTTGGAACATGGGAATTTAGCTTGAAAAAACTACTCTCAAAAAAGGAGGCTAACTAATGGCACTTCTTGAAGTAAAAAATTTAACAAAAAACTTTGGTGGTTTGACAGCCGTTGGGGATGTGACCATGGAACTCAATGAAGGGGAATTGGTTGGTTTGATTGGACCCAACGGTGCCGGTAAAACAACCCTCTTCAACCTCCTAACAGGAGTGTATGAGCCAAGTGAAGGGACCATTACTTTAGATGGGCACCTTTTAAACGGGAAAGCCCCTTATAAAATCGCTGCTGGTGGTCTTGGACGGACCTTCCAAAATATCCGTCTCTTTAAAGATTTGAGTGTTTTGGACAATGTCTTGATTGCCTTTGCCAATCACCACAAACCACATGTTTTTGCTAGTCTTTTCCGTTTGCCAAGCTATTACAAAAATGAAGAAGCATTGAAAGCAAAAGCCCTCGAATTGTTAGCGATATTTGGTTTGGAAAAAGAAGCAGCTACCTTGGCCAAAAACTTAGCTTACGGTCAACAACGTCACTTAGAGATCGTTCGTGCCCTTGCTACAGAGCCAAAAATCCTCTTCTTGGATGAGCCTGCTGCAGGGATGAACCCTCAAGAAACCGCAGAATTAACCCAACTGATCCGTCGCATTCAAAAAGAATTTAATATTACGATCATGCTGATCGAGCACGATATGAGTTTGGTCATGGAAGTAACAGAGCGGATTTATGTATTGGAATATGGTCGCTTGATTGCCCATGGTACGCCAGATGAAATCAAGTCCAACAAACGTGTAATCGAAGCATATCTAGGAGGTGAAGCCTAATGTCTATGTTAAAAGTTGAAAATCTTTCTGTACACTATGGCATGATCCAGGCTGTCCGTGATGTCAGTTTCGAAGTCAATGAAGGGGAAGTTGTTTCCTTGATCGGTGCCAATGGCGCTGGGAAAACATCTATTCTTCGTACCATTTCAGGTTTGGTGCGTCCAAGTGCTGGGAAAATCGAGTTTTTGGGTCAGGAGATTCAAAAGGTTCCGGCTCAAAAAATTGTAGCTGCTGGGCTCTCTCAAGTTCCAGAAGGCCGCCACGTCTTTCCAGGCTTGACCGTTATGGAAAACTTGGAAATGGGAGCTTTCTTGAAGAAGGATCGAGAAGAAAATCAAGCGAACTTGAAGAAGGTCTTCTCACGTTTCCCACGTTTGGAAGAACGGAAGAACCAAGATGCAGCTACCCTATCTGGTGGGGAACAACAAATGCTTGCAATGGGTCGTGCCCTCATGTCGACGCCAAAACTCTTGCTTCTGGATGAACCTTCCATGGGATTGGCACCTATCTTTATCCAGGAAATCTTTGATATCATCCAAGATATTCAAAAACAAGGTACAACCGTTCTCTTGATTGAGCAAAATGCCAACAAGGCTCTTGCCATCGCAGACCGCGGTTATGTTTTGGAAACAGGGAAAGTCGTTCTGTCCGGAACAGGAAAAGAACTCTTAGCCTCAGAAGAAGTCCGCAAGGCCTACCTTGGTGGATAAGATTTTTAAAGTTTGTTTGAAAGGAAAGGTCCTAAAGGCCTTTCTTTTTTCATCTCTCTTGTTTGATTTTTCTAAATTTTGAAAACAAGAGAAAACTGCTGAAAGCGTTTGAAATCATTCTAAAAATCAAGTATAATAAAACTAAGAAAAGCATAGGAGAATGATTATGGCTGTTAAAGATTTTATGACCCGTAAAGTAGTGTATATTAGTCCAGATACAACAATTGCTCATGCGGCAGATTTGATGCGGGAACAAGGCTTGCACCGCTTGCCAGTCATTGAAAATGACAAATTGGTCGGCTTGGTGACAGAGGGCACGATTGCAGAAGCAAGTCCATCTAAAGCAACAAGCTTGTCTATTTTTGAGATGAACTATCTGTTGAACAAGACCAAGGTCAAAGATGTCATGCTTCGTGATGTCATTACTGTCTCTAAATTTGCCAGCCTCGAAGATGCGACCTATCTCATGTATAAGAACAAGGTGGGAATTCTTCCGGTTGTAGACAATGACCAAGTATCCGGTGTCATCACAGACCGTGATATTTTCCGTGCCTTCCTCGAAGTATCCGGTTATGGAGAAGAAGGAGTTCGTGTTCGCTTTGTGACAGAAGATAAGGTTGGCGTTCTAGAACAAATCATTCACTTGATTGTAGAAGAGGGGTATAACATCGCCAATACAGTCAATATCCCAACCAAAGACGATCGTGTCGTTATCGAAGTTCAAATTGATGGCATTACCGATACGGAAGTTATCAAGAAGAAATTTGAAGAAAATGGTATTCGTGTGGATGAAATTAGTCGCACATCTGCAAAAGCCTTTTAAATAAACAAAGAGAGGCTGGGACAAAAGTCCTAGCCTCTTAATTGTTTTTGGATCGTCGAGCAAGACGCAGTGGTTGAGTGGGCTCTACTACGCTGATTTCATCAGCTTTTACAGCCCTACTCAACTGTGCGGAGGTGGGACGACGAAATCGAATTCTAACGAATTACCGATTTCTGTCCCACTCTCTCTTTGTTTTAGCGAGCAATGGGTTGCTTGTTGGTATCCAAGGTAAATCCTTCTCCTAGGATTTCATGGGCTTCTGTAATGGTAATGAAGGCGAATGGATCGATCTTATTGATGATATCTTTCATCTGTTTCATTTCATTCCGTGAAACCACGCAGTAGACAATCTTCATTTCTTGTTGGCTATAATAGCCCATGCCGTTTACGAATGTGACTCCTCGGCCCAAATCAGTCGTGATTTGTTTGGCAATTTCATCTGGTTTAGATGTAACAACGAGGAATCCTTTTCCTGCAAAACCTCCTTCACCGACGATATCAATGACGACGGTGTCAATCAGGATAAAGAGGAGGGTGTAGGCTGCAATTCGGAAGTCCTTAAAGACGATCAAAACAGTTGTCAAGACGATGGCATCCACAATCAACATGAGGCGTCCCATGGAAAGCGTCGTGTACTTGTTAAAGATACGTGCGACAATATCGGTTCCACCTGTTGTTCCTCCAGCGTTGAAGATAATCCCCAGTCCAGTTCCAAGGATAACCCCTGATCCGATACAGGCCAGAAGGATATCTCCGTCAAGAGCCGTAAAGACTGCAGTTTGAAGATGATGACTTCCAGGGATCAGCTCGAAGATGGCCATCCAAATAGAGACCGAAAAAGTTCCAATCAAACTGAGATAGAGGGATCGGAGCCCCAGTAATTTCCAGGCTAGGAAAAAGAGGGGAATATTGATGGCCAAGTTCATGACCGAAACGGGAATTTTAAAGAGGTAGTAGGTAATCAGGGTAATCCCTGTAGCTCCTCCCTCATAAAAGTGAAATGGAATGACTAAAAAGAAGATTCCAAAAGAAAAAATGCCAGCCCCCAAAATAATGGCCAGAATATTTTTTGCCTTAAACATGCTCGTTCTCCTATTCATTTTTCACCATACATTTTACCAAAAAAAATGAAAAATAGGAAATAATTTTCATCAATTTTCACGAATTCGGACAGGATTTTTACCCCTATTTTTGGTAAAATAAAAAGAAGTGATGCATGCTAGAGAAATGAGTATAGAAAGTTAAGATAAGAGAATGAAACAGGGAACATTAATTTCAATTGAAGGCCCAGAAGGTGCAGGGAAATCCTCCGTTTTAGAAGCCTTGCTACCACGCTTGGAAAAGGCAGGGATTGCCTATATTACCACGCGGGAGCCAGGGGGTGTCGAAATAGCAGAAAAAATACGCGAGGTCATTCTAGATCCATCCCATACGGAAATGGATCCCAAGACAGAATTGCTTCTTTATATCGCCAGTCGTCGCCAACACTTGGCAGAACGTGTCCTTCCAGCTTTGAAAGCAGGGAAGCTAGTTATCATGGATCGTTTTATCGACAGTTCGGTAGCATACCAAGGCTTTGGGCGTGGATTAGCAGTAGCAGATATTGAATGGTTGAACCAATTTGCGACTGATGGTCTGAAACCCAATCGGACCTTCTACTTTGACATTGATGTAGAAGAAGGGTTGGCGAGAATTGCTAAGAGTGCTAGCCGTGAAGTCAATCGCTTGGATCTAGAAGGACTCAGTCTCCATCAGAAAGTCCGTCAAGGCTATCTGGCCATCCTCGAAAAAGAACCACAACGTGTGGTGAAAATTGATGCCAGTCAACCTTTTGACCAGGTGGTCGAGGATACTTGGCTATTATTGAAAGAAGTCTTGGAGATTAGTGAATGAAGTTAGAACAAGTGCAAAAACTTCAACCTCAGTTAGTCGATCGCTTCCAAGCTATTTTAGAACAGGACCGCTTGAGCCACGCCTATCTCTTTACAGGAGATTTTGGCAGTTTTGAGATGGCCCAGCTCTTGTCCCAAAGTCTCTTTTGTACGGACAAGAAGGGTGTTTGGCCCTGTGGGACTTGTCGGGCTTGTCGCTTGATTGAAGAGGATGAATTCTCAGATGTAACGGTTGTCCGACCGGTCAATCAAATTATCAAAACGGATCGGATCCGGGATTTGATCCAGCATTTTTCTCAGTCAGGCTACGAAGGATCCAAGCAAGTCTTTATCATCTGCGATGCAGACCGGATGCATGTCAATGCGGCCAATTCCCTCCTCAAGGTGATTGAAGAACCTCAGAGTGAAGTTCATATTTTTCTGCTGACAGCAGATGAGCAACTGGTTCTCCCGACCATAAAAAGTCGGTCGCAGCAGGTCCATTTTCCAAAAAACCAAGATTTCCTAAAAGAGTATCTCCTTCAGGAAGGTCTCTTGCTTCAACAAGCAGATCTGTTAGCCAACTTTAGTCAAGGTTTCCAAGAGGCTCAAATTTTCGCTCAGAATACCTCCTTTTTCGATCTGGCGAGGGAGTGTGAGCGTTTCGTTGCAGCTTGTCTAAAAGCAGATCCGCATATCTACTTACTGGTCTCTCGCTTGGTTCAAGAGACGGATGATAAAGAAAAGCAGGCCCAAGCCTTTCGCTTGTTGGAATTGCTCTTTGCACGCTCCATCAGTCAGTCCTTAGGGAGAGACTATCTAGAAAAATTGGTCTTGGCCAAACTGATGTGGGAACGGAATGTGAGTTTTCAAAATGCTCTCGAGTATATGGTCCTACAGTTGAAAAATAGAAGGTAAAGAGATGAATAAAAAAGAATTATTTGATGCTTTGGATGGCTTCTCCCAGGAATTGCTGGTTACATTAGCAGAGGTTGAAGCTATTAAGAAAAATCTCAAACTCATTGTCGAGGAAAATACAGCTCTGCGTCTTGAAAATGATAAATTGAGAGAGCGCTTAGGAGAAGTGGAGAAAACCAGCTCCCCTAAATTCCATCGCAATGGTCGTGAAAATTTACAAAGAATTTACAATGATGGATTTCATGTTTGTACAGACTCCTATGGTCAACGTCGTGAAAATGATGAAGAGTGTATTTTCTGTGATGAATTGTTATTTAGGGAGTAAACATGCAGATTCAACGAAGTTTTAAAGGGGATAGAGCGACAGGGACTCTCTTTTTAGTGCCAACCCCAATTGGCAATCGGGATGACATGAGCTACCGCATGATCCAAACTCTAAAAGAGGTGGATCTGATAGCGGCGGAAGATACACGCAATACAGGACTCTTGCTCAAGCATTTTGAGATTGCGTCACCACAAACCAGCTTTCACGAGCACAATGCTATGGAGAAAATCCCTGATTTGATTGCTCATTTAGAGTCTGGAAAGGACCTGGCCCAGGTTTCGGATGCAGGACTGCCTAGTATTTCGGATCCAGGTCACGACCTGGTCAAGGCAGCGATTGAGCGAGAAATCCCTGTTGTGGCAGTTCCTGGTCCGAGTGCCGGCATTACTGCCCTAATTGCCAGTGGTCTGGCACCCCAACCCCATATTTTTTATGGTTTTCTTCCACGCAAGGAAGGGCAGCAAAAGGCCTTTTTCCAAGAGAAATTGGCCTATCCTGAGACCCAGATCTTTTATGAGTCTCCGCACCGAGTTCGTGCGACGCTTCAAAATATGCTGGCAGTTTATGGGAATCGTCCAGTTGTCCTGGTCCGAGAACTGACCAAGATCTATGAAGAGTACACGAGAGGGACCATCACAGAGTTAGTGGCTTACCTAGAGGAAAATACCCTCAAGGGGGAGTGCCTTCTGATTGTAGAGGGAGCCAGTGAGCAGGAGCCAGATCTAGAAGAAGTGGATCTGATCCAAGAGATTGATCTACTGGTCCAGTCTGGTATGAAAAAGAACCAAGCGATTAAACAGGTTGCCAAACAATTCGGGCTACAAAAGAGTGAACTTTATGCCCGTTACCACCAAGAGGAAGAAAAAGGAGAGTCTGATGGAAATTAGAATGGCCTATCCCAATGAAATCAATCGGATTATGGAAATCATCCAAGATGGCAAGGATAGCTTAGCTGCAGCTGGCGTGGACCAATGGCAGGATGGTTATCCGGATCAAGAAATCATTTTTGAGGATATCCTAGAAAGCCGTGGTTATGTAGCTGTAGAGAATCAAGAAGTCGTAGCTTATGCCGCTCTCTACAAGGGAAATGAAGCAGCTTATAATGACATTTATGATGGAAAATGGGAACATGATAACTATCTCTATATCAGTTTTCACCGGATCGCTGTTGCCAAAGAAGCTGCTGGACGAGGCGTAGCCCAAACCTTCCTTCAAGGCTTGATCGAAGGAGAGAAAGGCCCGGATTTTCGCTGTGATACCCATCCTGACAACAAGGTCATGCAACACCTTTTAGAGAAGTTAGGCTTCCATTACTGTGGGAAGGTACCAATTGATGGGGTGCGTCTCGCTTATCAGAAGATCAAACGAAAGGCAGAAACCAGTCTCTTCCAAGTGATTAGCGAAGATGATCGTTGGGACTACCGTGCAGAACAGTCTCAAAATGACTAGGTTTTATCGCCAACTCTATCAGAGTCCCTTGGGGCCTCTATCTGTTGTGGTGGATGAGGAAAGCCTAGTTGGGATCTGGTTTTGTGACCAAGCCAATTGTGAGCAGGGGCTTGAGCATATCGAAGAAGCTTGTCAGCCACTTCATGAAGCTGTCTTTGAATGGCTGGATCGATACTTTATAGGGGAAAATCCTTCCATGCCCTTTCCCCTATCTCCTCAAGGGACAGACTTTCAACAAAGAGTTTGGGCCTATCTAGCTCAGATTCCCTATGGGGAAAGTCGGACTTATGGAGAGATTGCCCGGGCCTTGTCTTGCAAATCTGCCCAAGCCATCGGTCAAGCAGTAGGTCGGAATCCCTTGCTCCTCCTTATCCCATGTCACCGGGTGCTGGGTACGGAGAAAAAGTTGACAGGCTATGCTGCTGGACTAGATCGCAAGCGTTGGCTGTTGCAACATGAGGCCATATCTTGGAAAGAATAAGGAGAAAAGATGTTATCATTTATTGAATACCCAAAATGTTCGACCTGCCGCAAGGCGAAATCGGAGTTAACGAGCTTAGGCTGTGAGTTTGATAGTCAAGATATCGTGGTAGACACCCCGACCAGTGAGCAACTACAAACTTGGATCAAGGAGTCTTCCCTACCAATCAAATCCTTCTTTAACACCAGTGGGATGAAGTATCGGGAGTTAGGCTTGAAAGACAAGGTGGATCAGCTTTCGATAGAAGAAGCGGCAGACCTTTTAGCTAGCGATGGCATGCTGATCAAGCGCCCTCTCTTAGTGAAGGACGGAAAAGTTGTTCAAGTGGGTTACCGGAAGCTATATGCGGACTTAGGTTTGTAAGAGAAAAGGGAGTTGGACTCCCTTTTAATTCTGTCTTGAAGATGATATAATCATACGAGTGAAATCAATGAAAGAGAGTCAATCATGAGTATTTTAGAGGTGAAAAATTTAAGCCACGGATTTGGAGACCGGGCTATTTTTGAGGATGTGTCCTTCCGCTTGTTAAAGGGAGAGCATATCGGTTTGGTTGGAGCCAATGGTGAAGGAAAATCCACCTTCATGAGCATCGTGACCGGCAAGATGCAACCCGACGAAGGGAAGGTTGAGTGGTCTAAGTATGTGACCGCTGGCTATCTTGACCAGCATGCTGTCCTAAAAGAAGGGCAAACGGTGCGCGATGTCTTGCGGACAGCCTTTGATGAACTCTTTAAAGCAGAGGCTCGCATCAATGACCTCTATATGGAAATGGCTGAGGATGGAGCGGATATGGATGCTCTCATGGAAGAAGTCGGAGAGCTCCAGGATCGGTTAGAGAGTCGGGATTTCTATACTTTGGATGCCAAGATTGATGAAGTGGCGCGTGCTCTTGGGGTCATGGACTTTGGCATGGAGACCGATGTGACGGCCCTTTCAGGTGGGCAGCGGACCAAGGTCCTTTTGGCTAAATTGCTCCTTGAAAAACCAGATATCCTTCTCTTGGACGAGCCGACCAACTACTTGGATGCGGAGCACATCGATTGGCTCAAACGCTACTTGCAGAACTATGAAAATGCCTTTGTCCTTATTTCCCACGATATTCCTTTCTTGAATGATGTGATCAACATCGTCTACCATGTGGAAAATCAGCAGTTGACCCGCTATTCCGGAGACTACTACCAATTCCTCGAAGTCTATGAAATGAAGAAATCGCAATTGGAAGCGGCTTATGAGCGGCAACAAAAAGAGATTGCTGATTTGAAAGATTTCGTAGCTCGCAATAAGGCACGTGTGGCGACACGGAATATGGCTATGTCTCGTCAGAAGAAGCTGGACAAGATGGAACTCATTGAGTTGCAAAGTGAGAAACCAAAACCTTCCTTTGAATTTAAAAATGCCCGCACACCTGGACGCTTTATCTTCCAGGCCAAGGATCTCCAAATTGGCTATGATCGTCCCTTGACCAAGCCTTTGAACTTGACCTTCGAGCGCAATCAGAAGGTAGCCATTATCGGAGCTAATGGGATCGGGAAAACTACTCTTTTGAAGAGTCTTTTAGGAATTATCCCTCCAATTGCTGGTGAAGTCGAGCGCGGGGATTATCTTGAGCTTGGCTATTTCGAGCAAGAGGTCGAAGGAGGCAATCGTCAGACACCGCTAGAAGCAGTCTGGAATGCCTTTCCAGCTCTCAATCAAGCAGAAGTCCGTGCAGCCCTTGCTCGCTGTGGTTTGACCACTAAACACATCGAGAGCCAAATCCAGGTGTTATCCGGTGGAGAGCAAGCCAAGGTACGTTTCTGTCTCTTGATGAACCGTGAAAACAATGTCTTGGTACTAGACGAGCCGACCAACCACTTGGATGTGGATGCCAAAGAAGAATTGAAACGGGCTCTGAAAGAGTACAAGGGATCGATCCTCATGGTTTGCCACGAGCCAGACTTCTATGAAGGCTGGATGGACCAAATCTGGGACTTTAATGAATTGACGTAAACACAAAAAGAGAACCGCGAGGTTCTCTTTTGTTTATTTCTTGAAATCGTAGTCTTTTACGATTTCCATTTTTTCAATTTTGACATCTTCTTTTGGTTTGTCTTTGTCGTCCGTTTCAACTTCGGCAATTTTGTCGACTACATCCATGCCGTCGATGACTTGTCCAAAGACAGTGTAGTTCCCACCATCAAGGGTAGGGTTTCCACCATTCTTATAGGCTTCGATGATTTTAGCAGGGAAGCGCTCAGTTGGAAGCTTGCTGGACCAGTCTTCTTTATTTTGGTTAATATAGAATTGGCTACCATTTGTATTTGGACCGGAATTGGCCATGGCTAAAGCACCACGAAGATTGTAGAGGTAAGGAGAGTATTCATTTTCAAAGCCTGCTCCTGAATCTTTAGAGCTATCTTTTCCTTTCCAAATGGACTCACCACCTGTACCATCTCCTTTAGGATCTCCTGTTTGGATCATAAAGTTATTAATCACGCGGTGGAAGAGGAGGCCATTATAATAGCCATCCTTAGCGTGGGTTAAGAAATTCTCAACGGCTAAAGGTGCGTATTTCGGAAAGAGCTTAACGGTAATGTCCCCTTTGTTGGTCGTGATTTTCACGACAGCTTCATCTTCAGCAACTTCGTTGGAGAGCTGAGGAAAGACCGCATTTTCATTGGTCATCGCATCTTGGATATCCTTACGAAGCTGATCTAATTTCTTTTGTTCACTAGCATCTACGCTAGAAGTAGTTGATTGCTTAGTTTCTGAAGCCGAGCTAGAGGATGTCTTTGTATCTGATTGATTAGAGCCACATCCTGCCAAAGCTAAACCGGAAAATACAAGTAGGGCAATTAATTTTTTCATATTAATCCTTTCAACACATTAGTCTACCCTCTATTGTACCTTAATTTTCCATTTGATTCAAATCTATCCTTTGGATGAGGCGATATTCAGCTTGCGGGCCTATGAAAAATGAGGTATGATGGGAGGTAAGTCGTTTTGTTGGAAAATGAACGAATTCCCTCAAAAACCGTATCATGAATGGGAGGTTACAAATTGGAGTATAAAACTCTACGCAAAAACTATAGACTCTATACTAGATCTGCTGGCCTTTTGGCAATGCTTCTCATTATTTGCATTGGGTTAGTGGTCAGAGATACTCTTCTTCAGACTACTGCCCTCTTTTTGGTCCTTGCAGGCTTGTTTTTATTCATCCAATGGCTCAAGAAGAGCTATACCAACAAGTGCAACACCTTGCTGCATGTAGACTTAGATTTAGCTTTTTGGCAGCAATACCTTCAGTTGAACAAGAATGTGAAAAAGCCCATTTTACAGATTGATATTAAGCTGACATCGGTCGCCTATTCTTTTATGATGGGAGATTTTGATATTGTCATCAAGGAAGCTAGAGAAGCAATCAGTCAGAGGGAATTACCGCAGAAATATAAGAACTTTTTTGAAAGTTATCTTATTCGTTCGATTGTGCTGACAGATCCTGATTTGTCCAGAAAAGAGTTAGAGGCTCAGTTGAATGAATTGACCATCACAGAGCCCACACTAGCTGAGAAAACGAAAAAAGTCTGTCTCGCTCTTTATGATTTAACCATTGCGCATCAAAGTAATGATTATTTCGAAGGCTTAAGCAATGACTTCAAGTACCAGCAGTTGGAAATTATCTACTACCAAGCCTTGAATGCCACTCTTAAAAGAGATAAGCATAGAGCGAAGGAGCTTTTTCGTAAGTTGATTTCAGAAGATGAGTCGCTCTATATCGTTCGAAAGGCTAAACAATACTTGGAGAACGAGGTCAATCATCTGTGTCCTCTCCAATCGAAATAGGAATCACCCTACATAACAGTATGTTTTCAAATGAAGTTTTAATTAGTTCAAGAGAGAGATGATCAAAATGGAGAAACAGATGCCTACTATTTCAGATATATTATGTAGATCATGAGGTGGAACCCTATATTTCGCCTGATAGGAATTTGGGAGCTTGGTTGGTGGATCCTAAGCCCGTTTCGAAGAGAAAGATGGAGCTCCTCCAAGACAGCTTACTTGAGGGGGATATCATTCTCTTGTGGCGGATCAACTTTGGAATGTTTACGACAGAGACTTGGTTTCCTAAGTACTTTGAATACACCTATGGGATTCATGCGCCGGAACATGTGAAAGTTTTGGTAGATAAGGGGTATGCTTGTATCGAATCCGCTTTTGATTCGCTGGACCACATCAATGCGACCATGAAAAAAGCCATTCTCAAAAAGAAAGGAGTCGCTGGCTTGTCCAAGATGAAAGCATCCGATTTGAACCAAGCTTTGGCGAATCACTTTACAGAGGAAGAGCTAGCACAACAGTTCTCGGTTCGGGGCTATCAGTTGACGGAGAAAGGAAAGCAAGCCTTGGAAGAGCATCAAGCCATCATCGACCGCCATCCCAAGAAAAATCTATAAGTAACAGTATCTGAGTGGTACTGTTTTCTTGTTGTTTTCGTAAATCGCAGAAAAGGATTTTACTAGAGAACTAGTCTAGAAATGTGGTATAATAAAGGTTATGGCAAACAATAATCAATCAAAAAAAACACGGTCGACGAGACGACTGTCTAAAGCAGAAATAGAAAGAAAAAAAGCAATTCGTCGAATGATCATGACGATTGTCTTAACTCTCGTCTTCATTTTCGCCTTTTTACGATTAGGAGCCTTAGGCATAGTGACTTACAACCTTATCCGGCTCTTGGTAGGTAGTCTGGCTTATGTGGCAATGACAGCTGTTATTTTCTACCTCTTCTTTTTCAAATGGATTGAGAAGCATGAGGGAACCTTGTCGGGCTTTTTAAGTCTTTTTGCAGGCTTACTACTCATGTATCAAGCTTACTTTGTCTCCCTTTTGAAACTGGAAGGTTCTTCTGTGGGACCAACCTTATCACGTATCTTAGGAGACCTCGTGCATCTTCGTGTCTCCTCTTTTGCGGGAGGAGGTTTGCTTGGTGCAATCTTGTACACGCCGGTTGCTTTCTTGCTCTCTAACATTGGGACTTACTTTATCGGAGGACTCTTGATCCTATTAGGGCTTCTCTTGATGAGTTCTTATTCGGTTTATGACGTGTATGAGCAAGCTGTCGCAGCTTTTCACTCCTTTATGGAAAAACGGGAAGTTCGTCGCCAGGAGCGCTTTGCCGAGCGTGAAAAAAAGAAGGCTCTTCAAGCAGAAGCAGAGGAGGCTGCCCGCATCGAGCAACTTGCAGAAGCTAGTCCCATGAGCACGGAAGGCTATCCTGTAGATCTTGAGACAGGTGAGGTTATTGAACCTGAGATCGAAGCAGAAGTGCCTGCTGAGGAGGCCTATCCTCAGATCTATCTACCAAATGAAGAAGAAGGCTATTCGGAAGACTGGCCAGAAGACGATCCAGAGGAGATAGAAGAACTTACTGAGGAGGATATGGATGAAGAAGTCACTGTGGATTTCACGCCTAAGGAACTCCTTCAGTACAAACTTCCAACCATTGATCTCTTCGCCCCTGACAAGCCTAAAAATCAATCCAAAGAGAAAAACATCGTTCGTCAGAATATCCGCATTCTGGAAGAAACTTTTGCAAGCTTTAACATCAAGGCGACAGTGGAGCGGGCGGAAATCGGTCCATCTGTCACTAAATATGAAGTCAAACCTGCTGTCGGTGTGCGGGTCAACCGCATCTCTAACCTAGCAGATGATTTGGCCTTGGCCCTAGCAGCCAAGGATGTGCGGATCGAAGCACCGATTCCAGGGAAGTCTCTGGTCGGGATTGAAGTTCCCAACTCAGAGATTGCGACAGTTTCCTTCCGTGAATTGTGGGAGCAATCCAAGACAGACCCAGCTAAACTCCTTGAGATTCCACTTGGGAAGGCTGTAGATGGTTCAGCTCGGACCTTTGATTTGGCCCGGATGCCCCATCTCTTGGTCGCGGGTTCGACCGGATCTGGTAAGTCGGTTGCGGTCAATGGGATCATTTCGAGTATTTTGATGAAGGCCCGTCCGGACGAAGTCAAATTTATGATGGTCGATCCAAAGATGGTGGAACTTTCTGTTTACAATGATATTCCTCACCTCTTGATTCCAGTTGTGACCAACCCACGCAAGGCCAGTCGAGCCCTACAAAAGGTTGTTGATGAGATGGAAAATCGCTATGAGCTCTTCTCGAAAGTGGGTGCTCGGAATATAGCTGGCTTTAATGCCAAGGTTGCGGAGTACAATGCCCAGTCTGAGATGAAGCAAGTACCACTTCCATTGATTGTGGTCATTGTCGATGAGTTGGCAGACTTGATGATGGTGGCAAGTAAAGAAGTGGAAGATGCTATTATTCGTCTTGGACAGAAGGCGCGTGCGGCAGGGATCCACATGATCCTTGCGACTCAACGGCCATCGGTTGATGTTATTTCAGGTTTGATCAAGGCCAATGTACCTTCCCGTGTCGCTTTTGCGGTATCATCTGGGACCGACTCACGGACCATCTTGGATGAAAATGGGGCGGAGAAATTGCTCGGTCGTGGGGACATGCTCTTTAAACCGATCGATGAAAATCATCCGATTCGTCTACAAGGGTCCTTTATCTCAGATGACGATGTGGAGCGGATTGTGAACTTTGTTAAAGAGCAGGCAGAAGCCGATTATGATGATGCCTTTGATCCAGGCGAAGTCTCCGAGTCGGACTTTGATGGTGGTATGGGTGGCTCTGATGAAGGCGATCCTCTCTTTGAAGAGGCCAAGGCGCTCGTGGTTGAAACTCAAAAAGCCAGTGCGTCGATGATTCAGCGTCGCTTATCAGTTGGCTTTAATCGGGCGACTCGCCTCATGGAAGACTTGGAAGCAGCAGGTGTCATCGGACCAGCTGAAGGAACCAAGCCAAGAAAGGTCTTGCAGACCAATTAATCTTTCTTTAAACGAAGAAGGAATGAGATATTTGACAATAGCAAAAACCTGCCTGTACAAGGGGCAGGTTTTCTTTACGATAAAAAGGAAAGGATAGCAGATGCGTCTCGATACCATTCACCATATTGCCATTATTGGACACGATTATGACAAAACCAGAGAATTTTATGTAGATAAATTAGGCTTTGAACCTTTAGACGAACATCATCGGCCAGAAAAGCAGGATATTCTTTTTAATATTCGAAAGGGAAATCTGACCTTGGAAATATTTATCAAACCAGATGCCCCAAAGAGACCCTTTCTCCCTCATCCAGAGCATACAGGTCTTCGTCATCTGGCTTTTCGAGTAGAAGATGTTCAAGCCTGTTTAGTAGAGTTTGACCAATTAGGAATCCCCCATACAGAGCTACGAGTGGATGATTTTGATGGGCGCAAAATGGCCTTCTTCTTTGATCCAGATGGCTTGCCTCTGGAACTCCACGAGTAGGTATAAAAAATCTTCGGTCTCTAGTCCCAAGCAAGAAGACAGCCTTTTTGTTAAACTGGATATAGATAAAAGAAAGAAGTATATATGGAAGAGAAGAGATATAGCGGGCTAACGAATGAGCAAGTCCAAAGCCGAATCAGACAAGGCAAACAAAATCGAGTAACCATCACGGCTGAAAAGTCGACGAGAGAGATTGTTTATTCAAATGTCTTTACTTATTTCAACCTAGTCTTTGGTATTTTAGCTATCTTATTGGTATTAGTACGGTCTTGGAACAATATGTTATTTGTTCCTATTGTCGTCGTCAACTCCTTGATCGGGATTGTTCAAGAATTGCGGTCCCGTCGGATTTTGAATAAGATGCGCCTTCTTCAAGTGGAGAAAGCTCGAGTGATTCGTGAGGGAGAACGACTGGACCTTCCTGTCGACCAGGTGGTAGAGGGGGATGTCGTCTTGTTCCAAACAGGGGATCAGATCTATGCAGATGCCAAAGTTCTAGACGGTTCGATCATGGTCGATGAGTCTCAATTAACAGGTGAAGCAGATGAAATCCCTAAAGGTGAGAATCAGAAACTCATGTCAGGAAGTTTTGTCATTTCAGGCCAGGCAGTTGCCGTCTTGGAACAAGTAGGAGATGCGTCTTATATTAATCAGCTGAGTCTCTCCGCAAAAAAAGTCAAGGGACACGAAGAATCTGAAATGGTTCATGCAGTGGACGGCCTTGTCCGAATGATCGGAATGATTCTCATCCCGATTGGCTTGCTCTTGTTCTTGCAGAGTTATCTAGGAAATCAAGAATCCCTCAAAGTTAGCATCACCTCTATGGTAGGTGCCATTATTGGGATGATTCCAGAAGGACTATACCTCTTAATGACTTTGGCCTTGGTGCTAGGAGCAACCCGTTTAGCACTTCAAAAGGTCCTGCTCAATAGTATGAAGGGGATTGAAACCCTATCCCGTATCGACGTCCTCTGTCTAGACAAGACGGGGACCATTACCGAACACAGGATGCAGGTGAGTGAGTTCCTCCCTTTGGCGCTAGCTGAAAAAGAAGGCAAAGAAATATTAAGTCACTATCTTCAGGCAAGTGAAGATCAGAATGATACCATTACGGCCATTCGCAAGTCTCACTCCGTCCAACCCGCCCAAGTATGGCCCGTTCAAGACCGCCTTCCTTTTTCATCTAAGAAGAAATTCGGGGGACTTCAGTTCCAAGAAGGGATATACCTATTAGGGGCACCGGATGTCTTGCTCAGAGATGATCTCCATGCTTATCAAGAAATGTGGCAGCGAGAGATTGAACGAGGAGCGCGTGTCCTCATTTTGGGGTGTTACCAGGGGGAGCAGTTGACGGAAGTATTAGAAGCTCCAGTCCTTCCCCTTCTAGCCATAGTCTTGGAGAATCCTGTACGGTCGACTGCTCCTGAGACCTTTGCCTATTTCCAAAAACAAGGGGTGACCATCAAGGTTATTTCAGGGGATCATCCTGTTACAGTTGCTGCCGTTGCTCAAAAAGCAGGTATTCCAGATGCGGATCGGGTCGTAGATGCGAGTCAGCTCAAGACGCGTGAGGAGGTGGTAGAGGCAGCCAGGACCTACACCGTCTTTGGACGAGTTAGTCCAGAACAAAAACAAATTCTCGTAGAGAGCTTGCAGGCGGATGGTCATAAGGTTGGCATGACAGGAGATGGGGTCAATGATATCCTCGCTATGAAAAAGGCTGATTGTAGTATTGCCATGAATACGGGACATGATGCAACCAAAAAGGTGGCCCAGGTTGTGCTTTTAGATTCGGACTTTTCTCACATGCCATCTATTGTGGATGAAGGTCGCCGAGTGGTCAACAATATTCAACGTTCGGCGAGTCTCTTTTTGGTCAAGAATATCTTTTCAATTTTATTGGCTATTTTGGCCATTCTCTTTAGTTTCACCTATCCCATCCAGGCTTCTCAGATGTCCTTGATCAGTGGATTTACCATTGGAATCCCCGGTTTCTTGCTGGCCTTGGAGAAGAATCGTGCCCGGATAGAAGGAGACTTTATTGAAACCGTGATAGAGCAAGCTCTTCCAGCTGCCTTGACCAATCTCATATCAGTCCTTTTCCTTGTGGTTCTGGGTCCTTTCCTTGCATTAAGTCAGGGAGAAATTTCGACCATCTCTATCTACTTGCTGGCATTGATTGGCTTTACAAAAGTATACCAACTCAGCCTTCCCTTTAATCATGTAAAATTGGGCATCATCCTTCTGAATGTAGCTGGATTTTGTCTGTCGGTCTTTGTGTTTTCTTCCATTTTTAATCTCAGCCATCTTCATCTGACTGACTGGATCTTGACCCTTGTCCTAGGACTAGTCATGGAAGGAGTCTTATGGTTGATGAATCGTCTTGTCTATACCTTGGTGACCCATCTGCATAAGTCCAGAAACAAATAGAAAAACGGTATGAACTATGATGTTAGTTCATACCGTTTTATTGTTGCTATAGATCAGATGAAGAGACTGATCGTCATAATGAGGTAAAGGAAGAAGGTAATGAGAAAGCCTGCTCGCCAAAAGTACTTAAAAAATTTCGGATAGTAAAAACTACGTCTCTTTTTCAAAAAATAAATGGTTAAGCCAATAGCTAAAAGGGACAAGGCCAATAACAATTGTGGCAACAAATTATGATAGTAAGCCGCATCTGAAATTAAATAGTATTCTAGCGCAAAAAGAGGAAAAGCCAGGTCGGCAAAATTCCAACCATATCGACGCAGTTTAAAGACTCGAATAATAATCCCACTGAGAATCAGGGTCAAAAAAATAAATACAAGGGAAGCAACTTTTATTAACATACCTCCATTTTATCACAAAAGTAAAAAAAGTGTGATGGAAATGAAATTTTTTCTTGCATTCGGAAGAAAATAGTGTATAATAGAAAGGTATGCGCAGAGCATACTTGTGGGAGGTAAAAATCTGTAATTACCGCCAAAACCACAAAGGAGGATTTAAGAAATGGCTAAAAAAGTCGAAAAACTTGTAAAATTGCAAATCCCTGCTGGTAAAGCTACTCCAGCTCCACCGGTTGGACCAGCACTTGGTCAAGCAGGTATCAACATCATGGGATTCACTAAAGAGTTTAACGCTCGTACAGCTGACCAAGCTGGTATGATTATCCCAGTTGTGATCACTGTTTATGAAGATAAATCATTTGATTTCGTTACAAAAACACCACCAGCTGCTGTTCTTTTGAAAAAAGCTGCAGGTGTTGAAAAAGGATCAGGTACACCTAACAAAACGAAAGTTGCAACAGTTACTCGTGCACAAGTACAAGAAATTGCTGAAACTAAGATGCCAGATTTGAACGCTGCAAACATTGAGTCTGCAATGCGTATGATCGAAGGTACTGCTCGTTCTATGGGATTCACTGTTACTGACTAATTGTAACAATCCTATTTGCCCGCAATACACTTGATCATGAGACGAGTGACGTGGGAGATGAAAATCGATATGACCACATTACAAGGAGAAAGATAAAATGGCTAAAAAAAGCAAACAACTTCGTGCTGCACTTGAAAAAATCGACAGCACAAAAGCATACAGCGTAGAAGAAGCTGTAGCTCTTGCAAAAGAAACTAACTTTGCAAAATTTGACGCAACTGTAGAAGTTGCTTACAACTTGAACATCGACGTGAAAAAAGCTGACCAACAAATCCGTGGTGCAATGGTATTGCCAAACGGAACTGGTAAAACTGCTCGCGTTCTTGTATTTGCACGTGGTGCAAAAGCTGAAGAAGCAAAAGCAGCTGGTGCAGACTTCGTAGGTGAAGATGACCTTGTTGCGAAAATCAACGACGGTTGGTTGGACTTCGACGTAGTTATCGCTACACCTGACATGATGGCTCTTGTTGGACGTCTTGGACGTGTCCTTGGACCACGTAACTTGATGCCAAACCCTAAAACTGGTACTGTAACAATGGATGTTGCAAAAGCAGTTGAAGAGTCTAAAGGTGGTAAAATCACTTACCGTGCAGACCGTGCAGGTATCGTTCAAGCCATCATCGGTAAAGTGTCATTTGACGCTGATAAATTGGTTGAAAACTTCAAAGCTTTCAACGATGTTATCCAAAAAGCAAAACCAGCTACAGCTAAAGGTACTTACGTAACTAGCTTGACTTTGACTACAACTCAAGGTCCTGGTATCAAAGTGGATGTTAACTCACTTTAATTAGAAATCAAAGCTACCTTCGGGTAGCTTTTTTTCTTTGTTTGAATGATTTAGAAGGTTCTACCTTGATGATAAATTCAATAGATATTAAAACGCTTGCATAAGTTGATATGTACCCAGAATCCTGGACACATGTTATGAACTAAGTGGAACACATGGATGCTATCCTGTACATTACAGGTGGCATCCATTTTGTTTTTCCTTGTATTCTTTCATTGTTGTAATAACTTATGTATTCATCTAGTGCTTTTGAAAAGCTCTCAAATGATTCATATTCTTTCTCGTAGCTGTAGTACATTTCATTCTTTAGACGTCCAAAGAATGTTTCCATAATGCAATTATCTATACAATTGCCACGTCTAGACATTGATTGGATAATTCCCCTGTTTTTTAGTTCCTGACGATAGTAGTTGTGTTGATATTGCCATCCTTGATCTGAATGAAATATTAATCCTGTAAGTGATTTGAACTTTTTAAACGCCATCTCTAGCATTCTCTTGATTTGATTTAGGTTTGGACTCATCGACAAGTCATATGAAATAACTTCATTTGTGTACATATCAATTATCGGAGAAAGGTAACACTTTCCCCATGAAAAGTTAAACTGAGATACATCAGTTGTCCACTTCTGAAGTGGTGCTGTTGCTGTAAAGTCTCTATCTATTATGTTTGGTGCTACTTTACCTACTTCACCCTTGAATGAGTGATACTTTTCTTTAGGTCTTTTGCCTTGCAATCCAAGTGAATGCATGATACGTTGTACTCTTTTATGATTGACAGAATTTCCACGTCTTAAGAGCTCTCTATACACTCTTCTCACACCATATCTACCTTTATGCTGGCTAAATATTTTCTTGATTTCTTCAGTGAGCTTAATATTTCTAAAGTCTACAGTATCAACTTTACTGATTTCGTAGTAGTAAGTTGATTTAGGCATATTTAAACCTTTTAGTAGGTGCTTTAATTGGTATCCTTCTTCTCTGAGCGCTTTGATGATTGCTGCTTTTTCGCCTTGAGTTGCGCAGCCCATCTTTCTTGCCTCAAGGCGATCCTTTTTTTTACTACTTCAATCTCCGCTTTCATTGCCGCAATTTCTTCTCTTAGTCTGATTAACTCTTCACGTTCTGATTCAGTTAAAGGTTTGGGCTTAATCGTTTTCTTTTTCATAACAGGGTTCTTACTCTTGCGACCTTTCTTTTTATTCACAAGACCATTGTAACCTAATTCTTTGTATTTGCGAACCCAGGTATATAGCATTCCATTATTTATACCTGCAGAAACAGCAACTGACTTGTTGGATTGTCCTGCTAATACTTTAGCAACTAATTCATATTTCGCTTCAGGGGTCCACACTTTGTTATTACCTAAGTGCTTTAATGCATCTGGTCCATTTTCTTCTTCGATACGAGCCCAGTATCGAACCATTAGATGAAAGTTTGATGTTTTTATTCCTTCTGGTGTTTCAGGCCATATTCCTTTTCTATATAGCTCAATACACTCTAACTTATACTCATGACTGTAACGCATGAAAATACCCTCCTTACTGGGTGTCCAGTAAAGAGGGTACATATCAAGTACAGGAAAAGGGTATAATATAGTTGAAAAACTAAAAAAAGGAGAATCAAATGATTTTTAAACGTTCAAACGGAGAATTCCGTGAAACTGATCGAGTGACTCGTTTCAAGTTAATCAAGTCAGGTAAGAACTGGTTGCGTGCAGCCACTTCAAACTTTGGTTTGCTCAAAGTGATCCGAGGTCAGGTCGAAGAGACTGTTGTTGCTGAGGTTCGTGAAGATGCTGTTTCTGCTAAGAGCCGTCCCCTCTTAAAAGGGATCGTAGTGGCAGCAGCAGTTCTAAGTGCTACTACAGTTGCAAATACTACGTTTGCGGATGAAGTAGGAAACGAAGTAGTTTCTTCCTCTACAGCAGTGAGTGCTCCATCCGTTTCAACTGAAGCAGCTTCATTAACTGAAGCAGCTTCTAAAGAAGTCTCAGCCCCTCAAAATGAACCTGCTACAGAAACAAAACCTTCAGTAGCAAGTTCATCTGAAGTGGTCGAAAGTGCTGTAGCATTGGATGATAAAGCAATCTTGGAACAAAATGCTTCTGAAGCAGCTTTATTGAATCAAATAGCAGAAAAATATGCTTCAACCCATCAAAATGAAGAGCAGAAAGCTGCTATCAAAGAGGCTGTTGCTAAAGTTCAAGCTGAATTGCCAGCAAAAGAAGCATCAACTAATTCTGGTGAAAATGCTCCATCATATGCTGAGCAACGATCACGCTTGAACAAGTCAGTAGATAACATGCTGGTAACCCTGAAGGCGGCAGGTTTCAAAGGAAATACAATTGTTAATGGCGCACCAGCAGTTTCTGCTCAGTTGGATGCTCTTTCAACTTCAACTACTCTGACAGCACCATCTGTTTCTCCAATAATGGATGAACCAAATGGAGCTTCAATTGAGGATCCAGCATGGAACAATGCAAATTATCAATTAGATCCAAATGCAGATCGCTATACTTATTCTATTTGGGATCTTCAAAACTGGCAAGGTGCAGCTAATCAAGGTGGTGTTACCTATAACAATGGTGGCTATTATGTAACCTTCTCAGTAGATCGCTCTACTGTAGGAACGACACAGACGCCAACCGTTCATGCTCGTTTAGTAGAAAAAGCGACGGGTAAAGAAGTGGAAACATTGGATATGACTGCCAATTCAACGTTCCAATTTAGCACCTTGGTGAAAGAAAATCCTACTTATGCCCCTCAATTTGATTATACTACTGGGGAATCTTCGCAAATCCTAGGAACTTGGACCAATAACCGTGAAGCTGGTCCAACTTCTGATGATAAATATAAACACCACATTCTTCAAATTCGTGATACGGTTAAACCAGGAAATGTTGGAGAAACAAAACCAAATGTTCAAACAGTTATCCCAATTGAAAAAGTAACCCATACTACCCACTATAAAGTAGAAGGTACGAATAAAGAATTAGCTTCCTACAGCCAGACAGGTATTGAAAGCCAAGACTACAAGGCATCTAATCCGCGTTCATTTGAAGGCTACGAGTTCGTACGTACGGATGCTGAAAAGGATATGGCAGGTTCTCTAGGTGGTGTCGGAGCTAAATACCTAGAACTCCAAGGTGGACGTGCTCACTACTATGTCAAACGGATTGTAGAGCAAGTCGATAAAGACGGTACATCAGTTGTCAAATTGTACGCTTTAGACCCATCAAAAGTGGCATCGTATAATCCATCTACAGATGTAAATACGCTTGACTTAACCAACTATACACTATTGTATACCTCAGATCCTGTTAAACCAGGAGGTAAGCCAACACCTGCTGGAACAAAAGATGCAACTCACTCAGTTGGATTTGTTGATAGTAAGGATGGGCAATACCATCTTAAGGTGGAAACCTATACTGATGGTGGAAATGGGAATGTGCGCTTGAGTGGTTGGTTCAACAAGGCCACTGGGGATGCCTTTACAGATTCACCACAGTTTTCAGCAGATGTCGATCCCGTTCGAAACAATACTTCCAATATCATTGGTGGGAACACACCAGGAGATAAAGCGTCTGGATATCCATCATTCTTTAATAACTATTCTCTTCCATCCATTAAAGAAATTTCTACGGATGTCACTCACTACTACCGTAAAACAGATGAAAAAGGAAATGTCTTCGTTCACTATAAAGATACTGAAGGAACAACCCTTAAAAATTCTGTAACTGACGAAGATCAACAGCCAATCAACAAACACTATGACACAGTAGTAGACAACCGCCCACAAACAATAGAAAAAGATGGCAAGACCTATGAATTGGTACCAGCAGGTAACTACACAGTTGGTGAAGTTGATGACCAAGGCCACCTTACATCATCAGATGACACAACTGGTAAAGTAGCTGAACAAGATAAGAATGTTACTTATATCTACAAGCTTAAAGAAGAGCCAGCTCAACCAAAAGGTAGTGTCTATGTACACTATAAAGATACGGAAGGCAATGAGCTTAAAACTTCTGTAACGGATATGGATAAAGAACCAGTTGATTCAGCTTACGACACAGTAGTAGACAACCGTCCAGAAGAAATCGAAAAAGACGGTAAGACTTATGTATTGGTACCAGCGGGTAACTACACAGTTGGTGAAGTTGATGATCAAGGCCACCTTACATCATCAGATCCAACAACTGGTAAAGTAGCTGAACAAGATAAGAATGTTACTTATATCTACAAGCTTAAAGAAGAGCCAGCTCAACCAAAAGGTAGTGTCTATGTACACTATAAAGATACAGAAGGAAATGAGCTTAAAACTTCTGTAACTGATATGGATAAAGAACCAGTTGATTCAGCTTACGACACAGTAGTAGACAACCGTCCAGAAGAAATCGAAAAAGACGGTAAGACTTATGTATTGGTACCAGCGGGTAACTACACAGTTGGTGAAGTTGATGATCAAGGCCACCTTACATCATCAGATCCAACAACTGGTAAAGTAGCTGAACAAGATAAGAATGTTACTTATATCTACAAGCTTAAAGAAGAGCCAGCTCAACCAAAAGGTAGTGTCTATGTACACTATAAAGATACAGAAGGAAATGAGCTTAAAACTTCTGTAACTGATATGGATAAAGAACCAGTTGATTCAGCTTACGACACAGTAGTAGACAACCGTCCAGAAGAAATCGAAAAAGACGGTAAGACTTATGTATTGGTACCAGCGGGTAACTACACAGTTGGTGAAGTTGATGACCAAGGCCACCTTACATCATCAGATGACACAACTGGTAAAGTAGCTGAACAAGATAAGAACGTCACCTATGTATACAAACTGAAGGAAACTCCAGCTGAGCCGAAGAAGGGTGAAGTTATCATCACTTACATAGACGAAAATGGTAAGGAAATCGAAAAACCTCGTCAAGATACACCAAACTCACCATATGACACACCATATAACACCACTGAGGAAGGTGAAAAACCGAATACTATCAAGACACCAGATGGTAAGACCTATAAGATCGTACCAAAAGGTGACTACCCAGTAGGTAAAGTTGACGAAGATGGACACTTGGAAACATCTGATCCAATTAAAGGTAAAGTTGACAAACCTAAGTCAATCATCACTTACGTTTATAAAGAAGTGAAGGAAACCCCAGCTGAGCCTAAGGGTAACGTCTACGTACACTATGTAGATACAGAAGGTAAGACCATCAAGTCAGATGTGACTGACGAAGATGCTCAACCAGTGGACAAGGACTACGACACAGTTGTAGACAACCGTCCACAAGAGATTGAATTCGAAGGCAAGACCTATGAATTGGTTCCAGCAGGTAACTACACAGTAGGTGAAGTGGATGACCAAGGTCACTTGAAGTCAACAGACCCAACAACTGGTAAAGTGATCGAAGGTGATAAGAATGTCACTTATGTATACAAACTGAAGGAAACCCCAGCTGAGCCTAAGAAGGGTGAAGTCATCATCACTTACGTAGATGAAAATGGTAAGGAAATCGAAAAACCTCGTCAAGATACACCAAACTCACCGTATGACACACCATATAACACTACTGAGGAAGGTGAAAAACCGAATACTATCAAGACACCAGATGGTAAGACCTATAAGATCGTACCAAAAGGTGACTACCCAGTAGGTAAAGTTGACGAAGATGGACACTTGGAATCATCTGATCCAGTTAAAGGTAAAGTTGACAAACCAAAATCAACCATCACTTACGTTTATAAAGAAGTGAAGGGTAACGTCTAT
Organism: Streptococcus sp. KHUD_013; assembly: GCF_052588545.1. NCBI lineage: Bacteria > Bacillati > Bacillota > Bacilli > Lactobacillales > Streptococcaceae > Streptococcus > Streptococcus sp. KHUD_013. The sequence continues at coordinate 581,090 of NZ_CP186264.1, forward strand.
GTTCACTATAAGGATACAGAAGGAAATGAGTTGAAGCCTTCTGTAACGGATGAAGAAAATCAACCGGTTGATAAGGATTACAACACAGTCGTAGATAACCGTCCACAAACCATCGAAAAAGATGGTAAGACTTATGAATTGGTTCCAGCAGGTAACTACACTGTTGGTGAAGTGGATGACCAAGGTCACCTCAAGTCTAGCGACCCTACAACAGGTAAAGTGATTGAAGGCGATAAGAATGTTACTTACATTTACAAACTTGTGAAGTCACCAGACAAGCCTGTAGAGCCAACTCCAGACAAGCCTGTAGAGCCAACTCCAGACAAGCCTGTAGAACCAACTCCAGACAAGCCTGTAGAGCCAACTCCAGATAAGCCTGTAGAGCCAACTCCAGATAAACCAGTGAATCCAACACCAGATAAACCAGTGGACCCAACACCAGGTAAACCAGTGGACCCAACACCAGGTAAACCGGTGGATCCAACACCAGGTAAACCAGTGGATCCAACACCAGGTAAACCGGTGGATCCAACACCAGGTAAACCAGTGAATCCAACACCAGGTAAAGGACAACTTCCAAATACTGGTGAAACTACATCTGTAGGATCAACTGTACTCGGACTAGTTGCAGGCCTTGTAGGATTCGTGGCATTTGGTCGTCGAAAAAAAGAAGACGAAAAATAATTCTTCTCTCTTTGGTGAAAGATTGATTTTGCTGAATTCCAAATAGCAAGGTCTACTCGATGACTAGAAAAGGTTTTATGGCCTTGAAAAAGGGGATGATGCATCCCCTTTTTTAGACCAGTCAATCACTTCAGTTATCACAATGAGATTTTTATAATAGGAGCCTCAAGTTCTAAACAGGTTAAAAGCTACAACCTGTTTGTTTCAAGAGGCTCTTTTTGATAGGCAAGAAAGTTATACAACTTCATTAATTTGGAATGTGGAAAGGAAGTTCTACTTTTGGGGGAATCACCTATCCATACGAGCTGGCACACTCAGAAATGGTCAATAGAAAAGTATGAGGTAAAATAATCGATTTTAAGACGACAAGATAGAATTTTTTTGATAGATATCACTATATAAAAAACGCTTTTTGTGGTAAAATAATACAGATCATAAAAGGAGTGACAAAATGGTAGAACCTAAGTATAAACGTATTTTAATTAAGTTATCAGGTGAAGCGTTAGCCGGTGAACGGGGTGTCGGAATTGATATCAAAACGGTTCAAAAGATGGCCCTTGAAATCAAAGAAGTTCATGACCTTGGAATTGAAATTGCTCTCGTTATCGGTGGAGGAAATCTCTGGCGTGGAGAACCTGCGGCGGAAGCAGGTATGGATCGCGTTCAAGCAGATTACACTGGAATGCTTGGAACAGTTATGAATGCCTTGGTGATGGCGGATTCTCTTCAACAGGTTGGAGTAGATACGCGTGTCCAAACAGCGATTGCCATGCAACAAGTCGCTGAGCCTTATATCCGTGGTCGCGCCCTTCGTCACTTGGAAAAAGAGCGTATTGTTATCTTTGGTGCAGGCATTGGTTCTCCATACTTCTCAACGGATACAACGGCTGCTCTTCGTGCCGCTGAAATTGAAGCAGACGCAATCTTGATGGCTAAGAATGGTGTTGACGGCGTTTATAATGCTGATCCAAAGAAAGACAAGACAGCTGTGAAGTTTGAAGAATTAACTCACCGTGATGTCATCAATAAAGGCCTTCGTATCATGGATTCGACAGCATCGACCATCTCGATGGACAATGATATTGACTTAGTCGTTTTCAACATGAATGAGCCAGGTAACATCAAACGCGTTGTCTTTGGAGAAAATATTGGTACGACCGTTTCTAATAATGTAGAAAAATAAGGAAGTTAGAGGAATAAAATGGCAAATCCAATCGTAGAAAAAGCTAAAGAAAGAATGTCTCAGTCTCACCAAAGTTTGGGACGTGAATTTGGAAGTATCCGGGCAGGTCGTGCAAACGCAAGTCTCTTGGACCGTATCTATGTTCAATATTACGGAGTTGATACTCCATTGAATCAAATTGCATCTATCACGATTCCAGAAGCTCGTGTGATGTTGATTACACCTTTTGACAAATCTTCATTGAAAGACATCGAGCATGCTTTGAATGCTTCTGATCTTGGTATTACTCCGGCTAACGATGGATCTGTTATCCGCTTGGTCATCCCAGCTTTGACAGAAGAAACTCGTCGTGACTTGGCCAAAGAAGTAAAAAAAGTTGGTGAAAATGCTAAAGTAGCCATCCGTAACATCCGTCGTGATGCTATGGATGAAGCTAAGAAACAAGAAAAAGCTAAAGAAATCACTGAAGATGAATTGAAGGGTCTCGAAAAAGAAATCCAAAAAGTAACAGATGATGCTGTGAAACATATCGATGAAATGACAGCACACAAAGAAAAAGAATTGCTTGAAGTCTAAACATTTCCAGCAGTTTACAGAGGAAATGAACTCAGTTGGCACTGCTGGCTGGGTTTTATTTCCATTAAGGGGCTATTGATCAGCATTAGCCAGAAAGAAGGAAGAAATGAATACCAATCTCGCACATGATATCGTGGGCCTTGTTACGGATGAGAATGACCGCTTTTACTTTGTCCAAAAGGATGGGCAGACCTATGCCTTAGATAAGGCTGAAGGAGAGCATGCTCTTGGAGAATCCGTCAAAGGCTTTGCCTATACTGATATGAAGCAACGTTTGCGTTTGACCACTCTAGAAGTCACAGCACGTCAGGACCAATTTGGCTGGGGGACAGTGACAGAAGTTCGTAAGGACCTGGGTGTTTTTGTCGATACGGGCTTACCAGACAAGGAGATCGTCGTCTCTCTTGATATCCTGCCAGAAATCAAGGATCTGTGGCCGAAAAAAGGTGATAAACTCTTTGTTCGTCTGGAAGTCGATAAAAAAGACCGGATCTGGGGTGTCTTGGCTTACCAAGAAGACTTCCAACGGATTGCCCGTCCAGCCTACAATAACATGCAGAACCAAAACTGGCCGGCTATCGTCTATCGCTTAAAGCTTTCAGGGACTTTTGTTTATCTACCTGAGAACAATATGCTGGGCTTTATCCATCCAAGTGAGCGCTATGCTGAACCTCGTTTGGGACAAGTCCTAGATGCTCGGGTTATTGGTTTCCGAGAGGTGGATCGGACCTTGAACTTGTCACTAAAGCCACGCTCGTTTGAAATGCTGGAAAATGATGCACAGATGATTTTGGCATATTTAGAAAGCAATGGAGGCTTTATGACCTTGAATGATAAGTCCTCCCCAGAAGAAATTAAGGCAATCTTTGGCATTTCCAAAGGGCAGTTCAAAAAAGCTCTGGGAGGCTTGATGAAAGCAGGGAAAATCACACAGGATGCCTTTGGTACAGAATTAAAATAAAGGGAGTTCTATGCGAAAATCATTTTATACTTGGCTGATGACAGAGCGCAATCCCAAAAGCAATGCTCCCAAGGCCCTTCTGGCAGATCTGGCCTTTCATGAGACAGCCTTTCCAAAGCATACAGATGATTTTGATGAGGTGAGTCGCTTTCTGGAAGAGCATGCCAGTTTCTCCTTTAATCTAGGAGATTTTGATGCAATTTGGGAAGAATACCTAGGTCATTAAGCACAAGAAAAACAAAGTGGGCCGGGGATGGTCAATTCTCGGTCTCTTTGTTATAATAGAGAAAACTTACAGAAATAGAGAGGTTCTTTATTTGAAAGAACATTCAATTGATATTCAATTAAGTCATCCAGATGATCTCTTCCATTTATTTGGATCCAATGAACGTCACTTGCGCTTGATGGAGCAAGAGTTGGATGTGGTGATCCATGCCCGAACAGAAATTGTCCAGGTCATCGGTCAAGAAGAAGATTGTGAAAAAGCTAGACAAGTTATTGAGGCTTTGCTGATCTTGGTGAATCGTGGTATGACCATTGGGACGCCGGATGTTGTGACCGCTATTCAAATGGTCCGTAATGATGAGTTGGATAAGTTTGTTGCCTTGTATGAAGAAGAAATCATCAAGGATAGCTACGGCAAGCCCATTCGGGTCAAAACACTGGGTCAAAAGATCTATGTGGATAGTGTCAAGCACCATGATGTCACCTTCGGGATTGGACCAGCGGGGACTGGTAAGACCTTTCTAGCGGTGACCTTGGCCGTGACCGCCCTCAAGCGTGGTCAGGTCAAGAGAATCATTTTAACCCGTCCAGCTGTAGAAGCAGGAGAAAGCCTTGGTTTCCTTCCAGGGGATCTCAAGGAAAAGGTAGACCCTTATCTACGTCCAGTTTATGATGCCCTCTACCAAATCTTGGGCAAGGACCAGACCACTCGGATGATGGAACGGGAGATTATTGAGATTGCTCCTTTAGCTTATATGCGGGGTCGGACCTTGGATGATGCTTTCGTCATTCTCGATGAAGCGCAAAATACAACCATCATGCAGATGAAGATGTTCTTGACCCGTCTTGGTTTTAACTCCAAGATGATTGTCAATGGAGACACCAGCCAGATTGACCTACCTCGAAATGTCAAATCCGGCTTGATTGATGCCCAGGAGAAATTAAAAAATATTTCTCAGATCGACTTTGTGCATTTCTCTGCTAAGGATGTTGTTCGCCATCCTGTTGTAGCAGAAATTATCCGGGCCTACGAGCCAATCCCAAATCCAGTGCTAAAAGAAAAACTGGATGTGGAAGAAGAATAAAAAAGGCAAAGATCTTATGATCTTTGCCTTTTAAATGTCAGAAATTATACTAATTCGTCGATTGGTGTGAAGTCGCGCTCTAGGCCTTCTGCAACCGGTTGGCTAGTGATGTGGCCTTGATAAGTAGTAACCCCTTGGCGTAAGCCTTCATCAAGGGCGATAGCCTTATGGAACCCTTTGTCAGCTAAAGCTTCCACATAAGGAAGAGTTACGTTGGTAAGGGCGATGGTAGACGTGCGAGCGACAGCACCTGGAATATTGGCAACGGCATAGTGGAGCACGCCATGTTTTTCGTAAACAGGCTCCGTGTGAGTAGTCACACGGTCTGCTGTCTCAATAACCCCACCTTGGTCAACTGCAACGTCGACGATTACAGAACCTGGACGCATTTGTTTGACCATATCGTCCGTCACTAATTTTGGAGCTTTTGCACCAGGAATCAAGACAGCCCCGATGACAACATCAGCATCACGGACGCTAGCTTCAATGTTAAATGGGTTGGACATGAGGGTTTGGATTTGGTGACCGAAGACATCTTCTAGAACAGACAAACGTTTGGCGCTAATATCCAAGATGGTGACTTGGGCACCGAGTCCAAGAGCGATACGAGCTGCATGGGTTCCAACGACCCCACCTCCGATAATGGTGACTTTTCCTTTAGGAACACCAGGTACACCACCTAAGAGAACGCCTGATCCTCCTTCTTGTTTGGTCAAGAAGTGTGCCCCGATTTGCACAGCCATCCGTCCAGCAACCTCACTCATTGGGACCAAGAGTGGTAATTGTCCTTCAAGGTCTCGCACTGTTTCGTAAGCTACCCCAGTTGTCTTAGCAGCGACCATGGCATCTGCTAACTCAGGAGCAGCAGCCATGTGCAAGTAGGTGAAGAGCAAGAGGTCTTCACGAAGGAAGCCGTATTCTTCGGCGAGGGGTTCCTTTACTTTGACGACCAATTCAGCTGCCCAAGCTTCTGCAGCAGTGGCAACGATAGTTGCCCCTTGTTTTGTGTAATCTTCATCCGCAAAGCCAGAACCAAGTCCAGCATTGGTTTCCACCAAAACTTGATGGCCCTTGCCCACCAAGCTGTGTACGCCAGCTGGTGTCAAACCGACCCGATTTTCGTTGTTTTTTATTTCTTTTGGAATACCAATTAACATTGTTTTCTTCTCCTTGCTTGAATATAGGTGTAAAAAGGCCATTGGTGTGAGATTGCTCTCCTAACTCAATGACCTTTTCACTCCTCATCCCAATTTTTTAATCGAATGATTTTATTTTATATAAAAGCTAGTCAAAAATCAAGAAAAAATTTTAGATTGCCTTCCTTTATGTTTTCTGCTAAACTAATCCCTAAAGAAGGAGTGTCTAATGGAAAATTTATATGTGAAGTTAGCGGCTTATCGTGAAATGGAGACAGAGCGTTTACGTTTGCGTCCGGTCACTCTTGAGGATGCACCGGCTATGTTTGAGTACGCTTCTGATGAGACTGTTACTCGCTATACTTTTACAACCAATCAAAGTCTTGAAGAGACGCGGAATAACATTGCCCTCTTTTACCTAGCTAGCCCACTTGGAAGATGGGGGATCGAGCTCAAAAAAAATGGGAAATTTATCGGAACGATTGATTTACTGGATTTGGATCTTTCTCTGAAGAAGGGGAGTATAGGCTATGTTCTGAATAAAGACTATTGGAACCAAGGTCTTGCGACAGAAGCTACCAAGACAGTGATTGCCCTAGCTTTTGAACAGTTAGGGATGAACAAGCTCATTGCCGTTCATGATAAGGAAAACCCAGCTTCTGGACGGGTGATGGCCAAAGCAGGGATGCAATTTTCCCACGAAGAAGCTTATGCGATGCTAGACCCGCATGAAAAAGGGCGAATGGTGACGAGAGTCCATTATGTCCTCACGAAGGAAGAATATTTGGCAGAAAAATGAGTCAGGATATTGACAAAAGGCCTATCTCCATGATATAGTAGATGGGTACTGCTGGTTTAGCTCAGTCGGTAGAGCGCATCCATGGTAAGGATGAGGTCGCCGGTTCAATCCCGGCAACTAGCATAGTAGAAGAGAGAAGCTTAGAGAGGATCTAGGCTTCTTTTTTGTCTTTATCTTCTAACTGGGAGTCTATTTGCAGACTCTTTTTCAACAATATTCAAAAAAACGTTGACAAGCATAGAAATACGTGGTAAAGTTATAGCAACAAAGAGAAAGGAGAAAACCATCATGAACAAAGTAGATGTTTTGATGACACAATTAAATACACAGTTTCTCCAATCTCAGTTGAGTTCGATTTAAAAAATGAATGAAACCCAAGGTGGAGGAGTCTGTCTTGGGTTTTTTGTATGCATTTTTGCCTGCCTTAACTGAATTGGTGATAGGCATCAGAAGGCCCAAGTGTGGACTGAGCACGCTCTCAGCTCCTTGCTTGGGTTTTTTCTGTGCCATTTTGAAAGGGGAGAATATGATAGGAGCCTTATGGAAGTACATCTGGGAACATAAGTGGCTGTATCTCAGCATCGCTGTGGTCCTAGTGATTTATGATTATACGATTTTAATACCGACGCAGGTTATTCAACGACTGGTCGACCAGCTGAGCAAGCAGACCTTAACCCAGTCGATTTTTGTTAGGGATATTAGCCTTTTGTTTGCTACAACTATTTTGAATTATTTGGCGGCTTATTATTGGCATTTGAAGTTATTTCAAGCTTCGGTTCGATACAAGGGAAGACTACAAGGACAAGCCTTTCGTAAGCTTGTAGCTATGAGGCGTCCCTTCTATGAAAAGTTTCGTTCAGGGGATCTCTTGACTCGTTTTACTACGGATGTAGACGGGATGATGGGGATGGTCGGTTATGGGATGTTAATTGTCCTTTATGGGGGAGGTTTGTTTCTCTTTATCATTCCAGCTATGTTTTTGATATCCTGGCAGTTGAGTCTGATTTCTTTCATTCCAATGAGTTTTCTGGTTTTATCAACCTATCTCTTAGGGAAAAAGGAAGAAATCTATGTGGATGAAAACCGTGATGCGGTGGCCCACTTGAATGATGAAGTATTAGAATCCATCGAAGGGATTCGGGTCATGAGGGCCTATAGCCGAAAGGAGCGTCAAGTTCGACAATTTCAAGAACGGACAGAAAGTTTGGCTAAGACGGGGGATAAGATTGCCTCTATTCAAAATGCCTTTGGTCCCTTTGCCCTCTTCTTTATTGGGGTTTCAACTGTCCTTCTTTTGGTCTGTGGGGGCCACTTCTTAAAAACTGGACAGATCAGTTTGGGGCAACTGCTAGGCTTGGAATTGTATCTAGTGGCCTTGATTGAGCCAATGTGGATGCTAGCTGATTTCATCTTGGTCTATCAAACAGCCAAGACCTCCCATAAAAAATTGTCAGAATTGGTCGAAGAGGATGATGACTTGGAACCAGAAGGTGAGGAATGGCTAGAGGAGTTTGATGAAGTGGTCTTTGAAAACTATTCCTTTACCTATCCCATAGCGGAAAAGGAAAGTCTTTCGCAGATTCATTTGCGGTTCAACAAAGGTCAAACCATTGGAATTGTGGGTCGAACAGGAGCTGGAAAGACAAGTTTAGTCCGACAATTCCTACGGCAATACCCACTTGGACAAGGGACCTTTACCATCAATGGACAGCCTGTTGCTCGCTACGTGAGACGCTCCATTGAGGAAAAAATCGGCTACGTCTCACAAGAACACATCCTATTCTCCAAGTCTATTCTAGAAAATATTTCCCTTGGTAAGAAGGGGGCTAGTCAAGGGGAAATCATGGATGCCATTGCTCAGGCAGCCTTCGCAGATGATTTGGAACGGATGTCGGATGGTCTGGATACTATGATCGGAGAAAAGGGAGTATCCATATCGGGAGGACAGAAGCAGCGGATTTCTCTGGCACGTGCCTTTTTACGCGACGCCCAGTTGCTCCTCTTGGATGATTCTTTATCCGCAGTAGATGCCAAGACGGAACAGGCTATTATTGAAACGATACAAAAAGAACGACAAGGAAAGACAACCTTGATTGTCTCTCACCGACTCTCAGCTGTCCATCAGGCAGATTGGATCCTTGTGTTAGATCAGGGACGGATTGTGGAAGAAGGGACAGCTAGTGATTTACTTGCTCAAGAAGGTTGGTATTATGAACAATACCAACGGCAACAAAGACAGGAAGGAGAATAAGATGGGTATTTTAAAACGACTATTACAAAAACTATCCCTTTTTCCTGGTATTTTTGGGCTTGGTTTCATCTGTCTTTTGCTGGCAACGATTTTGTCAGATCTATCTCCGTTTATTCTGCAAAAGATGATTGATGGTCCCTTGATAGCCTTGAGTCAGGGAGGAGAGTTAGGAGCACTCTATCCTATGGGGGGCCTCTATCTGATTGTTTTGGCAGTGGGCCAAATCGTCAGTTATATAGGAAATAGGGTTTTGATTCATGGAGGCAATAAGGTAACTGCTCAGCTAAGAGACCAAGCCTTCCTCGTGATGCAGCAACTACCGATCTCCTACTTTGATGATAAGCCAGCAGGGAAAATTGCAACCCGCATTGTTAATGATACAGAGACCTTACGGACCCAATTTTATAATTCCTGTATGTATTTGGTGATTCATTTGATGCGTTTCTTCTTTATCATGGGGGTTCTCTTTTATATCAATCCCATGATGGGTCTTCTCTTATGCTTGATTTTTCCTATCTTTTACGGGATTCAGTCCTTGTATAAGCATATGACAGACAAGCCCATGAAAGACTTTTTTGATTCCAGAAGTGAGATCAATACGCAGGTTAATGAACTGCTTCATGGAGCTAGTATGATCCAACTCTACGGACAAGAAGAGCGCGTGATTGATGAGTTTGATCAGGCAACAGAGAAGATGACTGTGGCCTATGATCGTTTGGTCCTAGCAGACTCCATTGCCTCTTGGACCTTGACAGAATTCTTGAAATACATCGTCATTGCAGGAATATTAACCATTGCAGGCCTATCCTATCTTGACGGAGATTTGGGAATGACTGCTGGCTTCTTGTTTATCAATCTCAATTATGTCATTCAGCTTTTTGATCTCATGGCCAATTTGATCCGTCGCCTTCCGGATATCAGGCGCTCTCTGGAAACAGGACAGCGGGTCTTGACTTTCTTAGATGAAAAGATAGAGGCAGATACAACAGAGGAGATCCAAATAGACAGGGCGGCTGTGGAGTTTGATCAAGTCACTTTTGCCTATGAAGAGGGCAAGCCAGTTCTTAAGGACATTTCAATCCAAGCCCCTCCGGGGCAGACCCTTGCCTTGGTTGGCCATACCGGTTCGGGTAAATCCTCTATCATGAACTTGCTCTATCGTTTTTATGATCCGCAGGAGGGAGAAATTCGGATTGACGGCCAGGACATTCGCCATTTCTCTAGAGAGAGTCTGCGGTCCCATATGGGAATTGTCTTACAGGATCCTTATCTTTTCTCTGGGACTATTGCTAGCAATGTGGCCATGAGCCAAACAGATATCGATCGTGATCGCGTCTTGGATGCTCTAAAACAGGTCGGTGCCCTAACTATGATAGAAAGGCTGGAAAAGGGAATCGACCATCCAGTGGTTGAAAAGGGCTCCGCCTTCTCAAGTGGGGAGCGTCAATTGATTTCCTTTGCTCGAACCCTCTATATGAATCCGAAAATTTTGATTCTGGATGAAGCGACCTCCCACATTGATACGGAGACAGAGGAGATTATTCAACAGGCCATGGCAGTCCTACAGAAAGGTCGGACCACCTTTATCATTGCACACCGCTTATCGACCATTCAAGATGCGGATCAGATCCTGGTCCTATCAGAAGGACGTATTGTCGAACGTGGGCAACATGCAGACTTAATTGCCCATGGTGGCATTTATGCCCAGATGCATGCCATCCAACAAACGGTTGAATAAGGATGGCTATGAATGTCAGTCTTCAAATAGTAAAAGTAGCGTGTATTCTAGTATATACGCTATTTTTATGCTATAATTGAAATGATAGTGAGGTGATCCAAGATGTATATTGAAATGGTTGATGAGACCGGTCAAGTCTCTCAAGAAATGATCAAACAAACCCAGGAAATTTTAGAATTTGCTGCAAAAAAATTGGGCAAAGAAGACAAGGAAATGGCAGTGACCTTTGTAACCAACGAACGCAGCCATGAATTGAACTTGGAATACCGTGATACGGATCGCCCAACGGATGTAATTAGTCTGGAATACAAACCAGAGATGGATATTGCTTTTTCAGAAGAAGATTTAGAAGACCATCCAGAATTAGCAGAAATGATGGCAGAGTTTGATACCTATATTGGAGAGCTCTTTATTTCTGTAGATAAGGCGCGTGAGCAAGCGGCTGAGTATGGCCATAGCTTTGAGCGCGAGATGGGCTTTTTAGCAGTGCATGGCTTCCTTCATATCAACGGTTATGATCACTACACTCCGGAAGAAGAGAAGGAAATGTTTGGCTTACAGGAAGAGATTTTGACAGCCTATGGACTCACAAGACAATAAACGAAAATGGAAAAATCGAGAACTGATTGCCAGTCTTGAATTTGCTTTAACAGGGATTTTTACAGCCTTTAAAGAAGAAAGAAATATGCGCAAGCATGCTCTTTCAGCTATCTTAGCGATTGTTGCCGGCTTCCTTTTTCGCATTTCAGCAACAGAGTGGCTCTTTTTACTTTTAAGTGTTTCTTTGGTGATTGCCTTTGAAATCATGAATTCTGCTCTTGAAAATGTAGTGGATTTGGCGAGTGATTACCATTTCTCCATGCTGGCCAAAAATGCCAAGGATATGGCGGCAGGAGCAGTTCTCGTTATTTCAGGCTTTGCCTTGGTGACAGGTCTCATGATATTTGTGCCCAAATTATGGGCTCTAGTATTTGGATAAGGGGGAGATTTCCCTCGTGAAAGGAAACTATGACATTTAAATCAGGCTTTGTAGCTATTTTAGGACGTCCCAATGTTGGGAAGTCAACTTTTTTGAACCACGTCATGGGGCAAAAAATTGCCATCATGAGTGATAAGGCGCAGACAACGCGCAACAAGATTATGGGAATCTACACGACCGATAAGGAACAGATTGTCTTTATCGATACGCCAGGGATTCACAAACCTAAGACAGCCCTTGGAGACTTCATGGTAGAGTCGGCCTATAGTACCCTTCGAGAAGTTGATACGGTTCTCTTTATGGTGCCAGCAGATGAACCACGTGGGAAGGGTGACGATATGATTATCGAACGGCTCAAGACTGCTAAAGTGCCAGTCATTCTCGTGGTCAACAAGATTGATAAGGTTCATCCAGACCAACTTTTGGCACAAATTGATGATTTCCGTAGTCAAATGGACTTCAAGGAAATTGTGCCGATTTCAGCCCTGCAAGGAAATAATGTTTCGCATTTGATTGATATTTTGAGCGAAAACCTAGAAGAAGGTTTCCAATATTTCCCTGCTGATCAGATTACGGACCATCCAGAGCGTTTCTTGGTTTCTGAAATGATTCGGGAAAAGGTCTTGCACTTGACGCGGGAAGAAATTCCCCATTCTGTTGCAGTAGTCGTGGATTCCATGAAGCGGGATGAGGAGACCGATAAAGTCCATATCCGTGCGACCATCATGGTGGAACGTGATAGCCAAAAAGGGATTATCATCGGAAAAGGCGGTGCCATGCTCAAGAAGATTGGAACCCTTGCGCGTAAGGATATTGAACTGATGCTGGGGGACAAAGTCTTCCTAGAAACCTGGGTCAAGGTTAAGAAAAATTGGCGGGATAAGAAATTAGACCTTGCCGATTTCGGATACAACGAAAAAGAATATTAAGAAGAGGTGGGCAGAAGCCTGCTTCTTGTTTTTGAAAGGAGTTCTATGCCCGAGTTACCAGAAGTTGAGACCGTCCGACGTGGTCTTGAGAAATTAATTCTAGGGAAAACCATCCAATCCGTGGAAGTAAAGTATCCTAAGATGATTCAGACAGATCTGGATGCTTTTCGTCAAGATCTTCCAGGTCAAGAGATTCGATCCATGGGGCGTCGTGGGAAATACCTCTTGTTTCATCTGACGGATTTGGTTTTGATCTCGCATTTGCGGATGGAAGGCAAGTATTTCTTTTATCCAGACGAAGTCCCTTTTCGCAAGCACGCCCATGTCTTCTTTCATTTTACAGATGGTAGCACCCTGGTCTATGAAGATGTCCGCAAGTTTGGGACCATGGAAGTCCTAGTGCCTGAGCTTGTAGACAGTTATTTTGTGAATAAAAAAATTGGTCCAGAGCCGACAGAAGCGGAATTTAAATGGCCTGCCTTCCAAGCAGCTCTGAAAAAATCAAAGAAACCCATTAAATCAGCCCTTTTGGATCAAAAATTGGTGGCTGGTCTGGGCAATATCTATGTGGACGAGGTGCTCTATCGAGCCAAGGTTCATCCAGCCCGTTTGGGGCAAAGTTTGACTGCTACAGAAGCCAGAGCCGTTCGCAAAGAAACAATTGCCGTATTAGCTCAGGCTGTCGAAAAGGGAGGCTCCACCATTCGCTCCTACAGCAATGCCTTCGGAGAAGATGGCACTATGCAGGAAGAACACCAAGTCTATGGGAAAACGGGTCAGCCTTGTAGTCGTTGTGGCTCTCCAATCGAGAAAATCCAACTTGGGGGACGGGGGACTCATTTTTGTCCCCATTGTCAAAAGGTAAAGTAAATGGGAAAGATTATTGGATTAACAGGAGGGATTGCCTCTGGTAAGTCGACTGTGACCTCCTATTTGAGAGAAAAAGGCTATGCTGTCATTGATGCTGATCGTGTGGTCCATGACTTACAGGCACAAGGTGGAGAGCTCTATCAAGCTTTGGTAGAGCATTTTGGGACAGAAATACTCCTAGATACTGGAGATTTGAATCGTCCTGCTCTGGCTGAACGCATTTTTTCAAGCCAGAATGAGATCGCCTGGTCCAACCAGGTACAAGGCGAAATGATTCGCAAAGCCCTGGCGCGAGAACGGGATCGATTGGCAGAAACAGAAGACCTCTTTTTCATGGATATCCCCTTGTTAATCGAGCAGGGATATCTGGACTGGTTTGACCAAGTCTGGCTGGTCTATGTGACGGAGGATACTCAGTTAGAACGTTTGATGGAAAGAAATGCTTTGACAGAGGACCAGGTGCGCGATCGTTTGGCGGCCCAGATGTCTCTGGAGGAGAAAAAAGCTCTTGTGGATCTCGTGATTGATAACAATAGCAAGCGTGATCACCTCTATCAGCAAATTGATAGGGTTTTAGAACAAATAGAAAGAAGATGATCCTATTTCACAGGAAATAAAATGGCGTAGAAATCTTTTCATTGCCTGGATTGGTTGTTTTTTTGTAGGGGCCAGTCTTTCATTAGTGGTCCCCTTTATGGCCCTATTTGTGGAGGAGTTGGGAGTGAGAGGTCCGGCCGTTCCTTTTTATGCAGGGATTGCTGTTGCCTCCTCCTCCTTGACATCTGCCCTGATGGCCCCAATCTGGGGGAGTTTGGCAGACCGCTATGGTCGTAAACCCATGATGCTGAGAGCCTCGATTGCCATGACCTTGACCATGGGAGGAATCGCTTTTGTCCCCTCCGTCTTTTGGTTATTGCTCCTACGCTTATTAAATGGTGTCTTTTCAGGCTTTGTTCCTAACAGCACGGCTCTCATTGCTAGTCAGGTGCCAAAGAATCAATCTGGGTATGCTTTAGGGACCTTATCGACAGGAACCATTGCAGGTACCTTGATGGGACCCCTGTTGGGGGGATTGATTGCAGAGCAATTTGGTATGCGTAATGTCTTTCTCCTCGTTGGTTTTTTCCTCTTTCTCGTCTCTGTTTTGACCTGGTGGGGTATTGAGGAAGACTACCAACAAATTTCGAAGGAGGAGCACATTTCAAGCTGGACTTTACTGGCTTCTATCCAGCATAAGGACATTTTACTAGGTCTCTTTTTGACCAGTATGACCATCCAGATGATTGGCCAGTCTATTTCTCCCATTCTTCCTTTGTATGTGCGGGAGTTAGGCCAGAGTAACAATATTATCTTTGTTTCCGGCTTGATTGTATCAGCGATGGGGATTTCCAGTATCCTCACTTCCGGTTGGATGGGTAAGCTAGGAGATAGAATTGGCAATCACCGCCTTTTGCTCTTGGCCCTTCTCTATAGTGGGATCCTCTATATCTTCTGTGCCCTTGCTCAGACCCCTTTTCAATTAGGTCTTCTTCGATTCTTATTTGGTATTGGAACAGGGGCCTTGATGCCAGGTGTGACCGCCCTCTTAAACCGTATGACTCCCAAAGAAGGGATCTCTCGGATTTTTAGTTACAATCAACTCTTCTTTTATGTAGGGGGAGTTCTTGGTCCCGTGATGGGCTCTAGTATCGCCATGCATGTCAATTACCATTGGGTATTCTATGGGACTGCTATTCTAGCTTTTACAGATTTAGCCTTCCTTTTATTCATCTTTAGAAAGTATTTGAAAGTGAGAGAAATCAGTGCGCATTAAAGTACAACTAACCTGCACGAGCTGTGGTAGTCAGAATTATTTGACAAGCAAAAATATGAAGACCCACCCGGAAAAAATTGAAGTTTTGAAGTATTGTCCCAAAGAGAGAAAAGTGACATTACATCTTGAAACGAAATGATTTTTATGGTAAAATAGGTAAGATTTTAAGGAGTTTTTTAATTATGACTAAACCGTTGATTACTATTTTATTGGTACTATCTGTATTAATTATTATTGCTATCTTCATGCAACCAACTAAAAATCAATCTAGCAACGTATTCGATGCAAGTTCAAATGATTTGTTCGAACGTTCAAAAGCTCGTGGATTCGAAGCAGTGATGCAACGACTTACAGGAGTAATGATTTTCCTTTGGTTACTCATTGCGATGATTTTAATGGTATTATCCAGTAAATAAGATAGGCTTAGACATTGTCTTTGCCTATTTTTTCATCTATGAGTCGTTTGATGGGGAGATTGTCACTTGTAAAGAAATCTCTCTAAAAGAAAGTAAATAAAGGAGGCTGGCTATCCAGCGCAAGATATGAAAAGTAAAATTATTGATTATTTAAAACAGAAGGGAAAAGCTCAGGTTGATCAATTGGCACAAGCCATTGGGAGTACAGATGCCAAAGGTTTTCGTGAACTGATTAAGACCATTTCGCTAATGGAGCGACGTCGTCAACTAACCTTTGAAGAAAATGGCTTTTTAAGTCTCCTTGATGCTAAACCAAAAGGGACCATTACTGTGAAAGGGATTTTTCATGCTCATAAAAGTGGCTTTGGTTTTGTCAGCTTAGAGGGGGAAGAAGAGGATCTCTTTATTGGACGAAATGATGTCAACCACGCCATTGATGGAGATACAGTTGAGGTTGTGATCACCAAGGTAGCCGATCGGCAAAAGGGGACAGCGGCAGAGGGGAAAATCATTGATGTCTTGGAGCATAGCCTCCAAACAGTCGTCGGCCAGATTGTTTTGGATGAAGAAAAACCAAAGTATGCAGGCTACATCGTTTCAAAGAATCAAAAGATTAGCCAACGGATCTACGTGAAAAAGCCAGCCCTGCAATTGGAGGGGACCGAAGTTCTCAAGGTTGCCATTGAACAGTATCCGAGTCGGAAGCACAACTACTTTGTGGCCACTGTTCAAGATGTGGTTGGACATGTGACAGATCCTGGAATCGATGTCTTGGAAGTCCTGGAGTCCATGGATATCGTCTCAGAATTTCCAGAAGCAGTCCTCAAAGAAGCAGAAAGCATTCCAGATAAGCCTAGTGAGAAAGATATGGAGGGACGTTTGGACCTTCGAGATGAAATCATCTTTACCATTGATGGTGCCGATGCCAAGGACTTGGATGATGCGGTTCACATTAAACGCTTGGAAGGCGGAAATTATGAACTTGGAGTTCATATTGCGGATGTCTCATATTATGTGACCGAAGGTTCTGCCTTGGATAAGGAAGCTCTCAACCGAGCGACCTCTGTCTATGTAACAGATCGAGTTGTTCCCATGTTACCAGAGCGACTTTCCAATGGGATTTGTTCCCTAAATCCTCAAGTGGATCGCTTGACCCAATCAGCCATTATGGAGATTGACGAGCGTGGTCGGGTCCTTCGTTACCAGATTACCCAAACAGTTATTAAAACGACCTTCCGGATGACCTATAGTGATGTCAATGAGATCATTGCAGGAGACCAAGAGAAGCGTGAGGAATACCAAGCTATTGTTCCAAGTATTGAAGCTATGGTTGGCCTTCATCAGATCTTAGAAGGAATGCGGGAAAAGCGGGGAGCCCTTAACTTTGATACCAGTGAAGCTAAAATCCTGGTCAATCCTCAAGGAAAACCGGTCGACATCGTCTTGCGTCAACGGGGAATTGCAGAAAGGATGATTGAATCCTTTATGCTAATTGCCAATGAGACAGTAGCTGAGCATTTTGCCAAACGAAAACTTCCCTTCATTTACCGGATTCACGAAGAACCTAAAGCAGAGAAGGTGCAAAAGTTTATCGATTATGCCTCTAGCTTTGGCATACCTATTTATGGGACAGCTAGTTCGATGAGTCAGGAAACCTTGCAGGATATCATGAAGAAGGTAGAAGGGGAACCTTATGCTGATGTCTTGTCCATGATGTTGCTTCGTTCCATGCAGCAGGCGCGCTATTCCGAGCACAACCATGGTCACTATGGGCTAGCTGCGGAGTTCTATACTCACTTTACCAGTCCGATTCGCCGGTATCCAGACTTATTAGTCCACCGTATGGTGCGAGAGTATGGAAAAGATTCTGAAGTGGCTAGTCATTTTGAACAGGTTATTCCAGATATCGCTAGCCAATCCTCTAGTCGGGAACGCCGCGCTATTGATGCGGAGCGAGAAGTAGAAGCCATGAAGAAGGCAGAGTATATGGAGGACTATGTTGGCGAAGAGTACGATGCTCTGGTATCCAGTGTCGTCAAGTTTGGACTCTTTGTTGAACTTCCAAATACTGTAGAAGGTTTGATCCACATCACCACCTTACCTGGTTTTTATCATTTTAATGAGCGTGATTTGACCTTGCGAGGGGAAAAATCAGGCGTGACCTTCCGAGTTGGTCAAGAGATACGAATTAGGGTTGAAAGAGCGGATAAAATGACTGGAGAAATCGATTTTTCTTATATCCCAAGTGAGCTGGATCTGATTGAAAAAGGCCATAAAGCTTCTGGGCGTAAGGAAGGAGGTCCATCTTCTAAACGCCGTCCTTCCAAGAAAGAAGGAGAGCGAAAGCAAGGAGGCTTTAGAGATAACAAGCGCAAGCATTCTCCAAAAGACAAGAAGAAAAAGAGTAAGAAACCTTTTTACAAAGAAGTAGCAAAGAAAGGAGTCAAGCATGGCAAAGGGCGAGGGAAAGGTCGTCGCACAAAATAAAAAGGCGCACCATGACTATACAATTGTAGACACGCTAGAAGCAGGAATGGTTCTGACAGGAACTGAAATAAAAAGTGTGCGAGCAGCTCGTATCAATTTGAAAGATGGGTTTGCCCAAGTGAAAAATGGGGAAGTTTGGTTGAGCAATGTTCATATCGCTCCTTATGAAGAAGGCAATATCTGGAACCAAGATCCAGAGCGCCGTCGCAAACTTCTTCTTCATAAAAAACAAATCCAGAAATTAGAGCAAGAAACCAAAGGAACAGGGATGACGCTGGTCCCACTTAAAGTCTACATTAAAGACGGCTATGCCAAGCTCTTGCTGGGCTTAGCAAAAGGGAAGCACGATTATGACAAACGTGAATCCATCAAACGGCGGGAACAAAATCGCGATATTGCTCGTGTGATGAAACAATACAATACACGTTAAAACAAGAAATAGGAACAGCTGAAGCAAAGGCTTAAAACTGTTCCTATTTTTAATGATCTTTTTTGAAACCGCTTGCATTTCTATCTGGATAAGGGTATACTGAAGGTAGCGTTGGTATAGTTGTTTTTCGTCGGCTTGAAAATTTTTTCTAGCCTCTTTTGTAGTCATAAAGGAGATCGACTATGAGAAAACTACTGGTCAAACTAATGATTGCTTTCATGGCCTTTGCCTTGATTCCAGTTCAAGTTGCTCAGGCTTGCTCAGCCATCATTGTTGGGAAGGAGCTCACGACAGATGGTTCCATGCTCTTCGGGCGGACTGAAGACTATCCTTATGCTCCCGATGGTGGTCGCCACAATAAAACTTACGAAGTGGTACCTGCCAAAGACTATAAGGATGGGGATATGTTGGAGGATGAATCCAATGGCTTTGCTTATCCGCACTTGAGTCATGAAATGAAATATACCGCAACTTATGATGCGGCGCATGGAGATGGTTCCAACGGGAACTTCGGAGCACACGGCTTTAACGAAGCGGGTGTTTCCATGACCTCTACAGTATCGGCAACCCCACACGATAAAATTTTGAAAGCAGACCCACTCGTGAAAAATGGATTGGCTGAGGCTGCTATGGTAGACTTGGTTCTTCCACGTGCCAAAACAGCTCGTGAAGGAATTGAGTTGGTTGCCAAGGTACTTGATGAAAAAGGATCTGCCGAAGGAAACATTATTGTCGTAGCAGATAAAAATGAACTCTGGTACATGGAAATCCTATCTGGACACCAATATGTAGCTATTAAATTCCCTCAAGACCGCTATGCCATCTTTGCCAATACGTACTATCTAGGAAATGTGGATTTCAAGGACAAGGACAATGTCATTGCTTCGAAAGATGTGGAAGCAGTTGCTAAAAAGGCAGACCACTACAAGACTGATAAAGATGGGAACTTCCATATCGCAGACTCTTATGGTCCAGATGAATATACCGAACGCAACCGCTCACGGACCTATGCAGGGATTACCTTGATGGATCCGAAAGCGGATGTCAAATATGATGATAAGCACTTTGACCTCTTGCGCAAACCAACGGATCCTTCTAAGAAGTATAGTCTAGAGGATGTTTTCGCTGAACAACGGAACCGGTTCGAACACCTCAAACAATATACTCCAGATGACTTGGTGGAACCAGGTAAAGAAGTAGATACCAATAAGTATAAGTATGCTCTTGGAAATGAAAACGTCATCAACGCCCACGTTTACCAAATTAAGAAGGACTTGCCAACTCCATTTGGTGGTGTCGTTTGGTTGGGGCTCGCTCAAAGCCGGAACACCCCTTATGTGCCATTCTATGGTATTGTCAATGATACCTATGCACCATTCAAGGTTCGTTCTGCCAAATACGATCCAACTTCTTGGTATTGGGCTGTTTGGCATATTGACCAAATGGTCATGAAATACCCAGACCTCTTTGGCAACACCATCCAAGAGAAGTGGAAAGAATTGGAAAAAGGTTGGATTAAGGAACAAGCAGCTTTGGATCAAAAATACAGTGGACTCACTGATGATCAAGCGAAAGCTACTGCAGACGAAGTAACAAGTGATTCTCTCAAACGTGCGGAAACTATCTTTAAACAAATCAAGCAAGTTGAAAGCGAGATGGAAGATAAGATTCGTACGGAAAAAGGTTTGGAAGCAGACTTTGTTTATGACGGCTATAACAAGGCTAATCTGGTAGCAGCAGCTGAAGCTGAAAAAGCAACAGCAAAAGAAACAGATAAGAAGGAAGAAACAGCTTCTAGTCAGTCTTCTACGAAGGCAAGTGATTCAAATAGCAGTTTAACCGCCATCTTAGGAGTTTTAGCTCTTGCAGGATTTGGCTTGGCAGGTTTCTACTTTAAAAAATCAAAAAAGAATGAAAATGAAGAATAAGAAGATAGAGACTGATAGATAAGCCTCCTGTCTCAAATGGATTCTTAGAGAGTGGAATAGAAGTCTTCACAAAGGAAGCTTGCAATTCCACTCTTTTTATTGTTATTTGCTTGCAATTTTTGTATGATAGGAATAGATAGAAAGAAGGAGAAGAAACGGATGCCTGAAAAATTGATTGCCTATAAGCGGATGCCTTTGTGGACCAAGGATACCATGCCAGAAGCAGTCCAAAGAAAACACAATACCAAGATAGGAACCTGGGGAAAGATTACTGTCCTCAAAGGAAAGTTAAAGTTTGTCGAGCTGACAGAAAATGGGGAAGAAGTAGCCAGCCATGTTTTTGAAGCAGGTGCGGATAATCCGATGGCACAGCCGCAAGCTTGGCACCGTGTAGAGGCCCTCACAGATGATGTGGAATGGTTTTTGGAATTCTACTGTGAGCCCAAAGATTATTTCCCCAAAAAATATAATAGCAATCCCGTCCATTCGGAAGTGCTAGAAGCCATGGAGTCCCTTTCTCCAGGCAAGGCCTTGGATTTGGGGTGTGGACAAGGACGAAATGCTCTCTTTTTGGCCCAGCATGGCTTTGAAGTGACAGCAGTCGATCAAAATGAATTAGCCCTAGAGATCCTCCAAAGTATTGTAGAACAAGAAGATTTGGAAATGACTGTGGGACTCTATGATATCAACTCAGCGAACCTAAAACAAAGTTATGATTTGATTGTCTCAACGGTTGTCCTCATGTTCTTGCAAGCGGATCGCATTCCAGCGATTATTCGAAATATGCAAGACCAGACCAATCCGGGAGGCTATAACTTGATCGTTTGTGCCATGGATACAGAGGATTATCCTTGCCAGGTTCCTTTCTCCTTTACTTTTAAGGAAGGCGAGCTAGCAGACTACTACAAAGATTGGGAGCTCGTTAAATACAATGAGAACCCAGGACATTTGCATCGACGAGATGAAAATGGCAATCGAATTGCCTTACGCTTTGCGACCATGCTAGCAAAGAAAAAATAAATAGATAGCTAGACAAGGAGACTCTTGAGGTTATCCTTGTCTTTTTATATCTGAAACTTTCTGAAAATACTTGATTTTTTACAGAAAAGGAGTAGACTGTTAGTGTACCTTTCAAGAATTTTGAGGAGAAGCGCGTGAAACTCTATGTTCAACTGATGATTATCTTTACCATCTCTTTGATTGGGGAAGGGATTTCGACCCTCTTTCATTTGCCAATTCCAGGTAGTATTATTGGTCTACTGATTCTATTTCTTTGCTTGCAGTTGAAATGGCTTCGTATCCGCCATGTGAATCTGGTCGGATCTTTTCTCTTAGCCAATATGACGATTTTATTTTTACCTCCAGCGGTTGGGATTATGGATAAGTTTGATGTCATCCAGCCTTATTTATTGCCCATCGTGTTGATTATTTTAGGGGCTATCATCATCAATGTAACCCTCATTGCCTTAGTCGTCGGTTATATCAAGACTCGGTATGAGGGGGATTATGAAGGAGGGAAGAAATAATGGAAAGTTTGTGGTCAAATCCTCTCTTTGGGATTTCTTTATCAGTCTTTGCCTATCTGATTGGGATGATGATTTTTCGTCGCTTTCCCCATCCCATCACGACACCCCTCTTAGTCGCCACGGTCTTGATTATTGGATTTCTAAAGCTGACAGGGATTTCCTATAAGGCCTATAATATTGGCGGGACCTACCTCAGTAATTTGATTGTGCCCTCAACGGTTGTCCTGGGAATCCCCTTGTATAAGAGTTTTCATCTGATGAAACACCATGCCAAGAGTATTCTTCTTAGTAGTTTTCTAGCAGTCGTGGTCAACACGCTTTTTACAGCTGTCTTGGCTAAGATTTTTGGGATGAAGTACTTTCTAGCTATTTCCCTCTTTCCTAAGTCTGTGACAACAGCCATGGCAGTGGGAATTGCTGAAAAAATGCAGGGAATTACTACCATTACCCTGGTTGTCGTTGTAGCGACAGGTATCCTGACAAGTGTCCTAGGGCCAACCATTCTTAAATTCCTAAAAGTAGAGGATCCTGTTGCTATTGGTTTGGCCCTTGGAGGGACAGGTCATGCGGTAGGGACTGGTACAGCCTTTCAGTATGGTCAAGTAGCCGGAGCTATGGGAGGCTTAGCAATTGGGATAACTGGCGTTTTCTACGTCTTTATAAGTCCCCTTGTCGCGAGCCTGATTCTTTCCTAAAAAGGTAGATAGTATTCAGAAAAAGCTTGGAAGAAGTTCCGAGCTTTTTAGTGTACAGTTAGATAGTGAAGGTTGTTTGATAATTTGAAGGTCAAATAATTTTCAGATAGATTACTAATTGATTACAGTCGTTGTAAGCGCTTGCCAAACCTTGGTTCAAAAGGTATACTAAAAGAGGTTATACGGTTAATATCTAGTTAAAGGAGTTCAATATGAAGAAACGTTATGCTCGATCAGCCTTGGGCTTGATCACTGCTCTCTTCCTCTTTGCCCAACCGGTAGAGGCCTGTACAGGTTTTATCATCGGTAAAAAGTTAACAGCAGATGGAAATGCTTTGTACGGACGTACGGAGG
Source organism: Streptococcus sp. KHUD_013 (assembly GCF_052588545.1). Taxonomy (NCBI): domain Bacteria; kingdom Bacillati; phylum Bacillota; class Bacilli; order Lactobacillales; family Streptococcaceae; genus Streptococcus; species Streptococcus sp. KHUD_013. Next base: position 604,155 of record NZ_CP186264.1, read on the forward strand.
ACTTAGAACCAAACCACAATAAGAACTTTGTGGTCAGAGAACGAACTTATAACAAGAAAGGGGAGGTCTTTGAAGATGCCACCAATGGCTTTAAGTATGAGCTCCCAGAAGTAAGTTATAAATATACAGCTGTCCCAGATGTTACACCAGAACAGGGTGTATTTGATGAAGCTGGTTTTAATGAGCATGGTGTGTCCATCTCGGCGACCGTCTCAGCTTCAGCAAATGACAACATTAAAAAGGTCGATCCTTATGTAAAGGACGGCTTGGCTGAATCTGCCCTCACCACTGTCGTTCTTCCAAGTGTCAAAACGGCTCGTGAAGGAGTCGAGCTCATTGCGAAAATTGTGGAAGAAAAAGGGGCAGCAGAAGGAAATATTGTGACGATCGCGGACAAGGAAGGTATCTGGTACATGGAGATCCTTTCTGGTCACCAATATGTAGCCATTCTCTTCCCAGAAGATCGCTATGCAGTCTTTCCAAATACCTTCTTCTTAGGACATGTCGATTTTTCAGATAAGGAACGGACCATTGCTTCGAAGGATGTTGAAAAAGTAGCTCGTGATGCGGGAACCTATAAAGAAATCGATGGCCAGTTCCATGTGTCTCAATCCTACAATCCTCCTTTGCATGAGGCTGATCGTTCTCGTGTTTGGTCTGGTATTAAGTCACTGGATCCAGATGCAGATGTGAACTACGATGACGAATATTTTGACTTGATGCATACAACGGATCGGAAATTGACGCTACGAGATGCGATGAATCTCCAACGCAATCGGTTAGAGGGAACAGACTTCAAACCACAAGATCAAATGGAGTTAGATGGAAAAGGGATTCCAGAAAAAGGGAAGTTTGATGAAGTCTATAAATATCCGATTTCGAACCCAAATGTCATGGAAGCCCATATTTTCCAATTAAAGGACAATGTTCCTGATAGTGCTGGTGGGGGAACCATGTGGTTAGCGATGGGAAGCCCACGAAATGCTCCTTACCTGCCTTACTATGGCAATATCACCAATACCTACCAAGCCTATCAAGAATTAGGAACAGCCTATAATCCCCAATCTTGGTATTGGACCATGTCTCGCATTAATGATTTAGTTGCCAAATATCCTGATTTGTTCGGAGATGGGGCCATCCGTACTGAAATGGAACGCCTCGAATCTCAATGGATGGCTGAGCAAGAAATCAGTGATCAAGAACAAATTGCCCTCGCTTCACAGCCAGAGCAGGCGAGTCTAAAAGCGACAGAAACGAGCATGACTCGAGCTCAAAAGACCTTCGATCGTCTGCAAGAAATTCGTCAAGAAGCAGAAGAAAAGGTAATTGCTCAATATGGTCAAGGTGCTATTGACGACTTAACAGATGAAGAAGATGCAAACCAAGAAGAAGAGATTAATTTGGTACCATTTGACTATGACTTCGTCATTACGATTGGCTTAGCCCTTGTGACAGTGATAGGAGTAGGAATTTTCTTCATCAAATCAAAGAAAGCAAAGGGAGGTAAGAAGGATGAATAAGTTTCAACGAATATTGCTCTTCCTATTTCTGGTCTTAGCAGGGATTGGGATGGAGTTTGAGCTAGGCTCTCTCTCTCAACAAGAGTTTAGCCAAGTAGCAGGAAGAGATTTGGTATTAAATCTGCTCGTTTTAGCGGTGATTGTCGTCCCTCTTTATCTCTTTATTAAGCGACTTGCAAAAAGATTTGAGGTTCCTCTTCTTGTTTTGTGGGCGACCATGTTTGGTGGTGCTTTTGTTGCTGGCTGGCTCAGTTTTTCAGGGAACAGCCTCATTGACCATTTCAATAGTCATCTCATTCAGGATGTTAGTACTTTTAATAAATGGACAGATGCTTTGACAGCTCCTTTTGCTGAAGAATTTTTCAAAGCTCTGGTGGCTTTCTGGATCCTCTTGATTTTGGGTCGTAAGGATTTGAAATCGATTTTAATTGCCGGTTTTGGATCTGGTCTTGGTTTTCAAATCATTGAAGATCTAGGTTATGTGGCGCGTCAAACGCGATCTGGAGACCTCTCAGCAGTAACAGAGGCAGTGAACCGCATTTCTGGTGGTTTAGCATCTCATGCAGTCTACACAGCTGTTGTATCTGTTGGAGCCTTTCTCATCCTATCTCAGTGCACCAAGCAAAAAGAAAAGCTCTTTGGTCTCTGGTGTGTAGTTTCCACGGTGGCCAATCACTTCTTATGGAACTCCCCATTCTATGAAACAGATCATCGGGTCAATATTTTGGTAGGCTTGCTCTTTGCCTTCCAAGTGGGAACCTTTATTGAGGTTGTTCTCTTTGCTCATAAAAATCCGAATCTAAACCTTTTAAAGAAAAACTAAGGAAAAGATTCAGTAGATATATAAATAAAAAAGCTTAGAAACTTTTGTTTCTAAGCTTCAGATTGAAGACAAAGTCATATTAAAAACTTTCCTTAGGTGAGTACGGACGTCAGCGAACTTCTTCGAAGTTCCAAGACTAAATCAAGATACTAAGGGCGTCTGCGGATAAAGTCAAAATAGGAAGTTTGACGCAGAATCTTTCGATTCTAGGAGAACTTATCTTTTTGACACAATCCGCAGCCTGTGTTCAATTTGTATTGAGCCCCCTCGCTCTTTAACTTCTGGGCTCAGGCTAAAACAGTTCCCCAAACTGTTTTACTCTCAATAATTCCGAGTGCCTGAAACGTTATTGTTTCAGGCACTTTTCTCACAGCGGAAAGTTTTGGTATTTTTTTGAATCGATTTAAAAATTGGAACTCATTTTTATTTCTTTGCAGAATCGCTTAACTTATTTTACTTTAAAATAGTTTGTCTACTTTCTAAAAGCTTAGAAACTTTTGTTTCTAAGCTTTTTTTACTAAATTCTATTTGCTTTCTTCTTTTTTCTTAAGACCAAAGAAGGCTAGGATGGATGTCAACAGAGCGAGCATGTAGATAGCAGGAGAGTCAGAAGTTCCTGTTTCTGGTAGGGTAGCAGAGCCCGCTGTGAATGTTTTAGCGACTGTCACTGACAAGTGATGGTTGTTGGCCTTGATCTGTGTATCGTCCTTAGCAGATGTAAAAGTATTCTTTGTTTGGCTAGCTAGTTGATTAGGAGAATTCGTACCAACTAGAGCTGGAATATATGTTTGATCCATTTTACCGGTAGATGGATTAGTTGGTTGAGCATTTTTACCGGTAGATGGATTAGTTGGTTGAGCATTTTTACCGGTAGATGGGATAACTGGTTGGTTATTGCTTCCTGGGTAGGACTTTGGATTAGCAGGATCTGTTCCTTGTTTGATTTCCTCAATATCTGCCACACCATCTCCATCTGTATCTTTGTTAGCAGAAATAGAAATGGTACGAGAATTTGGATTGATGGTTGCATAGGCTGTGAGATCTGCCTTAGCAAGGTAATCTGCAAAGGCAACGTCCATGGAAGGACCTTCCTCGCGAGCTCCACCTAACATGGTGTAGCCATCCCCACCTGCTGCTAAGAAGTCATTGGTAGTCAAGTAGTAATCTTTAGCAAGGTTGAGCGGTTCATATTGACCAGTTTCTGGGTTTTTAATTTCAATATAGAGGACGCGCTTTTCAGCTGGTAGGGTTGTATCGTAATAAACTTTCGCTCCAGATACTTGGAGGAAGCCTCCGCTAGGTTCAAGAAGGGGTTGACCGTTTTCGTCAAGAACGGTTTTGCCATCTTTTTCTTGTAAAATAGAGCCAAGAGATTTAGCAAACATATCAGCAATATTCTGACCAGTTACTTTAATCTGAGAGATGGTATTCCCAAATGGAAGAACAGCAATGACACTTCCTTTGGTGATTGGCTTGTCTTTAGCAATGGTTTCGCGCAAACCACCACCGTTGGTTACAGCAAGGTCAGTCTTATGGCTAAAACCAGTTTGTCCATATTCATAGAGAGCATCTGCCACGACGTTTCCTAGGTTGGTTTCACGGACACGAACATTTTCCCGTTGACCGTTTAGTTCTACCGGACTATTGTCACGAACAATTTTTGCATTCTCAGCATCGTACTGTTCCTTGATCTTTTGGACCATGGCAGCTACTTTGGCATTTGGCACGACATTTTTTGTTGAAGCAGCTGAGATTTGTTGAGGGTTTCCAAGCAATTGGTTAGCCTGGTAGGTGATTTTACCGATATTATTCAGGTAGCTACCAGTTTGGTTATAGGTGACATTATCTCCGTATGTGGTTGATTGAACAGTATGGGAATGTCCATCAATTACGGTGACACGTTTTCCTTTCAGTTTTGAGTTTTTAGAAAGTTCCTCAGCTAAGGTAGATCCTCGCCATTCGATTGGTGTAGTAGTATCTACTCCCAAGTGAGCAAGGACAACATAGTTTTTGTATGTCTTGCCTTCTGCAGTAGCGCGTGCTTCAATCTCATCAATGACCTTGTTTACTTCTGAAATAGGATCTGTGAAGGTAACTCCTTGAACATTCTTAGGGTGGGTTTTTGTAGCTGTTTCAGGCGTTGTCACCCCGATAACAACAAACTCATCGCCAACCACATTCTTATCTTTATCGACGATGGTGGAAGCTTCAAATAAGCGAGCACCGTTGATGTAGGTGTTGGAGCTGAGAAGTGGGAAGTTTAAGATTTCTTTGTACTTTTTAGCTTCATCCAGACCAAAATCGAACTCATGGTTTCCGACTGCCATGGCATCGTAGCCAATTTCGTTCAAAATTTTAGCTCGTTCTTCCCCTTTTGAACTATTTGAAATCGGTAGTCCTTGGAAGGCATCTCCAGCATCTACGACCAAAGTAGATGGATTTTTCGCCCGTTCTTCATCAATGACTGCGGCTAATTTAGCATCACCAATCACACCCTTTTCTTCAACGATCCGACCATGGACATCGTTGGTATGAATGATATTTGCTTCAGGCAAGTCAGTTGAACTCTCTGTAGCACCTTCTGAAGTAGCTGTACTAGATTCTGTTGAAGCAGGAGTAGCAGCATCCGTTGCATTTGTGGAAGCAGCAGCTACTTCAAGGTTAGTTTCTGGAGCTGTTTGCTCATCTGCAGCTACCTGAGAAGCTAGGAAGGTAGGAGCAAGCAATAAGATCGGCAAAAGAAGTTTCTTCTTTTTCATAAACGGTCCTCTTTTCTATTTTATTCCATACTAGATATTATAGCTAAAAAGGAAAGAAAAGGAAAACGTTTTCTGATAGTTGGGCAAATAATCTTGTGAGAGCGTTGAGGTTCCAGCTAATTGCTCTTATCCATAAAAAAAAAGAAAACTGTCGTTTTCTCATTTTCTTATTCAGTTATGGGTTGGTTCCAAGTGGTAAAGTCAGTCACACTTAATACGACTGTCGCGATTTCGATCGGCTCTTCTTTTGCACCAGTTGACAACCATTTTGTGATTACGGCTTCAATCGTAGCTGCAAAGATCTCAACAGCATACTTATAAGGAACTTGGAATTTATTAACCAAGTGGTCTTTAGCGTGTGGAGTATTGTCAAGAAGTTGCAGGGTGAAATTTTTCATTAGAAAATGAAACTTTTGGTAATCCATCTGCATCAAGGCATAGATAAAGTCATAATTATCTTGAATATATTGAAGTGAGGCAAGAAAATTTGCTCGATTGACGGTGCTTGTAGCAAATAACTCTCCCAACTCGCCTAAGAGTTCAGATTTTAGCTGGTTGAACATATCTTGTTTGTCTACATAATGGAGGTAGAAGGTACCTCGATTAATGCCGGCTTCCTTTGTTAGTTGGCTAATTGTAAGGCTTTCAAGTGATTGTTCAAGAAGCAGGCGTGATAGGGCGCTTCGGATAGCATTTTTAGAATTCGTTTTTCTCTTTTTTCGGGTCATAGATCCTCCTTTATCTTGTAGTTTGGTATAAATTATTATTCACTAATCACCATATTATACAGAAATCAACCTTATTCATCAACGGAATAAAATTTTAGTATCATTCTATAAGTCGAAATGGCTTAAAATCAGGTCTTATTCTTATACTGTAAAAGCCATTTTGGAAGGATTATAAAAAATTTTCCCAGATCTACTTTCAAAGGGGCTATTATATAAAAATGAAAGAAAAACTTGAAATATCAGTTATTTAAAAGATCATAATAATTCAAACTCATATTTTATTATGTCACAAATCAAAGAGAGGGAGTTCAATATTGCTTGAAGAATTCGATTGCTTGATACAAAAAGGCTTTGGTGATCTGCATTTGTATATATGCATAGAAAAGTATTGGCTCAAAACTAGCCTCGTTCATAAAATTGAGGAAATACTGGTCTCGTTGATTTCTTGTCTTTTTTAGTGGTTTTAAGAGATTGATTATCCTTGGTCTTCCGGTAAAAAAGGACTATAATAAAGATAGGAATTTGTGTTTAAGTGGGAGAAAAGATATGGCTTATATTGAGATGAAACATAGTTATAAACGCTATCCGTCAGGAGAAACTGACATCATTGCCAATAAAGATGTTACTTTTGAAATTGAGAAAGGCGAATTGGTCATCATTTTGGGGGCATCAGGCGCAGGAAAATCAACAGTCCTCAATATTTTGGGAGGTATGGATACCAATGATGAAGGGGAGGTACTAGTGGATGGGAAAGTCATCTCAAGCTTCTCCTCGCACCAACGAACGGATTATCGCAGAAATGATGTTGGTTTTGTCTTCCAGTTTTATAATCTCATTCCCAATTTGACAGCAAAGGAAAATGTTGAGCTGGCTTCTGAAATTGTTTCTGATGCCTTAGACCCTGACCAAGTCTTGAGAGAGGTTGGATTGGGTGAGCGTTTGAACAACTTCCCAGCCCAGCTATCTGGTGGAGAACAACAACGGGTAGCCATTGCGCGCGCGGTAGCAAAGAATCCTAAAATTCTCCTTTGTGATGAACCGACAGGGGCTTTAGATTACCAAACAGGCAAACAGGTCTTAAAAATTCTTCAGGATATGTCTCGTAAAAAAGGGGCAACAGTGATTATCGTCACCCATAATGCTTCTTTAGCACCAATAGCCGATCGTGTCATTCAGATGCATGATGCCCAAGTGAAATCAGTGACCATCCATAACACTCCACTAGATATCGATAGCCTAGAGTATTAGGGAGGTTGTTCATGAAGCGAAAAGTATATTGGAAAGATCTATGTCATTCCTTTACCAGTTCCAAAGGGCGCTTTTTGTCCATTTTAACGCTGATGATGCTGGGTACCTTAGCCTTGGTCGGTTTAAAAGTAACGACTCCAAATATGCATCGGACTGCCCAGCGCTTTATAGACCAACAAGAAATGTTGGACCTAGCTGTCATGGGAGATCTTGGTTTGGATAAGACTGACCAAGAAGAGCTAAAAGGATTGACGGGGGCCAGCTTGGAGTTTTCCTACCTGACAGATGTGACGCTTGACGGAAAGGACGAAGCTGTTCGACTTTTTTCCATTCCAGAAACCATCTCACGCTTTCAGCTGGCTTCAGGACGGCTTCCGCAGAAGGAAGATGAGGTCGCTCTAGCAGCGTTTTGGAAAGATCGTTACCAGATTGGGGATCAGCTAAGGATACATGAAAAAGCTGGAAGTCCATCTGTTTTAAAGATAAAAAACTATCGAATTGTTGGCTTTGTAAAGTCTGCTGAGATGTGGTCCGAAAAAGACTTGGGACAAGCTAGGAGTGGGAGTGGTTCCTTGGATGCCTATGGCGTCCTCTCAAAAGAAGCCTTTACTAGTCCTGTTTATAGCCTTGCTCGGATTCGGTTTGATGATTTGAGGGGGTTCAATCCATTCTCAACCAGCTATCAAGATCGTCTTGCCTCCCATCAAAAGGACCTGGAAGAACTCTTAGCTGGAAATGGTCAGGAGCGCTATAAAAAACTGCAGGCTGATGGGAAACAAAAGATCCAAAAAGGGCAAGATGAACTTGATGCTGCCAACAAACAGTTAGCAGACGCACGCGAAAAGGCAGGTCAAGCACAGACACAACTAACGGAGCAATCCAATAAACTGAATCAACTGTCTACACTCTTGCCCAAGGAAGAACTAGAAACAAGGCGACTCGAGTTGGCAGAAGCTCAAAAGCAACTAGATCAGCAATTGGTCAACATCCAGGCAGGTGAATCGGAACTAGCAACTAAGCAGAAGGAGCTGGAAAAGGCCAAGGAAGATCTGAAAAATATAGAGCAACCAAACTATCATGTCTATGATCGAAAAACCATTCCAGGTGGCCAGGGTTACCTCATGTATAGTAATGCCAGTGCCAGTATCTCTGCGGTAGGCAATCTTTTTCCTGTGGTACTCTACGCAGTCGCGGCCATGGTCACGTTTACGACCATGACTCGTTTTGTTGATGAAGAACGGAGCCATGCGGGCTTGTTCAAAGCCTTGGGCTATCGAACGAAAGATATCTTAGCAAAGTTTCTCTTGTATGGCTTGGTTGCTGGAACAGTTGGGACAGGCATCGGAACTCTTCTCGGTCATTATGTTTTATCAGGAACCATTTCACAAATTATCACGCAGGGGATGGTCGTAGGAACTAGTCAACAGTATTTTTATGGGTCCTATAGCTTATTAGCCTTGGGGCTCTCCCTTCTTTCTAGCGTCTTTCCAGCTTATCTAGTCGCTAAGAGAGAGTTGAAGGAAGAAGCCAGTTACCTCCTCCTTCCAAAACCGCCAGTTTCCGGATCCAGTATTTTGCTCGAACGGCTACCGTTTTTGTGGAAACGTCTGAGTTTCACCCAAAAGGTGACCGCTAGAAATATTTTTCGCTATAAACAGCGAATGTTAATGACCATATTTGGTGTTGCTGGTTCGGTTGCTCTTCTCTTTGCGGGTCTAGGAATTCAATCCTCAGTCGGTGGAGTGCCCCAACGCCAGTTTGGGGAAATCCTTAAATACGATATGATTCTCTCGACCAAATCCAGTCTGACAGACGAAGAGGAACATTCCTTGAAGAAGCGCTTGAAGCAAGCAGATATTAAAGAGACAGGAGCCATTTTTACAAAACAAGTGGAGGCTTCTTATCCTTCCGGACGTGGAAAACAAAGCATAACCTTAATGGTGTCCTCTAAAGACAGCTTGGATCCCTTTATCAGCCTCCGTTCAGAAGAGGGGAGACTCGACCTATCCAATGGGGCGGTGATTACCAGTAAATTAGCGCAGCTGGCCAAGGTGGGCGTTGGAGATGACTTGCGGATAGATGGGCATACGATTAGGGTGGCTGCGATTACCGAAAATTATGTAGGCCATTTTGTCTATATGAATCAAGCGACCTATCAGAAAACCTATGGAAAAAGCGCTAAGATAAATGCCTATTTGGTCCGATTACAGTCTTCTTCTCAGCAGTTGGTCCAGAAGGTCAGTCGGGACATGATGGAAGAAGGGGCGGTGCTTGCGGTTACGCAAAATACTTCCTTGATTTCTCTCTTCAGTTCTGTAGCCCAATCATTGAATAAGACCATGATGATTTTAGTTCTGGTATCTATTTTGCTAGCGATGGTTATTTTGTATAATTTGACCAATATCAATGTGGCAGAACGAATCCGTGAGTTATCCACCATTAAGGTACTCGGCTTCCATCATCAAGAAGTCACCCTTTATATTTATCGAGAAACTATCCTCTTGTCTCTTGTAGGGATAGGATTGGGTTTGCTAGGAGGCTTTTATCTCCATCGCTTCTTGATTGCCATGATCGCCCCAGATGCCATTCTCTTTTATCCGCGGGTAGCCCTTGGTGTCTATCTTTATCCTATGGCTGGCGTCATTCTGATCCTAGCTAGCTTAGGAATCTTGGTCAATCATCATCTTCGTAAGGTAGACATGCTGGAGGCTTTGAAATCTGTTGAATAAAAAAGAAACTTCTACCCTAGGGTGGAAGTTTTTTAGAGCTTTGGTATAATGAAAGAAGGAGAAGAGACATGACAAAAATTGCTTTGCTTTCGGATATACATGGGAATACAACTGCTTTAGAGGCTGTGCTTGAAGATGCCAAGCGGGCAGGTGTAGAAGAATACTGGTTATTAGGGGATGTCCTTATGCCGGGGACTGGTAGACGACATCTTTTGAACCTACTTGAAGAATTGCCCATTACCGTACAGATTTTAGGAAATTGGGAAGATAGCTTGTGGCGAGCGATGAAGGGGATGCTGGATCCATCAAGGGCTAGTCACCGTTATTTGATGCGCCATTGTCAATATATCTTAGAAGAAATTCGTCCAGAAGAGATAGAGGCCATGCAAAGTCTGCCCATGCAAGTGCATCGGGAAATTTCCGGCTTAAGAGTGGGCATCACCCATCATCTGCCAGACAAAAACTGGGGACGCGAATTAATTCATATAGGAGACCAGAAAGATTTTGATCGCCTCGTAACCAATCCCCCTTGTGATCTAGCAGTCTATGGTCATATCCACCAACAATTTTTCCGATATGGAAGTGGTGGAGAGCTCATCTTGAATCCGGGGTCTATCGGCCAACCCTTCTTTTTGCAAGCCAATCTTCGAAAGGATCTACGAGCCATGTATGCTATTCTAGAGTTTGATGAATCGGGTTTGAAAGATGTTGACTTTCGGCGGGTGTCCTATGACATTGAGAAAGAACTCCAACTCGCTAAGGATCTGAAACTCCCTTACTTCCAAGTTTACTATGAAAGTTTAGTCAATGGGGTCCACCATACTCATAATCATGATCTTCTACATGAAATAGCCCAGCGAGAGGGACACAATGTAGAAGTAGATGCATGGTTAAGAGATTTTTTCAACTAGTGTAACAGTTGACATTACAACAAATAAGGGTATAATAGATTAAAAGAAAGAACTTTAACGTCTGAAGAGTAAATGTATCTAGTTACTGATGGCTTTAGTTCCAGTTTAAGACATCCCTATCTAGGTGGAAGAGAGGAGTATCCATGCAAATTTCAAGTCGTTTTACCATTGGAACCCATGTATTAGTCATGATTGCTTTAAAAGGAGATTGTACCAAGGTGACCAGTGATATGATTGCTGGCAGTGTTGGGGTGAACCCTGTCATTATTCGGAAGACCTTGTCTCAATTAAAAAAGGCAGGATTGATCCATGTAGCGCGTGGAACAGGTGGGGCCGAGATGGCCAAAGAATTGGAAGCTATTAGTTTGTTAGATATCTACCAGGCTGTTGAATGCCTTGGGAAGACTGGTCAGTTATTTGGTTTCCACGAGCATCCAAATCCAGCTTGTCCGATTGGAAATAGCATCCATGGCGTCCTAGATGGGAAGCTGGAAAAGATTCAATTGGCCATGGAAAAGGAAATGGCTCAGACCAGCCTCAAAGAAGTAGTGGAGCAAACCAAGAAACAAATGGAGCTAGCAACCGTTTCTTGATTTGATTCTGTAAGAAACTTGATGTAAAAAAGCCTTTCAGTATATACTGAAAGGCTTTTTGTGTTCATTGAGTAAAATAGCAACACTCCTTCTAGCTTTACTTCACTAGGGCTACGAAGCTGACTAGAATAAATCCAATTGCATAAATCCATGTCCAGTAACGATTAGGAATGAACATGAAAGAAGAACGATCGCGGAAAGCAATACGTTGCCCTGTTTCCTCATCAATCATATACCGAACTTGATCGGAAACAAATTTTTTTGTTAGCAAATAATTGACTGCCGCAGCAAGAATCCCCAACATACATCCTAAGATGATACTATCTGTACTCTTATTTACATTAAGATGCAGGAAGGAATAAATCATATTCGCCAAAGCTCCTCCAATCATAAGAGCGAGGGGAACGAGCAAGCCTTTACCACGCCAAACAATCATACAACAAACTCCTTATTATCTAACTTAATCAAAATACAGCAAGTCTTTGCTGGTTTCGGTAAAGAGGCCAAAGCCATCTTTTGTGACATAGCCACAGTCCTCAATCCGCACTCCGACTTTTCCAGGGATGTAGATGCCTGGTTCGACTGAGAAGCACATGCCTTCTTCGATGACCATGTCATTTCCTTCCATGATAGAAGGGAATTCATGCACATCCATTCCGATACCGTGTCCGAGGCGGTGGTTGAAGTATTCACCATAACCAGCTTTTTCAATGACGCTCCGGGCAGCACGGTCTACGTCATGTGCTGTTACACCTGGTTTGATCATATCTAGGGCAGCCTGTTGAGCTTCTAAAGTCAAATGGTAGATTTCTTTCTTGAAGTCATCGGGTTTTCCAACAGCGACTGTTCGCGTCATATCTGAAGCATAGCCATTCACCATACAGCCCAAGTCAAAGAGAAGAAGAGCATCTTTTTCAATTTTGTTGCTTCCAGGAATGCCGTGTGGGTTGGCTGCATTATTACCAGTCAAGACCATAGTTTCAAAGCTCATTTCATAGCCCAAGCGTTTGATGCCAAAGTCGATTTCTGCGACGATATCAGTTTCTGTTTTATCCAGTGAGATGGCGTCGAATCCCATATTGACAGCCTTATCCGCATATTGACCAGCAACTAACATCTTTTGGATCTCATCAGCAGATTTAATCAAGCGCATGCGGTTAATCCGAGTGCTGAGATTGGTAAATGTTGCTTGTTCAAAGACTGAACGAAGCCCATGATACTTGGTCAAAATCAAATTATCAAATTCCAAAGCGACCTTTTTGGCTTCTGGATTAGCGCTAGCCCCTTTGATTTTTTCCCAAGGATTTTCAGAATCCACGTACCCTACCACTTGGAAATCCACAACTGCAGTCGCCCGTTCTACCTCAAGAGCAGGGACAAAAAGAAGTGGTTCATGGTCTGGATAAACGAACAAGAAGAGCTGACGCTCGTGAGGATCACTGTAAAATCCAGTTAGGTAATTGATGGTGACAGGATCGGATACAACAGCCACATCTGTTTTTTCGGTTTCAAGAAATGCTACAATTTGATCTAATTTAGACATAAGCTACCTTCTTTCTATTGATAATATTTTGTCAGATTTTCCCTAAAAAATCAAGAGTTTGCAAAAAGATGTTAAAATGCTTGAAAGTGTTTACAATAAGTGATAAAATAGTTGTTATAGAAGACTGAAAACGAAATTTTCAATAAAGAAAGGAAGTAATATGAATACAGACGATACTGTAACCATTTACGACGTTGCCCGAGAGGCGGGTGTCTCAATGGCGACTGTTAGCCGTGTCGTGAACGGAAATAAGAACGTTAAGGAAAATACTCGTAAAAAAGTATTGGAAGTCATTGAACGTTTGGACTATCGTCCGAATGCAGTAGCTCGTGGACTTGCGAGTAAGAAAACCACAACGGTAGGTGTTGTGATTCCAAATATTACCAATAGTTATTTCTCTACTCTGGCAAAGGGGATCGATGACATTGCTGAAATGTACAAGTACAACATCGTCCTTGCCAACAGCGATGAAGACGATGATAAAGAAGTTTCTGTTGTCAATACTCTTTTCTCAAAACAGGTCGATGGGATTATCTTCATGGGTTATCACTTGACAGAAAAGATTCGTTCAGAATTCTCTCGTTCTCGGACACCGGTGGTCCTTGCTGGGACAGTTGATGTCGAACATCAATTGCCAAGTGTCAATATCGATTACAAGCAAGCGACAGTAGACGCGGTTACATTATTGGCTAAACGAAATAAAAAGATTGCTTTTGTAAGTGGACCATTAGTAGATGATATCAACGGTAAGATTCGCTTGGCTGGCTACAAAGATGCTTTGAAAGCAAAAAAATTGTCTTACAGTGAAGGCTTGGTCTTTGAGTCTAAGTACCGCTATGAAGAAGGCTATAACTTGGCTGAACGCATCATTGCATCTAAAGCAACAGCAGCCTTTGTAACTGGGGATGAATTGGCAGCAGGTTTGCTTAATGGTCTAGCTGATCAAGGTGTGAACGTACCGGAAGATTTTGAGTTGATTACCAGTGATGATTCACAAATTACACGCTACACTCGTCCAAATCTTTCAACTGTTGGCCAACCACTTTATGATTTGGGGGCTATCAGTATGCGGATGCTGACAAAAATTATGCATAAGGAAGAATTGGAAGAAAGAGAAGTTCTTCTTGCCCATACCATCAATCATCGTGGGACTACGAAGAAGTAAAAACAAAAGGAAGCCAAGGCTTCCTTTTTTCTTGTCTCTGCATGAATCTCCGGTAAAACTTGAAGGGGTCTGCCAAATCAGGTATAATAGAGGGTATGAAAGTTTTACTGTATCTTGAAGGAAAATCCGTTTTACAAAAATCAGGGATTGGCCGTGCCCTCCAACATCAGATGCATGCCTTGGATTTGGCTGGGATTCCCTATACGACAGATATTTTAGGAGATTATGATGTGGTCCATATTAATACCTATGGTCCTCGGAGTTTGTTACTCTTACATGCTGCCAAACGTCGGGGGAAAAAGGTCATTATGCATGGGCATTCCACACGGGAAGATTTCCAAAATTCCTTTATCGGATCCAATTTGTTTGCTCCCTTATTTGGCAAATATTTGGCTCATATGTATAAAAAAGCCGATTTTATTATTACCCCTTCAGAGTATTCGAAACAACTGATTCAGTCCTACGGGGTCAAGACTCCAATTGTCGCTGTTTCTAATGGGATTGATTTGTCTAAATATAAAAAAGATCCCAAAAAAGAAGAGTTTTTTCGGAAGCACTTTAATATCCAAGAAGGAGAGAAGGTCGTTTTATGTGCGGGTCTCTACTTTAGACGAAAAGGGATTGAAGACTTTGTAGAAGTGGCTCGTCGGATGCCAGATGTCCGCTTTATTTGGTTGGGGTCGATTAATAAATGGTTGATTCCTCGGGCTATTCGTCGTCTGGTCGAGAAAGATCATCCGAGCAATGTTGAATTCCCTGGCTATTTTAAGGGAGCTGTATTCCAAGGGGCCATGACAGGTGCGGATGCCTTCTTCTTCCCGTCTTACGAGGAAACGGAAGGAATTGTTGTCCTAGAGGCCTTAGCGGGTCACCAGCATGTCGTTCTCCGGGATATTCCAGTTTATCATGGTTGGGTGGACCAAGAGTCAGCAGAATTGTGTCATTCAGTGGATGAGTTTGTGGACTCTCTTGAAAAAGTCTTGTCTGGTCAAGTGGATAAGCGAGATGCGGGAGACCAGGTCGCTCAAAGCCGCTCAATTGATTTGGTAGCCGATCAACTAGTCAAAGCTTATCAGCAGGTATTGGAGATGTAATATGCGTATTGGATTATTTACAGATACTTATTTTCCGCAGGTATCGGGGGTTGCGACCAGTATTCGAACTCTTAAAACAGAATTGGAGAAGTTGGGACATACTGTTTTTATCTTTACGACGACGGATAAGGATGTTAACCGCTATGAGGACTGGCAAATTATCCGCATTCCAAGTATCCCTTTCTTTGCTTTTAAGGATCGACGGATTGCTTATCGCGGCTTTACCAAGGCTTTGGCCATTGCCAAACAATACAAACTGGATATGATCCATACACAGACAGAGTTTTCTTTAGGATTACTCGGGGTTTGGATTGCTAAGGAGCTTCGGATTCCAGTAATTCATACCTATCATACCCAGTATGAAGATTATGTGCGTTATATTGCTAAGGGGATGGTTATCCGACCAAGTATGGTCAAATACATCGTCCGTGGGTATATGAATGACTTGGATGGGGTAATCTGTCCAAGTGAGATCGTCTATGACCTCTTGCTGAAATATAAGGTCAAGGCTGAAAAACGGATTATTCCAACAGGAATTGAGTTGGCAAAGTTTGAACGACCTGAAATCACGCAAGTGGAGACGCAAGCCCTTCGTGAAAAATTAGGAATTCAAGAGGGTGAAACCATGCTCTTGAGCTTGTCACGGGTTTCTTATGAAAAAAATATCCAAGCAGTTATTGCGGCATTGCCTAAAGTGTTAGAAGAAAATGCGTATATTAAATTGATTGTGGCAGGAGATGGGCCTTATTTAGGGGATTTGAAAAAACAGGTGCAAAAATTAGGCATCGAACAGGCTGTGATCTTCACAGGGATGATTCCACCGAACGAAACAGCCCTTTACTATAAGGCGGCAGATTTCTTCATTTCTGCTTCAACGAGTGAGACGCAAGGTCTTACTTATCTGGAGAGCATCGCTAGTGGGACCCCCTTAATTGCTCAGAAAAATCCTTATTTAGATAATGTGATCAATGATCGGATGTTCGGAATCTTGTATGACCAGGAAGAAGATTTGGCTGCAGCTATTTTAGAAGCGACCATAGGAACCCCAGAGAAGGATGAGGCTAAGTGGGAGGAGAAGCTGTATGAAATCTCTTCTACAAACTTTGGTCGCAGGGTCTATGAGTTCTATCTAGACGCCATTATTTCGAAAGATTTTTATAATGAGCGTCATCCTGAGGAAAGTCGTACCAAACGGGTAACCAAGTCCATTGTGAAAATTCCACAAAAGGTCATCGCTATGCCAGTGAATGGGTCTGTGAGAATCATGAAGGGTTCCTTTAAACAGGTGAAAAAGATTCGTAATATCACCAAGTTATTGGATTAGAGTAAATCAAATCAGTAAGAGGATCAAAAGAAGGACCTCTTACGGATGAGAGGCTTTTTCCTCTTGCAAAATATTTCAATCGTGCTATAATACTAGTCAGAGACATATCAAATCTAGGAAATCTGATAGAGAGCGCGTGGGGCTGGAAATCGCGTAGAGGATAGGTTTGGGACTACTCGGTGAACTTTTTATGCAAACATAAAACGGTGGCCACGTTAGAGCCAATCAGAGGTGTTCCTCTTTTTTGAGGAACATAAATGAAGGTGGAACCACGTTGCGACGTCCTTTCGAGGAGGTCGCTTTTTTGTTTTTTTGATGAAGAAATAAAAAAGAGTTTCACTATAACATAAGATATTTAAAAATTTATAAGGAGAAGATTATGATTAAGATTACTTTCCCAGATGGCGCTGTTCGTGAATTCGAATCTGGCGTGACTACTTTTGACATTGCCCAATCCATCAGCAATTCCCTAGCTAAAAAAGCTCTTGCTGGTAAATTCAACGGCAAATTGATTGATACCACTCGTGCTATCACCGAAGACGGGAGCATCGAAATTGTGACACCTGATCACGAAGACGCCCTTCCAATCTTGCGTCACTCAGCGGCTCACTTGTTTGCCCAAGCAGCTCGTCGCCTCTTCCCAGATATCCACTTGGGTGTCGGTCCAGCTATCGAAGATGGTTTCTACTACGATACTGACAATGAAGCTGGTCAAATCTCTAACGAAGACCTTCCTCGCATCGAAGAAGAAATGCAAAAAATCGTTAAGGAAAACTTCCCATCTATCCGTGAAGAAGTGACTAAAGACGAGGCGCGTGAAATCTTCAAGAACGACCCATACAAATTGGAATTGATTGAAGAGCACTCAGAAGACGAAGGTGGGTTGACCATCTACCGTCAAGGTGAATACGTAGACCTTTGCCGTGGCCCACACGTCCCATCAACAGGCCGTATCCAAATCTTCCACCTTCTCAATGTAGCAGGTGCTTACTGGCGTGGAAATAGCGACAATGCTATGATGCAACGGATCTACGGTACAGCTTGGTTTGACAAGAAAGACTTGAAGAACTACCTTCAAATGCGTGAAGAAGCTAAAGAACGTGACCACCGTAAACTTGGTAAAGAGCTTGACCTCTTCATGATTTCTCAAGAGGTTGGACAAGGTTTGCCATTCTGGTTGCCAAACGGTGCTACTATCCGTCGTGAATTGGAACGCTACATCGTCGACAAGGAGTTGGCTTCTGGCTACCAACACGTCTATACTCCACCACTTGCTTCTGTAGAACTTTACAAGACTTCTGGTCACTGGGATCACTATCAAGAAGATATGTTCCCAACTATGGATATGGGTGACGGTGAAGAATTTGTCCTTCGTCCAATGAACTGCCCACACCACATTCAAGTCTTCAAACACCATGTTCACTCATACCGTGAATTGCCAATCCGCATCGCTGAAATCGGTATGATGCACCGTTACGAAAAATCTGGAGCCCTTACAGGTCTTCAACGTGTACGTGAAATGTCTCTTAACGATGGTCACCTCTTTGTGACTCCAGAACAAATCCAAGAAGAATTCCAACGTGCTCTTCAGTTGATTATCGATGTTTATGAAGATTTCAACTTGAATGAATACCGTTTCCGCCTCTCTCTTCGTGACCCTCAAGATACTCACAAGTACTTTGATAACGATGAAATGTGGGAAAATGCCCAAACCATGCTTCGTGCTGCCCTTGATGAAATGGGCGTTGACTACTTTGAAGCTGAAGGGGAAGCAGCCTTCTACGGACCAAAATTGGATATCCAGGTTAAGACTGCCCTTGGAAAAGAAGAAACCCTTTCTACGATCCAGCTTGACTTCTTGCTCCCAGAACGCTTCGACCTTAAATACATCGGAGCTGATGGTGAAGAACATCGCCCAGTTATGATCCACCGTGGGGTTATCTCAACCATGGAACGCTTCACAGCGATCTTGATTGAGAACTACAAGGGTGCCTTCCCAACATGGCTTGCACCACATCAAGTAACCCTCATCCCAGTATCTAACGAGAAACACGTGGACTACGCTTGGGAAGTGGCTAAGAAGCTCCGTGACCGTGGTGTCCGTGCTGATGTGGATGAACGTAATGAAAAAATGCAATTCAAGATCCGTGCATCACAAACTAGCAAGATTCCTTACCAATTGATCGTTGGTGACAAGGAAATGGAAGACGGAACTGTCAACGTTCGTCGCTATGGACAAAAAGAAACAGAAACCATGCCGGTAGATGCATTTGTCGAATTGATTCTTGCTGATATCGCAAATAAATCACGTGTTGAAAAATAAAAGATAGAAGAGAGTGGGACAGAAATCGGTCATTCGTTAGAATTCGATTTCGTCGTCCCACCTCCGCACAGTTGAGTAGGGCTGTAAAAGCTGATGAAATCAGCGTAGTAGAGCCCACTCAACCACTGCGTCTTGCTCGACAATCCAAAGACAATTGAGAGGCTAGGACTTTTGTCCCAGCCTCTTTTATGTGGATGGTTAAGTGCTGTTCGAGTGGCTTCTATTATCTAGATATCATTTTTCCATTGCATAACCTTTTTCTTTCTCTTTCTTTACAAATCAAAGTATAACTCCCATTTTTAAAAGAAATTTGCTATAATGAAAGGAAAGAGATTTGAAGAAGCAAAGAAAAAATAGAAGTAGGTACATGTATGAAGAAAATTCTTGTTGTAGATGATGAAAAGCCGATTTCGGATATTATAAAATTCAATATGGTGAAAGAAGGTTATGAAGTCTTGACTGCCTTCGATGGGAAAGAAGCACTGGCTGTTTTCGAAGCTGAGAACCCAGATATTTTGATTCTGGACCTCATGCTTCCTGAAATTGATGGTTTGGAAGTAGCGCGTACCATTCGAAAGACCAGTAATGTACCGATTATTGTCCTATCTGCTAAAGATACCGAATTTGATAAGGTTATCGGTCTTGAAATTGGTGCGGATGACTATGTGACTAAGCCATTCTCAAATCGTGAGCTTCAAGCTCGCGTAAAAGCTTTGTTGCGTCGGACAGAACTAACGGTAGAATCACAGACAGAGTCTATATCAGATTCAGATATTGTGATTGGTGATTTGAAAATCATTCCGGATGCCTTCCTTGCTCAGAAAAAAGGCAAAGAGCTCGAGCTGACCCATCGCGAATTTGAGTTGCTCTATCACTTGGCGACCCATGTAGGGCAAGTCATGACCCGTGAGCATTTACTGGAAACAGTCTGGGGCTACGATTATTTTGGAGATGTTCGGACAGTGGACGTAACGATTCGACGTTTGCGTGAAAAAATCGAAGATATTCCAGGTCGTCCGGAGTATATTTTAACGCGCCGCGGTGTCGGTTACTATATGAGAAACAATGATTAATCACATCAAAGAAGTCATGACCTCTTATAATTTTGTTTTTATATTAATCACTCTTGGATTTATTATCGTGGTGGCCTTGCTGATCCTAGAAAATCGCCGGGATAACATGAAGCTACGTTTGTTGAATGATAAAATTAAGAGTTTGATTATCGGAGAATATTCAGATATTATTGATTTACAAGGAGGTCCTGAATTGACAGAGATTTCCAACAATATCAATGATTTATCAGAAGTTATCCGTTTGACGCATGAAAATTTGGAGCAAGAAACCAAGCGCTTGACCAGTATTCTTTCCTATATGACAGATGGAGTCTTAGCGACCAATCGTCGAGGACAGATTATCCTGGTTAATGAAATGGCTGCCAAACAACTCAATGTCGTGGTCGAAGAGGTCATGAACACTAGTATTCTGGATTTGCTTGGCATTAGTGAAGAGTATGAACTGCGTGACTTGATTACCAATGTTCCGGAACTGACGATCGATTCGCAGGATGAAAATGGGGAGTACATCTCTTTACGGGTTCGCTTCGCCTTGATTCGGAGAGAGTCTGGTTTTATTTCTGGTCTGGTTGCCGTTTTGCATGACACAACTGAACAGGACAAGGAAGAGCGGGAGCGTCGTTTATTCGTATCCAACGTTAGTCATGAACTCCGAACTCCATTGACCAGTGTCAAATCCTACTTGGAAGCCTTGGATGACGGAGCGATTTTTGATCCAGTTGCACCGGAATTTGTTAAAGTATCTTTGACAGAGACCAACCGGATGATGCGGATGGTGACGGATTTATTGAGTCTTTCACGGATTGATAATGAAACCAGTCAATTGGATGTT
Organism: Streptococcus sp. KHUD_013; assembly: GCF_052588545.1. NCBI lineage: Bacteria > Bacillati > Bacillota > Bacilli > Lactobacillales > Streptococcaceae > Streptococcus > Streptococcus sp. KHUD_013. The sequence goes on from NZ_CP186264.1 coordinate 624,820, forward strand.
GAATTGACCAACTTTACAGCTTTTATTACCTTCATTTTGAACCGCTTTGATAAGATGAAGAATCAGGCTGGAGAGAAGAAATATGATATTGTTCGTGAATATCCCATTTCTCCTGTCTGGGTTGAAATTGATACAGATAAGATGACGCAGGTCTTAGACAATATCTTAAATAACGCCATTAAATATTCCCCAGATGGTGGGGAAATTCGTGTGGGGATGAAAACAACGGATGCCCAGTTGATTATTTCGATTTCGGATGAGGGCTTAGGGATTCCTAAAAAGGACCTCCCTCGTATTTTTGACCGCTTTTATCGTGTGGATAAAGCCCGTAGTCGCGCCCAGGGTGGGACTGGTTTAGGGCTTGCCATTGCGAAGGAAATTATCAAGCAGCACAATGGATTTATTTGGGCCAAGAGTGAATATGGAAAAGGTTCTACTTTCACGATTGTTCTACCATATGATAAAGATGCTATCCGGGATGATGGATGGGATAATGAGGATGAATAAGAAAACAAATGGATGAAAAAGGGTTTAAGTATAGTATTTTGGCTTCAGGATCGAGTGGTAATTCATTTTACCTAGAGACACCTAAGAAAAAAATTCTAGTAGATGCAGGCTTGTCCGGGAAGAAGATTACAGGTTTGCTTGCAGAAATTGATCGCAAACCCGAAGATCTTGATGCTATTTTGATTACACATGAACATTCGGATCACATTCATGGCGTTGGTGTACTCGCTCGTAAATACGGGATGGACCTATACGCCAATGAAGCTACATGGAAGGCCATGGAGGGAAGCAAGTACCTTGGGAAGATCGATGACTCCCAGAAACATCTTTTTGAGATGGGCAAGACCTTAACCTTTGGGGATTTGGATGTGGAAAGTTTTGGTGTCAGCCATGATGCTGCGGCTCCACAGTTCTATCGTTTCATGAAGGATGGAAAGAGTTTCGTCATGCTGACAGATACAGGTTATGTTAGCGATCGGATGGCAGGAATTGTTGAAAATGCTGATGGCTATTTGATTGAGTCCAACCATGATGTGGAAATCCTACGGGCAGGCTCTTACGCCTGGAGATTAAAGCAACGGATCTTATCCGATTTGGGTCACCTCTCTAATGAAGATGGTGCCGATGCCATGATTCGGACCCTAGGCAATAAGACCAAGAAAATTTATCTAGGCCACTTATCTAAGGAAAACAATATCAAGGAATTGGCCCATATGACCATGGTCAATCAATTGGCTCGAGCAGATCTAGCAGTGGGGCATGATTTTGACGTCTTGGATACATCTCCAGATACAGCGACTCCATTAGTAGATATCTAAATGATTAAAAAGAGAGTGGGACAGAAATCGGTAATTCGTTAGACTTCGATTTCGTCGTCCCACCTCCGCACAGTTGAGTAGGGCTGTAAAGCTGATGAAATCAGCGTAGTAGAGCCCACTCAACCACTGCGTCTTGCTCGGAAATCCAAAGACAATTGAGAGGCTAGGAGTTTTGTCTCAGCCTCTTTTAGGTCAGTATTGTAGACTGGAAATGAATGGAAAGATAGGAGTAGTAAGTTTGAAATATGTATATATGACAGTGGGGTTTATTTCCTTAGGATTAGGGATTATTGGGATTCCTTTACCGATTTTACCTACGACCCCGTTTCTTTTATTAGCCATGGCTTGTTTTGCAAAAAGTTCTCAACGATTTGAAAAATGGTTACATGGGACCAAGTTGTACCAAACTTATGTAGCAGATTATCGGGAAACAAAGTCGATCTCTAAGAAGCGGAAAAAACGAATTATCCTACAAATTTACCTATTGATGGGGATTTCCATTTACCTGGCTCCACTCTGGTTTGTGAAATTAGGTCTAGTGGGATTAACTATTTTTATAAGCTATTATTTGTTCAAAGTGATTCCGGATAAAGAAGAATGAGATAAGGAAAGAATAGCCTATAAATCCTATCGTGAAAACAAGGGAAAGGAGTGCGATACGCACTCTTTTTTGGTATAATAGAGGAGCGCATCTTTTGGACGAAATGAGTCATAAGATTCGATCCAGATGCATAAATGAAGAAAGAAAGTAGTAACGTGATGCAAGCCTTATATAACCTTCTTGCTGAGAAATTTCGGCTGACTTTTGACGATACAGAATTGTTGGAAACAGCTTTTACACATACCTCATATGCGAATGAGCATCGCCTCTTAAAAATTTCACATAATGAACGTTTGGAATTTTTAGGAGACGCTGTTCTCCAGTTAGTGATTTCCGAATATTTATTTGCCCTCTACCCAAGTAAGCCAGAGGGTGATTTGTCAAAAATGCGCTCCATGATTGTTCGTGAGGAAAGCCTGGCAGGTTTTTCTCGTGATTGTGGTTTCGATCAATTTATCAAACTTGGCAAGGGAGAGGAAAAATCTGGAGGACGTAACCGAGATACCATCTTGGGAGATTTGTTTGAAGCTTTTTTAGGGGCCTTGCTCTTGGATAAGGGAGTGGAGACTGTTCGGAATTTCATTCAGCAAGTCATGATTCCTAAAGTCGAGGCAGGTCAATTTGAACAAGTGATTGACTATAAGACACGCTTGCAAGAAATCCTTCAAATCCACGGCGATGTACAGATTACTTATGAGGTGACGAGTGAGTCAGGTCCGGCTCATGCCAAGGAATTTGAAGTTCAAGTGTCTGTCAATGGGAAAATCATCGGTCAAGGACGTGGCCGGTCTAAAAAGGCTGCAGAACAAGAAGCAGCAAAAAAAGCAGTGGAAAATAAGGTGGATCCCTCATGTATTTAAAGGAAATTGAGATTCAAGGATTTAAGTCTTTTGCAGATAAGACACGGGTCATCTTTGACCAAGGGGTAACCGCAGTGGTTGGCCCTAATGGATCTGGAAAATCAAACATTACAGAAAGTCTACGGTGGGCCTTAGGGGAATCAAGTGTCAAGAGCCTACGTGGAGGCAAGATGCCCGACGTGATTTTTGCAGGAACGGAAACTCGTAAACCCTTGAACTACGCCTGTGTAACGGTAGTGCTGGATAACCGGGATGGCTTTATCAAACATGCTGCTAAAGAAATTCGAGTAGAACGTCATATCTATCGCTCGGGTGACAGTGAGTACAAGATTGATGGCAAGAAAGTCCGTTTGAGAGATGTCCATGATCTCTTTATGGATACTGGACTTGGGAGAGACTCTTTCTCCATTATTTCCCAAGGGAAGGTCGAGGAAATCTTCAACTCGAAACCAGAAGAGAGACGGGCTATTTTTGAGGAAGCCGCTGGGGTTCTTAAATTTAAGACGCGTCGTAAGGAAACGGAATCTAAGTTGGTCCAAACTCAGGATAATTTGGACCGTTTAGAAGACATTATTTTTGAGTTAGAGGGGCAAATCAAACCTCTTGAAAAGCAAGCGCTTGTGGCCAAACGTTTCTTAGAATTGGATCAACAACGCCAAGTCCTTTATTTGGATGTTTTGATTGCTCAGATCGAAGTCAATAAAAAAGACTATGATCAAGCAGTCCAAAAAGAGGCCTCTATCCAGGAGCAATTAAAGGCTTATTACCAGAAAAGAGAAGAGTACGAGGCAGAAAGCCTCCGATTGAAACAGAGTCGTCAGGCCCTTCAACACCAATTATCAGATGATCAGGCTAGCCTCATAGAATTAACTCGCCTCTTAAGCGATTTAGAGAAACAAATCGAATTGGCACGCTTGGAGTCACAACAGGTCGCCCGAAGCCGTCAGGAAAATCAAGAGCGGGTCAATGCTCTGGAAGAACGCCTACAAGTTCTTCGGAATCAATTGGAAGAAAAACAAGCCAATACAAAGAGTCTTCAAGAAGAACTCCAAAAGAGCCAAGAAGCTCTCGAAAGTCTGGAGAAAGAATTGGCCAGCTTCTCAGAAGATCCAGATCAGGTGATCGAGTATCTACGTGAAAAATACGTGGCCTTGATGCAGGATGAAGCAGAGCGGTCAAATGAATTAACAACAATTGAAAATCAATTGGAAGCTTCAGCTCAATTGTCACAAAGTAAAAAGGAAGATTACAAAAATCAAATCCAATTGGTGACAGAATTGCAGGAAAAAGAGCAAGTTGCTAAAGAGGCTTATCAACTCGCTCAAGAGCATCTGAAACACTTGCTTGAGACCTATCAGTTAGAAGCGAAACAGTTTGAGGAAGCTCGCCAGGCCTATCAAACAGGGCAAGCCAAGATGTTTGATCTACTGGATCAAAGTAAGGAGAAACAGGCTCGCATTAACAGTTTAGAGGCGATTCAAAAAAATCATAGTAATTTTTATGCAGGCGTAAAGAGTGTCTTGCAAGAAGCGGCTCGCTTAGGTGGAATCGTGGGAGCTGTCAGTGAAAAACTTTCCTTCTCACCAGAGTATCAGACTGCCTTAGAGATTGCTCTAGGAGCCAGCAGTCAGCATATTATCGTAGAAGACGAAGGAGCAGCAACACGGGCAATCGAACATCTGAAGAAGAATCGCTCGGGTCGGGCAACCTTCCTTCCTTTGACAACCATTAAACCACGCTACCTTGCAGGAAAGAATCAAGAACTGATTGAAGCCTGTCCAGGGTTCCTAGGGATGGCTAGCAGTTTGGTTGACTATGATCCTTCCCTCGAGTCGATTTTCCAAAACCTTTTAGGTGTCACGGCTATTTTTGATACGATTGAGCACGCTAAGGCGGCTGCTCGCAAGGTTGCCTACCAAGTTCGTATCGTGACACTGGATGGAACTGAACTGCGCACAGGTGGTTCCTATGCAGGTGGTGCGAATCGAAGCAATAATTCGATTTTTATCAAGCCAGAACTGGATCGTTTGCACCAAGAATTGGCCTCTCTTCATAAGAATTTGCGAGAAGTAGAAGGGCAGGTTCAAGAGCAACAGGACCAAGTGACCCAATCACAAGAAAAACTAGAATCTTTGAAAGGCCAAGGAGAAGGGGCGCGACTAGAAGAGCAACGCCTTCAATTGGCTTTTGAGCAAGCTCACCAGCAACTCTTGGATGCCCAAGAACTGTTAGAACTTATCCGTACAGAGCTGGATGAAGGTAGCGACCAGGAGCTTCTCAAAAAACGGGATCACTTGCAAGCGCGACTGAAAGAAATTGAGGCGGAAAAAGAGCAAGTCACTGCTGAGATTGAAGAAGTCAAGCTCAATAAAGATGTCGTTGTCGAGAAAATTGAAAATTTACGAGCAGCCATTGCCAAGCTCCAATTACAGAAAACAGAGTTGAAGAGTCGATTGACTTATGACCAAACAGATGCCGAACGCTTGCAGCAAGAGTTGGCTTCTACTGAACGGGAAATCCAAGCTCTCCAATATGCGATTGAGCAGGGAGAAGATCGACATGAGCAAATCGATGTTTCTGTCCTTGAAAAACAACTGCAAGCAACCCTTCAAGAGAAAACCGCTCTGGAGCAAGCTGTGATTCGTAAGCAATTTGAATTAGAGGATTTGGAAGGCCAGTCTGAAGATGTAGCGGGTCATATGGAACAAGCCCGTCGTCAAAATGAGGAGTGGATTCGCCTACAGGCCAAAGCAGAATCCAATCGTGATCGCTTGGCAGACAAATTGAATAAACTCATGTTGGCACTGACAGACGAATTCAAGATGAGTTTTGAAGAGGCATCTAATCAGGCCAACGAACTAGAAAATCTAGCCCAGTCTGAGCAAGTCTTAAAAGACTTGGAGAAAGCGATTAAAGCCTTAGGCCCTGTCAATATTGATGCTATCGAACAATACGATGAGGTCAAGACTCGGTTTGATTTCCTTTCCGGTCAACGAGAAGATGTCTTGGCAGCGAAGAATCTTCTTCTTGAAACCATTAATGATATGAATGATGAGGTGAAAGAACGCTTTAAGTCTACGTTTGAAGCGATTCGTGAATCCTTCCGAATCACCTTTAAACAGATGTTTGGGGGAGGATCAGCAGATCTCATCTTGACGGATGGGGATCTCTTGTCAGCTGGGGTCGAGATTTCTGTTCAACCGCCAGGTAAGAAAATTCAATCCTTGAATTTGATGAGTGGTGGGGAGAAAGCTTTGTCAGCATTGGCGCTGCTCTTCTCAATCATTCGTGTCAAGACTATTCCATTTGTCATCTTGGATGAGGTAGAAGCGGCTCTAGACGAGGCCAATGTTAAACGGTTTGGAGATTACCTCAATCGTTTTGATAAGGAAAGTCAGTTTATTGTGGTCACCCACCGTAAGGGAACCATGGCGGCAGCAGATTCCATCTACGGAGTGACCATGCAAGAATCTGGAGTCTCTAAGATTGTATCTGTGAAGCTGAAAGATATAGAAGGAATGGATAATGGAAATTAAATTAGTCGCAACAGACATGGATGGGACCTTTTTGGATGAAAATCATCAATTTGATCAAGCTTTATTCCTAAAGGTATTAAAGAAGTTTCAAGAAAAAGGGATCTACTTTGCGGTAGCAAGTGGTCGGCCTCTCCTCTCTTTGAAGACAATCTTTAAAGAGGTTCAGGATCAGATTATTTTTATAGCTGAAAACGGCAGTGTTGTTGAGTTTCATGGTGAAGATGTCTATGAAGCGACCATGAGTCCTGAATTTTACCAAGCCATGTTTGCCAAGTTACAAGAAAGTCCTTATTTTGATAAAAATAAGTGCTTGTTAACGGGAAAACGTGGGAGCTATGTTCTAAAAACCGTTGATCCAGACTATCTAGCTGCTTCACAAAACTACAATGAAAATATTCAAATGGTGTCTGATTTTTCAGAAATTGATGATCTTGTCTTTAAGATGACCACCAATTTTGACCAAGAAGTATTAGCGGAAGGGGAAGCCTGGGTTACCCAAAATGTTGAGGGTGTTAAGGCTATGACCACTGGTTATGAGTGCATTGATATTGTCTTGGATTATGTGGACAAGGGAGTCGCCATCCAAGCACTAATGGATCAGCTAGGCATTAGTCGAGATCAAGTCCTAGCTTTTGGGGATAACCTCAATGATCTTCATATGATGCAGGTTGTTGGCCATCCAATTGCGCCAGAAAATGCCCGTCCAGAGATTTTGGAATTGGCTGAAAAAGTATTAGCTCACCATTCGACAGGATCTATCCTTCGCTTCATGGAGGAAGAATTATGAGTCAGATTAAGGTTATCGCACTAGACTTGGACGGTACTCTCTTAAACTCAGAGAAGAAAATCTCCCCTCGGAACTTAGCTGCCATTCGTGCAGCTCAAGAAAAAGGGGTCAAGGTAGTTTTGACGACGGGTCGTCCCCTCAAGGCTATGGATTTTCTGCTTCAAGAGATTGGGACTGCCGGCTTGTCAGATGAATACACCATTACGTTTAATGGTGGCTTGGTACAAAAGAATACAGGGGAGATCATTGCGAAGACAGTTTTCTCTCGTGATGATGTCGTCCGTATTTATGAGGAGACAGAGGACCTTGGTTTGCCCCTAGATGCCATCAGCGAAGGGGTTGTTTATACACTTGTATCTGATCAAGAATCTCTTTACCCTCTCTATAATCCTTACTTGAACTTTATTCCCGTTTCTATTGAAGATTTGTCCAGTCAGATTTCCTACAATAAGTGTGTAACGGCCTTTCAACAGGACTATTTGGATGGCGCTATTCCAAAGATTTCTCCTGAATTAAGGGAGCGTTTTGAGATTTTTAAATCCAGAGACATGCTCTTGGAATGGTGCCCCAAAGGCGTTCAAAAGGATCGAGGCTTGGAAGCTTTGGTTGCGTATTTAGGAATCGATGCTAGCCAAGTCATGGCGTGTGGATATGAAGCCAACGATGCCAGCATGTTAAGATGGGCAGGCCTAGGAATCGCCATGGCTAATGCGGTGGATAAGGTGAAAGAGATTGCCACACTAGTCTCAGACTACACCAATGATGAAGATGCAGTCGGAAGAGCGATTGAAGAATATGTATTGAAGGAGGGTCAATAATGGGATTATTTGACCGACTATTTGGAAGAAAAGAAGAAACAAAACCACAAGTTCAGGATCTTACAGAAGAGCTTGTGGAAAGCCCTGAGAAAGCAAGCTCGTCAGCTGAGCCAGTATCACAAAAGGCTTCACAAAGTGATGAAGCAAAGATTTCGGCAATGGAAGCCTACTATGCAGAATTAAAAGAGCGAATGGCTGCCGAATCAGCGCGATCATCGCAAGAGTCGACAGCATCCATTGAAGAAGTTCCTTCAGAAGAGCATGTAAATCAGGAAACAGCTATCGAGGAAGAGGGCTCTTCTCAACTAGAGCAAGCTACCTCTCCTGAGGAAGTAACCGAACCTGCTCCTGTTCCTGAAGAACAGACTATAGAAGTAGAAACGTTACAAGAAGAGAATCTTGAAGAAGAGCCTCTGAATTCTTCATCAGATCTTGCCCAAGAAGCCTTTGATGAGGATGTTTTTGCAAAGAATGAAACAGAGGATGAGACTTCAAGTCTTTCCAAAGAACCCGAGGAAGTAATTGAAGAAGCAACTACTGAAAGTTCAGAGGAAGAAACAGGAGAGTTTGAAGAAGACACTCCAGTAGAAGAAACAACTAGCGAACCTGAAGATACAGAAGAGCTTGAAGCAGAATTGTCAGTAGAGGAAGCTGCTAGCGAACCTGAAATTTCAGAAGAGGTTGAAGAAGAGCCTTTAGTAGAAGAAACTACAAGTGAGCCAGAGATTGCTGAACCTACAGAAACGGTTCAAGAAAAATACAATCGGAGCTTGAAGAAAACTCGGACAGGCTTTGGAGCAGCACTTAATGCATTCTTTGCCAACTTCCGTTCTGTCGACGAAGATTTCTTTGAAGAGTTAGAAGAACTCTTGATTATGAGTGACGTAGGGGTCCAGGTCGCTTCGAATCTGACAGAAGAGCTCCGCTATGAAGCCCGTTTGGAAAATGCCAAGAAACCGGATGTCTTGCGTCGCGTGATCATTGAAAAATTGGTGGATCTCTACGAAAAAGATGGCCAATACAATGAGCAAATTAACTTTAAAGATGGCTTGACGGTCATGCTCTTTGTGGGAGTGAATGGCGTTGGGAAAACAACCTCTATCGGAAAACTAGCTCATAAGTACAAGAAGGAAGGGAAAAAAGTGATGTTGGTCGCAGCAGATACCTTCCGGGCAGGAGCTGTTGCTCAGTTGGCTGAATGGGGACGCCGTGTGGATGTGCCTGTTGTCACTGGTCCTGAAAAGTCAGATCCTGCAAGTGTCGTCTTTGATGGAATGGAACGGGCCGTGGCAGAGCAAGTCGATGTTTTGATGATTGATACTGCTGGTCGCCTTCAGAACAAAGACAATCTGATGGCTGAATTAGAAAAAATTGGTCGCATTATCAAGAGGGTGGATCCTACAGCCCCTCACGAAACCTTCTTGGCATTAGATGCTTCCACAGGACAGAATGCTCTGGTCCAAGCCAAGGAATTCTCCAAGATCACGCCTATTACTGGAATCGTCCTCACTAAAATTGATGGAACAGCTCGAGGAGGAGTGGTCCTTGCAATCCGAGAAGAGTTGGATATTCCTGTAAAATTAATTGGTTTTGGTGAAAAAATCGATGACATCGGTGAATTCAATTCTGAGAACTTTATGCGTGGCTTGTTAGAAGGCTTGATATAAACAAAAAGAGAGTGGGACAGAAATCGGTAATTCGTTAGAATTCGATTTCGTCATCCCACCTCCGCACAGTTGAGTAGGGCTGTAAAAGCTGATGAAACCTGCGTAGTAGAGCCCGCTCAACCACTGCGTCTTGCTCGACAATCCAAATACAACTGAAAAGAGGCTAGGACTTTTGTCCCAGCCTCTTTTCAGTTGTATTATTTGTAAGATGGATAGATTATTCTTCAATCGTTGGTTGCCAGACCCATTCAGCATTGTAATCCTTCAAGAGGTCGAAGGATGCTTGAGGTCCCATGGTTCCAGATTTGTACTCATGAAGAGGGACTTGATTTTCTGCCCATAATTTCTCAATCCGGTCAATCAAGTTCCAAGATGCTTTTACTTCGTTCCAGTGGCTAAAGTTGGTAGAGTCATTATTTAAGACATCATAGATTAACTTTTCGTAAGGCTCTGGAGAAGCACCGGTCGCTGTCGCATCAGTTTCATAATCCAAGGATATCGGAGCGATCTGGAATTGCTCGCCGACTTCTTTCCCGTTGACAGAGAGAGAGAAGCCTTCGTTTGGTTGGATGTAGATGGTCAGCACATTGGGTTCAATTTCTTGACCAAAAATAGAGTCCATCTGTTTAAAGACCACATTCACATGGGTTCCCTTTTTTGTGAGACGTTTTCCTGTACGGAAGAAGAAAGGTACTCCACGGAAGCGATCACTATCCACAAAGAAGGCACCAGAAGCAAAGGTTTCGGTCATGGATTCAGGGTTGACATTTGGTTCACTACGGTAAGAGATGTCCTTTTTCCCTTGAATTTTTCCAGAACGGTATTGACCTCGGATAAATTGTTTCTTTAATTCTTCATCAGATGGGTTGACCAATTGTTCAAAGACTTTCACCTTCTCTTTACGGATGTCTTCCTTGGTGAAGGAAGCTGGTTTGTCCATAGCTAAAAGAGAAAGCAGTTGAAGGGTATGGTTTTGGACCATGTCGCGGAGGGCACCAGATTCATCATAGTAGCCACCACGTTCTTCGACTCCTAGTCGTTCTGCAAAAGTGATTTGAACATTGTCGATATAGTCACGATTCCAGATGTTTTCAAAAATTAGGTTGGCAAAGCGGAGGGCAAAGATGGACTGGATCATTTCTTTACCGAGGTAATGGTCAATCCGGAAAATTTGCTCTTCTTCAAAGGTTTCTTCCAGTTCTTTGTTGAGCTGACTAGCTGTTTCTAAATCCGTTCCAAATGGTTTTTCAACGATCAAACGCTCAAAGCCTTTTCCATCCACAATGCCTTCAGATTTCAAATGTTTGGCAATTGTACCAAAGAATTGAGGTGCCATGGATAGGAAGAAGAGTTTATTATGCTCAGCTTGGTAGGTGTCATTGAGCTGATTTTGAAGTTCACGAAGCTTGATGTAGTGCTCCGTGTCATTAACATCGTGACTTTGATAGTAAAAATGACTGGCAAATTCCTGCGCCTGTTCAGGACTGTCTGCTAAATCCGAAATGGATTCAACGACAACGGATTCAAAGTATTCTTTGCTCCAAGGACGACGAGCAGTTCCAATCACTGCGAAATGCTCTGAAAGATTTCCAGTTTTATAGAGTCTAAAAAGGGAAGGATAGAGCTTGCGGTGGGCTAGATCTCCACTGGCCCCGAAAATGGTTACAATTACTTTTGAGGACATGTTCATACCTATTTTCTAACTTGATAAACCATATTCTACCATAAAATTCAGAAAATTTCTCTTTGAAAGTAAAAGGATTCTGAGTTTCATAGAGAAGGATGAGGGAAGAAACCACGAAAAAAGGTTGGACCGAAAGGTCACAACCGAGTAATGTTTAGTAGCCTTTAGAAGACTCGATAGACATAGGGATTAGTAGGTTTTTCTACTGAGTGAGCTTCCTCTATGTCTAAGACAGGAAGGCTTTGGCCAAGTTGTTTATGGTATTGGATCTTGAGAGTTCCAGTCGCCTGGACCCAGGTGTTATCGTCATAGGTTTGGGAGGCTCCTTTGGTTAACAAACCATAGACTCCTGAATCAGCGATACAGTGGATAATTCCAAAACGGAAGAGGAACTGACTGCCCGGATCCTGGGGATCCTTATAAATGAAGCCGGTTAGGGTAAAGGTTTTTCCAGCAAATTCATCTGGATAGTCGTAGATCACTTCCATGACTTCCATATAGTTTTCTGTCGTGATCTGGATATGATCTTGCTTGAGGTACTTCTTGGCTGCAGCCCTCATCTCAGATTCATAAGCAGACTTGGTAAAATAACTGCTAGTATCTGGCTTGAGGTATTGGTTGGTTGTGCCCTCATCATTTTGAATATCTTTGGAAGAGCCAGCCGCGATGGGAAAATGATAGCCCTTGGCTGAAACCGTTTGGGAATCCAAGGTCACTGTCGGGAATCCAATCCCTACAATCAAGGGAATCAGGAGCAGAAGAATACTCATGACTTTGGCTTTTTTACTGGTGAGGTGACTATGAACGGGCAGATTCTTCATCCAAATATAGAGCTGGACGACAGCCAAGAGGAAGGAAAGAATCATAGAGATATAGGCTAAATAGGAATAATGCATATTAATGTATTGGTTGAGCTTACCAGAAAGCTGCAAATACATAGTAATTTCGAAATAGCCTGCTAAAATGAGAAATCGAATCATAGGACCACCCCCACAAACCAAGCATAAACCAAGACAACGAGACTGACGATGCTAATGAATTGGACAATAAAGCGATTGGTCAGATAATTCTTCATCATCAAGAGGTTCTTGACGTCTAACATAGGTCCGATAACCAGAAAGGCTAAAACGGGAGCTAAGCCAAAACTCGAGAGAAGGGAAGAGCCGATAAAAGCGTCCGCCTCACTACACAAGGAGAGGAGGAAGGAGAGAAGCATAAGGAGGAGTATGGCTAGGAGTGGCGTCGCTGAAATAGAAGTTAGCACGCGAGTTGGCACATAAACCTGAACCACACTGGCAAATAAACAACCGAAGACCAGATAGCGTCCAGTGTCGAAAAACTCGTCAATGGCCTGCACAAACACTTGGAAGAAGCGTTGACCGGCAGATAGTTTTGAAAAGTCATGAAGATGGACTTCCTTGCGGTTGGCCCGTTGAATAGAAGCTGTTTGGAAAAAACCTAGGAAAATTCCCAGAACAGTCGCCACCAGGATAGAGCCGATCGCTCGTAAGAGAGCCATTTGAATAGAATTGCCAAAGGCAGAATAAGTGGCAAAGAGGACAATGGGATTAATAACCGGGGCTGTCACTAGGAAGGGCACAGCTGTATAGCTAGGTACCTTCTTCTCTAAAAAGCGATTGATGATGGGGACGATACCACACTCACAGGAAGGGAAAATAAAGCCAATCAAGGTCCCAAATAGAATTCTCCCCCATTTATTTTTGGGAAGGGCTCGGTAGACTTTTTCAGGGGTAATGTAGACATCAATCGCCCCTGAAATGATACTTCCAATTAAAACAAAGGGAAGGGCTTCAATCATAATCGAAAGAAAAATCGCTCCAGCCTGAAGGACACTGGTTGGCAGTTGTTGGAAGAAACTCATTTGTTAGAATCCTTCTGCTCTTTTTCCCCTGCTTTCTCATTCTTCTTGTCATCTGGTAAAGTGACTTGAGGGGGATCTGGGAAGACAGCAAATTCCTCAAAGAGTTTGTCTAAATCGTCTGTTTTTGAAAATTTAATCGCCATGATAGGTCTCCTTTTCTTTTTTTCTCATTATATCAAATTCTCAAAAAAGAGGGGAAAATCAAGTCCAAAAGTAAGATGAAAAAGCAGTATAGAAGGCCTTCTATGGTATAATAGAAGATATGGAAAAATATGAAAAAATAGCCCAAGAATTGGGCGTCAGTCTCAAACAGATTGATACTGTTTTGACCTTAACAGCAGAGGGATCCACCATCCCCTTTATCGCTCGGTATCGGAAAGATGCTACGGGTAATTTAGATGAAGTAGCCATCAAAGCTATTATCGACATGGACAAGTCTTTAACAGCCTTAGCTGATCGGAAAGAAACTGTTCTCGCTAAGATTGAAGAGCTTGGGAAACTGACCCCAGCCTTAAAAGAAGCGATTGAGCAAGCTGAAAAATTGGCGGATGTGGAAGAATTGTATCTTCCCTACAAGGAAAAACGCCGGACCAAGGCAACCATTGCGCGTGAGGCAGGACTTTTTCCACTTGCTCGGATGATTCTGCAAGATCAAAAGGACTTGGAAACAGCAGCAGAAGAATTCCTATCTGAAGGATTTCCAACTGTAAAGGATGCAATCTCTGGAGCAATCGATATTTTGGTCGAAGCCATTGCAGAAGACCCACAATTGCGCAACCTTACCTACCAGGAGATTCGCAAACACTCTTTGATCACCTCTAGCTTGAAGGATGAAAGCAAAGACGAGAAGCAAGTCTTCCAAATCTATTATGATTTTTCTGAGAAGATTGCAAACATGCAGGGCTACCGAACCCTGGCCTTAAACCGTGGAGAGAAATTAGGGGTATTAAAGGTTGGATTTGAGCATCCTGTAGACCGTTTGATTCGTCACTTTGAAGCCCGATTTAAATCGAAGAATAGCTACATTGAAGAAGTCATTAACCAGGCTCTGAAAAAGAAAATGCTACCAGCTATGGAGCGTCGAATTCGGACAGAACTGACAGAAGTGGCAGAAGATGGAGCCATTCAGCTTTTCTCTGAAAATCTTCGACACCTTTTGCTGATTGCTCCCCTCAAGGGGCGCGTGGTCTTGGGATTTGACCCAGCTTTTCGGACAGGAGCTAAATTAGCTGTTGTCGATCAGACAGGAAAGATGTTGACCACCCAGGTGATTTACCCTGTTGCGCCGGCTAAACCAGCACAAATTGAAGCGGCCAAAGAAGAACTGAAACGGCTGATTCGTCAATACGGCGTGGAAATCATTGCGATTGGGAACGGGACGGCTAGTCGAGAGAGCGAAGCCTTTGTTGCGGAAGTTCTCAAGGAAGTTCCAAATGTCAGCTATGTCATTGTGAACGAGAGCGGGGCATCTGTCTATTCAGCTAGTGAATTGGCTCGCCATGAGTTTCCAGAACTGACAGTTGAAAAGCGCTCAGCCATCTCCATTGCCCGTCGTTTGCAGGATCCACTGGCTGAGTTGGTTAAGATTGATCCAAAATCTATCGGAGTCGGCCAGTACCAGCATGATGTCAGCCAGAAGAAATTATCTGAAAGCCTTGATTTCGTAGTCGATACCGTGGTAAACCAAGTCGGAGTTAATATTAACACTGCTAGTCCAGCCCTCTTGTCTCACGTGGCTGGTCTCAATAAAACCATTTCTGAGAACATCGTGAAGTACCGGGAAGAAGAAGGGTTGATCACTTCTCGGGCACAGATTAAAAAGGTTCCTCGTCTGGGAGCCAAGGCTTTTGAACAAGCAGCTGGTTTCTTACGGATCCCAGAAAGTGAGAATTTCCTCGATCGGACAGGGGTCCATCCAGAAAGTTACCCTGCAGTGAAGAAGCTCTTTACCTTACTAGGCATCAAGGAGATGGATGAAGAGGCCCAAGCCAAGTTGAAACAAATTGACACGGTTTCTATGGCCCAGGAACTTGAAATTGGCCCTGAAACCTTGAAAGATATTGTCGCAGATCTTCTCAAACCAGGTCGCGATTTACGTGATTCTTTTGATGCTCCTGTCCTTCGCCAGGATGTTCTTGATTTGAAAGACTTGAAGATTGGTCAAAAACTAGAAGGAGTTGTCCGCAATGTTGTTGACTTTGGAGCCTTTGTCGATATTGGGATTCATGAAGATGGTTTGATCCACATTTCACAGATGAGTCAGCAATTTATCAAGCATCCAAGTCAAGTTGTTTCAGTTGGCGACCTAGTGACCGTTTGGGTCTACAAGATTGATTTAGAACGGGAAAAAGTGAATCTTTCCCTCTTGGCACCACATGAATCTGACTAAATACGTTCAAGAAGTATCGCTGGAAGATTTTGGTCACCCTTTTCTTCACCAAGCGATCTGGAACCCTCGCTTGCGTTCGACCGGCGGTCGCTTCTTTCCTAAAGATGGTCATCTGGATTTCAATCCTAGAATCCTAGAAAGATTTGGCTGGGAGATTTTTCGAAAGATTGTCCGTCATGAGTTGTGTCACTACCATCTCTACTATATGAAAAAGGGCTATCGCCACCAGGATCAAGATTTCAAGGCCTTACTCAAAAAGGTAGACGGCTTGCGGTATGCCCCTTCAGTTGATAAGGGAAACTATAAGATTTATGTTTGTACGAGCTGTGGGCAAGAATTCAGGAGAAAGCGGCAGATTGATCTGCAAAAGTACCGCTGTGGTCGGTGTCGAGGACTACTTAAGTATCAAGGGACAATTGATCCAGGAAATCGGCCTTGAGTCGGATGACAGTGACTTGATTTCGGGATATACTGTTCTAAAATAATAGGAGGTATGCCCTTGAATCCAACTTTTTATAAATTACGTCGAGGCAGAATCGTTTTCGGAGTATTTGCTGGACTAGCGGATCGATTTGGGCTCGATGCAAACCTATTGCGTTTTCTCTTTGTGCTCTTTAGTATCTTTCATGCTTATGGGCTTGTAGGCTTGGCTATTTATTGCCTATGTGCCTTCTCCTTGCCGTATAAAGAAGATCTTGAAAGAGAAAAGTATGGCCTCGGACCTCGCAAACGGAAGGATGCACAAGTAATCAAAGACGATGATCCATTCTTTTAAAGAATTTTCATGAATCGAATAAGAATGTGAGGCTGGGACAAAAGTCCTAGCCTCTCAATTGTCTTTGGATTATCGAGCAAGACGCAGTGGTTGAGTGAGCTCTACTACGCTGATTTCATCAGCTTTTACAGCCCTACTCAACTGTGCGGAGGTGGGACGACGAAATCGAATTCCAACGAATTACCGATTTCTGTCCCACTCTCATCTTTTTTTTCAAATGAAGAAACGATAGAAATATGGGATAACAAGGATAAAGAGAAACATCAAAGAGTACTGGAATGAGTGTGAGAATAATAGCATCAGTTTTGATACTAAAAAAAGATGCTTGAGCAAGTCTTACCTGGGATAATTTGCTATAATAGTAAGAGAAAACAAAAAGGGAGAAGCCTATGGCAATAACAGTCCGAGATTTAATTGATAAGCTTCGTTTGAAGGTTGTGTACGGCAATGAAAGCCTATTTGAAAAAGAAATCACAACGGCAGATATTTCACGTCCTGGACTTGAAATGACAGGATATTTTGATTACTATACTCCAGAACGAATTCAATTGGTTGGGATGAAAGAGTGGTCTTACCTCATCAAGATGACCTCCCACAATCGTCACCAAGTTTTGAGAAAGATGTTCCAGCCGGAAACACCGGTACTCATCATCGCGCGGGATCTAGAGGTTCCTGAAGAAATGCTCCGTGCTGCAGAGGAAAAGCAAATCGCGATTTTAAGCAGTCGCGTTCCAACTAGTCGCCTATCTGGTGAACTATCAAGCTACCTAGATTCTCTCCTTGCGGAAAGAACTAGTGTCCATGGTGTCTTGATGGATATCTATGGCATGGGGGTTCTGATCCAAGGAGATAGTGGAATCGGGAAGAGTGAGACTGGTTTAGAGCTCGTCAAACGAGGGCATCGTTTGGTAGCAGATGACCGGGTAGATGTCTTCGCCCGTGATGAGATGACCTTGTGGGGTGAGCCTGCTGAAATTCTACGTCATATGCTAGAGATTCGGGGAGTAGGGATCATTGATGTTATGAGTCTCTATGGTGCCAGTGCTGTGAAAGATTCTTCACAGGTTCAAATCGCGGTCTATTTAGAAAACTACACCAAGGAACAAACCTACGATCGTCTTGGCAATAATGCAGAAGAAATTGAGTTCTGTGGAGTGACTATTCCAAGAATTCGCATCCCTGTTAAGACAGGTCGCAATATTTCCGTTGTCATTGAGGCAGCAGCAATGAACTACCGCGCCAAAGAAATGGGATATGATGCTACTAAAACCTTTGAAGATCGATTGACCCAGTTGATTGATCAGAATGAGGTGAAAGTATGAATCCAGTAGCCATTCAACTTGGTCCCTTTAGCATTCGCTGGTATGCGATTTGTATCGTCCTCGGTCTCCTTTTGGCGGTTATCCTGTCTATGAAAGAAGCCCCTCGTAAAGGGATAGAGTCAGACGATATTATTGATTTCATTCTGATTGCTTTTCCAGTAGCGATCATAGGGGCCCGTCTTTACTATGTTATTTTTCAATGGTCTTATTACAGGGAACACCCAGGAGAGATTTTTGCCGTATGGAACGGTGGGATTGCTATCTATGGTGGACTCCTGGCAGGGGCTCTAGTCCTCTACCTATTTTCACGCAGTCGTTTGATTGACCCAGTTGATTTTTTAGATATCGCTGCACCGAGTGTCATGATTGCTCAAAGTATTGGCCGTTGGGGCAATTTTGTTAACCAAGAAGCCTACGGAGCCATTGTTAAGAATTTAGATTATTTACCTTCTTTCATTCGGAATCAGATGTTTATTGATGGACATTACCGTCAACCGACCTTCTTATATGAATCTTGTTGGAACTTGCTTGGTTTTGTGCTGATTCTTTACTTGCGTCGTCGTCCGAAACTGTTGAGAAAGGGCGAAATTACTGCTTTCTATCTAATCTGGTATGGCTTTGGTCGAATGATTATTGAAGGAATGCGGACAGATAGCTTGATGTTTTTGGGAATTCGAGTTTCACAATGGCTTTCCCTGGTCCTCATCCTGCTTGGAATCAGCATCATGATCTATCAACGAAAAAAGAATGCACCATTTTATAGAACGGAAATAGATTAAGGAGAAAAGAAATGTTTATTGAAATTGCCTATGGGCTTTTAGGGTTAGCTTTAGTAGTTTTGGTCATCTACTTGATTATCTTGTTTTCAAAGATTGGAAAAGTTGTAGATGAGACTCAAGTAACGATTAAGACCTTGACATCAGATGTAAATGTAACCTTACACCAAACCAATGAGTTGTTAGCAAAAGTGAATGTTTTGACAGAAGATTTGAATCAAAAAGTTGCAACCATTGATCCACTCTTCACAGCAGTGGCAGATTTATCTGTATCTGTGTCGGATCTGAATGATCAAGCACGTCAGATTAGCAAAAAAGCTGTCGTTGTTGGTGGAAAGACTGTTAAAACATCCGTCGGATTAAAAGCAGCTCGCATGGCTATGAAATTATTTAAATAAGAAAAGAGGTACCCTATGGGACGTTTATCATCATTATTAATTGGAACAATCACAGGCGCATCCGCCGCTTACTTCCTGACAACAAAAAGAGGAAAAGAATGGACTAGTAAAGTCAAAGATTTTGTGAAGGAATACCAAGACAATCCACAAGAAGTTCATGATTCAGTAAAACAATCCGCAATGGAACTATCTAAGCAAGCGTCAGACGCCATTCAACAAACTAAGGAAAAAGTTGAAAGTGGAGAGATCAACAAAGACACTGTCATCGAAACGGTCAAAGATAAGACACAAGATGTGGTAGAATTTTCACAAGATGCCATCCAAACGATTAAGGAAAAAATTCAGCAAAAGACCGGTAATCAAGCAACTCCTTTCTACCCGACACAAGAGAAAGAAAGTGAAGAGATTGTCCTGGAATTAGAAGAAGAAACAGCTCTTCCAGGAGTTGAAGAAGAACTCAAAGAAACAGCTGTAGAAGAAGAATAAAAATAATCCCTCACCATTTGGTGAGGGATTTCTCTTATGAACTGGCAAACTAGAATGAGAAATGCCAAAAAGCCTCCCGAAGGAGGCTAAAAATTTAATCTTAGTCCTTTTTCCGTTTTAACTGGAAAATGCGGAAAGCTTGGATACTTCCCAAACTACAAGCGATTGCTGAGGCAAAAGCAAAGAAAGTATTCATCTTCATTGATAAAAAGATGAAACTAAATAAAACAGTTAAGACACAAAACACAGCAATATTAAGGAAAAATAGTAGCTCACTTAATTGAGGAGCTGGTTCAGTATCAATGTTAAAATCATAATTAGTTGTTGTATTCTCTTGTTGAAGGGGAATTTCGACATAGTCGTATTCTTCAACAACTCTAAGTTTTCTTACGGGCATATTTCTCTCTCCTAACAGTACTCTATTATTTTAACACGTTTTCAAGTATAGAAATGTTACAAAACTGTTACAATTTTTACAAAATTAAGAAATTTGGAGAGCAAAAATACTTTTTTGGTATAATAGTTTTCATGAATAAGATAATTATTACAGCTACAGCTGAAAGTATTGAACAGGTTCAAGCCCTTCTAGAAGCAGGCGTAGACCGAATTTATGTTGGTGAAAAAGATTATGGATTACGACTTCCTCATACTTTCTCGTATGACGAATTAAGTCGAATTTCTGATCTAGTCCATGCAGCAGGAAAAGAATTGACAGTGGCTGTCAATGCCTTGATGCATCAAGATATGATGGATCATATCAAACCATTTTTAGATTTCCTTGCATCGATTAACGTCGATTATATCACGGTGGGGGATGCAGGTGTCTTTTATGTCTTGAAGCGGGATGGCTACAACTTTAAAACCATTTATGATGCTTCTACCATGGTGACAAGTAGCCGTCAAATCAATTTCTGGGGACAAAAGGCTGGTGTTTCTGAAGCTGTTCTTGCTCGAGAAATCCCATCTGCAGAGCTTTTCAAGATGCCAGAAATCTTAGAGATTCCTGCTGAAGTATTGGTCTATGGGGCTAGTGTAATTCACCATTCAAAACGACCTCTTCTGCAGAATTATTATAATTTTACTCACATCGATGACGAAAAGACGAGAGAGCGCGATCTCTTTCTGGCAGAGCCTGGGGATCCAGATAGCCATTACTCTATTTTTGAAGATAAACATGGAACTCATATTTTTGCCAACAATGATTTGGATTTGATGACCAAATTGTCTGAGTTAGTTGAACATGGATTTACTCATTGGAAGTTAGAGGGGATTTATACACCTGGTCAAAACTTTGTGGAAATTGCCAAGTGTTTTGTGAAAGCACGGGAGCTCTTGGAAGCTGGAACCTTCACTTCGGACCAGGCCTTCCTATTGGATGAACAGATTCACCAATTGCATCCCAAGAATCGCTTCCTCGATACTGGATTTTATGACTACGATCCAGACATGGTTAAATAAAGGAGAAAAGCCTGCCAGGAGTGCGGGCCTTCCTTTTTGATGATGGTAAAGAATGAGAATTGTCAAAACAATTCCCAAACCATTGCCTTTCGACTGGATTTGCTATAAAATAGACAAGATTGATAATCTAACTAATATACTTGTAATATACTAGGAGATATGATGACAAAACAATTGAAACGTCCAGAGGTTTTATCCCCCGCTGGAACTTTAGAAAAACTAAAAGTCGCTGTTCGCTATGGTGCGGATGCTGTCTTTATCGGTGGGCAGGCCTATGGTCTTCGTAGCCGTGCAGGAAACTTCACCTTTGAGCAAATGGAAGAAGGAGTCCAATTTGCGGCTAAGTATGGAGCCAAGGTCTATGTTGCGGCCAATATGGTCATGCACGAAGGAAATGAAGTAGGAGCTGGAGAATGGTTCCGTCGTTTACGGGATATCGGAATCGCAGCGGTCATTGTTTCAGACCCTGCCTTGATTACCATCGCAGCGACTGAAGCGCCAGGTTTGGAAATTCACCTTTCTACGCAAGCTAGTGCTACCAACTATGAGACCCTTGAGTTTTGGAAAGACTTGGGCTTGACACGGGTCGTTTTGGCTCGTGAAGTTTCGATGGAAGAACTAGCTGAGATTCGTAAGCGGACGGACGTTGAGATTGAAGCCTTTGTTCACGGAGCGATGTGTATTTCCTACTCTGGTCGTTGTACCCTGTCCAATCATATGAGTATGCGGGATGCTAACCGTGGTGGCTGTTCCCAATCTTGTCGTTGGAAGTATGATCTCTACGATATGCCGTTCGGTCAAGAACGCAAGAGTCTCAAAGGGGAAATCCCTGAAGAATTCTCGATGTCAGCAGTTGATATGTCGATGATTGATCATATCCCTGATATGATTGAAAATGGAGTGGACAGTCTTAAAATCGAAGGTCGCATGAAGTCCATTCACTATGTCTCTACTGTAACGAACTGCTACAAGGCGGCTGTTGATGCTTATTTGGAAAGTCCTGAGAAGTTCGAAGCCATTAAGCAAGATTTGATTGATGAGATGTGGAAAGTGGCCCAACGTGAGCTAGCGACTGGTTTTTACTATGGTACTCCTTCAGAAAACGAGCAACTGTTTGGGGCTCGTCGGAAGATTCCAGAATACAAGTTCGTTGGAGAAGTGGTTGCCTATGATGCGGACAAGCAAATTGCGACCATTCGTCAACGGAATGTCATCAACGAAGGGGACCAAGTGGAATTTTACGGACCTGGTTTCCGACATTTTGAAACAGTCATCGAAGATTTGCATGATGCCAAGGGCAATAAAATTGACCGAGCACCAAATCCGATGGAGTTATTGACCATTCATATGCCAACACCAGTTGAACCAGGTGATATGATCCGTGCTCTCAAAGAAGGCTTGATCAATCTCTATAAAGAAGATGGAACGAGTCAAACAGTTCGTGCCTAAAAAGTACAAGAAAAAAACACCGCATGCCTCCCTAGCTTGGAAGTTTACGGTGTTTTTTGTTGGGCGATTCGAATCGTATGTGGAACAAGACTAATCTTTTGAATGTCAGAAATTCGAATAATGGTTGACATACTCTTTTTAAAATTCTTGACAATGAGTTGTTTTCGTTCCTGATCATATTTCACGATATCGCCTGTAAAGCTTTTATTTTGGAAAATGACATGGACTCCTTGTTTTTTTCGAAGGGCCAGTTCAATAATCTGAATAATTTTATCATCCTCTAGTGGGGCTGGTTGGGAGGTTTTATCGTTAAAAAATTCATTCGCTCGGTCCTTGAGAAGCTCAAGAAATCTTTTCATAGCATAATTCTCCATAAGTTGATACAATATATTATAGAAAATTTCATTCATTTTGTAAAATTTTTTACGAATTATTAAGGTGAAAGACATTGAAAGGAGTATTCATGGCAGATTTTAGTTTTGAAATTGAAGAACAACTCTTGGTGTTATCTGAAAATGAAAAGGGATGGACCAAGGAGTTAAACCGGGTGAGCTTTAATGGAGCACCTGCTAAATATGATATCCGCACTTGGAGTCCAGACCATACGAAGATGGGCAAGGGGATTACGCTCACTAATGAAGAATTCCAAGTTCTGTTAGATGCATTTAAACAGTAATGGACAGAGTAAGAAAGAGAGTGGGACAGAAATCGGTCATTCGTTAGAATTCGATTTCGTCGTTCCACCTCCGCACAGTTGAGTGTGGCTGTGAAAGCTGATGAAATCAGCCTAGTAGAGCCCACTCAACCACTGCGTCTTGCTCGACAATCCAAAGACAATTGAGAGGCTAAGACTTTTGTCCTAGCCTCTTTTCTGATGCTTTCTATAATTATAGCTTGAAACTATATCCTATTCAAGAAAACAAGATTAAGGCAAATCATTGTGGATGTTGACATTGACTGTTATAATAACCTTATTCGTTTATTTCATGTCGCACTTATAGGAAAGGAACCCTTATGTCAGATTTACTTAGTATTTACAAAGAATTACAAGCTAAAAAATGGGTGGACTTGAGTCACCAAATCAATGCAGAAAGTCCTCACTTTCCAGCTCTCCCTGCCTTGCAACAAGAAGATCTCTTCACACTAAAAGATGGCTTCCATGTCCAAAAATTTACGGTGGTTGGTCAATACGGAACGCATATCGATGCACCGATTCACTTTGTAGAAGGTGGACGTTGGTTGGATGAGATTGATCTCAAGGATCTCCTCTTGCCACTTTATGTCATCGACAAATCGAAAGAAGTTTCAGCCAATCCAAACTTTATTTTGAGCAAACAAGATATCTTAGACTTTGAAGCAGAACATGGACAAATTGCAGAAGGAGCTTTTTTCGCCTTCCGTAGTGATTGGTCAAAACGTTGGCCAGATCAAGATGCTATGCGCAACCTAGATGAAAATGGGGTTCAACAAAGTCCAGGATGGAGTCGTGAAGCTTTGGAATTCTTGATCCATGAACGCCATGTTAAGGCGGTGGGTCATGAGACCTTCGATACAGATGCGGGTATTCCTGCTGCAGAGCATGGCTTGGTCAATGAATACTACCTTTTGGAACAAAATATCTATCAAGTAGAAGTCTTGAACCAATTGGATCAAGTACCAGCTGTAGGAGCTTTGATTTCAATTGCCTTCCCTCATTGGGACAAGGCGACTGGTTCACCTGTTCGTGCCATTGCCATCTTACCATAAGAAAAAGCAGAGGCTGGGACAAAAGTCCTAGCCTCTCAATTGTCTTTGGATTGTCGAGCAAGACGCAGTGGTTGAGTGGGCTTTACTGCGCTGATTTCATCAGTTTTTACAGCCCTACTCAACTGTGCGGATGTGGGACGACGAAATCGAATTCTTACGAATGACCGGTTTCTGTCCCACTCTCTTTTTTATATGATTTATTAATAACATAACTAGTAAAGCTAGCTTTCATTCTTTCGAAAACTCTTATCTTACAAAAATGTAAGCTAATCAGTTTAAAATGAAAGATTAGACTATGGTAGCTCCAGTGATGATCAGTTAAAATTTAAACATAAGAAGAGGCTTGTTAAACAAACCTTTTCTGATATTAGCGCATGGTAACGAATTCTTCGGAACCGGTTGGATGGATGGCGACAGTGGCATCGAAATCGGCTTTTGTCGCTCCCATTTTGATGGCAACGGCAAATCCTTGAATCATTTCGTCTACACCATATCCAAGACCATGAAGGCCGACGACGGTTTCTTTTGGTCCTGCAGTGATGAGTTTAAATTTAGCCAGCTGACGATGTTGGGTCACAGCTGAATACATAGAGGCGAAACTAGAAGTGTAGACCTTGATAGCTTCTTTTCCATATTGTTTTTCGGCTTCTTCTTGAGTGAGACCGACTGTACCAATAGCGGGATGGGAAAAGACAACGGTAGGAATGGTTGAATAGTCCATTTTAGCATCGGTTTTTCCATTAAAGAGACGTTCGGATAGGGTACGCCCTGCCTTGATAGCGACAGGGGTTAATTCTTTTTCTCCTGTGACGTCCCCAAGAGCATAGATGCCAGGGACAACGGTATTTTGGTATTCATCCACTGCAATGAATCCTTTTTCATTTAAGGTGACACCTGCAGCTTCTAGATGGAGGTCCTGAACGTTTGGTTTTCGACCGGTCGCCCAGATAATATGATCAGCGACAAAAGATGTTTGGTCTTCGAAATAGACTCGGATTTGACCATTTTCTTCCTTTGTGAGTCGAACAGGAACCTTGTGAAGATGGAGAGGCAATCCTTGTTTGTCCATCTCCTCCATTAAGCCATCAACAATGTATGAATCAAACCTTCTTAAGGGACGATCACCGCGAACGAAGAGATCTGTCTGAACACCAAGGGCATGGAGGACACCGGCTAGTTCTACCGCAATGTAACCAGCGCCAATAATGGCAACTGATTTTGGTAGTTCTTCCCAAGCAAAGACATCGTCAGAGGTTTCTCCTAGGTTTGCTCCAGGTAGATCTGGGACGTAAGCATGGGCACCTGTAGCGATAACAATGTGTTTAGCCTTGATGGTTTCCCCGTTGACTTCAACCGTATGGGGGTCGATAAAGCGAGCTCGACCTTGGATATATTCCACACCATTTCGTTTAAAACTGCCGTCATAAGACGAACGAGCCCGATCAATATAGGCTTCGCGATTTTTTCTTAATGTCGCAAAATCAAAATTGGTCTGTTCAGAAGTAAACCCATAATCTGGACCGTAATCACGAATGGCTTCAGCAATTTGGGCGCCATACCACATAATTTTTTTAGGGACACATCCTTTGTTGACACAGGTTCCACCTAGTTGCTTTTCTTCAATAACAGCAGCGCGGGCTCCATGTTCTCCAGCACGGTTCATGGTAGCAATCCCTCCGCTACCTCCACCAATGGAGATAATATCAAATTCTTTCATGGTTCGTACTCCTTTGTTGATTTACACCTTCATTGTAACAACATAGGTTACAAAAATCAAGAAATTGCCATCGTTGAATAGGAGGAGAAAACAAGATAGCAAAAAAAACTTGCAAAACAGATGATTTTGAATTGAAAAATGAGGAAATATGATATACTAAACTTATAATTTGAAACGCTTTCGAATACTGGAGGAAAGAAATGAAAAAATTTAAAAAATGGCAAATCGTTACAGCTACAGGCGCTGCACTAGCAGTCCTAGGAATCGGGAGCTGGCTTGCTTTTGGAAGATCTAGCAATGGTCCTGAGGAGTTGGTGGATATGACTCCTATGGTTCAAACAGTCAAAGAAGGTTCCATTGCTTCATCAGTATTGTTGACGGGGAAAGTCACTGCCAATCAGGAGCAATATATCTACTTTGACGGAACGAAAGGAGATTTGCAATCCATCTTAGTGAATGTTGGGGATCAAGTGACTGCTGGACAAGCCATTGTTCAATATAGCAGTACAGAAGCGCAATCTGCCTATGATGCCGCTGTTCGTGCAGTTAATAAAGCGGATCGTCAATTAAACGATCTCTTGACCAATGGGGTGACGATTGATACAACAGGGGATGAGGAAGCAGATAGCAGCTCAGCCTCTCAAGCTCAACGATCTTTGGATACTCAAGTGGGTGATTTACGCGATGCCCGTGCAGATGCTGTAGCCAATATGGAAAAAGCCAAGGCCTTATTGGATGCTACAACCGTAAAAAGTAGTACAGATGGGACAGTTGTAGAAGTTAATAAGGATGTTTCAAAATCAACAACAGGAACCAACCAAACTCTTGTTCATATCGTCAGCAATGGAAACCTTCAAGTAAAAGGAGAGTTGTCTGAATATAATCTAGCCAACATTTCAGTTGGCCAGGAAGTGACCTTAACCTCCAAGGTCTATCCTGGGAAAAAATGGACTGGAAAGATTAGCTATGTAGCTAACTATCCGACGGATGCAGGTCAGGCAGGTGCAAGTGCTGCAGGTTCTGGACAAGGAACAGGAGGAGCCAAATATCCGTTTACTGTAGATATTACGAGTGAGATCGGCGATTTGAAACAAGGTTTCTCTGTCAATATTGAAGTAAAAAGTTCAACCATCCATCCTTTAGTTCCTGTGACAAGTGTCCTATCGGATGGCGAGCAAAGCTATGTTTGGACCATTGAAGCTGGTAAGGCTAAAAAAGTTATGGTTACCTTAGGAAATGCAGATGCAGAAAATCAGGAAGTCTTATCTGGCTTGAAGAAAGATGCGCAAGTGATCATCAACCCTTCTGGAGATTTGGAAGATGGGAAAGAGGTCGGAAAATATGACAAAATTGATTGAGCTGAAAAATATCAATAAAAGTTATAAAAATGGAGATCAAACCTTACAGGTATTAAAGGATATCCATTTAGAAGTAGAAGAGGGAGAATTTCTAGCCATTATGGGACCTTCTGGTTCTGGGAAATCTACTCTAATGAATATTATTGGCCTTCTCGATCGTCCGACTAGTGGTGAGTACAGATTAGAAGGGGAAGAGGTTGGGAACCTCAGTGAGAAGAAGTTGGCTCAGGTTCGCAATGAGCAAATTGGCTTTGTCTTTCAACAATTTTTTCTCCTATCAAAACTTAATGCCTTTCAAAATGTCGAGCTCCCCTTAATTTATGCAGGAGTGAATCCTTCCAAACGAAAGGAATTAGCCGAACAGTTTTTAAAGAAAGTTGAGCTAGATACGCGGATGCACCACCTTCCTTCTGAATTGTCCGGAGGGCAAAAACAACGGGTGGCCATTGCCCGGGCTTTGGTGAATCATCCTTCTATTATCTTAGCGGATGAACCAACAGGAGCTCTTGATTCCAAAACCGGCGAACAAATTATGGAGCTTTTGACAGCACTCAATCAAGAAGGGAAAACCATCATCATGGTAACCCACGAAACGGAGATTGCTGCCTATGCCAAACGTCAGATTGTCATTCGAGATGGAGTGATATCATCGGATAGTCGCAATGAAAGGAGGGCCTGATGCAGAACTGGAAATTCGCCATTAGTTCCATTATGGGACATAAAATGAGATCTTTCTTAACCATGGTAGGGATTATTATCGGGGTTGCCTCAGTCGTTGTCATCATGGCTCTCGGAGATGGGATGAAAGCTGGAGTGACCAAGACCTTTACTAAGGATCAACAGTATGTTCAGATTTCTTATTCCGCCCGAAAGAGTGGCTACATGACTGGTTTTAATCTTGGCCCAGAACCTGTCTCAGAAGAAGGCGGCGCTGAAGGTGGTGGGGAAGGTGGCGTCGCAAGTGAAGAAGACCA
Organism: Streptococcus sp. KHUD_013; assembly: GCF_052588545.1. Taxonomy (NCBI): domain Bacteria; kingdom Bacillati; phylum Bacillota; class Bacilli; order Lactobacillales; family Streptococcaceae; genus Streptococcus; species Streptococcus sp. KHUD_013. Next base: position 652,828 of record NZ_CP186264.1, read on the forward strand.
AGGAATGTCACCACCAGCTGGCTATGGAGAGGAAACTAGCGAAGATGTTGATAATCCAATCCTTGAAACCCCTCCTGTTGTCCAAGAAGAATGGGTCAAAGAACTGACCAAGATTCCTGGGGTTGATGGCTACTATGTTGGTAATACAGCCAATGCTACTATCTCCTTTCAGAAGAAAAAATCTGAAGGGGTGAATATTATGGGAGTCAATGATACCTATTTCTCTGTTAGAAAATTTGAATTGGTTTCAGGAAGAAAACTAAATGCCTCAGATTACCAGAGTTTTTCTCGGGTCATCATGCTGGATGAAGGCTTAGCTTCGACCTTGTTTGGAACGGAAAGTGCTCTCAACCAAGTGGTTGCTGTCGGAGACAATAACTATCGGGTGGTAGGAATCTTCAAGGATCCAAATGCTGGATCTGCATTATATGGGGCTTCTTCTGGAGGAAGTGCCTTGATGGCTAATACCCAAGTAGCTTCAGAATTTGGAACAGAAGAAATTTCCACTATTGTGGTGCATATTCCTGATGTCAAACAGATTAAATCAACTGGAATCGAAGCAGCGAAAAAATTAACCGAGCTATCAGGAGTTCGCCAAGGGGAGTTCCAAATTTTTAATATGGATAGTCTCTTAGAGCAGACCAATCAAATGCTCAGTATTATGACAACAGTCATTGGAGCGATTGCAGGAATTTCCCTTCTCGTTGGTGGGATTGGGGTCATGAATATCATGTTGGTTTCTGTGACTGAGCGGACACGTGAAATCGGTCTAAGAAAAGCACTTGGAGCTACTCGTAGCAAAATCTTGATTCAATTCCTCATCGAATCAATGGTCTTGACCATGATGGGAGGAATTCTCGGTTTGGGATTGGCCTATGGTGTCAATGCTCTCATCGCCACAGCTGCTGCAGGTGCTCTAGAAGGGCCTCCAGTCGTCTCCATGTCAGTGGCTATTGGAAGTATCATCTTCTCAGCTTGTGTCGGAATTATCTTTGGTATCCTACCAGCTAGCAAGGCATCAAAACTAGACCCAATTGAAGCCCTACGCTATGAATAAGGTAGAATGACTTGAATGATGGATTGGGACAATCGTCGTGTTCCCTTCTGAAATCTAGGAATGTGATTGGAAAGGTAGCAAACTCCCTTTCCTTCCATTCCTTTTTTCATTTTTCCTGCTCAAGAATAGTGTATTTCCTCGGTAAATATGATAAAATAGGGGAGAATAACTTAGGAGGTTCCAAATGACTACTGAACATATGGAAGAATTAAATGACCAGCAGATTGTCCGTCGCGAAAAAATGGCGGCCCTTCGTGAACAAGGAATCGATCCATTTGGAAAGCGATTCGAACGTACTGCTGATTCTGGTCAATTAAAAGAAAAATATTCAGAATTAGATAAAGAACAACTTCATGACTTGAACGAGACAGCTATTATTGCAGGCCGTCTCGTGACCAAACGTGGAAAAGGGAAGGTTGGTTTTGCCCACCTTCAAGACCGTGAAGGTCAAATCCAAATTTACGTTCGTAAAGACGCGGTTGGTGAAGAGAATTATGAAATTTTCAAAAAGGCCGACCTTGGAGATTTCCTTGGTGTAGAAGGAGAAGTGATGCGGACAGACATGGGTGAGCTTTCAATCAAAGCTACTCACATCACTCATTTATCTAAAGCCCTTCGTCCCTTGCCTGAAAAATTCCATGGGCTTTCAGATGTGGAAACCATCTACCGCAAACGCTACTTGGACTTGATTTCTAACCGTGAAAGCTTTAACCGCTTTGTAACCCGTTCAAAAATCATTTCAGAAATCCGTCGTTACTTGGATGGTCAAGGCTTCCTTGAGGTAGAAACACCTGTCCTTCACAACGAAGCTGGTGGAGCATCTGCGCGTCCATTTATCACTCACCACAATGCCCAAAACATTGATATGGTCCTTCGGATCGCGACTGAGCTTCACTTGAAACGCTTGATTGTCGGTGGAATGGAACGCGTCTATGAAATCGGACGTATCTTCCGTAATGAAGGAATGGATGCCACCCACAACCCTGAATTCACATCGATCGAAGTCTACCAAGCCTATGCTGACTACCAAGATATTATGGACTTGACAGAAGGCATTATCCAACATGCTGCTAAAGCGATTCATGGGGATGGTCCAGTTAACTACCAAGGAACTGAAATCAAGATTAATGAACCCTTTAAACGGGTCCACATGGTGGATGCCATCAAGGAAATTGCTGGCGTTGATTTCTGGAAGGAAATGAGCTTTGAAGAAGCAGTAGCCCTTGCCAAAGAAAAACATGTGCCAGTTGAAAAACACTACACTGAAGTGGGTCATGTCATCAATGCCTTCTTCGAAGAATATGTGGAAGAAACCTTGACACAACCAACCTTTGTCTATGGACACCCTGTAGCTGTATCTCCATTGGCCAAGAAGAATGATGAAGATCCTCGTTTCACGGATCGTTTTGAGCTCTTCATCATGACCAAGGAATATGCCAATGCCTTTACAGAATTGAACGACCCAATCGACCAATTGGAACGCTTCAAAGCGCAGGCACGCGCCAAAGAATTGGGAGACGATGAAGCGACTGGTATTGACTACGACTATATTGAAGCTCTTGAATATGGTATGCCACCAACAGGAGGACTCGGAATCGGTATCGACCGTCTCTGCATGCTCCTTACTGACACAACTACTATTCGGGATGTTCTTCTCTTCCCAACTATGAAATAAGATAAAAGAAAACACTGATCGCAAGATCAGTGTTTTTTAGTCTTCCAAATAAGAGGTGTCATTCCAAGTTTCTAAGTGATAGTGCTCAAAATCATCTGTTGTCAAAATGGTCACACTGGCATTATTGAGGCCACCGTTTTTACGGAGTTCCTCTGGTTTATAGCCAAGTAGGGTCCGAATGGAAGCTGTTAAATTAGCCCCATGTCCAACGATAAGAACGGTATCGAACTCTTTTCCTTTCAGGCTTTTCACAAAATCACAGGTACGCTTGGTTGTTTCAGAAACGGATTCTGCCTCAAATAGGTCGTGATGGAATTGTGATAGATCGTGTCGGAAAGCCTTCATTTCCTCAGGATAGAGAGCTTTCAACTCCACAATTTTACCACCTTCTAGCCTACCAAGCTGCCATTCCCGTAGAGCAGGAGTCTCTTGGAGGGAGGTAGGATGCTGATTTTGCTTGAGGAGGATTTGAGCAGTATGGACGGCTCTAGGCAAATCGCTTGAATAAGCTGCATCAAAGTGTGTTTGAGATAGATGCCGACCCAAGGCTTCTAACTGCTGGATGGAAGATTCTAAAAGCGGGGAGTCGCCGTTTGCCCCTTGGATACGGCCCTCCTCGTTCCACTCAGTGCGTCCATGACGGACAAAATATAGTTTCATAGTAGTTTTATCCTTTACTCAACCAAATCCTCGAAGCTAGCCTTGACCAAATCAGCTAAATCTTGCGCCTTGATTTGAATACTGTGACCAACTTCACCTGCAGAGACAATCATCTGATCAAGTTCCAAGGCAGATTGGTCAATGAAAATAGGGTAGTTGTGTTTTTGTCGAATGCCGACAGGATTATTGGCCCCGTGGACATAGCCTGTTGTTTTTTCTAAGTCTTTCTGTGGAATCATGCTGACTTTTTTATTGCCAGATAGTTTGGCCAATTTTTTCTCTGACAAGTGGGCAGAGATGGGAACAATTCCGATAACAGGACCAGTTTTATCGCCAGTTAGAGCCAATGTCTTATAAATTTGCTCAGTCCTAATCCCTTCTGGAATTATTCCTTCAAGGGCATTGATTTGTAATCCCATATGGGGGATTTTTGCTTTTTGCAAAATTTGTTCCACCAATGTTTTTTTTACTTTTTGTTTTTTCGCCATCTTACTGTTGTCTTTCTCTAAATTTTCTAATATTATATCATACTCTTTGAGTTGCAGTTTAAGAGAAAAAGAGGCGTCTGCCTCTTTTAATTCTTTTCTACTGTAAATAGTTTTCGGTAGATTTTTTCTTGATCTTGTGTAGGTGCAATCTGGTTTAAGTCCAAGTAGTGGGTGAAGCCATTCAATTGCCCCTGAGAGGTGTACTGGTGAAGATCATACTCATCATCAGTAGATGGAGCCGCATTGTAGTAGCCATCATCATAACCATAAGTTGGAATCCAGAGGGCGGTAAATTTATCAGTGGAGATACTATGTTCCTCCATGAAGTAGGTCCCAATATAGATTCCGATATTTTTGGCTCCCAATGATGCTAGCTTGGCACGGAAGGCTTCCACTCCAGCGTTCATATCACCCATGGTTTTTTCTTCTACATCCAGCCAATAATAGGTTGGTTTGTATTTTTTGGATGCCTGATAGAACTCTTCTGCTTCCTTTTCCATTTCTTTCTTGTCCTTGGCAGCTACGTAAGCATATACCGCAACTGGAATATCTCGTTTTTGAAACTCTTTAATATGAGTTTCGTATGATTTGTCTATTCCATTTAAATAAGTCGCAGCATTTTCTTTTTTAGCTTGAGCGCCACTATGAACGCGAACAATGACTCCAGAAACATTCTGTGCTAAGAGATCATAATCAATCTCGCTTGGTAATTGCCAACCAGAGATGTCAATAATTGGTCGATTCAAAAATTCTTGATCTAGTTCTTTTACTGAATCAGAAGAAGAGGAAGATGGGACTTTTGATTGATTGGTTTTCTTTACCTCTTGTGTGGTCTTGCTTCTAGCAAGTTGATTCCTTTGAATATCTGCTACTGTCTTAGAAATGAGCAGAAAGGAAAAGATGCTTAGGAAAAAGACGAAGAGGACAATTGGTTTAATCCTTTTTCTCATACAGAATCATTTTACCGCAAAAGATGGAAAAAGGCAAAACAAAGGGTCTGAAAGCGCAAAAACAAACGATTGTCGTAAAAATGCGGATTACTTTTTTGGACTAAGCTAGTAGGAGGAAAAAAAGGGCTAGACTGATCTGATTAATCCTCTATGACAGGTGAAAACCGAATCTTATTTGATATTTCCTTTTTTTTACTATTGAAAGGTGATATAATGAAGACTGAAAATTAGAAGTATGGGTGTTACATGAAATTAGAAAAACGTCATTTTTTAAACTATTCAATCCTGATTCCGTACCTCCTTTTGTCAATATTAGGATTGATTATTGTCTACTCGACAACGAGTGCATTAGCCATCCAAAAAGGAGTTAGTCCTTTTGGGATGATCAAAAGCCAGGGAATCTTTTTTGTTCTGAGTTTGGTTACCATTCTCTTTATCTATAAGGTGAAATTGAATAACCTTAAGAAAAAGGCTTTCATTGGGATTGTTATCATTGCGGAGACGATCCTTCTCTTGCTATCGCGTTTTATCACAGACACGGTGAATGGGGCGCATGGGTGGTTGAATTTTGGAGGTTTCTCAATTCAGCCAGCTGAGTACTTGAAAATTATCCTAGTTTGGTATTTGGCCTTAGTTTTCTCTAAAAAGCAAGAAGAGATTCAGCAATATGATTACCAGGCACTTACCCATAATCAATGGATTCCTCGTGATTTGGCAGATTGGCGTTGGATGGTGCTCTTCTTGATCGCTATTGTAGTAATCATGCCAGACTTAGGAAATGCGACCATTCTCGCACTAACAACTTTAATCATGATTAGTGCAAGTGGGATAGCCTACCGCTGGTTCTCAAGCCTATTAGCTATGCTAGTGGGGGGATCGACTGTTCTCCTTTATTCCATCAAGTTAATTGGGGTTGAGAGATTTTCTAAAATCCCTGTCTTTGGATATGTAGCGAAACGTTTCAGTGCTTTTTATAATCCCTTTAATGATTTATCAGATTCTGGACACCAATTGGCCAATTCCTATTACGCCATGAGTAATGGGGGCTGGTTTGGCTTAGGGCTTGGAAATTCGATTGAAAAGCAAGGGTATTTGCCAGAAGCACATACAGACTTTGTCTTTTCGATCGTCATTGAAGAACTTGGTTTTGTGGGAGCTAGTCTCATCTTAGCCTTGTTGTTCTTCTTAATTTTGCGTATTATTCTTGTGGGGATACGGGCAAGAGATCCATTTAATTCGATGATGGCCATCGGTATAGGAGGGATGCTTCTGACTCAAACCTTTATTAATATTGGTGGGATTTCTGGGTTGATTCCTTCGACAGGGGTGACCTTCCCCTTCCTATCACAAGGAGGAAATAGTTTGTGGGTCTTATCTATTGCGATTGCCCTTGTCTTGAATATTGATGCGAGTGAAAAGCGCGCCCTAGCTACTCAAGAGGCCCCTTCTTACGAGAAGCCTCAGAAAATCCAAAGCTATTACTAAACCGGAGTGAGTAAAGAAAGGAGTTATCATGACTTTACAAAAACTAGAGAGCTATACCAACAAAGAGATTATCAAAGAAGAAGTTGAGATTTTAACCACTATTTTAGAAGACATTGCTAAAAATTTGGTGAGTCCAGAAACCTTTGATAAGATTCTTGAATTGAAAAAACTATCTGTCTCAAAAGACTATTTAAAATTGGATCAAATTGTTAGAGAGCTATCAAATGAAGAGATGATCGTGATTTCTCGATACTTTGCCATTCTCCCCTTATTGATTAATATCTCTGAAGATGTCGATTTGGCTTTTGAAATCAATCATCAGAATAATGTGGGACAGGACTATCTAGGAAAACTATCGTCAACCATCCGCCAGGTGGCTGAGACTGAAAATGCTCAGGAAATTTTGGAACGCCTCAACGTGGTACCAGTATTGACAGCTCATCCTACCCAAGTGCAACGGAAAACCATGTTGGACCTAACCACTCAGATTCACAGCCTTTTGCGCCAACATCGGGATGTGAAAGCAGGCTTGATGAACGAGACCAAATGGTACAATAATTTGCGTCGAAACATTGAAATTATGATGCAAACCGATATGATCCGTGAAAAGAAACTCAAGGTAACAAATGAGATTACCAATGTCATGGAATACTATAATAGTTCCTTCCTTCAGGCTGTTCCTAACTTAATGTTGGAATACAAACGTCTTGCCAAGGAGCAAGGGATCGAGTTACAGCAACCTAAACCGATTACGATGGGAATGTGGATTGGTGGAGACCGGGATGGGAATCCTTTTGTAACTGCTGAGACCTTGAAGCGATCAGCTACCATTCAAAGTGAAGTTATTCTAAACTACTATATTCAGAAAATATCTAGCCTATATCGGAATTTCTCCCTTTCTACCAATCTTTCAAAAACCAGTCAAGCGGTTGAAGAGATGGCGGCCCGTTCGAGTGATACCTCTGTCTTTAGAGAGAAGGAACCCTACCGTCGAGCCTTCCATTATATTCAATCCAAATTGGTCCAAACCTTATTGAATATTAAGGAATGGTCAGTAGTTGGCTCAACAGTAGATGAGCGCCATCCGATTGAACGTCTTCTCGGTGCTCACACCCATCAACAAGGAGTGGTTTCCGATTATATCGGTACCCGTATCAGTGGTGCTATCCAAGAGTTGGCAGAAGATCGTCCTCCTTATTACGAAACAGTTGAAGAATTTAAACAGGATTTGACCCTGATTCAAGAATCATTGATTGAAAATAAGGCAGAGGCTTTAATCTCAGGTGAGTTTGCTGAGTTATTAGAAGCAGTAGAGGTCTTTGGTTTCTTCTTGGCTTCGATTGACATGCGTCAAGATTCGAGTGTTCATGAAGCCTGTGTGGCAGAACTATTAAAAGAAGCAGGGATTAATGATCACTACAGTGATTTGTCAGAAGACGAAAAGTGCGAGTTGCTGTTACAAGAGTTGTTAGAAGATCCTCGGATTTTATCTGCTACCCATGCAGAAAAATCAGAATTGCTTGAGAAAGAATTAGCTATTTTCCAAACAGCGCGTGAATTAAAAGACCGCTTAGGAGAAGATGTCATTCGTCAAACCATTATTTCTCATGCAACCAGTGTATCGGATATGCTTGAGTTGGCCATCATGTTGAAAGAAGTGGGACTGATTGACAAGGAAAGCGCACGTGTGCAAATTGTTCCTCTCTTTGAGACGATCGAAGACTTGGACCAATCTGAAGATACGATGAGAAAGTATCTGTCACTTCCAATTGCTAAACGCTGGATTGCTTCTAAGAACAACTACCAAGAAATTATGCTTGGATACTCAGATAGTAATAAAGACGGTGGTTATCTATCTTCTTGTTGGACTCTTTATAAGGCCCAACAACAATTAACAGCGATTGGCGACGAATTTGGTGTCAAGATCACCTTCTTCCATGGCCGTGGTGGAACGGTTGGTCGTGGTGGTGGCCCAACCTATGAAGCTATCACCTCACAACCATTGAGATCCATCAATGATCGAATTCGTTTGACTGAGCAAGGTGAGGTCATTGGCAACAAATATGGGAATAAGGATGCAGCTTATTACAACTTAGAAATGTTGGTCTCTGCAACGATTAACCGGATGATTGCTAAGAAGAAGAGTGAAAAGAGCATGTCCGACCAGTACAATGAGATTATGGATCAGATTGTCAATCGTAGCTACGATATTTATCGTGAACTGGTTTTTGGCAATGAACATTTCTATGATTACTTCTTCGAATCCAGTCCAATTAAGGCCATTTCTAGTTTCAATATTGGTTCGCGTCCAGCAGCCCGTAAGACCATCAAAGAAATCGGTGGCTTGCGTGCCATTCCTTGGGTCTTCTCATGGTCACAGAGCCGCGTGATGTTCCCTGGCTGGTACGGTGTAGGGTCCAGTTTTAAAGAATTTATTGATGCAGACCCTGAAAACATTGAAACCTTGCGTTATATGTACCAAAAATGGCCATTCTTCAAGTCTCTTCTTTCAAACGTAGATATGGTGCTCTCAAAAGCCAATATGAACATCGCATTTGAATATGCCAAGCTGTGTGAAGAAGAGGAAGTTCGTGATATCTTCAATATTATCCTGGATGAATGGCAACTGACCAAGGATGTTATTTTACAAATTGAAGGGCATGATGAACTCTTAGCTGAGAACCCTTATCTAAAAGATAGTTTAGATTATCGTATGCCATACTTTAATGTTCTGAACTATATCCAATTAGAATTAATTAAACGCCAAAGACGTGGTGAATTGCCTGCAGATCAGGACAAGTTGATTCATATCACAATCAATGGTGTCGCGACAGGATTGCGTAATTCTGGTTAATCGTGAACCCTAAAAACCAATCTCAATTAGAGGGATTGGTTTTTTACTGGAATAAATTGGAAATGTTTGTGAAAAAACAGAAAATAGGAGAGAAATAATGAAATAACTAGCTGTTTGTTTCAAAGAAGTAATGGAAGTATAAATTCACAAACTTCCATTTGGACAAATTCATTTAAGAAAAAAGAAATAAGAAAAAAAGCTAGTAAAACACTTGCAATTTAGACGAAATTTGATAAAATAGTAAGGAAAGTTAGACTGTATTGCCTACTGTCTATCTATAAAATATATTTTATTGGAGGCTTTTACTCAAATGGCAAAAGAAAAATACGATCGTAGTAAACCACACGTTAACATTGGTACTATCGGACACGTTGACCACGGTAAAACTACCCTAACTGCAGCTATCACAACTGTTTTGGCACGTCGCTTGCCTTCATCAGTTAACCAACCAAAAGACTATGCGTCTATCGATGCTGCTCCAGAAGAACGCGAACGCGGTATCACCATCAACACTGCGCACGTTGAGTACGAAACTGAAAAACGTCACTATGCTCACATCGACGCTCCAGGACACGCGGACTACGTTAAAAACATGATCACTGGTGCTGCCCAAATGGACGGAGCTATCCTTGTAGTAGCTTCTACAGATGGACCAATGCCACAAACTCGTGAGCACATCCTTCTTTCACGTCAGGTTGGTGTTAAACACTTGATCGTCTTCATGAACAAAGTTGACTTGGTTGACGATGAAGAATTGCTTGAATTGGTTGAAATGGAAATCCGTGACCTTCTTTCAGAATACGATTTCCCAGGTGATGACCTTCCAGTTATCCAAGGTTCAGCTCTTAAAGCTCTTGAAGGTGATTCTAAATACGAAGACATCATCATGGACTTGATGAACACTGTTGATGAGTACATCCCAGAACCAGAACGCGATACTGACAAACCATTGCTTCTTCCAGTCGAAGACGTATTCTCAATCACTGGACGTGGTACTGTAGCATCAGGACGTATCGACCGTGGTATCGTTAAAGTCAACGACGAAATCGAAATCGTTGGTATTAAAGAAAAAATCCAAAAAGCGGTTGTTACTGGTGTTGAAATGTTCCGTAAACAACTTGACGAAGGTCTTGCAGGGGACAACGTTGGTGTGCTTCTTCGTGGTATCCAACGTGATGAAATCGAACGTGGACAAGTTATTGCTAAACCAGGTTCAATCAACCCTCACACTAAATTCAAAGGTGAAGTTTATATCCTTACTAAAGAAGAAGGTGGACGTCACACTCCATTCTTCAACAACTACCGTCCACAGTTCTACTTCCGTACAACTGACGTAACTGGATCTATCGAACTTCCTGCTGGAACTGAAATGGTAATGCCTGGTGATAACGTGACTATCGACGTTGAGTTGATCCACCCAATTGCCGTTGAAAAAGGTACTACATTCTCTATCCGTGAAGGTGGACGTACTGTTGGTTCAGGTATGGTTACTGAAATCGAAGCTTAATTCGATCTAGTTCCCAGATTAACAATTATATAGACAGACAAAAAACCCCGTGAAGACGGGGTTTTTATTATGCTAAAAAGCAAAATGATCTTGTGCAACCTTTCATTATGACGAAAATTATGGTAAAATAGGTTATATAAAATTAGAAAAACGAGGTGTGTGAAATGTCACGTAAACCATTTATTGCTGGTAACTGGAAAATGAACAAAAACCCAGAAGAAGCAAAAGCATTCGTTGAAGCTGTAGCATCAAAACTTCCTTCATCTGACCTTGTTGAAGCTGGGATTGCAGCTCCTGCCCTTGATTTGACAACTGTTCTTGCTGCGGCTAAAGGTTCAAACCTTAAAGTTGCTGCTCAAAACTGTTACTTTGAAAACGCTGGTGCCTTCACTGGTGAAACTAGCCCACAAGTTTTGAAAGAAATCGGTACTGATTACGTCGTGATCGGTCACTCAGAACGTCGTGACTACTTCCATGAAACTGATGAAGATATCAACAAAAAAGCAAAAGCAATCTTTGCTAATGGTTTGCTTCCAATCATCTGTTGTGGTGAGAGCCTTGAAACTTACGAAGCAGGAAAAGCTGCTGAATTCGTAGGTGCTCAAGTATCTGCGGCTTTGGCTGGATTGACAGCTGAGCAAGTTGCTGCATCTGTAATCGCTTATGAGCCAATCTGGGCTATCGGTACTGGTAAATCAGCTTCACAAGACGACGCACAAAAAATGTGTAAAGTGGTTCGTGACGTTGTAGCAGCTGACTTTGGTCAAGAAGTAGCTGATAAAGTACGTGTTCAATACGGAGGTTCAGTGAAACCTGAAAACGTTGCAGAATACATGGCTTGTCCAGATGTTGATGGAGCTCTTGTTGGTGGTGCATCACTTGATCCAGAAAGCTTCTTGGCATTGCTTGATTTCGTAAACTAATCGAACATAAAAAGAGAGTGGGACAGAAATCGGTAATTCGTTAGAATTCGATTTCGTCGTCCCACCTCCGCACAGTTGAGTAGGGCTGTAAAAGCTGATGAAATCAGCGTAGTAGAGCCCACTCAACCACTGCGTCTTGCTCGACAATCCAAAGACAATTGAGAGGCTAGGACTTTTGTCCCAGCCTTCTTTTCTTGTCTTAAAAAAACCAGCTAGTAAGCTGGCTTTTGTTTTCTTATGAACGTCCTAAGATTCGTTTGATCAAGGACAAGGTTTTAAATTTCAGAGGATTTGGGTAATATCGGAAGGTTCCCATCTTACGGACAATATATCCGTTGAAGTTTTGTTTGAAACGAAGAACACCGTCTGAGCCGTCAAAGATTCCTTGAATGCCTAGGAAATTGTATAAGGTGATTCCTTTTTCTAGTGCGCGCTTCATTGCATGGTATTGAATCAAGAAGGCGGCAGAAAATTTCTGATATTTGGTATACGAACCACCAAATAAATAGGTCACTTCTGATGGATTATAGATGATGAGGGCGCAGGCCAAAGGAACAGTTTCAGCAGTTTCATCAGCCAAGGTCTCTCGGACAATTGTCTTTTGTTTCTCTAATTTTTGTAGCTGTTGCTCATATTGTTTAGATGAAGGATTTAGTAAGGAAATCTTCTGGTCTAAGTAAGCAAGTGCATCAGTTGTATTGATTTCAGCAATGAGAAATTCTGCATTATCCTTAAAGGTATCATAGAGATCGTAGTAGTAGTCTAGACTCTTGTCTTCAAATCCTTGACGTTTTCCAGTTTCTTCAATAATTTTTTTAAACTGAGGGATCTCATCTCTACTAATATTTCGGATGGAAATGTCATAGTTAAGGGCAGTCGTAATATTACGGCTACAGTTTTTGTTGAAGGATTTTAGGAGAGATTTCGCATCATAATCAGTTAGGTCTTTCAGATAATGCCAAACAGGTTCTCCTCCTGGATAGCCTACTTGTAAGCCATCAAATTGATAGCCAAGATCCAGTAATGAATGGAGAAGTTGTTTTTGCTCTTCTTCGGTCGGGTTTCCATTGCTATCGAAAACTTGATAGTGGTCATAAGGTTTTAAAATAAATTCGATACCACCATTTTCTTTTACATAATCCTGCAATGCTTCGTAAAAATCTGGTAGGTAGCGAGCATCCGTCACGATTGGTCCACTATTGATTTCGTAATGCAAGCCTCCCGTCATGGGTAGGCTATATAAAATGGCAGAGATAGCTAATGTTCCTTGCTCTTCCCATCCAATATATTGAATAGTTGCGCCTCTTTTTTGAAGCAAATCAGCCATTTCAATACTCTGTAAAAAAGAGTGATTGGAAGTAGTGAGAGAGTGTTGGTAAAATTCTTCCCTACTAATAATATTGAATGTCATAGGTCACCTTACTGTTTATTTCTTAGTTTTTTTCGTAATTGATAGGCTTTGTTAACAAGGGGATAAAGAATACTTGTTGGGAGGTTGAATTCGCCAACAAATTCTTCGATCATTGGATTAAATTTTGACTTGAAGTGGTAGAGTCCTCCATCTAAATGGTTCTCAACTCCTCCCATATTTTGCCAATCAGCTCCACGGTCAAAGGCATGCTGGGCTGTTTCATACCAAGTCAAAATAGCTGGTTGATAACGGCGGAAGTTCTCATCCATCCCTGCATAGACATTCTCTGAAGTGCCTCCAAATTCAAGAGTCAAGGTTCCAGAAAGAGAAACGATTTCTTGGCTGTCTTTTAGCTCTTGATTGAGAAATTGGATTTCTTCTTCCAAACGTTCTTTTTCTTGACGGTTGTTATCAACCTTGCCTGGTTTTGTTTTTTCGTTAAAACGACTAGCTTCTGCTTGATTTTTTTCAAGTTGCTCTTTGAGTGAAGCAAGGCGTTGAGCCAAGTTAATTCTTGATAGAGTGATGTAAGATTGCCCTGCATAGGTTGTTAGCAGTTTCTCATAATAGTCTTTTCCACGAAGATGGATACCTTTACGAGCCTCTGTTTTTTTCATTAGAGCTGCAAATTCGTCTAAGAGTTCAGTGCCTCCAAAGATGACTTCGACTCCTTTATTTCGGGCGGTCCGAATGGCTTGCTTGGTGGATTTAGACAGTTGGTCCTCTGTGAAGTATTCCTTGTAGATATTGGCCTGGAAACGTGGTTGAATGGTTTCTCCCATGTCCTCCGTCCGACCAACCCATTCCACTCCACATTCTTTTAAAGATTGGATAATCGCTAAAGTAGCCTCTTGATGTTTTGCCTCTTGGCCAATTAACCCTTTTCTTAGGAAAAGAGAGGGATCAAATTTGGCGAAAACAGCTCGCTTGCTTTTAGCATATGTTTTGATGGATTGGAGCATAAAGGCCACTAATTCGCTATTTTGGTAATCCATTATAGGTCCACGTGGGATATAGAGCATAGTAAAACCAAGTGGGAGTGGTTGGATTAAAATACTTGCAACTGCAACTAGTTTTTGATCTTGGTAAATCCCAAGGCGTTCATTGCCCCAGTTATCTTTGATCTTTGCCCAATCTGAGCTTTGAAGCAAATTGGTCTGGGGGCTATTTTTAACGAATTCATCATGTTCTTCGGCTGTAATACCGATTTTATAACTATACATTAATGGAGTACCCACTTTCTAAGGGCGTAAGCGACACCCGACTCATCGTTGGAGCGCGTGATGACTTTAGCGATCTTTTTTAATTCAGGACTGGCATTGTCCATTGCTACAGGGAGACTAGCAACCTCTAGCATGGCCTGGTCGTTTTCTTGATCTCCGACCGCCATCACTTGGTCTGGACTTAGGTTTAACTTGGACGCTAACTGTAAGAGAGCTTGACCTTTATTTACTGTCTTAGGTAAAATCTCAAGGTAAAAAGGTGCGGAACGCACAATCGTAAAACGGTCGTAAAAATTATCCGGAATAGCGGAGAGGACCGTTTCTAAGACTTCCGGTTCGTCGACATACATACACTTGAGAACCGTATGATGCTCCATTTCTTCAGGAGTCCGATAGAAAAGATCCGAGTGGACCAATTTGGCTTCATGGACGGTATAGGTACCAATGTTACGATTAGCTGTATAAATGCCAGACTTGGTACTAGCATGCATAGGAACAGCTAACTTACGAGCTAGCGCTTCAATATCCAAATAATCGTTGTAGGAGAGGTGTTCTTCATAGAGAGTTTCACCAGTGTGGGCGTCTTGAATCAGTCCCCCATTGAAGGTGATGACGAGGTCACCTGGTTGATCCAAATGAAGTTCCTCCAACAATCGAAGGACACCAGAACGAGGACGACCAGTTGCTAAGACAACATGAACCCCTTGAGCTTTGGCATCTTGGATAGCTTGGAAAACTTCGGGGGTTACTTGGCCGTCTGATGTTAAAAGGGTTCCATCGATATCCAGGGCAACAAGTTTAATGTTCATGTTTCTCTCCTGTGAAGGTATCGTTGATAATATAGGACTGGAATAATTGTAGTTGAGGTGTAAACAAGCTATTTTCAAGCAACATTTCTTTCGGGAAATAGAAGCGGTTATCCCCTTGTCTACTACCAGCTAAGGAAGCAACGATAGGAGAGAGTAGGGATAGCTCAGCTAATTTACCATCCTTTTGGATGATCTCAATTTGAGTACGAGGTTTTTCTGAATCTGGTCGGTAAACGTCGTAAGGAAGGTCAAAGTTTCGATGGATAGCTGTATAATAGATTGGATCAAAACCAACCTCTTGAATCAGTTGTTTGAGAGCAGCTAATTGTTTTTCATCCTTATCTTGAAAGAGAATGGATTTGAAAACCTTGCGATTGATAAAACGCTGGGCCAAATCAGAGAGAACAGAATCAGGACTCTCCATCCAAGATTGAAAATAGGTATTCATGACGCCGTCGTCCAAAGCCAAGTAATCGGCAAGGTTCACTTGGTGTTCAAAGAATGGAATCAAGCGAGGTGAAGTCGCGTGAAAGAACTCCTTGTGCGTAGCATAGAGATGACGTGCTCGCTTGAGTAGGTTCTGTAATAGGACTTCCATTGCTCTAGTAGCTGGGTGAAAGTAGACCTGCATATACATTTGGTAACGAGAAACAACATAATCTTCAACTGCATGCATCCCATTGACCTGAAAAGCAATCCCATTTTCTACTGGACGAATAACGCGCAATATACGAGTTAAATCAAAGTTTCCGTAAGAGGCACCAGTGAAGTAGGCGTCTCGTAGAAGGTAATCCATGCGATCGACATCAATCTGACTAGAGATTAACTGCACCACTTGTTTATTAGTGTAGGTGTGGTCGATAACACTGGCAACCTTTTGAGGGAAATCTGGAGCTACTTGAATTAAAATCTGGTAGATTTCCGTTTCAGGACAGGTAATGATTTCCTGGGTCATTTTTTCATGATCTGTATCAAATAGTCCTTCAAAGGTATGTGAATAGGCCCCGTGTCCAATGTCATGGAGCAAGGCTGCAACCATGGTAAGGAGGGATTCACTCGAGTCCCATTGGTCGGTATATTTCTCATCAAAGATAGATAAGATACGACGAGCAATTTCGTAGGCTCCTAGACAGTGCGAAAAACGACTATGCTCGCCCCCATGAAAGGTAAACCCAGAGGTTCCCAACTGTTTGATGCGACGTAGTCGTTGAAATTCTTTTGTATTAATGAGCTTGTAAATGACTGGGTGATCCACGTGGATATAGTTGTGCACAGGATCCCGAAATACTTTTTCATTCATGCCTCTATTATAGCAGAAAACGGCCTAAATTGGTATCGAGAGATGGTTGCAATAGGAAAAAGAAAGAAGTTTTTGGTAAAATAAAGGAAAGAGGGAAAGGATGGGAACTTTTGAAAATTAGAATACAAAATCAGATTCAATTTGATGATCAACTCGAAGTGATGGATCAATATTACGAAGGGGAATGGAAGGAAAAGGGTGGCTATCACTATCTGCTTTACGTCAACGAAGAAGGAGAAAAAGTAGCTTTGAAATTCCATGATCAAGAATTGACCATGACTCGCTTCTCAACTCCAAAATCCATCATGAAATTTATGGCTTCAGAGAAAGGCCATGCACTTATTCCGACTCCCCAAGGCATGCAACAATTTGTGATTGATACCAAGGAATATGCATTAGAGCAAAATAAGCTTGGTTTGTCCTATCAGTTGTTGACGGCAGATGAAAGTCAGCAATTCGCTACCTATCACTTAGAATTGACTTGGGAAGACTAGTTTATCAGTAGTTTTTCTTGATTTTTTTACGAGTTGTGGTATAATGAAACCACTCAAGGGAGTAGCTGGCGGATTTCCCGCGATAGTGTCGTCATTACGAATTATTTCCGGCACTATATTAAACAGCGAGACTTGTTTTTTTAAAAAACAGGTCTCTTTTTTGTAAAAAGAGGCCAAAAAAGGAGGAGACTGTTTTGTCAAAAGAACAAAATAAAGACTTGTTTTACACTCAAACCGCAGAAGAAGTCCTAAAGAAATTGGACTCATCTATCGAAGGTTTGTCAACTGCTCAAGCTCAAGAACGCTTAGCGACTTATGGTCGTAATGAGTTAGAAGAGGGTGAGAAACGTAGCCTACTAGCTAAATTCCTTGATCAATTTAAGGATTTGATGATTATCATCTTGCTAGCGGCAGCGGCACTTTCTGTGATTACAGAAGGGATGGATGGTTTAACAGATGCTATTATCATCTTAGCTGTTGTTGTCTTGAATGCTGCCTTTGGGGTTTACCAAGAGGGGCAAGCTGAAGCGGCCATTGAAGCTCTGAAAAATATGTCTAGCCCCATGGCCCGTGTTCGTCGTGATGGTCATGTTATTGAGATTGACTCAAAAGAACTGGTGCCTGGGGATATCGTCTTGCTAGAAGCGGGAGATGTGGTGCCTGCTGATATGCGCTTGTTTGAAGCAGCTTCCCTTAAAATTGAAGAAGCAGCTCTTACAGGGGAGTCTGTTCCAGTTGAAAAAGATGTGACAGGACTTGTTGAAGCAGATGCTGGTATCGGGGACCGTGTTAACATGGCTTACCAAAACTCAAACGTAACTTACGGTCGTGGTATTGGTGTTGTGACTAACACTGGTATGTATACAGAAGTTGGTAAGATTGCAGATATGTTGGCTAATGCCGACGAGACAGAGACACCATTGAAGCAAAGCCTGGAACAATTATCTAAGGCCTTGACTTACTTAATCATTGTGATTGCAGTGATTACCTTCTTGGTTGGTGTCTTTGTTCGTGGTGAACATCCATTAGAAGGCTTGATGGTGGCAGTTGCCCTTGCAGTAGCGGCTATTCCAGAAGGGCTTCCTGCCATTGTAACTATCGTTCTATCTTTGGGAACTACAACCCTTGCAAAACGTAATTCGATTGTCCGCAAATTGCCAGCGGTTGAAACTCTTGGTTCAACAGAAATCATCGCATCTGATAAAACAGGTACCTTGACTATGAACCAAATGACGGTTGAGAAAGTTTATACCAACGGTCAATTGCAAAGCTCGGCATCTGAAATTGCTGTTAGCAATAATACCCTCCGTATCATGAACTTTGCCAATGACACCAAGGTGGATCCATCTGGCAAGCTGATTGGTGATCCAACGGAGACAGCTCTTGTACAGTTTGGTTTGGACCACAACTTTGATGTTCGTGAAGTCTTGAAGGATGAGCCACGTGTGGCTGAATTGCCATTTGACTCAGACCGTAAACTCATGTCTACCATTCATAAGGAAGCAGATGGCTCTTACTTTATCGCTGTCAAGGGTGCGCCTGACCAATTGCTCAAACGCGTGACACGCATCGAAGTCAACGGAGAAGTTCGCCCAATCACAGAAGAAGATAAAAATGCTATCCTTGCTACCAACAAAGACTTGGCCAAACAAGCCCTTCGTGTCTTGATGATGGCTTATAAGACCAGCAATGAAATTCCAACCTTGGAATCTGAAATTGTTGAATCTGACCTTATCTTCTCTGGTTTGGTCGGCATGATTGACCCTGAACGTCCAGAAGCTGCAGAAGCTGTTCGTGTCGCTAAGGAGGCGGGCATCCGTCCAATCATGATTACTGGTGACCACCAAGATACAGCGGAAGCTATCGCCAAACGTCTCGGTATCATCGATCCAAATGATACAGAAGACCATGTCTTCACAGGGGCTGAATTGAATGAGCTCTCTGATGAAGAATTCCAAAAAGTCTTCAAGCAATACTCTGTTTACGCGCGTGTATCGCCTGAGCACAAGGTTCGGATTGTGAAAGCATGGCAAAAAGAAGGCAAGGTTGTTGCCATGACTGGTGACGGGGTCAACGATGCGCCATCACTTAAGACTGCTGATATTGGTATCGGTATGGGGATTACTGGTACAGAGGTTTCTAAGGGAGCTTCTGATATGGTCCTTGCCGATGATAACTTCGCAACCATTATCGTAGCAGTTGAAGAAGGACGTAAGGTCTTCTCCAATATCCAAAAATCCATCCAATACCTCTTGTCTGCTAATATGGCTGAGGTCTTCACTATCTTCTTTGCAACCCTCTTTGGTTGGGACGTTCTTCAACCAGTGCATCTATTATGGATTAACTTGGTAACAGATACCCTACCAGCTATCGCTCTTGGTGTGGAACCAGCTGAGCCAGGTGTCATGACCCACAAACCTCGTGGACGTAAGTCCAACTTCTTTGACGGTGGGGTCTTTGGAGCCATCCTATATCAAGGAATCTTCCAAACTATCTTGGTACTTGGCGTATACGGATGGGCAATTCTTTTCCCAGAGCACCAGAGTCACGCAGAAATCCATGCGGATGCCCTTACTATGGCCTTTGCAACTCTCGGTTTAATCCAATTGCTCCATGCCTTTAACGTGAAATCGGTCTATCAATCGATCTTTAAAGTGGGACTCTTCAAGAACAAGACCTTTAACTGGTCTATCCCAGTAGCCTTTATTCTCTTAATGGCAACCATTATGGTACCTGGATTTAATAAACTCTTCCACGTTTCAAACTTGAGTTTGACGCAATGGTTGGTGGTTGCTGTAGGTGCAATTATGATTGTGGTTCTTGTTGAAATTGTCAAAGCCGTCCAACGTGCACTCGGTAAGGATAAAAACGCTATTTAAGCATTGAAAAGTCATCTTCAGATGGCTTTTTTTGTGTGCAGAAATGTTTGGGCATATTTCTTGAGTCCAGAATTGATTTTTGATAAACTAGACGACAGTTTGAAGAAAGGAAACTATATTATGAAAAAGTTTTTTGCTGAAGTAATCGGCACATTTATGCTTGTCTTTATCGGGACTGGCGCTGTTGTTTTTGGAAATGGAACTGAAGGTCTTGGGCATCTAGGAATTGCCTTGGCATTTGGTTTGTCAATTGTTGCAGCTGCATACTCTATTGGGACTGTTTCTGGTGCCCACTTGAACCCAGCTGTTTCTATTGCTATGTTTGTCAACAAACGCTTGTCATCTAAAGACTTGGTCAACTACATTGTAGCGCAAGTAGTGGGAGCTTTCCTTGCGACTGCTTCTGTCTTCTTCCTTTTGTCCAATTCAGGTATGTCAACAGCTAGTCTTGGTGAAAATGCCTTGGCTAAAGGAGTAACTCCACTTGGCGGATTCTTGTTCGAAGTGATTGCATCCTTTATCTTTATCTTGGTCATTATGACAGTGACATCAGCTTCTAAAGGAAATGGGAAAATTGCTGGACTTGTGATCGGTTTGAGCTTGACCTTGATCATTCTTGTAGGTTTGAACATTACAGGTCTTTCTGTTAACCCAGCTCGTAGCTTGGCTCCTGCTCTCTTTGTAGGTAGTGCAGCCCTTCAACAAATTTGGATCTTTATCCTTGCTCCAATCGTTGGTGGTATCTTGGCAGCTCTTGTTGCAAAGAATCTCCTTGAAACAGAAGAATAAGCTATTTTAACGAAAAAAGATTTCGACTCCTTATGGGATCGAAATCTTTTTATTTTTTTTAGCAGTCAAGGATGGTTAAAGCCTGACGAAATTCATTTGCTATATTCTGTCTTTTATAGTGATGAAATTCAGGTAAGTCTTTCACAGCATTGTAGCGTTTATGAAGGCGATACATTTGGGAAATCTTGTACTGAGGGAAGGACTTGAAAAAATTCTCCGTCAATTGCCATTCTCGAATATAGCCAAGGGGCCGCATGTGATAGTGAATGCCATCGATGACTCTGGAAGAATGGCGATGATGCAAGTGACCAAAGATCACATCTCTTACCCCATGTTTTACAAAGAGATCATGAAAAGCTTGACTACCTAAGAAGGCATTGAATTTCTGAAAGTAGGGGTGGCTAACGAGAAAATCCTTGTGGGGAACAAAGTGAAGAGCGACGATGATTCTACCATCTAAAGAAGCTAGTACCTGATCCAATCGGGAGAGAACTTCTTGCGTGATTGTTGGGTCGTCTAAGGGACGTTCCAATCTTCGATCAAACCAGAAAGTATTTTTGGTACGTAGGTGGGCCTCCTTGCTCTTTTCAGGGACAAAGCTATAATCGTACCAACCAGCAAGACTGACTAAATGGCTATCTCCAAAGGTCTGGACTTGAAAATCATACTGATGGATTTCCTCCTCTGAGAGGTATAACATATCGTGATTGCCCAGATTAAAGGAAACAGGGAGCTGGGTTTGGAGCTCCTGAATAAAGGGGAGACTCATCTGCTTAAAGTCATTGGAAATGTCGCCAGCTAGATGAAGGTGATCAATCTGTTCTTCTTGTAGGACCTGAAGGAGTTGCATGCGTTCGGCCTCGCCAAACTGATTGGAATCCAGGTGCAGGTCACTCATAAAACCAATACGTGTCATATCACTAGTGTATCACAAGTTGATAAGAAAAAGAAAGTTAACCAACATGTAACAAATCTAACAATTATGTAACAAGGGAAGTGACAACGGCTTGGTTTTATGCGATTTTTGTAGGATAAATGATTCCTACTATCTCTTACTATGTGCAAATGACGGGGTTTGTGGTATAATAGACTGATACTTAGAAAGAGGTACTTATGGATATTTCAGAAATCCGTCAGAAAATTGACGCGAATCGTGAAAAATTAGCTTCTTTCAGGGGGTCTCTTTGACTTAGAGGGTCTGGAAGAAGAAATTGCCATTTTGGAAAACAAAATGACAGAACCTGATTTTTGGGATGATAATATTGCAGCGCAAAAGACATCTCAGGAATTAAATGAGTTGAAACAAACCTACGAGAATTTCCATCAAATGACAGACTTGTTTGATGAATCCGAAATCCTTCTTGAGTTTCTCTCAGAAGATGAATCCGTTCACGAAGAGCTAGAAGAGAAGTTGATAGAGTTGGATAAGATGATGACCAGTTATGAAATGACGCTTCTCTTATCAGAACCCTATGATAATAATAATGCAATCTTGGAAATCCATCCAGGATCTGGAGGTACTGAGGCTCAGGACTGGGGAGATATGCTCCTTCGGATGTATACCCGCTTCGGAAATGCTCATGGTTTCAAAGTGGAAGTCTTGGACTATCAGGCAGGAGACGAGGCTGGGATTAAATCAGTGACGCTGTCCTTCGAAGGACCGCATGCCTATGGCTTGTTGAAATCAGAAATGGGTGTCCACCGTTTGGTACGGATCTCGCCATTCGACTCAGCTAAGCGTCGCCATACTTCCTTCACGTCAGTTGAAGTCATGCCAGAATTGGATGATACGATTGAAGTGGAAGTCCGAGATGATGATATCAAGATGGATACCTTCCGTTCAGGTGGAGCTGGTGGACAAAATGTCAACAAGGTTTCAACAGGTGTTCGATTGACCCACATCCCAACAGGGATTGTAGTGGCTTCGACGGTTGACCGCACTCAGTACGGAAACCGTGACCGTGCAATGAAAATGTTGCAGGCAAAACTTTATCAATTGGAGCAAGAAAAGAAGGCAGCTGAGGTGGACTCCTTAAAGGGTGATAAAAAAGAAATCACCTGGGGAAGTCAGATTCGCTCCTATGTCTTTACGCCATATACCATGGTGAAGGATCATCGTACGAGTTACGAAGTAGCCCAAGTTGATAAAGTAATGGACGGAGATATTGATGGCTTTATTGATGCCTATTTAAAATGGCGTCTCAATTAAAGCCCTCCTTCTATATAAATTGTGGAAAGGAATTTTCAATACATGTCAATGATTGAAATGAAAGATGTTGTCAAAAAGTATGACAACGGAACGACAGCTCTTCGTGGAGTGACCGTTCATATTGAACCAGGAGAATTTGCCTATATTGTAGGACCTTCTGGTGCAGGGAAATCAACCTTTATTCGCTTGCTTTACCGTGAGGTGAAACATGATAAAGGAACCTTGAAAGTAGCTGGTTTTGACCTAGATAAAATTAAAAAACGCGATATTCCGATGTTGCGTCGAAATGTTGGAGTAGTCTTCCAAGACTACAAATTGCTTCCTAAAAAGACGGTATATGAAAATATTGCCTACGCAATGGAAGTAATTGGAGAGCGTCGTCGCAACATTAAGAAACGCGTTATGGAAGTGCTAGATCTTGTTGGTTTGAAACACAAGGTTCGTTCATTTCCAAATGAGCTTTCAGGTGGTGAGCAACAACGGATCGCCATTGCGCGTGCTATTGTGAACAATCCTAAAGTATTGATCGCGGACGAACCGACAGGGAACTTGGACCCAGATAATTCTTGGGAAATTATGAACCTCTTGGAGCGAATTAATTTACAAGGAACCACTGTTTTGATGGCGACTCATAATAGCCAAATTGTAAATACACTTCGTCACCGTGTTATCGCCATTGAAAATGGACGTGTTGTACGGGATGAAGCGGAAGGAGAGTACGGATACGATGATTAGAAGATTTTTCCGCCATCTCATTGAATCATTTAAAAGTTTAAAACGGAATGGCTGGATGACCATTGCTGCGGTTAGTTCGGTGATGATTACACTCGGACTAGTAGCAATTTTTGCCTCAGTGATTGCGAATACGATCAAGCTATCAGATGATATTCAAAATAGTGTACGAATTGTTGTCTATATGCGCAAGGATATCCAAGATCAAAGCCCGCAGATAGAAAAAGAAGGGCAGATGGTTGATAATGAAGACTACAAGAAAGTCTATAATGCGTTGACAGCCATGAAGAATGTTGATAAGGTTGAGTTCTCTAGCAAGGAAGAACAATATGAAAACTTGATCAAGACTGCCGGTAACAACTGGAAAATTTTTGATGGGGATGCCAATCCTCTCTATGATGCCTATTTTGTAGAGACAACGGCTCCTAAATATGTGAAAGAAGTTTCCAAGGCCGCTAAGAAAATTGAAGGGGTGTCTGAAGTAAAAGATGGAGGAGTTGATACTCAACGTCTCTTTGCTCTCGGGAACTTCATCCGTATTTGGGGCTTGATTGGTGCCGGTTTACTAATCTTTATCGCAGTCTTCTTGATTTCCAATACGATTCGGATTACCATTATTTCACGGAGTCGAGAAATCAAGATTATGCGTCTGGTAGGTGCTAAGAGTGGCTATATTCGTGCTCCTTTCCTTTTGGAAGGTGCCTGGATTGGCTTGATTGGTGCAATTCCACCTGCTCTCTTGCTCTATTATGTCTATAATATTGTCTACAAGTCCATGTACAATACTCTACAAGATCAGAAATTGTTCTTATACAGTCCAAACCTTCTTGTTCCGATTATGGTCGGTGCTTTGTTTGGTCTCGGTATTTTAATTGGAGCGCTAGGTTCATCGATTTCAATGAGACGTTTCTTGAAGATTTAAGAATATAAAAAAGAGGCTGGGACAAAAGTCCTAGCCTCTCAATTGTCTTTGGATTGTCGAGCAAGACGCAGTGGTTGAGTGGGCTCTACTACGCTGATTTCATCAGCTTTTATAGCCCCTACTCAACTGTGCGGAGGTGGGACGATGAAATCGAATTCTAACGAATGACCGATTTCTGTCCCACTCTCTTTTTTTAACGATTTCGAAAGAAGGGATTAAACATTTTTTCATGACCGATGGTGGTATCATTTCCGTGACCTGGGTAAACTGCGTAAGAGGAGGGAAGAGTGAGCAATTGTGTCTCGATGCTTTCTAGGAGTTGGGGACCGCTTCCTGTCGGCAAATCGGTCCGTCCAATGGTTTCTCGGAAAAGGGCATCACCTGTCAAGACGAGATGATCGTTAGGAAAAACTATAGAGACACCTCCGATGGAATGTCCGGGTGTGTGAAGGACATAAAAATGGAAGTTTTTCAAATGGTAAGCTGTTCGGTAATCAAAATGCTCTTCGGCTGGCTGGCAGATCACATCCATTAAGTCAGAATGGCGGTCTAGCCCGGAAAGATTGTCCACAGGACTTTGGAGCCAGGTCGCTTCATGAGCATCTACATAAACAGGTGGATGGCCATAAGTTTCCCGCACTTTCTCTAAACTCATGATATGGTCGTAGTGGGTATGGGTTAGGAGAATAGCAGCAATTGGTTTTGCGAGATGATCAATGCGCTTTCGGATATCTTCCCAAGCACTGCCAGGGTCAACAACGAGAAGATCGTGCTCGTTTTCAAGTAGGTAGGTGTTTTCATAAGCGATGGGGTTGACAATACGGTGTATTTTCATAAGAGCTCCTTTCTCTATTAGTCTATCAAAAATATGATAAAATAGCTGACTAAAACGCCTCTAGAAACCGAAGAATCCTCGCTTGGTTGGATTTGGCTCCTTCAATGTCATAAAAACCCAAGCAAAGCGAGTCGGAAAATGATATAATTTTAAGTGCTATGACGACGAATGTTAAAAGAAAATATGCTGTCGTGGACCTGGAAGCAACCAGTGCAAGCAGCAATGCAAAAATAATTCAAATCGGGATTGTCATCATTCAAGATGGGCAGATTGTAGAGACCTATGAGACTGACGTCAACCCGCATGAACAACTAGACGAACATATTCGCCAACTGACTGGAATTACCAATCAGCAACTAAAAAAGGCTCCTGATTTTTCACAAGTGGCCAGACAAGTTTACGAAATGATTGAAGATGCTGTTTTTGTGGCTCATAATGTCAAATTTGATGCCAATCTCTTGGCAGAATCTTTGTTTTGGGAAGGATTTGAGCTCATAACACCCCGGATCGATACGGTTGAATTGGCTCAAGTCTTTTTCCCAACCTTAGAAAGATACAATTTAAGTAGCTTATGCGAAGAATTAGCGATCCCCTTGGACCATGCCCATTCAGCCATTTCAGATGCCCAAGCAACCGCCCAGCTCTTCCTTAAAATTCGTGAAACGATTGCTTCCCTCCCAAGAGAATTGGTGGAAACCTTGCTGCCATTTTCTGATAATCTAATTTACGAGTCGAGACTCTTGATAGAGGATGCTTTCGAGGATACGGTAGTTTTTCATGGTGAGGACTTAACCTCCCGTCATGGTATTTTTCTTCGTAAACCTCTTATCAGGAGAGATGCTAAGAATTTTTCTGATCAGTTTGATATTAATATCCAGTTAATGGGGATGGAACCCCGCCCCTTGCAGAAAGAGTTTGCTCAGGCCATCGAAGAAAGTCTTCAGTCCTCTAGAGATGTAGCCACCTTTGTTGAGGGTCCTACTGGGATTGGAAAAACCTATGGCTACCTCCTTCCTTTACTAGCGCATACAAAGGACCAGATTGTTGTTAGTGTTCCGACCAAGGTCTTACAAGACCAAATCATGCAGCAGGAAGCAAAGATGATTGAGGACGTTTTTCAGACCTCTTTTCATAGTTTAAAGAGTCCTCAAAATTATTTAAAACTAGATGAATTCTTTCGAATATTGCATGAACCTGAGGAAAATCGCCTCTGGAATCGGTTCAAAATGCAATTATTGGTCTGGTTGGCTCAAACAAGGACAGGTGATCTAAACGAAGTGGGGCAGCTTCATCGCTACGGGAATTTTGTTCAACGGCTCCGTCATGATGGGAAGCTATCAAAAAAATCTTTATTTTATACAGAAGATTTTTGGCGTCTTGGTCAAGAAAAAGCCAAAATGAGCCGAGTTGTGCTTACCAATCATGCCTATTTATTGACTCGTTTAGAGGATGATCCTTCATTGATAGAAAATCGAACTCTAGTGGTGGATGAAGCACAAAAACTTTATTTTTCATTGGAGCAGTTTTCAAGGGCTTCCTTATCATTAACAGATTTCATGCAAGATCTGCAGCGTGAGATAGAAATCGAAAAATCCTTGTTGAAACGGCGAATCCTTGAAAGTCTCCAATTTGAATTGAATGCCATCCTCAAACATCTTGAATCAGGCAACAAAAAGATAGAACTGGGAGCAGAACAGGTTCAAAAGATTCGCCAGGATTTATCTGAACTAGATAGTCCAGTTTTAGCGGAATTAAAAACGGTCTTTGACCCTCGTTTTCAAATTTTTTGGATTGACCGGACACAAGAGGACCAGCATCCGATTATTCGACTGCAATCTGGAAGAGAGGGCTTGGTTTCGCTTCAAGACTTTATTCCGACGACCACCAGACTTCTTTTGGTCTCAGCTACCTTATCGATTAGTAAAAAGGTCAATCTAGCTTCGATTTTAGGAATTGAGAACTACCAATTCATCGGGAAAGAACTGTCCTACCATCAAGGTCAAACCATCTTCATTGATCGAGAATTTCCTGATTTGACCAACCTGACTCAAGAGGAGTTAGCAATCTCTTTAGCGCGATATTTGGATGAACTAGCAGCTACTGGCTTGCC
Source organism: Streptococcus sp. KHUD_013 (assembly GCF_052588545.1). NCBI lineage: Bacteria > Bacillati > Bacillota > Bacilli > Lactobacillales > Streptococcaceae > Streptococcus > Streptococcus sp. KHUD_013. Next base: position 680,140 of record NZ_CP186264.1, read on the forward strand.
TCTCTTTGCCTTGTTTACTTCCAAAGACTTACTTCTAGCAACTTCACATCAGATGACAGTGAGTCATCTGGCTCAGTATAAAAATGGCGAAGCGGCAAATATTAAACGGCGATTTGATAGAGGGGAAGCTTCCGTCCTTTTAGGATCCGGTAGTTTTTGGGAGGGAGTCGATTTTGCCCAGCAAGCAAAAATTATTCAAGTCATTCCTCGCATTCCTTTTGATAATCCAAGTGATTTCTTCGTACAAAAGCTACATGAAGCTTTGCGTCTAGAGGGGAAGAATCCTTTCTATGATTACAGTTTGCCTCTAGCGATTTTACGCCTAAAGCAGGCTCTTGGACGCTCGAGTCGTTCGAGCGAGCAAGAATCTCTGGTTATTTTATTAGATCAACGCTTATTAAACCGTCAATATGGCTCGCAGATTCAAGCCAGTTTAGAGAAAATCGCTCCTCTTGTCATCGCTAAGACTGGAGAAATAAAAGTAGTTGTTGAACAATTTAGGAGTTAAAATGAATAAAAAATCTAATTGGTGCCAGTATCTTCCAGGCCTTATGATTGCAGTTTTTGCAGCAGGACTATCTATGGTATTAGGAAAAGCAGTGCCTATCCTTGGCTCTAGTCTCTTTGCCATCTTATGTGGCATCCTTTTGAATGCTAGCCAAGTCTTGCCTCAAACGAGTAGATCAGGTCTATCCTATTCAGGGAAAAAAATCTTGCAATATTCGATTATCTTGATGGGCTTTACCTTGTCCTTTCAAAAGGTGACCAAATTGGGCCTGTCTTCTTTGATCGTTAGTTTACCGACCATCAGTATTGCCTTTCTCTCTGCTTTTGCAGTGGGCTACCTTTTAAAAGCTCCAAAGATCTTAACGACCTTGGTTGGAATGGGGACAGCAATTTGTGGAGGATCTGCAATCGCGGCGGCTTCCCCTGTTCTAGAAGCTGATGAAAACGACATCGCTCTGTCCATGTCGACCATCTTTTTCTTCAACATCTTAGCGGTCTTCCTTTTTCCTTTCTTTGGTCACCTTCTTGCGATGACAAATCAGCAATTTGGTTTTTGGGCAGGAACGGCCATTAATGATACTTCATCTGTTGTAGCGGCGGCATTTTCCTATAGTAAAGAAGCTGGTGAAATTGCGACTGTTGTCAAGCTGACACGGGCCTTAATGATTATTCCAATCTGTTTTGGAATGCTGGGTATAAAACTTCTTGGACGGTCGAAACAGGATCGAGAAGGGAAGCAAGTGAAACTAAGTAAAATCGTTCCTTGGTTTATTTTCTACTTCCTTTTGGCCTCTTTAGTGACCTCCTTTGGCTGGTTTCCAAGTTCTTGGATTCCGTTCTGTAAATGGTTGTCACAATATTTGATGGCTATGGCCTTGGTTGGCATTGGAAGTCAAGTGTCTATTCAAGCCTTTCGCAAGCAGGGGGTAGCTCCTCTTCTTATTGGCCTTGTTGCCTGGGTAGCTGTATCCATTTCTAGTCTGCTACTTCAATACTTTTTAGGAATCTAAATGAAAGGGAGATGAAATGAAGAGACGTCAGTCTTTCAAACTTAGAGGAGATTTCTCCTTGATCACCACTGTTTTGTTGTTATTGGCATTTGGAGTGGTGGCAGTCTACATTGCAGTTTCAAATGATTATCCGGACCTGGTTTGGCCCATTTTAGGGCAACAGGTTGCCTGGATTGTTTTGGGCTGTATGATTAGTTTTGTCGTCATGCTTTTTAATACAGAATTTTTATGGAAAGTGACGCCTTATTTGTATGTCTTTGGTTTGGTCTTAATGGTTTTGCCCCTTTATTTTTACAACCCAAACTTGGTTGCTTCGACTGGTTCTAAAAACTGGGTAGCCTACAAGGGGATTAGCCTCTTTCAACCATCAGAATTTATGAAAATTTCTTATATCTTGATGGTCTCTCGTTCGATTGTTCATTTTTTACGAAACAATAGGGAAGAAGATCGAACGCTAAAAAAAGACTTTTTTCTAATTGTACAAATTGCGGCCTACACCATACCAGTTCTTGGACTCTTGGCCTTTCAACATGATTTTGGAACTTCCTTGGTATTTATGGCGATTTTCTCAGGAGTCGTCCTCATTTCAGGGGTCTCCTGGAAAATCATTTTACCAGTCTTTTTAACCCTCGTAGGTGGGATCGCTCTCTTTTTGGCCGTCTTTCTATCAAACGGTGGGCGAGCCTTTCTCCATCAAACTCTGGGGATGCCTACCTATCAGATGAATCGTATTTTAGCCTGGTTGAATCCTTTTGACTATGCTCAAACTATGACTTTTCAACAGGCACAAGGACAGTTGGCAATCGCAAGCGGTGGTTTATTGGGGCAAGGCTTTAATGTATCCAACCTGTTGATCCCTGTCCGGGAGAGTGATATGATTTTTACGGTCATTGCGGAAGATTTTGGCTTTGTAGGAGGTTTGGTTCTTCTCCTCTTATACATGTTTTTAGTCTATAAAATGTTGCGGATTACTCTGAAATCCAATAATCAGTTTTATACTTATATCTCGACTGGGTTTATTATGATGTTAGTCTTCCACATATTTGAAAATATTGGGGCTGTAACAGGAATATTGCCTCTAACTGGAATTCCCTTGCCTTTTATCTCACAAGGGGGATCAGCTATTGTTAGTAACCTCATTGGGATTGGCTTATTGTTATCGATGAGCCATCAAAACCGGGTAAGTGAAGAACGAAAAAAAGAAAGTCGACTATTGAGACAGAAACAACTCAGTCGGCTACAAGAGAAAGGAATCATTTAATATGGCAAAAGTAGCAGTAATGTTAGCAAGTGGGTTCGAAGAAATAGAGGCCTTGACTGTTGTCGATGTCTTGAGAAGAGCAGAAATCGAGTGTCAGATGGTTGGATTTGATCAAGAAGTGACAGGTTCTCATGGCATCACAGTGAAGGTAGATGAGGTCTGGTCCGGTTCATTGGATCATTTTGATGGCATTGTCCTTCCAGGAGGGATGCCTGGTGCGGCGAATCTACGCGACCATGAAGGCTTGATTCAGTCTTTAAAAGAAGCCCATGAACAAGGAAAAAGTCTTGCGGCTATTTGTGCAGCTCCGATTGTGTTGGATCGGGCAGGCCTGCTAGATAAAAAACACTACACCTGCTATGATGGCTTTGAAAAAGAAATTGGAAGAGGACACTATGTGAAAGAAGCGGTGGTTCAGGATGGTCACATCTTGACCAGTCGGGGCCCTGCAACGGCACTTGCTTTTTCTTATGCACTGGTCAAGCATTTTGGTGGAGATGCAGCAAAATTAAGAGAAGGCATGCTCTATCAAGATGTTTTTGGAACGTCGGCACCTTAGATGGTGAGAAGAAAAATGAAGGTAGGAAATTTCCTGCCTTTATTTTTTTATCGTCTGGATTTCTTAAAATATAAATGCTTTTTGAATGAAAGTAAAATAGGAGGGAGAAGACTGTAAAAAAACCGTGAAAACATTGACTTTACAAGCAATTTTTCGAAAATTATGGTATAATTGAAGCTATGGATTATCATGATTTTATATGGGATCTTGGTGGGACTTTATTGGACAATTATGAGACCTCTACAAAAGCTTTTGTAGCGACCTTACAGTATTTCCAAAGGGAGGCTGATCATGATTCTGTTTATGTAGCTTTAAAGGTTTCCACGGATTATGCTGTTCAGCAGTTTGCCTCAGATCTTCCAGACTTTTTGGGAGAGTATAAAAAGCGAGAGATAGAAGCTCTTGAAATCCCCTGCTTATTCGAGGGGACTGAGAAGTTGTTGGAACGTCTGACAGCAGTCGGAGCCCGTCATTTTTTGGTATCTCACCGTGACCATCATGTAGAGACCATCCTAGAAAAAACAGGAATTCGTCATTACTTTACAGAAGTTGTGACAGCTGATGACGGTTTTCCACGTAAACCAGATCCTACTTCCATGTTGTATTTAAAAGACAAGTATACGATTGAGTCAGGCTTGGTGATTGGAGATCGCCCGATCGATATCGAAGCTGGCCAGAGAGCTGGCATGGCGACCTATTTGTTTGACTCAATGGATCAATTAAGTGCCTATATTTTTAATTAGAAAAGGGAAAGAATGACAGAAGAATTGAAACAAGAAACGACTGGCCAAGAATATGATGCCAGTCAGATCCAGGTTTTAGAAGGTTTAGAAGCAGTTCGGATGCGTCCGGGGATGTATATCGGATCCACTTCTAAAGAAGGTCTTCACCATTTGGTCTGGGAAATCGTCGATAACTCTATCGATGAGGCCCTTGCTGGCTTTGCTAGCCATATCGAAGTCTTTATCGAAGCTGATAATTCGATTACAGTCATCGATGATGGACGGGGAATTCCGGTTGATATTCAAGAAAAAACAGGCCGTCCGGCAGTAGAAACTGTCTTTACCGTTCTCCATGCAGGAGGAAAATTTGGCGGTGGTGGTTACAAGGTTTCTGGTGGACTCCATGGTGTTGGATCATCCGTCGTAAATGCCTTGTCGACTCAGCTAGATGTACACGTCCATAAGAATGGCCAAATTCATTACCAAGAATACAAACGCGGTCAAGTCGTTGCAGATCTTGAAGTGATCGGTGAAACAGATCGAACTGGTACTACAGTCCACTTTACTCCAGACCCAGAAATTTTCACAGAAACAACTGAATTTGATTTTGAGAAATTGAACAAACGGATTCAAGAGTTGGCTTTCTTGAACCGTGGTTTACGGATCTCGATTACAGACAAGCGTGAAGGCCAGGAGCAAACGAAAGATTACCACTATGAAGGTGGGATTGCTAGTTATGTAGAATACATCAACGAAAACAAGGATGTCATCTTCGAAACTCCGATTTATACTGATGGCGAAATGGATGATATCACGGTTGAAGTGGCTATGCAGTATACGACTGGTTATCACGAAACCGTCATGAGCTTTGCCAATAACATCCATACCCATGAAGGGGGAACTCATGAGCAAGGTTTCCGTACAGCCTTAACCCGTGTTATCAACGACTATGCTCGTAAGAATAAACTTCTCAAGGACAATGAAGAGAATCTCACAGGGGAAGATGTTCGGGAAGGATTGACAGCCGTCATTTCTGTTAAACACCCAAATCCACAGTTTGAAGGACAAACCAAGACCAAACTTGGAAACTCTGAAGTGGTGAAGATTACCAACCGTTTGTTCAGCGATGCCTTCTCTGATTTCTTGTTGGAAAATCCGCAGATTGCTAAGAAAATTGTTGAAAAGGGAATTCTGGCTGCCAAAGCGCGTGTTGCTGCTAAGCGAGCCCGAGAAGTCACCCGCAAGAAATCTGGTTTAGAAATCTCAAACCTCCCTGGTAAATTAGCAGACTGTTCATCTAACAATCCAGCTGAGACAGAACTCTTCATCGTCGAAGGAGATTCTGCCGGAGGATCTGCTAAATCAGGTCGGAACCGGGAGTTCCAGGCAATTCTCCCTATTCGTGGGAAAATCCTCAACGTGGAAAAGGCTAGCATGGACAAGATTTTAGCCAACGAAGAAATTCGTAGTCTTTTCACAGCTATGGGAACCGGTTTTGGTGCAGAATTTGATGTATCAAAAGCCCGTTATCAAAAATTAGTCATCATGACGGATGCCGATGTCGATGGAGCTCATATTCGAACCCTCCTCCTAACCTTGATCTATCGCTATATGAAACCCGTTTTGGAGGCTGGCTATGTTTATATCGCCCAACCGCCAATTTATGGTATCAAAGTCGGTAGTGAGATCAAAGAATACATTCAACCAGGAGCCAACCAAGAAGCAGAATTGGCTGCGGCTTTAGAACGCTATTCTGAAGGTCGTTCCAAACCAACGATTCAACGATACAAAGGTTTGGGTGAGATGGATGATCATCAGCTCTGGGAAACAACTATGAACCCGGAACACCGCCTCATGGCTCGTGTAACAGTGGATGATGCAGCAGAAGCAGATAAGATCTTTGATATGCTCATGGGAGATCGAGTAGAACCTCGCCGTGAATTTATCGAAGAAAATGCCGAATATAGTACACTTGATGTATAAAATTCTGCGATATTTGCCAATTATTCGAATATTTATGATATAATAACTACGATTACTTTCAAGTAATTTAATGAAGGAGTTTTTATATGTCTCGTGGACTAATTATTCTCATTATTGTCATTGGGGTCCTTTTGGTTTTAGGATATGTAGTGGCAGTCTTATTGAGAAAGCGTAACGAAGCCTTACTAGCAGCACTGGAAGAACGAAAAGAAGAGTTGTATAACCTTCCAGTAAATGATGAAGTAGAGGCTGTGAAGAATATGCATTTGATTGGTCAAAGTCAAGTTGCATTTCGTGAATGGAATCAAAAATGGGTGGACCTATCCCTCAATTCTTTTGCCGATATTGAGAACAACCTCTTTGAAGCAGAAGGCTACAACAATTCTTTCCGCTTTTTAAAAGCCAAGCAAGCAATTGGAAATATTGAGAGTCAGGTTCAATTAATTGATGAAGATATCAAGGCCATCCGTCAAGCTTTATCTGAATTAAAAGAAAAAGAAGAAATGAATAGCGGTCGAGTTGTTCATGCCTTGGATATGTTTGAAAACTTGCAAAAACAAGTGGCTTCTGATCCAGATGCGTATGGCCCAGCGCTTCCCGAAATTGAGAAGCAATCTGAAAATATTCAAGTTGAGTTTTCAAAATTTGTAACCTTGAATTCATCAGGTGACCCTGTTGAAGCTGCTGAAATTCTTGACACAGCAGAAAACCATATTGTAGCCTTGACTCACATTGTTGAAAAAGTTCCTGCAATTGTGAAGGATCTACAAACAACTCTTCCTGACCAATTGGAAGATTTGGAATCTGGTTATCGCAAACTATTGGAATCTGGTTATCATTTTACAGAGACCGACTTGGAAGCACGTTTCCAACAACTGCATGCGGCATTGAAAGCCAATCTTGCCAATGTTGCTGCTCTTGAATTAGATAATGCACTCTATGAGAATGAGCAGATTCAAGAAGAAATCAACGCCTTGTATGATATTTTCACTCGTGAAATCGAATCACACAAAGTGGTTGAAAAATTGGTCAAAGCATTACCAGGTTACCTTGCCCATGCTAAGGAAAATAACAAGAGTTTAGCAGAAGAAGTTGAACGTCTCAGCAAAATATTTGAAAGCAAAGTACTCAAGGAAAATCACTTGAAGGAGTTAGAAGCTGAATTAACAGCTCAAGAGCTTGTTGTAGAGGATGCCTTGAATGATACATCTGAAACTCAAAAAGCTTACTCTATTCTTCAAGAAGAGTTAGAAGCGATTGAAGAACGTCTGAAGGAAATTGAAGATGATCAGATTGCACTGAGCGAAACCTTGTCTAAGATTGAGAAAGACGATACGAATGCTCGTCAAAAGGTAAATATCTACGCTAACCGTTTACATGCTATTAAGCGCTACATGGATAAGCGTAACTTACCTGGAATTCCTCAATCCTTCCTTACTATCTTCTTCACTGCAAGTGATAACACAGAAGCTCTTTTGGCTGAGTTAGAAGGTCGTCGTGTCAATATTGAAAACGTCAATCGTCTCCTGGATATTTTGACCAACGATATGACAGAGTTAGAAGAAGAAACTTATAAACTGGTACAATACGCTACTCTAACAGAGCAGTTGCTTCAATACTCAAATCGTTATCGTTCGTTCGATGATCATGTCCAAGCAGCTTTTGATGAAGCTTTGTACATTTTTGAAAAAGAGTATGACTATCCTGCTTCCTTCAAAGTCATTTCAGAAGCATTGGAAACAGTAGAACCAGGAGTAACAGAGAGATTTGTTAGCTCATATGAAAAAACAAGAGAATCCATCCGATTCTAATCCAAAACATCCAGGAGAATATTCCTGGATGTTTTTTTATGGAGATAAGGTGTGATGGAAAATACCAACATAGAAAGAGATAAAGGAGGTGGCTCCATGAAAATTTTAATTGCTCCAGATTCATTTAAAGAGTGCCTACCCGCGAAAGAAGTAGCGGAAGTGATTGCGGAAGGCTTGCAACAGTCTATTATCGATGTAGAACCGATTACTTGTCCTATTGGAGATGGAGGGGAAGGGACAGTGGATGCCATCCGATACTCGTTAGACTTGAAGGAAACCTTTGCCCTTGTTACAGGTCCATTTGGAAAGCCGGTAGAAATGCGGTATGTGGAGAAGGAAACTATGGCTCTCTTTGAAGTAGCCGACTTGATCGGCTTAGGAAAAATTCCAGTTGATCAACGTCATCCACTTGACATAGAGACCCGAGGAATTGGAGAACTGATCTGTTATTTGATCAATAAAGGAAAAAAGGATATTTATATCGGGGTTGGAGGAACAGCCACCAATGATGGTGGGCTTGGTCTTGCAGTAGGTCTAGGCTATCAATTGTATGATAGAGAAGGAAAGCAATTGAAGGCCTGTGGACAAAGTCTTTTAAAGTGTGATTCCATCCGTAAAGAGAAAGCGATAAAGATTCCAGTGGATGTCCAGATACATATCTTAGCAGACGTGTCGAACCCTCTATGTGGACTAGATGGAGCAACCTATATTTTTGGAAAACAAAAGGGGCTGAATCCTGCTTTGTTTGAGCAAGTAGATCAAGCTATTTACAGCTTTTATGAAAAGAACTGTCCTAGTGTGTTGACCCAAGCAGGGATGGGAGCTGGTGGAGGTCTTGCGGCAGGTCTCTGTGCCTTCGCGCATGCAAGGATTGTTTCAGGAATTGAAACTTGTTTAGAGCTAATCGACTTTGACTCCAAGGTAGCAAATGCAGACTTGGTCATTGTCGGTGAGGGGCGACTGGACCATCAAAGTCTATCAGGAAAAGCTCCGATAGGAGTTGCGAGACGAACCCCAAAGGGAATCCCTGTCATAGCTATTTGTGGAAGTCTTGCAGATGATTTACCAAGTCTCCCATTTGAAAATATAGTCGGAGCTTTTTCCATAACGAAACACCCTGATAGTTTAGACCAACTTCTGAAGAACGCAAGGGAAAATCTTCTCTTTACAGCTAGAAATATTGGAAATCTATTAAGCATAGAAAAAAGCGGTTAAACCGCTTTTTTCTATGTAATCTTTTGCTATTGATATAAATGCCTAGGGGACAGTCATGATCAACCAAACCATTTCTTCCAAAGAGAAGGTTTGCTCGGTTTCTTTTCTTCCTCCCAGAGATCTGCAAAAGCAGAGCGAAGGTCCTTGTCAGTAGTGGTCACTGGTGCATCTGTATGTATCACGAGCCCAAAAGGAGAGGAGTCATGCTCTTCCGAAACAATGGTAGCCTGGCAACCGAACTCTTTTGCTTGTTTTAGATAGCTCAACTGGACGCTAGAATCAACATTTGGGGAGATTTTTACAAAGAGAGGGTCAGCTTGCTCACTGAAGCTTTTAAGCACCTTCAAAAAGCCCTTTTGAAGCTGAGGACTGTTGCTTGTTCTTAAATCAGCATACCCTAGGACGCGCTCTTCAAAAGTACCTAGAAAGCGACGTTGTTCATCAGGATTTAATTTTAAGCCACCGTGGGCCTTTTCCATAATTTCTTTAGATAGATCAGTCATAAGAATAGTATATCATACTTTAACTACAAAATGACAAACGAATGGAGCTGGATTTCAAGATAAAGAAAGCGATTTCTTGCTAAAGTTAAGGAAAATCTGCACAAAGATAACGTTTTTTCTTGAAAAACGCGTATTTTTAAGGTATCATAGAGGTGTAAAAAATTTAAACTCAAAGGAGAGTAAGAAATGTCAATTATTACTGATGTTTACGCTCGCGAAGTCCTAGACTCACGCGGTAACCCAACACTTGAAGTAGAAGTTTATACTGAATCAGGTGCTTTCGGACGTGGTATGGTTCCATCTGGAGCTTCTACTGGTGAACACGAAGCGGTTGAACTTCGCGACGGTGACAAATCTCGTTACGGTGGTCTTGGAACTCAAAAAGCTGTTGACAATGTAAACAACATCATTGCTGAAGCAATCATCGGTTACGATGTTCGTGATCAACAAGCTATTGACCGTGCAATGATCGCTCTTGACGGTACTCCTAACAAAGGTAAATTGGGTGCGAACGCAATCCTTGGTGTGTCTATCGCTGTAGCTCGTGCTGCTGCTGACTACCTTGAAATCCCACTTTACAGCTACCTTGGTGGATTCAACACTAAAGTTCTTCCAACTCCAATGATGAACATCATCAACGGTGGTTCTCACTCAGATGCTCCAATCGCTTTCCAAGAATTCATGATCGTACCTGCTGGTGCGCCTACATTCAAAGAAGCTCTTCGTTGGGGTGCTGAAATCTTCCACGCTCTTAAGAAAATCCTTAAATCTCGTGGTCTTGAAACAGCCGTAGGTGACGAAGGTGGATTCGCTCCTCGTTTCGAAGGAACTGAAGACGGTGTTGAAACAATCCTTGCTGCGATCGAAGCTGCTGGATATGTACCAGGTAAAGACGTATTCATCGGATTTGACTGTGCATCATCAGAATTCTACGATAAAGAACGTAAAGTCTACGACTACACTAAATTCGAAGGTGAAGGCGCTGCTGTACGTACTGCTGCAGAACAAATCGACTACCTTGAAGAATTGGTTAACAAATACCCAATCATCACTATCGAAGATGGTATGGATGAAAATGACTGGGACGGATGGAAAGCTCTTACTGAACGTCTTGGTGGAAAAGTTCAATTGGTTGGTGACGACTTCTTCGTAACAAACACTTCATACCTTGAAAAGGGTATCGCAGAAGGAGCAGCTAACTCAATCCTTATCAAAGTTAACCAAATCGGTACTCTTACTGAAACATTCGATGCTATCGAAATGGCTAAAGAAGCTGGTTACACTGCCGTTGTATCACACCGTTCAGGTGAAACTGAAGATTCAACAATCGCTGACATCGCAGTTGCAACAAACGCAGGACAAATCAAGACTGGTTCACTTTCACGTACAGACCGTATCGCTAAATACAATCAATTGCTTCGTATCGAAGATCAACTTGGTGAAGTAGCTGAATACCGTGGATTGAAATCATTCTACAACTTGAAAAAATAAGCTAGTTTACTAGACTAAAAAGATCCTTGAGTTTTCTCAAGGATTTTTTTTGCTATCGAGCTAAACAAAAAATTCTCAACCAAGTGGTTGAGAATTTTAGGGATTAGAATAAACCTTTGATTTTATCAACAGCACCACTTACTAGATCGTTTCCAGCAACAAGAGCTTTTGCTTGTTCTAAGTAGTCACCAAGGTTATCCTTGTTGTCATCGATAAATTTTTTAGCTGTATCGAAATCTTTCTTTTCGATCATTTCTTTGACTTGGTTAAACAAATCCATTGGGTTCATGAGTTTTCTCCTATAACCTATTTATTATTATCACTATTTAATCATTTTTTAACTAAACTAGCAAGCGTTTTGATTGTTAGTTGAAGAGGACACAAACCGCCTCTGGGACATGGAAATCATGGCTCAATTCAGTCAATCGACCACTCGCTTTATCGCGTTTAAAAACAGTGGCATTGTCTGAATCTTGATGAACTGCAATGAGATATTCTTGGTCCGGACTAAGAATGAAATCACGTGGATTGAGTCCATTGGTTGGAACGATTTCCAGAAGCACTAAGCTACCATCTGCCAAGATTTCATAAACTGCAATGGAGTTATGGGCACGATTTGAGGCATAGAGGAATTTCCCATCCTCTGAGAGGCGAATAGCAGCGGCCCATTTTTGACCTTCATAATCTTTAGGTAGGGTTGAGATGGTTTGGAACTGTTCAAAGTAGCCAAGTCCGTCATAGAAAAGGACATCGATGGTAGCGTTTAATTCGTTAATGAGGTAGGCGGTTTTGTAATGAGAATGGAAAATGATATGACGCGGACCAGCACCTGGAGCTGTTTGATAGGTTTGAGTCTTCGTTAGTTTTCCAAGATCATCGACTTGATAGACCACTACTTGATCGGTACCCAAATCACAAGTGATGAGTAGCTTATCGGGAGTGAGATCTGCATAATGTACATGGGGACTCGCTTGGTTTTCGTGAGGTCCAGAACCCTGATGAGTCGCTTGGTCGACAAAAGTTAAATGGCCATCTTCATGGATGCGATAAGAGAGAACTTGTCCCTTGTGGTAGTTAGCTCCATAGACCAACCCCCGGGCTTCATCAACAGAGACATAACAGAGGGGCGCCCCTTCCTCGACCACATGATTGATTAACTGATGGTCAGGACTAAAGCTTGCAATGCCGCCAAGACCTTGGTCCGCACCCACACTGTATAAGAAACCAGCTTTTGAAAAAGCGAGATAGGTTGGGTTTGGCTCTTGAGCAACTAGTTGTAAGTCGCTAAGTTGACCAGTTCTTTCATCGAAGGAAGCCTTATAAATTCCTTTAGAGTCTCGTTTGGTATAGGTTCCGAAATAAATATCTTGCATCACATGCACCTCGACTTTGTTGATAGCTCCATTATATCAGAAAAGAAGGGGATGGAAAACGATTAGGTGAAGGATTGACAAGCTAAGCATTAAAAAAAAGCTCACATTTCAGCTATATCGTGAAATTATGGACTAAAAATGTTAAAATAAAAACAGATTGAAAACGAAGGAGATTCCCGTGGAACATAAAGAAAAAGATTTTAGTTTATCCTGGTTTTTTAAATGGTTTGTAGATAATAAGGCCATTACTGTTTTTCTAGTAACCTTGCTGATGGGATTGAATATTTTAGTTCTCAGCAAGATTAGTTTTATTTTTACACCCCTGTTAGAGTTCGGAGCAGCAGTCATGCTGCCAGTCATTATTTCAGGGCTCCTCTATTATTTGTTAAATCCAATCGTCGACTTTTTGGAAAGGCACCGGGTCAAACGGATTATTGCAATTTCCATCGTCTTTATTTTGATCGCGCTTCTCATTTTATGGGGCTTGGCTGTCGCTATTCCAGCCATTCAACGTCAGGTTCTTAGTTTTATGAAGAACCTGCCAGATTACTTGGAAAAGGCTAATATGACCATCGATGATGTCTTAGACAACAAAGTGTCTCCAGAAATCAAGCCTCAGCTGGATGAATGGACCAGCCAATTGTCGCAGAATATTACCAGTTGGGCGAGTTCTTTTTCCGCCCGAGCAGTCAACTGGGTCAGCAATCTGATTACTGTCGCCTCTCAGGTCATTATCGCTTTGATTATTATGCCTTTTATCGTCTTCTATCTTTTGAGAGATGGAAAGAACTTAAAAGGGCAAATCATCCGTTTCTTGCCAACCAAGATTCGTAAATCTGCAGACAAAGTCCTGTCTGATGTCAATACACAATTGGCCAATTATGTCAGAGGTCAGATTACTGTTGCTATCATCGTAGCTTTAATGTTTATTCTTTTGTTTAAGATCATTGGGCTTCGTTACGCTGTGACACTCGGTGTAACCGCTTGTTTTTTGAACTTGATACCATACTTGGGTAGCTTCTTGGCCATGCTCCCAGCCTTAGTCTTGGGGTTGGTGGCAGGACCAGAGATGTTTGTCAAAGTCGTCATTGTCTTTATTGTTGAGCAAACCATCGAGGGACGTTTCGTTTCCCCATTTGTCTTGGGGAGTCAGCTCAATATCCACCCAATCACGATTCTGTTTGTATTGATTACTTCTGGCTCTATGTTTGGAATCTGGGGAGTCTTCTTAGGAATCCCGGTTTATGCTTCGGCTAAAGTAGTCATCAGTGCTCTATTTGAATGGTACAAAGAGGTCAGTGGTTTGTACGAAAAGGACGAAGTTGAGGAAATTCAAAGTGAAGAATAGTCAAAAAATTTTAGAAGCAATTGAGAAACAAGAGCTAGATCGTCTACCAGCTTATTTGGATAAGGCTTTGCTAGAAGATGATCCAGCAACCTTGTTAGAATTGGGACAATATTTTGAAAGTATTGGTTTTTACCCAGAAGCCAAGCAAACCTACTTGCATCTAAGAGATGATTTTCCAGAGGTCTATTTGAGTCTAGCCACCATCGTAGCGGAAGATGGCCTAATGGAAGAAGCCTTTGCTTATTTGGAAGAAATCCCGGAAAGTTCGGAATGGTATCTAGCCAGCCTTTTAGTCAAGGCAGACCTCTACCAAAGTGAGGGCTTGGCAGATGTGGCTCGAGAAAAACTGATGGAAGCAGCGACTCTTTCAGATGACCCTATTATTCAACTAGGCTTGGCAGAGATTGATTTAGAACTTGAAAATTACCAAGAAGCCATTCAAGAGTATGCTCAGTTAGACAACCGTCTCATTTTAGAAGAAACGGGCATTTCCACCTACCAGCGGATTGGCTATGCTTATGCGAATCTGGGTCGGTTTGAGTCTGCTATTGAGTTTCTAGAAAAGGCCTTGGAAATTGAGTTTGATGACCAGATTGCCTATGAATTGGCAACCCTTCTCTCTGACCGAGAAGAGTATCAACGTGCTCTGATCTACTTCAAGCAGATTGATACACTGTCGCCAGACTTTGAAGGGTATGAATACGGCTATGCCTTGGCTCTACAAGCTGAGAATGACCGAGAAACAGCGTTAGCAATAGCAGAGCAAGGGATCCAAAAGAATCCTTTTGACGCTTATCTCCTCCTTCTAGCCTCCCAATTGGCCTACGAGTTGCACCAGCCAGAAAAGGCAGAGAAGTATTTGTTAGAAGCCAAAGAAGTTGCTGAGGATCTTGAAGATATCGCCCTTCGCCTAACAACTCTTTATTTGGAACAGGAACGCTATGAAGACGTCCTTGAATGGCAAGAAGTGGAAGTGGAAAATGTCGTCACCCGTTGGAATATCGCTCGTGCCTTGGTAGCACTCGAAGAGGTTGAAAAAGCGGCTCCGATCTATGAAGAGCTCTTCCCAGATTTGAAAGAAAATCCAGAGTACTTAGAAAGCTATAGTTACCTCTTGAGAGAGTTGGGTTATGTCGCAAAAGCCCGGGAAGTGGCAGAAGGCTATTTGCAGCTAGTCCCAGATGATGGGCAAATGCAAGCTTTCTATGAGAGCCTGTTAGAAGATTAACTACTTGACCCTTGAAGGGCGGGAATCAGAACAAGTGTGCATCCTTGTTCTGGCCCGCTCTTTTTTTAATCAGTCTTTCTGTCATTGTCCTTGAGATTGTGGTATACTGGAAGGGCTGAAAAGAAGACAAGATGAATGAGGGAGAAGATAATGGAACCGGTGAAATTGTTTCAATACAATACCTTGGGGGCTTTGATGGCTGGTCTCTATGGAGGATCCTTTACCATTAAAGAATTACTAGAGCATGGAGATCTTGGAATTGGGACCCTGGACTCCATTGATGGCGAACTGATTGTCTTAGATGGTAAAGCCTACCAAGCTAAGGGATCAGGAGAGGAGCCAGAGATTGTGGAAGTGGCCCCGGATGCGACAGTCCCTTATGCGGCCATCGTGCCCCATCAGGCCGAAGTGATTTTTCGTCAGCGCTTTGAAATGACGGATGAGGAATTAGAGGCTCGCATTGAATCTTATTATGATGGCGAAAATTTGTTTCGTTCCATCAAGATTCACGGTGATTTCGCCAAGATGCATGTGCGTATGATTCCCAAATCAACTTCAGACACCAAATTTGCAGATGTGGCGACCCATCAGCCTGAATTTACGCGAGAAAATGTTACAGGAACTATTGTTGGTTTTTGGACACCAGAGATTTTCCATGGGGTCAGTGTAGCAGGCTATCACCTTCACTTTATCTCAGATGATCATACCTTCGGAGGTCATGTCATGGATTTTGTTATCAAAGAAGGGATTGTTGAAGTTGGGGCCATTGATCAATTGGATCAACGTTTCCCTGTCCAGGATCGCCAGTATCTCTTTGCTAAGTTTAATGTTGATCAGGTCAAAGAGGATATCAATAAAGCAGAATAAAAGGTTGAGCGTCGCTCAACCTTTTTGACATTAATCTGCTAGTTTCATGGATTTAATTTTTTCTTCTTCAGGGGTGACCCGTAGGGTTTTCTGACCAGTATAGGTTACAAAGCCAGGTTTTCCTCCGGTCGGTTTGTTGAGTTTTTTGATTTCAATCATGTCGACTTGAACTAGATTAGAGAGTCGTCCCTTAGAGAAATAAGCCGCTAGCTCAGCTGCATCTGTCTTGACCTCATCTGAAGGATTGAGGTTACCAGTAATAACCACGTGACTACCTGGAATATCCTTGGCGTGGAACCAGAGTTCATCTTTCTTAGCTATCTTAAAGGTCAATTCTTCGTTTTGAAGATTGTTTCGGCCGACCAAGATAATGGTTTTCCCGTCAGAAGCTAAATACTTCTCTGGTTTTTTGCGTTTGTGGATCTTTTCTCGGTTGCGTCGTTTGATAAAGCCTGTTTGGATCAGCTCTTCTCGAATCTCGGCGACTTCAGAAAGGCTTGCTTGGGCCAGAGCGGTTTCGACTGTTTCCAGGTAGGAGATGGTTTCCTTGGTTTCCTGGATGAGAGAGGTCAAATGTTTAACAGCTTCTTTTAACTTCTGGTAACGCTTGAAGTAGCGTTGCGCATTTTGACTGGGGGTCAAAGCCTTATCCAAGGCAATGGTTATAGGTTGATTGGTATAGTAGTTGTCCAAGGTGACCTGATCTTGATCATTTGGGACTTGATGGAGGAAGGTGGTGAGAAGCTCCCCTTTTTGCCGGAAGTCTTCGGCATTTTCTGTCGCTGCCAGTTCGGCTTCCTGTTTGGCCAACTTTTTCCGGTTTTTTTCTAGTTCATTGTCCACCTTGCGAATGAGTTCTCCAGCTTGTTGTTGGACCCGGTCGCGCTCGGCCTTGTCCAAGTAATAGTGGTCGAGTAGATCCGATAAGGTCTCAAAGGTTTCCTCCTGGCTATCAGCAAAAGCGAGAGCAGCGAAGGATTTTGTCGTTAGACGAGGATCTGTTGGAGCCTCAAAGAATGCCCGGAAGGTTTTTAATTTTTCTCCAGTTTCTAATCGACTGGCCAATTCTTGAGCAGTATCTCGGCCAAGACCCTGGAAATGGGTTTGAAGGTTTTTAGGTGTTAACTCTTCCCGGTGGAGAAAGGCGAATAATACTTCGTCCTTGATTGTAAAAGGGTTGACCGCATCGGTTTTTGGAGGAGCTAGATAGGTCGAGCCTGGCAAAATGGTCCGGTAGCTATTTTGAGAGAAGCCAACATGTTTGATTGCTTCGATAATTTTTCCTGTCGCCTTGTCCAGAAGAATGATATTGCTGTGCTTGCCCATGATTTCAATAATCAAAGTCACAGATATATCATCTCCAATTTCATTTTTATTGGAGACGGCGATTTCTAAAATGCGGTCATTCTCCACTTGCTGGATCTGCTCAATGACTGCCCCTTGGAGATACTTGCGCATGACCATGATAAAGGTATTGGGGAAGGCAGGATTCTCGAAGTTGGTCTGGGTTCGTTGGATCCGTCCAAAAACAGAGTGAGAAGAAAGCAAGAGTTTTTGATTCTTGCGGTTGCTACGAATTTGTAAAACCAACTCTTGTTCAAAGGGTTGGTTAATTTTTTGGATGCGACCATTTAAGAGTTCGCTTTGTAATTCATCCACCATATGGTGTAAAAAAAATCCATCAAAAGACATGGGTTTCCTCAACATTCTAGACTAGTTCTAGTAAATTATATCAAAAAAGTGCCTGAAAACCTAGGAAGAAGAAGGACAAACATTTTGCAAAAACAACCTCACTAGGAAAAGAATTTCAGGAAATGACGAACGTTTTCAAAAAAAACATAAAAAAGTATTGACAAGGCTTACAGAAACATTTACAATGGATTCAATTAGAAAAGTAATAAATGAAAATTTATTAGAGAGCTCACGGTTGGTGAAAGTGGGTAGTGGACATTTATGAAATTGGACTAATGATGAGATGAATTTGAAACAATAAAAATTCGGTCGGCACACCTTATCGTGCAACTTGTTGCTAGACAAGACAGAGATGTGGGAGGAGTTTATCAATTTTCCCATAAGTGAGGTGGCACCGCGATGACACGTCCTCACATAGCTTTCGCTATGTGTAGGCGTGTTTTTTGTTTCAAGAAAGAAGGGAGAAAAGAAGATGAAGAAACGATGGCGACTCAGTTTTTAACAAAGATGAAAAAAAACGAAAAAATAAATGATAGAGGTAAAAAATATGAAAAACAAACGTGTATTGGGAATGATTGGTGCTTTATTAGCTGTTATTTTGGTAGCTGTTGTTTATCCAATGTTGACCAACAAAAATGATGCGAATAAAACAAATGGAACTAAGAAGGTAAAAGTAGGTGTCTTGCAGTTGGTCAGCCACCCATCGCTAGACGAAATCTACAAGGGGATTCAAGATGGCTTGGCTGAAGAAGGCTACGACAAGGACAAGATTGAGATCGAATTCCTCAATGCGGAAGGAGACCAAAACAAGGTTGCAACCATGAGCAAACAATTGGTCCAAAACAACAACGACGTCTTGATCGGAATTGCAACCCCATCTGCTCAAGGTTTGGCTAGTGCGACTAAGGACAAACCAATCGTCATGGGTGCTATCACAGACCCAGTCGGAGCTAACTTGGTTAAAGATTTGAAAAAACCTGGTGGCAATATCACAGGAGTATCTGACCACAATCCAACGGAGCAACAATTGAAATTGATCAAAGAATTGACTCCGAACGTAAAAACAATCGGTGCCCTTTACTCAACCAGTGAAGACAATTCTAAATCTCAAGTAGAAGAATTTACAAAATTGGCTGAAAAAGCAGGTTTCAAGGTGATTCCTTACTCTGTACCTTCAACAAACGAAGTTGCTTCAACAGTTTCTGTTATGACTGGTAAAGTCGATGCTATCTGGGTTCCAATCGATAACACCATTGCATCAGCCTTCTCAACTGTTGTTGAAGCCAACAAAACAGCTAAAAAGCCAATCTTCCCAAGTGCGACGGCCATGGTCGAAGCAGGTGGTTTAGGATCTGTGGTCGTAGACCAGCATGATCTTGGCGTGGCAACTGGTAAAATGGCTGCGAAGATCTTGAAAGGTCAAAAACCAGCTGACACACCAGTTGAAATCTTCACAGATGGTAAGTCTGTCATTAACAAAAAAGTGGCAGCAGAATTAGGCATTACCATTCCAGAATCTGTCTTGAAAGAAGCAGGACAAGTCATCGAATAAAAACGAATTTCTTTGAGGAGAAAGAAATGAAAGTCAAGATAGCAGATCTTCATCCGACCCAACTATATTTATCAGAAAAGAAGTTACAAAATATCCAGTTGCTTTATCAGTCGGAAGAAATTATCAATCTTGATCCAATTAGTATTCTGGCATTTGGCAATGGCTTGTTGATTACAGATGGGCATCACAGGGCTTATCAGGCTTTATTGGCAGGTCAAGATACAATTTCTGCTGAGTTTGATAGAGATGGTGGCGATGAGTTGTATGATCTCTATGCGCAAGCTTGTGAGGAAAGAAAGATTTGCTCTGTTTTGGACTTAAAAAATCATATCTTACCTCAAGATGAGTATGAAGCGAAATGGTATAACTGGTGTGATGGCTTTAACCAAGCAGCAACTCTTCTATTAAAAAAGAAAGTAGATGAAAGAGACAAGGCAAATAGATAATGCACTGCGTCTTGTTCCCTTCTATGTTGAAATTAGTCTCATCTAACTTGTTTTTTAACTAAAATTCTGCTAAACTAGATAGTAATTGAATAGAAATCTGCAAGACTAGTACCTCAAGGGAAGTGCAACAGGGAGAAGAGCCGTGACTGAAAGCTCTTTGCATGAAAGCTGAGTGAATTCACTTGCGCAAGGATTTAGAAATTAAGGTCTGAGTTTCAGATAAAAAACGGATGGTACCGCGTGTCAACGCTCCGAATATGGGTGTGGCACGTGGTTTTTTCTATGTCTGAGTGAGGACCATGATGGAGGAAATATGTCAACGATTGAAGAACAACTAAAAGCGCTTCGAGAAGAAACGCTGGCAGCCTTGAAGCAGATCTCTGCTGAAAATGAAAAAGAGATGCAAGAGCTACGCGTTTCTCTCCTTGGGAAAAAAGGTTCCCTTACTGAAATCCTTAAAGGGATGAAAGATGTCTCTGCTGAAATGCGTCCGGTCATCGGGAAACATGTCAATGAAGCCCGTGATGTCTTGACGGCTGCCTTTGAAGAAACAGCCAAGCTCTTGGAAGAAAAGAAAGTTCAAGCTAAATTGGCTAGTGAAAGTATCGACGTGACCCTTCCGGGACGTCCAGTTGCAAGTGGTCACCGCCATGTCTTGACCCAAACCAGTGAAGAAATCGAAGATATCTTTATCGGGATGGGCTACCAAGTTGTAGATGGCTTTGAAGTCGAAAAAGACTACTACAACTTTGAACGCATGAACTTGCCAAAGGATCACCCAGCTCGTGATATGCAGGATACCTTCTATATCACAGAAGAAATCTTGCTTCGGACCCACACATCACCAGTTCAGGCGCGTGCCATGGATGCGCATGACTTTAGCAAGGGACCTTTGAAAATGATCTCTCCAGGGCGTGTGTTCCGCCGGGATACAGACGATGCGACCCACAGCCACCAGTTCCATCAGATCGAAGGCTTGGTCGTTGGGAAGAACATTTCTATGGCAGACCTTCAAGGAACGCTTCAGTTGATCGTGCAGAAGATGTTTGGTGCAGAACGCCAAATCCGTCTGCGTCCTTCTTATTTCCCATTTACAGAGCCATCCGTTGAGGTAGATGTCTCTTGCTTCAAATGTGGTGGAGCAGGATGTAATGTATGTAAGAAGACAGGTTGGATCGAAATCATGGGGGCCGGTATGGTTCACCCACGCGTACTTGAGATGAGTGGTATTGATTCAACAGTCTATTCAGGATTCGCCTTTGGACTTGGTCAGGAGCGTGTAGCCATGCTTCGTTATGGAATCAATGATATCCGTGGCTTCTATCAAGGAGATGTTCGCTTCTCAGAACAGTTTAAATAATCATGTTAGTTAGAGTAAAAATCGATCAATTGCAGACCTTACGCGACCTAGAGGTGGAAACCTATCGGGATACCTTTGGTCCCTATATTGTTGAGGAAGACTTGGAAGAGTACTTCTCTACGGTGCTCTCTTTGGAGCAAATCGAGAAGGATCTGCTAGATCCAGAATCCGAAACCTATTTTGTCCTCAATGAAGAACAAGAAATCTGTGGTTTTCTCAAGATCAACTGGGGGCAAGCGCAGACGGAGCCAGTAGAGATGGACAAGTCCTTTGAGATCCAACGGATCTATGTCAAAAAGGAATATCATGGGGCTGGTTTCGGCAAGGAAATGTTTACCTTTGCGCTGGATCAAGCGAAAAGCCGTGGCTTTGAATGGGCTTGGCTAGGTGTCTGGGAACGCAACTTTAAGGCGCAAGATTTTTACTACAGATTTGGATTTGAACGATTTAGTGAGCACCAGTATATTACCGGAGATACCGTGGATATAGATTGGTTGTTGAGAAAGAAATTGACCTAGAATGGACAAGAATCTTCTATTCTAGAGAAGGGGAGGTTACTAGACCTACCTAAGCCAGCCTCGAGTTGGAAAACACAAAATGAAAGGATCTAAACGAGGGTCAAAGGAAATCTAGGACAGTCATCTAGATTTCAGTAGAACCCTTGGTATCTTACATATGTTAGTTAGTTATAAATGGTTAAAAGAATTGGTGGACATTGATGTGCCATCACAAGAGTTGGCTGAAAAAATGTCAACCACAGGGATCGAGGTAGAAGGTGTGGAATCACCAGCTACTGGTCTCTCAAAAATTGTTGTCGGAGAAGTCTTGTCTTGTGAAGATGTGCCAGAAACTCATCTTCATGTCTGCCAAGTCAATGTGGGTGAAGAAGAAGCCCGTCAAATCGTCTGTGGAGCACCAAATGTGCGCGCTGGCATCAAGGTTATGGTAGCTCTTCCGGGTGCCCGCATCGCGGATAACTACAAGATCAAAAAAGGGAAAATCCGTGGCTTAGAGTCATTAGGGATGATCTGTTCACTTGGTGAATTGGGCATTTCTGACTCCGTTGTGCCAAAGGAATTTGCGGATGGCATCCAAATCTTGCCGGATGATGCAGTACCAGGTGAGGAAGTATTCTCTTACCTAGACTTGGATGATGAAATTATCGAACTTTCCATCACTCCAAACCGTGCAGACGCTCTTTCTATGCGTGGGGTTGCGTACGAAGTGGTAGCCATCTATGACAAGGCAGTGACCTTCAAAGAATTTACTTTAACAGAAACGACCGAAGCTGCAGCAGATGCTCTTTCAGTCAGCATTGACACAGACAAGGCACCTTACTATGCAGCCCGTATCTTGGACAATGTGACTATTGCGCCAAGTCCACAATGGTTGCAAAACCTTCTCATGAATGAAGGCATTCGTCCAATCAACAATGTCGTCGACGTGACCAACTATATCCTGCTTTACTTTGGTCAGCCTATGCATGCCTTTGACTTGGATACCTTTGAAGGAAACGACATCCGTGTGCGTGAAGCGCGTGCTGGTGAGAAATTGGTGACCTTGGATGGGGAAGAACGTGACTTGGAAGTAACTGACTTAGTGATTACGGTTGCTGACAAACCAGTAGCCCTTGCAGGTGTCATGGGCGGACAAGCTACAGAAATCTCTGAAAACTCTACTCGTGTTGTCCTTGAAGCTGCTGTCTTCAATGGTAAATCAATCCGTAAGACCAGCGGTCGCCTCAACCTTCGTTCGGAATCATCTTCTCGCTTTGAAAAAGGCATCAACGTGGCAACTGTTAATGAAGCCCTTGATGCGGCAGCAAGCATGATTGCTGAATTGGCTGGTGCGACAGTGCGGAAGGGGATCGTTTCAGCAGGCCAGTTGGATACTTCGGATGTAGAGGTTTCTTCCACCCTTGCAGACGTTAACCGTGTCCTTGGTACAGAACTTTCCTACGCGGATGTAGAAGATGTCTTCCGTCGTCTTGGATTTGGTCTTTCTGGAAATGCAGAGAGCTTCACAGTTAGCGTACCACGTCGCCGTTGGGATATCACCATCGAAGCGGACCTCTTTGAAGAAATCGCACGTATCTATGGCTATGACCGCTTGCCAACCAGTCTTCCAAAAGACGATGGGACAGCCGGTGAATTGACTGTGACTCAAAAATTGCGTCGTAAAGTTCGCACCATTGCAGAAGGAGCAGGACTGACTGAAATCATCACCTATGCTTTGACAACACCTGAAAAAGCGATTGAATTTACGACTACACCAAGCAACTTAACTGAGCTCATGTGGCCAATGACTGTGGATCGTTCAGTCCTTCGTCAAAATATGGTTTCAGGTATTTTGGATACCGTTGCTTACAACGTGGCTCGTAAGAACAAAGACTTGGCCCTTTACGAGATTGGAAAAGTCTTCGAGCAAACTGGAAATCCAAAAGAAGAATTGCCAAACGAAATCAACAGTTTTGCCTTTGCTTTGACAGGTTTAGTCGCTGAAAAAGACTTCCAAACGCCAGCTGTTCCAGTTGATTTCTTCTATGCCAAGGGAATCTTGGAAGCCCTCTTTGCTCGCTTGGGTCTTGAGGTGACTTATACCGCAACGCAAGAGATCAAGAGTCTTCACCCAGGACGGACAGCCTTGATTTCACTCGGTGACCAAGTCCTTGGTTTCCTCGGTCAAGTGCATCCTGTAACGGCTAAGGCTTATGATATTCCAGAGACGTATGTAGCAGAGCTTAACCTTTCAGCTATCGAAGCAGCCCTTCAACCAGCCGCTCCATTTGTGGAAATCACCAAGTTCCCAGCGGTGAGCCGTGATATCGCTCTTCTCCTCAAAGCTGAAGTGACCCACCAAGAAGTGGTCGATGCCATCCAAGCTGCGGGCGTGAAACGCTTGACAGACATCAAGCTCTTTGACGTCTTCTCAGGTGAAAAACTGGGTGTCGGAATGAAGTCTATGGCCTACAGTCTGACCTTCCAAAATCCAGAAGATAGCTTGACAGACGAAGAAGTCGCACGCTACATGGAAAAAATCCAAGCTTCCCTTGAAGAAAAAGTAGACGCAGAAGTGCGGTAAATCGTAAAAATTTGGAACAGTTGAGAATTTCTCAGCTGTTTTTTTCTTACAGAATTTACTTGATATAGAGCTTAAAACCCTATAAAAATAAAGAAATTCCTTTAAGGATTCAAAATATCCATGTCAACCATCTTTCTATTTTTGACAAATATTTTTATTTTTTTGACAAATATACTTGTCAAAAAGAAAAAGAAGTGTTACAATGATTTTAGTTGAAAGAAGAGGAGGTTTTCTTATGGGAGCCGTGTGGATTATTTTTATCCTTTTTCTGATTATCATTTATGCAAGCTCAGAAAAGAAGATAAAAAGGTTGAACAAACGCATCAAAAGATTAGAAAAACAAGTGAAAGGAAATCAAGACATGTCTAGACTTTTAGAAGAATTGAAAGGCCAAACGGCCACTGTTTTAGTAAGTGGTGTTGGATTCGAGTATGAAATTTTGGATATCGATGAAGATTGGGTTAAACTGACTCGTGTGAATCATAAACAACAAAGGGAAACCAAATTAGTCCGCATCGAAGATATTCAAGGTATTCAACTATAAGGGGGCGAAAGCCATGATCTTAAAAAATCGACTGAAAGAGCTGAGGGCGCGTGATGGACTCAACCAATCCGAGCTAGCTAAGCTAGCAGGGGTCTCGCGCCAGTCCATCAGTCTCTTGGAGCGGGGGGAATACACCCCCTCGGTTATTATTGCCATCACAATCGCCCAAATTTTCAAGGAACCGGTGGAGAATGTCTTTAGTCTAGTAGAGGGAGAGGAATAACAATGAAAAAGCAACAACAAGAACGATCCGCTCGTTACCGTTTTTGGAGAAATGTCGGAATCATCACAGGTTCCGGCTTGATTGGAGGAGTCATTGGTTTTTTGATAGGCATGTTCGGATCCGAAAAGCCCCTTGAAATCCAATCCTTCTTTAGTAAAGAAGTACTCCTTTTGGGCTCAATACTTTTGTTTCTTATCTTGTTTATGGTCACGATAGCCTTACTCATAAGCGCGAGAAAAGTCCATCAAAAAATGCTCCAGATAGAAGACGAAGACGAAGCCTATCACTATGACATCCAGAAGGAAAAACTGTATGGGTTAGCGACCATTTTTAAAGGTATCATGATCTTGCCATACTTTTTAGTCGTCATCTTTTATAGTCAATTGGTGTATATGGATAGACCTTCCACAGGGCACTTGGCTTTTATCTTTGGAACTTTTACCATGCTCTATCTCTTTCTTGTCTTGTTTGCCCTATTTTTCCTATCGGATATCTTCTTTCGCAAGACCTTCCATCTGATTTATGGAAAACCGATTCCCCGCAATGCCAATGCCAAGGAAGTGCGGGAATTTATGATGAGTATGATGGATGAAGCAGAAAAGCAGATTAACTACGAGGAAAATTTTGAAGTGGTGGTCAAGTTAAGCAATTATATCTTGCCGAGCCTTCTCATTGGTCTCTTAATCATTGGGATTGCCTTCCATACGGATATTCTCTTAGCTTTGTTCGTTGTCTCCATCATCTATATTTATATCCTTATTTCACAATACAAGATTACCAAACGTTATTATAAAGAGTAAAGGAGTCATCCATGTTAGAAATTAGAAATTTAGAAAAGAGTTTTGGCAAGAAGCAGGTCTTGTTCGGGATTGACTTGACTGCGAAAAAAGGATCCATCTTAGGTTTGATCGGGAAGAACGGAGCTGGGAAGACCACTATCTTTCATAGTATCCTCCGCTTCCTTGACTACAGTGGTGATATCCAATTGGATGGCCAAGCAATCAGTCAAGAAACCTATAAGGAAATTGGCTACCTGCCAGAAGAGCGAAGCCTTATGCCTAAGTTAACCATCTATGAGCAAGTCCGTTACCTTGCTAATCTCAAAGGAATGTCAACTGCTGAGGTCAAGGAGAAACTGCCAATCTGGATGGAAAAGCTCCAAGTAAAAGGGAAATTAACCGATAAGATTAAGAGCCTTTCAAAAGGGAATCAGCAAAAGGTTCAATTGATTATTACCATGATCCATGAGCCAAAATTGATCATTTTGGATGAGCCTTTTAGTGGACTGGATCCTGTCAATACGGAAGTGCTCAAGCAGGTCATCTTTGAAGAAAAAGAACGCGGTGCGACCATTATCTTCTCTGACCACGTCATGACCAATGTGGAAGAACTCTGTGATGAGTTGGTTATGATTCGTGATGGATCAGTGATTCTTTCAGGTCCCGTACAAGAAGTTCGCAATAGTTTCGGGAAGACTCGTCTCTTCGTATCCAATGACTTCAGTAAAGAGGAGTTGGAAGTATTGCCTCATGTGACTAAAGTGACTATGACCAAGCAAGGTCTATGGAAGTTGGTATTGGATGATGAGACAGCAGGTCCAGACCTCTTTGACCAGTTGACCAAGGGTCGCTATATTGCAACCTTTGACCAACAAGCCCCAACCATTGATGAAATCTTTAAACTAGAATCAGGAGTAGAAGTATGAAACAGATGCTGATTGTTATCAAAGAAACTTATTTACGCCAAGTGAAATCATGGAGCTTTTTCCTGATGGTTCTTTCTCCCTTTATCTTCATTGGATTGACGATCGGAATAAACTACTTCGTTGGCTCTTCTACCTCTGCGAAAAGCAATATTGCCTTGATTACAGATCAAGCTCCTGTCAAGGAAGGCTTGAAAGGAACTGATGGCTTGACCTTTGACTATAAGGATGAAGCAGCAGCTAAGAAGGCCATGAAAGAGGAAGAAATCAAGGGAATCCTCACAGTTGAAGAAAAGGATGGCCAGCTAGAGGCTCGCTACCAGAGTGAGGATGCCATGAAGCCAGATTTCAAATCAGTCCTTATGGCAAAATTGAGTCAGGTCCAACAAATGCTCAATGTTTCTAAGGCGGACTTAAGCCAAGAGCAGTTAACAGCCCTTTCGCAACAGGTCTCATTGACTGAAAAAATTGATGAGAAGAAAGAAGGGCTAAAAATGGTGCAAACCATGGTAGCTGGAGGAATCGGTTTTCTTCTTTACATGATTCTGATCTTTTATTCAAGTATCACTGCTCAAGAGGTAGCCAGTGAAAAAGGAACCAAGATTATGGAAGTGGTCTTCTCAAGCATTCGTGCAACTCACTATTTCTATGCTCGCATGATTGGTCTTTTTGGAGTAATTTTTACCCATATTGGTATCTATGCAGTCGGCTTGGGAGGTGTTTGGATGTTTAGAGATTCCATTCCTCTTGTGAAAGATATTTTATCTCCAGACTCTCCTATCACCCAACATATTGGACAATCTATTTCCTTGAACACCTTCTTCTTTATCATTCTCGGAATCTTCATGTACGTTGTTCTTTCAGCTTTCCTAGGCTCAACAGTTGCTCGTCCAGAAGATACAGGAAAGGCCCTCTCTCCTCTGATGATGTTAGTGATGGTTGGATTCTTTGGAGTGACTGCCTTGGGTAGCGCAGGAGATGTCCCTCTATTGAAGATTGGATCCTACATTCCATTCATTTCAACCTTCTTCATGCCATTCCGTACTATTAATGGCTATGCAAGTGGACTTGAATCGTGGGGGTCATTCGGAATTGCCTTGGCCTTCACGCTCCTCGGCACCATGATCATTGGAAAAATCTATTCAAGCCTCATCCTACAAACAGATGATCTAGGTTTAGTCAAGACTGTTAAAAAGGCTTTAAGCTATCGCTAAAAGAGACGAGAGTGGGACAGAAATCGGTAATTTATTAGAATTCGATTTCGTCGTCCCACCTCCGCACAGTTGAGTAGGGCTATAAAAGCTGATGAAATCAGCGTAGTAGAGCCCACTCAACCACTGCGTCTTGCTCGACAATCCAAAGACAATTGAGAGGCTAGGACTTTTTGTCCCAGTCTCTTTGCTTTGTGAAATCATTGCTGTTTAGTCCTCTTTACTTTATAATGAAAGTAGAATGAAAAGGAGGCGGACATGAACTATATTGAGTTTGCTGAAAATGAGCATCTGTCCACGATTGTCCTTGGGATGATGCGGATCAGCCAGATGAGTGAAGATGAGGTGGAGGCCTTGGTGGAGGCAGCCTTGTCAATTGGGATCAACACTTTTGATCTGGCGGACATCTATGGTGATGGCCAGTGTGAGGTCCTGTTGGGTAAGGTTCTCAAACGCCGTCCGGATCTTCGAGATCAGATGTGGATCCAGTCCAAGTGTGGCATTCGCAAAGACGGCTTTACCTATTTTGATTTTTCTAGGGACTATATTTCGGACTCCGTCGATGGCATCCTCGAGCGCCTGCAGATCGAGCGCTTAGATAGTCTCCTCCTTCACCGACCGGATGCTCTCATGGAGCCGGAAGAAGTAGCAGCAGCTTTTGATCACTTGGAGCAAGCGGGCAAGGTCCGTCATTTTGGAGTGTCCAATCAAAATCCTATGATGATGGAATTGCTCAAAAAGGCTGTCAAACAGCCTCTCAAGGTTAACCAGTTGCAGTTGAGTGCCGCCTTTACACCGAGCTTTGAAGCTGGTTTTCATGTCAATATGGAAGGGCCAAAAGCAGCCGTGCGAGATGGCAGTGTCTTTGAGTATTGTCGTTTAACGGATACAGTGATTCAAGCCTGGTCTGTCCTCCAGCATGGCTATTTCAAGGGGAATTTTGTCGGCAAGGAAGAGTTTGCGGCCCTCAATCATGTCCTCAATGACTTGGCGAAGAAATACAAGGTCACTCCGACCGCTATTGCCCTAGCCTGGATCCTCCGCTATCCGGGTAAGATGCAGGCCGTCATCGGAACGACCAAACCCCAGCATGTCCTTGAAGCGGGGAAAGCAACAACAGTAACCCTAACGCGTAAGGAATGGTACCAAATCTACCTGGCTGCGGGTAATGATCTGCCATAGAATTATTAAAAAGGTTGGGCTTCCCAGCCTTTTTTGCTTGTGATAAATGATTGAAAGAGAGAGGCTTTTCCGCTATTCTAGGGGAATAATAGAAATGAAAGGGAGACATCATGAAACGGAGCTACTGGCAGGACCTGAAGGGGGCCTTTTACTTAATCTGGCGCAACAAATGGTCCTTTATCTCTGTGGGGATCCTCCTGCAGTTTGTGATTGGTATTGGGGTTGCGGCCTTGAGCTTGGTGTCCCTCAGTACCAGTGAATAGGAATACGGTTTAAATAGAAATCTGGCTTACTAGGTTTCAAGATGGCCAAATTGGAATATTCTTTAGTGATGTTACCTAAATGTTTGATTTTTCTTCCATATTCCTCTATACTAAGTAGTATGAATAATGAAAGTCGTCCCTACAGTAACGCTGTCAGGGTGCTTTCTCTTTCTATAGCTTTCTTTTGTAGGCGCAATCCTCTCAGAACGAAGGACTGTTTCTTTGTTCGGAAATGGACTGCCAGTAAAGAAAACTTTACTAACTAGTATTTTTAGGAGGTAACTATGCTTCAGTCATTGATTGCTGAAATCAAGGAATACAAGAAACCCTCTATTCTAGCCTCACTCTATATGGTGTTTGAGGTCATGTTTGAGATTTCTATTCCATTCATTATGGCGACGCTTTTGGACAAGGGGGTTCAGAAGGGGGATATGACCACTGTTCTCACCTATGGTCTCCTCATGTTGGTCTTCGCCTTTCTCTCTCTTTTCTGTGGGATGCAGTCGGCTCGCTACGGGGCTTTTGCTTCAGCTGGATTTGCTAAGAACCTACGGAAGGCAATTTTCAAGAAGATCCAAACTTTCTCCTTCGAAAACATCGATAGCTTCTCCTCAGGTGGTCTGGTAACCCGGATGATGACGGATGTGACCAATGTGCAGAACTCCTATCAGATGGTGATCCGGATCTGTGTGCGGGCACCGCTCAATCTGATCTTTGCTATCGTTGCTAGCTACTTGATCAATCCGCAGATGGCTAGTATCTTTGTAGGGATTACCCTTTTCTTAGGGCTGGTCTTGGGTGTGATTACTAAGATCGTCTATCCACTCTTTACCAAGGTCTTTGATGCCTATGATAACTTGAACAATAGCATCCAGGAAAACATCACCAACATGCGCGTGGTCAAGTCCTATGTCAAGGAAGAAAAAGAGACTGTCAAGTTTAAGAAAGCTTCTCGCTTGATCTACAACATGTTCATGAAGGCTATTCGCATCGTGATTTTGAGTAGTCCAGCCATGATGCTCTCCTTGTATGCTTCCTTTATCTTGATCTCTTGGATCGGGGCACAACTCATCGTGGGTGGAAGCTTTACCACTGGTGAGCTGACGTCTATGTTTGCCTATGTCATGACCATCCTTATGTCCCTCATGATGTTTATGATGATCTTCGTGATGCTCTCGATCTCTATGGCATCTGTAGAACGGATCAATGAAGTCCTTGGGACAGAGTCAACCATCGTCTCTCCGGAGAATGGTCTGACAGAAGTAGCGGATGGATCGATTACCTTCGACCATGTGGACTTTGCCTACACGGACGAAAATGGCGACAAGGCCCATGTCTTGTCCGATATCAACCTCAGCATTCGCTCGGGTGAAGTGATCGGGATCCTTGGGGGGACTGGTTCCGGTAAGTCTAGTCTGGTCCAGCTCATCCCTCGTCTCTATGATGTGGAGTCAGGTAGCGTCAAGGTCGCTGGTCAGGATGTGCGAAACTATGATTTGGATCATTTGCGCAAGCAAGTAGCCATGGTGCTTCAAACCAATGTCCTCTTCTCTGGTACCATCAAGGAAAATATGCGCTGGGGGAATAAGAACGCGACGGATGAAGAAATCATAGAAGCTTGTAAGATTGCTCAAGCGGATGAATTTATCCAGAACTTTAAGGATGGCTATGATACCATGATCGAACGTGGTGGAGCCAATGTGTCAGGTGGTCAGCGTCAACGTCTCTGTATCGCCCGCGCCCTCTTGATGAATCCAAAGATTTTGATCTTGGATGATTCGACCTCGGCTGTCGATACTAAGACCGATAGCCTGATCCGTCAAGGATTGGCTACCAGTCTTAAAGACACAACTAAGATCATCATTGGCCAACGGATCTCTTCTATCCAAGATGCAGACCGAATCGTGGTCATGAATGATGGGAAGATCGATGCGATTGGTACTCACCACGACTTGATTGAGACCAATGCCATCTACCGTGAAGTCTATGACATGCAAACCCAAGGGAAAGGAGGACAAGCAGATGAAGAATAAGAAAAAAGCTAGCTGGGGCTCTCTCGTACGCTTGCTAGACTATATGTGGAAACAATATAAGTTTGTTCTCCTACTAGCGGCTATCCTCATTGTGGCAGCCTCCCTCTCTACGGTCTATATTACCTCCTCTATCCGGGCCTTGGTGGACCAATACATCCAACCTATGTTAGATAGTGGTAGCAAGGACTTTGGTCCTCTCCTCAGCTTCTTGATGATGCTGGCAGTAGTCGGTATTTTGGGTGTTTTGGCCAACTATGGCTTCTCCCTCATTATGGCGACAGTATCTCAAGATACCCTGCGCTCTCTACGAAACCAGCTCTTTGCCCGTATGCAGAAGCTCCCTGTGAAGTACTTTGATACCCACCAGCACGGGGATATCATGTCTATCTATACCAATGACATCGATGCTCTTCGCCAAGCGATCGAGCAGTCTATCCCGCAGCTCTTGCAGTCTGCCATCACCATTATCGGGGTAGCTGTCAGCATGATCATGATTAGCCCTCTCCTTTTCCTTCTCGTTCTTTTGATGGTCGGAGTCATGGCCTATGTCATCAAAGATATCTCTGGCAAATCTGGTCGCTATTTCGCCGATCAGCAAAAGAACCTAGGGATTGAAAACGGCTTTATCGAAGAGATGATGTCTGGTCAAAAGGTGGTCAAGGCCTTCGTTCATGAAAAAGAAAGTATTGAAGCCTTTGAGAGGATTAATGACCAGCTCTTTGAATCTTCCTACCAAGCCAACCGCTATGCCAATGTCTTGATGCCTATCTTGGGGAACCTGGGAAATGTCTCCTTCGTCTTGACCTCACTGGTCGGAGGGATCTTTGCCTTGAATGGTATCAGTGGCCTCACCATTGGTGGACTCATGGCCTTCCTCCAGCTCAACCGTTCCTTCAACGGACCTATCACCCAAGTATCGCAACAGTTGAACTTTGTCCTCATGGCTCTTGCTGGGGGGGATCGGATCTTTGATCTCTTGGATGAAGAAGTCGAAGTGGATGAAGGGAAAGTCACCTTGGTCAACTATGAAGAGGTCGATGGTCGCATGGTCATCACTGATAAGAAGACCAATCTCTGGGCTTGGAAACACCCTCGGGAAAATGGCGACTACGAACTGGTCAAACTGGTCGGAAATGTCGTCTTTACCAATGTAGACTTCTCCTACAATGAGAAGAACCAAATCCTTTACGATATTAACCTCTACGCAGACAAGGGGCAAAAGGTGGCCTTTGTCGGCGCGACAGGAGCAGGAAAGACCACCATTACCAACTTGATCAATCGTTTCTACGATATTCAATCAGGATCTATCACCTATGATGGGATTGATGTGAAGCTGATCGAGAAGGATTCGCTCCGTCGTTCGCTTGGGATCGTCTTGCAGGATACCCACCTCTTTACTGGAACCATCGCAGAAAATATCGCCTATGGTCGATCAGATGCGACCCGGGAGGAGATCCTGGAAGCAGCCCGCATTGCCAATGTAGATTCCTTCGTCAAACATTTGGACCAAGGATACGATACCGTCTTGAACGATGATGGAGCTGGTCTCTCTAACGGTCAACGTCAGTTGATTGCTATTGCGCGTGCTGCCTTGGCCAATGCACCAGTCTTGATCCTTGATGAAGCAACTTCCTCAATCGACTCACGGACAGAGAAGATGGTCCAAGAGGGGATGGATCGCCTGATGGCAGGACGGACTGTCTTTGTCATCGCCCACCGTCTCTCAACCATCGTCAACTCTGATGTGATCATGGTCATGGACAAGGGACGCATCATCGAGCGAGGCAACCACGCTTCCTTGATGGCAGAACGCGGGACTTATTACCGCCTCTACACCGGTGGCCTTGAAATTGATTAACAAAAAAAGTCTGAGCAGGTCTCAGGCTTTTTTTCGTGGGAGAGAATCTTTTTACGAATGATATAAGTAAGGGAGGAGTTGGTTCTCCCTCATTAAGAATGTAAAAGGAGGAAAAAGATGCGCAAACGCCATCCCCATATTTCACCCACTCTGGATCTGATTGCAAAGAAAATTTTTAGTATTCCAGATGTCACTGCAAAATTTATCCAAGAGGTCCTGGACTTACCCATCCGCTCGGTAGAAATCTTAGAAGGCAATCAAATTCATGAACAAGGATTTTTAGGAGATTACCCATTTGAGACTTCTGTAGATGTGCGAGCAAAATTAGATTCGGGCCTAGAAGTCATTATTGAGATTCAAGTCATGAAGCAGGAGTATTTTGTCAATCGTTTTTATTATTATCTGGCCAACCAGTTGATTGAAAATGTCCGAAAAAAACGGAAGAAAGGCCAAACTCATCAGATGTACGAGGATCTGGTTCCAGTCTATGGGATTGCGATTTTGGAGAAGAGTATTTTCCCTGATGAGGCTTCTCCTGTCAATGTGTATGAAGTGCGTCATGCCATCCATGGGGGTCCCCTTCTCGCTAATAGCAAGGGGAATCAACGTCATAATCTATTGCGACTTGCCTTTTTAGAATTGGACAAGTATAATGAAAGGAGAGGGACGCAAGTGAGTGATCCATTGCAACAGTGGCTAGAATTCTTCGGGAATCATCCCTTTAGTCATCAACCAGATCAAGTGATCGAACAAGCAGAGTCGCTCTTAATCCCATCCAATTGGACCAAGGAGGAAAAAGACATGATAGATGAACGCATCCGCCTCAGAGAAAACTGGAATATGTGTATGGAAACCTTGCTCAAAGAAACCAAGGAAGAAGCTGGCAAGATTGCATTAGAACAAGGAAGAATGCAGGGGTTAGAACAAGGACGAGAAGAAGCTACCCTTCGTATCGCCCAAGGACTCTTGGCCAATGGCTTTAGCACCGAAGATGTCCAACGGTATACCGATTTAAGTGAAGAGCAGATAGAGCAGTTAAAAGCCTCCCTTTGATAAATAAAACAGCGAGAAAAACGGGCCTTGTAGGTCCACTTTTTTTATGACTTAACTCATTTCCATGGTATAATGGGAGGACTATTGATAGAGAAGATCAAAAGGAGACACGAGTGGATCAAAAACATCACTGCCAAGTCCTATGGGCGAAAAATAAATACCTGGTGCTGAGTCATTCCAGCAACATTTACAAGGAAATCCGAGAATACCTCAAGCAAGACCAGGTTGAGGTCAGTCACGTCGAGGACCTGATCCAGCAAGCGCTGGCCTTGCCGGAAAATCGTGGCCAGGTCTCCAATGCTTTCCAGCATATTTGGGGCTATTTCAAAAAGCAGGCGACTCCTGAGGAAAAGGCCGACTTCATGCTGCTACTTGAGAAATACCAGCATGGCCAAGCTAGCCAAGAGGATCTCATCAAGGGGATCCAGACGCTCCTTGAGCGCTATCCCAATCGCTACTTGCAAGACTCGACATTACTAGGAGGTCAATAGATGAGACTGTGGCACCAAGACTTGATTAGCAAACTCCCTCGTCCCCAGCTCCTCGGCCAACATCGGGAATGCTGCGCCCTTCGAGGCAACGGCTGGGGCAAGAAGCACGCGACGGTCAACTATGTCTTTGACTACTCGCCCTATCGCCTCTATGCCTATCACCGCCTCATCATGGAGGAGATGACCGCTCGTGGCTACAAGGTCAGCCCAGAGTGGTGGGAGCCGACCTACCGAGGCAAGACCTGCCCAGCCTACCCAGAACTGGGAGAAGAAGCCTTGAGTACACCCATCTATCCCGAGCATCAGGCTACTTACCTCCAAGAATGCCTAGACAATCTAGCAGAAAAAGGGATTCAATTAGATTAAGAAAAAACGGACCAGACCAGGTTCGTTTTTTTGCGCGAAAAAGCAACAAAATGCTTTGAAAGCGTTAATTTCTTTCCCAAACATGCTATAATAATAGGAGATTATGTACAGGAAAAGGATAGACGGATGAAGGCAGTAGCAACTCCAGAACTTGAGATTGAAAGACAGTTGATCCAGCAGTTGACATCAGGAGAGAGTCAGTGGACCTACCGAGAGGATCTCAAGAATGAAGACCAGTTGTGGGACAATTTCTTTGATAAGCTCGCGCAAAACAATGTCGCCGTGCTGGCGGACCATCCCTTGACCGACCAAGAAAAGCGCCAGATCAAGAACCAGCTCAACTTTGTCAGCTATTATGAAGCGGCCAAGTGGCTAGCAGGTGAAAATGGCATCGCCAAGGTAGAAGTCCAACGGGAGGATGCTAGTCTAGGAACTATCCGCTTAGCGGTCATCTGGCGGGACAATATCGCTGCTGGGAAGTCGAGCTATGAAGTGGTCAACCAAGTCGAACGCGACAAGGCCTATCCGCTAGACCAAGATCGCCGGCTCGATACGACCCTTTTGATCAATGGCCTGCCTCTCATCCATATCGAACTCAAGAGTCCACGAGTAGCCTTTCTAGATGCCTTTCACCAGATCAAAAAGTACGACCGAGAAGGTAAGTTCCGGGGCATTTACTCGAGCTTACAGATGTTTGTCGTGACCAATAAAGTCGACACACGCTATATCGCTGCAGCCCGTGAAAGCAAGCTAAACAAGCAATTCCTGACCAAGTGGGTGGACAAGGATAACCAACCTATGATCGATCTCAACAGCTTTGCCCATGAGGTTCTCTCCATTCCTCGGGCCCACCAGATGGTCATGCAGTACTCAGTCATCGACGATAGCAAGAAAGCACTCATCCTCCTGCGTCCCTACCAGATCCATGCCATCGAGGCTGTACAGGAAGCCTCTCGTCGCCAAGAGTCGGGCTATATCTGGCATACGACTGGATCAGGCAAGACTCTGACCTCTTACAAGGTAGCGCGCAATCTCTTGCAGATCCCAGCGATCCAAAAGACCATCTTTGTCGTCGACCGCAGAGACTTGGACCAACAGACGACCTCGTCCTTCCTCTCTTATGCGGCCAATGATGTCATCGACATCGACGAGACGGACAATACCCATGAACTGGTCAAGCGCCTAGGGGGCAATGACAAACGCGTGGTGGTCACGACCATCCAGAAAATCACGACCATGATACGCAAGTTCGAAGAAGGAAAGTATCAGCGGGATGCTGGGAAGATCAAGGATCTGCGCGTGGCCTTTGTCGTGGATGAGTGCCACCGGGCGGTCACCCCACAGACGCAAAAAGAGATCAAAGCCTACTTCAAAAACTCTCTCTGGTATGGCTTTACAGGGACTCCAATCTTCAAGGAAAACAAACGCAAACAAGTGGGAGACCTGGCTCAGACCACCCACCAACAGTATGGTGATCGCCTGCATGAATACACGGTCAAGGAAGCCATCCATGATGGAGCGGTTCTTGGCTTTAAGGTAGACTACCGCAACACCATCATCTCTAATCTCCTAGAAGAAGAGATCCCAGACCAGGCCTATGAGGACAAGGAGCACATGCTAGAGGTCCTAGATGCCATTCTCAATAAGAGCCAGCAACAGCTCAATATCCCTAAAGGGGTTGGAAAGAGCTATGAGGCTATCTTGACAGTCAAGTCCATCCCACGAGCACAGGCTTACTACAATCTGCTCAAGAGCATACTCGCGGGCAAGGAGCGGGTCAAGGTCTCCGAGCGGGTCAAACGCCATTTGCCAGATTTTCCAAAGTTTACCATCACCTACTCGGTGTCTGAAAATGAGGAAGAGTCCATCGGCTACCAAGACCATATGAAGCAGGTCATGGAGGACTACAACCAAGAGTTTGGAACGCATTTTAGCCTAGCAGATCTGCGGGGCTTTAACACCGATGTCAATAATCGCTTGGCCAGAAAGCAGGACAAGTATCTCTATCGCAATGAACAGTTGGATCTGGTCATCGTGGTTGACCGTCTGTTGACTGGTTTTGATGCACCTTGTCTTTCTACGCTCTTTATCGATCGCAAGCCCATGCGCCCACAGGACTTGATCCAGTCCTTCAGCCGGACCAATCGGATCTTTGATGACAAGAAACACTTCGGCCATATCATCACCTTCCAGCGCCCTCAAGCCTTTAAGGAAGCCGTTGACAATGCCCTCAAGCTCTACTCCAATGGAGGAGAAAATGAGGTCCTAGCACCTAGCTGGGAAGAAGAGAAGCGCAACTTCTTAAAAGCCTGGGCAGAGTTTAAAGGCCAAGTCACAGACATCGAAGAAGAAGGCGTCGCCCTCGAGCAAGCTCCAACAGCTCAGCTCCGTAAGGTCGCCAAAGCCTATCAGGTCTTTGACAAGTACCAAGCCTCGATCCGTGTCTACTCTGAGTATGATAAGGAAGAGATCTATCGGGAAACAGGCCTCAGCGACAGTCAGCTCGAAGTCTATCTGGGACTCTATCAAAATATCCTGGCGGAGATCAAGAGCAGGGACCCAGAAGTGGACAGCCAAGATGAGCTGGACATCCACTATGAGCTAGAGTCTGTCCAAGTCGATGAGATCAACTATGCCTATATCCTGATGCTGATCCAGAGTATGATCCAGCAGGAGGAAAATGACGAGCAGACCCTGAGTGACAAGGACATCGCAACTGTGGATAGCTATATCGAGAGCCTGAACCGGACCAATCCAAGCCTAGCCGAGATCATCCAAAACCTTTGGACCCAAGTCCAAGAAGAGCCCGAACGCTACCGAGGACAATCCATTACCGGAGTCTTGGACCAGATGATCGAATCCGTCATTGATAGCCATATCGTAAGTTTCGCCAAAAACTGGTATATCGGAGCCGACGAACTCCGTTACTATATCCAACACTACCGTAAAGGCTCTAAAAAACAAGCCGGTGAAAGCCAGCTGACCAAGAGCCAACGCTACAAAGACTACAAGGCAGAAGTAACAGATGCTCTCAACCCACTCAGCTACAAAAAACAAATCAAAGAAGCCTATACCCAACTGATTGAAGAAGTGATTGAACCACTGAGAGTGGGGAGGTAGAGGAGATAATGTGGATAAATTATTAGATAGTTTTAAAACAGTTTTTGGTAATCGGTTTCTAGAATATTTTAAGAATCAGGAAAAGAAGCACCATTACTTAAAATTGAATGACTATAAAAAAGTAATTCAGAAATTTGTTGAGGATGAACAGAGAGAGCGAGTTAATTATTATAGCGGGACACATGTTCATTTCACTCGTTTTCTGCTTATTAGTATTGAGAAATTTAAAAGTAATGGGAGATCAATAGATTTTACAGAATTAGATCATAAAGGTAAAATGATTTGGCAGTTGGAACATATTATACCCCAAAGTAATTTTGAAAAGGAAGATTCAGACGAGAATAGATTAGGGAATTTAACCTTGTTGCATAGGGATACAAATGTAAAAATCTCAGATAAAAATTTTGAAGAAAAAATGAGAGTGTTACGTGATGAGGATGAGTTATATTTTTACATTAACAAAGTTTTTAGAGGAGATAATTTTGAAAAATCTAATATTGAAAATAGATCAGTTAATTTAATTGATGATTTAGGTAAAATTATAAACGATAATTTTAACGTTTATTGCAAAAAAGTACTAAAAATATAATACAAAAAATATTGAATATAATTTCTAAATTTTGTTATTTATACTTTGTAAGTATATAAACTGACAATATGTGAGATAGAAAAGCGTTAGAATGGCTAAATAATGAAACAAAAATGTCTACACGAAGTATCCAAATCAATTCTGCTAGAGGAAACTATAGAATTAAGACAAATTTTAGAATTTATTTATAATTCCAAAGATGAAGCTAGCAATAATGAAATTTATATTGCTTTAATTCCAATTATCTCATCTATTTGTTTAGGATGGCTTGAAATATTTAAGGATGAAGATGTAAAAATGGATGTCTTTAAAACAGGGGATTATAATTTTGAGGAATTACTAAAAAGTTCTAGGGTTGGATTAAAATTATACTCTGATAAAAAATTATCAAAGGCTGGTAAACTACTAAGAAAGAATTCGGAAGAATTTAAAGCCATACTTCAAACAGATTATAATGCTTTACAAAAACTTTTTGTTTATTTGTTTGGGCAATGTGACTTTGGAGTTTTTAGTATAAATAATATTCCATTTGGAAATACCAGTCAACAGTTTCTTTATTTTGAAGATTTTATAAAGTTTGAGGAAAATGTATCTTTTAAAACATGGTCATTAGAAATAGAAAAGGTTATTTTTGAGTATTCTAAACATATTGGATTTATTATTGAATATATAATAAAACTATTTAATAAATCAAATTCTATTTCTAAAGGTTCTAAAATCAAATTAGACAGTAATAACATGAGCCATAAAGATTATTTTCTTATTGATGAGAAACGTAGAAATATTTTGCAAGGAAATCTTCCAATGGAGGTTCAATTACAGCTTTTCAATGTATTATGTCAGAATAATTTTATAACTAGTGTATTATCAGAAGGATTTAATTCTAAAGGTATTCTATTTTATAGATCAAAAATTCAAACTTATCTTGTAAGTGTTAATTATCTGATAAAAGTACATAATAAATACAATGAATATCTAAAAAAAGAATATGAGGATGATTTCAAGTGTACTTTTAAAGTTAAAAACAAGTATTTTCCAAATAATTGTAGCTTAAGAAATAATATATTTCACTACAAGATTCAATCATTTCCCGAACTAGTTTTTTTAAATTCTAGTAGTTACTTTATAGATATGGTTGAGTATGAAACTAAAATAAATTTTAAGAATTTAATGAAAATAGTAGATGATGAAATTGATAGAATTAATTCTATTATTTACAAGATAATTAATTACGATGGATTTTATATAAAAAATTAAGTTGATTGAGAGTGGATTATAATTATGATACATGTTAGTGGAGAAAATATAGAAGGTTGCTTTCAATGTTTGAAAAATAGTGATTTTATTTTACCTGAAGATATTATTCAAGCTGTTATTAATAAAAATTTGGTACTATTTTGTGGGGCAGGTATTAGCACAGAATCTAAAAAAGTTATGCCTTACACATTTTATACAGATGTGTTTGAAGAATTAAAAAAAGATAATAAAGTTAATGTGAGGGATGATTTATCTTTTTCATCTCTTATGAGCCTATACTGTAGTAATGTTTCTAATGGTCGAAAAAAATTATTTCAAAAAATAAATAAGAGATTTCAGATGATTGAGAATTTTCCTGAATTGTATAGAATAGCTTCTGAATTCCATACTGAAGTTTCACAAATTCCTCAAATTGAAACAGTGATAACGACTAATTGGGATTGTCTTTTTGAGGATAATTGTGATATGTTTCCAATTATTTACAATGAGGATGTTGCTCTGTGGGATACGTTTGAAAAAAGAGTATTTAAAATTCATGGCTCTATTAAGAATTTAGGTTCAATTATTGCAACCGCTGCAGATTATGAAAATTGTTATTTAAAATTATCCACAAAGCCTATTGGTGATAGATTAAAAACAATTTTATCTACAAAGACAGTGGTGTTTATAGGTTTTTCTTTTGGTGATGAAGATTTGAATAAAATTATTGAAATTCTTTCAGATGATTTGGGACAGTTTGCTAATCAATTTTATTTAGTTACAATTGATGAAAAGTGGTTAGATAATCCCCCCGAAAATATAATTCCAATAATTACAGATGGGACGTATTTTGTTAATTCTTTAAAAAAGGAACTTATTAAAAGAAAAATTATTTTTGATAGCGAGTTATACCAATTTACTGAATTTGCAAATGATACTTTAGTAAATGAGCATGTTAAGTGGATGGATGATTCAAAATTTCATAAAATTTTACAAGAATATCCCGAACTTTTATTAAGTATTGCTTATCAAGATGGCCTAATTCATGCTTTTCAGAGGTGTCATGCCGATAAAAAGTCAGGAAGAATGTTAATGCCACAATATATTCATAAAGTTGTTCGTAGATATTTACTTTTCTATAACCAAAGGATGAATGAAAATGAATATTTACGAGCTTATTATGATCGAGGGTATTCTGATGGTTTTTTAGCATTGGAAATGTTTGCATGTGGTAAAAGCGAAGATGCTTTATTACCGCCGATGTTCTTTTTTGACGATGAAAATTTTGTCGATTTAGAATCAATATTATCCTATTTAAAGGATAATAGAAACCAAGAAATTTACAAATATTGTAAAGAAAAGGTTACTCTTTATAAGAACGAGGTTATTCCTCATTTTATGCCATGGTTTTGTTAGATGTATTTTAGTGGAGATTTTAAATGAATCAACATAATAATTCAAAAATTAGATTTAAGGGATATGATAATTCTCTTGAAAGAAAACAGATCGGAGAGATAACCACAAGTTTTTCTGGAGGAACTCCAAAATCAAGTAATAAGAGTTATTACGAGGGGGACATACCCTTTATAAGGTCAGGAGAAGTTAAATCAAAACAAACAGAATTATTTATTAGTAATGAAGCTTTACAAAACTCTTCAGCAAAAATAGTAGCACAAGGTGATATTTTATATGCTCTGTATGGTGCAACAAGTGGGGAGGTTGCGATAAGTCAAATCAATGGCGCCATTAATCAGGCAATTCTTGCTATTAAGCCTAATCAAGGATATTCTTCTGAGTTTATTATGAATTATCTGAAAAAAGAGAAAGATAATATTTTGGAAAAATATCTACAAGGTGGGCAAGGGAATCTTTCTGCGGCTATTGTTAAAAGTATTGAATTGTATTTACCTAGCCTAGAAGAACAAACTGCTATCGGCACCCTCTTCCGCACCCTCGACGACCTTCTGGCTAGCTACAAGGACAATCTTGCTAATTATCAATCTCTCAAGGCGACCATGCTCTTTAAGATGTTTCCAAAAGCTGGACAGACCGTTCCTGAAATACGTTTGGATGGATATAAAGGTGAGTGGGACCTAATCAAGTTAGGTGATTTTTGTGATTTGATTACAAAAGGAACAACAGGAAAATCGCAATCAGAACAAGGAAAGGTTAACTTTATTAAGGTTGAAAACTTAAAAGATAATGAAATCTATCCTATTGTTAAAATTTCAGAGGAAGAACATTTCGGAAGTTTGAAGAGATCTATACTGTATGAAGGAGATGTATTATTTTCGATTGCAGGTACTCTTGGTAGAACTGCAATTGTTAAAAAAAATATTCTTCCAGCTAATACAAATCAAGCTCTTGCAATCATTAGAGGGTATAATTTAGATGCATATTTTTTGTTGGTAGTATTATCTGGGGAAGTTGTGAAAGATTATATCCGAAAAAATCCAACAGTAGGCGCACAACCAAATCTTTCCTTAGAACAAGTATCTTCTTTAAAAATAAAAATACCATCTTTAGAAGAACAACAAGCCATCGGGGCCTATTTCTCTAACCTCGATAACCTCATCGCTACTCACCAAGAAAAAATTTCGCAGCTCGAGACTCTGAAAAAGAAACTCTTGCAGGATATGTTTATTTAAGGAGGAGTTATGTATAGTTCTAAAACAGACTTAATTGAAAAGCTAGAATCTGAAAAGAAAAGGTTTCGAGATAATTTAAGTCAAATATATGATTATGAAAAAGATTTATATAATCGAGTAGATGATTATCTATTTGAACTTATTTCTTTTATAAACAAAGAGCTAGATGAAGAAGCTTTGTCTAATGATGTAACGGTAAGGTATAAAACATTACGTGATAATTTGTTAGAAAGTATCTGCAATTGTTATGGTGGTGATATTCATTCGTATGATTCTTTATTTCCTCAAATTATATATAATTTCAAAGTAATTAAACTTTTCTCTTTTATTGCTAAAATAGATTCTACCACAGTTATCATTGGGGCTAATGGGGCAGGGAAAACAAGTCTTATTAATGAGTTAAGAAAGAATAATAGTAAGATTAATAGTAATGAAATGTATGTTTTACCTGCTCAAAAACTGTTGTGTTTTGCTACTCATATTCAGGATAGGAATGTAGTTGATGAAGACTCTTATATTACTGAGTTTAACAATATAAGCCTAAAGTACGAAACAATAGATCTATACCTTAATCAGATTGATGCAAATTTTTCAAATACTTTTACGAAATTAATAACATTATTGGTAAAAGACTATACAAACATAGTTACTCGTAGATCAAGAAAAGAAAAAGATTTACCTCTAACTTTATGGGATAGAGTAGAGCAAATATGGAATAAAATTTTCCCAGAAATAATATTTGAACTTGAACCTGATGATAGAGTTGTTAAAGTTGAAAAAAATGGTTCTAAATATAGTATAAATGGTCTTAGTGATGGAGAACGCTGTGTATTATTTTATATTGGTAATGTCCTTCTAGCTCCAGAAAATAGTTATATTATCGTTGACGAACCAGAAACATTCCTTAATGCTGCTGTCTATAATGAATTATGGGATTTGCTCATATCAGAGCGACCTGATTGTCAATTTATTTTTGCTTCACATAACATGGACTTTGTTCAATCTAGAACAAATGCAACCTATATATGGTGTAAGAATTTTGAAGCACCTTATGATTTGGATTATCAGGTGTTGGAAGAATCACAAGAAATACCATTACCGTTATTAAATGAAATATCTGGTGCAAAAAAGCCAATTTTGTTTTGCGAAGGAACTAAAAATAGTCTGGACTACCAAATATATTCCAAATTATTCAGTGAATTTTGTTTTGTCAAACCAGTTCAAGGGCATAAGCAAGTTATTCAATACACAAAGGCTTATAATTATTTAAACAAAATGCATGGAAATAAAGCATATGGCATTATTGATTATGATTGGATGAATGAAAGTAGTATTCAAGAGAACACAGAAGAGGGGATTTTTGTTCTTCCATTTAATGAAGTAGAGATGATACTTATTGATGAAGCAGTAGTGAAGTCTTGCTTACCTTTTGATGACGACAAAGAAAAACAACGAAAATTTGAAAATTTTCAACAAAGTATTATTGAATCTTGTAAAGCAAACAAAGATAAAATAATAAGTATAGCATTGAAAAAGAGACTTGATGAATTCATGGAAAGTCATTTAATTGAAATAAGTGAACCAAATGAACACGATGCTCATGTGTTTTTAGATAGCTTATCTTCTGAATTTGATGTAGATTCAACGTTTAATAAAATTAATTCTATTGTTGAAGAAAGTTTGGCTTCATCTGATTTTTCAAGGATATTAAAGATTTGTAACTTAAAAAAAGAAATAATTGAATACAGAGGTAAC
Organism: Streptococcus sp. KHUD_013; assembly: GCF_052588545.1. NCBI lineage: Bacteria > Bacillati > Bacillota > Bacilli > Lactobacillales > Streptococcaceae > Streptococcus > Streptococcus sp. KHUD_013. Next base: position 724,423 of record NZ_CP186264.1, read on the forward strand.
ACAGAAATAACTCCTAAGTTCAAAGAAAAAGCTTTAAGTCGTATAGCCCTGGATTCTGAACTATATATATTATTAAGAACAAAATATTTTAATGAATTTGTAACTCTACTTAATAATAAAAAACTTGATTTTTAAATTAATTTCTAGATATAGATACAAAAGAAACTCTTACAAGATATGTTTATCTAACCTTCAAAAAATAACCTTATCAGTATCCATAAGCGCACCCTTTTTCGAATAGTATAAGTGAGCCCCTTTGATCCTTTCAAAGGGTGCTCCTTAGTATTTAATAACTTAAAAGTATTTACTTTTAATAACTTTAGAGTTATAATTAATTCGAAAAGAGGTTGCTTTGTGCACGCTATTTATTTTTATAAGGACAAACAAGGGAATCAACCGGTCTTGGACTACATGAGAGAGCTAGCTCGTCACGATAGCAAGGACAGCCGGGTCAAACTCAACAAGCTCAACGACTATATTGAGCTTTTGAGCCAGCATGGAACTCGTGCTGGTCAACCCTACATCAAGCATCTGGATGCGGAGATTTAGGAGTTGAGACCCTTGCGGGATCGGATTTTATTCGTGGCTTGGCTGGATGGGAGCTTTGTCTTACTGCATCATTTTGTCAAAAAGACGCAAAAAACACCCAGACGAGAGATCGAGAAAGCCAAGCGGGAGTTGCAAGATTTGAAGGAAAGAGGGCTAAGAGATGAAGAATAGTGCCATCGGTAGCAATTGGAAAGATGTGAGGGCAGAGCTCTTCACTAAGGAAGAAATCCTGGAAAGTGATCTGCGGGTCGCGATTATGACAGAGCTGATCGAGGCTCGGCATGAAAAGGGCATTAGCCAAAAGAAACTAGAAGAACTCAGTGGGGTCAGTCAACCAGTCATCGCTCGGATGGAGACAGGAAAGACCAGCCCTCAATTGGACACGGTCTTGAAAGTCTTAGCCAGTCTAGGCAAGACACTCGCTGTCGTCCCACTGGAACAAGAAAAGGTCTAAAAGAAATCAGAAAGAATTACTATGGAAACAACACAAACCTCCCAGTCGCTCTACCAAGCCCTGTGGAACTCAGCGGACGTGCTCCGCTCTAAGATGGATGCCAATGACTATAAGTCTTACCTTTTGGGGATGATCTTTTACAAGTACCTCTCAGATAAGTTGCTCTTCTTCGTGGCGGAGACTATGGAGGAGGAGACAGAAAGTCTGGATGAAGCCTTGGCGCTTTACCGGTCCTACTATGAGGATCCTGACTCTCAAGAGGACTTGATCTCTGTCATCACTGATGAGCTCAACTATGTCATCAAGCCGGACTTGACCTTTACGGCTTTAGTGTATCGGGTCAATGAAGGGACCTTCCAGCTAGAAGATCTAGCTCAGGGATTCCGAGACATCGAGCAAAGTGACGACCTCTATGAAAATCTCTTTGAGGACATTGATCTCTACTCCAAAAAGCTAGGGGCGACACCTCAAAAGCAAAACCAGCTAGTTGCTGCCGTTATGAAAGAATTGGCAGTGCTGGACGTGGCAGGTCATGCGGGTGATATGCTGGGGGATGCTTATGAGTACTTGATTGGTCAGTTTGCGACCGACTCTGGTAAGAAAGCAGGAGAGTTCTATACACCTCAGCCTGTAGCCAAGCTCATGACCCAGATTGCTTTTTTAGGGCGTGAAGACGAGCAGGGCTTCACCATCTACGATGCCACCATGGGATCGGGCTCGCTCTTGCTCAATGCCAAGAAGTTTTCTCACCAGCCTCAAACCGTTCAGTACTTTGGTCAGGAGCTCAATACCTCAACCTATAACCTGGCTCGGATGAACATGATCCTACACGGGGTTCCGGTGGAAAACCAGTTCTTGCACAATGCCGATACCTTGGATGAAGACTGGCCAACCCAAGAGCCTACCAACTTTGATGGAGTTCTCATGAACCCACCATACTCAGCTAAATGGTCTGCAAGCTCTGGCTTCCTCCAAGATCCACGCTTCTCTCCATTTGGTAAGCTGGCACCTCAGTCCAAGGCAGACTTCGCCTTTCTCTTGCATGGTTACTATCACTTGAAACAAGATAAGGGTGTTATGGCCATCGTCCTTCCTCACGGAGTCCTTTTCCGTGGCAATGCTGAAGGAACCATTCGCAAGGCCTTGCTGGAAGAAGGGGCTATTGATACCGTGATCGGACTTCCTGCCAATATCTTCTTCAATACTAGCATCCCAACGACAGTCATCATTCTCAAAAAGAACCGTACCAATCGTGATGTCTACTTTATCGATGCCTCTAAGGAGTTTGATAAGGGGAAAAACCAGAATATCATGACGGATGCTCATATCGAGAAGATCCTGGAAGCCTACAAGTCTCGTGAGGAGATCGATAAGTTTGCCCATCTAGCGAGTTATGAAGAAATCGTCGAAAATGACTACAACCTCAATATCCCTCGCTACGTAGATACCTTTGAGGAAGAAGAAGTAGAGCCATTGACTGATATCGTGGCTAAGATCAACCAAACCAACGCAACGATTGAGACTCAGACAGCCTCCCTCTTAGACATGCTCAGCCAGCTTCATGGAACAACGCCAGAAGCCGATGCCGAACTCAAGAAATTTGTCCAAGAGTTTAAGGGCTAGTTCTTCATCACATTTAATAGACACAACCCTCCTTAGTTTTCTAGGGAGGGTTTTCTGTCGAGTTGTTTTTCTTGCTTCTTTGAAAAAAGAGTGTGTAATAATGTAATATAAAAAGTTACAACAAGACAAAACCGAAAAGGAGACACCGATGACCTACGCTTACAATAGCAAGATTTACTTGGCAGAAACAGCGCTAAATGTGAAAGATTTGGCGCGCCAGACCGCTTTTTACACCCAAATTCTGGGCTTGGAGATGTTGTCTCAGACGGAGGAGGAAGTCCTTCTTGGGGCTGGGGGCAAGGCCTTGGTGCACCTCATCCAAACGGACCGCACGGAGGCTCTTAAGGCTAACTATGGTCTCTATCACATGGCCATTCTCCTACCTAGTCGGGAGGACTTGGCGGATGTCTTCAAACATATGGCTGAGTTGAAGGTTCCCTTTGTCGGGGCAGCGGACCATGGCTACAGTGAGGCTCTCTATATAGAAGATCCAGAGGGCAATGGCATCGAGCTCTATCGGGATAAGCCAGTGGCGGAGTGGGATATCCGTGAGGATGGTCGCATCATCGGGGTGACAGAGGAACTCTCTGCTCAAGAAATCTATGAAATGGGGCGCAAGATGGACCCCTTCCAGATAGCGTCCGATACCCGCATGGGACATATCCACCTCTCCGTAAGGGATAGCAGGGCAGCGTCCATCTTTTACCAAAAGGTGCTGGAATTATCTGATAAGTTCACTCTTCCATCTGCCAGCTGGATTGCCTCTGGAGACTACCACCATCACCTGGCAGTCAATGAGTGGGCTGGCAAGCACTTGGCCAAACGAGAAGCTCGCCTTCCTGGACTCGCCTATTACGTCATCCAAGTGGAAAAGAAAGAGGACCTGGTTGCCATCGCAGAGCGAGCAAAAGAGCAGGAGGCAGCTGTCACCTGGTTGACCTCAAGTGAGCTCGAGTTTATAGACCCGGATGGAATTGTGACCCGTGTCAGAAAGGGTTAGAAAACTTGATAAATTTGTCTTTTTGAGAGAAAAAATAAAAAAATAGTAAGAATTAGTAATATTTAAGATGTAATTCTTGACTTTACATCTGGGTCGTGTAGAATAGTACTTGTAATAAATAATCTTACAACAGAAAGAAGAAACATCTATGAAAAACATTTTATTTATCGTCGGATCTCTTCGTCAAGGATCTTTCAACCACCAAATGGCTCAGAAAGCAGAAAGCCTTCTTGAAGGAAAAGCAACAGTGACGTACTTGGACTACAAGGACATCCCAATGATGAACCAAGATTTGGAAACTCCTACCTTGCCAGCGGTGCAAGGGGCGCGTGATGCAGTCCTTGCTGCGGATGCCATCTGGATCTTCTCACCAGTTTATAACTTTGCCATTCCAGGTGTGGTGAAAAACTTGATCGATTGGCTCAGCCGTGCCCTTGATCTTTCAGAAACTCGTGGCCCATCTGCTCTTCAAGACAAGATCGTAACAGTCTCTTCAGTTGCTAATGCTGGACACGAGCCAATGTTTGCAGCCTACCAAGCTCTCTTACCATTCGTTCGTACCCAAGTAGTGGGAGACTTCACTGGAACAACCGTTAACCCAGAAGCCTGGGCAACAGGCGAATTGGTCTTGACAGACGAAGCAATCGCAGGATTAGAAAAACAAGCCCAAGCTTTATTGGAAGCATAAGAAAAGAGAGTGGGACAGAAATCGGTAATTCGTTAGAATTCGATTTCGTCGTCCCACCTCCGCACAGTTGAGTAGGGCTGTAAAAGCTGATGAAATCAGCGTAGTAGAGCCCACTCAACCACTGCGTCTTGCTCGACAATCCAAAGACAATTGAGAGGCTAGGATTTTTGTCCCAGCCTCTTAGAATGTAGAGAAACTACTTTTTACGTAAACTATCTAGATGATTCTTCAATATAATGACTTCTATTTTTAGTCATTTAAGAAGATCTAAAACTTTCCGCTGTGTGCAAAGTGCTTGAAACGCAATTGTTTCAGGCACTCGGAATTATTGAGAGTAAAACAGTTTGGGGAACTGTTTTAGCCTGAGCCTAGAAAATAAAGAGCGAGGAGGCTCGATAATTAGTCATGGAACTTCCTGGATTGCTGAAATCATCCACTGGATAATTTCACCTAACCTCCGTACTCACCTAAGGAAAGTTTTTTTGAAGATTTTATCTTCAATAGCTGAGACAGAAGTCTCAGCTTTTTTAAATACTAAACAATTGTCCAAAGAGGTAGGTAACGCCCATAGTAAGTAGGCCGATGACCAAGTTACGGATCATGGCTTGCTTGGTTGGGGCTTTTCCTAGCTTGGCGCTGGTGTAGCCAGTAAAGAGAAGGGAAAGGGCTACGATGATCACCGTTGCGGGAATTCGGATTTCTTTTGGAAAGAGAAGAATGGACAGCATGGGAGGAAGAGATCCGAGGACAAAGGCAACAAAGCTAGACATAGCCGCATGCCATGGATTGGTAAACTCTTCAAACTCTAGGCCATACTTTTCTTCCACCAAGGCCTTGAGAGGGTGTTTGAGAAAGGCCCGCTCGGTCATGATTTGAGCAGCTGTTTCGCATTCCCCATTTTGAATATAGGCTGCGTAGAGGGAGTCGCGTGCAGCTTTTGGATCGCGGTCCAAAAGGGCTTGTTCTCGACTCACAGCGGCTTCTTCTGTATCCTTTTGAGTCGATACAGACACGTATTCACCACCTGCCATAGAGAAGGCACCAGCAAGAATTGCAGAAAGGCCAGAAAGAAAGATGATCCAGAGGTTACTGGTCGCACTGGCAACCCCAATGACAACTCCAGCGATTGAGATAATGCCATCATTGGCACCGAGCACTCCAGCCCGTAAGATATTTAAGCGGTCGTTAAAAGAGGCATCAACCCCATGTTTTGTTTCAGTCATACTTGTCTCCTAATTACTTATTTAGAATGATTATAATTAAAAACAGGTAATTTTACAAGTCTTTTGTCTCAAATGATAAAAGTCCGACAATTTAAGAAAAGTCTAATGACCATTTAATCCTGAGTTAACCCTAAGGTAAGAGAGGGAAATATAGATATTATAGTGTTTTGACATTCGAAATAATTTTAGATATAATTTACAAAAGTAAAAATATTTATAGGAGAGAACCATGAAAAAATTAGTCGCAAGTGGAATCACTTTGCTTTCAGTCTTGACCTTGGTCGCATGTTCGGGAAATCAAACTGCAAAACCAGAGGCTTCTTCAGAGAAATCTTCTAGCAAGGTGGAAAAGAAATCTTCTTCCTCTAAGAAAACATCCTCATCTAAGAAGAAATCATTTTCTTCAAAGAAATTTGAGTTGACGGATGATACAAGTAGTTCTTCCAGTCAGTCTTCATCAGGCTCTGGCGCTCAAGTAACAGCTCCAGAAGTTGTTTTGGTGACAGATCAAGAAATTGAAAACGCGAAAACAATCGGTGATATCAAGGGACTTTATGCAAAACTAGCTGAAAATTATAAGAAGCATGCCAATGAATTGGGAGAAAAATTGCCAAAATCTGAACAAGAATCTTACTTCAAGACCTTGGAACCTGGTATCAAAAAGATGGATGAAGAGTTGGCTTCTGTGAATGAAACACTGACTCAATTTGGAGATGATACGACGCTTTTCCCAGAAGAGCACCGTGCAGCCTTTATTGAGGCCTTCAAAGCAACTCGTGATACCATGACAAATGCTTTGGTAACTGCTTATAAGTTTGTTGGGGGTTTGACTAGCTAATCCCCTATCTTCTCTGTGGGAACTTAGTTTCTGCAGTTATAGATTGGATCAAGATCGAAATGAATAAAAGAGTGAGAGGCTGGGACAAAAGTCCTAGCCTCTCAATTGACTTTGGATTGTCGAGCAAGACGCAGTGGTTGAGTGGGCTCTACTACGCTGATTTCATCAGCTTTTACAGCCCTACTCAACTGTGCGGAGGTGGGACGACGAAATCGAATTCTAACGAATTACCGATTTCTGTCCCACTCTCTGACTCTTTTTTGCTGTCTTGCTTTGCTAGTCTTTTAAAGGCAGTCGTGCTATAATCGTACTAGCAGATTATTGAAGGAGAAATTCATGAATCAAACAGTCGAATATCTAAAAGAACTCACAGCCATTGCATCACCGACAGGCTTTACAGAAGAAGTGGCAGCCTATTTGGTGAAAACCTTGACAGAGATGGGCTACAGTCCGATCCGTACAGCCAAGGGAGGGGTAACAGTTGTCCTCAAGGGTGAAAATGACGAACAACACCGCTATATCACAGCCCATGTGGATACGCTTGGAGCGATCGTACGGGCAGTGAAGCCAGATGGCCGTCTCAAACTGGATCGCATCGGGGGCTTTCCTTGGAACATGATCGAAGGGGAAAACTGTACTGTCCATGTAGCCAATACTGGTAAGACCCACTCGGGTACTATCCTTGTCCACCAAACCTCTTGCCATGTTTATAAGGATGCGGGAACCGTGGAGCGGACTCAGGACAATATGGAAGTGCGCTTGGATGAAAAAGTAACCAATGAAAAAGAAACGCGTGACTTGGGGATTGAAGTGGGAGACTTTATCAGTTTTGATGCTCGGACCATTGTCACGGATACAGGCTTTATCAAGTCTCGTCACTTGGATGACAAGGTCAGCGCTGCTATTTTGCTCAACCTCTTGCGCGTCTACAAGGAAGAAGGAGTGACTCTTCCAGTGACGACCCACTTTGCCTTTTCTGTCTTTGAAGAAGTAGGGCATGGCGCTAACTCTAGCATCCCGGTTCAAGCTGTCGAATACTTGGCGGTGGATATGGGGGCGATGGGAGATGACCAGCAGACAGATGAGTACACGGTTTCTATCTGTGTCAAAGATGCTTCTGGGCCTTACCACTATGGTTTCCGCCAGCACTTGGTAGCCTTGGCCAAGGAGCAAAACATCCCTTACAAACTGGACATCTATCCTTTCTATGGCTCTGATGCCTCCGCAGCCATGAGTGCAGGAGCAGAAGTCAAGCATGGTCTTCTCGGAGCAGGGATCGAGTCTAGCCACTCCTATGAGCGGACCCATGTGGATTCTGTGGTAGCGACAGAACGCATGGTCGATGCCTATCTCAAGAGTGACTTGGTGAAATAAGCTCAATTTTTAGGTATCACAAAAATAGCTTTGTATCTGCCTAGTCTAGTTGACTGGGCAGATTTTTTAGGATAAACTGTCAAAAAATTCTTGACAAGCCAAAAAATTGTAGTAAAATATGTAGTAAATCAGAAAGTAACTAGTCTAAGATTTTCAGGGAGCCTGCGGGTATTGTGAGCAGGTAGTCGGAGTTAGTGAACATTGGGCTGATTGTTTAGAGTAGGAGAAGATAACACATATTCTTCTCGGTAGGCACCCCTTATCGTGCAACTCCTTGTTAGAGGAGATAGAGATAATGGTCGCTTTCTACCCTTTTTGACCATTAACTGAGGTGGTACCGTGTTAAATCCGATTTAATGCCCTCACAGAGTTTTACTCTGTGAGGTTTTTTGTATTCTTTTGAAGTTGGTCTAGTTGTTAACTTTGAAGAGTATTGGATGTGATTGAATCAGGACTTGCATGGCTTCGTCCTTAGGAAAAGAAAGGAATTCCTATGAAAAAAATTTTACCAGCTGATACCTTAACCCCCATCCTAGCCTACATGCGTGTCCAAGGAGACCATAAGGTGATCCTTGAGTCTATCCCGCGTGAGAAGGAGAATGCCCGCTTTTCTATCGTGGCTTACAATCCAGTCTTTGAGGTGACCTATCAGGATGGGATCCTATATGAGAATGGCAAGGTGCTGGAGCAAGATCCTTTTGACTACCTCCATCAGGTAACGGTCAAGGGGTTGACATCTGATCTTCCTTTTGCCGGAGGGGCTATCGGTTTTGCAGGCTATGATATGATCGGGGTTTACGAAGAGATTGGACGGATTCCTCAGGATACGATCGGGACACCAGACATGCATTTCTTCATCTACGAGTCCTATGTGATTTTTGACCACAAGAAGGAAAAAGTCTATGTGGTGGAGGACAATATCTACTCTGGTCGGAGCAATGATGCAGTCCGCCAATCACTGGGGAAAGTGGTGACTGATCTACAAACTCAAGCACCAAATGAGTTCACTCCTCAGGCCTTGCAGGCCCTGCACTTCAGTAACCACATCGAAAAAGAAGTCTTTATGGAGATGGTGGCCAAGGCCAAGAAGCTGATCCGAGAAGGCGATATGTTCCAGTGTGTCCTCAGTCAACGCTTCTCAGCAGACTTCGAAGGAGATCCCTTGGATTATTACCGAAATTTACGCGTGACTAACCCATCCAACTATCTTTATTTCTACGACTTTGGCGACTACCAAATCATTGGGGCCAGTCCGGAAAGTCTGGTATCGGTGAAAAAAGGAGAGGTGACGACTAATCCAATCGCTGGAACCCGTCCTCGTGGGACGACGGAGGAAGAGGACCAAGCCTTGGCTCATGAACTCCTTCACGATATCAAGGAAACAGCTGAGCACCGCATGCTGGTGGATCTGGGTCGCAATGATATCGGAAAAATCGCCCAAAATGGGACGGTCGAGGTGACCAAGTATATGGAAGTGGAGTACTTCCGTTATGTCATGCATCTGACTAGTGTGGTCAAGGGGCAACTCCTGCCTCACCTAACAGCCTTGGATGCTTTGAAAGCTACACTACCAGCTGGAACAGTCTCCGGGGCTCCTAAGATACGGGCCATGCGTCGGATCTATGAGTTGGAAGAGGAAAAACGTGGGGTCTATGCGGGTGCGATCGGCTACCTCTCCGCTACAGGGGATATGGATTTTGCCATTGCTATCCGGACCATGATCCTCAAAAATCAGAAGGCCTATGTCCAAGCTGGAGCAGGGATTGTCTACGACAGTGTTCCGGAGAATGAATTTTACGAAACGATTAACAAGGCAAAATCAATGACAAGAATAGGAGATGTTCAATGATTTTATTAGTGGATAATTATGATTCCTTTACCTATAATTTGGCCCAATACCTGGGGACATTTACAGAGGTTGAGGTCTTGCGAAATGATGATGAGCGCTTGTATGAGCAGGCGGAGTTGGCAGATGCCCTTGTCTTCTCTCCAGGTCCAGGCTGGCCGGCAGATGCTGGGAAAATGGAAGCCATGATCAAGGACTTCGCTGGTAAAAAGCCCATGTTAGGGATTTGTCTTGGTCATCAGGCTCTGGCAGAAACATTTGGCGGCAAGTTGCGCTTGGCTAAGAATGTCATGCATGGGAAACAAAGTCAGATCATCTTTGAAACACCTTCACCAATTTTTGAGGATATTGACAATGAAGTCCCCATCATGCGTTACCATTCGATTGTCGTTGATCAACTGCCAGAAGAATTTGAGGTCACGGCCATTACTACAGACGACCAAGAAATCATGGCCATTCAACACAAGAGTCTGCCTATCTACGGGCTTCAATACCATCCTGAGAGTATCGGTAGTCCGGATGGCCTAAAAATGATCGAAAATTTTGTGAAGCTAGTCCTAGACTAGACCGATAGTACTAAGCAGATAGAATACCGAATAAACCTGTAGAAAAGACAAGAGGAACTCCTTATGAAAGAACTATTCTTACAAATCTCTAATCGCCAAGACTTGACCCAAGAGCAAGTCCAAGAAGTCTTTGATCAAATCTTGCAGAACCAACTATCAGAAAGTCAAATCGCTGCCTTTTTGATGGGACTCAAAACTAAGGGAGAAACAGCGGACGAAATTACGGGGATTGTGCGCGCCTTAAAGGATCATGCAACGGTTTTACCCGAGACCTTTTCAGATGCCATGTGTAACTGTGGAACTGGTGGCGATCAATCCTATAGCTTTAACATTTCGACGACAGTTTGCTTCGTTCTGGCTGCTGGGGGGATCCGCATGGCCAAGGCCGGCAATCGCTCTGTTTCTTCCAAGTCAGGCTCTGCGGATGTCCTAGAAGCGCTTGGCATCAACGTAGCTGCTTCGCCAGAAACCCTCTCTAAGGCTTTGGACGAGGTTGGTTTGGCCTTTATCTTTGCTCAGACCATGCATCCGGCTATGCGCTTCATTGGCCCTGCTCGCCAAGCTATGGGGATTCCAACGATCATGAACCTGGTCGGCCCTCTGGCGAATCCGCTGGATCTAGAAACACAACTCATGGGTCTTTATCGTGTCGAATTGCAAGAAATTGTCGCCCATGCTATCCAACAGTTGGGACGCAAACGTGCAGTGGTCATCACAGGTCCTGACAATATGGACGAAGCGGCTCTCTATGGGACCAATACCTACACCCTGCTAGAAGATGGGAACATCAGCCAGCATACCTTTACCTATGAAGATCTGGGGATGGAAAAGGTGGAGCTGTCCGAAATTACAGGTGGTGATGCCAAGGAAAATGCTGCCATTCTCCTCAGTGTCTTGAAGAATGAAGCCAGCCCTTATCTTGAAACGACGGTTCTCAACGCTGGTCTTGGCTTCTTTGCTAATGGAAAAGTCGCCACGATCAAAGAAGGTGTAGAGTTGGCACGTCAATTGATTGCGGATGGTTCTGCCCTTGCTAAATTGCAACACTTACAAGAGGTTCAAGTATGAGTAAAGCCTTTCTACCAACGATCCTAGAACAAAAAGAAAAAGAAGTAGCTCAAATGGTCATGGAAGACCTCCAACCTCTTCGTCAGACCTACCGTCTCTATGATTTTCTCAAGAGTCATCAAGAGCACTTACAGATCATCGCCGAGGTGAAGAAAGCCAGTCCTAGTATGGGGGATATCAATCTGGATGTGGATATTGTCGCCCAAGCTAAGACCTATGAAGAAAATGGGGCAGCCATGATCTCGGTCCTGACTGACAAAGTCTTCTTTAAGGGGGATCTAGACTACCTTCGTGAGATTTCTTCCCAGGTAACGATTCCAACCTTGGCCAAAGATTTTATCATTGATGAGAAACAAATTGTCCGCTCTCGCAATGCGGGAGCTACAGTCATTCTCTTGATTGTCGCAGCCCTACCAGAAGTCCGGCTCAAAGAACTCTATGACTTTGCGACAGGGCTTGGTTTGGAGGTTCTTGTAGAAACCCATAACTTACCTGAGCTCGAAATAGCCCATCGGATCGGGGCTGACATTATCGGGGTCAACAACCGGAACCTCGTCACCTTTGAAACGGATCTGAATACCAGTCTTGAATTGTCTACGCATTTTAAAGACCATCCCGTTTATATATCTGAGTCCGCTATTTTTAATGGAGCAGATGCAAGCCTAGTCGCTCCCTACTTTAATGGGATTTTAGTAGGGACTGCTCTCATGACAGCAGGGGATGTAGCAGAAAAGGTCAAGGAGTTACAAATTGACAAAGGTTAAAATATGTGGCCTGTCTACAGTGGAAGCAGTGGAGACAGCTGTCCTAGCAGGCGCAGACTATATCGGTTTTGTGTTCGCTGCGAGCAAACGGCAAGTCAGTCTGGAGCAAGCCCAGGAATTGGCAAAACGGGTGACTGGCAAGACCAAAATTGTCGGAGTCTTTGTCTCACCGAGTCTAGAAGACTTGGAACAAGCGATTGGTCAGGTTCCCTTAGACATGGTTCAGATTCATGGAACTTTTGATGAAGTTCTGATTCCATTGATTTCAGTTCCCGTCATTCGAGCGATCCAGCTCAGTGATCAGGAAGCCCAAGTAAGCAGCCAGGCAGATTATCTACTCTTTGATGCTCCAGTAGCTGGGAGTGGTCAAACCTTTGATTGGGGCTTGCTGAAAGATCAGAAGATCCAGCAGGACTTCTTTATAGCAGGAGGCTTGACAGTGGACAATGTCCGCCAAGCTAGAGAGACCTTTCAGCCATATGCAGTAGATGTATCCTCGGGGGTCGAAACGGACGGTCGCAAAGATATAGAAAAGATAAAAGCATTTATAGAAGGAGCGAAAGCATGAATTATCAACTACCGGATGAAAAAGGGTTTTATGGAAAATTTGGAGGACAGTTTGTCCCAGAAACCCTGATGACAGCCGTGATTGAACTCGATAAGGCTTATAGAGAAGCCAAAGCAGATCCAAGCTTTCAAGCGGAATTGGATGACTTGCTCAAGAATTATGTAGGTCGGGAGACACCCCTTTACCATGCCAAGAGTCTTTCCAAGCACATCGGTGGAGCTCAAATCTACCTGAAACGGGAAGACCTCAACCACACAGGGGCTCATAAGATTAACAATGCCCTTGGGCAGGTCTTGCTGGCTAAACGGATGGGCAAGAAGAAGATCATCGCAGAGACAGGGGCTGGTCAACACGGGGTAGCGACTGCGACGGCTGCGGCTCTCTTCGAGATGGAGTGTACCATCTACATGGGAGAAGAAGATGTTAAACGCCAAGCCCTCAACGTCTTTCGGATGGAGCTCTTGGGAGCAAAAGTTCATAGTGTAACAGACGGGTCGCGCGTGCTGAAAGATGCGGTCAATGCGGCCCTTCGTGCATGGGTAGCTGGTATTGATGATACCCACTACATCATGGGATCTGCCCTCGGACCAGCTCCCTTTCCAGAGATTGTTCGAGATTTTCAATCTGTTATTGGTAAGGAAGCAAAACGTCAGTTTGCAGAGGTCTCAGGTGGAAAACTTCCTGACGCGGTCCTAGCTTGTATCGGTGGGGGTTCCAATGCCATTGGCATGTTTTATCCCTTCGTAGAAGATGAATCTGTAGCTATGTACGGAGCAGAGGCGTCTGGTCTTGGTTTGGATACGGACAAACACGCAGCTACCTTTGCCAAAGGTCGTCCAGGAATCCTTCACGGAGCCTTGATGGAAGTGCTTCAAGATGCCCATGGACAGATCATGGAAGCTTTCTCCATCTCTGCTGGTTTGGATTATCCTGGTGTGGGTCCAGAGCATTGCTATTTCAATGAAATTGGCCGGGCAACCTATGATGCGATCACGGATGAGGAAGCCCTAGAAGGATTTCAGTTGCTTTCTCGTTTGGAAGGGATTATCCCAGCCTTGGAGTCCAGTCATGCTATCGCTCTAGCGCAAAAAGTCGCAGCGGAAATGAGTCCGGACCAAACGCTGATCATCTGCCTATCTGGTCGTGGAGACAAGGATGTCATGCAGGTAAAAGAACGGTTTGAAGCAGAAGGGAAGTAGAAATGACGAAAACACTAACAGAGTATTTACAAGCCATCAAAGACAGTAAGCATGGGATCTTCGTGCCTTACATTATGGCGGGGGATCACGAGCAAGGACTGGATGGCCTATTTGATACCATCCAGCTCTTGGAAGAAAGTGGAGCATCGGCTATTGAAGTGGGTATTCCTTGGTCTGATCCTGTAGCAGATGGGCCGGTCATCGAAATGGCTGGGCAACGCAGTTTAGCTAAGGGCGTGACCTTAACAGCTATTGTGAAAAAACTCCAAGAACAAGAGGCCAAGATTCCTCTCGTCATCATGACCTATATCAATCCGGTCTACCAATATGGGATAGAAGCCTTTATAAAAGAATTAGCTTCTACCTCAGTCAAAGGTTTGATCATTCCGGACCTGCCAAATGAGCATGCGGATATGATAGCCCCTTACTTGAAAGAGAGTGACGTTGCCCTCGTTCCCTTGGTCAGCTTGACCACTGGTATCGAACGCCAGAAGACTTTGATCCAAGAAGCAGAAGGCTTTATCTATGCGGTAGCCATTAATGGGGTAACTGGGAAAATGGGCAACTACCGGGATGACTTGGATCAGCACTTGGCGACCTTGAGAGACTTGGCCACTATTCCAGTACTGACAGGTTTTGGGGTCTCTACCAAAGAAGATGTCCAACGCTTTAATCAGGTATCAGATGGTGTCATCGTCGGATCGAAAATTGTTCGGGACCTTCATGAGGGCAAAACCAGCCAAGTCAAGGACTTTGTAGACTATGGTTCCCACTTTAATAAATGCTAAGGATAAGAAAAATTACAAAATTTAATAAATTTTCAGAAAATTACTTCTCTTCTGAAAATCTTTGTGGTATAATCTTAAGACAACCTTAAAAAATTTATTAGGAGAAAACAATGAAAAAAAGAAATATCATTGCTCTTGCAGGAGTAGCTCTTCTTTCAGCAGGTATTCTTGCAGCATGTTCTGGTGGTTCTAAATCATCTAGCTCAAGCTCAAAATCAAGTGAAGCAGGTCAAAAATTCTCTTATGTCTATGAGACAGAACCTGAAAACTTGAACTACATCACATCTGGTAAAGCTGCAACCCACGAAATCACAGGAAACTTGATTGATGGATTGTTTGAAAACGACAAGTATGGAAATTTGATTCCTTCACTTGCTAAAGATTGGACAGTTTCAGAAGATGGCTTGACTTATACTTACAAACTTCGTGATGATGCTAAATGGTATGATTCAGAAGGGGAAGAGTATGCGGACGTGACAGCTGATGACTTCGTTGCAGGTATCAAATATGCTGCTGACCACAAGTCTGAAATGCTCTACATCATTCAAAATTCCATCAAGGGCTTGAATGATTATGTTGAAGGAAAGACCTCTGATTTCTCAAATGTTGGCATTAAAGCAGTCGATGATCATACCCTTCAAATCACTTTGAACCAAGCAGAGCCTTTCTGGAATTCTAAGTTGACTCTTGGAATTACATTCCCTATCAACGAGAAATTCGTAGAATCTAAAGGGGATAAATTTGCCCAAGCAAGTGACACTAGCTCTCTTCTTTACAATGGTCCTTACATCTTGAAGAGCTTCACTTCTAAATCATCTATCGAGATGAGCAAGAATGAAAACTACTGGGATAAAGACAATGTTCACATCACAGATGTTAAGCTAGAATACTATGATGGTCAAGACCAAAGTAAATTGGCCAACTCATTTGAGGATAACGCTCTTAGCCTTGCTAAATTGTTCCCAACTGGACCTGGATTTACTGACCAAGCTAAGAAGTTTAAAGATGAAATCATCTACACTCCTCAAGATGCCAGCACCTTCGTTATCGGTGTCAACATCGATCGTCAGTCATACAAGTACACATCAAAAACAACAGATGAAGAAAAATCATCTACTAAGAAAGCTCTCTTGAACAAGGACTTCCGTCAAGCGATCAGCTTTGCCTTTGACCGTGAAGCCTATGCTGCCCAAGCAAATGGTAAAGATGGAGCAAGCAAACTGATCCGTAACTTGTACATCCCACCTACATTCGTTCAAGCAGATGGCAAGTCCTTCGGTGAGATGGTTAAATCTGAGTTGGTGACTTATGGAGACGAGTGGAAAGATGCAAATCTTGACGATGGTCAAAATGGTCTTTACAACGCAAAACAAGCCAAAGAAGAGTTTGCGAAAGCTAAATCTGCACTTGAAGCAGATGGTGTGAAATTCCCAATCCACTTGGATATGCCAGTAGACCAAACGACTCAATCTAAGGTTCAACGTGCTCAATCCTTCAAACAATCGGTTGAAAGTACGCTTGGAAAAGAAAACGTCGTTGTCGACATCCATATGGTATCCAAAGAAGACCTCTTGAACGTAACGCTCTTTGCTGCAAAAGCAGAAGACGAAGACTGGGATATCTCAGATAACGTTGGATGGAGCCCTGACTATCAAGACCCATCAACTTACCTTGATATCTTGAAAGCATCTTCTGGTGAAAACACTCGTACCTTCCTTGGATTTGACCCAAGCGAAAACAATGAGGCAGCTAAGAAAGTTGGTTTGTACGACTTTGAGAAGATGGTAACAGAAGCAGGAGCTGAAACACAAGACCTTAACAAACGTTATGAGAAATATGCTGCAGCTCAAGCTTGGTTGACAGATAGTGCATTAGTCATCCCAACAACATCTAAGACTGGTCGTCCATTCTTGACTCGTGTTGTACCATTCTCAGCACCATTTGGCTGGACCGGTGGTAAAGGAAAAGACAACGTTGTCTATAAAGGTATGGAACTTCAAGACAAGGCTGTTACTACTGAAGACTACAACAAAGCTCTCGAAAAATGGAAGAAAGAGCAAGCAGAGTCTAACCAAAAAGCTCAAGAAGAATTAAAAAACCATGTGAAATAAGCATGAATTAATCGAGGCAGTTCGCCTCGATTTTTTTGTTAAAAAGAATTTGATATAAAAGCGCTTACATAGTATAATAGCTGTATTGATTACAAAATAGCGAGGTCTCTTTTATGAAAAAGAAAACAATGGTGTCGATGGTGGCTTCTAGCCTCCTGCTAGCTCCCTTTATCTTAAATCAAGTGGTGGCAGCAGATGAGAATCTACCAGAGCTTTCTCCAACGAAAGAAGTCGTGACTCAGGTGGCTCCTGAGCCTGTAACTTCTGAAGGAGCAGCTTCCCAATCTCAAGCGGATCAGACTGCATCAGTCCCAAGTGTGGATCAAAAGAAGGAAGACGTGACTTCTGAACCAACAATAGCGAGTCCAATAGATCCGGCAGAGACGGAGAAGGTCGATAAGCCAGTTGGTCAAGACAAGGATCTTACGACTGTGGAGAAAACTAATATCCCACAGGCGCCTCAGGGAACAGGTGCACAAGCTAGCCCAGCTACTTCGGCAGGCACATCTTCTCCGGCAACTGGACAAGCCTTAACTTCTTATACAGGCAGCTTGGTAAATAGTGACCTTAAGGACAAGGAATTAACCGTTCAAAATGCTGTTGATGAATTGCTTCAGTGGGCTGCGAAGGATCCCAAACAGGCTGGTCAATCGACCGCAGATCGGGAACGATTTGCTAAAAGTCTGGGAATGATTAGTAGCCAGGAGGACTTGAATCGTAAGGTCAGTCAGGAAGAGCTGACTAATATGTACAGCATTGCCAAGAAGCTCTATGATGCCTATCGCTCTGAAAAGAAAGCTCCTCTCTTTTTAAACGGGCGAGCTCAGCCGATCTTCCCTTATACTACAGGGGAAAAAGCAGATGAAGACTATCACTATGAGGATAGCGAAATTGTTCGCTTCCCAGTCTATGTAGAGACCGATTACGATACAGATGGGGATGGCAAGCCAGACTTAGTCAAGGCCATTGTCCAGTTGCCTAAGGCGGTGGCCAGGGGAGACTTTAAGGCGGCGACCATTCTCGAAGCGCGTCCATATGTAGCAGGAACCTTGGATGAGAACAATGTGACCCTTGAAAGCTTGGGCTTACCGACAGATGGCTCTTACGATATGAAGAAATTGCGGGAGCAACCAGCTAAACGCCAGGCAGTCGGAAGCTCTTCGACAGTCGAAGCAGCCAAGAAAGCCAAGGCTTCGGATTGGTATTACTACAGTCCCTACGAGTATATCTATGACTACGAAAACTTGAACTGGTATGACTATTTCTTGGTCAGAGGTTATGCCTTTATCTCCAGTGCTGGTCTAGGAACCAAGGGATCAGAAGGGTTCAATACGACAGGGTCTGATCTGGAAATCAATGCCTTCAAGAATATTATCGAGTGGGTCAATGGCAAGCGCAAAGCCTACACAGATAAGACTAGCAATGTCGAAATCAAGGCAGATTGGGCTACAGGAAATGTCGCCATGACTGGTCTATCCTGGGCTGGAACTACGACCTTTGGTGTCGCAGCGACAGGAGTCGAAGGTTTGAAGACCATCGTACCAGCTGCTGGGATTGCTTCTTGGTATGACTATTTTAACAGTCAAGGAACAGCCTATGGGAACCCACCATACAGTGACCTTTCTTGGTTGTCCCTCTACGTAGGGACTCGGATCTTGGATGAAGCTGACTGGGCTGGTATTTGGCAAAATTATGCCAACTACATCAACCAGCTCAATAAGGATCAAAATGCACATGAACGCAATTACAGCGATGTCTGGAAGGAACGGGATTATACCCTCAATCCTGAAAAATTAAAGACCAGTGCCCTTCTGGTTCATGGTTTAAATGATGACAATGTCAAAACCAAGCATTTTGAACTCATGTACGATGCCCTTAAGAAAGCAGGGCAGGATGTCAAACTCTATCTCCACCAAGGAGACCACGTCTATCCAGCAGCTATGTCCCGTGGTTATGGTATTCAGGCTAATGGACAAGATTTCTATGACCTGCTCAATACCTGGTTGACCCATTACCTATATGGAGTGGAGAATCAGGTCGAAAATCTACCAGCTGTCTTGGCGCAAAATAACTATGACCCAAGCAAGTGGACCACGTATGATAATTGGAAGACCACGCAGCGCCTCTTCCTCAATGCGCAGTCGAAACGCTTGGAAGAAACGATTTCGAGCGATTATGCTGGAGCTGGTGTCGAAGTTGCCAAGCGTGATGAAACCGTGAGCCAAGGTTCTTCAAAAGCCAACATGACCTTCGTATCGGAAGTGACAGAAGACACCACTATCAAAGGACATATCCCTGTACACTTCAAGGCAGCCCTTGCTAAGGGGAAAGGAAAGAACTTCCAAATCAATGCTCTTTTAGTCGACGTATCGGATGAAGAATTTGATGTGGTCGGCAACGGTGGGGTTAAGGCGGATAAAAAAGCAGATGGCTTCTGGATGGGTAGCAATTTAAGCAACCTTTCTGTGGCTGAATTCGAAACCATCAAGACCAAGTATAAGGTCATCGCAAAAGGTTGGATCAACCTGGCCAACCCTGAGTCTGGCTATGATTCAGCGAGCTCAAGAAATAGCATCGAGCCAAAAATTGGAGAATTCCACGACTATACGGTCCATCTCCAACCAAACCTTTATACGGTTAAAAAAGGACACAAGCTAGCCCTAGTCTTCAATACTTATGATCCATCAGACTTAACCGTTGAGAATCCTTATGAAGTGACATTCAAGACAGATTCGATCCGTGCGACTATTCCGATCGTAGAAGGGACTCGTTCCCAGGTAGCCTCTTATCTTCCGAACGCGGCTGATACAGCATATGCTGCCCTTCCTGAGATTCAAGGAGCAAAATTAGTAGAACCAGCCATTCATTCTATCGAAGAATACCATCTGCCAGTCCTTCCAGAGCCTGAAAGATATGGAAAACCAGAAATTCCTGCTAGTCCAAGTCTTCTTCCTCTCGTCAAATCAGCTGAGAAAGAAACGGCAAAACCAGAGTCTCTATCTGTTGCTTATGGACAAAGATTTGTCTCTGAGACGGTTAAAGAAGCAACTCCAGCACAAGAAAAAGCAGGTCAGCTTCCTCAAACAGGTAGCGCAGAGGAATGGATGGGATTCTATGGTTTAGGTACCCTCTTCTTGTCTAGCCTTCTTTTCTGGAAGAAAAAGAAAGAGGAGAACCAAGGCTGAGGAACGTAGCAAATATTTCTAAAAACTTCAATTTTGGTGTAGAATAGAACTATCAATGAGAGATTAGTGACAATCACTGATCAAAGGAGGAACTATGGTACACGTACTAACAGATGCAACATTTGAACAAGAAACTAGCCAAGGTTTGGTCTTGGTCGACTTCTGGGCAACTTGGTGTGGTCCTTGCCGGATGCAGGCACCAATCTTAGAACAGCTGGCAGAAGAAATCCATGAAGATGACTTGAAAATCTTTAAGATGGATGTGGATGAAAATCCAAACACTGCTCGCAACTTCGGCATCATGTCCATCCCGACTCTCTTATTCAAGAAAGATGGTCAAGTGGTGAAACAAGTTGCTGGTGTTCATACCAAAGAACAACTCAAAGCGATTGTTGCAGAATTAAGCTAACAAAAAAGAAGCCCTTGCTTCTTAGATGATTAAACTCGTTCATTTCCAACTTAGGAAGTGAGCGAGTTTTTTCTTTCATGAAGTTGTTAACAGAATCAGATAAAGAATTGACAGCGCTTTCCTAAGGTGTTAGAATGAACCTGTGGTTTGCTATAAAATAGAAGAAAGAGAGTGGGACAGAAATCGGTCATTCGTTAGAATTCGATTTCGTCGTCCCACTCAACCACTGCGTCTGGCTCGACAATCCAAAGACAATTGAAAGGCTAGAACTTTTGTCCCAGCCTCTTCAGTCGATCTTATTTTCTAGTTAGTCTGCTAAAACCCATACGCTGACGGAGCGGTCTGAGACTGGGAAATCAGCCCAACCGTCTTCTTCAATTTGGATGGTATCTTGGTAATTTCCTAAAGCGTCGTAGTAAGTCCGTCCTGCATAGACTTGGCCGATTTCCATCCGTTTTGCGGATGGACCAGCATTTGAAATAACGCAGGCGATAGGAGCAGTCTCTTCAGTTCCATACCGCGTCCAACCAATACAGTTAGGATCGTCAAAGTAGTCTCTTTGTTCACCGTAGGCTAAGTCTTTGCGGATACGAAGGAGTTGATCAAGCTCCGCTTGGAAATCTTGCTGGGCAAACTCACCTGAAATCCCGTAGTAGTCTCCATAAAAGACACATGGAAGTCCGGCCTCGCGGAGGAGAATGAGGGCGTAAGCAGCAGGCTTGAACCATTCACCAACTGTGGACTCAAGGGCTTGTCCTCTTTGGGTATCGTGATTATCGACAAAGGTTACCGCACTTTCTGGATGATTACTTGCAAGTGTACCATTGAAAATAGTCGTTAAATCAAAGTTTTCCCCTTCTTGGCTAGCTCTAAAGAGATTTTGGTGGAGGGCAACGTCCACTAAGTCAAACTTGTAGTCAATGCTGGCTAGGTAGTCATTGTTGCTTTGTTCATCCCCATTCCAAAACTCACCAAATACATAGAAATCTTCTCCATATTTGTCCGTAATTTGTTGGATGAAGTTCTTCATGAAGAAGGAGTCGATGTGTTTAACAGCGTCTAGACGAAAGCCTTGAACCCCAGTTGTTTCAATAAACCATTCTGCCCATTGATTGAGGTTTTCGATCACTTCGGGGTGTTTAAAGTCGATATCGGCGTACATGAGGTAATCGTAGTTTCCGTTCTCACTATCAACGAGGTAGTCTTGTGCCCAACCTTTGTTTTCCCCTTGAATCTGGTAAATCCCACTCTTATTGCGGGAAGCATCGTAATCGGTACCAGTAAAGTGGTACCAATGCCAGTGGAAGTCATTGTAGGCCCCATTTCGACCATCAAAGGTAAATTTTGTCCAACCCTTGATCGTAAAAGGCTCTGTCAAGACGATGGTCCGATCGTTAGGGTCCACTTCGACCACTTCAAATGTTTCTAAACCGTCGGCAGCTGCTTTATGGTTGAGAACGACATCGGCCATGGGTTGGATTCCAGCTTCTTTTAAGGCTTGGATGGCTTGCAAGTAGTCCTCTTTGAAACCATATTTGGTCCGAACAGTCCCTTTTTGGTCGAATTCTCCAAGGTCAAAGAGGTCATAGACGCCGTAGCCGACATCATCGGCAGAAGTGGCTTTAAAAGCAGGAGGCATCCATATTTTACGAATACCCAAGTCTGCTAGGTGAGGAGCATCTGTAGCTAAGCGGGACCAGTGTTGACCATCCGAAGGCAAGTACCATTCAAAATATTGCATTAAGGTTTGATTTTCCATTTGTTTCTCATCTTTCGTGAATTAATGCTTTATTTTACCAAAAATGAAAGGATAGGGCAAAGGTTTGCACTCTCGAAAACGCTGTCTTTATTGGATTAAGGATAAATGGGCTGGAAACGAGCTCTCGCATGAGAAAAATGGGGAATTTGCCCTCATGAATAGGAACTATTTTTTTCGGTTTTGTTCAAGTTGGCTCAATCTGTCTAAAAAGAGACTATAAGCCGAAGAAGTGTCTCCATCATTTGATTGACAGGAAGGAATGTCTGTAGGATCTTCCCTGCTGTCAGTTAAGTTGTTATCCTGTTTGAAAGCTAGCTGACTACCAGATAAGAGGAAAACTAGCTTGCTGACAGGAGGAGATGCTGTTGTTGAAAGGAGGGTTCGTTTTTACTGCATCTATTAAAGAATGATTTTGTCTATTTTTTGTCGTTTCGGTTAAAACGGTCAAAACGACACGTTTCAAAGGAGTTTGTATATGAAAAAATCAACCATTGTTTCGATTGTGTTTGCAAGTTTATTAATAAGTCCAGTTATTTTGGCGCGTCATGTCCAGGCGGAGGAAGTGGCTACGAATGGTGTAGAACCAGCCTTGACTACCCAGGTGGGACAGGAAAGTACAGCTGAAGCCTCCCCTGTTTCAGATGCAGTTCCAGCAAGTGGGGAGCTGTCTCCTAAAAAGGAACTTACAAATCAACCTAACTTGGACCAAGCGACTGCTGAAACAGGTCCTACAACAATTCAGCCGACAACGGGAAATGAATCCTCTCCGACCAAGGAGACTGCTGTAGCAGAAAAAGCTCCAGTCCAGCCTACTAGTGATGCTCCTCAATCAGCAGAAGTGTCTGTTGCAGAGAAGAATCCATTGCCTGTTTCTAATGCTCCTAAAGTGACTCTAGGAGAACTTTCAGAAGTGACAGGTCAACCAGTAGCAGAGGCAGATGTGAAGAAGGAAGCTACAGTGATAGACGCTGTCAACCAGCTCTTGAACTGGGCCTCGACCAAGGAGAATCAAGTCGGATCTACTGATAAAGACCGATTGGCTTTTGCTAAGAGTCTGGGGATGGTCAAGGAGGGAGTGGAGGGTTCTGCCCCAGTTACTAATCTCACTTCGATGGTTGATGTAGCCAAACAGCTCCGTGCCGCTTACCGCGCAGACAGAAAGACCCCTCTCTTTTTGAATGGACGAGCACAGCCTATCTTCCCATTTTCACCTGGGGATGATATTGAGCATTATTCCTATGACAAGAGTGACATCGTCCGCTATATTGTCTATGTTGAAACTGATTATGATACCGATGGGGACGGTAAACCTGATTTAGTCAAGACCTTTGTACAGGTGCCAAAAGCTGCTGTCAATGGGGACTATAAGGCTGCCAGTATCTTTGAAGCTAGCCCTTATGTAACAGGCACGACCGAAGAGCGGACTTTAGAAGGGATTGGCCTGAAAGAAGGTGGAAACTTCGAGATGGCCAAGCTCTATAAAAAACCTGTCAAACGCCAAGCCAGCAAAACCGTAACGACAGAAGAAGTAGCCAAAGCGACCGATCCAAAAGAATGGTACTATGTCAATCCTCGTGAAAGCTCGGATGACTATACACACTATGACTATGAAAATCTCAACTGGTACAATTACTATTTGGTTCGTGGCTATGCAGTGGTGACCAGTAGTGGTTTGGGATCAAAAGGATCAGACGGAATCAATACGACCGGCTCAGACCTTGAAGTGGCAGCTTACAAGAATATCGTGGAGTGGCTTAACGGCAAACGAAAAGCCTACTCTGATAAGACTAGCAACCACGAAGTCAAGGCAGACTGGTCCAACGGCAATGTCGCCATGACAGGCTTGTCTTGGGCAGGTACGACGACATTTGGTGTAGCGTCTACTGGGGTGGAAGGACTCAAGACCATTGTGCCAGCAGCAGGGATTGCCAGTTGGTATGACCATTTCAACAGCCAAGGATCTCCCCTTGATACAGGAGCTTCCAATGACCTCTCTTGGTTATCAGTCTATACCTCAGGCCGTATTCTTGATAAGGAGGATTGGGACAAGGTTAAGGACTACTATGCTGCCTATATTACCAAGCTTAATGAGCTCCAACACAAGGATGGTCATAATTACAACGAAGAGTATGTCAAACGTGACTACACCTTAAATGCAAGCAACTTAAAGGCGGCCCCTCTCATTATCCAAGGGCTCAATGACGACAATGTCAAGCCTAAACATTTCGAACTTATGCTGGAAGCCTATAAGAAGGCAGGAATCGATCCCAAGGTCTTGCTCCACCAGGGCAATCACATCTATCCATCCACGCGTTGGTCAGGGACAGAAGTGGCAGGACAAGCTTTTAATGACCTGATGAATCTCTGGTATAGCCATTACCTCTACGGTATCGAAAATGGCATTGAAAATCTCCCACAAGTAACGGCTCAGGACAATTTGGATCCTAGCAAGTGGCACCGTTTTGACAAATGGGATACGGATCAAGCTATCTCAGGTCGGATCTACTCCAAGCGTGAAGAGGTAACGGTAACGGGGGATTATTATGGCACGGGAAACAACTGGACAACACGCAACCAGGATGCAGCCTTCCATTCTTCCGAAGTGGCAGCTTCCTATGCAGCCACCGTCGACCAAGATACGACCATTAAAGGTCATATTCCGGTGCATTTTAGCGCAGCTTTTGTCAAGGGAGACAAGAACCATGCCCATGTCAGTGCGACCCTGATGGATGTTTCCGATGAGGAATTTGATGTCGTTAAGGAAGAAATCACCTATGATAAAGATGGCTACAGCACGCGCACACTGGAAAAAGAAACCATCGATGAGACAGGCTACTGGAATGGTAGCAACCTTGAAACCTTGCCTCTCAAACGTTACAAGACCCACAAGGTTAAGAGTGTGGTAATTGCGCGTGGGTGGATGAATCTGGCCAATCCAGCTTCTCGCTATGACTCTGCTAGCTCTAGTAAGTCCATCGATGTGAAAGAAAATGAATTCCATGATTACACCATGTACTTGCAGCCAAACTTGTATACAGTGAAAAAAGGTCATCGTCTGGTTTTGAGTCTACACACCTATGATCCGGATTATATCTATTTTGCGGATCCATATGAAGTGACCTTCAAAACAGACTCTATTTCAACAACCATCCCAACTGTCGAAGCTAGTCGGTCGCTCTTATTCCGCTACCAACCAAGTGAAAAGGATACCGAATATGCAAGCTTGGCAGATCGTATTCTCCCAATCGCTAAGAAGAAGCCTACTGTAGTGGAAGAAGCCGGTAAGGTCTCTGTTACTGATCAAGCTAGTCATCTGGAACAACAACCACCAGTCGGACGAGACCAAATGGACTTCCGTAAAGAACAGAAAGAAGAATTGGCTCAATTAGCACACGTCAGCGAAAGCAAAAGCCAAGGAGAGGAAAGTGTCGCTCGCTTGCCTGAAAAAGAGGAAGCTCACTTGCCTGAAACTGGAGAAACCGTAAATATCTGGACAGTTTATGGCTTGCTAACCGTCCTTGCGACTAGCTTGTGGAAAGTTGTTTACCGTCGCAAAGAAGATCAATAATACCAGACTGATCGCCCAAGGGTGATAGCATACCAAAGGATCCAGTCCATCAGAAGGAGGCTTTCATTGAGATCCATAGAACATTTCCAAGAACAAATTGCCACCATTTTTCAAGAGGCAATGTCCATACCGAGCTTTACTAATACCGAGACAGAAAGGGAGATAGAAGACTATCTAGACCAACGAATTGGGTCTATTCCATATTTCAAGAGTCACCCCCAGCACTTTGGTCGCTACCCTCTTGCCAATGACCATCTTCATCGCAGTGTCAATTGGGCCTTGGTCGATAAGGGCAAGAAAAAGACAGTGATCCTTTTTCACCACCACGATACGGTAGATCTAGAAGATTACGGTCCCCTAGCCCCTATAGCTTTGGATTCCGAGGCACTGGTTCAAGCCTTGAAGGGCATTGATTTTCGATCAGAAATGCAGGAGGACCTAGATTCTGGCCAATGGCAATTTGGACGAGGTTCTTGTGACATGAAGGCGGCCTTAGCGCTCCAACTGGGAGTCTTAGAAGCCTACGCCTCCGATCCAGAAGGGGGTCAGGTCAACCTCCTCTACCTTTCTGTGGGAGATGAGGAGTCCTATTCACGCGGGATGCGAGGAGCATTAAGTTTGCTCTGTCAGTTAAAAGATGAGTTTGACTTGGACTATGTCTTAGCGGTCGATTCAGAGCCCTTTGAAGCCACTAGTGACAAGGAGAAGGTTCTGCACATCGGGACGGTCGGCAAGCTCATGCCAGTCGTCGTGGCCCAAGGGGTCTTATCCCATATGAAGGAGCCACTTAAAGGAATCAACGCCCTCTCTCTTCTGATAGCAGTCGCATCGAAATTGGACCTCCATCCAGACCTATCCGACCAAGCTCTGGGAGAGCAGTCTCCTCTCCCTTCTTGGTCTTATCTGCGAGATTTGAAGGACCAGTATGATGTATCGACGGTCCTCTACGCTTCTGGCTATTTCAGTGTGCTACATCTGAAAAAGACCCCTCAAGAATTGTTGCAACGCATCAAGGAGTTGAGCCAGGAAGCGGTTGATGAGTTTTATGTCAAATACCTGTCCCTCCAGGACCAAGCAGGACAAGAACATGTGATAGCTCAGCCATGGGTGATCAGCTATCAAGAATTGCTAGATCGTTGCCAAAAAAAGGATGGCTTTTCAAGCTTCCAAGACCAGTGTGAGCAAAGAGCTTACCAAGCTTTCTTATCTGGAGTCAGCTATCAGGCCATTGCCATCCAGCAGATCCAAGCTTACTTAGACTTCCTAGCAGAGAAAACGCCATTGGTCGTCATTGGCTTTGCACCACCCTATTACCCATCCATGAACTGTCGCTCTTTACTAAACACCAGTCTCAAAATTGGCACCCTGGTGGATGATTACCGCCATTATTTAGGAAGACGCGCCCTGACCCTGAAGGTGGAGGAATACTTCATGGGCATTTGTGACACCAGTTATTGTGCCCTGGAGAGAGACCTAGCAAGCTATCAGGTTGTCTTGGATAGTTTGGCGATCCCTTCTCAAGTCTACGAGTTGGATCTGGAAAAAATTGCCCAGATTCAAGTGCCAGCAGTCAATTTGGGGCCTTGGGGCAAGGAGCTCCATCAAAGAGGGGAGCGGGTCTTTAGGGAGGATCTCCTGGAGACCATCCCTAACTATCTATTTGGCCTTCTCTACCGTTTTGAAGAATTGCTTTAATACTTAAGTTTTCCATTGACAAATGAGGAAAAGAGGACTAAAATATAGGCAAAATAAGTAACCACTTTCTTTCATTAGGAAAGTAGAATGGTAGAAGGAGAATCTATGATTGAATTTCAAGGAGTCACCAAGGATTACGATGGTCAACTGGCATTGAACCATTTGAACTTAACCATTGAAGATGGGCAAATTGTCGGCTTGATCGGCCATAATGGAGCCGGGAAATCAACGACCATTAAGAGCCTGGTCAGTGTCATCACCCCGACGACTGGTAGAATCCTAGTAGATGGGAAAGACCTCTATAGCAATCGCTTGGAAATAAAGAAGAAAATTGGCTACGTAGCCGATTCGCCAGATCTCTTCCTTCGTTTGACGGCCAATGAATTTTGGGAGTTGGTCGCTACTTCTTATGATATGAGCCAGCAGGAATGTGATGACCGCTTGGAGCATTTGCTGCATCTGTTTGACTTTGCTAGTCATCGCTATGAGGTCATCGAGTCTTTCTCTCATGGGATGCGCCAGAAGGTCTTTGTCATCGGGGCTCTTCTATCTGATCCAGACATCTGGGTTCTAGATGAGCCCATGACTGGTTTGGATCCACAAGCCTCTTATGATCTGAAGCAGATGATGCGGGAGCATGCGGACAAGGGCAACACGGTCATCTTCTCTACCCATGTCCTCGAAGTAGCAGAGCAACTCTGTGATAAGATTGCCATCCTGAAGAAGGGAAATCTCATCTTTTATGGAACCATCGAGGAATTAAAGGGGCAACACCCAGAACAAAGTCTAGAGTCCATTTATCTTGGATTGGCTGGTCGAAGAGAAGAGGTGAGTCCAGATGCGTCTTAAAATGGTTCGTCGCCTAGTCGATGTCAACATTATCTATGCGACTCAGCCAGCCCAATTAGCGAAATTTAGAAAGAAGCAGGAAAAGGATCCGACTAGGAAAGTCAATGTTTCCGCCCAGTCCATTCGGACCTATATATTTATCGGTCTCCTTTATCTCTTCCTTTTTGGGATACTTTCTAGTGCCAATGATTTTGTCTCTAGCCCTGGTCCCTTTGTCAATATGATTACGCTTTTTGCGCTCTTAGCCATATCCCAAGGCTTGATGAGTTTTTACAATGTCTTTTACGAAAGCAAGGATTTACAATTTTACCGTCCCTATGCCTTTTCGGATGCAGAAGTGATTGCAGGAAAGAGTATTTCGGTCATCTTAGTGCTTTTGATGGCCCTGCTTCCAATGTTGAGTTATTTCATCATTCTTCCTATCCAAGCAGGGGGAAATGTTTTGGTGGGGCTTCTTCTTGGCCTTCTTTGTGCCATGATTCTCCTCTCCATCCTCTTCTTAGGCACCTTGTTCCTATCCCATCTGATCACCAAATCAGCTGTCTTTAAGAAACACACCAGTTTGGTGTCTAACCTCATCATTGGATTGAGTAGTCTCATTTCCATTGGAGCCTACCTCTATATCAATATGCTCCAGTCAGAGCACTCGGTAGCTGGTGATTTGGTCACTCAACCCAGCATTTTTCCTCCAATAGAGGTCTTCCATAACTTTATCTTGAATCCTTTGGATTCAGGAGCTCTAGTGGGGATGTTGGCTTGGGTATTGGTTCTAGCAGTCCTCCTTTGGCTGGTCAAAAGTCAGGTCTTGCCTCATTTCTATGATGCTGCCCTTGAGGTTTCTTCCAGTCATGCGGTCAAGGAGCGGGTGAGTCAGATGAAGCTAGGAGATCAGAAAGCCTTCCATCGTTTTACCGTTTCCTATCATAAACGGCTTCTGAGTGATGGTACCTTGCTGACGCAGGTCATCTTCATGATGGCGATTTTCCCTTATCTTTTCACCTTTGGCTTGTTTTTAGGGGCATCACGTGCTTCCCTCCAAATTGAAAACTTCCTCACGCCCCAATACTTCCTTCCTTTATCGTTGATTGCTTTTATGATTGGAGTTTTCAACTCTGTCGAAAGCTTGACCAGTATTGGGATCTCCTTGGAGCGGGAAAATTTCGCTTATCTTCGTGCCCTTCCGATTGACTTTAAACGCTATTGTTTGAAGAAATTTTGGATCCTCTTTTCGGTTCAGTCTGCTTTACCGATCGTGCTCTTAGTAGGGGTATCTTGCTACTTTGGGGTCCATCCCCTCTCCCTTCTAGCTATGCTGTTGATTTGGTTTTTGACCAGTTTGAGTTTGAGTGTGATCGCTTTTAGACGAGACTACAAGCTCTTAACGACCAATTGGTCGACTGTAACGGATCTGATGAACCGTAATAGAGGAAATGCTGCCCTGAGAGGCTTATTGATCTTCGTCTTTATTATCGTCATGCTAGTCCTGATAGGTTTTGCTTTCTATTTATCCGCTGTGGCCTTCACCACCTTGATTGCTAGTGTGATTTATCTTCTCATTGCAGCTATAGGAGCTCTTGCAACTGTTTCTATCTATAAACGTACTTTTTATAAATTTAACCAAGAGATTGGTGAATAAAAAAATTCCCTCTGGTCCTGACCGGAGGGAATCTGTATTTTAAAATACTGGGATGAGTTCTAGCCTTTCAGATTGAAGACAAAGTCATATTAAAAACTTTCCTTAGGTGAGTACGGACGTCAGCGAACTTCTTCGAAGTTCCAAGACTAATTATTGAGCCTAACGTCTCAATAATTCCGAGTGCCTGAAACGTTATTGTTTCAGGCACTTTTCTCACAGCGGAAAGTTTTGGTATTTTTTTGAATCGATTTAAAAATTGGAACTCATTTCTATTTCTGCAGAATCGCTTAACTTATTTTACTTTAAAATAGTTTGTTGTTACATTTCATAGCCGATTAAGAGGCCACCTTCTTCAGCGTAGAAGCTGCAGAGGCCAGAGGTCGGAAGAACTTCAATATCCGCATTGGCGAATTTTTCATGGACCAAGGCAGAGAGTTGTTCTACGAATTTATCGTTGCGGCGGTGAGCGATGGTGATGTGTCCACCTTTATAGCCGGCTTTGAGCATTTCTTCAAAAGTAGTGGAAATAGCTTTCTTTTGGCCACGGGCTTTATGAAGGAGCTCAAGGGTTCCAGTATCGCTAGCTTGGCCGACCATACGGATGTTTAAGAGGCCGACAACCGTTCCGATAATTTTATTAAGTCGACCATTTTTAACCAAATTATCGACCTTAGCTAGGACAAAAATCAGTTTGGTTTTTTCTTGGTATTTAGTGATGACTTCGACCACTTGATCAAAGTCAAGGTCTTGGGCGATGAGTTGATGGAGTTTGCGGACGAGGAGGTCCACTTCACCACCAGCTGATAAACTATCAATCACATGGATATTGGTTGCAGGATGGTCTTCTAGATAAAGCTTTTTAGCGACCTGAGCACTATTGTGGCTACCAGACAAAGTACCAGTGATGGTAACAACGATGATATTATCAGCACCCTCGAAGGCCTTCATATAGTCATCAGGACTAGGACAAGCCGATTTGGAAGCAGTAGTAGTAGCATACATATCTTCCATCATTTTGTCTGTATCCAAGTTGGCGTCGTCTGTATAGATGGTCTCACCAATCTGGATGGTAAGGGGAACTGAAACAAAGCTAGTATCTGGTGCAGCACTTTCATAAGTACGATAATCACAGCCAGAATCTGCAATAATTTTCCATTTCATTTTTATTACCTCAAAATGTAAAAAATTGTACATTGACAAGTAGTTAGTCTTTTTTTACAATTATATCATGAAGTTGCATTCTCTGAAAGCAGATACATTCAGATGATACAGATAGAAAGTAAGTGTTATGGCAGAAAGAAAGATATCAGAAAAATCCTTAGCAAATCTAAAGCGATCCAATCAAGAAAGCAATGCCATCACACGGGAATCCTTGGAGATTTCCTTGCTTCAGTTGTTGGATAAAAAGGACTTGAAAAAGATTACCATTTCAGAATTGGTGGAGAGAGCAGGCGTTTCTCGTGCAGCTTTTTACCGAAATTATGAGTCAAAAGAAGAATTGCTCGAATCCATATTCCAATCAACTGTTTCTAAGATTACCAAGTCTTTGGAAGGCTATAATTTTAAGACCGATTTGTACCAGATTTGGGTTTATCTCTTTAAAGAGGCCAAGAAGGAAGCCTGCATTATCAGCTTGGCCGTCGATTATAATTTTGAGAAACTGCTCACCAAGGCCGTTTATGAATTTCTGGAAAAGAGGAGTAAAAGTCAAAAATCCTCACAAGGCCCAGCTAGTTATCTGAATTCCTTCCTCAGCTCAGCTATTGTCTCTGTCCTAGCCAAGTGGATTAAGGATGGCATGAAGGTGCCGGCGGAGAAGATGGCTTCCTTAGGTCTTCCCTTGTTTCCTCAAAAGAAAAGAAAATAAGAAAAATGATCTACTAAATCGAGTGTTTACTTCGATTTCAGTAGATCATTTTTTACTTTTTCTAGGAAACGGTCCAGTTCCTTTTGATTCTTGAGAGAGATAAATTTTTCGGGGTAGGTGGAGTGGATGTTTCGATACCTTTCTTTGGCATTCTTAGTTCGACCGTCCCAGAGAATCCAACGGATGAATTCCCAGTCAAAGCGTTCAGGGCAGCCGGCTGCCATACTCTCACGGACGCGGCCTTTATAACGGCGATATCGTTTCCACCCTCTATAGAGACAGTTCCAACGAGAGAAGTTGAGAAAGATGATCTGGTCGGCTTGCTCCATTCTCTCCTCATAGCAGCACCAAGAGTAATTGCCATCAATGACCCAGTCTCTATGATTGCTGAGAAACTGTTTCATTTCTTTCTCCATCCAATCCCGGTCACTGTCTATCCAACCCGGTTGGAATTGAAGGGTGTCCATGTGGAGCTTGGGGATGGAGTAGTAGCGGGCTAGGTTTTCAGCCAAAGTTGACTTACCAGATCCTGAATAGCCGATAATCATAATTTTCATGTCTTCTCCTCATTTGGAAGCAACAAAAAAAGCTCCGGAGAGCTCATTTTGTATGCAATGCTTGATTAGCCAAGTTTTGCTGCAAGACGTGCTTTATCACGGCTAGCTTTGTTTTTGTGGATCAAGCCTTTAGTTTCTGCTTTATCGATAGCTGAGCTAGCAGCGCGGTAAAGTTCTTCAGATGGGTTTGCTTCAAAAGCTTTGATTGCAGTACGCATAGCTGATTTTTGAGCTGAGTTTTTTTCGTTTTGTTTAACGTTCAATTCAGCGCGTTTGATAGCTGATTTAATGTTTGCCAATTTTTTCACCTCCAATGATAATCTAACTCTCTTATTATATCTGAAAACTTTTCTTTTGACAAGCCCAAACTAATTTTTCTTCGAATCGCTATTTTTTTAAAGATCATTTTGTCTTAAAACTCTTATCTCTTGAGATAGATTTCGTCGATCTCATGGTTGGCAGATTTGTGCAGGATCAGTTCGGCTCGGTTACGGGTGGGCTCGATATAGTCTTTTAGATTTAAGAGATTGATCGACTCCCATACCTGATGAGCGAAGGCGAGGACTTCTTCTTCAGGTTGCTTGGTAAAGCGGTGGTAGTAGTTGCTTGGGTCATCTTTCGCACGGTCTAACAACTTTTTAAAGCGATCGATATACCAGGACTCAATATTGGCAACCTCAGCATCCACATAGATGGAAAAGTCAAAGAAGTCTGTCATATAGAGCCGATCGTTTTGGGGATTCTGAAAGACATTGATCCCTTCCACGATAATGAAGTCCGCAGCTTGGATGGTTTGCTTCTGGTCAGGGACGATATCATAAATCTCGTGAGAATAAACGGGAATCTGGTAACTCTGACCATTTTTAAGCTGATTCAGGAAATCTAAGAGAAGTTCCATATCATAACTTTCAGGGAAACCCTTACGATTGAGAATGTTTTGTTCAATCAGGGTCGCATTGGGATATAAGAAGCCATCTGTCGTCACTAACTCCACTGTAGAACCGGAAAAGGTCCGAGAAAGAAGGATTTGAAGGAGGCGACTAGTCGTTGATTTGCCGACAGCCACGCTCCCTGAAATTCCAATCATAAAAGGCTGTTTTTTACTTTCCTGTTGGAGAAAAATGCCTTTTGAGAATGCTAAATCCTCTTTCGCTTTTTTGTAGATTTGAATCAGATGTGTCAAGGGTAAGTAGATATCTGTTACATCTTGCAAGCTAATGAGGTCGTTAAAACTCTTGATTGAATTCAATTCCTCTTCAGATAGAGGAGGAGTTGATTTCCGGTGGAGATTTTGCCAAGTTTGTCGATTGATCTTTTCGAAGTGTAGAAATTCTTTATCCATTGCAAGCCTTTCCTCCATAGTGACCTTTAGTATATCAGTTTTGAGATCTTCTGTAAACGATTTAAAAATAGGTTAAATTATGCTATAATGCTAATATGAGTAAAATGTACTATGACGAACATCCAGATGCCCAACATGATATCCATGAGTTACAGGTGGTTCTTTTAGGGGAGCGGATGAAATTTCTGACGGATGCCGGTGTTTTTAGTAAGAAAATGATCGACTTTGGTAGCCAGGTCCTCTTGTCATGTCTGTCTTTTCAGCAAGGAGAGGCGGTTTTGGATGTTGGTTGCGGGTATGGTCCACTTGGTCTCTCTTTGGTTAAGGCCCAAGGAATCCATGCGACTATGGTAGACGTCAATACACGGGCTTTAGATCTAGCTCAGAAAAACGCAGATTTAAATCAAGTTGAAGCAAAGATTTTCCAATCCAATGTTTATGATCAGGTTGAGGGAAGTTTTGATCATATTATCAGTAACCCTCCGATTCGGGCTGGGAAAAAGGTAGTTCATGAAGTGCTTTCAGGGAGTTTTGACCATTTGAATCCTGGGGGAGACTTAACCATTGTTATCCAGAAAAAGCAGGGTGCTCCAAGTGCGAAGGCCAAAATGGAAGAAGTCTTTGGAAACTGTGAAATTCTCAAAAAAGACAAGGGTTATTATATTTTAAGGAGTGAAAAAGTCACATGAGAGCTGTAGATATCATTCAGAAAAAACGTGATGGCATTGAGTTGAGTAAAGATGAGATTCATTGGTTGATCGAAGGCTATGTGGCTGGAACAGTACCTGATTATCAAATGGCTGCCTTTGCCATGGCGGTTTATTTCAAGGGGATGACGACCCGAGAAATTTCAGATTTGACCATGAAGATGGTGGAGACAGGGGAGCAATTCGACCTTTCCGCTATTAAAGGCATCAAGGTGGACAAACACTCAACAGGTGGTGTAGGGGACAAAGTAACAATTGTACTGGCACCTCTAGTGGCTAGTTTTGGCGTCCCAGTTGCCAAGATGAGCGGTCGTGGTCTTGGACATACGGGGGGGACCATCGATAAGCTAGAATCCATTAAAGGATTCCAAATTGAGCGGACCCAGGAAGAGTTCATTAAACAAGTACAAGAGATTGGCCTTTCTGTCATTGGACAGTCGGACCAATTGGTCATGGCGGATAAGCTTCTCTATGCGCTTCGGGATGTGACAGCGACGGTTGATACGATTCCATTGATTGCTAGCTCCGTTATGAGTAAGAAGATTGCGGCTGGAGCAGATGCCATCCTTCTCGATGTCACCGTTGGAGAAGGGGCCTTTATGAAGACCATTGAGGATGCGCGTGAACTAGCTCGTACCATGGTGGATCTTGGTAATGCTGTTGGTCGTAAGACCATTGCTGTTTTGACAGATATGAGCCAGCCTTTAGGAACCAGTATCGGGAACCGTCTCGAAATTCTTGAAGCCTTAGATATTCTTCAAGGCAAAGGTAGAGAAGATGTGACTCACTTCATTTGTGAATTGGCTCAAATTATGCTGGAACTCGGCGGGGTGACGGCCAGCTTGGAAGAAATCAAGCAGCATCTGACAGCCGGCAAAGCACTGAAGAAGTTTGAAGAAATGGTCCTTGCTCAAGGTGGAGATTTAGACGATCTCTATCGTCCAGTTCAGGTAAAAGAACAAGTGCCTGTCTATGCAGAAGAGGATGGCTATATTGTAGCCTTGCCTGCTATGGAACACGGACTCTTCGCTATGCGTCTAGGAGCTGGCAGAGCTGTCAAATCAGATGATTTAGATTATGAAACAGGGATTGTTTTTGCTAAGAAAGTTGGGGATCCTGTTCAAAAAGGCGACCTTGTTGCAACTATTTATACAAATTTAGAAATTTGTCAAAAAAACATTGCAGAATTCCAAAAAAATGTTAAAATACTAGACAAGGTTGTAAGCGTTTCAGAAATTATTGAAATTGTTTCGTAATTCGTTTGATGGAGATTTATTAATGAAATTAAACAAATATATTGACCACACATTATTAAAACCTGATGCACAACAAGAACAAATCGAGGCTTTGATCGAAGAAGCGAAAGAATATGATTTTGCAAGTGTTTGTGTCCAACCGACCTGGGTCAACTTCGCTGCAGAAGGACTTCGGGATTCAGATGTAAAAGTGTGTACAGTGATTGGTTTCCCTCTTGGCGCAAATACACCAGCTGTTAAAGCATTTGAAACTCAAAATGCCATCCAAAATGGAGCCGATGAGATCGATATGGTCATCAATATCGGTGCCTTGAAATCAAAAAATCTGACATTAGTAGAAGAGGACATTCAGGCTGTTGTAGATGCAAGTGGTGATCGCTTGGTAAAAGTGATAATCGAAACCTGCTTGTTAACTGAAACTGAAAAAGTAGTGGCTTGCCAGATTGCCAAATTGGCAGGAGCAGACTTTGTCAAAACTTCAACTGGTTTCTCTACTGGAGGAGCAACTGTTGAGGATGTTGCCCTCATGCGCCAGGTTGTTGGACCGGATATGGGAGTGAAAGCATCTGGAGGTACTCGTAGCTATGAGGATGCACAAGCCATGATCCAAGCGGGTGCTAACCGAATCGGCACTTCCTCTGGAGTAGCAATCATGAAGGGAGAAGTAGCCCATGGCGACTACTGAGTTGATTGACCTAGCTGTAAAAACAAGTGAGAATGCTTATGTACCTTATTCTCATTTTCCAATTGGAGCTGTTCTTGTGACAGATGAGGGGAAGATTTATACAGGCGTCAATATTGAAAATGCGAGCTTCGGCTTGACCAATTGTGGCGAGCGGACAGCCATCTTTAAGGCTGTTTCAGAAGGGGAGCGTTCATTTAAGGAATTAATTATTTATGGTCAGACGGAAAAACCAGTTTCACCCTGTGGTGCTTGTCGCCAGGTGATGGCTGAATTTTTCGAGCCAGACCTACCGGTTACTCTGGTAGCCAAAGATAAATCGACGGTCGTGATGACGGTCAAGGAATTGCTTCCATATTCCTTTACAGATCTTACCTAGTAACATCTGTAAAGGCGGTCTATTGACCCTTTCATTAATCCGCAACTTAGTTGCATATCTTATTTAGGAGGTTCAGAAATGAACAAGAAACAATGGTTAGGCCTAGGTCTAGTAACTGTCGCTGCAATCGGACTTGCTGCATGTGGAAATCGTGCGTCTCGCAAAGATTCTTCAGATGCAAAAACTGATTTAAAAGCTGCTATCGTTACTGACACAGGTGGTGTTGATGATAAATCATTTAACCAATCTGCATGGGAAGGTCTACAAGCTTGGGGTAAAGAAAACGGTCTTTCTAAAGATAACGGATTCACTTATTTCCAATCTACAAGTGAAGCAGATTTTGCAAATAACTTTAGCCAAGCTGCTACAAACGGCTACAAATTAGTTTACGGTGTTGGTTACAAACTTGCTCCAGCTGTTACAGCTGCTGCAGATGAAAATGCTGATATCAACTACGTTATCATTGACTCTGTTGTAGGAGATAAAAAGAACGTAGCATCTGCTGTTTTTGCGGATAATGAAGCTGCTTACCTTGCAGGGGTTGCTGCTGCCAAAACAACTAAGACTAACAAAGTTGGTTTCATCGGTGGAGCACGTGGTGAAGTTATCACTCGTTTCGAAAAAGGATTTGAAGCAGGCGTGAAGTCTGTAAACAAAGACATTTCAGTAGACGTACAATATGCTGAAGACTTCAACAACCCTGAAAAAGGAAGAACTATTGCAGCGACACAATACGCTGCAGGAGCTGACGTTATTTACCAAGCTGCTGGTGGTACAGGAGCTGGTGTCTTCAAGGAAGCAAAAGACTTGAACGAGAAGAAAAATGAAGACGAAAAAGTTTGGGTTCTTGGTGTAGACCGTGACCAAGTTGACGAAGGTAAATACACTTCAAAAGATGGTAAAGAATCTAACTTCGTATTGGCTTCAACTTTAAAACAAGTTGGTAAAACTGTTCAAGAAATCGCAACTCAAACTGCTGATGGCAAATTCCCAGGTGGAAAAGTGATCACATTTGGTTTGAAAGATGGTGGTGTTGATTTGACAACTTCTAATCTTTCTGAAGATGCTAAAAAAGCAGTAGAAGATGCTAAAAAACAAATTATCGATGGTAGTGTAAAAGCACCTGAGAAATAAAACCTTCCGGAAGCGATCCATCCTTCTTGGGTCGCTTTTTTATGAGGTGTTGGGACATTTTGTCTCAATAGAACTTACTAACTCGTTTAGCAGGTCCTACTGAAATAAAATATAGTTTTCTAGAAAGGAATATTCGAATGGCACACGAAAACGTCATTGAGATGCGTGAAATTACCAAAATCTTTGGTGAATTTGTCGCAAACGACAAAATCAACCTCGAATTGCGTAAAGGTGAAATTCATGCACTTCTTGGTGAAAATGGAGCTGGGAAATCGACCCTGATGAATATGTTGGCTGGTCTTTTGGAACCAACGAGCGGAGAAATTGTGGTCAATGGGAAGTCTGAAAAACTAGATTCTCCTTCTAAGGCTGCTTCTTTAGGGATCGGGATGGTTCACCAGCACTTCATGTTGGTAGAGGCTTTCACTGTTGCAGAAAATATCATTCTTGGTAGAGAAGTAACGAACAAGGGTGTATTAGATTTGAAAAAAGCTAATGCAGATATTCTAGAGTTATCTGAACGCTACGGCTTGGCTGTGGATCCTACAGCAAAAGTTGAAGATATTTCTGTTGGGGCTCAACAACGTGTAGAAATCTTGAAGACACTCTATCGCGGAGCTGATATTCTGATTTTCGACGAGCCTACAGCAGTGCTAACTCCTGCTGAAATTTTGGAGTTGATGGAAATCATGAAAACCCTTGTTAAAGAAGGGAAATCTATCATCCTTATCACTCATAAACTAGATGAAATTCGTGCCGTTGCAGACCGTGTCACCGTTATTCGTCGTGGTAAATCTATTCAAACTGTTGGCATCGAAGGTGCTACCAATAAAGATTTGGCGGAAATGATGGTTGGGCGCTCAGTTTCCTTCGTAACAGAAAAAGAAGAAGCGCAGCCTAAAGAAGTGGTTCTGCAAATTTCTGACTTAGTCGTGAATGAAAACCGTGGTGTTCCTGCGGTCAAAGAGCTATCTCTTGATGTTCGCGCAGGCGAAATTGTTGGGATTGCAGGGATTGATGGGAACGGTCAGAGTGAATTGATTCAGGCTATTACCGGACTCCGTAAAGTCAAATCAGGTAGTATCAAAATTAAGGGACAAGAAGTTGTTGGCCTTTCCCCACGTAAGATTACTGAAATGAATGTCAGCCACGTGCCTGAAGATCGTCATCGTGATGGTCTTGTGCTCGAAATGATGCTTTCTGAAAACATCGCACTTCAAACTTACTACAAAGAACCACTTAGCAAAAATGGTGTCTTAAATTACAATCAAATTAATTCCTATGCCCGCAAGTTGATGGAAGAATTTGATGTTCGTGCAGCCAACGAGATTGTGCCAGCAAGTGCTCTATCAGGAGGAAATCAACAAAAAGCCATTATTGCTCGTGAAGTTGATCGGAATCCAGATTTGTTGATCGTTAGCCAACCGACACGTGGATTGGACGTTGGTGCGATTGAGTACATCCATAAACGTTTGATTGGTGAACGTGATAAAGGGAAAGCCGTCCTCGTTGTCAGCTTCGAATTAGATGAAATTCTAAATCTATCCGACCGGATTGCTGTTATTCATGATGGAAAAATCCAAGGTATTGTGAAGCCATCTGAGACCAACAAACAAGAGCTTGGTATTCTTATGGCTGGTGGAGAAATCAAGGAGGCTTCAAATGAATAAAAATACAAGACAAATTGCTATTCCTTTTATTTCTGTAATCCTAGGAATCGTCCTCGGAGCCATTATCATGTGGATCTTTGGTTATGATGCTCTTTGGGGTTATGAAGAACTCTTCAAGACAGCTTTTGGTTCCATTAAAAATGTGGGTGAAATATTCCGTACTATGGGGCCGCTGATTTTGATCGCTCTCGGATTTGCGGTAGCCAGTCGAGCTGGATTTTTCAATGTCGGCTTACCAGGACAAGCCTTGGCTGGTTGGATTGCGGCAGTATGGTTTGCTTTGTCCTTCCCAGATATTCCGCGTATCCTAATGATTCCTTTGACGGTCCTTGTGGCTGCAATTGCCGGTGGTCTCATTGGTTTAATTCCAGGACTTCTGCGAGCATTTTTGGGGACGAGTGAAGTCATCGTTACCATTATGATGAACTACATCGTACTGTTTGCTGGAAATGAAATTATCCGGAACTTCCCTAAAAAGTTTATGGTCGATTCTGAATCCAGTATCACAGTTGGGGCAAATGCAAGTTATCGTTTAGGCTTTCTGACGGAATTGACTAAGTCACGGATGAATATCGGTATCTTTATCGCCTTGATTGCTGTTGCAGTTATTTGGTTCATTATTAAGAAAACAACACTTGGTTTTGAAATCCGTTCCGTTGGTCTCAACCCGAATGCTTCAGACTATGCAGGGATGTCAGCTAAACGTACCATCATCCTTTCCATGGTGATTTCAGGTGCCCTTTGTGGGATTGGAGGAGCTGTAGAAGGGATTGGTACCTTCCAGAACGTTTATGTTCAAGCTGGTTCCTTGGCTGTTGGATTTAATGGGATGGCAGTGGCTCTCCTTGCTAGCAATTCCCCTATTGGGATTGTCTTTGCGGCCTTCTTGCTTGGAACCTTGCAAACAGGTGCGCCAGGTATGACCACAGCGACTATTCCACCAGAACTTGTCAATATTGTGACAGCTTCGATCATCTTCTTTGTAAGTGCTCACTATATTATCGAAAAATATATCAAGCCTAAAAAACAAATGAAAGGAGTAGAGTAAGGATGAATATTGTTGCTATACTAACGATTCTTGTATCGAATATGCTGGTCTATGCTGCTCCCCTCATTTTCACTAGTATCGGAGGTGCCTACTCCGAACATGCTGGTGTCGTTAATGTCGGTTTGGAAGGGATCATGGTTATGGGAGCTTTCACAGGAGTCGTGTTTAACTTGACTTTTGCTAGTTCTCTTGGAGGCATGACAATCTGGCTTTCTCTTCTTGCAGGGGGGGTGGTTGGTCTCATTTTCTCCGCCATCCATGCGGTAGCGACTATTAACTTCCGTGCTGACCACGTGGTGAGTGGTACGGTATTGAACTTGTTGGCTCCTGCCCTAGCTGTCTTCTTGGTTAAAGCTATTTACGGAAAAGGCCAAACCAACAATATCGATTTGTCATTTGGTAAATTTGATTTTCCTTTCTTGTCTGATATCCCTGTCATTGGTGATATCTTCTTCAAGAATACTAGCTTAATGGGATATGTAGCGATTGCATTTTCATTTGTAGCATGGTTTATCATGTTTAAAACGAAATTCGGTCTTCGTCTTCGCTCAGTTGGTGAACATCCTCAAGCTGCGGATACTCTCGGTATCAATGTTTACCTCATGCGTTACTATGGTGTGCTCATCTCTGGATTCTTAGGAGGAGTTGGGGGTGCCTTGTATGCACAATCTGCTTCTGTCAATTTC
Organism: Streptococcus sp. KHUD_013; assembly: GCF_052588545.1. NCBI lineage: Bacteria > Bacillati > Bacillota > Bacilli > Lactobacillales > Streptococcaceae > Streptococcus > Streptococcus sp. KHUD_013. The sequence continues at coordinate 765,511 of NZ_CP186264.1, forward strand.
TCTGCCACTACCATTGTGGGACCAGGATTTATCGCCCTAGCGGCAATGATCTTTGGTAAATGGAGCCCAATCGGTGCCATGCTATCCAGTCTATTCTTTGGACTTTCACAAGCCTTGGCAGTTGTATCTACGCAGATTCCTTTCCTTGCCCATATTCCTGGAGTATACCTCCGTATTGCTCCGTATGTATTGACCATCATCGTACTAGCAGCCTTCTTTGGTAAGTCGGTTGCACCAAAAGCAGATGGTGTGAACTACATCAAATCGAAATAAAAGCCTCCATTATGGAGAAAGAAAGCACGAGTCATTCGGACTCGTGCTTTTTTGTACTTATGGATTGGTTTGCATTTCTGCAAGTAGGTTTTTTGCTGTCGTAGTCGGTAAGATTCGCAGGCGATTTAGTGAGTAAAGGCCATCATCTAGACTGGCTAGTCCATTATTGGTCGTTAAGCCCATTTTGTAGCCATTTTTTTCTGCTAATTCCATGGTAACATCAGAGTAGCGACCGGCAGGGTAGACAATGGTGGTAGTGTTTTGATGGAGTTTCTTATCTAGTACTTGTTTGGAATTTGCGAGTTCAGATTTCTGACGAGAGCTATCTGATTGAGCCAAGTCTGGATGAGATACTGTATGACTCTCAAAGGTCATACCTTGCGCTTTCATTTCTTTGATCTGATCGAAGGTTAAAACACTGGGTCTTTCCTCGTCAGAAAAGGAAGTAATGATATTGTTGGTTGCGGTCATTTGGTATTTTTTTAAGAGTGGATAGACTATGGTATAAAAGTCAGCAATTCCATCATCAAAGGTCAACCAAACGACTTTTCTCCCTTCAGGCAGTTCATTTTTAGTGAGTGCCCGATAGGCTTCCTCAGGTGTCAAGGTATAGTAGCCGGCTTCTTTAAGAGCTTTGAGATGGCTCTCAAAGGTTTCTGGTGCCACGATGAGATTGGCATTGGCTTCTTCAGAAGGCGCCATCGTGTGAACAGCGTGGTACATGAGAATTGGAATTTTTACAGGTTGATCTTGTTTTACCCATTTAGTGGTGGAGCCTTGCTGATTCACAGTCTGACTTGTATTTGTTTCTTGCTTGTCAGCAACGGGAGTACTAGCAGCTCGTTTTAATAGAAGAAAGCCTAAAATGAAGATGCAGGATAGCAGAAAAGCATTTAAAATTAGTAGCAATCGTATTTTCTTTGGGACACGTCTTTTTCGGTGATTCATAGAGACCCCTTTCTAATTCATTATCATTATATCATAGGGGCAGGAAATCTCTTCAAGAAAAAGTTACAAATGGACTAAAATTTTGGGAAATCTCCTTGACTTTTGAAGGAATGATTTGGGAGTTGCTTTGATGTGAAGGTTTTAATCCGGAAAAGAAGTGTTCTTCTAAAGGAAGAGAACCATAGAACTAGTCAGAAGGGGTTTGTTTTTGATATAATAGACTATATTAGATTTTTAAGGAGACCAACATGTCTGTAAAAATTGCCTTACTAGGATTTGGTACTGTTGCCAGTGGCGTACCATTTTTATTAAAAGAAAACCATGAGAAGATCAGCCAAGCTGCTCAGTCTGAAATTGAAGTATCTAAAGTTCTTGTCAAAGATGAAGAAGAGAAAGCCCGCTTATTAGCTGCTGGTCATGACTATAACTTTGTGACCAATGTAGATGAGATCATTGAAGACAAAGACATTGCCATCGTAGTTGAGTTGATGGGTCGAATTGAGCCAGCTAAGACCTTTATCACCCGTGCTCTTCAAGCTGGAAAACATGTCGTAACAGCTAATAAAGATTTGCTTGCGGTTCATGGAGCTGAGTTGATTGCGATCGCCAAAGAGCATGGCGTTGCCCTCTATTATGAAGCGGCAGTAGCTGGAGGTATTCCAATCCTTCGGACCTTGGTAAACTCTCTCGCTGCAGATAAAGTGACTCGTGTCCTGGGTGTGGTCAATGGAACCTCCAACTTTATGATGACCAAGATGGTCGAAGAGGGCTGGTCTTATGAAGATGCTTTAGCTAAGGCTCAAGAGTTGGGCTATGCGGAAAGTGACCCAACCAATGACGTAGATGGGATTGATGCAGCCTACAAAATGGTGATTTTGAGCCAGTTTGCTTTTGGGATGAATGTTCAGTTTGACCAAGTAGGTCATAAGGGGATCCGCAACATTACTCCTGAGGATGTTGCTGTGGCTCAAAGTTTAGGTTATGTGATCAAATTGGTGGGATCTATCGAAGAAACTCCTTCTGGTCTCTCAGCAGAAGTAACTCCAACCTTCTTACCAAAAGCACATCCACTAGCTGGCGTGAATGGTGTCATGAATGCAGTCTATGTGGAGTCTATCGGAATCGGGGAATCCATGTACTATGGTCCTGGTGCAGGTCAAAAACCAACAGCCACTAGTGTAGTCGCTGACATTATTCGCATTGTTCGTCGCCTCAATGAAGGAACAATTGGAAAAGCCTTTAACGAATACAGCCGTCCTGTGCAATTGGCTAAACCAGAAGATGTGAAGAGTGATTATTACTTCTCTATTCAAACTCCAGATATGAAGGGACAATTGCTCAAGTTGGCACAAATTTTCAACCAAGAAGATGTTTCCTTTAAGCAGGTTCTCCAAGCAGGTGCCAAAGATTCTGTGGCTCGTGTTGTGATTATCACTCACCAATTGAATCAAACACAATTGCACCACATCATTGAGAAAATTGATGCTGAAGCTGACTTCACCTTGTTGAATACCTTTAAAGTATTGGGAGAATAAGATGAGAATTACAGTACCAGCGACCAGTGCCAATGTCGGTCCAGGATTTGATTCTGTTGGAATCGCTGTTTCTAAGTATTTGACCATTGATGTGCTAGAAGCGCAAGAAAACTGGTGGATTGAACATGACTTGGGAGAGGAAATCCCAAGCAATGAAGAGAATCTCTTGCTTCAAACCGCTCTCCAAGTTGCATCTGATTTGCCTCCTCATCGTCTCAAGATGACCAGTGAAGTGCCTTTGGCGCGTGGTTTGGGGTCATCCAGCTCTGTTATCGTAGCGGGGATTGAGTTGGCCAATCAACTGGGCAAGCTAACCCTAAGTGATGAAGATAAACTAGAAATTGCGACAAAAATCGAAGGTCATCCGGATAACGTAGCGCCAGCCATTTTTGGAAATCTGGTCGTAGCGAGCTATGTGGATCAGCAGACCAATCATTTGGTCCTTCCCTTCCCTGAATGTGCTTTGGTAGCCTTTGTTCCCAATTACGAACTCAAGACCAGCGATAGTCGAAATGTCCTTCCAAGTGAGTGGACTTATAAGGAGGCTGTTGCAGCTAGTGCAATCGCAAACGTGGCTATTGCCGCCCTTGCTAAGGGAGACTTGAGAGTCGCAGGGAAAGCTATCGAAGCGGATCGCTTCCATGAACGCTACCGCCAACAGTTGGTTGTAGAGTTCCCTCAGGTGAAAGAAGTTGCACATCAACACGATGCTTATGCCACTTACCTTTCTGGTGCAGGTCCAACTATTATGACCTTACTCCCTGTTGAACATGCAGAAGCCTTTGCCAAAGACTTGGAATCTAAGGACTTAAATGGTCAGGTCTTCTCTTTAAAAATTGACACAACTGGTGTGAAGATTGAGGGCAGCGAATCCTGATTTGTTGAAAAAATGATTAGATAGGCTAAATTAGTCTATCTAATTTTATTTATCTATGATAAAATAGTTCTATAAATTATTTGTCTATCAAATTATTTTAGGATAATAAACAATTATTCGTAAGATAGATAGAATTGTAAAGGAGATTGTAATTCTAATGAAAGGCTTTGAACGTCATCAACTTGCTACGGAACTTGGATTCCAGTATGATCCTGAAACTTCATCTATTTATGGGGAAAATGCTGGCTATTTCTTCTTACTGAGTGAAACTGACACAAAAAATGTTTTTAGCATTGCACTTTCTGTGTCGCGTGATGATGCAGAAGAAGCAGCGGCTCAATTGCATCAAATGGTGAAAGACTCTTCTGTTTTGAAGAGCATTAGCCTCAACCAATATGTCACAACTTTCACTGTAAAAGCTGGAATGACCAAAACAAAAACGATTGAAAACGTTCGTCAAGCCTTAACAGAAATCCTGCAATTTTTGCAAACCAATGGCTTCTACACTGTTTGTGGTTACTCTGGTGAAAAAGGACCAGTTGGTCTCTATCAGATTGGAGATTCCCTCTTCTTGATGAACGAAGATAGCTTCCAAGAGCTCAGTACTCAACTAAAGATTGATACGGATTCGTATAATAGTCAGAAAGAAAATGTCCTTCTTGGAACAGTCGGTGCCTTTATTGGTGCCATTATCGGAGGAGCTGTTACTCTTTTCATTGCTCGCCTCGGCTACGTAGCTTTTTATGCTGGTTTTATCCTTGGTATCTGTGTTGTCAAAGGCTATGAAATCTTAGGGAAGAAATTTAGTAAACTTGGAGCAGTTATTTCTAGCATTCTCTTGTTAGTGACTATCGTTCTCGTGCAACAATTTGACTACGCTTTAGAAGCAGTTAAGCAACTTGGAGTCGACTTTAGTGATGGATTTGATTTGATCAATACCCTTGTTCTAAATGGTGAAGCACCTGAAAAATACTTCTTTAACTTCTTTATGTTGGCAGTCTTCACTATTATTGGGGGTGGTGTTGCCATTAGTTCAGCCTTGTCCACTCATAAGACACGTGGCATTGCACGTAAGATTGGCTAATTCAATTAACCCTTGTTTAAAAAATTAAAACAGAATCGGTCCTTTGGCTGCTTCTGTTTTTTACTTCTGAGTCGAAAAGTGGGCTAGTTTTTGTTATAATGGATAAGATAACGTATAGAAGAGAGTTGTGAGATGGAAATCCTAAAGCAAATCAAAGAGGAGTTGGCTGGTATTGAGATTTTGTTCAATGAGCCACTCAAACAATACACCTATACCAAGGTTGGAGGAGCGGCAGATTATTTAGCCTTTCCACGCAATCAATATGAATTAAAACGAATTGTCACCTTTGCTAATGCTCAGGAAATTCCTTGGATGGTCTTGGGGAATTCTTCCAATATTATCGTCCGTGACAGTGGGATTGAAGGCTTTGTGATCATGTTTGATCATTTTCATGACGTCCGAGTCAATGGCTATGTGATTGAAGCGGAGGCGGGAGCTAAGCTAATTGATGTGACTCATGTAGCCCGCTACCATAGCTTGACAGGTTTTGAATTTGCTTGTGGGATTCCAGGTAGCATCGGTGGAGCAGTCTATATGAATGCTGGTGCCTATGGCGGTGAGATTGCCCATATTCTTCAATCATGTAAGGTCTTGACGCCAGAAGGAGAAATTAAAACCTTAACAGCAGAAGAATTAGCTTTTGGCTATCGCCATTCCAAGATTCAAGAAACTGGTGACGTAGTGATTTCTGCCAAGTTTGCCTTAGCACCTGGTAATTATGATCAGATCGATCAAGAAATGGCTCGCCTGACTCATTTGCGTGAGCTTAAGCAACCACTGGAGTATCCGTCTTGTGGTTCGGTCTTTAAACGACCAGTCGGGCACTTTGCGGGTCAATTGATCAGTGAAGCAGGATTGAAAGGGCATCGAATTGGTGGTGTGGAGGTTTCTGAAAAGCATGCCGGCTTTATGATCAATGTCGATCATGGTACTGCCAAAGATTATGAAGACTTGATTGCCCATGTCATTGCGACAGTTGAAAAATCAGCTGGGGTGACCTTGGAGCGCGAAGTCCGTATTATTGGGAAAAATTAACGGTTCGAGATGGAATAGGGGCTACTATAGGGTAGACCCTTCCTACTTTAGAAGGGGGGTGAGTGCCTATCGATACCGAAAATAGGTGGGGCAGTCTTATAAGTCCCCGAGAGGTGTTGGTGGTCTGACGGGTCCGCTCGTCAGCCTATGAGACTAATGGTTGGTCTCAGAAGGAAACGCATGAAAAAGAAGGAATTTATGTGAATTGAAAAAACCAATTATTGAGTTTAGAAATGTCTCAAAAGTATTTGAAGACAGTGATACAGTGGTTCTCAAAGACATCAACTTTGAGTTGGAAGAAGGGAAATTCTATACCCTCCTCGGTGCTTCAGGATCTGGTAAATCAACGATTCTGAACATCATTGCTGGTTTGTTAGACGCTTCGACAGGAGATGTCCTCTTGGATGGTGTTCGGATCAATGATGTACCGACCAATAAACGGGACGTCCATACCGTCTTCCAATCCTATGCCCTTTTCCCACATATGAATGTGTTTGAGAATGTTGCTTTCCCTCTCCGTTTGAAGAAAGTTGACAAGTCTGAAATCGAGAGACGAGTAACAGAAGTCCTCAAGATGGTGCAATTGGGAGGCTTTGAGAAACGGTCCATCCAGAAACTTTCTGGTGGTCAACGCCAGCGGGTAGCCATTGCACGGGCGATTATCAATGAACCGCGAGTAGTCCTCTTGGATGAGCCCTTGTCTGCCCTTGACTTGAAGTTACGGACTGACATGCAGTATGAGCTCCGTGAATTGCAACAACGCTTGGGTATTACCTTTGTTTTTGTAACCCACGACCAGGAAGAAGCGCTAGCGATGAGTGACTGGATCTTTGTCATGAACGAAGGAGAAATCGTCCAATCAGGAACGCCAGTTGATATCTACGATGAGCCCATTAACCATTTTGTTGCGACCTTTATCGGTGAGTCCAATATCCTTCCAGGGATCATGATTGAAGACTACTTAGTAGAATTCAACGGTAAACGCTTTGAGTCAGTCGATGGAGGGATGAGACCAAACGAACCGGTCGAAGTCGTCATTCGTCCCGAAGACTTGCGAATCACCCTGCCCGAAGAAGGTAAGCTCCAGGTAAAAGTGGATACCCAACTGTTCCGTGGGGTACACTATGAGATCATCGCCTATGATGAATTGGGAAATGAGTGGATGATCCACTCAACCCGTAAGGCTATCGTGGGTGAGGAAATCGGTCTGGACTTTGAGCCAGAAGATATCCACGTCATGCGTCTCAATGAAACGGAAGAAGAGTTTGATGCTCGGATCGAAGAATACGTAGAAGTGGAAGAGCAAGAAGCCGGATTGATCAATGCCATCGAGGAGGAAAGAGATGAAGAAAACAACCTCTAACCTCTTTGTGGTTCCCTACTTTCTCTGGATCCTCCTCTTTGTCTTGGCTCCCGTAGTTTTGATTATTTGGCAATCCTTTGTCAATGTCCAAGGACAAGGTTCCTTAGAGAACTACCAAACCTTTTTTACAGCGCAGAATTGGACCTACCTCAAGATGAGCTTCAACTCCATTCTCTATGCTGGGATCGTTACTTTTGTGACGCTTTTGATTTCTTACCCGACAGCTTATTTTTTGACCCAGCTTAAGCACCGCCAACTCTGGCTCATGCTGATTGTCCTTCCAACCTGGGTCAACCTCTTGCTCAAGGCTTATGCCTTTATCGGGATTTTTGGTCAAGGGGGATCTATTAACCAATTCTTGAGCTTCATCGGAATCGGTCCGCAACAGATCCTTTTTACGGACTTTTCTTTCATCTTTGTCGCTAGTTACATTGAGTTGCCCTTTATGATCCTTCCAATCTTCAATGTATTGGATGATTTGGATCCAAACCTCATCAATGCTAGCTATGACCTAGGAGCTAATAAGTGGGATACCTTCCGTCGGGTTGTCTTCCCGCTGTCTATGAATGGGGTTCGCTCCGGTGTCCAATCAGTCTTTATTCCAAGTTTGAGTCTCTTCATGTTGACGCGTTTGATCGGAGGAAACCGGGTCATTACCCTTGGGACTGCCATCGAGCAGCACTTCCTTACGACGCAAAACTGGGGAATGGGATCCACCATTGGGGTGGTCTTGATCCTTGCTATGCTCTTAGTCATGTGGGTAACGAGAGAAAGGAGTGAACGATGAAAAAGATTTCACGTATCTATTTAGGATTGATTTTCTTGCTCCTTTATCTGCCAATCTTTTACTTAATTGCCTATGCCTTTAATGCTGGCGGGGATATGAATGCTTTTACAGGCTTTACCTTGGAGCATTTCCAAGGTCTCTTTGAGGATACGCGTCTCATGTTGATCCTCTCACAGACCTTCCTCTTGGCCTTCTTGTCAGCCTTGATTGCGACCATTATTGGGACCTTTGGGGCAATCTACATTTACCAGTCTAAGAAGAAGTTTGAAGGACCATTTTTGTCCGTCAATAACATCCTTATGGTGGCACCTGACGTTATGATTGGGGCTAGCTTCCTGATCCTCTTTACGACCATCAAGTTCCAGCTGGGCTTTGCTTCTGTCTTGATGAGTCACGTGGCCTTTTCTATTCCAATCGTGGTCTTGATGGTCTTGCCGCGCTTGAAGGAAATGAACCGTGATATGGTCAATGCGGCCTATGACCTAGGAGCTACTCAGGTACAGATGTTGAAGGAAATCATGCTTCCTTATTTGACACCTGCCATCATCGCTGGTTACTTTATGGCCTTTACCTATTCCTTGGATGACTTTGCGGTGACCTTCTTTGTTACAGGAAATGGGTTTACGACCTTGTCTGTTGAGATCTACTCACGGGCTCGTCAAGGGATTTCGTTGAATATCAATGCCCTTTCTGCCTTGGTCTTCCTCTTCAGTATCTTACTGGTGGTCGGCTATTACTTCATCACTAGAGAGAAGGAGGAGACAGTATGAAAAAACTCTATTCATTCTTGCTAGGGATTGTCGTTGTGATCCTCGTGTTAGCAGGGGTAAGTGCCCGTCTTGAAGCCAAGACCAATCCAAAAGACAGTGACAAGTTGGTCATCTACAACTGGGGAGACTATATCGATCCAGAATTGCTCAAGGAATTTACCAAGGAGACAGGCATTCAAGTCCAATACAATACCTTTGATTCCAATGAAGCCATGTACACCAAGATCAAGCAAGGGGGGACGGCTTACGATATAGCGATTCCAAGTGAATACATGATTGCCAAGATGATGGATGAAAACTTGCTTGAAAAGTTGGATAAGTCCAAATTGAAAGGCTTAGACAATATCGACCCACGCTTCTTAAACTTGGACTTTGATCCGGACAATCAATACTCAGTTCCTTACTTCTGGGGGACCCTTGGTATCATCTACAACAGTAAGATGGTTGATAAGGCACCTGAGCACTGGGAGGATCTATGGAGACCAGAGTACAAGAATGATATCATGATGTACGATGGGGCGCGTGAGGTCATGGGGATTGGACTTAATAGCTTAGGTTATAGTCTCAACTCCAAGGATCCTCAGCAACTCCAAGAAGCTGTTGATAAGCTTTATACCTTGATGCCCAATATCAAGGCCCTTGTAGCCGATGAAATGAAAGGCTACATGATCCAAAACAATGCGGCTATTGGGGTGACTTTCTCCGGTGAGGCCAGCCAAATGCTAGAGGCCAATGAGGACCTCCGCTACGTCGTCCCATCAGAAGCCAGCAACCTTTGGTTTGACAATATCGTCATTCCAAAGACGGTGAAGAATAAAGAAGCAGCTTATGCCTTTATCAACTTTATGCTTCGCCCAGAAAATGCATATAAGAATGCTCTCTATGTCGGTTATTCCACACCGAACAAAGAAGCTAAGAAGATGCTACCAAAAGAGGTCCAAGAAGACCAGGCCTTCTATCCAAGTGATGACACGCTAAAGAACTTAGAAGTCTACGAACAACTTGGCAAGAAGTGGTTGGGCGTCTATAACGACCTTTACCTACAAGTGAAGATGTATCGGAAGTAGGAGAGGATTTCTATAAAAGTTAAAGCAAGTTTCTACCGGTTAATAGTCGGTTCGAAACTTGCTTTTTTGTGTGAAAAGAAGAATTGAAAACGAAAATACCTTTCTCATAGGTTCTTTCAATTATCTCAACTTTCAGAAAGATTATATTTTTATGATGCCTTTTTATTTGATTTGACTATAAAGTGTAGAGAGACTACAATGAAGTTGTAAACGCTATCATTTTTATTTGAAGGCCTTCCTTCTTTCAAATCTCTACAATTTTAAAGGAGTTTCATTATGAGGAAAAAGAAGCTTACTTTTATTCTTTCTGCTTTATTACTATCGCCTATAGTAATAGCCAATCAGGTTCAAGCTGAGGAGCAGGCTGAAAAGCCGACCGAAGCAGTTTCTGACCTAGTTCGTTCTCCAGAAGCTATTTCTACTGAGAATTCACAAACAAATGCCCAGTCTGAAACTGCAAGCCTTGAGTCAGTAGTGGAGGCAGATACTGAGATAGAGCGCCCAGTGGAGGGGGACGCTAGCAAGCTAACTGAAACAAATAATGCTTTAGAAGAGCTACCGAAACCTTTATCGGTTTCAGATACGTCGGAAAAACTCTCTAGTTTGATTGAAAATCCAAATGTAGCAAATCAAAATTTGACCATAGGGGAAACAGCAGACGAGTTGCTGAAATGGGCGGAGGCCAAACCGGACCAAACAGGTGCAACGTTTGAAGATCGACTTGAGTTTGCAAAGAGCTTGGGGATGATTCCAGACGGGGTAGGGAAGGATGAGCCCGTCCAGAATCTAAACCATATGATTTCAATCGCTAAGAAATTAAGAGAGGCCTATCGTGCAGAGAAAAAAGAACCTCTCATCCTTAATGGAAAGACCCAGCCTATTTTTCCTTTTACTCCAGGTGATGTAGAAACTGGTTATTCCAATGAAAAGAGTGACATTGTCCGCTTTGTTGTCTATGTTGAGTCAGATTATGATACAGATGGTGATGGGAAAAGGGACCTCATTAAAACATTTGTCCAACTTCCTAAAGCAGCTGCCAATGGAGATTATAAGGCTTCGACCATCTATGAGGCAAGTCCTTACGTAGCGGGAACGACCAATAAGGAAACCCTTGGAGAAATTGGTCTAAAAGAGGAGGGCGAGTTTGACAACAAGAAACTCTATCGTTATGTAGATCCTCGTAGGCAAACTGGCTCTACCACAACTTTAGAACATGCTAAAAAGGCGGATTCCAAAGACTGGTACTATAAAAATCCAAACGAGAGTGATGAGACATTTAGCCGGTACGATTATGAAAATATTAACTGGTACAACTATTTCTTGGTGAGAGGCTATGCGGTCGTTACCACATCAGGATTGGGAAGCTATCAGTCGGAGGGAATCAATACAACAGGAAGTGACTTGGAAGTAGCTGGTTATAAGAGTGTCATTGAATGGCTAAATGGCAAACGGGTTGCTTATACAGATAAGACATCGAATATTGCCATTAAAGCAGACTGGTCGAATGGAAAAGTCGGTATGACGGGATTGTCATGGGCAGGAACCACTACTTTTGGAGTGGCTGCGACAGGAGTCGAAGGCTTGAAGACTATCGTCCCTGCGGCTGGAATTGCGAGTTGGTATGATTATTACAACAGCCAAGGAACGACCTTTAACGTGGGTCCTTATAGAGATTTATCACATTTGTCTGTCTATGTATCCAATCGGATTTTAGATCCGGCTGATTGGAACAGAATTAAAGAGGACTATGCCCGCTACATTACTCAGTTGAATCGTGACCAGCATAAACATGGCTACAATTATAGTGATATTTGGAAGTATCGTGATTATACCCTTCATCCAGAAAAATTCAAGGCCAGTGCCCTAGTCATGCATGGGTTGAATGATGATAATGTCAGAACCAAACATTTTGACCTGATGTATGAGACTCTGAAAAAGGCTGGCCAGCCCGTGAAGCTCTATCTCTATCAAGGAGATCATATCTATCCTGTCAATAAACGCTTCGGAATTAAAGAGGGGCAACAAAGTGTCAGTGACCTTCTCAATCTATGGTTTAGTCACTACCTATATGATGCAGAAAATCAGGTAGAGTCTTTACCAGAAGTAACCGTGTCTAATAACTATGATCCATCTAAATGGGAACATTATTCTAGCTGGAAGTCTAGCAATCAATTGACCTTGAAGACACTTTCTAGACGTGAGGAAGAAACCATTGATAATGATTACTATGGTGCAGGGATGGATTGGACCAATCGTGATTCTCATACCACCAAGCAATCCTCTACTGCCAATGCTTTGTTTACAGCAGAAGTGACAGAAGATGTGACCATTAAAGGGCATATTCCTGTCCATTTCCAAGCTGCCTTAGCCAAGCTGACTGATCAAAAGCACAAAGACTATCAAGTTAATGTGCAACTGGTCGATCTCTCTGATGAGGAATTTGATGTTGCATCCAATAAGATCACTTATGATGAAGCAGGCTACAAGTACCAAGAAATGCCTCTAAATACCCTTTCTGAAACAGGCTACTGGATGGGAAGTAATTTGAAAAACATTCCTAACAAGCAATTTGGAACCATTAAAACCAAGTATAAGGTCATCTCTTCTGGTTGGATCAACCTAGCCAATCCAGATGCAGGCTATGCCTCCGCTAGCTCAAGTAGTAGCATCGATCCCAAGCTAGGGGAGTTTCGGAACTACACCGTCTATCTACAACCAAATCTTTACACGGTTAAGAAGGGGCATAAACTGGGCTTAGTCTTTACTACCTTTGATAGTAACTATGTCTGGACGGATGATCCGTACTCCTATCGCTTGAAAACACAGTCCATCGTAGCAGAAATACCAACTGTTCAAAAAAGTAGTCTTCGCTATGCTTGGTATGTTCCAAATGAGAAGGATGAAACTTATCAGGTACTTCCATTGGTTGAAGAACCCCTGCCAGAGTATCCACTGGATACCCTTGTGCATACTGTGGATCAGAAAGAGCAGACACCAAACAAGGATTATATACCATACGAGTCAGGTTCATTAGCAGTTGAGACTAGCAAGAAAAATACTCTGGTACCACTAGCTGTTAACTACCAACAAGAAACATCCGAGACGGTGGATGAAAATCTCCCTCAAGTAAGCAGTACTCGTAAGGATGGACATTATCTGCCGCAAACTGGAATGACCACCAACTTTGAAGTCATTTCAAGTGTATTGGGAATCGTTCTTTTAGTTGGAATGGGAATGATCCGACTAAAAGAAAGAGAAAATTAGTACTGTAAAGGACAGTGAGTACAAGACCATAATCGTCGTTTGAAGAACGGTTATGGTCTTTTTACTGAAAAGCATAGGAGATTCTTTGAGACGATATTGGATATTTTTGAAAAATATTTACATTTGTGGGATAATGGAATAAAGTTAATTCAGACGGGAGATAGATTACATGCATCATAAAATATTAGTAACTGGTGGGGCCGGATTTATCGGTTCTCATACCATCATTGAGTTAGTAAATGCAGGTCATGAAGTTGTGATTGTTGACAATTTAGTAAATAGTAGTGAGAAAAGTATACAAGAAGTAGAAAAAATCCTTGGGAAATCTATTGCTTTTTACAATGAGGATATTCGGAATAAATCACAACTTCTAGAAATTTTTCTAAAAGAAAAACCAACTGGTGTGATTCACTTTGCTTCGTTAAAAGCTGTTGGAGAATCTGTTCAAATTCCACTAACGTATTATGAGAATAATATTAGTGGAACATTGACTTTGCTCCGGGTTATGGAAGAAGTTCAGTGTAAAAATATCATCTTTAGTTCATCAGCAACTGTCTATGGAGATCCACTTACAGTTCCTATCTTGGAAGATTTTCCCTTATCTGTTACAAATCCATATGGTAGAACGAAACTCATGATTGAAGAAATTCTTCAAGATATATACAAGGCTGATTCTTCATGGAATATTGTACTGTTACGCTATTTCAATCCAATTGGGGCTCATGAAAGTGGAAACATTGGTGAAAATCCAAATGGTATTCCAAATAATCTATTACCCTATGTAACACAAGTAGCAGTAGGAAAATTAGAGTCTGTTAATGTGTTTGGGAACGATTATCCAACTCCAGATGGAACTGGTGTACGCGATTATATTCACGTAGTTGATCTGGCAAAAGGCCACGTTGCAGCTTTGAAAAAAATTTCCAAAGACTCTGGATTGAATATTTATAATCTGGGTACTGGTCGGGGCTACTCTGTATTAGAAATTATTCAAAATATGGAGAAGGTTGTAGGAAAACCAATTCCATACAAGATTATTGATCGACGACCAGGAGATATCGCAACCTGTTATGCAGATCCATCTAAGGCACGTGAAGAACTAGGATGGAGTGCCCAATTTGATATTCATCGGATGTGCACAGATGCTTGGAGATGGCAGAGTAAGCATCCAAATGGATTTGAATAAAACCTAAATTTAACTAACTGCTTGATATTTGTAACTAATATCAAGCTTTTTTATGTATAAAATAATTGTTATTGATGGTATAAAATTCTGAGATTAGTAGATAAAATAGGCCTCTTATTGTATAATGGTTAAAAAGAATTGTAATGGAGGACGAGGGAGATTGAAATCCTCAGATTTATTGATTATTATACCTGCTTATAATGAGGAAGGTTCTATTCAAACGGTAGTGGATAATATTATCCGAAATTATCCTCAGTACGATTATGTGATTATCAACGACGGTTCTCGAGACCGAACTTCAGAAATTTGCCATAAAAATAGATATAATATTATTGATTTACCAGTTAATCTCGGTTTAGCTGGAGCGTTTCAAACTGGATTATTATATGCTTATCAATACGGTTATGAAAAAGCAGTGCAATTTGACGCAGATGGTCAGCATCTTCCAGAGTATATTGCTGCTTTAGAAGAAGAAATTGATAAAGGAAATAAAATGGTGATTGGTTCTCGATTTGTAACAGAGAAAAGACCAAATTCATTTCGTATGTTAGGGAATACCCTTATAAGTTTTGCTATTAAATTAACCACTGGAAAAACCATTAATGATCCAACATCTGGAATGAGAATGTTTTCTAAAGATTTAATACAAGTTTTTGCAAAAAATATTAATTATGGTCCAGAACCAGATACTGTTTCTTATCTATTAAGGAATGGTGTTCCAATTTCAGAAGTTCAAGTTCGAATGGAAGAGAGACAAGCGGGAGAAAGTTATCTAACTTTTTCACGCTCCATTAAGTACATGATTCACATGTTTGTATCTATTCTATTTATTCAGAATTTTAGAGAGAGAGGAAAATAGAATGTCAATCTGGTTTCAAATTGTATTAGTTGTTGTTTCATTAGGAACATGTGGGTTTATCCTTCAGAACATTAGAAAATCTCGTGTACAGATTAATGATGCCTTGTTTTGGATTTTCTTTTCATTAATTTTATTAGTTTTTAGTATTTTTCCAAAGTTAGCAGAGTTTATCGCAGCATCCTTGGGAATTGCATCTGCTGTTAATTTTATTTTTCTTTTCATTATTTTCTTATTATTAATGAATCAATTCCAGTTAACTGTACGGTTATCAAAATTGGATACTAAGTTTAAAAATCTTGTGCAAGTTATCGCTTTAAACAAAAATGAGGAGAAAGATGAATAATACTCCTTCTCAAAAAAGTATTTACATTTGGAATCTACTGGGTAATTTAGCAGCAGCGGCAGTCTCGGTATTATATTTGTTAATTGTATCTAGAATGCAAACCAGTGAGGTGGCAGACCAATTTAGTCTAGCTACCTCAATTGGTAATTTATGGATTATTATCGGACAATTTCAAGTTCGAAACTATCAAGCCACTGATGTCAACTCAAGTCATCCTTTTTCAGCTTACTTTTTTACAAGATTGCTGACTGTTGTCCTGATGTTGATTACTTTATTTCCTTACTTGAGGATAATAAACTATGATTTTACTAATAGCTCTGTGATGATTATTATTTGGATTATTGTGTATCGTGTAGCAGATGCTTTTTCGGACTTATTCCAAGGTTATTTTCAGCAACATGGTCGTTTAGATATTGCAGGGAAGGCCATGGTTTATCGATATACTTTAAGTGTACTCGTTCTTTTATTCGGACTCTTGTTGTCTCATTCTATGGTTTTGACTCTGATAGTCCTAGCTTTCATCAATCTGTTTTTTGTATTTGTTTATGATTATGCACATTTCAAATTGTTTGACAGGGTGAGTTTTAGTCATATTTTTTCAAGGGATATTTTTGATGAATCCTTAAAAATTATTAAAATTTGTTTCTCATTATTTATTTATGGGTTTTTATTGACACTTGTTTTTAATGAGGCGAAGTTATCGATTTCTGGTGCTTATGCTAAAGGTATAGTCGAGACTGGTGCTCAAAGGGATTACAACATCCTGTTTATGCCAGTATTTTTTATGAGTCTTTGTATTTTGGTAGTAAGACCTCTCATTACTCAAATGGCTGAACTGTGGCAGAAGAAACAGTTTCAGATGTTTTACAAAATGTTCTTCAAAATAGTGCTTTTTACTCTCTTAATAGGGATAGTTATTACTTTTTTTGCTTATTTAATTGGTGTCAATGTTCTTAGTTTAATATTTGGAATAGATCTATTAAAATATAAGATAGAACTGACTATTCTCGTTTTTTCAGGTGTCTTATATTCATTTTCAATTATCCTCGAAAATATCTTAATTATCATGAGAAAACACTATTATTTATTATCCGTGTATACCCTAATGTTTATCGTTACTAAAATGATAACCAGTGAGCTGGTTAATAAGTATCAGATTATGGGAGCCTCTATTAGTTTTTGCATTGCTATGTTAGTTTATATAATGGGAAGTTTTACAATCTTTAGTATTATAAAATCAAGAAAGAAATAGAAAAATGACAAGAGATATTATTTTTGTCACTCACCATTTAGGTGGAATCGGTGGTGTTCAGCGTGTAGTTGATCAGCTCGCTACACGTTTTGCTGAAGATGGAAACAAAGTGACGGTTGTCGGCTGTGCTGTTCAATCACAAGAAAAGTATGAGAAGGTACAAAAGAATTATCATGAAATTCTTCTATATCAGGAGGATATTTTCTTTGAAAAGCCGTGGTTATTCTTAAAAGAAAAGTATTACTCAAAAAAATTAGAAAAAGAATTAACTGTACTTTTGTCACAATCAAAGAATCCAATGGTCATTTTAGCAAACCCAATTGTTTATCTTTTGATGGAAAAAAGTTTGAAGAAATTTTCTAATTGTGCTTTCTTCATTGGACAAATGCATTCTTCTGCTGATTTTGTATTGGAATGTAAGGGAATTTATAAAGTTTATCCATATATTATTAAAAATAAATATCCGAAATTGGATTGTATAATGTTTTTATCGGATTCTTATTCGGAAGTGATTAGCAATCATTACAATATTCCATTGGAAAAATTTGTTGCGATTACAAATCCTCTGCCTAGATATATAAAAGTATCAGAGGTGTTAGATAATGAGAAGTCAAAAGTGATTTCTTTTGTGGGTAGACTAGATCCAGTTAAGCAAATTGATCATCAAATTCAGGCCTTTGCACAAGTGGCTGGTGAATTTCCTGATGTTAAGTTTAATATTTACGGATCTGGTAATTTGAGGGAAACTCTCCAATCGCTCATCAATCAATTAGGAATGACAAAGCGTATTATCTTAAAAGGGAAAACAACTCAGGTTAAAGAAGTTTATCAAGAGTCATTGTTTACCTTATTAACTTCTAAATCGGAAGCATTTGGTATGTCGGTTGTTGAGTCAATGGTTTTAGGTACTCCAGTATTAACTTATAATTGTTCACAAGGAGTTGCTGAACTTCAAGCTGGTACGCCTGAGATGCTCTTTGATCCAAGTATTGAGGAGTTAGCAACTAAAATGCGGTATTTTCTAACCAATCCTGCTTTTCTAGAGGACATTGGAAGAAGAGGACGTGAATATGTCATAGGGACTTATGCAGAGGATATTATCATTCAAAAGTGGTATGATCTGTTTCAGCAGTTAGAAGAAAAGAAAGGTGTTACATGACAAATCTACTTTTTAAAAATGGTTCAGATTTCTTTCACAATATTTGGCAAAAGAAATTTTATATTTTGCTTATCTGGTTTCTGATATTTGGAACGTATTTATATTTCGATGGTCCATTCAATAATGCGCCAATTAAAACATTTGTTATCATTGGAGGAATTTTCACCCTTCTATCGCTAATAAATATGAAGTTATACAATAAAATTTTTTCAGTAGTTTTATTTACTGGACTAATTTTTTGTGTCTATACCCCGAATATGGATACACCAGATGAAAATTTTCATTATTCTAGAGCTCTTTATATTAGTGATGGACATTTATATTTACCTTCATCAGTAGAAGAGATGAAGGTTTCATCGGATATATCTGAAGTTGAAGAAGAATTTAAGAAGCCTTTATTACAAACTGATTTGGAAGAGAAACAATTATCTGACAAACAGGTAGTATATTCTAATTTAGGTAATACCAATGGCTATTCATTTGTAAGTTATTTACCCCAAACATTAGGAATTCTTATAGCGCGTCTCTTACATCTAAGTGTATTCGGTTCAATTTTTCTAGGTAGATTTTTCAATTTATTAGTTTTTGCATTGCTTGTAAGATTTGCCATAAAAAAAGCTGGTGATAAGCAGTTGATCTTCTCCCTACTAGCGATTATTCCTATCAATATTTATATTGCTGCATCATTTAATCAAGATGCTTTTGCCAATGGTCTTATCTTTTTAGTTGTTGGATTATTCCTGTCCTATTTTGAAAAAGAGAGAGTGAGTAATAGAGATTTATTAATCTATACTTTTTTATGTATTTTAATTGCTTTTTCAAAATTACCATATGTGTTACTAGTTTGTTTATTAGTATTTTTGCCCAAAGAGAAACTAAATAAAAAACAGTATCTTTTGATTGTTGGTTCTATTTTTATTGTCGCTTTAACCAGTGTGATTTGGTTGAAAGTGACAAGTGGGATAAATGCAACGGTTGTTCATCCGAATCCAGCTATTAATCCAATGAAAAAGATTATTTTTACAATGCATCATTTCTCAGATTTTATTAGAATGATGATTAAAGAAGTTGTGAATTTTATTCCATTTAAACTGCAATCCTTGTTTACTTTTGGTTGGCTGACCTATGATACGAAAGCTTTTATGTGGTTCTATTTGATTTTCTTATCTGTTGCTCTATTTGTGCTTCCAAATGGGAAACCAATAAAACCATTTACAAAGTTTGGAGTAATACTTGTTTCGATGGGAATTATTTTCGGAATCCTAATGACAGCTTATCTCATGTGGGGTGAGGTTGCTGATATTTCCATTAAAGGGATTCAGGGTAGATATTTTTCCGGGATTTTTGTTCTCATTGGTTGTATAACGGATTTTTCAAGAAGACTGTTTTGGAATCAGAATAGAACAGAACCTATTGAATATGATAAGAATAAAGTAGAATTTAACTATACCTACATTGCTTCTTTGTTTATTCTTGTCTCAATTATTACAACCATTAGTCAATATTATTAAATTGTTGTTTTACCATCCAATTAAGTGATATACTAGGGGAAACCCTAGTTTTTTGTTACAATAGAAAGTGAATAAGTCAAGGAGTAAGAGATGACCATATCAGTTGTAGTCCCATGTTTTAACGAAGAAGAATCGATTCCATTATTTTATCGAGAAATGGAACGTGTTCGGATGAAGATGGGAGAAAAGTTTGAATATATTTTTATAAATGATGGCTCTTCAGATGGTACGCTATCCGTTCTTCGAAAGCTACATCTTACAGATTCAAATGTGCATTACCTTTCTTTTTCTCGAAATTTCGGAAAAGAGGCTGCATTATATGCTGGACTTGAGCGTGCTAGTGGTGAATACGTGACCGTCATGGATGTGGACCTACAAGATCCTCCAGAGCTATTGATTGAAATGAAGCAGAAGTTGGATCAGCAGCCAAATCTAGATTGTGTCGGTACCCGTCGGTTGACCCGTGATGGGGAGCCACCGATTCGTTCCTTCTTTGCACGGATGTTTTATAAATTGATTAATCATATCAGCCAAGTGGAAATGGTTGATGGAGCGCGTGATTTCCGTTTGATGCGGCGTCCCATGGTTGATGCCATCATGGAGTTATCCGAGTACAATCGTTTTTCAAAAGGGATTTTCGCCTGGGTTGGATTTGAGACAGAATACCTCGAATATAAAAATGTAGAGCGCGTAGCAGGAGAGACATCTTGGAATTTTTGGTCTCTCTTCAAATACTCGATTGAAGGGATCGTTAACTTCTCAGATGCCCCACTAAATATTGCCTTTATTGGTGGACTGTTATCTTGGATTTTGGCTTTTATCATGGTGATTCTGATTGTAATCCGTACCTTAGTCTTTGGAGATCCTACTTCAGGTTGGCCATCCCTCATGACAGTGATTCTTTTCCTTGGGGGCTTCCAATTGCTAACTATTGGGATTTTAGGGAAATATATCGGTAAGATTTTCATGGAAACCAAGAAACGTCCAATCTATGTTATCAAAGAGAAAAGCAAGTAAAAGCAGAAAACTTCTGCTTTTTTTGCTATAATGAAAGGGAAAAAGCATTTGAAAGGATATTACCATGATTTTAATTACAGGTGCAAATGGTCAACTTGGAACGGAGCTTCGCCATTTGTTAGATGAACGAAATGAAGAATATGTAGCTGTTGATGTAGCTGAAATGGACATCACAAATGCAGAGAAAGTAGATGAGGTTTTCGCAGAAGTGAAACCAACTCTTGTCTACCACTGTGCTGCTTACACAGCTGTTGATGCGGCAGAAGATGAAGGAAAAGAGTTGGACTATGCCATCAACGTGACTGGTACGGAAAATGTAGCGAAGGCGTCTGAAAAACATGGGGCAACCCTAGTCTATATTTCTACGGACTATGTGTTTGATGGGAATAAGCCAGTTGGACAAGAATGGGAAGTAGACGATCAACCAAATCCCCAAACAGAGTACGGTCGCACAAAACGTATGGGAGAAGAATTGGTTGAGAAGCATGTTTCGAACTTCTACATCATCCGTACAGCTTGGGTCTTCGGGAACTACGGTAAGAACTTTGTCTTCACCATGCAAAACTTAGCCAAGACTCACAAGACTTTAACAGTTGTTAATGACCAACATGGTCGTCCAACCTGGACACGTACTCTTGCAGAGTTCATGACTTATTTGGCTGAAAACCGTAAGGAGTACGGTTATTTCCACTTGTCTAACGATGCGAAAGAAGATACAACTTGGTATGACTTTGCAGTTGAAATCCTCAAAGATACGGATGTTGAAGTGAAACCAGTGGATTCTAGCCAATTCCCAGCTAAGGCAAAACGCCCACTGAACTCAACGATGAGCTTGGCAAAAGCGAAAGCTACAGGATTCGTTATTCCAACTTGGCAAGATGCCTTGAAAGAGTTCTATAAACAAGAAGTGAAATAAGAGAAATTTGAAGCGACCCTTAAGGGTCGCTTTTCTGTTTGCATTAGGCAAAAAGCCTAGAAAATGGTATAATTGAATAGACTGTAAATTGTTAGAAAGGGAATATTATGCAACACGTTTTTATTATCGGAAGTCGTGGGCTTCCGGCTCAATATGGCGGTTTTGAGACTTTTGTAGACCAATTGGTCTCCCATCAAGTGTCTCCAGATATCCAGTACCATGTTGCTTGCCTTTCTAACGATCAAGCCTATCATCATTTTGACTACAAGGGTGTCGATTGTTTTACGATTAAAGCACCGAAACTTGGGCCAGCTCGCGTCATTGCCTATGATATGATGGCCATCAACTATGCCTTGAAGGTTATCAAGAAACAAGGAATTGAACAGCCGATTTTTTACGTCTTAGGCAATACAATCGGAGCCTTTGTGGCGCCTTTTGCGCGTAAGATCCATAAATTGGGTGGACGATTTTATATCAATCCAGATGGACTGGAGTGGAAGCGGGCCAAGTGGGCCAAGCCGATCCAAGCCTATCTCAAGTATTCTGAAAAGATCATGACGCGCCATGCGGATTTGGTAATTTCAGATAATCCTGGAATTGAGTCCTATATCAAGGAAGCCTATCCTTGGTCCAAGACGACCTATATTGCCTATGGGACGGACTTGTCTCCGACCAGCCTGACCAGTCAGGATAATAAGGTCCGAGAATTCTATCAGAAATGGCAGACCCAGGAGAAGAACTATTACTTGATTTTGGGTCGCTTTGTCCCAGAAAATAATTATGAGACTGCCATTCGTGAATTTATGGCCTCTTCCACAAAGCGGGATTTGGTGATCATTTGTAATCATGAAGGCAATCCCTATTTTGAAGAACTCCGAGCTCGAACAGGATTCGATCAGGATCCGCGCGTTAAGTTTGTAGGAACGGTCTATGATCAAGACCTTTTGAAGTATATCCGTAAAGAAGCCTTTGCTTATATCCATGGTCATGAAGTGGGCGGAACCAATCCTGGTCTCTTAGAGGCTCTTGCTCACACGGATCTGAATTTAGTTTTAGGAGTCTCCTTTAACCAAACGGTTGCCAAGGACGCAGCTCACTATTGGACCAAAGAAGCTGGGAATTTGGCGCATTTAATTGACCAGGTTGATTCTTTAGAAGATGTATCTGAATGGGGTCAATTAGCTAAAGCCAATATGAAGCATAACTTTACTTGGGAAAAAATTGTAGGTGAGTACGAGGAATTATTCTTATCATGAAAGTAAATATCTTGTTGTCCACCTATAATGGTGAACAGTATCTAATAGAGCAGGTCAAAAGTATCCAAGACCAGACTTATCAAGACTGGCAACTCTTGATCCGAGATGATGGGTCGACAGATGGGACGGTGGAGATCATTCAAGAGTTGGTGGACCAGGATGAGCGCATTCGCTTTATCAATCAAGGAGCTATCGAAAATCTTGGTGTCATCAAGAGCTTCCACGCCCTCTTGAAATATGAAAAAGCAGATCTTTATTGCTTCAGTGATCAAGATGATGTTTGGCTTCCTGAAAAAATTGCTCTTCAAGTAGCAGAAGTGGCCAAGCACCCTCAAGAAGTCCCTTTGCTGGTCTACACAGATTTAAAAGTGGTCGATGAAAACTTGAATGTGCAACATGAGAGTATGATTCGCACCCAGTCTGATCATGCCAATACAGAATTGATTCAAGAGTTGACGGAAAATACAGTAACTGGTGGGGTAGCCATGATTAACCATGCCCTGGCGGACTTATGGACGGGTCAAGAAAAACATGCACTCCTTATGCATGACTGGTACTTGGCCTTGTTGGCAACTGCCTTTGGAAAGCTCATCTATATCGACCAACCAACAGAATTGTACCGTCAGCACAGTAGCAACGTTCTTGGAGCTCGAACCCTAAGAAAACGGGTTAAAAACTGGGTTCGCCCTCATATTCTTTTTGCTAAATATTGGAATCTCATTGAGTCCAGTCAAGAACAAGCAAAAAATTTATTGGATCTGCCAGTCAGTCCCCAAAATAAAGAAATTATTGAAAACTTTGTGACCATCATGGACGTTCAACTAAAAGAACGTTTGAGACGGATTCGTCAGTATGGTTATCGGAAGAACCGGGCTTTTCACACCTTTGTGTTTACCAGCTTGATTCTGACAAAGTTTGCATATCGAGGTAAAAAATAATGTTTGACGTTTTTAGTCAGAAAAATCGAATTTTATTACGAGAATTAATTAAAACAGACTTTAAATTACGCTACCAAGGATCAGCAATCGGTTATCTTTGGTCGATTTTAAAGCCATTGATGACCTTTACAATCATGTATGTCGTCTTCATCCGCTTCTTACGTTTGGGTGGAGATGTGCCCCATTTCCCAGTTGCCCTCTTATTGGCCAATGTAATCTGGGGCTTTTTCTCAGAAGCAACATCTATGGGGATGGTGTCGATTGTTAGTCGAGGCGACTTGTTGCGGAAGTTGAACTTCTCCAAACATATCATTGTCTTGTCTGCGATTTCAGGAGCAGCCATTAACTTTGTCATTAACCTTATTGTTGTTTTGATTTTTTCATTCTTTAATGGGGTGACATTCTCTTGGACAGCTTTGATGGTGATTCCGCTATTCTTTGAGTTGTTTTTGATGGCGACAGGATGTGCATTGATCTTAGCGACATTTTTTGTCCGTTTTCGTGACTTAGGTCAAGTCTGGGAAGTGCTCTTGCAAGCAGGCTTGTATGCGACGCCAATTATCTACCCAATTACCTTTATTGCAGACCGCAATCCATGGGCGGCTAAGTTGGTCATGATGAATCCATTAGCACAAATTATTCAAGACATGCGGTATTTCTTGATTGATAAGGCCAACACCCCTGTTTGGCTTTTGGTAGAGAATAAGTTCTTGGTTCTGATTCCTTATGTTTTACCAATTCTTATTTTTGTCGCTGGCTTTGCTTACTTTAACAAACATGCTAAGAAATTTGCGGAGATTCTCTAATGACAGATAAACAAATTGCAGTAAAAGTAGACCATGTCAGCAAGTACTTTAAGTTGCCAACAGAGGCAACCAATAGTCTTCGAACTGCCCTGGTCAATCGCTTCAAAGGTATTAAAGGCTATAAAGAACAACACGTTCTCAAGGATATTTCTTTTGAAGTTGAAAAAGGAGATTTTTTCGGGATCCTCGGTCGAAATGGTTCTGGGAAATCAACCCTCTTGAAAATTATTTCTGAAATCTATGTACCGGAAAAAGGTACTGTCACTATCGATGGGAAATTGGTGTCTTTTATTGAGCTTGGAGTTGGCTTTAACCCAGAATTGACAGGTCGGGAAAATGTCTATATGAATGGAGCCATGCTGGGCTTTTCAACAGCTGAGATTGATGCCATGTATGATGACATCGTAGACTTTGCCGAGTTGCATGAATTCATGAACCAGAAACTCAAGAACTACTCATCAGGGATGCAGGTTCGTTTAGCCTTTTCGGTTGCCATTAAGGCTCAAGGCGATATCTTGATTTTGGATGAGGTCCTTGCAGTAGGAGATGAAGCCTTCCAGCGCAAGTGTAACGATTATTTCCAAGAACGGAAAAAATCAGGGAAAACTACTATCCTGGTTACCCATGATATGGGGGCCGTCAAGAAATATTGTAACAAGGCCGTTTTGATTGAAAATGGTTTGGTGAAAGCAATTGGTAGTCCTGAAAATGTTGCCAACCAGTATAGTTTTGACAATACAGCTCCTTTGCAACAGGGAGGAGAAGCTAGTGGAGGTGCTAATCCCAACCATGAAGAACAAGTATTGGTTGAAAACTTTCAGCTTCAGTTGTTAAGCTCGAACAAATTACGCCCCCAAGATACGATTCACTTCCAAATTGATTTTGATGTACTTGAAGATATCCAGACCTATATCGCACTGTCTTTAACAGATATCGATAGGAACATTTGGATCTATAATGATAATTCTATGGATCAGCTGATGAGTGGTGCTGGACATAAAACGGTTCACTACACTTGTTCCCTTCCAGCAGTGAATGACTTGAAAATGAAATTAGAAGTGACAGTGCGGGATGCCGAAGGACAGATGCTGGCCTTTTCAGATGCTACGCAAACCCCACTGATCTTTATCAATCGAGATGATATAGCTTTGGATGATAAATCAGCAATGGATGCGGCAAGTGGCTTAATCCAACGTAATGGAACATGGTCAATAACTGACTAGACTGAGGGAGATATGGAAACGACGCCTTTTGTTTCGATAATTTGTACAGTTTTTAATAAAGAACCCTGGCTAAAGAAGACAATTGACAGCTTCTTGACCCAACAAACAGAGTTTGCTATTGAGATTATCTTGGTGGACGACGCCTCAAGCGATGGATCTCGCTCTATTATTCAGGACTATCAAGCAAACTACCCTAATCTGATTCGGGCTTTTTATCAGGATGAAAATCAGGGAATCGCCAAAACCTGGGTAGCTATCTGTAAAGAAGCGCGTGGAAAGTATATTGCCCGCTGTGACGGAGATGATTTTTGGTTGGATCCTTTAAAACTGCAGAAACAGGTTGACTTATTAGAAAGTAAACCGGATTGCAAATGGTCCAATACTGATTTTGATATTTATGATGAGCATGGCAATTTTGTTTCTAAGGCTGGCTTTGCTAATCATACGATTCCATTAGCAGATACCTACGAAAAAATGCTTGCGACTAGAGGCTTTACCATGGCCTCTACATGGCTAGTAGATAGAGATCTGATGCTAGAAGTCAATCAAGAGCTAGATCTTACGACATCAGACGATACCTTTAATCTACAACTAGAACTCTTTCAACGGACTTCTTTAGCGTATCTGGATGAAGCAACGGTTGCCTATACTATCAACCAAGGATCGGATTCTCGTCCCACCGATTTTAAAAAATTAGAACATCGTTTTCATAAGTTGCTACAAACACAACTGGACTATCTTGATAAGTATCCAAATGCTGATTTTAAAGAGATGACGAGGATTCTTTTAGATCGGAATAATACTTATGAGATTCGCCTTTCCAAACCGATGGATTCTCTGTCACACATTGGAATGGAGTCTGTTACCATTTATTTCGGTGATGAAGAGAATACCTATTCGGAAGATCGTACCATGACCAAACTGCTTCAAAAAGAAGATTGCCTGACAATCGAAATTCCGAAAGGAACATCAGTCATTCGAGTGGATCTTTCGGAACGTCCAAGTTATTATTCTGATATTGAATTGAAAGATTCGTCAGGTAAGGTTTGTTCAGCTGTTTATAGTAATGGCGTTGTTGTTGATAATTTGTATTTGTTTAGCGAACCGGATCCTCAATTGATTTATGAAGTTGAAGAAGAAGGGGTGTATCAACTGAGCTATAAAATGATTTCTATAGATAATCCCTCTGCTCCGGATTATATCGGAAAAGTTTTTGCTGCCGAAATGTTAGATTGTCAAAAAAGTTTGAAAAATCTTGAGGCAGAGTTACAAGCTACGAAAGAAGCATATAATACAGTCATTCATTCGCGCCGTTGGACCATTCCAACAAAGATCTTGAAATTCTTAAGAATAAGGAAATAATATGCAACGTTTACTTTTATATGTTCACTACAATAAGTTTAATTTTATTAGTGGGCATGTACTCTACCAATTAGAAAAAATTCGTCCCTTGTATTCACGGGTGGTCTTTATCTCTAATAGTCAGCTACCAGAAGATGTGAAGGATCATTTGTCTTCCCAACAGTTGGTGGATGATATTCTTGAGCGCCAAAATAGTGGCTTTGACTTCGCTGCTTGGCGTGATGGAATGAAGACAGTTGGCTTTGACCAACTGGCCCACTTTGATTCGGTTACCCTCATGAATGATACCTGTTTTGGACCGCTTTGGGATTTAGAACCAATTTATCAGCAGTTTGAAAATGACTCTGAAGTAGATTTCTGGGGAATGACCAATTACCGGAAAGACAAGGATTTTAACGAGCATATTCAAAGTTATTATCTTAGCTTTAAAAAACAGGTTATTGAATCAAGTACTTTCCATGAGTTTTGGCAGGGCGTTCAAGACTTTACCAATGTCCAAGATGTGATCGATAACTACGAGACTAAGGTCACAACGAATTTCTTGGATGCTGGTTTTCGCTATAAAACTGTCTTTGATACCATCCATGAAGATACAACTGGGATGCTCTATCCAGACTTTTCTTACTACAATCCTACAGCGATTCTCAAACATAAGGTTCCTTTCATCAAAGTCAAAACCATTGCAAACAATGAAGGAATCATGCCTTATATTTTTGATGAATTGGAGCGTGTATCGGACTATCCATTGGATTTGATTCTTAACCACATGTCTATGATTGACCGTCCGGACTATCCTTATCTCTTATCCCGTAAGTATTTGAAGGATCAAAACTTAGGAGACACATTTGATAAAAAAGTTGCGGTTCATCTCCATGTCTTTTATGTGGACCTCTTGGAAGAATTTCTAGATGCTTTTCAAGCCTTTCATTTCTCTTATGACTTATGGATCACGACAGATGTAGAAGAGAAGAAGCAGGCTATTGAGGAGATTCTTTCTAATCGGGCCCAAGTTGCGACAGTCGTGGTGACTGGAAACATTGGACGAGATGTGTTACCAATGCTGCTCTTAAAAGAGCAACTCTCAAAATACGATTATGTTGGCCATTTCCATACCAAGAAATCCAAAGAAGCAGATTTCTGGGCAGGTGAATCTTGGCGGAAAGAATTGATTGATATGTTGGTTAAACCGGCAGATCAAATCCTTGCCAATATGGAAGCCAATCCAAAAGTCGGAATCACCATCGCAGATATTCCAACCTTCTTCCGTTACAATCGAATAGTGGTTGCCTGGAATGAGGCTCTTATTTCACCAGAGATGAACAAGCTCTGGGAACGGATGGGAGCGACCAAAACAATTGATTTCAAAAATCTAAATACCTTTGTTATGAGCTATGGGACTTTTGTTTGGTTTAAGTATGATGCTTTGAAACCACTCTTTGATTTGAATTTGACAGCAGCAGATGTTCCAGCTGAACCTCTTCCTCAAAATTCAGTCCTTCATGCGATTGAACGCTTATTAGTTTACATTGCCTGGGATCAAAAATATGACTTTAGGATTTCTCAAAATCCTCATGTTCTGACACCGTTTATCGATAATAAGCAATTGAACAATCGTGAGGATCTCCAACCGCATACCTTCGTGGACTTTAATCAAATCGGTGGGATTAAAGGAGCCTTGAAGTATATTGTGATTGGCCCAGCAAGAGCTGTGAAGTATATACTAAAAAGAATGATAAAGAAAGTGAAATAATGAAACGGAAAAAGAAGTTTAATTTTTATACGTTTTTAAATAACTTGAAATCCAAAATTTCAAGGACTCAATTTTATTATGTAATCACCTTTGTCTTATTTTTCTTTTTTAATTTTTATTTAGCGCAAAATAATTTAGCCATACATAACAAAGCGACAGGGACTGTACTTAAGTACGTCAACTATTTGGGAATATTGTTTGGAATTAGTTTTTTATTGTTAATTGTATTAATGTCACATTTTAACTTTAAGAAATGGTTTCCTCTGAAATTACTGATTAGTTACTTAATTTATAATGTACTTTCTTATATTACAGAAATTTCTCTGTTTCTAAACAATCCCAAATATAAGGTTTGGAACTTTCAAAAAAATCCTTTTTTTAGAACGGATTCCTTTGTAGTTATTGGTACCCTATTTTTATTAACAATGATTCTTGTTCTATATAGGTATTATTCGGATGGATTATTTTCTAGAAAAAAGAATTTAGAAGAAATAAAAGATAACTATCAATACATTATACTGTCACAGATTTTGATAACATTTATCGTAACGGATAAGAATTTTTCGTTATTAATATACAGAACAGATAATTTTTTGTATAAAGCATTAGAAATTGGTAAATATTCTGCTCAACAGTTTTGGATGACAAATGAATTTTTAATGCTTGCTTTTCCGATTCTTTCCATATTTGGTTTTTTCTATACGAAAGGCCAAAGAGATTTCGTGAAAAATAAACCCAGTTTATCATTAGCATTTTTCTCAAGTGTAACTATTGCAATCGTTCTAAATTATTTCTTCCAATTTAGTTTAGGAAGAACAGAACCATTTTTAGGAATACATTATACAATCCCAGATGCTATCTTGTTCCAAATTTTAGTGTTGACAGCTATAATCTGCTTTGTTTATGTATGTCTTAACCAATATTGGATTGCTTCTTGTTTGATTCTATTGGTTTCAGTGCCTTTTGTCATTGCGAATTTTATCAAATTTGGAATGAGAAATGAGCCAGTATTGCCGAGTGATCTAACTTGGTTAACAAAGCCAGCTACCTTACTCGGATTTGTTGATGCATCTCAAATACTATATACAATTGGTGGATTAGTAGCAATTGTGGTTCTTTCTCTTCTTGGAATGAGGTACTTTTTCAAAGGAAAAATTATTTCTTCTTGGAAAGCACAAGTTCTACTTGTATTATCAATGTTTCTCTTATTTATAAACGTAGCATCTGTTTTTTCTGATAAAGAAAATGGGAAAATTAAATCGAATGTTCCGATTATAAGCACCCTCAATAATTATCAAGATATCGATTGGTTAGGGAATACCTCCAATGCTCGCTATAAAGGACTTACATATGTTTGGATGAACCAATTGACGACGGAAGTTATTCAGAAGCCTGAAGGTTATTCAAAAGATCGTATAGCTAAGATTGAAGCGAAGTACAATGAATTAGCGAATGGTATAAATAAGGAGAGACCAAACTATTTGAATGACCAGACGGTTATTTACGTCTTAAGCGAAAGTTTTTCAGATCCGAGAAAAATTGAAGGAGTTGAATTAACTCAAAATCCAATTCCTAATATTGAGAACGTTATGCGTAACCACACGAGTGGCCAAATGCAATCAGATGGCTATGGTGGTGGAACTGCCAATATGGAATTTCAGACATTGACGGGGCTACCTTTTTATAATATTTCTCAAACAGTATCTGTTTTGTATACAGAAGTATTTCCAAAAATTCATAATGTTCCCTCAATTAGTAATTCTTATGAAACGAAGAACAAAATCGCGATTCACCTCGCTGGGAAGTCAAATTACTCTAGAGATATCGTCTATTCTCGACTAGATTTTAAGGATTTTATCACGACGAATACAAAGGGAATCAAATATAGAAAAGAAGGGATTAGTCCAAGTGACGAATCTACCTATGATTTAGTACTAGAAAATATAATTCCTCAAAAGGGACAATTCTTTTCAGTAATGACTATGCAGAATCATTCACCTTGGTTAGAGGCTAATCCAGAAACTTTGGATGCAAAAGGAAATGGATTTAGCGACGAGGAGAACTCTAAACTAACCTTCTACAGTCGTCTACTATACCAAACTGATAGCGCCACCCAAGATTTCCTAGAAAAGCTATCCAAAATCGATAAAAAGATTACAGTTGTTTTTTACGGGGATCATTTGCCTGGTTTGTATCCAGAATCTGCCTTTAAGAACTATCCAGAAGGTCAATACCAAACAGACTACTTTATTTGGAGTAATTTCGATGCTCCTAAATTAGACTATCCTTTAGTCAACTCCAGTGATTTCTCTGCTATGGTCTTTGAACAGACCAACTCTAAAGTCTCACCTTACTATGCTCTCTTGACGGAAGTGTTGAAGAAAGCAAGTGTTGACAAAAAAGCTTTGGAAGGAGAAGCGTTGGAAATCGCTGAGGATCTCAAAATGGTTGAATATGATTTGATTAGTGGCAAAGGCTATTTATCAAAAGATTTCTTCAAAGTACCTACTGCCAAAAATTGATTCATGCTTACAAATTTCCTACCGTTTTGATCAGGTTATTTGATAACTTAAATTATTAAAAATAGAACAGGCTTTCCTGTTCTATTTTTGTTGATTTTATGCTAAACTAGTAGGAGGGGGTTCCGCATATGATTAAGATTTTTGGGAAAATCCGATACCATTGGCAGCCTGATTTATCCATGCTGATTACCTATTGGTCTTTATCGGTTATACCCGTCTTTATTGGACTAGCTCTGATGTATGAGAGTTCCAGTATCCC
The DNA here is from genome assembly GCF_052588545.1 of Streptococcus sp. KHUD_013. Taxonomy (NCBI): domain Bacteria; kingdom Bacillati; phylum Bacillota; class Bacilli; order Lactobacillales; family Streptococcaceae; genus Streptococcus; species Streptococcus sp. KHUD_013. Next base: position 796,873 of record NZ_CP186264.1, read on the forward strand.
GACGTTGGTACTCTTTTCATTCTTTCTCTTTATGGCCTTGCTGGCTGTAGGAGTTCATCGCTATTTTACAATCTACGATGATGGGATTTTACGGATTATCACGGCGAACCCATTAACTCCTATAAAAGTTCCGATTTCATCGATTGAAAAAGTGGAAGTTACAAAGAATTCCATCAAGTTGATTTTCAACGATGGATCAAGAAGTCGGACCTTCTGTATGCGTAAGTGGCCCAAAAAATACTTTATCAATGCCTTAGCCTTGAATGATCATTTTAAGGGTGAGATTGAGTTGACAGATAACTTTATCCATGTGGACTATTATCAACTCTACTATGCAGATAATGAAAAAAGCTCTTAATCTTTAATAAGAGCTCGGGTTGGACAATTTTTAACCGCTTCTTGGATAGAAGCATCGGTAGGAAATTCTTTTTCCAATCGTTCATCCTCAGAGGCGAACTTAACGATGCCATTATCGTGATAGTCAAAAATGTCCGAATATGTTTGGCAAAGGCCACATGCGATACAACGTTCAGGTATTAAGGTTATTTTCATATCTATATTGTAATGATTTTAACAGGAAAACACAAGGAGGAAGTTATGCCGAAAGAGCCATGGGAAGAAGAAATTTATGATGACGGAGAAGAAACATTGAAACGAACAAACAAATTAAATGGGATGAAGGCTGATCGCTTGTTGACCATCTTGGCGATTATTTTCTTTATTATTATTGTAGCGATGGTCTGCATCTTAGTTTACCTTTCTACAGGTGGAAGTGATAAGAAGAAACAGATGAGTGGTTTCTATAATGGTGAAACAACAGTCGTTGCATCAAGTAGTGCTCCAGCTGCAGAACAGACAGAGGAAGCAAGTGCAGAAGAATCTGAAGAAGGTACGATTACAGTACTAGCTGGTGAAGGAGAAGCAGCAATTGCAGCGCGTGCTGGCATTTCGATTGCCGAATTAGAGCAACTGAATCCATCTCACATGTCTACTGGATCATGGTATGCAAATCCAGGAGATGTCGTCAAGATTAAATAAAGGATAAGCTATGAAACAGATTCAAATCGCGATTGATGGCCCTGCATCTAGCGGGAAGTCAACTGTTGCTAAGATTATTGCTAAAAATTTAGGCTACACTTATCTTGATACGGGTGCCATGTATCGCGCAGCGACCTATCTTGCTCTTCGTCATGATCTGACCGAAGCAGATGTTGACCAGTTGGTTGATTTGCTGAACCAATATCCTGTGAGCTTTGGGCGCTCTGAAGACGGGCAACAATTAGTCTTCGTAGCTGATGTCGATGTGACTCATCCAATTCGTGACAATGAAGTGACCAACAATGTCTCCTGGGTATCTGCCTTGGCTCCTGTGCGTGAGCGCTTGGTAGCCCAGCAACAACAAATTGCTGCTCAAGGTGGGATCGTCATGGACGGTCGTGATATTGGGACGGTTGTCTTACCAGATGCAGAATTGAAGATTTTCCTAGTGGCTTCTGTAGAAGAACGTGCAGTACGTCGCTATAAGGAAAATTTGAGCAAGGGCATTGAAACAGATTTAGAAGTATTGAAAAAAGAAATTGCTGAGCGGGACTATAAAGACAGTCACCGAGAGGTTTCGCCATTGAAACCAGCAGACGATGCCATTCATTTTGATACGACTGGTGTCGGGATTGATCAAGTAGTTGCATTTATTGAAGAAAAAGCAAAAAAAATCCTTGACAATCCATCATAAACTTGATATCATATAAAAGTTGAGAAAAGCAGAAGTGAGAACTTCTCGCCTTGCGACTAACGTTGTCTGGCCCCTACGGATCAAGTTTCAGAAATGAACTATAATCATGTAGTGCGGGTTTGCGTTAGCAAGTCCGCTCTTGTTTTTCTCTAAAATAAAAAAAGAGGTGAAAACCATAGCAAAGCAAGACTTATTCATCAATGATGAAATTCGTGTACGTGAAGTTCGCTTAATCGGTCTTGAGGGCGAACAATTGGGTATCAAACCACTTGGTGAAGCGCAAGCACTTGCGGACGACGCTAATGTGGACTTGGTTCTCATTCAACCTCAAGCTAAACCTCCTGTTGCAAAAATTATGGACTACGGTAAGTTCAAATTTGAGTACCAGAAGAAACAAAAAGAACAACGCAAAAAACAAAGCGTTGTGACCGTGAAAGAAGTTCGTTTGAGCCCAGTGATTGACAAGGGTGATTTCGATACAAAACTTCGCAATGCTCGCAAGTTCCTTGAAAAAGGGAACAAAGTGAAGGTTTCCATTCGCTTTAAGGGTCGTATGATCACCCATAAAGAGATTGGGGCAAAAGTTTTAGCCGACTTCGCTGAGGCAACTCAAGATATTGCTATCATCGAACAACGTGCTAAAATGGATGGTCGTCAAATGTTCATGCAGTTGGCACCAGCAACTGACAAGAAGTAATCTGTCAGAAAGTTAAAAAAAGGAGAAAATATCATGCCAAAACAAAAAACACACCGCGCATCAGCTAAACGTTTCAAACGTACAGGTTCTGGTGGACTTAAACGTTTCCGTGCTTACACTTCTCACCGTTTCCACGGAAAAACTAAGAAACAACGTCGTCATCTTCGTAAAGCATCTATGGTGCATGCAGGAGATTTCAAACGTATCAAAGCAATGCTTACTCGCTTGAAATAATCGCGTATTTGTAAGTAAAGAATTCTAGGAAATATTGGAGGAAATATAAATGGCACGTGTTAAAGGTGGCGTTGTATCACGCAAACGTCGTAAACGTATTCTTAAATTAGCTAAAGGTTACTATGGAGCTAAACACATCTTGTTCCGTACTGCAAAAGAACAAGTAATGAACTCTTACTACTATGCATACCGTGACCGTCGTCAAAAGAAACGTGACTTCCGCAAATTGTGGATCACACGTATCAATGCGGCAGCTCGTATGAACGGACTTTCATACTCACAATTGATGCATGGTTTGAAATTGGCTGAGATCGAAGTTAACCGTAAAATGCTTGCTGACTTGGCTGTTAACGATGCAGCAGCTTTCACAGCTCTTGCAGACGCAGCTAAAGCAAAACTTGGTAAATAATTTTTTATAAGAGGCTGGGCAAAAACTGTCCAGCTTTTTAATGTTTAAGAGAAATGACTGTATGTCGCAGTGGTTGATTGCTCAAAGCACTGCTTTGAGGTAGTAGATAGTACTTGTGAAGCAAGTTTCCTAAGTCTTTGTTCGCCTAATAAGCTCCAAAGATAGCCTAATGAGGAAACCTAGTTTCCTTTATCTGCAACCTCCAACAGTCTCCCAGACTGTTAGAGCTATGCGGGGGTGGGAAAATTGAAAAAGTTCGGGGAACCTTTTCAATCTTATTAAATTTTCAGAGTTCTTTCCCACTCCCTTTTTTTCTTGCTGATTTCGTGCTATAATGAAAAAAATTTAGAATGTTTATGAAGGAGGACAAGACTGTGGGACATAAACGATTAGCTTGGGATGAGTATTTTGCAGCACAGGCTTTGTTAATATCAAATCGAGCAACTTGTAAGCGGGCCAAGGTGGGGGCTGTATTGGTCAAGGATCATAAGGTGGTTGCGACGGGTTACAATGGCTCTGTCTCTGGTACGGAGCATTGCTTGGATCATGACTGCCTCATGGTGGAGGGACACTGTGTTCGGACCCTCCATGCAGAGGTCAATGCCATTTTACAGGGAGCGGAACGGGGGATTCCCAAAGGTTTCACAGCCTATGTGACCCATTTCCCTTGCCTCAACTGTACCAAGCAGCTGCTTCAAGTAGGCTGCAAGCGGGTAGTTTATATCCATCAATACCGCATCGATGAATATGCTCAGTATCTCTACCGTGAAAAAGAAGTAGAGCTAGTCCATCTTCCATTGGAAGTGGTCAAAGAAGCTATTGCAGAGGCAGACTTTATTTAAGAATGGATTGCTGTCTCACTACCTACAATTAAATTGAAAGCTTATTTTTGAGTTCACGCTTCACTGATTCGTCTAGAGGGAGGAGATTGTGATGAACCGTAAAATTTGCTACCTCATTCTCTTACTAGTCCATGTTCTTGGGGCTTTTTTCAAGTATGGATGCTTCTTTCAGGAGAGCCTGGAAACGGAGAGAATCCCCCTATTATCTGGTTGTCAATCATTCAGATTCTTTTATGGCTTGCTGTGGCCTCTACAGATTCTCTCTTTCTGTTTAGCCATCGATGTCCTACTAGCTACTTTCTTTTGGGTGAAACGACCATAGGATACTTGGGAAAATAGTTTTTGACAAGAAAAAAGGCTCTATCATTGCGATAGAGTCTTTATTTGTTATTTTACTTCGCCACCTTCAACAACGAGGTCATCTGCTTTTGCAGCATCGCCGTAGGTTGGGTGAAGAGTTCTTTCATAAGCTTTGTGGAAGAAGTTTTCTTTTCCAAGCTTTTGAATGTCATCGTTAATGAAATCGAGGAGTTCTTTGTTTCCTTTTTGAACCGCTGGTGCGATAGTATCTGGATTACCAAGTGAAGTAATTCCAACTTCGTATCCTTTGTTTTCAAGGGCCCAGGCAAGAACTTCTGTGTTGTCTGTTGAGAAGGCATCGCCACGTCCATCTAGGAGAGCTTGATAGGCATCGCTGTATTGGTCATATTTTTGAAGTTTTACTTCTGGATGGTTCTTTTCGAAGTAGGTTTCAGCAGTAGTTCCCTTGGTTACGATCAAGGTTTTTCCTTCCAATTGTTTCACATCTGTGATGACCTTATCTTTAGGAGATACCACACCGAGTGAAACCTTCATGTAAGGAAGGGCAAAGTCTACTTGTTTCTTCCGCTCATCAGTTACGGTGAAGTTGGCCAATGTGATATCCACTTTATTGGAGATCAAGTATTCCGCACGGTTAGCCGCATCCACTGATACATATTTCGGTTTGACACCAAGGTCTTTAGCTAATTGGTTTCCTAGTTCAATATCGTAACCTTGGTATGATCCATCATTATCAACATAACCAAAAGGTTTTTTGTCTCCAAAGACTGCGATACGAAGCTCGCCACTTTTCTTGATTTCTTCAATAGTACGTGCTTTAGAGCCGGTAGAAGAAGATGATGACTTGCTAGAGCCACATGCAGTGATAAAGAGCAAAGCGAGAGCGAAGGTAAAAAGAACTAAAATTGGTTTAATGAATTTCATAAAAATCTCCTTTATAGATATGAGCCAAATTGGCTAAAGTCAAATACATTTAAAAATTCTTGTGCTCGTTGGGTTTGTGGGTTGGTAAAGAAGGAGTGAGCACTTCCTTCTTCGGCAATTTTGCCCTGATCCAAGAAAATGATTCGATCGGCAATAGCTTGTGCGAACTGTAACTCGTGGGTCACCAGAATCATGGTCCGTCCTTCTTGAGCCAGGTCGTTGATGAGTTCTAGGACTTCCCGCACCATCTCAGGGTCTAGAGAGGCTGTCACCTCATCGAAGAGGATAATTTCTGGATGCATGAGGAGGGAGCGGACGATGGCTACCCGTTGCTTCTGTCCACCAGACAACTGCCTTGCGTAGCTATGTTTCTTCTCCAAGAGACCGACCCGTTCCAGTAACTCTTCTGCTTCCTTGATGACTTCCTCTTTAGCTCGTCCTTGAGCTTTTGTAGGACCAAGAATCAAGTTTTGGAGGACGTCTAAATGGGGGAAGAGTTCATAACTTTGGAAGACCATCCCAATCTTTTGGCGGACCAGGTGGAAGTCTTTTTGGTTTTTTGTAATGGATTGACCATCCAAGAGGATATCGCCAGCTTGGATGCTTTCTAAGCCATTGATACAACGAAGGAGGGTACTCTTACCACAACCAGAAGGCCCCAAGATCACTACGACCTCCCCTTTTTGAACCTTGAGGGAAAGCCCTTGGAGGATAGGAGTGTCTCCAAAGGATTTTTTTAGGTCCTTGATTTCTAAAATGGTTTCAGACATATTAATTCCTCCAGTGGTTTTCTAACAGTCCTGCTAATTTGGAAATAGGGAAGCAGACAATAAAGTACAAGACTAAAATGGTTCCATAAATCCAAAAAGAAGCGGTTGGGATGGTCAGGCGGTTGCTATCAATGATTTGTTGGCCGACCTTGGTAACTTCTACAACCCCGATGAGGACCACTAAGGAGGTTGTCTTTATCATACGGGTAATCAGGTTAATAGCTTGCGGAAGCAAGCGTCTGAGAACCTGTGGGATGATGATGTAGCGGTATAGTTGGACCTTGCTTAATCCTAAGGCTTGTCCACTTTCAAACTGGTGTTTTGGAAGAGAAGTGATGGCCCCTCGGACTAAATCCCCCATCTCAGCCGTTCCCCAAAGGGTAAAGACGATAATAGCTGAACTTTCACCAGAAATGTTTATGTTGAAGTTGCGGGCCAAGCCGAAGTATACGATAAAGAGCAGGACCAACTGAGGCATGATCCGGATAAATTCCAGATAAAAGCGAGTGAGCAGACGAATGACTTTTGAATGAGAAGTCATCACGATTCCGAGTAAAGTTCCAAGGATCATGGATAGGAAGACAGAGATAATGGAAATCCCAATGGTCACGCCCAAGCCTTGGAGTATTCGAAGGAGATTATTTCCCTGAAAGAGTACTTGGATTCCCGAATCATGCATGGCGTAATCTCCTTTCTATCCAACTAAAGAGAAGTGAAATCGGTAGTAAGAGAAGTAGATAGGCAATGACCAACATGGTCAGGGCGATGTCTGTCTCGTAATAGAGTCCGATCAAATCTTTTGCGACATACATGAGGTCAGCTAAAGCGACTACAGAGAATACAGAGGTCTCTTTAATCAGGAAAATGACATTGGCACTAAAGGAAGGCAGAGCCACTGCGGTCGCTTGCGGTAGAATCACATAGCGAAAGACCTGTCTGGGTGTTAGTCCAATGGAGAGACCGATTTCATGCTGGGTTTGGCTGACAGCTTCTAGACCGCTTCGGAAGGACTCAGCCATATAGGAACCACCTAAAAAGATGAGACCAATGGTTGCACAGACTTCTGAAGAAAGGACGATTCCTATCCTTGGCAAGCCAAAGTAGAGGAAGAAGAGCTGAATCAAGAGCGGTGTATTTCGAGAAAGTTCGATGTAACAACCAGCTAGTTGACTTAAAATCGGTAGACGATAATGTCGGATGATACTGACAATCAATCCTAAAAGAAATGAACCTAAAATCCCCCATACAGCAATGTGGAAGGTCAAGATAAATGCCTGCTGATAGAGTGGAAAGTATTGTTCAACAATTGACCAATCCAAAAATGATTTCCTCCTCTCTAATGAGCAAGGAAAAAAGAAATGCTACCTTACTGATTAGAAAATAATACTGTCACATTGTAACACGAAAAAAAACATTTGAATAATATGGAAAATTTATCAAGCTGATAGATAAAATTTATCACTCATCATAGCCGATGCAATAGATTATCAAATGGGGTATAAATAGAAGATAGGGCGTAAAATCCTATCTTTTTTATATAGCGAGAAAACATGGAGGAAGCGGTTACAAATTGTGGTATAATGAGAGGTAATAAATCAATTTATACTTTACTTTGAAAGTGGAGTGAAATAAATGGTATCAGGGCTAATTTATTTTGTAACCTTTCTTTATATTTCGACTGTTTGGATAGCAGGTAATGAAAATGGATCGGGTACGATGATGTTCTTCGATTAGAAAAGAGCATACCTGGTATCCAATCCTTCCGTTACAGTTTATCTCAGTTTGTTTGGTCCTCGACATTTTACAAGGAGCAATTCTATGGGATAAAAGGATAAAATAAAGAATAAAGAGAACTTGTAGTTTAGATAGGCTAAAGCTTCCTCTTGAAATTAGTTTTTAAGAGATAGTATTGAATAGATGGATATAATAAAAGAATAATGGAATAGTGTATAATTGTTTTAAAAGAAAACATAAATAAAATAATAAGAAAAGGAAAGGAGAAAGCTATGCCAGATCAGCAGAATAATGTTGAAGAAAATAAAGATAGGATTAGGATAAGTGGAGATGGTTTTAATTCGGCACCTATTCAGAATTATCCAACAAAAATCAAATTTACTTCCATTCTTCTTTCAGTCGCCTTTTACTTATCCATTATCTATCTTGTATTGTTTATCTCTTACTTTGCACTTTCGGGTAATGCTTGGGGACTTTTCATTTTAATTTTTCTAGGACCAAACTTATTAAGTATTGCTATTGGGGCCATTTTTCTTAGAATAGGGATCGAGAAAGGAAATAAGACGCTACTCTATACGAGTTTCGTACTTTATATACTGTCCATTATTTTAGCTTATGATCCAGACTGGGGAGTTTTCCGAATTGCACCGATAGTTTTAGCTATTCTTGTTTTAATTGGAACAATCCTAGCGAAAGAAGTTAAAGAAGTATTGAGATATTAAGAAGGGAGAAACTCTTTTAAATCAGTATTTGCTTGATCAATGATCTTATCGAGTCAAGAAATTCTATCAACTTGTATATTTTTAAAATGTCATTAGATGCATGGAAGAATTCAGTGAATATCACATAGAAAATCGTTAATTCCAGCTTTTTAAGAAAAGCAAAATATTTTAGAAAAATGTCAGGAGAAAATTATGACAGATCAACAGCTAAATTGTGAAACAAACCAAAACAAAAACGGAATGCCTGAAAAAAATGTTCAGCCACCAATGATGGGGGAAGGTCCAGAAAATCCTGCTCAGCCACCAATGATGGGGCAAAGTCCAGAAAATCCTGCTCAGCCACCAATGGCGTATCAAGGTCCAGAAAATTCTGCTCAGCCACCAATGGCGGAACAAGCCCCAGAAAATTCTGTTCCTAATAGGGGCCTTCTAACTCTTGTATTTTTCGTAAACATGGGCTTACTGATGCTTTTTATAGGTAGTGCTGTGTTAATGGGAGGATGGGCGATTGTCTTTTTGATCTTTTTGGGCTATTACCTTACTTGTTATATTGCTGCGACAGTCTTACTTGGTATTGGAACAAAAACGGCTAATAAGACGATGCTATTTGTTTCAGTAGCTCTCTATTTTGCCTCCATGCTTTTTGCTGGTGATCCAGCTTGGTTAGCTATTCAAATTCCATCTATGATTTCAACTGTCCTTGTATTAATAGGGACCTTGCTATTGTAAGGATAAGTGTTGGATAGCTGTTTAACAAAAAAAGATATAGTTTGAAACTATATCTTTTTCTTTTTAGAAACAAAGAAGCTCTATGGGAAATTATGGTATAATGAAGTGTTATATGGTCCCGATAAGGTGGTAGGACTGATTGCAAATGCTCTTCCTACCAGTTCTTTGTAACTCTATAACGAATATTTTTTAAGGGGGGACATTTTTTATGTCAGAACGTAAACTTTTCACGTCTGAATCTGTATCTGAGGGGCATCCGGATAAGATTGCAGACCAAATTTCAGATGCTATCTTGGATGCTATTTTAGAGCAGGATCCAGAAGCACACGTGGCTGCTGAGACAGCTGTTTATACTGGTTCAGTGCATGTCTTTGGTGAGATTTCAACGACAGCTTATGTCGATATTAACCGTGTGGTACGTGATACGATTGCAGAGATTGGCTATACCAATACCGAGTATGGATTCTCAGCTGAAACAGTAGGAGTTCATCCATCCTTGGTAGAGCAATCTCCAGATATTGCCCAAGGGGTTAATGAAGCCTTGGAAGTTCGTGGAAATGCGGATCAAGATCCACTTGATTTGATTGGAGCTGGAGACCAAGGTCTCATGTTTGGTTTTGCGGTGGATGAAACGGAAGAACTCATGCCATTGCCAATCTCACTCAGCCACAAGTTGGTTCGTCGTTTGGCAGAGCTTCGTAAGTCAGGTGAAATTAGCTACCTTCGTCCAGATGCTAAATCACAAGTTACGGTTGAATATGATGAAAATGACCAGCCAGTGCGCGTGGATACCGTCGTTATTTCAACACAACACGATCCAGAAGTGAGCAATGAACAAATCCATGAGGATGTGATTAACAAGGTGATCAAGGAAGTGATTCCAGCTTCTTATCTGGATGATGAGACTAAATTCTTCATCAATCCAACCGGTCGTTTCGTTATCGGAGGTCCTCAAGGAGACTCAGGCTTGACTGGTCGGAAGATCATCGTAGATACTTATGGTGGTTACTCACGTCACGGTGGTGGTGCCTTCTCTGGTAAAGATGCCACTAAGGTTGACCGTTCCGCTTCTTATGCAGCTCGTTACATTGCTAAAAATATTGTGGCTGCAGGTCTTGCTAAGAAGGCAGAAGTGCAATTGGCTTACGCAATCGGTGTCGCACACCCTGTATCTGTTCGTATTGATACCTTTGGTACAGGGACAGTAGCAGAAAGCAAGCTGGAACAAGCAGCGCGTCAAATCTTTGATCTTCGTCCTGCAGGAATCATTCAAATGCTGGACCTCAAACGTCCAATCTACCGTCAAACAGCGGCTTATGGACATATGGGACGGACGGATATTGATCTTCCATGGGAACGCTTGGATAAGGTAGAAGCCTTGAAAGAAGCAGTTCAGTAAGTAGATAGAAAGAGAGAGTGGGACAGAAATCGGTCATTCGTAAGAATTCGATTTCGTCGTCCCACTTCCGCATAGTTGAGTAGGGCTTTAAAAGCTGATGAAATCAGCCTAGTAGAGCCCACTCAACCACTGTGTCTTGCTCGACAATCCAAAGACAAAAAAGAGGCTAGGACTTTTGTCCCAGCCTCTTTTTTGGATAATAAATCTACAAATGTAAACAAAAGTATTGACAAAGAAAAAAGAAGGTGTATAATAAAACTACAAATGTAAATAAATCATCCATGATAGGAGATAGAAAGGAAAATGAATGGCAAAGATTTCAAGTGCTGAATGGGAAGTTATGAGAGTCCTTTGGACCAAGGGAGAAACGACTTCTACAGAAATAACTAAGATTCTTTCTACCAAGCAGGACTGGTCCGCATCAACGGTAAAAACCCTCTTGGGACGCTTAGCAGATAAAGGCTATCTGACGAGCCGAAGAGAAGGTCGGACCTTTTTGTATCAGGCTGTCCTTAATGAAGAAGAGGCCAATTTAACAGCTGTCAATGAAGTTTTAAGCAAGATCTGCTTGACCAAGCATAGTCAATTATTGGGGGAACTGATCCAGCAAACACCAATGACGAAAGAACAGATCAAGGACTTGCAAGATATCATCGCATCCAAAGTGAGCGTGGAGCGGGTTCAATGTGATTGCCAACCTGGCCAGTGTCACTGTGCCAGTCATGTGGAGGAAGATAAATGAAAGAAGAAACTTTTGTCATCAATGGGATGACCTGTGCATCCTGTGTGATCAATGTGGAGAAAGCTGTTAACCATCTTGAGGGTGTTGAAAAAGCGACAGTGAACCTAACCACTGAAAAAATGACGGTTGAATATCAGGGGGAACCTTTGAGTCCAGAGGCTATTTCAAAAGCAGTAGCGGACGCCGGTTATGAGGCAGTAGTATACAATCCAGATACAGCTAAGAGCCAAGAAGAGCGAGAAGGTGACAAGCTACAATTGATCCGAAAACGCCTCTTTTGGTCTTCCGTCTTCACCCTGCCTCTCTTTTATCTAGCAATGGGGCCCATGATTGGCCTACCGGCACCTGCATTTGTTTCACCTGATCAAGCACCAGTGGCTTATACTCTTGTACTTTTGGCTTTGACCATCCCTGTGATGATCTTAGGACGAGCCTTTTATCGAAATGGCTTCCGGACTCTTGTAAAAGGCCATCCCAATATGGATGCTTTGGTAGCTCTAGCGACTAGTGCAGCCTTTCTTTATAGTCTTTATGGGACTTATCACATTTTGCTTGGGCACCACCATCACGTGCACCAGCTTTATTTTGAATCTGTAGCCGTGATTTTGACCTTGATTACTTTGGGTAAGTATTTTGAAACATTATCAAAAGGGCGTACTTCTCAAGCTATCAAAAAGCTCATGCATCTGGCGGCTAAAGAGGCAACGGTCCTACGTGATGGAAAGGAAGTGGAACTACCTGTAGAAGACTTGGTCATTGGAGATCAGATCCTGGTCAAACCAGGTGAAAAAATAGCCGTTGATGGTCAAGTGGTTTCCGGACAATCAGCCATTGATGAAAGCATGCTGACGGGTGAATCTATCCCCATCCAAAAAACTGAAGGCAGTCAAGTTTACGCAGGTTCCATTAATGGACAAGGTAGTTTGGTTTATCGGGCTGAGAAAGTTGGTCGGGATACCTTACTAGCACAAATCATTCAGCTGGTGGAAGATGCCCAACAAACCAAAGCACCGATTGCCAAGATTGCGGATCAAGTGGCAGGGGTCTTTGTCCCTGTAGTCATGGGGATTGCCCTCTTATCAGGCCTCTTTTGGTACTTCATCATGGGCCAAACCTTCACCTTTGCTATGACGGTAACGATCAGTGTCTTGGTCATTGCCTGTCCATGTGCTCTAGGCTTGGCGACTCCGACAGCCATTATGGTGGGAACAGGATTAGGAGCAGAGCATGGGATCCTCTACAAGAGAGGGGATGTCCTTGAGTTAGCTCACCAAGCGCAAGTCTTGGTCTTCGATAAAACGGGGACCATCACTCAAGGTAAACCTCAGTTGTCTTCTTCCTATACCTATGGTCAAACGAACCATGCCTTACAAGTCCTAGCTTCTCTGGAAGCCAAGTCCGAACATCCACTAGGACAAGCTATTTTGGATGCTGCGAAAGAAGAGCATATAGACTTATTAGAGATGGAAAACTTCTCTAGTCTAACAGGAAGGGGCCTCACTGCTAACTATGGTGGGAAGGTTTATCTGGCTGGGAATCAAACGCTCATGGATGAGGAAGGGATCGATATTCATCTTGCCAAGGCTGACTTGGAAGACTTAACTCAGGATGGGCAAACCCCGATTTTCTTAGCTGAAAATGGACAACTCATGGCCCTTTTTGGGGTAGCAGACCGGATCAAGGAAGATAGTTTAGAAATGGTTGCTAGCCTAGAAAAAATGGGCAAGAAGGTCATCATGCTGACTGGGGATAATGAACGGACCGCTAAGGCTATTGCCAAGAAGGCTGGAATCCAGCAGGTCATTAGTCAAGTCCTTCCTCAAGAAAAATCACGGGTGATCCAAGATTTGCAAGCAGAAGGCAAGTCTGTGATCATGGTGGGAGATGGAATCAACGATGCACCAGCTCTTGCAACTGCGGATATCGGGATTGCCATGGGATCTGGGACAGATATCGCTATGGAAAGTGCCGATATCGTCGTCATGAAACCGCAATTGATGGATGTTGTCCGAGCCTTGGAAATTAGTCGTTACACGATTAAGACCATCAAGGAAAACTTGTTCTGGGCCTTTATCTACAATGTTTTAGCCATTCCGGTGGCGATGGGGCTTCTCTATCTCTTTGGTGGCCCGCTCTTAAACCCGATGTTAGCAGGTCTAGCCATGAGTTTTAGTTCAGTATCGGTTGTACTGAATGCTCTCAGATTAAAGAGAAAAAAATTGTAAGAACTAGGAGAAAAGTTACCTCCTCGAGTAAAAGAAAGGAAAATAATTATGTCAAAAACATACGAAATTACTGGAATGAAATGCCAAGGTTGTGCCAATGCTGTCACTGAAAAATTATCCGCAGTAAAAGGTGTGGAAGAAGTAAAAGTTGATTTAGAGAAAAAACAAGTAACCATTGAAGGGAAACCTTGGAAATGGTCTTTGAGACGAGCTTTAAAAGGCAGTAAATATGAATTAGGAAATGAAGTGAAATAAAGTCAGGAAAGGCGGTCCGAAAAGGGCTGCCTTTTTTAAAAAAACAACAAGAGAACACATAAATAAATTAGGTTTGCAAGCAAAAATATAAAAAAATAGTAAAACATATAGTTGAGGTTTTCTAAGGATTGGATGGACCGATCAAAAGATAAGAAGTAGTGGAAAATGAAGCGTTTTTATGATATAATAGATGCGGTAATTTTTTACCGAATGATTGAAAGAGCTTATACAAATTTACATGAAAAAAATTATAATTAATGGTGGTCGCCCATTAAAAGGTGAGGTGACCATTAGTGGTGCAAAAAATAGTGTGGTGGCCCTCATTCCAGCAACTATTTTAGCAGACGAAATTGTGACCCTTGATGGTGTTCCAGATATATCAGATGTGGCTAGCTTGATTGACATTATGACCCTCATGGGAGCAAAAGTGGAGCGAGATGGGGAGACTCTTATTATCGATCCGCGTGGTGTACAAGATATGCCAATGCCATTTGGAAAGATCAACAGTCTTCGAGCTTCTTACTATTTCTACGGAAGTCTTTTGGGACGTTATGGCCGGGCAACTGTGGGTCTACCAGGTGGATGTGATTTAGGTCCACGCCCCATTGATCTGCATTTAAAAGCCTTTGAGGCGATGGGTGCTAAGATGACCATGGATGGTTCGAGTATGAACCTTTCCACAAATGGACAGCGTCTTCGTGGGGCGGCCATCTATATGGATACGGTTAGTGTTGGAGCAACTATCAATACCATTCTAGCGGCTGTTAAAGCGGAAGGTCGTACCGTTATTGAAAACGCTGCTCGTGAACCTGAGATCATTGACGTCGTGACCCTTCTCAATAATATGGGAGCACACATTCGTGGTGCGGGTACAGATATCATTACCATTGAAGGAGTAGACTATCTCCACGGGACGCGTCACCAAGTGATCCCCGATCGCATCGAAGCAGGGACTTATATCGCCCTTGCTGCAGCTGTTGGAGAAGGGATTCAAATCAACAATGTCCTTTATGAACACTTGGAAAGCTTTATCGCTAAGCTGGAAGAAATGGGTGTTCGGATGACCATTTCTGAGGATAGTGTGTTTGTTGAAAAGCAAGAAAATCTGAAAGCTGTTCACATTAAAACCTCTCCTTACCCTGGATTTGCAACTGATTTGCAACAACCCTTGACTCCATTGCTCTTGACAGCTAATGGAAAGGGAAGCATCGTAGATACCATTTATCAAAAGCGGGTCAACCATGTGGCTGAACTGATGCGCATGGGAGCGACCATTGAAACAGTTGGTGATCGCATTGTTTACCAAGGACCAAACCAATTAACAGGAGCTCCAGTTAAGGCGACAGACTTGCGTGCAGGAGCTGCCTTGGTGATTGCTGGTTTGATGGCTCAGGGTAGAACGGAAATTACCAATATTGAGTTTATCCTTCGTGGCTATTCGCATATTATTGAAAAATTGCAACAATTGGGAGCTGACATCGAGCTGATTGATGAAGCATAACGAACGATTTTTATGAACATTTGGACGCAACTAGCAGCATTTTCATGTTTTGAAACAGAGCGCCTCTTCTTGAGGCCCTTTCTATATAGTGATGCCGCTGACTTTTATACCATATCCTCCAATCCAGAGAATTTGCCTTTTATTTTCCCAGCACAAACGTCCCTAGAGGAATGCCAGTATGTCTTGGCGAATTATTTTCTAAAGAATCCTTTAGGAATATGGGCGATTTGTGACAAGGGAACAGACCGTGTGATTGGATCGATTAAGTTTGAAAAGTTGGATGAAATTAAGAAAGAAGCAGAACTTGGTTATTTCTTACACAAGGACTATTGGGGTCAAGGCCTCATGACAGAGGTTGTCAAAGAGATTACCTTCTTGTCCTTTCAGGAATTTCATCTCAAACAAGTCCGAATCATTACCCATGTTGAAAATATAGCCAGTCAACAGGTGGCTTTACATGCCGGTTATAGTTTGAAACGGCAATTCAAGGGGAGTGACCGCTATACCCGAAAGATGCGGGATTATTACGAGTTCTGCATAGATAGAGGAGATCTCAATGAGTAAACACCAAGCGATTTTAGATTATTTGGAGAAACTACCCATTGGCAAACGTGTCAGTGTGAGAAGTATCTCGAATTATTTGCAGGTGAGTGATGGGACCGCCTATCGGGCCATTAAAGAAGCTGAAAATCGTGGAATTGTTGAAACGAGACCTCGTAGTGGGACAGTTCGTGTCAAGTCCAAAAAGGCTGTCCTAGAACATCTGACTTTCCGAGAGATTGTAGAAATTACCGGTTCGGAAGTCTTGGCAGGGAAAGAAGGGCTGGAACGAGAGTTCAACAAGTTTTATATCGGGGCCATGACAGAAGAGCATATTTTAGATTATGTCTCTGAAGGTGGACTCCTCATTGTGGGAGACCGGACCAATATCCAGCGTCTGGCCCTCCAACACGACAATGCTGTTCTTGTAACTGGTGGTTTTGACGTCGATCCTTCTATTTTGGAACTGGGTCGCAGTGGTCAAACTCCTATCCTACGTACCAAGCATGATACCTATACTGTTGCGACCATGATCAACCGTGCTCTCGCCAACATGCAAATTAAAACGGATATTTTAACGGTCGAACAAGTCTATTCGCCCATGCATGAATACGGCTTTTTACGGGAAACAGATACCGTACGTGACTATTTAGATTTGGTAAGAAAGAGCCGGTTTAGTCGTTTTCCTGTCGTCAATCAACACCAGATGGTTGTTGGAGTGGTGACCATGCGAGATGCTGGAGACAAGACGCCCCAGACAACTCTGGACAAGGTCATGTCCCGTAGCGTCTTTACGACAAACCTATCCTCTAGTATCGCCAATGTCAGTCAACGCATGATTGCAGAAGATTTTGAGATGATTCCTGTTATTCGCAGCAATCAGACCCTATTAGGGGTTATTACTCGTCGTGCGGTCATGGACCGGATGAGCAAGGAGCAATTGTCGGGCTTGCCAACCTTTAGTGAACAAATCAGTCAAAAAGTGGTTCTTCAAGCCAATCATTTTGAATTGACGGTTGAACCAAGTATGTTAGAAAAGAGTGGTGTTCTCTCGAATGGTGTTCTCACTGAAGTTCTCACAACAGTCACTCGCCAGCTCATGATGAATTCTGGAAAAAATTTAATTATCGAACAGCTCTTGGTCTATTACCTCCAAGCTGTTCAAGTGGACGATACCTTGCGGATTGAAACGCGTATTGTCCGACAGACTAGACGATCGGCTATTATAGATTTTGATTTGTATTTGAATTTACAGTTAGTTACGAAGGCCACCGTCACTTTGAAAATTAATTAGAATGGAAGTAGGAAATAGATGATTACATTGAAATCACAGCGTGAAATCGAAGCCATGGACCGTGCAGGAGACTTTCTTGCTAGTATCCATATTGGCCTTCGGGATTTGATCAAACCAGGTCTCGATCTTTGGGAAGTAGAAGAGTATGTTCGACGTCGCTGTAAAGAAGCCAATGTCTTGCCCCTTCAGATTGGTGTAGAAGGAAGCTTGATGGACTATCCCTATGCGACATGTTGTGGGATCAATGATGAAGTGGCTCACGCCTTTCCTCGCCACTATGTCTTAAAAGACGGTGATCTCTTAAAGGTGGATATGGTCTTGTCTGAACCCTTAGAGAAGTCTGTTGTTGATGTCTCAAAATTAGACTTTGATAATGTCGCACAGGTGAAAAAGTATACAGAAAACTACTCTGGTGGTTTGGCTGATTCTTGTTGGGCCTATGCAGTTGGGAATGTTTCCCAAGAAGTCAAAGATCTCATGGATGTCACCAAAGAATGTCTCTATAGGGGGATTGAACAAGCGGTTGTCGGAAATCGTCTAGGTGATATCGGAGCTGCCATTCAAGAATATGCTGAAAGCAAAGGTTATGGTGTAGTACGCGATTTGGTCGGTCACGGTGTAGGACCAACTATGCATGAAGAACCAATGGTGCCTCATTACGGACGTGCAGGACGTGGCTTGCGCTTACGTGAAGGGATGGTACTCACCATTGAACCAATGATTAATACCGGAACTTGGGAAATCGATACCGATATGAAGACAGGTTGGGCCCACAAAACCCTTGACGGTGGACTTTCTTGTCAGTACGAACATCAGTTTGTTATTACTAAAGATGGACCGGTTATTTTGACCAGTCAAGGCGAAGAAGGAACCTATTAAAATAAGTAGAGAGGAAAGAATGGAGCTGAAGATAAATAACGGTTTCGCTCTTTTCTCTTTTTATGACTTTGTTTAGGGGAGGAAAGATATGAAAAAGTTTCTAAAATGGCTAGGCCAACGACCGTTTATAAAGGGGTTCTTGCGCTTTTATATGGCCTCTGAATCGGACATCACAAGTATAGCAGTGGCCTATTATTTATTGATTTCCATTCTCCCTTTATTGTTGATTGCAGCCAATATTCTCCCTTACTTTCAGATTCGTCCGACTCAGATTTTGCTGACCTTGCGTGAAGTATTACCTGCCTCCATGTACCGCATTGTCTTGCAAGTGATTTCATCAGTGCTTACTAAGCCGTCTACTGGTTTACTGAGTTTCTCCATCATTTCGGCTTTATGGGTCTCCTCACAGTGTATCGCTTACCTGCAGAGAGCCTTCAATAAAAGTTATGGAGTGGAGAAGGAGAGGGGGATTATCTGGTCGAGAATCTTCAGTATTTTGATTAGTTTTGCTCTGCAAGGTCTGTTTGGTCTATCTCTGGTTTTGACCATGTTTGGCCGGATGATTATTCGTTCTGTCTATGAGATTTTTAAGTTTGATGAAAGTATCTACCTTCGTCTCTTAAATATTTCAGGACCTTCGGTTTACTTCCTTCTCTTTTTAACCTTGCTCTTGCTCTATTACACCCTACCCAATATCAAAATTCCTAAGTTTCGCTATGTCTTTCCAGGAGCCATCTTTGTGACAGCAGTCCTTTATTTGACCTTGAATATTTTCTGGAAATATGTTGATCACTACATCACGAGTTTCCTAGATGCTCGTTTCTTCGGGTCAGTCCTTTTAGCAATCATTATGTTCTGGTTTATCCTGGTAGCTAAGGTGTTGATTATTGGCTGTATCTTAAATGCTAGTATTCAATATGCGATTGAAGCGAGATTTGAAACAAAAGATGGGGATGTGGTAGCCAAGTACAAGTCTTCTAAGGTAGCTTTTCACCAAAAGGAAGCTTCTCTCAAGCGTCGTTTCCATCTTAAAAACTTGAGAAAAAAACAGGACTGATGTTAAAGAATAAAATAGGAGCAAGCCGGTTTTCAGCCGGCTTTTTTCTGGTTGTTATTTTTGTTGCATTTGCAATAAAAATATGATAGAATCATTCATAAAGAAAGGAGGAACAGATGAAGGTTCTAAGAGAGATTGGCATCATAGCCCGAGCCTTAGATTCGATTGCCAATATTGAGTTCCGAGATTTGGATCTGGCAAGAGGTCAATACCTATATTTAGTACGGATCGGGGAGCAACCAGGGATCATTCAAGAGGAGTTATCCGATTTATTAAAAGTGGATCGCTCAACAGTAGCCCGCTCTGTTAAAAAATTAGCTGATAAAGGTCTCATCCGAGAATTAACTGATTCTTCCAATCAAAAGATAAAAAAATGGATTCTAACGGAAAAGGGACAAGCGCTTTATCCTTTTATCCTTGCTGAGCATGCTTATTCTGAGAAGACTGCCTTAAAGGGATTTTCAAAGCCAGAAATCCTTCAACTAGAAGAATGGCTTGCTAAAATGAGTAAAAATGTTGCAGCGGATTGGGAGCTAGTGAAAAAAGGTCGAAAAAGAAATTATAGTGAGGAAAAGAAATGAAAGTTACAGTAGATCAAGCATTTTGGGACTTGTTTCCCCAAGCACAAGTAGTGGTGATGACAGTAGAAGGTATCGACAATCATGTTGACGAGAGCAAGGATCCTTATTTTAAGGATCTGCTCGACAAGGGAATCGTACGATCAAAAGAATATATTGATGAAGATCAGTTCACTGCTAGTCCAGTCGTTCAGGAATGGCGTCAGGCTTTTACTAAATTTAAGACCAAAAAAGGTGCACGTTCGTCAATCGAAGCCTTATTGAAACGTGTGTCGCAAGGACGGGAGTTTTATCCCATTAATCCTTTGGTTGATCTCTACAATAGTGTTTCGCTAGCCTATGCTATCCCCTGTGGTGGTGAGGATATGGAAAAGATAGCTGGAGGCTTATCTTTAGGAAAAGCCAAGGGGGGAGAGCCATTCTTCCCGCTAGGAGCGGAGGAGGATGCTCCAGCTTTGCCGGAAGAGATTATCTATTATGATCAAGAGGGAGCTGTTTGCCGTTGTTTAAACTGGCGGGAAGCCCAAAGAACCATGCTGACAGAAGAAACGCGACAGGCTATTCTTGTGATGGAGGCAGTGACTGAAGAGCAAGCAGAACGGGCCAAAGAAGCGATGGACGAATTAAAAGGCTTGGTCAAGGACTATTTTGGTGTGGAAGGAAAAATCTCTTATTTGAGCGCCCAAGAAGCTAGTCTGGAAGTATAAAAAATACCGTCAGAGCCATAAGAGTTCTGACGGTTTTTCTGTGTATAATGAGATGTCATCTCTTATTTCGGAAGACAAATAGTTTACTGAAAACATAGTTCAAAATGACAATCATAAATTGGGCGGCAAAGGTTTCGATGGTATTGATAGCCGTCCGATTCATATTAACGAACTGACCGATGATTTGTGGATACTGGGTTACAAAGATGGTAGTCATCAGGAGGTCCAGCACCAGTGTCCCCATTCTAGCAAAAGAGAAGACAATTAACCGTTTCAACCAGCCTTTTCTTTCTTGTTTAAAGACAATAGTATCATTGGTAGCAAAGGCAAAAAGTATTCCTGAAATATTTCCAATCAAGGTAGCTAGTTGTTCCTGGTCTGTCAGTTGGAAAACAATCAGCCGAGTAGCAACAGAAACAATCGTTGTAGCAACACCAAAAATCAGGTAGGCTAAGATTTCATTATCAAAGATTCGATGGACTAGTTTTTTCATACAATTAGTCTATCATAATTCCCTTATTTGTGCTATACTTATAAAGTTGATTTGTTGAATGCAACTCGTTCAGATGAACTTCATTAGCAAAAATCAACCCTTGGTGCTTAGCTTCTTTCACCAAGCATATTAGACGCGGGAAAACCGCTAAAGGAGAAAACGATGAAAAACTATACTGTTCGTGACTTGGCACAGATTGCCTTAGTTGCAGCTCTCTATGTGGCCTTGACCATTACGCCCCCGTTGAATGCCATCGGAAGCAACGAGATCCAATTTCGTGTTTCTGAAATGCTCAACTTCATGGCTTTCTACAATCGGAAATACATTTGGTCCGTTACCATTGGGTGTATGATTTCTAACTTCTTGAGTTATGGAATCGTCGACGTGATCGTTGGTGGTGGATCTACCTTGGTCTTCGTTACACTTGGAGTCTATCTTTTTAAACGCTATGAAAAGACAGATCTCTTTAATGGATGGATTCGCAAGGACCATTTCTTATTCTCAATTTTCTTTGCCCTCTCTATGTTCACGATTGCCCTAGAATTGCATATTCTAAACAAAACACCATTCTTCTTGAATTGGTTGACAACTGGTTTGGGTGAATTTGCTTCCCTGATTGTCGGAGCTATTTTGATCAAAAAGATTGCCCAACGAATTGATTTGACTCAATAATTCACTAGAGAGTGGGACAGAAATCGGAAATTCGTTAGAATACGATTTCGTCGTCCCACCTCCGCACAGTTGAGTAGGGCTGTAAAAGCTGATGAAATTAGCGTAGTAGAGCCCACTCAACAACTGCGTCTTGCTCGATAATCCAAAGACAATTGAGAGGCTAGGACTTTTGTCCCAGCCTCTTTTTTGATGTCCAGACCGATTCCGATCTCTTTTGAAAAACGATATTTTTTCGCATGTGAAGTAGTCAGAAAGGCCACAGTAAAGCGTTTTTATGGTAGAATAGAGATATGGAAACCAGAATAAAAGAGTTAGTAAACTTATTAAACAAATATGCAGAAGAATATTATACAAAAGATGCTCCTTCCGTATCAGATTATGAGTACGACCAGCTTTATCGGGAACTGGTTGCGTTAGAGGAAGCTCATCCAGAATTGGTCCAACCCAATAGTCCAACCCATCGGGTCGGAGGAACTATTCTCAAAGGATTTGAAAAATACCAGCATACTTACCCGCTTTATAGCTTACAGGACGCCTTCTCCTATGAAGAATTGGTGGCCTTTGACCAACGGGTTCGTAAGGAATTTCCATCTGTCACCTATGTATGTGAGTTAAAAATAGATGGCCTATCTATTTCACTTTCTTATGTCGATGGTGTTCTTGAAACGGGTGCTACACGGGGGGATGGGAGCATTGGAGAAAATATCACAGAAAACCTCAAGCGAGTTCGCGATATTCCTCTAGTCTTACCGGAACCTCTTACCTTAACCGTTCGAGGAGAATGTTATATGCCCCGTGCGTCTTTTGATGCCGTAAATTTGTCCCGCCAAGAAAATGGAGAGGCAGAGTTTGCGAATCCTCGAAATGCGGCAGCCGGTACTCTTAGACAGTTGGACACAAAGATTGTTGCAGAGCGCAAGCTCGCGACCTTCCTCTACCAGGAAGCTAGTCCTACTGATCAAGCGACCCAAGAGAAGGTATTAGCCAAATTAAACCGTCTCGGTTTTGTTGTCAATCCTCATCACAAGACAGCGACTAGTATCGAGCAAGTCTGGGCCTATATTCAAGAAGTGGCAGCCATGCGCGACCAACTTCCTTATGATATCGATGGGGTCGTGATTAAGGTGAATGACTTGGCTGTCCAAGAAGAACTTGGCTTTACCGTCAAGGCTCCAAAATGGGCAGTGGCTTACAAATTCCCAGCTGAGGAGAAAGAAGCGAAACTCTTGTCAGTTGATTGGACAGTCGGTCGGACAGGAGTGGTGACACCAACGGCTAATTTGACGCCAGTTCAGTTAGCAGGTACGACGGTCAGTCGAGCTACCCTCCATAATGTGGATTACATTGCTGAGAAAGATATTCGCAAAGATGATACGGTCATTGTTTATAAGGCCGGGGACATTATCCCAGCTGTCTTGCGAGTTGTCATGGATAAACGAGTATCGGAAGAAAGATTAGAGATTCCGAGTCACTGTCCGAGTTGTCAGAGCGAGCTCCTTCATTTTGAAGATGAAGTGGCCTTGCGTTGTATCAATCCTCGCTGTCCGGCTCAAATAAAAGAAGGACTCGCCCACTTTGCCAGCCGTGATGCCATGAACATTACAGGCTTGGGGCCAGCAGTGGTTGAAAAACTGTTTGCTAAAGAACTGGTTCAAGATGTAGCAGGTATTTATCGCTTGACCGTGGATGATCTCTTACAATTGGATGGCTTTAAAGAAAAATCTGCTCAAAAATTAGTAGATGCGATCCAGTCATCAAAGGGAAATTCTGCTGAAAAACTATTGTTTGGACTGGGAATTCGTCATGTGGGAAGTAAGGCTAGCCAGCTCTTGCTCCAGGAATTCCATTCCATTCCAGCCTTAGCAGAGGCAGAGGTTGAAAAGATTGCGGCGATAGACAGTTTAGGAATGGTGGTTGCAGAAAGTCTCAAGCGTTACTTTGCTTTAGAAGGTTCTCAACTTCTTTTAGAAGAGCTTAAGGATGCTGGGGTAAACTTAGATTACCTAGGTCAAAAGGTTGCGGCAGATGCACCATTGTCTGGTAAAACAGTTGTCTTAACCGGTAAACTGGAACGTCTGACACGTTCGGAAGCTAAGGCTAAATTAGAAGCCTTAGGGGCTAAAGTTACAGGCTCCGTGTCTAAGAAAACAGACCTATTAGTTGCAGGTAGCGATGCGGGAAGTAAATTAAGCAAAGCGCAGGAATTATCGATTGAAATACAGGATGAAGCCTGGCTTGAAAGTTTATAGAGGCATGTATGGAAAATAAGATGAAAAAAGCACGAGTGATATATAATCCGACTTCTGGTCAGGAAATCATTAAAAAGAACATCGCAGAAGTCTTGGATGTGTTAGAGGATGTAGGCTACGAAACAAGTGCCTATCAGACCACTCCTGAGCCCTTATCAGCCCAGTTAGAAGCAGAGCGAGCTGCAAAAGCCGGTTTTGATTTGATCGTTGCTGCTGGAGGAGATGGGACCATTAATGAGGTGGTCAATGGGGTTGCTAGCCTCGAACACCGTCCAAAGATGGCTTTTATACCTACTGGTACAACCAATGATTACGCACGTGCTCTGAAGATTCCGATGGGAGACCCAGTTGCAGCTGCACGGATCATTGAGAAGAATCAAACCATTCAGATGGATATCGGACGTGCTTACGGAAGTAAATATTTTATCAATATTGCCGCTGCAGGGACTTTGTCTGAATTGACCTTTAGTGTGCCGAGTGAGGTGAAGTCGCGCTATGGCTACTTTGCTTATGTAGCGGAGGCAGTGAAGAAGTTCCCTAAGAATAAAACCCGCAAGGTGCGGATTGAGCACGACAATGGGGTCTATGTTGGACCAGTTTCGCTTGTCTTCGTGGCTTTGACCAATTCAATCGGCGGCTTTGAAAGTGTGGCACCAGATGCTAAACTTGATGATGGGAATTTCACCTTGATTTTAGTGAAAACCGCTAAATTATTTGATATGTTGTCCCTCATTATGCAAGCCGTTAATGGTGGAAAACACGTCAACGATTCAAATATTGAATACCTCAAGACTTCTAAATTGAAGATTGAAGTTTTGGACAACAAGGAAGAGTTTAAAATCAATTTAGATGGTGAATATGGTGGCGATACGCCAGTAGAACTGGAAGTCTTTCACAATCACTTAGAATTTTTCGCCAACATCGATGAAATTAATGACGATGCCTTGGTCCATTCAGAATACAAATCAGAAGAATAATGGAGACATATTGCTGAGAGTGGGCAATGCCAGTTTCTTCTTACTTAGTTAATTAGGAAATAGGAAATACAATACGATGCATCAGTATCAAGTAAAAATCCACTACCATCATCCCGTAGGTGACTATTTTGCCCGTGATATGTGGAAGTGGCATGAAGGAGTATGGGGAGAGGAAGTCTCCTTCTCCAAGCTCGATTATTTTGGAGTTGAGGGGCTCCTAGTTTATAACTGTGAGACACCTCAACACATTGGCCATGTCATCATCAAGGAAGGAAACTGGCTTAGTCAGTCGGATGAATACCATATTGAGCTTTTGCCAGAAGGGAAAGTGCGGGAAGTCTGGTTGATTCAAGGAGATGACACCGTTTATTATTCCTTGCAGGCTGCAATGACCAGTCATGAATACAGCCGTCGGAAGCCACACGCTTTTGATATGGCGACTCATTACCAGGAATTTGATGCCAAATGGGGCTATCAGGGTTGGTTGGGATATCGCCAGCAAGATGATGATTACCGCTTTAAACTTTGGGCACCTACTGCCAATAAAGTAGACCTTCTTATCTATGATTCTGTCGCCAATGACAGCAAGGTCTGGAAGGTTGTCCCAATGGTTCGTGGTCAGAGAGAATCTAGCGACCATGTTCGCAATAACTGTGGTGTCTGGTATGCAGATGTCATGGGAAACCTCAGTGGACTAGCCTATCAGTATAAGGTTTATTTTGATTACCATACAGAGGTTGCGCGTGATCCTTATACGATCGCTACCAGTGAAAATGGTAAAAAATCTGCCATTCTTTCTCATCAGGATTGCATCTTCCCCGCCTTTCAGTCAGAAGCTTATGAAAAGGCTGACTGGCGTCTGGATAATCCTTGTCAGGCGGTTGTCTATGAAATGCACGTCCGGGATTTGACCATCTCTCCAACTTCCGGTGTGGATGAAGCCTATCGAGGAACCTACCGAGGAGCTCACCAGACTGGGACAAAGAACGCCCAAGGGGATGCCACAGCCTTTGACTATATCAAGGAATTAGGGGTCAATGTAGTTCAACTGCAACCAGTGACCGACCGCTATAAGACCTATGATGAAGACGGGAATGTCCTCTACAATTGGGGCTATGATGTGCAGAATTACTCTGCTCCAGAGACTAGTTACTCGACCAAACCTCACGATCCTAAGACCACCATGCGCGAGTTAAAAGAAATGATACACGCCTATCATGAAGCGGGTATTTCGGTAGTCATGGATGTGGTCTATAATCATATCTATTCGACAGAAGATGGAGCTTTCCAAACAACTGTTCCTGATTATTACTACCGGATGAATCCAAATGGATCCTTCCAAAATGGTACAGGAGTTGGGAATGAGACGGCCAGTGAGCATGAGATGTACCGCAAATTCATGATTGATTCCTTGACGTATTGGGTAACAGAATATAAGATTGATGGTTTCCGCTTTGACTTAATGGGGATTCACGATGTGGATACTATGAATGAAATCCGTGAAGCCATGGACGCGATTGATCCACGGATTCTCCTTTATGGAGAAGGTTGGGATATGGGGACAGGATTGGCTCCAGAAGATAAGGCCAAAAAGGACAATGCTTATCAAATGGCCCAAGTCGGTTTCTTTAATGATACCTCTCGAGATGCCATAAAGGGAGCTGAAGTCTTCGGATCCATCAAACGTGGGTATGTCAGTCGGAAGTCTACAGAAGATATCATTGCGCGCTCCGTACTTGGAAGTGCAGAGTTGGGATCTTTCTTAACCCCAAGTCAGGTCCTCAACTATGTAGAATCCCATGATAACTATAACCTCTATGATTTACTTTCTTATGTCCATCCAAATGATTCTCATGAAAAAATTAAGAAGCAGGTAGAAATGGCGACAGCCATGAATCTCCTCTTCCAAGGGATGGCCTTTATGCAGCTTGGACAAGAGTTCCTACGAACCAAACTAGTTGCAACGGGCGAAGATGGCGAAGTGACACAGGAAGATCGAGAACGGGCTATGAATTCTTATAATGCGCCTGATGCCGTCAACCAAGTCAATTGGGATTTAGTATCTGTCAACAAGGATACAATCGAATATGTTCGTCAAATCATCCATTTGAAGAAGACCCTACCTGCCTTGTCCCTCGAATCTTATGAGGAGATTTATCAACATGTCTTTGTACATACTGCCGATATGGGTAGTGGTGTTGTGGTCTTTGAATTGACCTGGGATAAACACTATTATGTTATCTTTAACACCAGTGGACTACCATTCTATCTCCAGAACGCAAATCATCTTGAGCTCCTTGTTGGAAATAGCCGAAACAAACGTCCATTCTATGTAGAGAATTTAACAGCATCTGTCTTTGAATGGAAGAAATGAGAGTGGGACAGAAATCGGTAATTCGTTAGAATTCGATTTCGTCGTCCCACCTCCGCACAGTTGAGTAGGGCTGTAAAAGCTGATGAAATCAGCGTAGTAGAGCCCACTCAACCACTGCGTCTTGCTCGACAATCCAAAAATAATTGAGAGGCTAGGACTTTTGTCCCAATCTTATTTCAAATAGAAGATAATGCCCTCTTAAAAACTTTCCTTAGGTGAGTACGGAGGTTAGGTGAAATTATCCAGTGGATGATTTCAGCAATCCAGGAAGTTCCAAGACTTAGTTTTGAACCTAAAGTTTCAAAACTCCCGAGTACTTGAAACACTATGTTTCAAGTACTTTTCTCGCAGCGGAAAGTTTTAGATTTGCTTTAATAATCCAAGGTAATAGAAGTGTTTTTTGAAAAACAGTCCAGCTTCCTTAAAGTAAAAACAGTTTGTCTATATTCAAAAATAAGATTGGGAGGTCCCAATCTTATTTTTTTTCTGATGAAGATGAGCTTGAGCTACTTGAGCTGGAATCTTCACTTGAAGAAGATGAACTGAACTGTTCAGGGTGTAGTTCCTTATAGCTTGGCGCTTTGAAGAGATCAACGGTTGATTGATTGCCTCTTTGGCTATAGAGGCTGGTTGAGGCATCCCCTTTTTCTTTTTCAATTTTCTTCAATGCTTTCATCGAGTTATTGTAGGAGTAGTCATCTGGGTTGACTTTTCCAAGATTATTTCCTGTATAGAATCGTAAGAGGTCTCCTGTTTGGATACTATCACTAATCTTGAGTTGTAGATTCGCTGCCTCACGGATTTTATCCAGTTGCTCTTTCGTTGATTCGTCTGGATTGGTGATTTCTTCACCAGTCTTGGTGTAATAGGTTCGGCCACTGTAACTTGTATACTCAGGAGTCACAAAGTAGTTAGCAGAACGGAAAGCTACGATTTGGCTATGATTTGGAGATAACAAGTCTTGACCAACTTGAAGGAAGTTCTTAGAATCAATGCCTAACAAGTGTTCC
Organism: Streptococcus sp. KHUD_013; assembly: GCF_052588545.1. NCBI lineage: Bacteria > Bacillati > Bacillota > Bacilli > Lactobacillales > Streptococcaceae > Streptococcus > Streptococcus sp. KHUD_013. Next base: position 824,939 of record NZ_CP186264.1, read on the forward strand.
AATGTTGGAAGCATATCAATCTCTCCACCATAGGTCTCAATGACTTTTCCCTTGTTCATACCAGGAATGACCACCATATACGGTACACGTTGCAACATGGCATTGTCATAACTTGACCAAGTTTCAGAGTTCTTATCTAGCAAAGGAGCCAGAGCTGGATTTCGAGAATTAGAAATACCGTAGTGGTCCCCGTACAGAACAATAATGGAGTTCTCATAAAGACCAGAAGCTTTAAGATAATCGAAGAAGGCCTTGATGGAAGCATCCAAGTAGTTGGCTGTTGCAAAATAGCCATTAATGGTTTCATCTTGCGTCTCTGCAAGAGGGAAGCCGATTTCGTCCCCAATCAGACTCGTCGTATAAGGATAGTGGTTGGAAACGGTAATGAACTTAGTATAAAACGGTTGTTGCATGTGTTCCAAGTACTTGATGGAATCCTTCAACATGATCTTATCATTAAGTCCATACTGGAAGGAGTTGGTATCATCTTGCTTGGTAAAATAGGAGGCATCAAAGAAGTAATGGTAGCCCCATTGTTTGTAAGCTGTATTACGGTTCCAGAAGCTTCCGGCATTTCCGTGGAAAACTGCACTGGATTGGTAGCCATTCTTAGAAAGAATGAAAGGAGCTGCTTGCTGAGTATTGGTCCCACCGTAGTTCACCATAAAGGAACCTTGGTTCAAACCGAACAAGCCCGTTTCAATCATGGTCTCTGCATCCGATGTTTTACCAGCTTTTACCTGGTTGAAGACATTGGCAAATGCAAAGGTTTCGTTTGAATGGTAGAGCGAGTTGATAAAAGGGGTCACTTCGTATTCTTTGCCATCGACTTTCAATTTATAGTCGATCAAGAATTGTTGGAAGCTTTCCAAGTGGATATAGATAACATTACGACCTTTAGCAAGACCAAAGGTTTCAGGGTTTGGTTGAGCATAATGGCTAGCAACATACTCTTCAACTGGCTTCAAGTCAACCTCAGAAGCCTTTGATCGTTCTTTATTGGCCATGTAAGTCTGGTTGGCACTGTAACCCAAAAAGGCAGGTAAACCAAGCGCACGAACCACATAGTAGTTGGAGAAGCCACGCGTTAACAATTCCGGACGGTCAATCTCTGCCAAGAAAAGGTTGGCCGAGAAGAGCATAGCAGAGAGCGAAGTCACTGCAAAACTTGCCCGTTTGTTAAAGGGACGGTGATCTAGTTTGACCAATTTCTTTAAGAAGAGGAAAGCTAGAATCGGGAAGTCTAACACATAGATAATATCCCAGGGACGGAATAATTCTAAGGCTGCAGCTCCAAGACCGGCGGAAACCTTACTAGAGGCCAGCATGGTATTAACCGTTACGAAGTCTGTAAACTCACGATAATAAATCGAGTTGGAAATCAACCAGATAAATAAAATGACATAGATGCTAAAAGATAGCAAATAAAAGAGTTTGGTTCTTTTAATATAAAAAGCGAGACCAATCAATAAGAGGCTTAAGGGTATCGGGTTAATGACTGCAAGAAAAACCTGATAGAAGCCTTGAATATCTAAATTAAAGTCTACTGTATAGGCCCACATGGTTTTAAACCAATAAAGCAACAGTAGGGTAAAGACAAATCCTAGTCTGGTACTCATAGCATCGAGTATCGTTTTGGTAATTTTTTTCACAAAAATATACTTCCTTGCCTTATTTCCTAAAAATTTTCTTACAACAGTATACCATAATTTAAAACGTTTTGAAAATAAAGCAAGCAGATTAAAGGCGACAGAAAGTATAAGATTGAGATTTGTCTTTCATTACTAAACAAAAAGAGGGAGAATGTTTAAAAAGACATGGGACACTCGATTGTTATCGGTTTTTTCACTAGGAGACTTTGTGAATTTTTGAAAATTTTGATACAATAGAGAGTATGAAAAAGCTGACAATTAACCGACAAGTTGAGAAGAAAATCCATAAAGGTTATAAGATTTTAGAAAAGATTGACTTTGGTCAATTCCCCTTTGACAATGAGGTGGTTGAGCTGGTCACAGCTTCAGGTCATTTTCTAGGGACAGGCTATCTTTCAGAGCAAAACAAGGGTCTTGGTTGGGTCATTTCCACCAAGAAAATCACCTTGGATCAGGCTTACTTTAGTCAGCTATTTGCTAAAGCTAAGTCCAAGCGTCAGTCTTACTATCAGTCGGAATTGGATACAGCTTTTAGAATTTTTAATCAAGAAGGCGACGGATTTGGTGGCTTGACCATTGATCTCTATGGAGATTATGCCGTCTTTTCCATCTACAATGCCTTTGTTTATCAAATCAGAGAGCTGCTTGTTGCGGCTTTTCAAGAAGTCTTTCCAGAGGTCTTGGGAGGATATGAAAAAATCCGTTTCAAGGATCCAGGTTATGAGTCAGCCCATCTTTTTGGTCAAGAAGCTCCAGAGCATTTTTTGATTTTGGAAAATGGTGTTCGCTACCAAGTCTTTCTGAATGATGGCTTGATGTCAGGGATTTTCTTAGACCAACACGATGTGCGTGCTAGCTTAGTAGATGGCTTAGCTGCAGGTAAAAGCTTGCTCAATATGTTTTCTTACACAGCGGCTTTTTCGGTAGCAGCGGCTATGGGAGGAGCAGTAGAAACAACCTCTGTTGATCTGGCCAAGCGGAGTCGTGAACTCTCTGAAGCCCATTTTGTGGCAAACGGTCTAGCATTGGACCAGCACCGCTTTATCGTCATGGATGTTTTTGATTATTATAAGTATGCTAAGCGTCATGGCTTGACTTATGATGTGATCGTTCTAGATCCTCCGAGTTTTGCTCGCAATAAGAAGCGAACTTTCTCAGTTGCGAAGGATTACCACAAACTAATCGAGCAGTCCCTAGAGATCTTGAAACCAAAAGGTATTTTGATTGCTAGTACGAATGCTGCCAATGTCAGTCGGGATAAATTTAAGAAAGAAATTGAAAAGGGCTTCAAAGGCCAAAAGCATCACTATATCAGTGAAGTAGGACTTCCAGCTGATTTTCAATACAATGAAAGGGAAGAAAGTAGTAATTACTTGAAAGTTTTTACAATTAAGGTGGATCAATGAAATTAGTCGTTTCTGTAATGCCAAGAAATTTTGAAGAAGCACAGGCCATTGATGCCAGTCGTTATCAGGATGCAGATGTCATTGAATGGCGTGCGGATTATTTAGACAAAAATGATATCTTACAAGTGGCGCCTGCCATCTTTGAGAAATTTGCAGGCCGTGAAATTTTATTTACGCTACGGACTCGGGAGCAGGGAGGAGAAATTGAGCTTTCTGGCGAAGAGTACGTAGCTCTTATCCATGATATCAACAACATCTACCATCCGGATTATGTCGATTTTGAGTACTTTGGTCATCAGGCCGAGTTTAACCAGATGATGGATTATTCCAATCTTTGCTTAAGCTACCATAATTTTCAGGAAACCCCTGAAAATATGATGGAAATTATGTCAGAGTTAACCAGCTTTACACCGAAATTGGTCAAGGTATCTGTAATGGCTCATACCGAGCAGGATGTTCTGGATCTAATGAACTATACACGTGGTTTTAAGACGCTAAATCCAGAACAAGAGTTCGTTACCATTTCTATGGGGAAAATCGGCCGAATCTCTCGCATTGCTGCCGATTTAACTGGTTCTGTTTGGTCCTATGCTAGTGTAGGAGTGGAAAGTGCACCAGGACAAATTAGCTTGTCCAGCATGCACAAGATTCGGGAGATCTTAGATGAAGATTGATGGCTATACGCGAATGGCGGCTGTGATTGCTAAGCCCATTCGTCATAGTATCTCACCCTTTATTCACAATCAAGCTTACCAACTAACCGCGACCAATGCAGTCTATCTTGCTTGGGAAGTGGAAGAAGAACAAGTCGAACAAAGTCTTCAACAGTTACGGGTACTAGATATGTTGGGCGCTAATATTTCCATGCCTTACAAGAAAAAGGTCTTGCCATTTTTAGATCAGGTAGATGGAAGTGCACAACTTATTGGTTCGGTCAATACGGTTGTTCAGAAAGATGGTCGTTTAACAGGCTACAACACAGACGGACTTGGTTTTCTAAAGAGTCTCCCCAAGACTTTTTCGATAAAGAATAAGAAACTTGTCCTTTTAGGAGCAGGTGGTGCTGCGACTGCTATTGTTGTAGAGGCCAGTCGGCAAGGAGTTGGCGAGATTCATTTATTTGTTCGTCCCGAAAGCTTAGATAAGTATCAGGCTATCTTTGCTCCACTATCTGAAGCTCTTGCTGTTTCAATTGTCCTTCATGACTTATCCAGTCGGGATCAGTTAAATGCAACGATAGAGGGGACCGATTTATTGATCAATGCTACAGGAATAGGAATGGACGGGTCTTCTCTCCCTATTCCGAAAGACTTTATCTTTCCTAAAGGTTGTCTAGTGGCTGATTTAGCTTATTTTCCTGCCAAGACACCATTTCTTCAATTAGCAGAAGAACAAGGGGCAAAAACCTTAAATGGCTTGGGAATGCTCTTCCAACAAGCTGCCGTTGCCTTCGAACTGATGACGGATAAAACTTTCCCGGAAGAGGAAGTCTGGCAAGCTTTGAAATTGGAATACCCAGATTATGTATTAGAAAAATGATGGAAGAAAACAGAAAAACTTAATCAAGTATGCTCTGTTTTCTATTTTTATACAATAGTGAAATTGTAATCTTTTTCACATGGATTTGAAAGGAGATCCTTATGAAGGTGAATGTTGATCTACCAAAGAATGGTTATGAGATTGTCATTGAGAATGGAGCGATCCAAAAGGTTGGAACCTGGCTCAGTCATTTATGGGAAGCTCAAAAAGTAGCAGTCATTACAGACAATCATGTAGGGTCTCTTTATGCAAGTCAGGTGGTAAAAAGCCTTGAAAGTGAAGGATTTACAGTGATTAGCTATGAGTTCCTGGAAGGAGAAGCTAGTAAAAATCTGACGACCGTTCAAAAAGTCTATGAATTCTTAGCCAAGAATGGCATGACACGATCTGATGGCATCCTTGCTCTTGGGGGTGGTGTTGTTGGTGATCTAGCTGGCTTTGTAGCTTCCACCTATATGAGGGGCATACATTTCGTTCAAGTACCGACTAGTTTGACGGCTCAGGTTGACTCCTCTATCGGAGGTAAGACCGGAGTCAATACACTCTATGCTAAGAACATGGTAGGAACCTTTGCCCAACCGGATGGGGTATTGATTGATCCTGAAGTGCTGCGGACTCTTGGCAAACGCGAGTTGATCGAGGGCATGGGGGAAGTCATTAAGTACGGTCTCATCGAAGATCCTGCCTTATGGGAAGAACTGGATCAAATGGATGGCTCCATTGAGTCTATTTATGAGCATGCAGAATCCCTGATTGCCCATTCCTGTCAAGTCAAGCGCAAGATGGTCGTCGAAGATGAGCTAGACCAGGGCATTCGTCTTTATTTGAATTTCGGTCATACCCTTGGCCATGCGATCGAAGCAACAGCCGGTTATGGCCAGGTCATGCACGGGGAAGCCGTAGCGATTGGAATGGTGCAAGTTACTAAGGTGGCAGAAGCTAAGGAATTGGTTCAAGCCGGTTTAACGCAGGCTATTCGCCAAATGTGTCAAAAATTTGGCTTACCAGTAGAATTCCATACTTGGGATAAGGAAAAGCTTTATCAGGCCTTGACCTTGGACAAGAAGGCGAGGGGCAATCAATTGAAACTCGTTTTGGTACCAGAAATTGGAACTTGTCAGATCCATCCAGTCCCATTGGAAGAGATGAGAGACTTCTTACACTAGAAAGCGACAAAGGAGATAGCATGCGTTATTTAACAGCAGGAGAATCACACGGACCACGACTTACAGCTATTATCGAAGGTGTGCCAGCAGGGCTCCCTTTGACAGCTGATTATATCAACGTCGAATTAAAACGCCGCCAAGGAGGCTACGGTCGTGGAGCACGGATGAAGATTGAAAGCGATCAGGTCGAGATCACCTCTGGTGTTCGCCATGGCTTGACCATGGGAGGTCCTATCACCTTGAATGTCACCAATCTAGACCATCAAAAATGGCTGGAAATCATGTCTGTTAGTGATGTGGAGGAAAAGAAGAAGGGCCTCCGGAAAATTACCAAGCCTCGTCCAGGCCACGCTGATTTGGTCGGTGGCATCAAGTACCGTTTTGATGACTTGCGAAATTCTTTGGAACGGTCATCCGCTCGGGAAACAACCATGCGGGTAGCAGTAGGTGCAGTAGCCAAACGTCTATTGGAAGAGATTGAGGTTCAAGTAGCCAGCCACATCGTCAATTTCGGTGGCATCGAAGTAGAGGTTCCGGAAAATCTAACGGTTTCCCAAATCAAGGAAGCGGTTGCTCAATCCGAGGTTTCCATCGTTAATCGAGAGCGAGAAGAGGAAATCAAGGCCTATATCGATAGTGTGAAGAAAGAAGGGGAAACCATCGGAGGGATCGTCGAAACGATTGTAGGTGGTGTGCCTGTCGGTCTGGGTTCTTTTGTCCAATGGGATAAGAAATTGGATGCCAAGATCGCTCAAGGGGTTGTCTCTATCAATGCCTTTAAAGGTGTAGAGTTCGGGCTAGGCTTTGAAGCAGGTCGTCGAAAAGGCAGTCAAGTCATGGACGAAATTCTCTGGTCTGAGCAAGATGGGTATACTCGTCGAACCAATCATCTGGGCGGATTTGAAGGCGGCATGACCAATGGAGAGCCAATTATCGTCCGTGGAGTAATGAAACCAATCCCAACTCTTTATAAACCCCTCATGAGTGTCGATATTGAAACGCACGAACCGTATAAGGCAACGGTGGAGCGGAGTGATCCAACAGCGCTTCCAGCTGCAGGGGTTGTCATGGAGGCTGTGGTGGCAACGATCTTAGCCACAGAAGTCTTGGACAAGTTCTCTTCTGATAATCTGGAAGAATTGAAGGAAGCTGTCGAGCGTCATCGGGCCTATACCAAAGCTTTCTAACTGGAGAAATAGATGGAAGAAAAGGTTGTTTATATCGTAGGTCTAGGACTGATTGGAGCTTCGTTAGCTATGGGAATCCGAAAAGCTCATCCGCAAATGACTTTACTAGGCTATAATCGTAGTCAAGCCTCACGAGATATTGCTCTAAAGAAGGGAATTGTTGATGAGGTGACGGCTGATTTGGAAGAGTTTGCTTCTCGAGCTGATGTCATCATCGTCTCCCTACCTGTCAAGCAAACCATTCAAACCTTTCAGCAACTGGCGAGAATGCCACTGAAAGAAGGAGTCATTGTGACAGATGTGGGCTCTACCAAGGGGGCCATTGTAGAAGCTGGCGAAAATGCTTTTAGACATCTCCCAGTCCGTTTTGTCGGCGGGCATCCCATGGCGGGAAGTCACAAGACAGGTGCTGCCTCAGCTGACTCCACCCTCTTTGAAAATGCCTATTACATTTTTACCCCAACAGCTGCGACTGACCCGAGTTCGGTCTTGGAATTGAAGGCTCTACTCTCAGGGCTTGGAGCCCGTTTCATCGAGGTAGATCCAAGGGAACACGATCGGGTCACTTCCCAGATCAGTCACTTTCCTCATGTATTGGCAGCTACCCTGATGGGACAAGCAGCTGCTTATACAGAAGATCACAGCCTAACAGGTCGCTTTGCTGCAGGAGGATTTCGTGATATGACGCGGATTGCGGAGAGTGAGCCCAGCATGTGGACCTCCATTTTGCTATCCAATCCAGCTGCTGTTCTCGATCGGATAGTAGACTTTCAGGCTCGCCTTGACCAAGTTGCTGAGATGATTCGCCAAGGGCAAGAAGAAGATATCTGGTCTTTCTTCAATCACAGTCGAGAGCAACGGCAACATATGCAGATCCATAAAAGAGGCGGGGTGGAAAGCACCTTCGATATTTTTGTGGATGTCCCAGACGAAGAAGATGTCATCCTTCGGATCCTCGAATTGCTTCGAGGTACCTCCTTGGTCAATATTCATATTAATGAGGAAAACCGGGAAGATGTCTACGGGATTCTTCAGATTTCCTTTAAGACGGCTGCAGATCAAGCGCGGGCTGAAGCCCTGATCACCGAGCAAACGGATTATAGTGTGGTGATCAAATAGTAGGTCCTAAGTAGGATTTTTACAAAAATAGCAGTTTCTAACACAAGATGTAACAGAATCTTTGTATAATAGAACAAAACCAAATTGTTAAGGAGAAATCACATGTCAAATATTTATGATCTAGCCAATGAATTGTCACGCGGAATTCGTGACTTACCAGAATACAAGGCTGTCCTTGCTAGTAAGGAAGCCATTGATGCCGATGCCGATGCAAAAGCGTTATTCGGAGACTACCTGGCTTTCCAACAAGAAATTCATGGAGTCATCCAGTCTGGACAAATGCCAACTGAAGACCAACAAAAGAAAATGCAAGACTTCGCTGGGAAGTTACAAGGAAACCCAATTGTAAATGAGTTTTTCACCAAACAACAGCAATTGTCTGTTTATCTAGGAGATATTGAACGGATTATTTTTGATCCAGTTCAAGATTTATTTAAATAAGGGAGAGGTGGAGAGCCCACCTCTTTTTCTCTCCCATCTTAGAGGACCTTCCAAGTGAACGTTGAAAATGGCTGTTTTTTATGGTAAAATTTTTAGAAAAGCTTGAAGGGGTAAGCCATGAAATTACAAACGAATTGTAAGGGTTTAAATGGAATCATTCGTGTTCCAGGGGATAAATCGATCAGTCATCGTTCGATTATCTTTGGTAGCCTTGCGCATGGAACCACTAAGGTCTATGATATCCTACGTGGTGAAGATGTCTTATCCACTATTCAAGTATTTAGAGACCTAGGCGTTTCTATCCAAGATGATGGTCAAGTGATCACCATCGAGGGGAAAGGCTTTGAAGCCTTTCAACAACCTAAGAATGATCTGGATATGGGGAACTCAGGCACCTCCACTCGATTGATAGCGGGTGTCTTAGCAGGAAGTCCATTCCCAGTCACCATGGTTGGAGATGACAGCTTATCCAAACGACCAATGGATCGGGTGGCGATCCCCCTAAGAGAGATGGGAGTCACTGTCCAGGGGCAAACTGAGCGAGATATGCTTCCTCTTCACCTTCATGGGACAAAAGAATTACAACCAATCCATTATTCATTACCGATAGCCTCTGCTCAGGTCAAGTCAGCTCTTCTATTTGCTGCCATGCAAGCAGAAGGGGAGTCAGTCATTCTAGAGAAAGAACTGACACGGAATCATACTGAAGATATGATCCAGCAGTTCGGTGGCCAGATCAGCGTGAAGGGCAAAGAAATTCGCCTACGTGGGCCTCAAAGCTTCCATGCCTGTGAGGTGACGGTACCAGGTGATATTTCCAGTGCAGCCTTTTGGTTGGTAGCTGGTTTGATTGTCCCTAATAGTCAGATTCGTCTAGAGAATGTCGGGATCAATGAGACTCGTACAGGTATCCTAGAGGTTATTGAAAAAATGGGAGGCAAGCTTCAAATATTGGATGTTGATCCCCTTGCTAAGGCTGCGACGCTTGTCGTAGAGACTTCCGACCTCCATGGAACAGAAATTTCGGGTGATTTGATTCCTCGTTTGATTGATGAGCTTCCAATAATTGCTCTTTTGGCAACTCAAGCTTCTGGCCAAACCATTATCAAAGATGCTGAAGAATTGAAAGTCAAGGAAACGGATCGCATCCAAGTAGTGGCAGATAGTCTAAATGCCATGGGGGCTAACATCACACCAACAGAGGATGGGATGATTATTGAGGGGAAAACGCCCTTACATGGTGCTAGCCTACAAACCTTTGGTGACCACCGGATCGGTATGATGGGAGCTATTGCAGCCCTGCTTGTAAGCGATGGTAAAGTGGAACTTGTGCGTGCTGAAGCTATTAATACCAGCTATCCAACCTTCTTTGCAGATTTAGAAAAGGTGTCTCATGCCTAAAGTACTACTCGGCTTTATGGGAGCAGGGAAAACGACCATTGGCTCTTTATTGGACCCAGCTTTTGCAGATATGGATGAACTCTTGGTCCAACGCTTAGAAATGCCGATTTCTGACTATTTTGCTCGCTATGGAGAAGACAGTTTTCGCCAGCAAGAGTCGCTTTTGTTGCATGAGTTACTCAATCAAGAGAGCTCGGTCATTTCAACTGGTGGGGGCATCGTCCTGAAACCAGAAAATCGCAAGCTTCTCAAGAAGAATGCTTATAATATTTATTTGCGGATTGATTTTGAGCGGCTTTATCAAAGACTGGCTGCCGATCCTGCAACTAAGCGCCCCCTCTTTCTTAATAAAAAACCAGAAGAGTTTCGTGCCTTGTATGAGCAACGCCTGCCCCTTTATGAAGAAGTAGCCACACATGTGATTGATGTTGCTGATAAGACACCAGAAGAAATTGTGGAGATCATCCGATGCTTGTAGCTTATCTCGGTCCTAAGGGATCCTTTACCCATCATGTAGCCCTTGAAAGTTTTGAAGAGGCGACCTTATGCCCTTACGGGTCTATCACAGAAGTGATCAAAGCTTATGAGTCCGACCAAGTAGATTATGCGGTTATCCCTGTTGAGAACTCCATCGAAGGCAGTGTCCATGAGACGATTGACTACCTCTTTCACCAGGCTCGTTTCCAGGCTATTGCAGAAGTGGTTTATCCCATTAAGCAACAACTTTTGGCAGTTAAGCAGGATCAATCCATTGAAGTGATCTATTCGCATCCTCAAGCATTAGCTCAAGGGAAAGCCTATGTTCAGGAACATTTTCCTCAAGCCAGACTAGAGATGACAACTTCGACATCCTATGCAGCTCGATATGTCTCTCAACATCCAGAGCTTCCTATTGCAGCCATTGCGCCTTTGGAGGCCAAGGATGAATATGGTCTGGAAGTGGTGGCCAGTAATATTCAAGAGATGGATCAAAATTATACCCGCTTTTGGATTCTTGGTCAGCGACCTTTTAAAGGTAGTCATTCCTTAAAGAAAGTTTCCTGTAAGAATAGTCTGGCCATTACCTTACCAAGTAATATTGCAGGTTCTTTATGCCAGGCCTTAGCTACATTTGCTTCCAGAGAATTAAATTTAACAAAAATTGAGAGTCGTCCTTTAAAGACGGTCCTAGGGGAATATTTTTTTATTATCGATGTGGTGGATGCTGACGAATCACTGTTTGCTTCTGCCTATCAAGAACTGGAATCCTTAGGAGCATCTATCAAAACCTTGGGCCACTATTCGGTCTATGTGCTAAACAACAATGAAATGGAGAACGTATGAGTAGAGAATCAGAAAACCTATCCTATCATGAACAAAAGAGATTGGATTATCTTTATTCCAACTATCATTATCTGAATGAGAAAGAGCAGTTGGAATACAAGTATCTAAAGAATAAATCAGAGGGACGATCCCAAGATGACTCCGTTTCAGCAAGTGCAGAAGAGTCTGTGGTTTCCTCAAGTAGAAGCGAAAACGAGTCTGATGAATTACCAGTCTATCCATCACGGAGCCGAAAGGATAAAACCCAAACCAATAAAAAGAAACGAGAGGAAGTAGTAGCTCTTCCCAAACGTAAGAAGGGAAAAAAAATCCGCTTCAAACGTATTTTAAAGTGGATTGCCATTTTCGTCTTGTTGGTCCTTGGTGGAATGGTCTTTATGTTTCTCAAAGGCTTGAATAGCAAACCTGGTGGGACCAACGCCCAACCAGCTGTTAAAGAGTATTTCAACGGTCAGAAGACCAAAGACGGGGTCAATATCCTGATCTTGGGAACAGATGGTCGAATAGGGGAAAACTCGTCTGAGACGCGAACGGACTCTATCATGGTCGTTAATGTCAACAACAAGGACGGTAAGGTAAAATTGGTCAGCTTCATGCGGGATACTCTGGTACATATTGATGGCGTGAGCCAGCAAACAGATCCAGAATATCAAGATTATTATGACCAGAAGTTGAATACGGCCTTTACCATTGGAGAGCAGAATAACAACCAAGGGGCGGAATTGGTCCGTCAGATGCTCAAGGATAACTTTGACATTGATATCCAATACTACGCCATGGTCGATTTCCAAACCTTTGCGACAGCCATTGATACCCTCTTCCCAAATGGGGTCGAGATGAATGCGCAGTTTTCCACTATTGATGGTGAAAAGGTCAGTGAAGTGGAAGTGCCAGACGATTTGAACATGAAAGACGGTGTCGTTCCTCAGCAAACCATCAAGGTCGGAAAACAACGGATGGATGGCCGCACCCTCCTCAACTATTCTCGTTTCCGTAAGGATGATGAGGGCGACTTTGGCCGGACAAGACGCCAACAAGAAGTTATGTCTGCCATTGTTCACCAAATCAAGGATCCAACCAAGCTCTTTACTGGATCTGAAGCACTAGGAAAGGTCTTCGCTATGACCTCAACCAATGTACCCTTCTCCTTCCTGTTGACAAACGGAATTGGCTTAGTCGGAAGTGCTAGCAAGGGGATTGAACGCATTACCATTCCAGAAAATGGTGATTGGGTCGATGCCTATGATATGTATGGCGGACAAGGATTGCTGGTCGATTTCGATGCTTATAAAAAGAAATTGTCCCAAATGGGCTTAAGATGATATAATTAAGGGATAGGAGTTTTGAAAACTCCATCCCTTTTAATTTGTAGAAAGATTGAACACCATGTTAAAGAAAAATGATATTGTAGAAGTTGATATTGTCGATTTGACCCATGAGGGAGCAGGGGTGGCTAAGGTCGATGGCCTGGTCTTTTTTGTGGAGAATGCCCTACCAGGAGAAGTGATCCGCATGCGCGTGCTTAAAGTCAACAAAAAGATCGGCTACGGTAAAGTAGAGGAGTACTTGGAAAAATCTCCTCACCGCAATGAAGAACTGGACCTGGCTTACTTGCGAAGCGGCATTGCTGACTTGGGCCACCTGGCTTATCCGGAGCAACTGAAATTCAAGGCCAAACAAGTCAAGGATAGTCTCTACAAGATAGCAGGAATATCCGATATCGAAGTGCCCCTCACTTTGGGAATGGACCATCCCGTCCAGTATCGCAACAAGGCCCAGGTCCCTGTCCGTCGTGTCAATAGTCAGGTAGAGACAGGCTTCTTTCGGAAGAACTCTCATGATTTGATGCCGATTGAAGATTTCTATATCCAAGATCCAGTCATTGACCAAGTGGTCTTGGCGCTTCGTGATTTGATTCGTCGGTTTGACCTCAAGCCTTATGATGAAAGGGAACAATCTGGCTTGATTCGTAACCTTGTTGTTCGTCGTGGGCATCATTCTGGAGAAATCATGGTTATTTTGGTGACCACTCGTCCTAAAATTTTCCGAGTTGAACAGTTGATTGAACAAGTCATCAAGCAGTTCCCAGAGATTGTGTCTGTTATGCAAAATATCAATGACCAGAATACCAATGCCATTTTTGGGAAAGAATGGCGGGTTCTCTATGGTCAAGATTACATTACGGACCAAATGTTGGGGAATAGCTTCCAAATCTCTGGACCAGCCTTTTACCAGGTCAATACAGAAATGGCAGAGAAGCTCTACCAGACAGCCATTGACTTTGCGGAGTTAAAAGAAGATGATGTGGTGATCGATGCCTATTCAGGAATCGGGACCATTGGCTTATCAGTCGCTAAACATGTCAAGGAGGTCTATGGGGTCGAAGTCATCCCTGAAGCCGTTGAAAATAGCCAGAAGAACGCAGAATTGAACGGTATCAGCAATGCTCACTATGTCTGTGATACAGCAGAAAATGCCATGAAGAATTGGCTCAAGGAAGGCATCCAACCAACTGCCATCCTGGTCGACCCACCACGCAAGGGCTTGACCGAAAGCTTTATTAAAGCAAGCGCCCAAACAGGAGCTGACCGCATCGCCTATATCTCCTGTAACGTCGCAACCATGGCGCGTGATATAAAGCTCTATCAAGAGTTGGGCTATGAATTGAAGAAAGTCCAGCCGGTGGATTTGTTTCCACAAACGCACCACGTCGAGTGTGTTTCTCTGCTCGTAAAAGCCTAGAAACCTTTTAGCGAAAGGCTTTATGAGGCCACTGGAAACAGTGGCTTTTTAGTCTTAGTGGGGATGTATTAAAGTAACAACTAAAACTGTAGTTGTTGCTATATTGCCATAATATCCAGGCTGGTTGTTATTATTTATTTCCATAGACGACTGAGTGGATGTTATACGCTAGGAAACAATTTTCTTTATTGAGTATGTGATTTGAATATGGTATAATCGAGATACATAAATATATACTTTGAGGAATTTAAATGTTTGATTACGAAAAACTATGGAAACTGATAAAAGATAAAGGCCTAAAAAAAGTAGACCTAAAAAAACATGTTGGAATAACTCCTACTACCTTAGCAAAGTTAAGTAAAAATGAAAATGTTAGTATGGAAGTACTACACAGGTTATGTGAATATTTGGAATGTGATATTGGAGATATTGTTGAGCATGTATATACTCCCTATAAAATAGATGATTCTTTAGGAACTTTTACACCTAATAAAAACGAAGATATTCATAATTGGTTTTCATATTTAGAGGGATATTCAAAATCATTAGTTGAAACCGAATTAAGTAAGTTAGATGGAGTAACATCTATATTGGATCCATTTAGTGGTTCAGGGACAACACCATTAGTTGGAGTTTTTAATGGCTTAACAAGCTATTACTGTGAAACAAATCCTATAATGGCATTTGTTTCTAAAATAAAAACAGAAGATTCGTTTAAGCTAGCATCTGATCCCGAGAAGATGGAAAAATTCAATGACTATAAGGTTGGAGTGATACAATATTTGGAAGATTCTAAATACAATACTCGTGAGAAGTTAGAGATGCAGGGATTTGAAAAATATTTTGAACAAGAAAATATTTTTTATATTAAGAAATACAAACATTTTATCTCAAAGATTGATGATGTGATTATTGAGAATGTATTTAAGATTGCCCTAGCAGGGGTTGCTGTAAATGTTTCAAAAATGATTAGACGTGGCGACCTTAGATACGCTAAGGGGAAAGAATTAAACAAAACTAGTAAAAATTTCTTAATTGAAATTGAAAAGAAGCTAGATAGAATCCACTCTGACCTGAAATCAATTAGGAATATAAAAGTAGGAAAATCAATATTCCTTACTAACGATGCCAGAAATATTTCAAGTGAAAATATTGTTGATGTTGTAATAACTTCCCCACCTTATCTAAACGGCACAAATTATATCAGAAATACTAAATTAGAATTGAAGTTATTAGACTATGTATCTTCTGAACAGGAGCTTGCGGCAATGCATAAAAAAGGAATAGTTGCTGGAATAAATAATGTGTCAGTTGGTGCAAGAATTTATGAACCCATAAATTTAGTAAAACATATTATCAAAGAGTTAGATGATGTAAGCTATGATTCAAGAATTCAAAAGATGATTATTGCATATTTTAATGATATGAATGAAGTATTTGAATCCTTAAGTAGAGCAATTAAAGATCGTGGAAAGTTGATACTTGATATTGGTGATTCTCAATTTGCGGGGGTACATGTCCCTACTCATGAAATTCTAATTGAAATTGCTAAAAATCATGGTTTTGTACTTTATGAAAATGAAGTCATTAGGACAAGAAAATCTAAAAGCGGTCTTGAGTTAACCCAGAGAATTCTTCGTTTTAATCTATCAAAAAAGGTGAATAGGTTGAAATCAGAGTATGAAAAAGAAGCTTATGAATTTCTAAAGAAAATGAAATATCAAGAAAAGGGGAGGAATTGGGGACACCCTTGGCATTCTTTATGTTCCTACAGAGGTAAATTGAAACCGGCGATAGCAAATGAATTAGTAACAAGATTTACCAAACCAGGTGATAGGGTTTTAGACCCTATGAGTGGAGTTGGAACAATTCCTTTAGAAGCTAGCTTACAAGGTAGAATAGGAATTGCAAATGATCTAAGCGAAATGGCTTACATTATTTCGAGAGCGAAGGTGGAGAGGCCGCTTCTTGAGGATGTAGAGGCAAATATTTCAGAACTAGAAAAGTTTATAGAAGACAATAAAGAAAAGTATTCTGATAATTCTGAAGTTAGGCGTTTCGGATTGAATAAAAAGATTATTGAGTATTACCATCCGGAAACTATGAAAGAAATATTAGCTGCTAGGGCTTTTTATATGAATAGAGATTTGTCATCGAGTGATTGTTTAACGATGTCATGTTTAATGCATATTTTACATGGTAATAGACCTTATGCACTTTCTAGGAATTCTCACCCTCTGACTCCCTATGCTCCTAAAGGAGAGTTTATTTATAAGAATTTGATAAAACATCTAAGAGAAAAAGTACTTAGAAGTTATAGAATTATTGAAGGGGAAGAAGTATGGAATATTGGGGAAGCCTATAACTATGATATTTTAGAGCTTGGTCAATATTTAAAAGAAAAATCAGATGTAATAATCACTTCTCCACCATTTGCATCATCTTTTAAGTTCTATACTCAAAATTGGCTTAGATTATGGTTTTCGGGTTGGGAGCCCGAAACTTTTGAGAAAGCAGATACTTTCTTTTTTGACAATAAACAAAATCGAGATATGGATATCTACTATTCATATTTTAAAGCGTGCAATGAAATGTTAAAAGAAAACGGCAAACTTATACTACATGTTGGAAAATCAAAACAATTTGATATGTCTAAAGAGCTTCTTCAGAGATGTGGGGAGTGGTTTGATACTGTAGCTGTTGGAGAGGAATTAATTGAGGGAGAAAATCATGGTGTAGTGGATATCGGTTCTACCATTGCGCACCAGTTTATCTTTTTAATAAAAAAATAAGGTAGTATTTCAGAGCTAGAGTTTTAGCTTTGAAATACTACCTTTTTACATAGGTGAGGTTATGATTTCATTAGATCATCGGCTTGACGAACATATGCAGGGGAAATGTCTTTATATACAGCAAAAAAGTCAAATCCTGTATCTCGTAAAATTCTATTTCTCAGTTTAATCACTTCAGGTATATATGCGGCGAATTTTTCAAGTAGCTCTTTAACTTTATTAGGATCATTTAATGCTTGAATCGCATCAGGATTATACTTTGGTTTGCCCGATAGTAGACGATAGTCAAATCCAGTTAAAATAGCTAATTTTCTGAGATGTTTATCGTCATAAAAATTTGCAGGCCAGCTACCGGATTTACGACCGTTGCAGTCACGGCATAATAATGTTGCGTTCTCGGTTGATAACGGCCAAAGGTAGTATACTGGCAAAGTATGGTCAAGAGGTTTTTCTTTATTATCAGTGACTGCACTAAGATCTTTTCCACAACAAAAACACTTATGATCATATCGTTTTTCTATTTCGGAGCTATTGATTTTGGGATTTCCCGCAATATTAAGAAGGAGGCGTCTTTTTTGTGCAGCTTCTCTGTGTTGATCCGAAAGTCGAGTACCATTTTTTATAGCATTATATGCCTTTTTACAAAGGCGACATTCACCTTGCTTCCCTGATGCACGTGATGAGTGCTTATCAAATAATTCAAGCGGTTTTATAGTATTACAAATGAT
Source organism: Streptococcus sp. KHUD_013 (assembly GCF_052588545.1). Taxonomy (NCBI): domain Bacteria; kingdom Bacillati; phylum Bacillota; class Bacilli; order Lactobacillales; family Streptococcaceae; genus Streptococcus; species Streptococcus sp. KHUD_013. The sequence goes on from NZ_CP186264.1 coordinate 842,435, forward strand.
ACAGTATTTATATTGCTTGGATTCTTCAATGTATTCGTCATGGTATATTGTAAATTCACCAGTTTTAACAGAAATCGGATTGCCATTCTCATCATTAACATCCATCGAATAATCATAAAATTTAGTTTCTCCATCCGATTTATGAGTATAATTACATGTTGGACAAGAGATGGTAAAATTCTCTGGTAGTTCATCTTCCCGTACAAAAATGAATTCCTTACAGTCAGGATTTAAACAGTTAAATCCTTTGAAAACAATATCTCCCATACCTTTTACATGCTCAGAACGAATTTGGTTTGATTTAGTTAAATTACTATAGGGGGATCTTCGCGCCATGATTTTCTCCTTAGTACTGTTTTCTTATTTTTATTGTATCGCAAAAGCTGATTAAAAACAATTTTCAATGTCTATTTTAACTATCTACATTGAAATTTGGTGTTCGATTGAAGAATCGTAATTTTGTACTCACCTAATAACTTATTCGGCAGTAATCCTATTTTATGAATTTGCTAATTTAGTCCAGATTTTCATCTTTCATCGCTTATAATTAAGATGCAGATTTCTGGAAAGGAGGAAAAATGGTCAGAAGGAGTTCTAAAAAATTAACGAAGAAGCAAGAGCGTATCCGTAATGCTTTTGAGTCCGAAAGAACAGTTGAGGTCATTCCAGCAGTGGTGCAGAATGCTAGCTTGGGAGAGCAGAAGACCCGTGTGGCAGCTTATTGTCGGGTGAGCACTTTTGATGAATCCCAATCAGGCAGTTTTGAACTACAAAAACAAACTTATTTGGAAAGGATTCAGAATACTCCCAACTGGGAGTTGGCTGGAATTTATGCTGATCAGGGAGCATCTGGTACTACCATCAAGAAACGTGAACAGTTTCAGAACATGCTGGAAGACTGTAGGCAAGGAAAAATTGATTTGATACTGGTTAAGAGTATCAGTCGCTTTGCTCGGAATCAGCTAGATTTCATTAGTATATACCGGGAGCTGAAAGCTTTACCTCATCCAGTGGGTATTTTAATAGAAGACATTAATCTAAACACACTGGATACCAAAGGTGAGCTTGTTTTAGGTGTCATGTCCATAGTAGCTCAGGGAGAGAGTGAACAGAAGAGTGCTTCTATTACTTGGTCGATAATTGAGCGTTTCAAACGTGGTATTCCTATTATTCCAACGCATAATCTTCTTGGCTATACCAAGGACAAATATGGTCAAATCGTAATTGATGATTCAGAAGCTAAGGTAGTAAGGTATATCTATGATTCCTATATGAATGGTAGGACTGCGCGTGAGATTGCTGATGCGTTAATGAAGCACCATATTCCAACGGTTACTGGACTTGAAAACTGGTCTACTCTTGCTGTTAATAACATCCTTAGGAATGAGAAATATAAGGGTGAGATTATCATGCAGAAGACCTATACGGTAGACTGCTTTAGTCATAAGACGCGGAAGAATAATGGTGAGCGTCCGAAATACCGACTGAGAAATGGAATTCCTTCAATTATATCTGACTCTGACTGGAGTTTGGTTCAAGAGCTGCTCTCTCAACCGAGAACAAGAACGAAATCTGCCAAAGTAGCTCTTGTGCCAAAACTCTATGTAAAAAGGGTGAAGTCAGGAATACTGAAGGATTTTATTGTACTCGATTCTTCTTGGAAAAAGAAGGAGATTCAAACTGTATTTAAAGGAGAAAAACCATGAGATTTTCAGACTACGATTTACAGGTTATTACTATAGAGAAAACTGCTAGTGATTACAGCATGACTGTCAATAAGAATTTCGTAACATTCAGCAAGGCCATAGCTGCTGAGCTGAACTATCCTAGTCATGTCATTGTGGCATTTAACAAAGACACAAAAGTCATGGGGATTCAGGTATGCCATGCTAATACCAAGGGGTCTTATGAGTTTTGCAAGTCAAAAAAGATTAGAAAAGGTGTGGTTCAGATGATGAATAAGAATCTGAAAGAAGCCATCTTGACAATTATGCCAGACTGGGAGAGTGGGAAACGCTATAAAGTACCAGGTATATACATTGCTGAGGATAGGGCCTTTGTCTTTGAGTTAAAAGGCTATGAGGTTCTTGAGGACTTTCGTAAACAGACACACCATGATATGGAGGACTTAGCAAATAGAAAAAACAAGAATCTATAAATTTCCTATTGCTTTTAAAAGTAATGAACTTTATAAAGCTGAAAATCCATTATTATAAAAGAAACAGGTCTAGTATATTCACTTTTCTAGACCTGTTTATCAATATTTGTTTAGAGAAAAATTTATGGCATTTAGTAAACAGTAAAAGTTAGAACGTACAACTATTGTTCATCTTTAAATATTAATGAATAGTGTTCGTTGTATCTCATGAAAGTCGGCTTGTCATCAAGAAGTTTGAATATTTGTAAAGCTTGTTTCATTTTATGCTTTCCTTCAATTTTATTATTTTGTTTCAACTCAAAATATCCTTGGGCATATAGGAAAACAGTTTTCTCATAGTAGCTCAACTCATTCTTTAAAAGCAATTCTATTTCTTGTATTAGAAAGTTGCAATGATTAAATCTATAATTATCAATACTTGCGATTAAGCAGTTCAAAGCAAGTTCTGTAACTAACCTTTTATTCGTTTTACTAACAAAACAGTAAAAATAGTTTTTTACCATTTCCTTTGTCAATAAGAAGAGAGTATCATAATTTAGTGTTCTCACACAATTTCCGAGGAGAATAATTTCATAATAGCCCCACTTTTCAATTTTAAATAAGTAGTCAGACAATTCTAATAATTCATTTTTAGTAGGCTTAATAGATTTATCAAAAGTATAAATTATAGATTTTATCATTGTCCTTTCTAATGATGAAATTTTGTATGTTACATCTTCATTTAATAATAGCTTTATATTTGAGAATCTTTGTTTAGAGTATTCTTCCTGAATATATTTAATAAGATTAATAAAATTGTTAGGATGATTTTCATTGCTATGAATGGTCAAAAACTCTTCCAGAGTAATATTAAGCTTATCAAGTATATTCATTAGTCTGATGCATGATATTTCAGATTCGCCTCGCTCAAATCTTGAAATTTGAGATTTAGAAAGATATTCATCGGCTATTTTACAGATACTAACTTGTTTACCCTTTCGAACTTCTCTTAGTGTTTTGCCTAAAGATGATTTCATGATATTCCCACTTTCACAACAAAAAAATATTTTGATAAAAAATATTATACAATATCTGGTAATAAAAAGAAAGGACTTAAACCTATGAAAAAAATTTTTTTATTCCTTTTTTTAATATTGGATATTATTATTATCATTGGTATAAATAACTATGTTATGTTACTTTAACAAAACACGTAAAAAAGTATGATAGAGAACTTATGGAGTTCCATATATTATAGGAGTAGGTGTATGCTAGATGATATTGTAATCACAGGGATCGGCATCGTGTCTCCCTTAGGTATCGGAAAAAAAGAATTTTGGAAAAATAGTTTAAATGGGAAATCAGCTATTATACAGAGTAAAGAGATGATGAATGCTGGAATGAAATCATCTACTTATTCAAAAATAAAAGAATTGAATTATGAAAACCATCTTCAAAGTATAGAAGAACAGACATTGAAAAATCAATCGAAATTTGCTAAGAATGCTTATATTGCAGCAAAAGAGGCTATACTTGATGCACAGATAATAAATTATCTTGATAAAGAAAAAGTGGGAATTATCTCTAGCTCAGCGATTGGAGGAACACCTGAAATTCAAGAAATTTATGAAGAAATAACACAAGGAGGTATAGATGATATAGAGTACAAAAATGTAGGAGATAAATTTTACAATAATGGGATGTTTAATTATCCAGCTACTGAAATATCTAAAATATTTGGCTTTAATGGGATTTGCGTGTCCCTTTCCACAGGTTGTACAGCAGGTTTGGATGCTTTAATAACTGGAATTCAGTTATTAGAGAGTAATGAATTAGATATAGCAATTGTGGGAGCATCAGAAGCGCCTTTATGCACTTTGACCTATTCAACATTAAATGCTATCGGAGCTTTATCAAAATGGGAAGGTGAACCTAGTGAATCATCTAGACCCTTTGATAAAAAAAGGTGCGGATTTGTTATAAGTGAGTCATCCGTTTATCTAGTTTTGGAAAAGAAGAAACTAGCTGAAAAAAGGGAAAGAAGTATTTATGGCTATCTAAAAGGAGTAGCGAGTCTTTGTAATGCGAATCATATGACCGATTTAAAAGATTCAGAAGCTTTATCAGAAACCATACGACAAGCAATACAAAGAAGTGGATTAAATCTTAATGGTATTGATTATATCAATGCTCATGGTAGTTCGACACAACAGAATGACAAATGTGAAAGCGAGGCATTTCACAATGTATTTGGTAGTTTAATAGATGAAATTCCAGTAAGTTCCACTAAATCCATGATGGGACATCCATTATCTAGTGCGAGCCTAGTTGCCTTAGTCAGTACAATAGGGGCAATTCAGAATTCAATAGTTCCACCAAATATAAATTACGAATACCCTGATCACGAATGCGAATTAAACATTACCTTAAAACCAACAAATAAAATAATTAATACTGCATTGGTTACTGCAAGTGGTTTTGGAGGTATACATTCTGCCTGTATAATTGGGAAATGAGGAATTGAAATGACCACGAGAGTTGTTATAACAGGAAGAGGGATTGTCAATCCCTTAGGAAATAAAATATCAAAATTCAAGCATAATTTATATTCACTGCAAAATGGTATAAAAAAAATAGAGAGGTATGACACTTCCAAAAATAGAATTAAAGTTGCAGGAATTATTGATAATTTTGACGAATCGGTAATTTCTAGAAGAGTTAATCACAAAATTGATACTTTTATTAGATATGCAGTATATGCAGCTCAACAAGCTATGGAGGATAGCGGATTTAAAGAATGTAGTAATTACAACTCATATAGGACAGGTGTTTTTGTCGGGAATAATTCAGGAGGATGGGACATTTCTGAAAGAGGATTCAAAGAATTGTACATAGATGGAGCTGAATTTGTTAACCCGTGGCAGGCAACAGCTTGGTTTCCTGCGGCAGCTCAGGGATATATCACAATACTTAACAAAATCCATGGTTATTCTAAGAGTTTTGTTGCAGACAGAGCAAGTGGTGCGATGAGCCTAAAATTTGCATATGAATCAATTAAATCTGGTTTTAATGATGTTGTTGTTTGTGGAGGTACTGAGGCTCCTATTACTAAACTAGCTACAGTTTGCTATTCGCAAACAAAAGACTTATATGAAAGTGAGGAAGCAGTGTACTATTCTCTCTATAATAGAGGGAATGGAATCGTACTAGGTGAAGGGAGTAGTTTTTTAGTACTTGAGGAATTGGAACATGCTTTAAGTAGGGGGGCTAAAATATATGGAGAAATTGTAGGCTCGAAATCTAACAGAGGAGACTATATAAAATGTATGGATAAATTAATGTCAGGTTTAGAATTAACTTATTCAAATTTAGATGTTTTTTTGCCTGAAGCATGTGGAGTTTATGAATGTGATAAGATTGAAGATCGATTCATTGATGATGTTTTATCAGATAATACTATTATTTCGACCCCTAAACAGCTATTTGGTCATCAATATGGAGCCTCTACGGTAACAGACGTATTAATTGGAACTATGTATATAGAGGATTCGATATGTATAGTTGACACTCGAAATAATAATATGAGGGTAAGTAGTGTTGATGAGGTTGATACAATATTAGTTTCATCAAGAACAAGAGAAGGTATTAATGTAGGAACGTTGTTAAAAAAATATAGGAGCTAAAAATGAAGGATATTTTAAATTTTTTAAAAGAAGCATTGGAAAATATTGGAATTGAGAAAGAAGAAATCAACAACAGTAGTTCTTTATCGGACTTCGACTTGGATTCTACAGAGAAAGTAGATTTATCATTAGCTATAAAACAGGAGTATTTTGTTGAAGTTGCTTTAGAAGATGATAAACAAAGTTTGATTGACTTATCTAATGAAATTTATTCAAAAAAGGAGAAATAAAATGAGTAAACTTATTAAAGAATATTATCAAAAAATATATAAAACCGAGAGTCCATCTGCTCATGAATGGACAGCAGGGACAGCCAATCCAGAGTTAGTTAACTTAGTATATGAGCAGAAAATTAAGCCAGAGTCTCATATTTTAGAAATAGGTTGTGGACTAGGGACCGAATCAGTCTTTTTAGGAATTAGGGGAATGAATGTGACTGCAGTTGATATTTCAGAATCTGCTATTTTGACAGCTAAAAAAATTGCTAGCGCATATGATGTAGTTGTGGATTGGAAAGTCGGTGACATTCTTGAAATGGAATTGGAAGAGAACAGTTTTGATGTTATTACGGATCAAGGGTGTTTTCATCATTTAACAGATGATGAAAGGAAAATTTATGCTAAGCAAATCCTTAAATTCTTAAAACCTGGCGGTATGTTTATTCTTCGTTGTTTTTCCGATAAAATTTCACCTGGAGCACAACCAAGGAGAATCTCAAGTGAAGAATTATTGGATACTTTTTATCCTGAATTTAAGTTAGAACATCTTGAGCGTATCCTATCATTTTCTACCCAAGATAGGCAGTTTCCACTGGGATGGTTCACCATTTGGTATAAATAATATGATTTATGGCCATGGTATAGATATTCAAAATTTTGAGCGAACTCGTGTATTGTTAGAAAAATATGATTCAATAATGGTTGACCTCATATATACTGAAAATGAGTGGAAATTTATTAAGCAATGTAATACGGACTGTATTTTTAGAGCGACCTTATTGTTTTCACTAAAAGAGTCAGCGTCAAAAGCACTTGGGACTGGTTTTAGAGGAATTAAATATAGCGATATAGAGATAAAAATAGAAAAACAAACCTATATTTTAAATATTAAAGAAGGTTTATTTAAAGATAATTATAATGCGTTGTTATCATTTACATGTGATCGTAATAATATTTACACATCTGTTATTTTAGAGGTAGAGTATGAATAGTTTAATTAAAACAATGTTTTTTGATCCAAGTAAGCATCCAAAGTTAGCAATAATTACTGACAAAACTAAATTTACGTATAAAGATTTACTGTTTAATATTTTTTGTCTCAAGGAATATTTATCTAGGCTTTCTATTCATAAAAACCAAACAGTATCAATATATATGAATGATTGTCCAGAATATGTTTTCTTATTTTGGGCATGTATATTTTCGGGAATTAGACCTATTTTAATAAATAAAAAAATGAATAGGGCAAACTTAGATTATTTATACTCTAATTCAAACTCAGTTTATTTAATTAGTGATATTGATTTAGAATATGACAATCAAGCAATAGTGAAACTTGATGATATACGTTCTTACCTTAATACAAAAAAATGTACTGAAGAATTGAATTTTAGTAATATAGATTGTTTACCTAGTGATGTTCCTTCTTTTTATTTATGTACTTCGGGAAGCACTGGAAATTCTAAGATTATTCCACATACTCTGGATGATGTACTTAATTGTATAGAAAGTTTTCAAGCTACTTCTACATGTATTGTACCAGAGGATTTAATTTTTTCAGTGTCTAAAATTCCTTTTGCGTATGGATTTGGAAATAGTGTATATCTACCATTTTATGCAGGTGCAACAGTATTCATTTGCGAATATGATTCCATTTCACAGATATATAAAAGTATTTGTAGGAATAATCCTACAGTAGTTTTTGGAGTACCGACATTTTTTAATGCAATTCTAAAATTATATGATAACATAAATGAAATAGGTTCGAAGTTTAGAATGTGCATTTCTTGTGGAGAAACATTACCTAATGTAGTATTTGAAGAATGGAGCAGAAGGACAAATAATTATTTAGTTGAAGGAATGGGAACGACAGAACTTTTATACATTTTTTTTATAAATAGTTTACATTCACCAAAGAGTGGTAGTGTTGGAACACTTGTACCCGGATATTCAGCAAGGATTATCAAAAAAGATGGCAGTGAAGCCGAAATTAATGAGGTTGGGGAATTATTTGTATCTGGAAGGAGTTGCTGGAATAAAGAAGTTTCTGAAATAAGCACCGGGGATTTGTTTTACCGTGATGCAGGTAATAACTATTACTATTGTGGAAGAACAAATGATTTATTTAAAATTAATGGAAATTGGTTTAAGAGTTCTACTATAGAAAACGAACTGATTAGGCAGTCTGAAATTAATGAAGCGATGGTTAGAGTGAATCCGATCAACAAAACTTCAATTGAGGCATATATTGTTTTGGCTGATAATCAAAAAATATCAGATTTGAAACTAAAAAGTAGATTAAGAAAGAGAATCCCTCATTATGGGATTCCTGATAAATTTTTTAGAGTTCCTAAAATTCCAAAGGGAATTACAGGAAAAATAAATAGAGGAGCGGAGATAAAGACAAGTGAATAAGAACAATCTATTTAAAATAATTAATATAAAAGAGCTAACGGATGTAAAAACTCCATATGGTTGGGTAAAACCTATACTAAAGAATTTCTATTTAAGTACTACTCCTGACTTCACATTTGGTATTTCTAGTTTAAATTCGGGTAAAAGCCAAGAACTTCTTCATGAATTTAGTGATGAAATCATTATTTGTATCTCTGGAGAATTTAATATATATGTCAATAATATAAAATATGATATTCATGAAGAAGAATGTGTATTTATACCTAAAGGTCAAGCTTATAAGATTGAGAATGAAACAAATGCAGAGGTCAAAGTCATTTACATTGCATTTCCATTAGCTCCCAACCCAAAGTTAGGACATACTTACATAGAGAAAGGATAAATGATATGGATGAAATTAAAGAATTTAATCCTGAGGTAGTAAAAGCTTTTTTCGCCTTAACGGAAGAAATTACAAATGAAATTGATTTTTCACAAAGAGAAAAAGAATTGATATTAATTGCAATGTTCCTTGTAAATCGAGGAATTAGTGGACTTAATACTCATATTCATAGAGCATTATCTGCTGGAGCAAGTGAGGAAGAAATTTATCATACAATTTTATTAGGCCTTCCAGTTGTTGGAATTACAGACGTTAATCTTGCTTTTAAAGAAGCAACTAAAATTTTTGGAGAAAAATAAAAATGGTTAAATTTATTGATCTAAGTGTTTCTGTGGGAGATAACGATTCAGAACCCTCTAAATTTAAGCACACTAGGTTAACTAGTTCAGAGGGAGCAAAGGGACTAGCACAAAAAGCAGGAATACCCATATCTTCTTTCCCTAATAATGAATTTTTGACACTTGATACCTATACTTTATCGACTCATATGGGAACACATGTTGATGCTCCCATTCATTTTGGGGATAGTGAGAATGTAGAAAATATAAATACAAAATCTGTTGACCAATTGCCACTTGAATGGTTTTATGGTGAAGGCAAAGTATTAAACTTTTCAAAATTTCCTAGAAAAAAGAATATAGAGAAAGAAGATATAGTAAAGGTATTAGAAAAGGAAAAAATTGAAATTAAACCAAACGACATCGTACTTGTTTATACGGATATGGATAAGTTATATGGAACAAAAGAATATTTTACTGATGGGCCAGGGATGTCTAAAGAAGCTACAGAATTTTTGTTAGATTTGGGTGTTAAGGTAATAGGAATTGATAGTTATGGATTTGATAGATCCTTTCCAGTAATGTTAAACGAATTCAAAATTACTGGAAATAGAAATGTGCTATGGCCATCTCATTTCGTTGGAAGAACGCGTGAATATGTTCATATAGAGAAGCTGTGCAACCTAGATAAATTACCTAAAGAGGGGTTTTTGCTGTCTTTATTTCCAATAAAGTTAGATAAAGCGGATGCAGCTTGGGTGAGGGCAATAGCAATTGTGGAGGAGTAGATGAAAGTAAAGAATGAAATAATAATAAAAGATAGACTTGAAGATGTCTTTGAAATAACGAATGATGTTAGAAACTGGCCGTTGCTATTCAAAAACTATACAAAAGTTGAAATACTTGAAGAAGATGAAAATAGTATAAAGTTTAGATTATTTATGAATGATGGTCAAAAAGAGATTTCATGGATTTCCTTACGGAAGACCGATAGAAAAAAGTTTTCAGTAGAAGGTGAGAGATTAGATCCAGTTTTTCCATTTGATTATATGAAACTGAAATGGTATTATGAACGGGTTAAGGAAGGGACAAAATTGTCATGGGAGCAAGAGTTTATCCCTTCTAAATCATTGAATCCTGCTGACCAAAAGCGCCTTATTGAACATATGTTGAATAGTCCTCAAAAAGAATTGCAATATATAAAAGAAAGATATGAACGCATTGTTAAAAAAGAAAAAGATAAAGATTAAAAATAAAATAATGTGCTATTCTATTAATTCATCTTGGGAAAAAAGTAAAGATAATCTTTTACTTTTTTTTATTCATGGTCTATCAGAACATCCCTTAGTTTGGGAAAAGATTATTACTTATTTACCAACATATAGATGCTGTGTGTTATATAGGCCAGGATATGATTCTTCGTTTTCTGAAAATGAATCACAAATATTAGAATGTGTTATTCGTAGATTATGTCATATACAACAATGTAACAATTATTTTATTGTAGGGCACTCGTTAGGAGCTTATATAACACTTCAACTTAATAAATTTTTACCAAAGGGGAGAGTCTTAATCTCTCCATTTGAGTCAATCAAGTTAGGTCAATTAACTTTTAGCTCATATGAAGAATTTGAATATAGTCTTGAAAAAGGATTTAAATCGGATGTTACAGGAGACCTCAAACAAGAGTATTTTAAATTAACGAGGGAAATAGGCCTTTCAGTCATAAATAAAGATATTGAACTACATAGTAGTCTGAACTCAATTAATAGAATCATTGAACTACCAACATTGATAGTAAGACCATTATACGATCAAGTAATTTCTAATCGAAGGTTTAAAAAATTGTTGCAAAAAATTCCATATGCTACTACTGAATTTATTGCCGGCGGACACAATATAATCTATGAATCTCCAAAATTGATAAGCAGTTCTATTGCCCGTTTTATTGAGGAAAAGATATGAAATTAACTATTTATTTTGATAATGCTTTTTGGTATGGCCTAATTGAATATACAGATTATAATAATAATTATAGAGTAATTAAACATTTATTTGGTAGCGAACCTAAAGACTTTGAAGTTTTTGAGTTTATCTATAAAAAATTACCCTATCTTATTGAAAAAAATAATAAAATTGTAGTTTCATCGTCAGAGTTACAAACATTACCAAAAGATAAAAAAATTAACCCCAAAAGGATGCAAAGAGAGATAAATAAGGCTAAAAATAAACCTGTAGTATCTACTAAGGCTCAGAAGGAATTATCTAAGGTTCATGAGTTAGTGAAGAAAGAAAAAAGATTAAGTAACAAGAGACGTAAAGAGGAAATGAAGGAACGTCGATTTCAGTTAAAGGCGCAAAAACGCCTAGAAAAAAGAAAAGGGCATTAATAATATTTTGGTTTTAAAAGTATTATTATGATACCCTTTGCTTTTACAGAATATAAGGTTGAATATAGATTATACAATGGGAAAAAGTAGTTTTTTTCAAGAATTGTTGTTATAATGATACTAAAAGTGGAGTCAAAGAATATAATTAGATTAGCTTTAAAAGGGCTAATTTGGGGTAGGACGAAATGTAAGGAGAAAAATATTTTATAAAGGGAGATTGTTATGTCATTTCAAACCTTATTCCAAAATACATTTTATAATGAGCTTTTTGCTAAGATTAATTCGTATGTTTATAACTCTAGAGAATCTTTAAATATATCCTCATATTCAATTGATGATATCAATTTTGCCAAACTAGATGACTTCTCTATAAAGAGTATTCATGCAAGCAATAAAAGTGGAGACTTTATTGTTTCGGATTTACTTGTAATTGGTTTTTTAAATATTGGAGGTCATGGTCGATTTGGCTATGAAAATGACAGTGCTGAAATCTGGCTTTCAGTAAAAGTAAAGTACCTATTGGCAGATGGTCTTCATCAATTTTCTGTCTTAAAAATTAAGCCTTATGTTCCTTCAAGTGAGAAGGGGCCTGTTCCTTATTTTTCAAAAGAATTTGTGCCCTATGTTAGCGCGAAGAATATGGATAGTATTGCAGAAGACATTTTAGAACAATATTATCCAGAGATGCTACAAGCTCCTATGGCACTGCCCATCTATGATTTTGCAGGGAATATTGGAGTTGAGGTTGAAGAAGCTACTCTTTCCTCAGATGGCTCTATTTTTGGTGAGATGTTTTTTAAAGATAGTCTTGTGACTTTCTTTGATGGAGATCAAGAAAAGAAACGTACTGTGAAGGCCGGAACCGCTCTCGTTGACCCTCAGGTAAAAGGACTTCGAAATCAGGGAAGCTTTAATAATACCATTATTCATGAATGTGTTCACTGGCTCCTACATCGTACTCACAATGAATATAAGAGTTTATTTGGTTCGAAAGATACCAAAATTTCCAGCTATTTAAATCGCTCAGCTATCAAAGAAGATAAATGGAGTACTTATGACTGGATGGAGTGGCAGGCTAATGGCATTGCTGCGAGGATTTTGATGCCTAGAAAAACTACGAAAATGATGGTCCAAGAACTGTTTCTCAAATATTCATTAGTTTTTGATGAAGATGAACGGATCACTATGTTTGAACAGGTGATTGATGATTTAGCTCAATTCTTTCAAGTGTCTCGATGGGCTGTTAAGATTCGCATGATGCAGCTTGGTTATACCGAATTTGAAGGCATCTACAAGTATGTGGGGCATGAATACATCAAGAGCTATACCTGTGAAGCGGATGCGATTCAGAACAATCAAACATTTACCATCTCTTTTAACAATGCTTGTTTTTTGAACTTCAAGAATGAACGTTTTAGAGAGCTAATGGATTCGGGAAAATATGTTTATGTAGATTCTCATTTTTGCATAAACTCTGAGAAGTATGTTCGTATGGTAGAATATGGAGTTTATCAAATGACTGATTATGCATACTCTCACATGGATGAATGCTGTCTCGTATTTGATATCCACTATGCAGGTCGGAAAAGTATTAGTTTTAAGGATTTCAATGATTATATCTTGTATCGTGGAAATCTGCCTGAACTAAAAATTGAGATAGATTTCTCAGAACACATCATTGAAGTCAACTCAATCCCGGAATACTCCGGCCATATTTTCCCTGAGATTCAGCGCATTATGGAATCTCTTCCGAATCATTTTTGTGGTACATTGCGTTTCCACCGAGATAGGAAGAATTGTACACAGGAACAATTGGAAGAATACAGTGGCGTTAGTGTTTCTACAATAGAGAGAATGGAAACAAAGCACGGAGAGAATGGTAAGTTGAAGAACATAATTGCCGTCTGTATCGGCCTAAAGCTGTATCCAGATTTTAGCTTTGATTTGATTAGGAAGAGCACTCACAGTTTTAATGACCTGCTTCCTCACCACTGTGCTTATAAAATGATTCTAAGAAGTTGTTACCACCTTTCATTAGAAGAAGTAAATGAAAAACTAAAATCGATGAATGTGAAAACAATTTAAAAATTTTTTATGTTGCACCCCTCATTTTTTGAGGGGTGCTTTTTTGCGTTCTAACAGGTTTTTTTAAACAAATGGATTATATCAAAGACTTATTTTAACGTTCAAAACCCCTCATTTTTTGCTCTGTTGACTTTCGCCAAATGGTTTTATACTAGTCTTGTGAGTTGGAGATGGCCATCGATAGTAACTCCAAAAAATTGATGAAGGACGGAATTTTCCGAATGAAAATAGTATTTATTTGTTCACCCTATCGAGGGAATGTTGCAGAAAATGAAAAGAAGGCCATTGCCTATTCCAAGCAAGCTGCCAAAGCTGGCTATGTCCCCCTTGCACCGCATCTGCTTTTGACACAGTTCTTAAACGACAGGAATCCTGATGAACGAATCCAGGGCTTGACCATGGGGCAGGAGCTTTTGAAGCGATGTGATGAGATTTGGGTCTATGGTCCCAATATCTCTCAAGGTATGAAGTATGAGATTGAAACGGCGAAAGAGCTGGGGAAACCTTTCCGATTATTCCACGAGAATGGTCAGCCTATCAATCCACATACCATGGAAATTGATGACCGGGTAGAACCCTTGTTTGCCCTCCAATGTAGTGGCCACAAAGTTCGCTATGCAGGAGAAAAGAATCCAAGAGTTACTAATACGAAAGATTCTGTTTGGTCGAAATTTCCAAGCATGTTCTTAGAATAAGAAAGGAAAAGCTATGGCTCAAATGAAAAAACTAGAAACTGTTGTCTCCAACTTACGAATGCTGGCAGATAGTTTGGAAGAACTGTGTGGTGTAGTCGACTTAACGGATGAAGCACCTGTGGAAAAAGCTGAAAAGGCAGCTTTACCAACAGTCACTATTGAAGATATCCGTAAAGTTCTGGCCGAAAAGTCCCGAGCTGGTAAAACAGAACGGGTGCGAGAACTCCTTCAAAAGTATGGAGCAAACAAGCTCTCTGCGGTAGAAGATAAGCGTTATTCTTCTCTTCTTGAAGATGCGAAAGGACTCTGATATGGCGGGAAAACAACACGCACTATTATCAGCATCCTCCAGCCACCGCTGGCTGACGGTGCCGCCTCTTGCTCGCTTAGAGGAGTTCTTTGAACACAAGACTAATCCTGCAGCAGAAGAGGGGACACTGGCCCATGCTCTAGCTGAGTATAAGCTGAAAAGTGCACTTCGGATAGAAGCAGAAGAACCGGAAGGTGAGTTGACGCTTGAGATGGAACAAGCCACGGAAGATTATGTTGCCTTCATCATAGATGAGTTTGAACAACTGAAACAAGGTACCAGTGATCCAATTGTTCTTATTGAGCAGAAAGTTGACTTTTCTCGCTATGTTCCAGAAGGATTTGGGACGGCTGACTGTGTCATTGTGGTAGACAGCACCCTGCATGTTGTGGACTTCAAGTATGGCAAAGGGGTGCTGGTCGAAGCCGAGAACAACCCGCAGATGAAGCTCTATGCCCTGGGAGCCTTGGAGTTCTACGATGCTCTCTATGATATTGAAGAAGTCAAGATGACCATTTTTCAGCCACGAAAAGGGAATATCTCAACGGCTATTTTACAACGAGAAGATTTGCTAGAGTGGGCTGAGACGAATCTGAAACCTAAGGCTGAACTGGCTTTTAAAGGAGAAGGAGAGGTCACCTATGGTCCTTGGTGTCAGTTCTCACCTTGTAATGCCGTTCTTCGGGCACGAATGGACTATCATAAAGAGCTTGAACAATTCCAGTTGGCTTCCCCTCATCTTTTGACAGATGGAGAGATTGAAGAAATTCTTCTTCATGTGGATGATCTGGTCAAATGGGCGACAGAGGTAAAAGACTATGCGACCAAGGTAGCTATTGAATCTCATAAATCATGGGAAGGGTTTAAACTGGTCGAATGCCGGTCTATCCGTCAGTTTACCGACGAGGATGAGGTAGCCAAACTTGCGGAAGCAGAAGGCTTCACGGATATCTATAAACAAAGTCTGGTTTCTCTGACTGAACTGGAGAAACGGATGGGCAAGAAAGAATTTAACCGAGTGTTAGGGCATTTGGTCCGCAAACCTCAAGGCAAGCTGACCCTTGTTCCTGAAAGTGATAAACGAAAAGAATATATTCCAGCAGCAGCTGAATTTGGAGGAAGCTAATATGTCAAAAGAAACAAAAGTAATCGTCCCTGGACGTCTATCCTATGCGAATGTATGGGAGCCGCAATCTATCAATGGTTCAGAACCGAAATATTCTGTATCAGTTATTATTCCAAAGAGCGATAAGGCCACGATTCAGAAAATCCAACAAGCCGTAGAGCAGGCCAAACAAGAAGCTATTTCAAAATTTGGAGGGAAGATTCCAGCCAATCTGAAACTACCACTCCGAGACGGAGATATTGACCGGCCGGATGATGAAGCTTATGCCAATAGTTATTTTATTAACTGCAATTCCAAACAAAAGCCGCAGGTCGTAGACCAGCAGGTTCAGCCAATCCTAGATCAGGCGGAAGTCTATTCAGGCTGTTATGGTCGGGTATCTGTGACATTTTATGGCTTTAATTCCAATGGCAATCGTGGGGTAGCAGCTGGCCTTGGAAACATTCAAAAATTGAAAGACGGAGATCCACTGGGTGGCCGAGTTCGAGCAGAAGATGAATTCGGAACCGTTGATGATGACGACTTTCTAGCCTGAGGTGGGTCTCCACCTCTTTACCTATTGGAGGACGGATGAAAACTCTAAGCATTGATATTGAAACTTATTCAGATGTAGACTTAACAAAATGCGGAGTCTATCGCTATGTGGATAGTCTAGCCTTTGAGATTTTGCTCTTTGCCTATAAAGAGGACGAGAAAGAAACGCAGGTGGTAGACTTGGCTCAGGGAGAGCAGATTCCTGAAGAGATTCGTTTAGCTCTATTAGATGATGCCATTATAAAAACGGCCTTCAACGCCAACTTTGAGAGGGTCTGTCTTTCCAAGCTTCTAGGAAAGCATCTTTCAGCTAATTCCTGGTCCTGTACGGCAGTGCTTGCAGCAAGTTTAGGTCTACCATTATCCCTTGAAGGAGTAGGACGAGTTCTCAACATAAAAGAACAAAAGATGAAAGAAGGAGCCAGACTGATTCGCTATTTCTGTCTGCCCTGTAAAGCAACAAAAGCAAATGGTATGCGCAAGCGAAACTTTCCTCATCATGCACCTGAGGACTGGGAACTGTTTAAAAGCTATTGCAAGCAAGATGTAGAGGTGGAACAAGCCATTCGAGTTCGTTTAAGAAACTATCCCTTAATTGAGAGTGAGCAGTTTCTCTATCAGCTGGATCAAGAAATCAATGACCGAGGAATAGAAGTAGATCAGCAGTTGGTTGAACAGGCCATTCTTTGTGACCTCTCTTATAAGGAGCAAGTGACGAAGCGCGCCTATGAGCTAAGCGGCCTAGAAAATCCGAATTCCGTTTCTCAATTAAAAGTCTGGCTGAAAGAGCAGGGAATCTTCATGGATTCGCTGGGAAAGAAATATGTGACCAAACAACTAAAAGAAGCGGATGGTGAAGTCCTTGAAATGTTGAAACTGCGCCTCTTGATGTCCAAGACCTCCGTCAAGAAATACCAGGCTATCGAACGCTGCGTTTGTTCAGACGGTCGGGTACACGGTCTCCTGCAATTCTATGGGGCAAACCGTACCGGTCGCTGGGCTGGACGATTGGTCCAGGTACAAAATCTCCCTCAGAACAAACTCAAGGATTTGTCTCTTGCTCGAAGTCTTGTCAAGGAGGGACCGTTTGAAACCTTGGATACTCTCTATGACAATGTCCCTAGTGTCCTCTCCGAACTCATCCGGACTGCCTTTGTCCCTAAAGCAGGCTATCAGTTTATCGTCGCTGACTTTGCGGCGATTGAAGCCCGAGTGCTGGCTTGGCTTTCTGGGGAATCTTGGCGGTTAGAAGTCTTTGAACAGGGCGGGGATATCTACTGTGCATCCGCATCGTCTATGTTTGGAGTACCGGTTGAAAAACACGGTATCAATAGCCACCTTCGTCAGAAAGGTAAGATTGCGGAGCTGGCTCTTGGCTATGGCGGTTCAGTTGGTGCTTTAACCGCTATGGGAGCACTGGATATGGGACTGGAAGAAGAGGAGCTGCAGCCACTTGTCAATCAGTGGCGGTCGGCCAATCCGCATATTGTAACCTTTTGGTGGGAGATAGACAAGGTCGCAAAACAGGTATATGAAACAAGAGAACCGAAGAAGATTAAGAATCTCGTCATCAGCTATCAATCTGGCATGCTCTTTATTACGCTGCCTTCTGGACGAAAGCTAGCTTATGTCAAACCTCGCATGGGCATGAATGCATTTGGAAAACTTGGCTTAACCTATGAAGGGATTGGTGAGAGTAAGAAATGGACTCGACTTGAGACCTATGGGCCAAAGTTAGTCGAAAATATTGTGCAGGGTATCGCCCGAGATTTATTGGCTTATGGCATGATGCAGCTCAAGCAAAAGGGGTTAGCTATTGTTCTTCATGTGCATGATGAAGCCGTGGTAGAAGTGAGAGAAGGAAGTGTGGCAGAAGTCTGCCAGCTACTTGCCACAAAGCCAGACTGGGCCGAAGGTCTGCCTTTACGGGCCGACGGCTATGCCTGTGAATTTTATAAGAAAGATTAAGGAGGAAAGAATGGAACTTATCATTTCATTAGGAAACAAACGAACCGATAAGATTTGGACGCAAACCAGTTATAGCTTGGAGCAGTTTGAAGCCCGCATTTCAACCACTATCCGAACGGCTGAGACCGTTGCAGAGTATAAGAAACTAGCGAAATCAAAACAAGATAACATTAAAGATGTCGGCGGTTTTGTTTTAGGAAAACTTGACAAAGGAAGACGAAAGAAAGATGCGGTGTTGTCTCGCTCGGCTCTGACTTTAGATATGGACTTTGCGACACCTGGCATTATGGATGAAGTCGAACTCTTCTTTTCTTTCTTTGCCTATTTCTATTCAACGCATAAACATACCAAAGAGCATCCAAGGCTACGTTTGATTATCCCCTTATCTCGGGAAGTAACGGCTGAAGAATACCAGGCTGTTGCCAGAAAAGTGGCTGAAGATATCGGTATGGAGCTATTTGATGATACAACCTATGAACCAAGTCGCCTCATGTATTGGCCTTCAACCTCGCAAGACGGAGAGTTTGTCTTCAAAAAACTGGAGGGAAATTTCCTTAATCCGGATACGGTTCTAGCACGCTATCAAAACTGGAAAGATACAACTGAGTGGCCAGTATCTAGCCGGCAGAACAAACTGCTGGAGCGAGCCATTGCCAAACAAGCAGACCCACTAGGAAAATCTGGTTTGATTGGGGCTTTTAACCGAACCTACACCATTACAGAAGCAATTGAAAAATTTCTAGGAGATGTTTACAAGCCTTCCAGAATTCCAGGTCGTTTTGATTATATTCATGCCACAACTAGTGCTGGGGTTGTTCTTTATGATGACAAATTTGCATATAGCCATCATGCGACCGACCCTTATGGTCACAGGCTTTTATCGGCTTTTGACCTGGTTCGCCTGCATCTCTTTGGTGATCAGGATGATGAGGAAAAGAAAGATTCAGCTAAGCAACCGTCTTATAAGGCTATGCAGGACTTTGTCCTAAAAGATGATGTGACCAAGGAGACACTGGCAAAAGAGCGCTTAGCTGATGCAACTTTGGAATTCACTGATACGGAGAATTGGCAGGCGAGCTTAGAGCTGGATAAGACTGGCCGTGTTAAGGATACCTTATCCAACATTGCAACCATTCTCCACTTTGACCCCAACCTTCAAAACATTGTCTACAACGAATTCAAGAATGTTATTGATGTGATTGGTGAGCTGCCTTGGAGACGGTCACGTCCTGGCTGGAATGATTCGGACTTAGCTAATGCCAAGCTCTACTTTGAGCGTGTCTATGGTATTTGGTCACCTACCAAGTTTAAGGATGCTCTATTAGCTGTGGTGACTTCTTATCGGCTCTACCATCCAATTAAGGAGTATTTAGAACCCTTAGTCTGGGATGGTGTTGAGCGTATTGATTCGCTCCTTATCGTTTACTTTGGGTCAAAGGACACAGCTTATACACGAGCAGTCATGCGAAAAACTATGGTGGCTGCGATAGCAAGAATTTATGAACCAGGTATTAAGTTTGATTCTATCTTAGTTTTAAATGGACCACAGGGGATAGGAAAGTCTACCTTCTTTCTCAAGCTAGGAAAAGAATGGTTCTCGGATTCTCTGGCGATTTCTGATATGCGGGATAAAACTGCAGCAGAGAAGCTCCAGGGCTATTGGATTCTAGAAATTTCTGAAATGACTGGGATTCGAAAAACGGATGTGGAAACTGTCAAATCCTTTATATCTCGCCAGGATGATAAGTTCCGTCAAGCCTATGGGGTGAATGTCGAAAGTCACCCACGCGCTTGTATCATTGTGGGGTCAACCAATTCAGAAGGTGGCTTCTTACGAGATGTGACTGGGAATCGTCGCTTTTGGCCGGTGCGAGTAGCAGATACCAGCCAGTTGAAACCTTGGGAACTAGTCGATGTGGACCAGCTGTGGGCGGAAGCCAAGGTCTATTATGAATCAGGAGAAGAATTGTTTCTAAAAGGAAAAGCAGAAAATGAAGCGAATAAAGAGCGACAGGAAGCTATGGAATCAGATGACCGAGAAGGCATTGTAGTTGAGTACCTGGATACCTTATTGCCCGATACCTGGGCCAAGATGGACTTATATGAGAGGCGGACTTTCTTGGCTGGTAGTGACTTTGGCAGTCAGACTTTGAAAGGGACAGAGCAACGTGACCGGGTCTGTATTATGGAAATTTGGTGTGAGTGTTTTGGCAAGGAACGGCAGAATATCAAAAAGGCTGATTCCTACGAAATTGAAGGGATTCTAAATAAAATCGGTGGCTGGAATAAGTACACTGGAAACACGACTGGTAAGATGAAATTTTCCCTGTATGGCACTCAGCGTGCTTTTGTTCGGATGACGTAAGGCAACTTGGGAACCGTTAGTTGGTTTCCACAGGTTTTCGATTTTACCTTTTAGCAACCGAATGGGAAACCTCTCAAAGCCGTTGCCAATAGTGGTTTCTCTAGTGCTAGTTTCCTTAGTTGCCTATCTTCTCTAAGAGAGTAGTGTTACTACTAGTAAAATAGGGGTAATGGGCACCCGTACGTGCGTAAGGAGTTTGAACCCTTTTGGCAACCCCTATCGGAAACCCTGGGAGGAGAAGAAGTGCGAGAAAGAGAAATTGAAGAAAAACTGAGACTAGAAAGTCAGAAGCGGGGTGGTCTTGCCATGAAGTTTGTCTCGCCTGGCTTGGTAGGAGTGCCTGATCGAATTGTGATTTTACCTCAAGGTAGGCTTGGTTTTGTGGAGTTAAAAGCTCTAGGAGAAAGGCCAAAAAAGATTCAGGTAAGGCGCATGAAGCAGTTAAGAAAACTAGGTTTTCTGGTTTATGTGCTGGATGATAAAGGAAAGATTGGAGAAATACTAGATGACATACAAGGCACATCCTTATCAAGAGGTGGCGACTCGATTCATTGAGGAGCATGAGACAGCCTGTTTGATTCTTGATATGGGACTAGGCAAAACCGTTATTACCTTAACGGCATTGTGGAATTTGATATTGGATTCATTTGAGGTCAGAAAAGTCTTGGTCATTGCCCCACTTCGTGTTGCTAGTCATACTTGGAAGAGTGAGTTGGATAAGTGGGAGCATTTAAAGGGCCTTGATATTTCGATGGCTATTGGCAGTGAACGGGAACGAAGAGATGCCTTATCACGCACAGCCTTTATCTATACCATTAACCGGGAGAATATCGTCTGGTTGATTCAGAATCAACTCTTTGATTTTGACATGGTGGTGATTGATGAGCTATCTAGCTTCAAGTCTTATCAAGCCAAACGATTCAAAGCTTTAAAGAAAGTTCGATTTAAAATCAAGCGCATGGTCGGTTTGACTGGAACCCCTGGAAATATCATGGATCTGTTTTCTGAGATTGGTATTTTAGATGGCGGAGAGCGTTTAGGGCGCTTCATCACAGCTTTTCGCAATCAGTATTTTGACCCCGACAAACGAAACGGTCAGGTTATCTTTTCCTATAAGCCTAAAGCTGGAGCTGAAGAAGCCATCTACGATAAGATAGCGGACATGACCATTTCCATGAAAGCAGTGGATTATCTTAATATGCCAGAGCGAGTGGACAATGAAGTTCTAGTTGAGATGTCGGAGACCGAATTTGCAATTTATAAGGAGTTCAAAGCAGAGATGGTGGTTTCACTTAAAGGACAGGTGCTGGATGCCGTAAACAGTGCTAGCCTTTCGAATAAATTACTGCAGATGGCTAATGGCATGATTTATGATGAGAATCGGGATACTGTACTCTTGCATGATCAGAAGTTAGTGGCTCTTGAAGAAATGGTGGAGAGTATGAACGGCCGGCCCTTGTTAGTCGCTTATTGGTTCCAGCATGATTTGAAACGCATCAAGGAACGCTTTCCAGAAGCAAGAGTGATTCAAAGAAATCAGGATATTGAGGATTGGAACAAGGGAAAGATTCCCCTTGGCTTGATTCATCCGGCAAGCAGCGGTCATGGGCTTAATCTTCAAGCCGGCGGTCATACCATTTGTTGGTTTGGCTTAACTTGGTCTTTGGAGTTGTACCAGCAACTTAATGCCAGGCTCTGGCGTCAAGGGCAGAAAGAAACGGTGGTTCTTCACCACATCATTACGAAGAATACCATAGACGAACATGTCATGAAACGATTGAGAGAAAAGGACATCTCTCAGCAATCCCTGATTGATGCCGTCAAATATGAATTGAGAGAGGAGGAAGTGGATGGATAAAATAGAGAGCCTTTTCTATGATTATAAGAACATGGAAAAGGAGATGAAGCTCTTACGCAGCCAGTTGGACCAGTTTGTCGGCGTCTCAGAAAATGAGATGCTGGACACCATGGTCTATGGTCGGTCTGATGAACCAAGGGTGCAGACCAGTAAGAATCCTTATCGCAGTGAGGTCATAGCTTTATCCTACAAGGAAGAAACAGAGAAAGCCAATCGGGAGCTTTATCAATATTTGTCAAAGCGCTACTGTCGTTTAGTTCAGGAATTGCATTTTTTTGAAGTAGCTATCAGTCAGCTTCCAGATGATTTGGCGGAATTTGTGACGGATTTAGTCATTGTGTCAGAAAGCTGGGACAATCTCATGGTCAAGTACCATATCAGCCGCAGTACCATTAGCAGGTGGAAGCAGAAAGCCATTAAGGAACTGCGATTGATTTATGCCATTAGAAACCAGCAGTTAGAAGATTTTTTACTTAGCTAGAGGAGAACCATATGTGCAAACGAGGAGATATTTATTACGTAGATTTTGGAAATCAGAAAAACAGTCATATTCAGCAAGGGATTCGACCGGCCATCGTCGTCAGCAATAATAAGGCTAATGACCATTCTCATTTGGTTACGGTTGTTCCCCTAACCAAGCAAGTTCAAAAGAAAAAGCACCTGCCTACTCATGTGTATCTACCGAGGAAAGTTTTCAAAGGGCTCAAGTGGTCCAGCTTGGTTTTGGCAGAGCAGGTTCTTACGGTGGATAAATTTCAGTTGAAAAATAAGGTCATGACCATTCGAGAAGAAGCCTGGCTGGTGCGGATTGACCGGGCTTTACGGATCCAGATAGGAGTTTAAAAAATTTTGAATAATCTTCGCTAATGACTTGATAAATAAAGAGTAGTACGGTAACATACACATACAAAAAAGAAAAGGGGTAAAAGCCATGAAAAAAATAGCGGACTTAATTAAGAAATACGGATTTTACCACGTTGGAAGTTGACGACTACGTTTGGTTGGACTAAGGAGGCAGAAACATGTGGCAAGAAGGAATATTTACAAGCCGCAATCGAAAGGTGGTTTACCTAGCAAAGGTGAGCACTGAACCTTTCGAGGATGGAATAGACAACGGACGAATCTTTAAATTGGGAGTGGACGTAGACGGTGAGGAAGTCATTAGTTACGACAGGGGTTGGGAAATGTACCCGGAAGATGAAAGCCTAGAAGAAATTTTGGACCAGATTCTAGAACGTTTTCCAGCTTAAATATAGAGGGCAGAAATATTTGAAGTTTCTTCCCTAAAAATGTCTGAGATACAAGAATGGTCATTTCAGGCATTTTTTTGTACATTTGAGAGGATAGCAATCCCTGATCAGTTGTTTTGAGTTATACTAGAAATATCAACAGAAAGAGGTGCTACACTTGAAAATCTTAGAAGTTGAAATCCTATCTACCTTATTTGCTTCAGGAGTTCACATCTACCATATCAAGGTTCAATTTTTGACACTTTATAATCAACAAACCTACAGCATGCAGGTTATGCCAGTGACAAAGGAAGCCATTTCAGATATGGCAACATACATGATGGAGAACTATTACAGGCATATGGTTCGTTGTTCTTTGGAAAAAGATTTTACTTGCATAGCTCTCTGATATGATGTATAATATAATCATAGATGAGTAGTCGGCTCATGGTCAATCTGATATTAATCTTGGACGTAAGGGCCAGGCGGTGGCGGACACCAGAACTAAATCCGATATTAATCTTGGACGTAAGGGCCAGGCGGTGGCAGACACCAGAATAAACCGACTGACTGAGTGGCTTACAGATTCTGTAAGCCACTTTTTTTGTGAGGAGAGTATGGCAAAACAAGAAGAATATAAAAAACCTAATTATGGTGAAAGAATTAAGCTTCAACGCTTTTTAATACAGTTACATTTTGCGGCGGTTTTTTTCAAGAAAAATTTTGTGGGAAAAGTAATGTATTACCATACAGAATCTAATGTAGTTGAGGTTTATTTTTCTCCAACCAACTTCATGCATTTATGTGGAATATATTATCAAAAAGGACCAGGGAGTTTCTTTGACGATTGTTTAGCTAATCATATCAGTATTGACCAGGTGAGCATAAAGAAAGACGGAACAACAATGCAAAAGCTACAAGTATTAGGAGCTGTTCAAGAATTGGTTGGAACATTTGTTTGTTTGACTGGCTCTGGTAAGTATTTGCGTTTAGAATTTGACTATTCTTTAAGAACAAGAAAGCAAATCCTGGCACTGACACTCAAGGATACACAATCTAAAATAGTTCCACAGTCACTACTAAATTTAAAGTCAAAGGAAGTATTTCCAAAGGGTGACCCTGTAACTTGCATATATTCTAAAAGTTTATTGGGAGAGGAATTAAAGCAACATTTCCTAAAAGATGGGTTAGATTGGGATGACTATTTATAAGATTAAACTTTGAGGTTCTATCATTTATGAGATAGAACTTTTTTTATTTGTCAAGTAAAAACTGCAAAAATCAAAAAGACGGAACTACTCCGGTACTAGGGTGGAACTAGTGCGGAACTACCCTGGAACTAATACGGTACTAAGTCGGTACTGCTTTGCACGAAATATTGTGATATGATTAAGATGTGAAAAAATATAGAGAGGGGTGAAGGCCATGCCAAGACGATCCGCTCTGCCTTGCAAGCATCCAAACTGTCCAAGGCTAGTGCCTTACGGTTCCAAGTATTGTGAGGAACACAGCCAGCTTCATTCACTGGAAGTAAAGTCCACGAAAGCTAAAGGATATGATTCACGGTGGAACAAAGCTAGGCTTCGTTTCTTGAAACTTCATCCCTTCTGCGTACGGTGCCTGAAGCGGAATCGCTACAGGCAGGCAACAGTGGTGGACCATATCGTTCCTCACCGAGGAAATCAAAAATTGTTCTGGGATGAGGGCAACTGGCAACCTCTTTGTAAATCCTGTCATGATCATAAAACCGTGATCGAAGACCATACTCCGATTTATGGATATGATTTTTAGTGAAGGGGAGGGGGGATAAAATCTCTGTGAGCTGTCTCTCACAAGACCGTGGCCCCCTCAAACGTGCATTTTCGCAAAATGCAAAAGGGGTATATTTTTTGAAGAAATAAATAACTGAGAAACAAGCTGTAACAAGATGTTATGGCTTATTTTTCTTTCGTTTTATGGTTTAAAAGGTTAGAGATTTCAGTAAAGAAAGGAGGCAGAAATGGACGATTTTCAACGAAAACAGATTAGAAAACTACGTTCTGAAGGTTTGGGATACCAATCAATTGGAAAGATAGTCGGTTTGTCTAGGGATTCTGTTCGCAATTACTGCAAACGCAATCCGGAACTATTGGGCTATCGAAATGCCGTCACAAAGATGATGAAAGACCAAGCCAGCGGCCTTCCTTGTTGCCTTCACTGTAAAGAAACCTTTATCCCCAAAGGAACTGGGCGACCTAAGAAGTTTTGTTCAGATACCTGTCGGAGATACTGGTGGCAGAACCATCCAGAATTACATCAGAAGCAAAATACAGCTTACTATGAATTGACTTGCAAACATTGCGGTAAGTCTTTTTTATCATACGGCAATGCGAACCGGAAGTTTTGTAGCCATGCCTGCTATATTCAATCTCGTTTTTACTAAGGAGGTAGTATGAAAGTCACACAAGATATGACATGGGTTTCTTTACCCGTTGACTCTTTAAAACCAGCAGCTTATAACCCACGAAAGAAACTCAAGAAGGGTGATAAGGAATACGAAAAAATCAAGAAATCCATTGTGGAGTTTGGTTATGTTGACCCGATTATTGTTAATTTCGATGGCACTGTAATTGGAGGCCATCAACGACTGACCGTCTTATCTGACTTAGGCTATAAAGAAGTTCAATGTGTTCAGGTTCGGATTGATGATGAGAATAAGGTGAAGGCTCTGAATGTTGCTTTAAATAAAATCACAGGCGCGTGGAATGAAGAACTTCTCGCAGACCTGATGGTGGACTTGCAAGATGCGGATTTCAATTTAGACCTAACCGGTTTTGAAGCCCCGGAAATCGATCAGCTATTTTCTAAGGTTCACAACAAGGAAGTGAAAGAAGATGACTTTGATGTAGATGGGGAGCTGACAAAACCGACTATCTCAAAACAAGGAGATATCTGGCATCTTGGGAAACACCGAGTGATTTGTGGTGATTCTACAAAGCTAGAAACTTATCAGCTTCTCCTGGGAGATAAGAAGGCCAACCTTGTCGTAACTGACCCTCCTTACAATGTTAATGTGGAAGAAACTGCGGGAAAAATCAAAAATGATGATATGTCCGATGCGGATTTTTATCAGTTCCTTTTTAACATGTTTGTCAATGTAGAACAGTCCATGGAGGATGATGCTTCCATCTATGTTTTCCATGCAGATACAGAAGGATTGAATTTCAGAAGGGCCTTTAAGGATGCTGGCTTTTATCTGAGCGGTTGTTGCGTTTGGAAAAAGAATGCTCTGGTATTAGGTAGAAGCCCTTACCAGTGGCAACATGAGCCAGTTCTTTATGGTTGGAAACAAAAAGGGAAGCACCAATGGTTTTCTGACAGAAAGCAGACGACCATTTGGGAATATGACCGTCCAAAATCCAGTAAGGAGCATCCAACTATGAAACCTGTTCAGCTCATGGCTTATCCGATTCAAAATTCTTCTATTCGAGGAACTCTTGTTCTAGACCCATTTTTAGGCAGTGGCTCTACCTTAATTGCGGCTGATCAGACAGGTCGAATTTGTTATGGCATAGAACTGGATGAGAAGTTTGTCGATGTTATTGTCAAACGCTACATGGAAGCAACAGAAAAGACGGATGTGAAACTAATCCGTGAAGGCAGGACATTATTTTTTGAAGAGGCTGTGAATGAAATGGAGGAAGCACAATGACGATAACTTTTCTAGATTTCTTTGCAGGAATCGGTGGCTTTCGTTTTGGATTAGAGTTGACGGGAATGAAATGTATTGGCTATTGCGAGAAGGATAAGTTTGCAAGAAAATCATATGAAGCCATGTATGAAACGAAAGGAGAATGGTTCCATGACGATATCACAAGCATCAACCCAGTACAACTTCCAAAAGCAGATTTATGGTGTGCGGGAAGCCCTTGTCAAAATCTGTCTATCGCAGGAAAGCGAGCCGGATTATACGGTGAACGAAGTGGACTCTTTTTTAGATTTGTTGCTTTGCTCGAAAGCCAAGAAGAAAAGGATAAACCCGAGTGGATACTCCTTGAAAATGTTAAGGGACTTTTATCAAGCGGCGGGGGACGAGATTATCTCGACTATCTCTCTAGTCTGGGTCAAGCAGGGTATGACCTCGAATGGCAGATTTTTAATTCCAAAGATTACGGAGTCGCACAAAACAGAGAACGAGTCTATACTCTCGGACATCTTAGAAGCAGAGGTAGACGACAAGTATTACCTGTCCGCAGAGAAAGCAGCAGCCATCTTAAGCAGCTTATAGGTGGCATGCAAAGTTACAGAGTTTATGATACTTCTGGCATTTCAACGACTCTTGTTGGTGAGGGAGGCGGAGTAGGTGCTAAAACAGGACTTTATATGATTGACCAATCTTTGACAGCTCCCAAGGTAACAAATACAGCACGCTGTATCACTGCTCGCTATACATCAGGGGCGACAAAAAGAACAGCTATGAATACAGCAGTTTTAGAAGTTGCTGATCAAGAGGGGATAAAGGTTCGCAATGGTACTAAGAAAGGTTATCAAGTTGCGAATGTTGGAGATTCAGTTGATTTATCTTATCCAGGATCCAGAACAAGAAGAGCACGAGTTGGAAAAGGATTGGCTCATAACCTTTCTTGCGGAGGGCAAATGGGAGCTGTTGTCTGGAAGGGAAAAACAGTTAAGATTCGAAGATTGACTCCTAAAGAATGCTTCAGGCTTCAAGGATTTCCTGATGAGTTATTTGAAAAAGCTTGTGCCGTAAATTCGGATGCTCAGTTGTATAAACAAGCAGGTAACGGTGTGACAGTATCAGTTGTATTTGCTATTGGGAAAGCCATTCTAAATGCGATAAAGGAAAATCATGACGAATAATCTTCCTGAATCAGAAACCAAGCATTATCTTGAAAAAATTGCTGTTCAATTGGAGTCGTTTCCATCGATATCACCAGTTTCCAAAATACAACTTCAGGAACTGCTTATGCATATTAAGAGGGCATTGAAGACCAATCAGTTTGGTTATCTAGAATTGAAATATATCAATCAAATGATTGAGCAATTGATTGTGGAGACCACTCTTGAAAGTCAAAAAATATTCGAATAATTATCTCTTGTGACTGGATAAATATGTATAATAGAGCTATTATATCACTGAACAAATTGAACCCCAAAGGAGAACAAATATGAATGCGAAGATTGTAGAATTATTAAAAAAGCGGTATCCTGCTGGAACAAGGGTGCGACTCTTAAAAATGGAAGACCCGAATCCAGTGCCAATTGGTATGTTGGGAACGGTGGAAGATGTAGATGATATTGGTTCCTTGGTTGTTCAATGGGACAATGGTCGACAACTCCATGTGTTACATGATATTGATGAAGTAGAGAAAATCGATTCATAAGAAATTAAGCCTTCGGGCTTTTTCTTGTGGGCTGAAGGGGGTGAGGGCATGGCACAGAAGGGCAGAAAGCCCAAACCAATTAGTTTAAAAATCTTAGAAGGGAATCCTGGCAAGCGTCCACTTCCAAAGAATGAAATTCAGCCTAAGAAGAAAGCTCCTAGATGCCCTTCCTGGCTTGAAGAAGATGCCAAGAAAGAATGGAAGCGTATGAGCAAAATCCTAGAAGGATTGGGACTTTTAACCGATATGGATATGACGGCTTTTGCAGGTTACTGCCAAGCATATGCACGCTGGAAGGAAGCAGAAGAGTTTCTTTCAAAACACGGCTCTATCATCAAAACTCCCAATGGCTATCTCCAACAAGTGCCACAAGTTTCTATTTCTCAGACCAATCTTAAAATCATGCTTAAATTCTGTGAACAGTTTGGCTTGACTCCATCTGCCAGAACACGACTTGCTTCGATGGATACAGATGTGGGGTCAGGTGATGAAATGGAAGAATTATTAGGAGGACGCTTATGATGGACCATTATATTCCTTCTCCCTTTATGCTTCCAACTTCTCATTATGACGAGAAGAAGGCAAACCGGGCAGTAACCTTCATTCAGAATCTCTGCCACACCAAAGGGCGCTGGGCGGGACAGAAATTCTTCTTATTACCCTGGCAGGAACAAATTGTACGTGACCTTTTTGGTATCGTAAAGGAAGATGGGAATCGACAGTTCCTGACGGCCTATGTAGAGATTCCCAAAAAGAATGGGAAGTCTGAACTGGCTGCTGCGATTGCTCTTTATCTCTTATACGCAGACGGAGAAGCCAGTGCCGAAGTGTATGGGGCAGCTTGTGACCGAAATCAAGCCTCTATTGTATTTGATGTGGCCAAGCAAATGGTTTTGATGAGTAAAGCTCTGGAGAAACGAACCAAAGTCATGGGAGCCACTAAACGTATCATCAATTATTCCAATGCTGGCTTCTATCAAGTGTTATCGGCTGAAACTGGGACCAAGCATGGACTCAATGTATCAGGTTTAGTCTTTGATGAAATTCATGCCCAGCCCAATCGCCATTTATACGATGTCTTAACCAAAGGGAGTGGTGATGCCAGGGAGCAGCCGCTCTTTTTTATTATCACGACAGCAGGAAACGATAAGAACTCTATTTGTTATGAATTGCATACCAAGGCCTTAGATATACTAAAGGGGCGAAAAAAAGATAGTACCTTTTATCCAGTTGTCTATGGCCTTTCAGAAGAAGATGATTGGAACGATGAAGAGAACTGGCTAAAGGCTAATCCCTCCCTTGGTTATACGATTGGGATTGACCGGGTTAGGGAAGCTTATCTGAATGCCTTAGATAACCCAGCAGAAGAAAATGTATTCAAGCAGCTACGACTCAATATCTGGACCAATTCAGCTGTGACTTGGATTCCGGAACATATCTACGATAAAGGAAGACAGCCGATTGATGTTGAGAGTCTCAAAGGCAGAGATTGTTATGCTGGTCTGGATTTATCTTCCACTTCAGATATTACAGCCTTTGTCCTAATCTTCCCACCAAGAAATGAAGCAGAGAACTATCAAGTTCTTCCATATTTTTGGTTGCCTGAAGAAACCTTGGTTCTTAGATCTAGACGAGACCATGTGTTGTACGATGTCTGGAAAAAGAAAGGATTTCTTCTTACCACGGAAGGGAATGTTGTTCATTATGGATTTATTGAACGGTACATTGAAAAACTGTCCACTATCTATCATATCAAAGAAATTGCCTATGACCGCTGGAATGCGACACAGATGGTTCAGAACTTAGAAGGCATGGGCTTAACAATGGTTCCATTTGGTCAGGGCTATAAGGACATGAGTCCACCTTCCAAAGAGTACTATAAACTTATGATGGAAGGTAAAATCCAGCATGGAGGTCATCCGGTTCTAAAATGGATGGCCCAAAACGTAGTCATGAGACAGGACCCAGCCGGAAATATTAAGCCTGATAAAGAAAAATCTGTCGAAAAGATTGACGGGATTATTGCGACCATTATGGCTTTAGACAGGTGCATTCGACATCAAAAGAATGACGGTAGTATTTATGATGAGCGAGGAATCTTATACTTTTAAATTTATTAGATTTTCCACAATTGAAAGAGTGATTGTAAAGCATCTCAAGCGAGGTGCTTTTTTTCATGCCTAGAAAAGGAGATGACTATGGGAATATTGGAACGATTAGGACTAAAACGACAGAGGGGAGAGCCCAAAAATAAGTATGAAGGAAATGACTTTTCGCTACTCTTTGGTCGAACCACGAGTGGGAAAACGGTCAATGAACGGACGGCACTACAAACGACAGCGGTCTATGCCTGCGTAAGGATTTTGTCAGAGACCATTGCATCTTTACCTCTTCATGTTTATCGATACACCGAAGGAGGAAAAGCAAAGGATACGGAACATGTCCTTTACACGCTTTTGCATGATGAACCGAACCCTGATATGACATCTTTTGTCTTTCGGGAAACCTTGATGAGCCATCTCTTAATCTGGGGAAATGCCTATTCTCAGATTCTTCGTGACCGTTCAGGTCAGGTGATTGGGCTGTATCCATTGCTACCGGATCAGATGAGCGTTCATCGAAGTGAGAAGGGGAAGCTCTATTATGTTTACAATCGTTATGAGGAAGACAATCCTAATTTTCAGGAAAAAGGAAGCATTGTTTTATCACAAGAAGAGGTACTTCATATTCCAGGCTTAGGGTTTGATGGTCTGATTGGTTATTCTCCGATTGCTCTGGCGAAGAATGCGGTGGGGATGACGCTTGCTTGTGAAGAATATGGCGCTAGTTTCTTTAGCAACGGTGCTAACCCCGGTGGAGTTCTCGAACACCCGGGTATCTTAAAAGACCCTGGAAAGGTGCGAGATTCTTGGAATGCAGTCTATCAGGGGACACGAAATGCTCATAAGGTAGCTGTCCTGGAAGAAGGGATGAGCTATAAGCAAATTGGGATACCGCCTGAAGAAGCACAGTTCTTGGAAACCCGCAAGTTTCAAATCAATGAGATTGCACGTCTCTTTCGGATTCCACCGCATATGGTAGGAGATTTAGAGAAGTCCAGTTTTTCTAATATTGAACAGCAATCCCTTGAGTTTGTTAAGTATACCTTGGACCCCTGGGTGGTTCGGTTTGAACAGGCTCTTAAGAAAAGTTTGCTGCTGCCGGAAGAGAAGAAGACCCATTTCATCAAATTTAATGTGGACGGCTTGCTTCGTGGGGATTACCAAAGTCGGATGAATGGCTATGCGATTGGCCGACAAAACGGTTGGCTATCAACCAATGACATCAGGAAGTTAGAAGAACTTAACCCTATACCGTCAGAAGAAGGTGGTGACCTTTATCTCATTAATGGAAATATGACCAAGTTAAAGGATGCAGGAGGATTTATGAAAACAAATCAAGAAGGAGAGAGTCATGAATAAATTTTGGAATTTCAGCGAGGATGAAATGGGGCGCGTACTGCATCTAAATGGCACAATCGCCAGTGAATCCTGGGTGGATGATGATGTGACTCCACAAATCTTTAAGAATGAACTCATGAGTGGCAGTGGTCCATTGACCTTATGGATTAATTCACCGGGTGGAGATGTCTTTGCGGCAGCCCAAATCTACAACATGTTAATGGACTACAAAGATGACGTGACCGTCAATATTGATGGCATTGCAGCTTCGGCAGCCAGTGTCATTGCTATGGCGGGAACCACAGTCAATATGAGTCCGGTAGCTATGATGATGATTCACAATCCGATGACGGTCGCAATTGGCGACTCTAAAGAAATGGAGAAGGCCATTGCTATGTTATCGGAAGTCAAAGAGTCCATTCTCAATGCCTATGAAATTAAGACTAGTTTATCTCGGGTACAGCTATCCCACTTGATGGATGCTGAGTCTTGGTTTAATGCTAAGAAGGCTCTTGAACTTGGATTTGCGGATTCTATTTTGTATGAGCCTGCACCTCATGAAGATGGGACGGTTCAAAGTATGATGTTTAGTCGAGCAGCGGTGACCAACCAGCTGCTTTTAAAATTGGCTGATAAAAAACCTCAGCCCAAAACACCAGTTTCTCAGTTAGAGAAACGGTTGTCACTCTTGAAATAAGAAAGGAATAACCATGAGTAAAATTTTACAATTGCGGGAAAAACGAGCACAGGTATGGGAGAAAGCAAAAAGCTTTCTGGATACCTGTCGGGATGATAAGGGGCTGGTTTCTGTAGAAGATACGGCCCGTTATGAAGAAATGGAAGATGAGGTTGTTCGCCTTGGTAAAGAGATTGAACGCTTGGAGCGGCAGGAAGCACTGGATAAGGAATTAGCCAGTCCGGTTAGTCAAGCGATTGTTGCCAATCCAACTGTAGGCGGAGGAAATCCAAAAGGCGGACGTTCCTCTAAAGCCTATAACACAGCTTTTTGGAACAATATCCGCAAGAAAAACTTCTATGATATCGAAAATACCCTCAGTATTGGAGACGACTCACGTGGCGGTTACTTGGTTCCAGATGAATATGAGAAACGCCTGATTCAGGCTCTTCAAGAAGAAAACTTCATGCGGAGTCTTGCAACGGTCATTCAGACTTCAAGCGGGGAGCGGAAGATTCCAGTTGTGTCAGGGAACGGTGAAGCCACTTGGATGGATGAGAACTCTAAGTTTAAGGAATCAGAAGATACCTTTAGTCAAGTAACGCTTGGTTCCCATAAGGTTGGAACAGCCATTAAGATTTCTGATGAGCTGCTCTATGATTCCGTCTTTGATTTGGAAAGCTATATGGCTAATGAATTTGCTCGTCGTATTGGTGTGAAGGAAGAAGAAGCTTTTCTGATTGGTGATGGAACAGGTAAGCCAACTGGAATTTTTCAAACGGTCACTGAAGGGGCGACTAGTGGTGGTGCGACGATTACCTTTGACGATGTCATGGATTTGTATCACTCGCTTAAATCACCTTATCGGAAAAATGCAGTATGGATTTTGAACGATTCGACTGTCAAAGCCTTACGGAAACTCAAGGACAATAATGGCAACTATATCTGGCAGCCATCTGTTCAAGCTGGTGTACCAGATATGATTCTGAATCGTCCTTATTTCACCTCTAGCTTTGTACCAACGATTGATACAGGTAAGAAAGTTTTGGCTTTCGGTGACTTTTCTTACTACTGGATTGCGGACCGTCAAGGACGTTCCTTTAAGCGTCTGAATGAGCTCTATGCAGAAAGTGGTCAAGTTGGCTTCCTTGCTAGTCAGCGTGTGGATGGTAAGTTAATTCTGAATGAAGCGGTTAAAGTTTTGACCATGAAATGAGGCTTCTCATGAAGATTAGTTTGGAGGAAGCAAGGAACTATCTAAGGGTTGAACACTCAGAGGATGATCAGTTGATTCAAGTCATGATTTCTGCCAGTGAAGAGTTGTGTTCCAGTATCCTACGCAAGAATCTGGAGGAAGTGACGGAGGAGAAAGAAGTTGACTTCCTTCAGACGATTGTTTTGTTTGGGACAGCTTATCTTTACGAGCACCGAGAAGAAGGAGGGCAGGAGAGTTTGGTAGAACTCCTCAAGGCTCTTCTTTCTGCTCACAGAAGGGATGTGTTCTGATGAAGATAGCTCCATTAAGCAAACGGGTTTTCTTTGAAAAACGAGTCATTGTGAAAGATGCTATTGGCAATGAAAGCAGTCAGTGGCAGCAATTGTTTTCTAGGTGGTGTTCCTGCAAGGTACTTCTTGAAACGGAAGGCACTGCAACAGTAATGGTCAAGAATATTCATCAGTTACGCTTTACGCTGCGCTATGACCCAGCTATTCAAGAGTTGGATAGTAAAACCACTCGTCTTCGCTTTGATAATAAGGTTTATAATATCAAGGCCATTGATTCGTTGACTTATCCTCAGGAGATAATCCTGATAGATGCGACAGAGGAGGTACAATATGGCAACAATTGACCCGTCTGACCTAGCTCGAGCTGTTCAAAAGGAGTTGGAGAATTATGTTGAAAGGTCTACTGAAACAGTGAAAGCAGTGGTGGAAGATAGCACGAAGGAAGCTGTTAATGAGTTAAAGAAACATTCTCCAAAAAAACGGGGAAAATATGCACGAGGCTGGACCTCTACTGCGACTAAAGAAACGAATCTAGCTTTGACAAAAACGATTTATAATCGAACACCAGGACTGACACACCTCCTTGAAAATGGTCATGCCAAACGAGGCGGTGGCAGGGTTGAAGGAATTCGGCATATTGCTCCTGTTGAAGAAAAGATGATTCGACAATTTGAAGAGCACTTGAAGGAGAAGTTATGAAAAAAGATGAGTGGTTTCCATTTTTAAGCAGTCTAGGTTTGTCCTGTGCTTACCACCATTTTGAGGAGGGGCATAGTCCAGCTCCTCCCTTTTTGGTGTATTGGTTTCCTGCTTCTCAAAATTATGGTGCAGATAATCTGGTTTATCACAGAGGAAGTCAAGTCAGACTGGAGCTTTATACCGAGAAAAAAGACCTTGAATTAGAAGAGAAAATAGAAGCCAAACTCGACAGTCATTCTCTCTTTTTTTACAAGGAAGAAACCTACCTGGATACGGAAAAGTTGTATCAGGTCATTTATCATTTAAATCAATAGAAAGGAAAAATCCGATGGAGAAAAATAAAGTCACCTTTGGTTTGCAGGATGTCCATTGGGCAGAAGTAACCAAAGAAGGAGATGATGGGGCGCTGACCTACGGGACAGTGGAGCGACTTAGGGGTGCCGCAGAGCTGACCTTAGAACCCCAAGGGGATTCAGGATCCTATAAAGCAGACAACATCAATTTTTATACGACAGAATCTAATGATGGCTATGAAGGAACTTTGAAACTGGCTCTTTTGACACAGGAATTTTTGACCCGAGTGTTAGGAGAAACGATTGATGCCCAGAGTAAAGTCATCTCAGAAATCGCAAGCAGTGAGAAGAAAAACTTTGCTTTGATGTTCCGATTTGAAGGGGATAAGAAAGAAACGCTCCATGTGCTCTATTATTGTTATGCAAGCAGGCCGACCGTTGCTTCTAAAACAAAGAGTGGTTCAGACATCAACGAAGTAGAATTGAAATTCAAAGCTAGTCCTCGGCCGCTGGATAAAATCGTCCGTCGCAGGACCACAGAGGATACCCCAGAAGATGTCAAAAAGACTTGGTTTACACAAGTCTATGAGCCAACTATGAAACCGGGAGGTTAATCATGAGGAAAACGATTCAGTTATCAGGTAAGAAAATTGAGCTTGCGACCAATGCTTACACACCAATTGCCTATAAAAAAGAATTTGGGAAAGATTATTTCCAGGACCTGTTTCAAATGTTGCAGGCAGAGTCGATTCTAAAAAAAGCTGAACAGCTAGAAGAAGGCAAAACTTTATCTGCATCGGATGTGGATATGAGCATGTTGGCGGATTTTGATATGACGTTTTTCCACCGGCTCTTTTGGGTTTTTGCCAAATCAGCTACCCCATCAATTGAACCTTTTGAAGAGTTCTTTATGGGCTTAGAAGAATTTCCTCTTCAAACAGTAGGACCGGTTCTGATGGAATTGTTAAATCAAGGGATGACAACCAGAAAAAAGTCGATGCGTCGGAAGAAGCGAGCAGCGAAACCTTCACGGTAGAATCCTATTTTCACTGTTGTAAAGAGACAGGGCTATCCATGTCAGATTTAAAGGAGATAACGATTGGCATGGCGCTGGATTATCAGACAGACTATGTGGAAGTGCGTACTAAAGAAGAAAGTCGAAGCAGGAAAGCCACTCAGACAGACTTTGATAACTTTTGATGTAGCGATAAGGAGGTAGGGTATGGCTGGAACCATTAAAGGAATCACAATTGAAATTGGAGGCGATACCCAGCCCTTACAAAAAGCTCTAAAAGGGGTGAATCACGAAGCCTTAGAAGCAAGCCGAGAGCTGAAACAAATTGATAAGGCACTAAAATTTGACACAGGCAATGTCACTCTCTTAACTCAGAAACAAGAGGTTTTAGCCAAGCAAGTTCAAACAACCAAAGAGAAGCTAGAGACACTACGTCAAGCCCAATCTCAGGTAGAAGCTCAGTTTCAAAGCGGGAAAATCGGAGCTGATCAGTATCGGGCTTTTCAAAGAGAGGTCGAAATCACTCAGAACACTCTCAAAAGCTATGAGAATAAGCTAGAGGGTGTCAACCGAGCTTTGGAGCAAAATGGCTCCAGTGTCACCAGCAACAAAAGTAAACTAGCTGCTTTAGGAGCTGAACAAAATCAACTAGCTTCAGAGAGTGAGAAAGTCGCTTCCTCCTTTAAGTTGCAAGAAAGTCAGCTAGGTCGTAATGCCAGTGAATCTGAAAAACTGGCCCTTGCTCAGAAAAAGGTTGCGGCTCAGTCAGAGATTGTCGAGAAACAGATTGCCAATTTAGAACGGCAGTTAGAGTTGACCAAGGCTGAGTACGGTGAGAACTCAGTTGAAGCCAATAAGTTAGAGAAGTCACTAAATGAAACCAAGACGGCTTACCATCATCTGCAAGATGAGATGAGCAACATGAGTGGGGCAAGTGATAATGCCAACAACAGCTTAGCAGAAACCAACAATCTTCTAAAGTCTGAGATTTTAGCTAACTTCAGTGAAAAACTGAGCGAAATCAGTCAGAAGCTGATTGACTTCGGAAAAGCAACACTGGAAGCTTTTCGAGAAGTGGACGAAGGGATGGATATCATTGTCACCAAAACCGGTGCCAGTGGAAAAGCGCTGGATGAGATGACGGGTATTGCAAAAGGTCTTGCGACTGAAATTCCAACGGACTTTCAAACAGTGGGCAGTGCTGTTGGTGAGCTTAATACCCAGTTTGGGTTGACTGGTGATGCCTTAAAGGACGCTTCTGCGACTTTGATTAAGTATGCGGAAATCAATGGTTCGGACGTGACGGAATCAGCCATTTCCGCAAAACAAGCCATTGAAGCATATGGACTTGAGACGAGTGATTTAAATCGTGTCTTAGATACCGTCACTTATACGGCACAGACGACTGGTGTTAGCGTTCAGGATTTGATGACCAAAGCCATCCAAGGTGCTCCACAAATTAAGGCTTTAGGACTTTCGTTTGATGAGGGTGTGGCTCTTATGGGGCAGTTTGAAAAAAGTGGGGTCGATTCTTCGGCTGCTCTTTCTTCCCTCTCCAAAGCAGCAGTCAACTATGCGGCTAAGGGCAAGACACTGAGTGAAGGCTTAAGAGAAACGGTCGAACAAATCCGAAACAGCACTAGTGAAACGGAAGCATTAACGCTTGCATCCAGTATCTTTGGTACTAAAGCTGCTCCACGGATGGTGGATGCCATTAAGCGGGGGGCTCTATCTTTTGATGATTTAGCAGGAACCGCAGAAAAAGCAAAGGGAGTAGTTGCTTCTACCTATGAAGCAACTCTTGACCCTATTGATCAGTTCACGCTTGCACAAAATGCAGCTAAAGAGGCCATGGCCGAAGTTGGAGGAGCGATTGCAGAAACTCTAGCTCCGATTCTCCAACAACTTGTTCCGCTTTTGAAAAGTGTTGCGGAATGGTTCATGAACCTTCCAGAACCGGTGCGGGAGTTCATTCTGGTTGTGGGTGGACTGGTGACTATTGCGGGTATTCTCTTACCCATTATTGTGGCCTTACAAGCTGCAGCTTTAGCTCTTGGGACGACGATTGGAGGGATGTTAGCTGCGGCTGCTCCTGTTGTAGGGATTGTTCTTGCGGTGATAGCAGCTGTTGCTTTATTGGTCATTGGCATTAAGGAACTGTGGGAACATAATGAAGCTTTCAGAGCAGCTGTTACGGCTGCTTGGAATGCTATCTATTCGGCTATTTCTTTCATCGTTCAGCAAGTCGTAGACTTTGTGATGGAAATTTGGGGAACCTTGGTTTCTTGGTGGCAGGAAAATCACCAGTTGATTCAAGATGCTGCAACAACAGTCTGGAATGCCATTTCGACGGTAATCACCACCATTATGGATTTAATTGGGCCTTATCTAACAGCTGTTTGGGAGAATATCAAGCTCGTTGTCACAACAGCCTGGGATATTATCAAGACGATAATAGAAACAGTCCTAAATGTTATTCTTAGTATTATCACATTGGTCATGCAAGTGATCACTGGGGATTGGTCTGGTGCCTGGGAAACCATTAAGCAAATTGTATCTACCGTATGGGAAGGGATTCAGTCCATCATTGGCACCATTCTTAATGCCATCTGGCAATTTATAGTGAATAGTTGGAACGGTATCAGAGATAGTGTTTCAAATATTCTATCAGCCCTTTCTTCTTTATTTTCATCCATTTGGAATGCCATTCAATCCACGGTGACAGGGATTGTTCAGGGGATTGCAAGCACACTATCCAATATCTGGAATGGGATCTTGCAGACCATATCAAATGTCCTAAACAACATCTTCTCAACTGTTCGAAATATTTGGGATGGAATCAAAAATGCCATTTCTGGAGCGATTGATGGGGCTAAAAATGCCGTATCCTCTGCCATCAATGCCATAAAGAATCTCTTTAATTTTCATATCTCTTGGCCGCATATTCCATTGCCGCACTTTAGTGTCAGCGGGTCGGCCAATCCGCTTGATTGGTTAAAGGGGGATATTCCACGGATTGGGATTGAATGGTATGCCAAGGGTGGGATTTTAACCAAGCCAACCATCTTTGGCCTAAATGGTACGAATCTCTTAGCAGGAGGGGAGGCAGGCAGAGAAGCGGTTCTTCCCTTAAACCGAGAAACATTGGGTCAGATTGGTCGTGGAATTGGTTCTACCTTGGATGCTCTGCCACAGATTACTATCACTATTTCAGATGTTATGATCAGAGAAGAAGCGGATTTAGAACGCTTGGCAGAACATGTAGCAGGAAGATTGGCAGAAGAACTCGCTAGGCAAAAACAACTGAAAGGATTGGGAACATGATTCGATACAATGAATTAGTCATTGATGGAGTGCATACCTCTTCGTTTCCTTTTAAGGTAATAGTGGAAAACAGTCCACCGATTGTCATGAAAGGCAGCAAGACTCAGCTCCTTGAGCATAGAGGGATCAGTGGTGCCGTCATGGAAACCAACAAGCATCGAAATGTGATGGAGTTGACATTTAAGATTTATGTGGTCAAGCCAAGTGAAGAAGAACTTTTTCAGTTTTTGACTCTCTTTTCTAAAGAACAGTTTTGGCTGGAGAGTGAGCAGTTGAAGACAGTCCGTCTTTGGTGCTATAAGGTACTTGTTTCAAAAATGATAAAGGACAAGCATGGAGTTTATGAGATGGAAGCGACCTTCCAATGCCATCCTACAAAATTCTTTAAAGATACAGATAGTCAGTCATTCACTCAAAATGGTGCTTTGCGAACGAAAGGTTCGGCTTTGGCTTTTCCCCAATTGACCATAATGGGAAACACTTCAACTGAAACCAGTTTTACGATTGGTAGTCAGGTTATTCGTTTGGAGAAAATAGAGTCTGGTGAAACACTAGTGATGGATAACAACCCTGACAAACCAAGTTTTAGAGCCTTATCAGGAAAAAGAATCAATTGGTCTGGTGACTTTTTGACGATTGACTCTTCAAAAGATAAAACAGTGGGAGTCGTATTGGGAACTGGGATTCAGTCCATTCGTTTTGAGATTGTCTGGGGGTGGGCCTAATGCTTTATTTATTGGATAAGGAAGTACAAACAGTTAAATGGAACGGTATCCCCCTTTATGAAGCGGTATCTGCTAGGGTAAAGGAAACCTTGAATGGAGATTTTACCTTAACCCTCAAGTATCCTATAACGGACAGCCATCTTTATCGTCAGTTGAAGGTAGATAAACTCATTAAGGCTCCTGTACCTGAACTGGGAGAACAGCTGTTTCGGATTAAGAAACCAGTTGAGATGGATGAACATGTGGAGGTACTATGCTATCACATTACGGATGATGTCATGCAGCATTCCATTAAGCCAATTGGAAATTCTCAGGTCGGATGTATGACGGCCTTATCCAGTATGGTTCAGGCAGCCAAAACTAGTCTTAGTCCTTTCTCTTTTACCAGTGATATCGTAAAGCACAGGGATTTCAATACCAAAGAGACAACAACACTATACAGTGTACTGCTAGATGGAGCGCATTCCATTGTTGGAACCTGGGAAGGTGAGGTCACTCGAGATAATTTCTTATTCTCTATTCAAGAGCACCGAGGAGAGAATCGTGGTGTCATTATTACGACTCATCAGAACCTGAAATCCTACAAACGGAATAGAAGTTCGCAAACTGTAGTGACACGTATCCATGTTCATTCGACCTTTAAACCAGAAGGAGCTAAAGAAGAGAAGACGTTAACCGTGACTGTTGACAGTCCTTTGCTTGATGCTTATCCCTACATCAATGAAAAAGAGTTCACGAATAACAATCTTAAAACCCTTGAAGAATTGCGAAAATGGGGTGAGAGTAAATTCTATCATGATAAGATTGACCGAGAGCAGGATGCCATTGTGATAGAAGCCTATGAGCTAGATGGTCAAACGGTTCATTTGGGAGACTGGGTCACTCTAAAAAGCCGAAAGCATTATGTGGATTTGTTAAAGCAAGCCGTGGCTTATGAATACGATGCACTGACTAAAGAATATTTCTCATTGACCTTTGACGATAAAGTCAGAGAAGGTGGCCATAATACCTCTTCAAAATTGACGGCTGCAGCTCATTCCATCTTAACCCTTGCTCAAGGCAGCCATGATTTGATGGTTGAACGAGCTTTAGAAAATGCCAATAGGGCCTTTGATGCTGCTTTTGAGAAGCAAGAGAGTAAGGTATTAGATGGCATTGAAAAGGCAAAAGCAAAGGCAGAGGAAATTGCAGCTCAGACTCGTGATCAGATTCAGAGTTCGTTTACTGCTTTTACGAAATCGACAGAGTCGACTCTTCATACGATTACTCAAAAGACGGAAGAAGCCTTAGGCAAGGCAGGAGCCACTCAGAAAGCTCTGAACAATGTCCAAGAAGTAACGAATCGAACAACAGCAGACTTGAAAGTTTTTCAAACAGAAATTCTTCAGAAAATGGGCACTTTTGTCAGTAAGATAGAAGTCAAGCAAACTCTATCCGGTCTTGAAACAACTCTCCAACAGGTTCAGGAGTATGTTTCAAAAGATGGTGAACGGCGGGAACGACTGGAGCAGTATGTACGGACGGAAACAGCCAATCAGGCC
This sequence comes from Streptococcus sp. KHUD_013, assembly GCF_052588545.1. NCBI lineage: Bacteria > Bacillati > Bacillota > Bacilli > Lactobacillales > Streptococcaceae > Streptococcus > Streptococcus sp. KHUD_013. Next base: position 884,711 of record NZ_CP186264.1, read on the forward strand.
AGAACTGTCCGAGAGCAAGTAGCCAAGGACTATGTCGCAAAAGCCTCCTATTCAGAAGATGTGAAAGGCTTAAATCGTCGCTTTGAGAGTTTGCAAATTGGTGGGCGCAACTACATTCGTCATTATGATTTTGATGGTCTGTTGCCCCTCTCGTCTAATGTATCAGAATGGAAGTTTGAACGGGTACCGGATACGAATGCCAAAAGTGGATACTATCTCAAAGCTACTTGTACCAAAGCAGGGAATGGTGGCTTTCATAAGCCCATTTTTGATTTAAGGGGGGCTGAATGGCAAGGGAAGAAAATGGTCTATTCGGCCGACATGAAAGCGAGTCGGTCGGTAGTTGTTCGGTTTGGTTTTGAGACCGGTGGTGTTTCAACCGTGACACTTCAAACTGAATGGCATCGGTTTGTTCATCCTTTTACCGTGAAGTTTGAGAGATATTGGTCCTGGGTATGTTATTCGAATGGCTGGCTTGTTGGTGATGTTCTTTATATTCGGGATCCACAATTGGAAGATGGGACAATTGCGACGACACCGAGTCCAGCTCCAGAGGATGACCGGCAGTACACAGAAACCAAGATTGCCTCCTATTCTCAAACAGTGGAGGGACGCTTTTCAGAAATTTTGCAGACAGTCAATGGCAAGACCAACAGCAGTGATTTTCAAAAGGTTCAGGAAACAGTTAATCTGTACTCACGGCTCATTGGCTCAAAGGAAGACAGTGTCAAACATAACTTGGCCCAGATTGTCCTGACAGATTCTTCCTATGTGACCAAGGTGACGGATTTGACCCAGAGAGTTTCTACTGTTCAAACTCAGCTCGCAAACAGTTGGTCGGTTCAGCATTTGACTTCAAGTGGGGCAGTACTAAACAGTTTGAATCTATTAGCGAATGGAGTAAATCATATCCATGGTAGACTCACTCATATCACAGGACAAACTTTAATTGACCATGCTGTGATTAAGTCTGCCATGGTGGATAAGTTAAAGACAGCCAACTTTGAATCGGGATCAGTCACAACCGCAATCTTAAGTGCAGAAGCAGTAACGGCTGAGAAATTGAAAGTTGATGATGCCTTGTTTAACAAGCTATCTGCGACCGAAGCTTATCTGAGGAAGCTTTTCTCAAAGCAGGCATTCATCAGCCAGGTGCAGTCGGTAACTTTATCTGCGAACAAGATATCAGGTGGTATCCTAACAGCCATTAACCGAGCTATGGAAATCAGTCTCAATGCGGGTCAAATTTTGTATTATACAGACCAAGCTGCCTTGAAACGAGTTCTGACTGGTTATCCAACCCAGTTTATTAAGTTTGCGACAGGGAATGTCGATGGCAAAGGAAGAGCGGGTGTAACTGTTATTGGATCCAATCGTTATGGCACTGAAAGCTCCAATGATAGTGGCTTTGTCGGTATTCGAGCTTGGAATGGGTACAATATTGATTCACTTGATCTGGTTGGGGATGAATTGTCCTTTGCCAGTTCTGCCTATGATAATAAAGATGGTTGGGTCATGACTACAACAGGAAAACTTCAACTGCGTCCGAGCAGGAAACAGGACAGAAGGGATTCAACCATTAATACAGGCGATGTTTGGCTCTATTTAGATACAAGCGGTAATTATGTTTCACTTCACGAGGTATTACAACGGATGTCTAATAGCATTGGGGCGCTCTATGAATACAGGGCTAGCCATAGTGAAGGGCATCCAGCCTGGTGGGATACCAGAAACTTAGTGGGACATTTATAAGAAAGGAAACAAATGAACCCAGAAGAAATTAATCAGGCTCTTCGTTTGACGATTGAAGAGCTGACCAGAAAGCTGGCTGATGAGGTAACTTCAAAGAACCTCTTAGCCATTCAATTGACGCAGAAAGAGGAAGCTTACCAAGTTCTCCTTCAGAAGAAAGAAGAATTGGAAGCTAATCTCAAAGAAGCAACTACACCATTAAAAATAGATGGAGGAAAGAAAGATGGAAGAAAAGGAATTACTACCTGATCTAAGTAGAATTACAGAACCTTTTGATTTGGTGGCAGCACTCACTTATATGCGCGAGAATGGTGAGTTCATTCGCTGCAAGAGTGAGGGGGAGGATTTTTATATGTACAGAGAAGTACAAAAGCGTCCCGTGATTAAGGAAGGTCGACGTCAGTTGATGGAAGTCGAAACAGTGGGAGCTTTGACTCAGTGGGGTGCGACAGTTCCAACCATTAATTTGTCTGAGTTATTTCATAAAAACTTTTATATCATGCAATTTGACGAAAAGGGAAATCCCAACTGGAGCGAACCGCATAGAAAGGAAAATGCATCATGAAACAGTTAGTTTTTGCGAATAAAGTCTTGTTTTCCACAGTAGGAGGACTTTTAGGAAGTGTTTTTGGTGATTGGGATGGTTTTATTTTTGCCTTGATTGTCTTTATATCTATTGATTATATCAGTGGGTTGATGGCAGCAGTTGTTGAAAAGAAGCTATCCAGTGCAGTTGGTTTTCAAGGACTGTTTAAAAAAGTTGTTATTTTGATGCTAGTGGCTATGGGGCAGATTATTGATACTCATATCTTGAAACAGGGAGGCATCATCCGAACTGCTATTATTTTCTATTACTTGTCTAACGAGGGGCTCAGTATTATAGAAAATACAGCACGGATTGGTCTGCCAGTTCCAGAGAAACTCAAACAAACTTTGAAACAATTAAAATCGGAGGAAAAATAAGATGGCATTATTTGGAGTAGATATCAGTGAACACAATGGTTTTATTGATTTTGATCAGTTGAAAAACAATGTTGACTTTGTCATTATCCGTTCGTCTTGGGGTAGCTTTGCGGAAGACCTGCGTGCACGACGAAATGCATCTGAATGTGAGCAGGTTGGCATTCCGTACGGATTTTACCATTATAGCTATGCTCGAAATTTGGGAGAAGCACAAGCTGAGGTCAATGCCTTTTTAAACTTTGTCCGACAATTTCATCCTTCTATGCCACTCTACATTGATATGGAGGATGCGGACGGCTGGAAAGCAAACAATGGGGGTGTGAGCTGGGAAACTTCCACGGCTATCTGCCGACTGTTTTGTGACAATGTAGAAGCCGCTGGTTACTGGGCTGGTGTGTATGCGAGCCTGTACTGGTTCCAGAATATGGGCGACTTATCCCGTTATACGAATTGGGTAGCTCAGTGGCAGGTGACTGCTTGTTCTGTTCCAACAGATATTTGGCAGTTTACCAGTGACGGAGTTGTTGGCGGTATCAGTGGCCGAGTGGATTCCAACTATATGTATCGGGATTTGCGTTCTGTTTATACCGGACAGGTACCAGAACCTCGGTCAGAAGTGCCGCAACAAGCAACGACCCCAGCGTCAACTGGGACTTACACGGTTCAAGAAGGGGATACTTTATCGGCTATTGCGGCTCTTTATGGGACAAGTTATCAGGAATTAGCAGCTATCAATGGGATTGCCAATCCTGACTTGATTTATCCGGGACAAGTCTTGCAGGTGACTGGAAGTTCGCAAGCACCTAGCAGCACCACTTATACAGTTGAAAGCGGCGATACGCTTTTAGCCATTGCGGCCATGTATGGCACGAACTACCAGCACTTAGCAGCTATCAATGGAATTGAAAATCCAGATTTGATTTACCCTGGCCAAGTGTTACGAATTGAATAATCCATCAAGGTCTGTGTGGTTGTCCATGCGGGCCTTTTACATAGACAGCATTTCAACTAGAAAAAGCTTGAATGAGTGGGCTGAATACTTGATAAATTTGGCCTTTAGAGTGATATATAGTAAGGAAGAAAGGAGAATGGGATGAAGCCAGGAAAGATAAGAGTTTGTGCCTATGCGCGTGTTTCGACCATGACCGAAAAGCAACAGGATTCCCTCACCAATCAGCAATCCTACTATAATCATTTTTATCAAAATAAAAATGATGTCGAGTTCATCGGAGTGTATTATGATCAGGGGATTTCAGGCAAACTGGCCAAGCGTCCAGGCTTTCAGCAGATGCTGGAGGATTGCAGGGCCGGGAAAATTGATGTCATTCATACAAAGTCCATTTCTCGCTTTGCCAGAAACACTGAGTTATTGCTTGCAGTAAGCCGGGAACTGAAAACTATTCAAGTGGATATCTTCTTTGAAGAACAAAATCTCCATACCTTGTCAAATGAGGGTGAAGTCATGCTTACGGTTCTTGCCAGCTACGCAGAAGAAGAACTGCGCAACATGAGTGAAAACCAACGGTGGGCTTTTCAGAATAAGTTCCAGCGAGGAGAGCTGGTGATTAACACTAAGCGCTTCTTAGGCTATGACAAGGATGAGAACGGTGAGTTAATCATCAATCCTGAGGAAGCTAAAATCGTCAAACGGATTTATAACCTTTATTTATCTGGTATGGGAGTTCATGTCATCGCAAAGCTATTTAATGAAGAGAAAGTTTCTACTGTAGACGGTGGGAAATGGTATTCAAGTACTATTACCAATATTCTAAAAAACGAGAAGTATAAGGGGGATGCAATCCTGCAAAAATACTATTTTGCGGAAATCAAGGCCAAGCAACGTCTCAACCAAGGTCAGGTGCAACAGTACCTGATTACAGATAACCATGAAGCTATTGTATCCAGAGAAGATTGGGAAGCCGTTCAAAAGCGTCTGAAACAGAATCGAAAGGCAAAGCTAAGCATTGATTACAATAGACGATATCCTTTGAGTGGCTTATTGAAATGCGAGCATTGTGGCTCTACTTTAAAACGACAGAAGTACTACAAAGGAAAGGTTGTGTGGGTCTGCAGCAAGTATATCCGAGAAGGGAAGGTCGCCTGCATCGGCATGCGCGTGCCAGACAGTGTAGTACAGGATTGGAGTATCCATGAGCCCACAGTGGTAAAGGAGGAGAACATCGGTGGCAAAAAATATTACAGTTATTCCAGCAAAGAAAACGATACAAGTCGAGCAGAAGCAACACATTCAGAAAATCCGAATGGCGGCCTACTGCCGAGTATCCACCGACCAAGACGAACAGCTATCAAGCTATGAGAACCAGGTTCGGTATTACAAAGAGTATATTCAGCAGAATCCTCTCTACGAGTTGGTTGATATTTATGCGGATGAGGGGATTTCAGGAACTAATACCAAGAAACGCACAGAGTTTAATAGGTTGATAGCTGACTGCCGAAAAGGCAAAGTAGATAGAATCATTGTGAAGTCTATCAGCCGTTTTTCTAGGAACACGCTAGACTGCTTGAAATATGTTCGGGAATTAAAGGAACTTGGAATTGGAATTACCTTTGAAAAGGAGAATATTGACAGTCTGGATGCCAAAGGGGAGGTGCTCTTGACCATTCTTTCTTCCTTGGCTCAGGATGAATCCCGTTCTATCTCAGAGAATGCGACCTGGGGGATTCGAAAGAAGTTCGAACGAGGCGAGATAAGAGTCAACACAACCAAATTTGTAGGCTATGACAAGGGTGAGAATGGAAATCTCATCATCAATGAGGAGCAGGCCAAGATTGTCAGACGAATCTTTCGGGATTTTTTACAAGGAGAAACACCAGAAAGTATAGCGAGAAGTCTAAAAGAAGAAGGGGTTCCAGGATGGAATGGGAAAGCTAACTGGTATCCCACTACCATTCAAAGAATGCTTCAAAATGAGAAGTACATGGGAGATGCCCTCTTACAGAAAACCTATACGGTTGATTTTCTGACCAAGAAGCGCAGTGAGAACCAGGGACAGGTGAATCAATACTATATCGAAGGCAACCATGAGGCTATTATTAATAAGGAAGAATGGGACTTGGTTCAGCTTGAGGTAGAGCGAAGAAATCAGTATAGGCAGGATAATCACGTCAATTTTTACATTATCCAGTGCGAACAAAATCCATTCACATGCAAAGTATTCTGTAAGGAATGCGGAGGTCTATTTGGTCGAAAGAACTGGACAACCAGTAGAGGAAAGAGGCCTGTCTGGCAATGCAACAACCGATATAAGGTAAAAGGAATACAGGGGTGCACTAATCGTCATATTGATGAAGAAACCCTGCAGCAGGCTTTCCTCAGGGCTATAGAGGTTCTTCATGAAAAAAAGGAACAGCTACTAGAAAAGTGGAATAGCTTGAATGAAGAGCAAAAATTAGAGAAGTACCATGCGGCTCAACTAAAGGGACTCCTTGATAGCGAGCAGGAAGTATTTGATGGAAGAAAGATGTGCCAGGTACTTGAGAAGATTATGCTTGGTGAAGACGGCAGCATTACCGTTAAGTTTTTAGAAGGAACAGAAGTAAATTTATAAGGCCATAGCTAAGAGAGGAAGTGCTCATGCTATGGCCTTTTTATTTTTTGAAATACGATTTATTATCTATTATGATTAGTGTAGCAATTGAATTAACCATAATATTTAAAAAATTAACCTAAAAGGTTGAAAAATATTAGAAAATGGTTTATAATTATATTGTAAGAGGTAAAATGGAGGAAAATAAAATGATTACAGAATATGGAAAATTTCTAAGAAAATTAAGAATAGACCAAGGCCAAATCCTCAAAACAATGGCAGAAAAGCTAGGTGTCAGCTCAGCCTTTTTATCAGCTGTAGAGAATGGTAAAAAGAAAATCCCAAGAACTTGGGAAGAAAAACTAGTAAAGGAGTACAAGTTGGATGGAGAGCAGTTAGCTGAATTGAGACGTTCCCAGCAAGATAGTCAACAGTTGATTGAAATCAATCTGGAAATGTTAACTGATGCACAAAAAGATACAGCATTTGCTTTTGCGAGAAGTCTTGAAAGATTTGATACTCAAGATTTATCAAAACTTGCTAAATTTTTTAATAAGAATTCGGAGGAAGTTAATGACCTATAATTATAAAGTAGTCCCATGTTCTAGATTAGAAATTCGAAACTATGCTGATTATTTCCGTGATAAGACAAAGTTGTCTAATGAACTTGCCTATCCAATTGTTGAGGTTTTTGAATTATTGGCGGAAACTGGATATTATGATTATGAGATTGTTCCAATTGAGGATATGCCTAATAACTATGGAGAAACCCTCAAAGGTGAAAACTTAATTCGTATTCGTGAAGATATATATGAGAAAACTTGTGAAGATGATGGATTTTCCAGATCCACAATTGCTCACGAACTTCTTCATTTTTTTAAACATCGTCAAGAAGAGATAGTTTTTTGTCGTACGGTTGAAGAAATGAAAAGTAGAAAAGCCTACGAAGACCCTGAGTGGCAAGCCAACTGCTTCGCAGGAGAATTATTAGTTCCAAAAAGATTAGTTAAAAATTTATCTGTTGAAGAGGTCGTAGAACAATGCAAAGTTACACAAGCAATGGCTAGTTTTCAACTTGGACAATATGAAAAAGAAGGTTGGTAAAAGAAAAAGCCTTTGAGTGGGGACTCAAGGCTTGGATAGAGCGGCTGGGTAAACCGACATACACAGTATCAGTTTACCATAGTCGTCTGGATATTTCAATAGAAAGGTTTACTCTATGGTAAAAATTCAAGGTAACCGAAAAGGTTGCAAAGACGTTTTTAATGCATTCCTAGTGAAAGATGCTGCTTACGCAGGAAAAGAAGAAATTCCGATTATTAGACCTTATAATGGCAATTTGCCAGAAAAAATGGTTCTATTTTCAAAAAGGCATCAAACTAAGGAGAAATTTTCATGGTTATGTTTTTATGAGGATGATTATAAATTTGAAAATATTTGGAAGAATCCAAAACTTCATTTGGATACACTTTCTAAGTTTAAAGGGGTTATCCTTCCTGATTTTAGTCTATTTAGAGACATGCCGTATAACATGCAAGTAAATAATATATACAGAAGTCGTGCTATAGGTACTTGGCTTCAATCAATGGGAATTCCAGTCATTCCAAATATTCGTTGGGGGGATGAGAGAACTTACGATATTGCTTGTCTGGGTATATCAAAAGATAATGTGATTTCTGTCGGCTCGCATGGTCAGATGAGAGATTTAGATGATAGAAGGCATTTTATCAACGGGCTTGATTATGTTGTTGATAAACTTAGTCCTCATACAATTCTTGTATATGGTGCCTTACTAGATGATGTGTTTGCTTGGTATCGTCTTCAAGGAATTAATATTCTTCACTATCCAAGTAACACTTCGTTGGCTTATATGCAAGGAGGTGCCTAATGGGGACTGGATTTCACGGAGGATTTGGTAAGACTACTGGCGCTGAGGAATTAGACTTAAAACGATTTGATAATCTAGGTGGGTTTCCTATTTTTGAGTTAATTAATCACACGAATCCTAGTACCGAGACTGATGGCTTTTTTGTTGAGCTTATTGCTGATTATAATGGATATAATAAAGGTCTGGTTGGGATAGTTCTATCAAAAGATAGTAATGATACATACAAAGTGAAGTTTTTTACTCGAGAAAATAAGGTCTTAGTTATCATTTCGGTACCGAGATTACTTTTGCATCACATTAGTCATTCTGAATTTAAAAAGTATTTTGAGTAGTATGTGAAATTTAAACATGTATATAAAAATCATAGTGATATAATTAAAGGGAGCTATTTATGGCAAATTCAACAGAGCGAATTGGTATATATGAGTGTGGCAAAATTGCGGAACGGAATAATTGGCTATTCCGAGAGCAACCTATAAATGATATAGGTATTGATGCGCATATGGAGCTTATAGAAGAAGGAAAACCTAAACAGCTTCTTGCTTTGCAAATCAAATCTGGTGAAAGTTGGTTTAAGGAGAAAAAAGATGGCTGTATTATCTTTAGAGATATTAATGAGAGACAGTATAACTATTGGACAATGAATTCTTTACCCTGTATTCTAGTCCTTTATAATCCTACTGATGAGATGTGTATTTGGGGAAAGCTTAATACTGAAACGATTCAAAAAACTCGAAATGGTGAGGGAAAAGGTTACTATGTTAAAGTGCCTTGTAGTCAGATTTTTTTGGACGACTCCTCGAATAGAAAAATTCTTTCTTATACAAATTTGCCACAACATCTGCAGAATTATAATTTTCTGTTATCTCAGAAAAAATTTATGGAAATTATTGAGAGTGGTGGAGAAGTTAAACTACATTCAACGGAGTGGGTTAACAAATCAAGTGGAAAAGGTGAGACCAAGTTAATTGTTAATGATGGAGATGAAACCAAGGAGTATTTGTACCCGTACTGGTTTCCTTTTACTCCTTATGAAGAAGTTTTTCCTAAGCTATTCCCTTGGGCTAATTTTTCTGTTGATGAAGAATTTTTTGAAGAAAGTGATTCTGAATTATGGCAACAACTTCATTGTTGGTATGATAATGAAATGGATGATTGGATCGTTGTAGGAGACACATTTGAGCAATTCCGCCAAAAATTACACCCTATGCGCTACGTTGACCATGCTGGTGAAGTTGCAGAGTATATGTTGGTTCTCAGTTTGAATGAATTGGGAAAATCGTTCTTAGAGGTAGAGCAATTTATATCCGAAACCAGACCATACACCAAAGCAAGACCAGAATCAAAAGATAAATAAAGGAGCATTATCATGAAAAAGCTTAAACTTAATAGTGGTATGAAATCGGAAAAAACTATAGATGGATATAGACTAAATCCTACTGAGAAGTATGTTATTAATTTGGAAGATGAAATGGAATTTGCAATATCGACAATGCAAGCAGTTCATATGTTTGGTTTTCCACCAGCATTTAAGAATTGGCATGCTTGGCTATTTGAGAATGGCTTTAGTATGGAAACACCAAATCCAACAAATAAGTTTGTAGCAAAGTTCTATGGAGTAGAACCTCTTTGGAAAACGCCATACTCAATGGGGCTCGTCGTAAAAGCAGAAGGTTATGATGACTATTACATTATTATGGAATGTAGTAGTAAAAATACAGGTTTCAAACACACACAAATTATTCTTACCATGGGAGGATGTCTCTAGATTAGAGAAGGACATAATATATAATGAGTAACCATAAAGGCTTGTTACGTTTAATTGTTTAATTCAGTTAATCAGACAGCCTTTATTTCGTTTCATAGTATAGGTAGTAACCATCAAAACATGTTGAGGCAGTATCACTGCTTGTACGAGCTGAGGCATCAGCGTAGTAGAAGGAGATGTTCCGCCCATGCGATAGCTGTCGTAGAGTAAGGAGTTTACGACGAAACGATACGGTTACAGCGAACCGTCGAGTGTGTAAGTTTGTTAGTGAAATGTGGATAATCGTTCAAAAATCAGAAGAACGAGAGATGTATATGTTGGAATTATATCAAAATCCTTCCTATAAAATCTAGTCGCATTTGGGTCCTTAAAAGAAGGAAAAGAATTTGTATCCAAAATAACTGGATATACTCTAGAAAATGAAGATGATTTTGTTCAAGGTAATAAAGTAGAAATAACGAACATTTATATGGAAGGTTTAGAGTAAACATGAGTCTCTTATTTGAAGAATTTAAAACCATTTGTTTCCATTTAAATCGAGTTGGAATTACACCGACACTGATGGGGTCTTTGGGATTGGAGTTTAGAACGAAAGAAAATTGGGGGCCGTCTGACATTGACATTCATGTGCCTGGTGACCCTAGAGGTTGGGAAGCACCTGATCATCTCAGAATTTATGACTGGGACAATATTATGAAAGTGATGAAAGACTTAGGCTACGTCTTAATAGATATTCATGAGCATGAATTCAAAAAGGATCGAGTGAGTGTTGAATTTGGAAGTATCGATTCCTTACCTGATTTTGCAGGAGTTACGGAATCGGATATAGAGCTTATTCACATTGAAGGCATCACTTTTCGTCTTCCAAGTCTGGAGCAGTATCTAAGTATTTACAAAGCTTCTTCTCAAGACTCCTATCGAAATGATCACAATAACAATAAGGATTTTAAAAAGATCGAGTGGCTGGAAAGACATTTGTAAATTATCATATAAAAAGTAGTAAGTTGTAAGACTGGCTGCTATATTGTTTTTATTATCATTTTTATTGGTTATTTAATTTATACTATATTGGCTAGTAATTGAATTAGTAAAGAAAAGCAGGTGGAAAAACTGTAAAAGAGCCACAGGTACTTTTCTGGGGTGGATATCACGCATATTTTTCGGATTTAGATGGATATTATTGGGAAGTTTCTTGGGGACCCAATTTTCAATTTTATGAAAATGGACTATTGAAATTTTAGTAATTAAGGGAGATAGCAAAAATGGCTTCAAGTAAAGAATATTTAGATTTCATTTTAGAACAATTGTCCGAGTTGGAAGAAATATCATATAGAGCAATGATGGGTGAATATATAATTTATTATCGAGGGAAAATCATAGGTGGAATTTATGATGATAAATTTTTAGTGAAGCCTGTCAAATCTGCAATAGCATATATGCCGAATGTAGAATACGAATTGCCGTAAGAAGGTGCAAAGGAAATGCTATTGGTAGATGATGTTGACAACAAAGAATATTTAACCGGCTTATTTAATTCAATGTATGATGAGTTACCTGCACCAAAACCAAAGAAAAAGAAATAATAAAATCTCAGTTTATCTAGGTTATACCATTTAACGATAACCTTATGCTATCGTTAAAAAGTTTATAGAACAGACAAGACTACCTAGCATAATTAGTGTTCACTCGTTTCATGTTGAGGTCGTACCACTGCTCTTCCAATCTGAGACAGTCGAAAAGGAGAAGGGGATGGTATTGGTATCAATCAATGAGTAACAAAGTAACAGCATGATTTGTAACATTTGCTTGTAATTCGCGGAGGAACATCAATATGGATGGAATAACAAAAGATTCTATAAAAACAGCTAAATTAATGAAACAATTATGGCCCCAATTGACCGATAAAGAAGCTATTGATGAAGTTAAAAAATATACGAATGGCAAAAATACTGCAATCTTTACTGAAGTTGAAGGTGACACAATTGTAGGTCTAGCACTATGTTCACTCAGATTTGACTATGTTGAAGGTTGTAAATATAGTCCTGTGGGATTCTTAGAAGGGATTATTGTCGACGAGGAATATCGTTTAAAGGGTATTGCTAAAAACCTCTGTACAAAATGTGAGGAATGGGCGAAAAATAAAGGATGTAAGGAATTTGCAAGTGACTGTACTTTAACGAATACGGATTCTATAAGATTTCATCTCAATATTGGATTTCAGGAGGCAAATAGAATTATTCATTTTAAGAAGAAATTATAATTTCAGAACGTGGTCAAAATTTATGTATCTTTAGGAAGTGTGAAAGATTGGACGAACAAATTTTTTTGATGGGTGGAAATCCGCCGATAAAGAACCATACGGTTGTTAATAAAATTGTGTCATCAAGGAAGATCGAAAGAATTGTCATTTTTACAGTTTATCGAGAAAATTGGGAACCGTATATGAAAAAGTACACGGAAGTTTTCCAAAGTCAATGTCCTAATCTAAACACTGATTACTTACTCTTGGACACTGAGCAGATTAATTTTGATAGCTATCTAGATGCTGATCTAATTATTATCGGTGGTGGAAATACGGAAAAGTATTTAGCTACTTACGTCAATCAGCAGTTCAAAAATTATATCGATCGTATGCTGAATAAAGGGGCGAAAGTTATGGGATTTTCTGCAGGAGCCCTATTATTAGGAGAAAAAGTCTATGTTTCACCTAATGATAATTCAGATCATCAGATAAAGATAAAAAATGGATTAGGACTCTTTAGTCAGTTTTTAATTAGTGTCCATTATGATTCCTGAAATGATAAAGCTAATAAGGATAGAGCTGAAGAACTCGTTAATGTTCCCATAATTCCATTAAATGATCATTCCTGTCTTGTACTAGATAAACTTGGAAACATTATTGAGAAAATTGACTAGTTTTCATAATGTAAATCTGGATCTAGGAAATTAAAGTGTAGACGAACTGGATGGGTTACTAGTTAAAGCTGCAAGAAGTGTTGGAAGGTGAATCGGAGAGTGCTTGATGAATTTTATTAGTAAGATAGGCATAAATAAAGGCTGGTCAGATGATAAAAAATATTGTGTGACAGATCAAAATCAGCAAAAATATTTCTTGCGTGTTTCTGATAAGGAGAAGTTAGATTCTAAAAGATTTGAATTTGATATGATGGAGAAGGTGGCTTCTCTTGGAGTTCCTATGTGTAAACCGATTAGCATAGAACTCTGCGATGACGAAGTACATTCTTTACATGAATGGATAGATGGGAAAGATGCAAGAGAAACCATTTTAACTGTTTCAAAAGAACAACAATACATTTACGGAGTAGAAGCAGGAAGAATCCTCCAAAAAATTCATTCACTCCCTATTACAGAAGTTCGTGAAGATTGGGAGGTCTTTTATAATCGAAAAATTGATGACAAAATCTCCAAATACAAAGAATGTCCCGTTCAATATGAAAATGGTCAGATCTTTATTGAGTTTTTAAATGCAAATCGAGAATTGTTAAAAGATAGACCTCAGGTTTTCCAACATGGAGATTATCATATCGGAAATTTCATGATTGGTGAAAATCGTAAAATTTATGTCATTGACTTTGATCGATTTGACATCGGAGATCCTTGGGAGGAGTTCAATCGCATTGTGTGGTCCGCTCAAGTCTCTCCCTCTTTTGCGTCTGGTATGATAGATGGATATTTTGATCATAAGGTTCCGGATTTATTTTGGAAGCTTCTCGCCATCTATACTCTAAGTAACCTAGTTGGTGCTCTGCCATGGGCTGTACCATACGGAGCTGAAGAAATATCTGTAATGCAACATCAAGCTAAGGAAATTTTGGAATGGTACGATGATATGAAGCAAATCATTCCTAGTTGGTGCTTGACAAAGAAGACGGCTGAATAATAAAAGAGCTTAAATATCAATTTGAAGAAATGTCCGGATTATTTGCTCAATTTCAAATATATCTAACTATCTTTAAAACAGATGATTTTTATCACTACGAGTTAAAGTCTTACGGTAAGGAGTTTAAATATGAAATTCCATGAATTTGGTGATAAGAATTTGCCTCCTATCTTACTGATACATGGCGGTGGCAGTTCTTGGTGGAATTATCTTCGTCAAGCACGGATTTTGTCAGAAGACTACCGTGTTATTCTACCCACTTTGAATGGCCACGGCGAAGAATATCACATCGATTATGTTTCTACGGAAGATTCTGCTTTGGAGATCCTAGACTATGTCAAAGCAAACTGTGGTGGGAAGCTGTTTGCGATCGGTGGTGTTTCTCTTGGTGGTCAAATTGCCATGGAGCTTTTGTCATTAGACAGCGAGATAGCTGAGAAGGTTATCATAGATGGAAGCCTCTGTATTCCTCAACCAAGGTTAGCTAAAATCAGCATCTTTCTAGTAGCTCTATTTGGTAAACTGATGTTCAGTAAATTCTCTTGCAAACTTCAATTAAGCATGATGGACAAACTCTATCCTAAACTGGCTTATCCAGAGGAGATAAAAGCTTATTATTTGGAGGATTTGCCAAGGACGCCTATCAAAACATTGGTGACCATTTACAAAACCTATATGGGGCGTTACAAGGTGAAGGACACGATTTCTGCAAGCAAGGCTCAGGTTCTGTATATCTATGGTGAAAAAGAATTGAACTGTGTGAAAGCATCGGCGAAATTATTTCAACAACTACATCCAAACACGATCTTGTATGAAGCTAAGGGCTATAACCACGGCTATTTGTCAGCTTATCTACCTCAAGAGTGGATTGATTTGGTGCTACCCTTTTTGGAGAATAACGATTGATTATACTTTATTAATTTAGAAAGCAGAGTTTCATGGAAGTCAAAAAATATAGTCCCCTCAATTCCTTAAAAAAGATAGCAGATAATCTATGGGTTGTGGATGGGGAAGAAGTACTAATGGATTTCAAATTCTTCAAAGTGCCTTTTTCAACTAGAATGACAGTTATCCGTCTACAGAATGGTGGTCTTTGGGTGCATTCACCGACTAAGCTTAATGACAATTTACTTTTTGAAATCAAGAAATTGGGTGAGGTAAAACACCTTATTGCTCCAAATGTCTTACATTATAGTTATATAAATGAGTGGCATCAACTATTTCCTGACGCAAAAGTCTGGCTAGCTAGTGGTGTTCAAAAGCGTGCCAGAAAATCGGGAATGAATTTAGATTATGGTCAGGAATTAAGCAAGGCCAATTGGAACGAAGAAATTTGTTTTACAACATTTGAAGGAAGTTTTTACGTGAAAGAGGTTGTTTTTTTTCATACTGAAAGTTCAACTTTGATTTTAACGGATCTTATTGAAAACATAGAGACTGAGAAATTATCGCTTTTTGAAAAGCTACTTTTTAAAATAGGTGATAATCACCATCCAAATGGTAAAACACCAAGAGATTTAAGAATAAGTTTCTTATTTGGCAAAAAACAAGCTTTGAGGAGTTATCACAAAATAAAGAAATGGGAACCTAAGAATATTATTATTTCTCATGGACCGTGTATAGTTGGACAAGCAAAAGAAATGCTAAACCAAGCGTTCTCTTGGCTAGAGAAATAGGAATTTACTATAAAGAAATTAATAAAATATATCTAATATAATTGACTACAATTACTTGGAGTTGTTAAATTAAGATGTGGAATCTACTTAAATTGTTGATTCTAAGAGGTATCAGATGACTCGAGAGAAAGAATATAACTCTCGGTATCTCTCAATTAGATTTAGTGAAAGAAGAATCCATTTTTCACTTGATTCCCTTCTCTATCTTATGGTAGTATGTATATACAAATTGTATGTACAAAGGAGAGGTAGAAATGGCAAACACGAAAGCAGTGAATTTTCGCGCAGATGCGATGTTTTACCAAAAAACAAAAGAGGTGCTTGCAGATCAAAAAATTTCTGTGTCAGATGTCCTAAATGCAGCACTTCGAAAAATTGCCAACGGGACTGTGGATCCAGAAGAATTTGTTTCGAGTGATTTGCAGAACGCGCAGTATCAAGTAGCCTTTGAAGATTTGAAGAAGGAGATTTTAGTGGGGCACCAGGAAATCGCTCAAGGAAAAGTTACTTCTGTAGCCGATGTGAGAAAGGAATTTGGTCTTGACTAAGTTGAAGCGCTATCAGGTCTTTCTTGCAGATCAGGCTAAGCAGGACTTGCGTGACATTCACGACTATATTCTTGTGAATTTTTATAGCCAGCAAGCTGCAGATGGAAAAGTTGATTTGCTATTAAGTGCTTTGGAGACCCTAGAACTCTTTCCAGAAGCCTGTCCTCTGGTATCAAGCCGGGGGTATGGTGAGTTGACGAATGATGGAAAACCCTATCGTTATATGCCAATAGAGAACTATCTCGCATTTTATTATATGGAGAAGCATAGGGTGTATGTTGCTCGTATTCTAAGTGCAAAGCAGGATTGGGTCAAGATTTTTTATAAGTAGATTGAGGAACTTTGTGTTGCACTTCATTTTACAACAGAGCAAATTTTTGGAGCATTATTTTAGATTTAAAATTTAAATATTCGAATATAGCAGTTTTTAGAATCGTTGAGTATAACAATAAAAAATTTATTTTAGATTCTACTTCAATAAAAGGAAAATCCTATTTCTTAGGTTGGCTTCCTAAGAAAGTTACTGCAAATATGGTTGAGTTATCTCCTTCCAATGACAGTTTTGAAATAAAATCTAAAACTCGGTTAGGAACATCTACTGTGGCCATTATGGTTCAACCCCTTGTCGGTATTTCCTACAGGTTCATGAAAAAGGCGTTTATCAGCTGGGGAGTCAGTCAACAAATTATTTTGAAATTAGGAATATTTGCTTTCTCGATGCTTTTATCCTATCTAATGGCCGTTTGGTATGGAAAACGTGCCAAACGGACATTTGATTCGAGAATTCCTAAAGATAGCAAATCATACTGTCTTGTTTTTGAACCAAAAGGGAAACGAATGATCGACTGGTATATCACAGTAGTGGCCAATATTGTTTGTTTGAGTTTTTTTATCGGAACTAGTAATGGAACTGAAGGAGCATTATTGATTGTGAATGGCCTTATATCGTGGTTCGGTTTTGTGATCATGAGAATGCCACAAATCCCAGAGTACTATAAAACCTTATCTTTGATTAAAATTGAGGAGCTTTCAAAAGAAAAATAAATGAGGAAACCCCATGTTAAAATCCAATAAGCTAATCATTTTTTTAATTTCCCTACCTTTTCTGATGGTCATTGTTTTCTATTCTCTTAGTGAGCATCCTGGATACAGTGATGATGGGAATTTCGTTAGAAATCATGAGGCTGCTATTAAGAGTGAGATCATCGCACACTTAGCCCAGGAAAAGCAGGACATAGAATCTGTAACGCTCTTACCAAATACTGCTAGAGGAGAGTATGATAATGGTGGTGATGTGAGTGGACATTACCATATCTATTTTACAGCCTACGTCAATCATAATCGCGAGC
The DNA here is from genome assembly GCF_052588545.1 of Streptococcus sp. KHUD_013. Lineage (NCBI taxonomy): Bacteria > Bacillati > Bacillota > Bacilli > Lactobacillales > Streptococcaceae > Streptococcus > Streptococcus sp. KHUD_013. The sequence goes on from NZ_CP186264.1 coordinate 902,104, forward strand.
GAACGATAAGCGTAGAACTATTCTTCCCAGATGCCAGCATACCCCCTTTCACCTTGTTTCCTCCCAACCCTTATAAAGACAAGGACAAAAAGATGTCCAATTGGGTGATGGGGAATATTGAAGTATCGGACGAAACCTCTAGATAGAAATAAGAACAAGTCATGATGAATAGAATAGTAGACGAACAGATCACTCTTATTCCTTATTATAGGAATGATGACATTTCCCTTCTTTGGTATCAAGATAGTGAGGTTTGCAAACAAGTGGATAATACTGATCAGATTTACAGTCTAACAAAACTTCATAAAATGTATGATTACCTAACTTCACATGGTTCATGCTATTATATCCAATATAAAGGAGTGTTAGTTGGAGATGTGACACTTCAAGATAATTCAGAGCTTTCTATAGTGATCAGCAAAGAGTATCAGAATTTACAGATCGGAAGACGATGTATTTCTGAAATGATACAGTTGGCCAAAGAGAAAGAAATGGTTAAGGTAACTGCTCAGATTTATCCTTTTAATACTCAAAGTCAAAGAATGTTTTTGTCCTTGGGATTTCAGAAAGTAGATGAAAAGTGGTATGAATATAAGTTGATTTAGAATAGCTGTGTGTCATTTTATGTATTTAAATAATAGTCTGCATTTTGTACACTAAAGAAATCTAAAGTAAAAATAAACTCATTATAAAATCTCATTGAAATAGGAGAAGAAATTATCTATCTTTTATGTTTGTAAACGTTTTTTCTGCTATAATAATACTAGATAGTAATACGGGAGTTTATTATGGTTACAAAACGGTTTTTGAAAAATGTTATTGTTGCGATCGTCTCGGTTTTTATGTCCTTGGTCGCTGTTCAAGGGGCACAAGCTCAGCAAACTGGACTCGATTACCAGAGTCTTCATCTACTGCCTTTTAATGGCAATAAGCAGCTAGTACTGGGGGATTTTGATCATTTAGGTCGTGCGACCTCCGCTCATATTCAGCTGCAGGACAAGGATGAGCCAAAGAAAAAAAGAGAACCGCGTCTCAGCTATAATCCGGTTGGTTGGCACAATTATAAGATTGCTTATGGAAATAAAGGAAAGAAGGCCTGGTTGTTCCATAGAGGGCATTTGATCGGCTATCAGTTTAGTGGTCTGACCAATGAAGGGAAAAATCTGGTTCCTCTAACTGCCTGGACCAATACGGGGAATTATAAAGGGACAGCGGATAGCAATGTGGAAGGCATGCTTTACTACGAGAAACGGCTCGATAGCTGGCTGGCTACCCACCCCAATTATTGGCTAGATTATAAGGTGACACCAGTCTATACGGGGGATGAATTGATTCCTCGGCAGGTGACCTTGCAATATGTAGGAATTGACCGAGATGGCAACCTTCTACCAATCAATTTAAGTAGCCCCAAAGAGTCAGTAGATGCTTATGGGATTACCACCGTTACCTTGGACAACTACTCTAAGAATGCGACCATTGACTATCTGAAGGGGACTGCCAAGCCATCTTTAGTGCCGACAGAACCAAGTAGTCAACCACAACCTGCTAGTCCTTCTGTAGAGACGCAACCAAGTCAAGCCCCTCAACCGAGTCAGCCAGCAGTACCTGCACAGCCAGTTCAACCTGTCGAGCCTGCAGCGCCAACTCGTCAACTGGCTCCAGTAGTTTATGTAGCTAGAAATGGGAGTGCGGAAGTTTATTGGTATTCTTTGGACAGTATGCCTCGCAATACTAATTTTTCTAAGGTTGTTCAAATGTCAGAAGAGCAAGCGCTAAGTCTTGGAAAGCGGCATACAAGTAAGGAATGAGTATAAGTTATTTTGATAATGAGAAAGCCCAATTGTTGGGCTTTTTGTGTAGGGTAAGTACTAAATAGGAGAACTAAAATGATTGAAAATATGCTATAATAATAGGACGGAGGTAGAATATGACCGTAGATGTAGATATAGAAAAAATGATGATTATGGGTGTGATTTTTGACAACAAAAAGGTTTTTAAGAGCGTCTGGTTTGCTCTGAGCACCAATATGATTGAAGGATGGCATCCCACGGTAGAAGACGTGGAGCGACTGAGAGAAGAGGCCGTTCTGGAAAGTGCAAACTAGAATGATCTATTTTTGAACTATACTCGTAGGTTTAATTTTCTGATTGTATGAATAATTGTGTAAGTAAATTTTAAAAAATACGAATAACACTTGAATTATCTAGTAAAAACTGTATAATGTAATTAATAGGACCGCCCACCTCTCTTTGATGTGACAAGGCGGACATTTTTTTATCTGGAAGTTTTTATGGATGTTAAAGAATTTAAGACTTGGAAAGAGCAAGTAGCTAAACTAATTGAGCACGGTTGTATAGATATCAAATCGGATGAGTTTGCGATTGATATTTTGAAGAAAGTTAATTATTATAGGCTGACTGCTTATTTTTTACCTTTTCGTGATAAGGAAACGCAGAAATATGATTCTAATAAGGTTTCTTTGGAAAAGATCTATGAAATTTACTGTTTTGATGCAGAGTTACGCTTGCTCATTTTTAAGTATATTGAAGATATTGAATTATACTTTAGAACCCAAGTTGCCTACTATCATGGGAAACTATACGGAGCTTTAGCCTATAAAGATAAAACTTCTTTTAATAAATTTCATAAACATGATGAATTTTTGGAAGGTATTGACAAAGAATTAGAACATAGGAAGAAAAGTCTTATTTATAAACATCATCAGATAAAATATGATGGAGTGTTCCCTATTTGGGTTTTAGTAGAGTTTTTCACCTTTGGTATGACATCAAAATTTTTTGCCGATTCGCCTACAGATGTTCAACAGTCTATTGCTAACAATGTTGGTCTGAAATCTTCTCAAATCAGAACCTATCTAGAAGTTTCTGTAGTTTTAAGAAATTACTGTGCTCATTATAATCGACTATACTATACAAGCTTTACAAAAATCCCTGGTCAACTTCCTTCTTTTATGCATGAAAATAGCAAGTTAAAAAATAGATTAATGGCTCAACTTTATGCTATTAAATGCCTTTATCCTGATAAGAAAAAATGGAATGATGGATTTTTACGTGAATTATCAGAACTTATTCAACGCTATCGAGAAGCGATTCATCTCCATCATATTGGCTTTATTGATAATTGGAAAGAAGTACTAAAGAAATAAAAATATTGAAATAACTATTTAAGAATAATTCCACAAAGATCTTTAAGCCCAATCGCTGGGCTTTTTGTGTAGCATTACAATCTTAAAAAGTTAGAGGTCTAAAATTTTTTCAAGATCTTGCAAACCTTTTTCTAAAGTTGTATACTAGAGTGAGTTTTGTGTAATCGTTTGCATAAAACAGTGAATGATGAAAAGAGAGTATAGTAGGAGACGAGACAGATGGAATTAACAGCGATTTACCACCGGCCTGAATCGGAGTATGCTTATCTTTATAAGGATGGCCAGCTCCATATTCGCATCCGGACCAAGAAAGAGGATATCAAACGGATTGTCTTGCACTATGGGGATCCTTTTATTTTTATAGAGGATCTATATGAGGCGACCAAGGAAATGGACAAGGTGACGACCGATGACCTCTTTGATTATTGGCAAGTGTCGGTATCTGTTGGCCATGCCCGGATCCAGTACCTCTTTGAATTAGAGGATAGAGCGGGAGAGAAGATCTTGTACGGGGACCGGGGTGTGGCAGCCTACACCAAGGAGAACCTGGACTTCGTCATGAACGGTTTTAAGCTTCCTTTTATCCATGAGATTGATGGTTGTGCTGTTCCGGATTGGGTGGCTCAGACGGTTTGGTATCAGATTTTTCCTGAGCGCTTTGCCAATGGGAATCCAGCCATCTCGCCAGAAGGCGTCCGTCCTTGGGATGCCTCTATTGCTCCTCAAATCTTGGATTTCTTTGGTGGAGATTTGCAGGGGATCATTGATCACTTGGACTACTTGCAGGAGTTAGGAATTACAGGTCTCTACCTTTGCCCGATTTTTGAATCACAGAGCAACCACAAATACGACACCATAGATTACTTTAAAATCGATCAACATTTTGGTGATAAGGAAACCTTCCGCCAGTTGGTGAAAGAGGCTCACGCGCGTGGGATGAAGATCATGCTGGATGCCGTCTTCAACCATATTGGCTATGATTCACCCCAATGGCAGGATGTGGTCAAACACGGGGAGGATTCGATTTACAAGGACTGGTTCCATATCAAAGAGTTCCCTGTCTCCTCAGAAAATCTGTGGAATAGTCGCGACTTGTCTTACCATGCTTTTGCCTTTGCAGGCTATATGCCCAAGCTCAATACGGCTAATCCAGAGGTGAAGGCCTATCTTTTGAAGGTTGCGACATACTGGATTGAAGAGTTTGATATTGATGCTTGGCGACTGGATGTGGCTAATGAAATCGACCATCAATTCTGGCGGGATTTCCGCAAGGCGGTCTTGGCCAAGAAGCCAGACCTCTATATCCTCGGGGAAATCTGGCATTCATCCCAACCTTGGCTCAATGGTGATGAGTTCCATGCAGTGATGAACTATCCGCTCTCTGAGAGTATCAAGGATTATTTCCTACGGGGGCATAAGGAGACCCAGCGCTTCATTTGGGAGATTAATAGCCAGTCTATGTACTACAGGCAGCAGATCTCTGAGGTCATGTTCAACCTCTTAGACTCGCATGATACAGAGCGTATCCTGACGACGGCTAAAGGCGATCTCCAGTCCGTCAAGTCTGCCCTCGCCTTCCTCTATCTGCAACGCGGAACGCCATGTATCTATTATGGAACGGAGCTAGCCCTCATCGGTGGTCCAGACCCAGATTGCCGGCGTGTCATGCCTTGGGAGCGCGTGTCATCGGACAACGATATGCTGAACTTTATGAAGAACTTGATCCAGCTCCGAAAAGAAGTAGCGGGCATGATTCAGTATGGTAAAGTGAGTCTGAAAGAAGTAGAGCCAGATGTGGTGGTAGTAGAATGGCAATATGAGGGTCAGATTCTCAAAGCCTACTTTAACCACTCGAAGACAGACTTTGTCTTAGAAAGAGGACAGGCAGATCTGATGAGTCTTGGAAGCATTTCCGATGATCGCTTGATCATTCAGCCAAATGGCTTTGTTATTTATAGGGAAAATTAGTAAGAAAGAGAGTGGGACAGAAATCGGTAATTCGTTAGAATTCGATTTCGTAGTCCCACCTCCGCACAGTTGAGTAGGGTCATAAAAGCTGGTGAAATCAGCGTAGTAGAGCCCACTCAACCACTGCGTCTTGCTCGACAATCCAAAGACAAATGAGAGGCTAGGACTTTTGTCCCAGCCTCTTTATATAAATGGTTTCTTTATTTGTGCCCTTATATTATAATGGGAGATGAGAAAGGGGGAGCCGGCGATGAAGATCTTAGCAAACAATCCTATTTCGGTTAAAAAAAGAATGATAGAATTTCTATTCGATTATCTTTTCATTCTAGCTTATTTACTTCTTCTGTTTTTAGGTTCTATGCTTATTTACATCATTTTTTTTAATGGTGTCCCAGAGTTTATAGAAATTCAGTCGCAGTGGCTTGTATTTTTCACCTCTGTTTTGCCAATCATGCTCCTGTTCACATTCTTGGATTATGCAAAAAATGGGAGTTTGGGGAAGGTAAAAGCGGGATTTGAACTGGTCTACCAGAAAAAAACAGTGCAGGCAAGCTTGATTAGAAATGTCATCAAATTTTTACCTTGGCAACTCGGTCATATGGGCACGATTCATGGCTTCTATAGTGATTTTGATATGTTATCCATTAGCCTCTCTATTTCGGCGACTTCACTCGCAGTCTCCTTACTGGCAATGACGGTGTTTCGGAAAGATAAGAGGCATCTAGGAGATCTGCTAGCCCATACGCAAGTCCAACCAAAAGAAGAATAGGGTACAGATTGTTTATCCTATCCTATCCTTAAAGAAAAAGACAAATATAGTAAGGAAGTATTTGTATGAATGAGACCGTAGAGTTTACAATATTTTTTTATTAAGAACAAAATAACAAATTAATTTGACTAAAAACAAGTAAAGGTATTCATTATGAAAAAATTTTTGATATTTATTTTTGCGATTTTTGTATTGTTGATAGGAATGTTCGCTATTATGTATAATGGATATATTAAAGCTTATGAAGAAGCTCATAATCATTCGAGTTATTCATGGACAAAAGAAACTTATCCTGTAGAAAAATACTCTAATCCAATTGATGAATATAATGATAATTTCGAATTATTATTTAATTTGCTTGTTAAAAAACTTTTTTCTCCAACTTTAGTAGAAAAAGAATTTAAAAGGGCATATGAAACAGCTAAAAATCTGTCAGCGGATTCTCCTATTTCGATGCAGGCTATAAAAGATAAAATAAAGATTTATAATTATTCTGAAGGCGCCAACCAGTACGCTGTATATAAGCTTAATATAGACTGGAAAGAGCAGGCTGTTTTAGCAGCAAAATCACTTCAAAAGTATCGTTATTCAAAAGAAAAGTTAGCAGAGCAACTGATAAATGTTGAACTATTTACTCAAGAAGAGGCTGATTATGCTGTAGAACAAGTAAATTTCGATTGGAAGGAGAATGCTGTGAAAGAAGCGGAATCTTATGTAAGAGGTGGCAAGATTACGAAAGAAAAGATGTTAGAAATACTTGTTGAAAATAGAAAATTTACTCAAGAGGAAGCCGAGTACGCAATAGAGCATGCTAAAATTGATTGGTCGAATTAAACAATACTTCTAGTGTTGATCTGAAGAACCTAAAAGAGTCTAATGAATCTAAAATAACTAGGATAGAAAATTAATAAAAAGTGGCATGATGATGATTAAAACACGATTACTATCTATAATCGCTAGTTGAACAGTGACTATTACTTAAAGCAAAAAGGAGATGCTCCACAATAAATTGGAGATTAATAAACTTCATATGATTTAACGATTAAGAGATAGATGAGGGATGGCTTACCCTTGTTCTATTTTTCAGTTCCTTTAATTGTACTTTCCCCCTACAGAGGTGTATAATGTGTCCTTAGGTAAAGAAATTAGTAGAATAAGGAGATGGATATGGAATTAAAAGATTTTACAGAAAAAGAACAAGAACAAATCAACCAAGGTTTGAGTACAGCTGAGATTTCTGATAAAGAAGCGGCGAAGAAGTTGCTCGCTCTTGTCCCGCAAGAATGGATCAAGCGTATTCCTTTCTTTGTCAGAGGGCATGCAACAACAAAGCCCATCGAACGTGTAGCTATGCACTATCCTGAACTCTATGCCGTGGCCAAGCGTCAAGGAGACCTTCCTGAAAAAGAACGGGAAGAATTGCGTGTCATTATGACAGCTATCTTTGAAGAAAAGATGAACAAACATAAGATTAAATAATCTTTTATAATACTTTGTTATTTTTTATCTCACAATTGAATGAGTGATTGCAGTTGAAAGATTGCAGTCACTTTTTTATTCACTAGCATAAAGACTTTTACACTAGTAAATAAAAATGAACAATATTTCATGATATAATACTAATGAAAGCAGTTTCATAGAGATGAAATATTCCATTGGAGAAAAACAAGTAAAGGTATTCATTATGAAAAAATTTTTGATAGTTATTTTTGCGATGGTTGGAATGATGGTAATATGGATAGCTTTTATGGTATATAGTTATCAAAGAAGTTATAATGAATGGCAAAATTCACATTCAGGATCAAAGGTAACCTATCCTGTACAAGAATACTCTTCTTCAAATTCTAGTACGAAGTATTATGATTATAAAAAATACTCTTCTTCAAGTTCTAGTAAGACTTCAAGTTCTAGTACGAAGTATTATGATTATAAAAATTCAAATAAATCTACAGATGCATATGTAAAAGCTCTCTTTTTGTCAGAAAATTCTCATTTATCGAAACAGAAAATTGAACAAGATCTAACAAGGTGGTATTCAGAGGATGCTTGCCAGTACGCTATGAATAAACTTAATATAGACTGGAAAGAGCAAGCTGTTTTAAAAGCAAAATCACTTCAAATGTTTCATTTTTCAAAAGAAATGTTAGTTTCGCAACTTATAAATGTTGAACTGTTTACTCAAGAAGAGGCTGACTATGCTATAGAACAAGTTAATTTCGATTGGAAGGAGGAAGCTGTGAAAAAAGTGGAAGCTATTGCAAACCCTGGAAACATGTCAAAAGAGGAGTTATTAGAATTACTTGTCAAAAAAAGAAAATTTACTCAAGAAGAAGCTGAGTACGCAATAGAACATGCTCAAGTAGATTGGTTGAATTAAACAATAATTTTAATTTTGATTTGAAGAACTTAAAAGAGGCTGATGAATATAAAATAGCTAGGATAGAAAATGATGAAAAGAGGCATAATGATGATCAAAACACGTTTTCTACCAATAATTGCTAGTTGAACAGGGATGAATACAAAACAAGTCCAATGTAACATATTGAAGAGCTGGATAGTCTGCCAGCTCTTTTTTTGCTACCTATAAAGTTTCCTCATTTCGTGAAAAATAGTTGGAGCTAAGTCCGTTTTAAACTATAATATAGGATAAGGAGATTCGATAAGAAAAAGAAAAGAATCATGTTATAAAACGCTATTCAATGTTACAAAACATCTTAGTATATAGAAAAGGAACCAGTTTATGAAACCATCTAAAAAAATCACGCTCCTTACTAGCTGTGCCTTGGCGATCTTTGCTTTAGCGGCTTGTGGGACCAACCAAAAGCAATCCAAGGAAAAACAGGAAAGCTCCACTGTCCAAAAGGCCAGTTCAGACAAGGAGCACTACAAGGGAACTTACAGCAACCTCAATAGCAAGGAAAGTGTCGAAGAAGTGCGCGCTCTCTTGTCTGCTTATTTGGATCAGGAAAGTGTAGATAAGTTTTTGGGTCTAGTAACGGACTATGATAGCATTGTTGGCTCTGTTGGCTTGACGGGCGACTTTAGTACGTTCAAAAAGACGGAATACGATGTGGAGAAGATTAGTGACTTGTGGACCAAGAAAAAGGGAGATTTCGTTGGAACCAACTGCCGGATCAATAGTTATACCTTGTTGAAGAACCGCATCGAGATCCCTAAGCAAAAGGCGGACAGTGAACTCTTGTTCGTGGACAATGATGCGATTGAGAAAGGGAAAGTCTTCGATGAGGCAGACAAGGAAGCCTTTAACATTCTCTATTCACGGGTTCCGACAGAGGCGACAACGGATGTCAAGATTCACGCCAAGAAGATGGAAGAGTATTTTGCCAATTTCAAATTCAATGAAAATGCCCGCATGCTTTCCGTCATCGTTCATGATAACCTAGATGGCAATACCCTATTTGTCGGGCACGTCGGTGTCTTGGTTCCTGCCAAGGACGGCTATCTCTTTGTAGAAAAGCTGACCTTTGAAGAGCCCTATCAAGCGATCAAGTTTGCGACCAAGGAAGATGTATACAAATACTTGGAGACCAAATACCAAGATTACACCGGTGAAGGTCTAGCTAAGCCCTTTATCATGGACAATGAAAAATGGGTTGAAACCAAATAGAATTTCCAGCTAGTTAAGTTTGATGGGAGCTCCAGCTAAGGAAAGGAGCTAAAGATGAATAAAAAACGGAGCTACTTTGCTCTAGCCCTTATTCTTATCGGTTTTCTATTAGTAGAATCAAGTATGTATATCCTACCCTATATTGAAGGATTTAAAGAATTAGAGCTTGCTGTTTTTATAATTGGAGTTCTAATCTTAGTGGGTGTCATCATCTTATTAACAAAGACTAAAAAGCATACTGATTAAGGCCGAGTCAACAATTGTACTGTGTATTTAGAATTTATGGTGGGAGAAATGGAATGGAGAGTTTAGAATCAGGACCAGTATTATTAAGTGTTGGTTTTATTGGCTTCTTCAGCATTACTTTATTCGTTCGTCGGTGGTTAGCTAGCCGACGTAGTGGAGGCTCATTTTTTGAACCTTACCACATTTCGAAGGGCATCTTCTACATTCATGTGCCTTTGTGTTTCAGCCGTCGTATGATCCTATTGAAAGAGATGAAGCAGATAACCTACTTATTGCTCCGTGGTCGCGCTGGTGGTGGGAGTCGCTATGCTTTCTATATCGAACTCAGAAATGGAAAGACTATTTCTTTCTTTTTTGGGAAAAGCAAGCGCAATGAAGTGTTAGTTGCGAAACTCAAGCGAAATGCTGGCAGGTATGGGTTTAAAGTACATGATCCAGGTTAGAATACAATCATCTGTAAGAGTTGAATCTACGATTTGATTCCTTTAAAAATGAAAGCGAGTAGTCCTATGAATGATTCTATGAAAGAGTATATCCATCTTAAAAAGCAGTTCCAAGAGCAAGATAAGGGTTCATCCAGCGTGCTGGCTCTCTATGAATTTGCGGATCGGCTGACCTTACTGGAAACTCCAGAAGCTAAGCAGGTCTTGGTGGATGTTTACCAAGAGTTGGGATTATATGCCAGTGCCTATGCTCTCTTCTTAGAGCTAGTAGACAAGTCTGATCGCAAGCAAGTTAAGAAACTTTTTACCTTAGAAAAGATGAGTCTAAGTCATGGGGATCGCTTTGCTCTCCCTCGTCCCTTGACCGAAAAAGAAAAAGAGGCTCATAAGGAGAAAGTCAGTGAATTGCCAACCTTCCGCTATCATCCGGATCCACTAGCGACAGGTTCCTTTAAGGAAGGGGAGCCTAAGACCTGCCCTTCGTGTGGGGAAGACCACACCATCTATTATGCTCTGAGACCTTATTGTGTAGAAGAGTTAAGACATCTCTGTCCAACTTGTATTTCTACTGGTCGTGCTGCCCAAAAGTTTGAAGCAGAGTTTATCCAAGATGCTGATTGGCAAGGGGTCATGGATAAGGAAAAAGACCAGGTCCTCTTCAGTCAAACTCCAGGCTATATTAGCTGGCAGGGCGAATATTGGCTCTCCTGTTGCCGAGACTACTGTGCCTATCTGGGGACAGTTGGCACTCGTGAACTGGAAGAAATGGGCATTGCTGAGCAAGTCTTAGCAGAATACGAGTCACGTAATGAATTTCAGGATGTAGCTGAATACTTAGTCAAGGATGGTTCTATGTGTGGCTATCTTTTTCGATGTCTACACTGTGAACAATACCATCTTTGGGTCGATGCGGATTAGGGGGATGCTCCAAATCTAATAGAGTCATGAACTAGATGAAAGAATAGAAAAGGAATCACGAATGAGTAGAAAGCAAGCCCTATCTATGTATTTGTTAGGAACCTTTGGTCAAGTATTAGGTGTCAGCCTTTTGGTTTGCTTTTTAAGAATAGGAGGAGTAAAGGTTGATTTTACATCACCAATGGGGATCATCGCTGTTATTCTAGGTGGTTTGTCATCAGCTTTGTGGGGCAGTCTTGCAAGCATTAGTTACCATCAATCTAGTTTTAAACAAGTTCTCAAAGATTTTTTTCAAGTCAAAGACAGTTTAGCAAATTATTGTTTGGTGCTTGTTTTCTTGCTACTCGACTTTTTCCCCTTTAGCTTTGGTGGCAAGATCACCACTCAATCGTTGGTCTTGCCAGTGGTGCTCTTTTTCAAAGCTCTTCTTTTTGGTGGGATTGAAGAAATTGGCTGGCGTTATTTCTTTCAACCAACTTTGGAGGAAAGAATACCTTATCTTTCAGCTACTTTGATCACCTTTTTAGCCTGGTCTAGCTGGCATCTTTTTTACTTTTACATTGATGGTTCTTTAGGTGTCATTCAGTTGCTTCCGTTTCTAGTAGGTCTGCTAACTAACTGCTTTATCTTATCGGCCTTGTATCATAAAACGCAAAATTTATGGATCTGTGTCATGACTCATGCCTGTATTAATTCCTTGTCTCAGATTCTAGTGAATGAAGATGGATGGCTATCTCTAGTCAGTAAAATTCTTATTATTAGTTTAGCAATCATGATTGCAAGAAAGAAGTATGTAACTCTATAGGAGAAATAATGAGCAAATTTATTTCAAAACAATCAGTCGCGATCTGGTATGCACTGACTGCCCTCCTTGCTACTTTTCTAGTAGGGCAAGTTATCCTATGGTGTTTCCCAGATAGGAGTAGTATGGGGGCCTCACTCCTGTTTATCCTAATGAACTTGATTCCGATGATTGTGGCGGCTGTCTTTTCTCTGGTGTTGAGTGAAGTCAAATCCTTGGGTGAATTTTTCAAAAAGGTCTTTCTTCAAAAAGAAAGTCCCCTATCCTGGATTCTAGCTTTCTTCATCCCTGTCATCTATTATGGGATTTCCATCCTGCTTATGAACGTTCGCTTTACTGGGAACTCCCTCTTGGCCTTCTTCCTCTATTTCCCCTGGACATTTTTATATGGAGGTCTGGAAGAAGTCGGTTGGCGTTGGTTCTTACAAGATCATCTTTCCTTTAGCAAGTACTTTATATCTAAAATGATCCTTCTTTCCCTTGTCTGGTTCCTCTGGCATATTCCTATTTATCAACTCCCTTGGATTACTGCAGGTTCGTCCAACTATCTCATCTTTTACCTGATGATTTTAGGGAATAGCTTCCTATTTGGAGCGCTCAAGGAGTACTCGAAAGGAGCTGTTCCTTGTATCCTTGCCCATATGCTGATTGATAGTCTGGCTGTCCTAATGCTGGTTCAGAGTTCTATTACTCAGATTATCCTTCTGGTTATTTTCGAAATCCTAGTATCCTCTTGGTTAGTGGCTATACGAAAATCATAAAAAAGCCTTCAATCTCTCATCCAATTTTGATATGTACCCTCTTTACTGGACACCCAGTAAGGAGGGTATTTTCATGCGTTACAGTCATGAGTATAAGTTAGAGTGTATTGAGCTATATAGAAAAGGAATATGGCCTGAAACACCAGAAGGAATAAAAACATCAAACTTTCATCTAATGGTTCGATACTGGGCTCGTATCGAAGAAGAAAATGGACCAGATGCATTAAAGCACTTAGGTAATAACAAAGTGTGGACCCCTGAAGCGAAATATGAATTAGTTGCTAAAGTATTAGCAGGACAATCCAACAAGTCAGTTGCTGTTTCTGCAGGTATAAATAATGGAATGCTATATACCTGGGTTCGCAAATACAAAGAATTAGGTTACAATGGTCTTGTGAATAAAAAGAAAGGTCGCAAGAGTAAGAACCCTGTTATGAAAAAGAAAACGATTAAGCCCAAACCTTTAACTGAATCAGAACGTGAAGAGTTAATCAGACTAAGAGAAGAAATTGCGGCAATGAAAGCGGAGATTGAAGTAGTAAAAAAAAGGATCGCCTTGAGGCAAGAAAGATGGGCTGCGCAACTCAAGGCGAAAAAGCAGCAATCATCAAAGCGCTCAGAGAAGAAGGATACCAATTAAAGCACCTACTAAAAGGTTTAAATATGCCTAAATCAACTTACTACTACGAAATCAGTAAAGTTGATACTGTAGACTTTAGAAATATTAAGCTCACTGAAGAAATCAAGAAAATATTTAGCCAGCATAAAGGTAGATATGGTGTGAGAAGAGTGTATAGAGAGCTCTTAAGACGTGGAAATTCTGTCAATCATAAAAGAGTACAACGTATCATGCATTCACTTGGATTGCAAGGCAAAAGACCTAAAGAAAAGTATCACTCATTCAAGGGTGAAGTAGGTAAAGTAGCACCAAACATAATAGATAGAGACTTTACAGCAACAGCACCACTTCAGAAGTGGACAACTGATGTATCTCAGTTTAACTTTTCATGGGGAAAGTGTTACCTTTCTCCGATAATTGATATGTACACAAATGAAGTTATTTCATATGACTTGTCGATGAGTCCAAACCTAAATCAAATCAAGAGAATGCTAGAGATGGCGTTTAAAAAGTTCAAATCACTTACAGGATTAATATTTCATTCAGATCAAGGATGGCAATATCAACACAACTACTATCGTCAGGAACTAAAAAACAGGGGAATTATCCAATCAATGTCTAGACGTGGCAATTGTATAGATAATTGCATTATGGAAACATTCTTTGGACGTCTAAAGAATGAAATGTACTACAGCTACGAGAAAGAATATGAATCATTTGAGAGCTTTTCAAAAGCACTAGATGAATACATAAGTTATTACAACAATGAAAGAATACAAGGAAAAACAAAATGGATGCCACCTGTAATGTACAGGATAGCATCCATGTGTTCCACTTAGTTCATAACATGTGTCCAGGATTCTGGGTACATATCATTTCGGTGAGAGGTTTTTTTAATTTGGTGATATAATCAAATTTAGCTAATGACACATTCCACCATATAGGAGTCTGTAAAATGATATAATTAGTTTAACGAAGAACTCAGAGATAGGATTATCGATCATTTAAGGAGAAAAGGCCATGCAAAAAACTTTTCAGTTATTGAGAAGAGGTGATATAGAGGCTGTCCGTCAGATATTGGATAGAAAGCCTGAAGAAGTCAATGCTGTTTCGGGTGACAAACCTAAAAGAGATCAAGGCCAATCCCTTCTTCAAGTCGCTATTAAATCGGGACATTTAGATATTGCGGACTTACTCATTGATAGAGGGGCAGATCTTAACTTTATCGAAGAACCAACAGAGCTGAATCCATTTTGTCAACCGGTCATCCAAACGGCCGGTGGAAGAGCTGTATTTGACTGCAGGCGCATGATCAAACGTTGGAATGGTCAATATCAGTTGTATTCGTCTAAGGAAAAGGCTGACCAATCCTTCAAGGTTTTTAAAAAAATGTTAGAACTTGGAGCAGATATCTCTCAGAAGGATAGTCATAGAGGAACTTTATTGCAAACTATTTTAATAGAAACCAAGGAAGTTCTACCCTCTTATTATTGGAAAACAAAAGAAACGAGCGATAATGTCCTCATTACGGATGAATTACGTCATGATTTAAATCGTATTTATGATCTCTTGATTCGTTACGGTGTGACATCGGAAGAGATTTCTGCCTATCATAAGATTCCTCTAAAAGAACTTTACCAGGACAGTCCGACCATGGAGTTCTTAAATCGGTTGGATTAAAGCAGATCTTGATAAGCATTTGAAATACTAGTTAAAAGAGCTTTAGGGCTCTTTTTTCTTTTGCCGACGAGGATAGAAACAGATTGTTTTTTCTTTTGGCCAAATTATGGTACTCTAAAGATAGAACAATAGAAGGGTTTTCTGAAAATGCATTTAGCTGATTTAATGGAAAAAAGTGAGGGTGGGCAGTTTTTAATCCTGTCTCATCTGCAGCAACATTCTCCAAGCAGTCTGTCAGAAGTGATGGCGGAGACAGATTTTTCCAAAGCAACCTTGAACAAATATCTTGCATTGATCAATGACAAGG
Organism: Streptococcus sp. KHUD_013; assembly: GCF_052588545.1. Lineage (NCBI taxonomy): Bacteria > Bacillati > Bacillota > Bacilli > Lactobacillales > Streptococcaceae > Streptococcus > Streptococcus sp. KHUD_013. The sequence continues at coordinate 917,411 of NZ_CP186264.1, forward strand.
CCAAAGAGAATCAGCTGGCCCTTTCCATTGAACGAGAAGATGAAAATTTTCGCCTTCTTGTGGGTTCGGATACCAAGGGGCGTGACATTCGACGGGCTTTTTTGGACAATTCGATCAAGTACCAACTATTGATCTATTTGCTTTATCATGGTCAATTTCAAGCTCAACAATTAGCTCAGGAGCTCTTGATTAGTGAAGCGACATTAGGGCGTCATATTTCGGGCCTGAATAAAATATTAACTGAGTTTCAATTTTCCATCCACAATGGGCGCCTCAAGGGTCCTGAACATAAAATTCGTTATTTTTATTTTGGCTTGCTACGAAAGGTTTGGGCTAGTGCAGACTGGAAACAAGAACTTGCCAAGAAAGAAAGACAAACCGAAATTGAAACCTTAGAAGAGCTCTGTGGTGCCCAGTTGTCTCAAGGCCAACGCTTGGATTTTGTTCTCTGGTCCCACATTACCCAGCAACGACTTAAGGTCAATGCCTGTCAGTTTCAAGAAATTGAACAGAAGATGAAGGGATATACCGATAACATTTTTTACCAACGCTTGTTTCGTCGGGTAGACCAGCTCTTTTCAGGAAAACACATTGCCCTTAGTCATGATGATGGAGAGATGTTGGTCCTCTTTGCTTTCCTTGTCACCCATCGGATCCTTCCGCTTCATACTATGGAGTACATCTTAGGCTTTGGGGGAGAGATTGGGGCTTTGACTACGCAGCTCATTCAAGAGATGAAAACGCAGAAGCTTTTAGGAGAGTATATAGAGGGTCCAGTGACCTATGAATTGAGCCAAATTTGTGGGCAGGTTTATCTTTTTACAGGCTACCTTCTTCAAGACAAGTATAAGTACCAACTTGAAAGCCACAATCCTTATGTCTTTAGTAGTCATGATTATAGAGAAGTAGCAGATACTATCTTCAGCAAACTTCCGATCTTTTGCCAAGGAACAGCTCTGGATAAAAAAATCAAGTGGGAGTGGCTCCAGTTAATGGATTATATCGCAGAAAATAGTGGGAGACAAATTAAGATCGGCTTAGACTTAACAGTGGGCTATTTAGGCTATACACGGATGACAGAAGTCCTCAAGCGCTACTTAGAGTATAATCGTTTTATTACCATTGAAGCCTTTGATCCAGCTTCAGATTACGATTTGATCGTGACCAACAATCCGATTAACCTTACCCAGCGGATTCCTGTCTATTATTTAAAATATGATTTAGATATGATTGATCTAGCCAATATTCGCCAGATGATCTACCAAGAAGAAGGTTAATAAAGCTATTCAATGCTTGATGAGACTTTTACGATATTATTGAGCTGAATTAGTAGTAATTAAAAATTTGAGGTTAGGCAGAACAGATTCTAAACGAATTGTTCTGCCTAGCTTTTTTATTAGATTTTTCTAAAAATTTCATTATTTGTAAGTCTAAAAAATCCTTATGAAACAAGGGTTCTGAATCCATCTACTCAACTTTTTTAAAATTCTTAAAAAAATTGATGGACATGAAAGCGGTTTATTTTGTATACTAGACAATGTAAGGAGTACGTCTCCTAAAGAATATTTCTTTTTCCCAGGAGGACAGTTCATGTCACAAGAAAAATACATTATGGCCATTGACCAAGGAACAACAAGTTCAAGAGCCATCATTTTCAATAAAAAAGGAGAAAAAGTAAGCTCTAGCCAAAAAGAGTTCACGCAAATTTTCCCTCAAGCTGGTTGGGTTGAACACAATCCAAATGAAATCTGGAATTCTGTTCAGTCTGTTATCGCTGGTGCCTTTATCGAAAGTGGCATCAAGCCTGGACAAATCGAAGCTATCGGAATTACCAACCAACGCGAAACAACTGTTGTTTGGGATAAGAATACCGGCCTTCCAATCTACAACGCCATTGTCTGGCAGTCTCGCCAAACAGCTCCTTTAGCTGAACAGCTTAAGAGCCAAGGGTATGTCGAAAAATTCCACCAAAAAACAGGTTTGGTCATTGATGCCTACTTCTCAGCAACTAAGATTCGCTGGATCTTGGATCATGTAGAAGGAGCACAAGAACGGGCTGAAAAAGGAGAATTGCTCTTTGGAACCATCGATACTTGGTTGGTTTGGAAGTTGACAGACGGAGCTTCTCACGTAACAGACTATTCAAATGCTGCTCGTACCATGCTCTACAATATTAAAGACCTAAAATGGGATGATGAGATTTTGAAAATCCTCAATATTCCTAAGGCTATGCTTCCAGAAGTGCGTTCCAACTCTGAAATCTATGGAAAAACAGCTCCTTTCCATTTCTACGGTGGAGAAGTGCCTATCTCTGGTATGGCGGGTGACCAACAAGCGGCCCTCTTTGGACAGTTGGCCTTCGAACCAGGTATGGTCAAAAATACTTACGGTACTGGATCTTTCATCATCATGAATACAGGTGAAGAGATGCAGTTATCTGAAAATAACTTGTTAACTACCATTGGATATGGAATCAATGGTAAAGTCTACTACGCTTTGGAAGGTTCCATCTTTATCGCGGGTAGTGCCATTCAATGGCTTCGTGATGGTCTTCGAATGGTGGAAAACTCACCTGAATCTGAACAATATGCGCGTGATTCTCACAACAACGATGAAGTCTATGTGGTACCGGCCTTCACAGGTCTAGGAGCACCATACTGGAATCAAAATGCTCGTGGTTCTGTCTTTGGCTTGACCCGTGGAACAACCAAAGAAGACTTTATCAAGGCGACTCTTCAATCCATCGCTTACCAAGTACGGGATATTATTGATACTATGCAGGTTGATGCCAAGACGGCTATTCAAGTCCTTAAAGTAGACGGTGGAGCAGCTATGAATAACTTCTTGATGCAGTTCCAAGCGGATATTCTCGGTATTGATATCGCTCGTGCCAAAAACTTGGAAACAACAGCTTTGGGTGCTGCCTTCCTTGCTGGGCTTTCAGTCGGCTACTGGAAAGACCTAGATGAATTGAAAGAACTCAATGCAACTGGTGAACTATTTGAGCCTTCTATGAACGAATCTCGTAAAGAACAACTCTACAAGGGATGGAAGAAAGCTGTTAAAGCTACCCAACTCTTTGCAGAAATTGAAGACTAGACAAGACTTCAGTAGGATAGAAAGTGAAGAATTATGGAATTTTCAAAGAAAACTCGTGAATTATCGATTAAGAAAATGCAAGAACGCACCCTGGATCTTTTGATTATCGGGGGTGGGATCACAGGTGCTGGGGTAGCCTTGCAGGCAGCGGCAAGTGGTCTTGAAACTGGTTTGATTGAGATGCAGGACTTTGCGGAAGGGACATCTAGCCGTTCAACAAAATTGGTCCACGGTGGACTTCGTTACCTCAAACAATTTGACGTAGAAGTGGTATCAGATACGGTATCAGAACGTGCAGTAGTGCAACAAATTGCTCCTCATATTCCAAAACCAGACCCAATGCTCTTACCAGTCTATGATGAAGATGGGGCAACTTTTAGCCTCTTCCGTCTTAAGGTAGCCATGGACCTCTATGACCTCTTGGCAGGTGTCAGCAATACTCCAGCTGCCAACAAGGTCTTGACCAAAGAAGAAGTGTTGGCTCGTGAGCCTGAGTTGAAACAAGAAGGTCTAGTCGGAGGTGGGGTCTACCTAGACTTCCGTAACAACGATGCTCGTTTAGTGATTGAAAATATCAAACGTGCCAACCAAGATGGGGCCCTCATTGCTAACCACGTAAAAGCAGAAGGATTCCTCTTTGATGAATCTGGTAAGATCACAGGTGTAGTGGCGCGTGATCTCTTGACTGATGAAGTCTTTGAAATCAAGGCTCGTTTGGTGATTAATACAACTGGTCCTTGGAGCGATAAAGTGCGTAACCTCTCAAACGATGGAGAGCAGCATTCACAAATGCGTCCAACCAAGGGTGTTCACTTGGTCGTAGATTCAAGCAAGATCAAAGTTTCTCAACCAGTCTACTTTGATACTGGTCTTGGAGATGGTCGGATGGTCTTCGTCTTGCCACGTGAAAACAAAACTTACTTCGGAACGACTGACACGGACTACACTGGCGACTTAGAGCATCCAACAGTAACTCAAGAAGATGTCGACTACTTGTTAGGAATCGTGAATAACCGCTTCCCAGAAGCTCACATCACCATCGATGATATCGAAAGTAGCTGGGCTGGTCTTCGTCCGTTGATCTCAGGAAACAGTGCTTCTGACTACAATGGTGGAAACAACGGCACTATCAGTGATGAGAGCTTTAATGCTTTGATTGCAACAGTTGAAGGCTATCTTTCTAAAGAAAAATCGCGTGAAGATGTTGAATCAGCAATCAGCCACTTGGAAGGCAGCACTTCTGAAAAACATTTGGATCCATCTGCTGTTTCTCGTGGATCAAGCCTTGATCGCGATGACAATGGTCTTTTGACCCTTGCTGGTGGGAAGATTACAGACTACCGCAAGATGGCTGAAGGAGCGATGGAGCGTGTCTTGACCATTCTCAAGGAAGAGTTCGACCGTCAGTTCAAATTGATCAACTCTAAGACCTATCCAGTATCAGGTGGAGAAATTAACCCAACGAACGTGGATTCTGAAATCGAAGCCTTTGCTCAACTTGGCGTATCTCGTGGCTTGGATAGCAAGGAAGCTCACTACCTAGCTAACCTATACGGTTCCAATGCACCTAAGGTCTTCGCCCTTGCTCATAGCGTGGAACAAGCACCTGGATTGAGCCTAGCAGATACCTTGTCACTTCACTATGCAATGCGCAATGAATTGGCACTCAGCCCAGTTGATTTCCTTCTTCGTCGTACCAACCACATGCTCTTTATGCGGGATAGCTTAGATGCGATGATCGAACCTGTTTTGGATGAAATGGGCCGCTTCTATGAATGGTCAGAAGAAGAAAAAGTTGGCTACCGCAAAGACTTGCAAGTCGCTTTGGAAAACAATGACTTGGAAGCATTAAAAAACTAAGAAAAACAAAAAAGGGGTTGGAAAGAAGACTGTCTAACCTTCCCCTCTTTATAATGGAGAATTAAATCATATGAAAGAATTATTTGGTGAATTTTTAGGAACTTTAATCCTCATTCTTCTGGGAAATGGGGTTGTAGCAGGAGTGGTTCTTCCAAAAACGAAAAGCCACAACTCAGGTTGGATCGTCATTACTCTTGGTTGGGGGATTGCGGTTGCTGTCGCAGCCTTCATCTCTGGTAAGTTAAGTCCGGCCCATTTGAACCCTGCAGTAACAATTGGGATTGCTCTTAATGGTGGCCTAGCTTGGGCATCTGTCATTCCTTATATCCTTGCACAATTTGCCGGAGCCATGGTCGGTCAAGTCCTTGTCTGGTTGCAGTTCAAACCGCATTACTTAGCAGAAGAAAATCCTGGAAATATCCTTGGAACATTCAGTACTGGTCCAGCAATTAAGGACACTACTTCAAACCTCATCAGTGAAATCCTTGGAACCTTTGTCTTGCTACTAACTATCTTTGCGCTTGGTCTTTATGACCTTCAAGCAGGGCTTGGTACTTTTGCTGTTGGTACCTTGATTGCAGGGATTGGTTTGTCTCTCGGTGGAACTACAGGCTCCGCTCTCAACCCAGCTCGTGACCTAGGACCTCGTATCATGCACAGCCTCCTTCCTATTCCTAACAAAGGAGATGGTGACTGGGGTTACGCTTGGATCCCAGTAGTTGGTCCAATCATCGGTGCAGTACTTGCAGTAGCAGTCTTTAAAATGTTTTAAAAAATGAAAGAGGCTGGGACAAAAGTCCTAGCCTCTCAATTGTCTTTGGATTATCGAGCAAGACGCAGTGGTTGAGTGGGCTCTACCACGCTGATTTCATCAGCTTTTACAGCCCTACTCAACTGTGAGGAGGTGGGACGACGAAATCGAATTCTAACGAATTACCGATTTCTGTCCCACTCTCTTTTAAAATACTGTATCAGATAAAGAGAGCTTTGTACGTTCTAACTTAAAACAAGCTATAAGAAATGTAAAACGCAATAAAGAAAATAATGATCGCAATAATGTATTGAACTGGTTTAGGTAGGTTATTCAATTTATCCATGAATTCTTTCATTGTTAGATCTCCTTATTATTTGATTGTCTTATAATTAGTGTAGCATGAAATAAGGCCCAAAACAATAGGCAATAGGAGTGTTTTTGTCAAGATATAAAACCCTTTTCAAAATTATTATAATCAGTTAATCTATTACTAAATAAAGATAAGATAGATTGTAAAATACTTTAGAAAATAACAGGCTAGAGTTTGACACTTTTTTCACAAAGGAGTATACTGTTAGCATAGTTTTGGAAGGAACTTATGATAGATTCACCCAAAACTGACTGTCAACCTTTGCTGTTCTTCTATGAACGTTTGCTGGTATCGGGGATACCAAGGAGGAATCATATGTCTAAAGTAGCTATTGTCACAGGTGCAGGTCAAGGGATCGGTTTTGCGATTGCAAAACGATTGGTACAAGATGGCTTCAAGGTCGGAGTCTTAGACTACAATGCTGAGACAGCAGAAAAAGCAGTAGCTGAGTTATCAGCAGAGAATGCTTTTGCGGTCGTTGCTGATGTCTCCAAACAAGCTGAAGTGGCTGCAGCTTTCCAAAAAGTTGTGGATCATTTCGGAGATTTAAATGTTGTCGTTAACAACGCTGGTGTTGCTCCAACTACACCACTTGATACGATTACAGAAGAACAATTTGAACGCACTTTTGCCATCAACGTTGGTGGTGTCATCTGGGGTGCTCAAGCTGCACAAGCTCAATTCAAGGCGCTTGGCCATGGCGGAAAAATCATCAATGCAACTTCACAAGCAGGTGTTGTAGGTAACCCTAACTTGACTGTCTATGGTGGTACTAAGTTTGCAGTTCGTGGTATCACTCAAACTTTGGCACGTGACTTGGCTGATTCAGGTATTACTGTCAATGCGTATGCACCTGGTATCGTTAAGACTCCAATGATGTATGATATCGCTCATGAAGTTGGTAAGAACGCTGGTAAAGATGACGAATGGGGTATGCAAACTTTCGCTAAAGATATTACCCTTAAACGTTTGTCCGAACCCGAAGATGTCGCTGCAGCGGTTAGCTTCCTTGCTGGTCCTGATTCAAACTACATTACAGGACAAACCATCATCGTGGATGGTGGGATGCAATTCCATTAACATTCAAATAGGGGTTGGGATTTTTTCCACCTCTTTTCTTATGTGCACCTTATTCCTCTCGTTCGCTTTTTTTGAAAAATTAGGGTAGAATAGAAGTCGTATTTTAAAAAGAATAGATCAATAGTGATAGAGGTGAATTCTCTTCTATCCATCAAAACGAAAAGAGGTGACCATATGTGGAAATGGATCAAACGACTCATCGGACTGACCTTCCTCCTAGTTATTGTCTTAGCAGTTTTCTTGATACCAGCAAAGGTTTCGACTCAAGAGCAATTTAAAAATGTAACAGTGAATACTTCGCTGGTAGATCTGGCTCAAGAAGGCTTCTCTACAGCAGACGTGACTGCTTCTGGCCTGCAAACAGAGCTTCAACTGAATTCTCCTCAATTGCGCCAAGTTATTAAATCCATGGCAGGGGAAATGACAGATGAAACTCTCCTCAATACAGCAGTTGCTATGAATGGAGAGTATATCAATGTTCAGGTTCCGATTGAACTGGGACCGGTGGAAACCATGGTGAGCATGGACTTTTCAGCTAGTGTGACGGATCAACAATTGACCTTGAACCTAGAACGGGCCCGTCTTGGACATCTGCCGATTCCACGTAGCTTGGTTGCTTCAAAGATTGCTGAAAAAGTTAACCAAGAGGGCACAGGAGCTACTATGATAGGGAATCAAATCCAATTGACCATGCCGACAAGTGGCTACCAAATCCATTCTGCGAAGGTCGAAAAAGGGAACATGGTATTACAAATTATTGTTCCAATTTCCTATTAAGCATCAACCATTGGTTTCTGATGAGGCCGATGGTTTTTCTAATTGACAAAGCATTGAAAAAAGAGTAAGGTAGAACAAGAAAACGATTTCAAATACAGGGAGATTTAGGATGCCGTTATATGAATTTTGTGCAGAGAACATAACACTGTTAGAGAAGGCTTTTCAAGCAGGAGCGCGTCGTGTAGAATTATGTGATAACTTAGCGGTTGGAGGTACGACTCCAAGCTATGGTGTGATCAAAGAGGCTGTGAAGCTTGCTAAAGATTATCAGGCAAAGGTCATCGTTATGATTCGTCCACGAGGTGGAGATTTTGTATACTCTGAGCAAGAGCTAGACATAATGTTAGAAGACTGGAAAATTGCCCGTGACCTGGGTGTTGATGGTTTAGCTGTTGGGGCTTTGACTGCTGACAATCAGCTGGATAAAGATGCCATGCTTCGTTTCATCGAAGCCAGTCAAGGATTTGAATTGACCATGCATATGGCATTTGACCAGATTCCTTTAGAAGATCAAGCTGCGAGTATCGAGTGGATGAAGAAAGTAGGCGTGACGAGACTATTAACAAGAGCCGGCAGTCCAGAAACAGACTTAGAACAACGGTTGCAACGCTACGAAGAGTATGCCCAGCTTGCAGATCGCCAGTTAGAAATCTTGGCAGGTGGAGGAGTCTCTTTGGAGAATCGTCAGCTTTTCCTTGATGTTCCAGGGGTGGATCAGGTCCATGGAACTCGTGTTGTCTTTTAAAGATATATGAGTTGAGGAAGAAATCTCAGCTCTTTTTTCTTGATTTTTGGTATACTGGAGGAAAGGAGTAGTACGTGTTTTTACCAGATTATTTTGAGAAATACAGTATAGACAATGAAAAAGCTCTAGCTTATGGGTTTTCAAAGCAGGGAGAGAAGTTTCACTATGATCAACAGATCCTGGATGGAGACTTCAAACTTTATGTGACTGTCCAAAGTAAGCAAGTGCATTTTTGGCTAGTGGATCAGGAGACAGGCGACGACTATGTGCAGCTTCATATGGACCAGATGGTTGGTCAATATGTTGGCCAAGTCAGAGAAGCTTGCCAGCAGGCCTTAGAGGATATCAGAAGCTCCTGTTTTGCTGTCAAAGATTTTTTGTATCCTCAGACCAAGCGCTTGGTGGATTGGATCAGCCGGCAATATGACCGTCCTATCGAATACCTCTGGGACCGTTCTCCGGACTCGGGCGTCTTCCGTCATCAAAAGGATCTCAAATGGTTTGGCGTCTTGATGAAGATAGACTGGTCCAAGCTAGATGCGAGGCAGGAAGGGAAGATTGAGGTCTTAAATCTTAAACAGGATCATGTCAGCCAACTCTTAGAAGAGTCTCCTTTCTATCCGGCCTACCATATGAACAAGAAATACTGGATTAGTATTCCCTTGGATGGACGAGTAGAGGATGATTATCTTTTCGACCTTGTGGCCAAGAGTTGGAACTTGACCAAGAAGTAAGGGTTTAACCCAATTGATTTGTGAAAGTGAATAAAACATAAAAAAAGAATGTTAAGGGGTCAACATTCTTTTTTTTATTGAAGAATTTCCTGCACTTATTGCTCTTTGGTCAATGAGAAGTGGAAATCTCTGTAATTGCTATAGTCAAACTCTGTATTGATATCTGTTGTGAAGGCTATCGGAGTATAATGACCTTCCTCAAGGATAAATCCTGGTTTGAAGCGGAAATTTGCTACTCCTAATCCAGTAATACCAGGAAGTAGTGCATCTGCGCCATTAAGACCTTCTGACTCCCAGTAATAAACATTACCAGATGCTTGAATAGCTCTTGCAGTATAGGTGGCTGTGCGGGTTGGTTCACTATCATTTTTAAAGCTAACCACAGTTGTAATATCTCCATTGGCTTCAATAGTCATTTTGATGCTATCTGCCTGAGGGCTAGATCCTACCCAAGTACCGACAAGTCCTGCAGGAACAACTGCTTGATCAGTTGAAGATGTATCTTCTGTCTTGTTCGGTTCAGTTGAAGCTGACGGGTTACTTGCCTGACTTGAAGGAGTAGTATTTTCTTTTGCTTGAGAAGAAGAAGCTGTAGCTTTTTTATTCAAGCTAGCTTTTGGTTTTTTCTCAACTTTCGAGCTAGAAGCTTTTTCGGATGAGGAAGTTGTTTTATCTTTTGAGCCACACCCTCCCAAAGCAAGTCCAAATGATGCAGCCACAAGAGAGGCTGCAGTCCAACGAATCAAAGATCGTTTCATAATATCACCTCTTTATCTTTCTGACTTAGATTATACTCCTATTGTTACAGATGTCAAGTGATATTTGTAATAAATGTAATTTTTTTGTAACATAGTTTTATATATAAAATAACTCAAGAAATAGAAAGGATAGGATGAATTATAGATAAGCGATAATTTGGGGTAATACCTCTTCCAGTTTGTCCTGATTGATACGTGCAAAGGCATAGGGACAGCTTTGAATATAGGCAGATTCGAAGAAGTGGAGAGGGAGACCGCTATGTTTCAGACGAGCGACCGAAGGGACCTGTCTCAAATCTAGTAAGACTCCTCCAATGACTGGCCACACGGGGACGGACAGGGAATGTTGCTGGAGTAGGGAAGCAGCTTGCTCTTTTTGGATGACTTGTTGTTGGTGAAGGAGCCCTTTGTTTTTTGCAAACATGCCATTGTCAATATAGAGGCTCAAGGCCTTCTGCATGACCAAGTTACTTTCGTAGTCGAGTGTACCCTTGAGTTTTAAGACAGGGGAAAGAAGTGCTTGGGGCAGGACCATAGAAGTAATGCGGAGGGCAGAAAAGAGGCTGGTAGAAAAAGACTTGATGTAGATAACCCGGTCGGATGCATCCAGATAATGAAAGCTAGGAGAAAAATGTGGATCATAGTCTCCCAAGTAATCGTCCTCGACAATATAGACATCATACAGCTCTGCTAAGGCCAATATCTGTTCCTTCTCTTGCTTGCTATAACTATGTCCTAAAGGATAATGATAGCGAGGAATGGTATAGAAAAATTTGATCTTGCCACTTTTGAAGATGGCTTCCAGTTGGTCAAAGTCAATTCCTTGAGGCAAGCGATTGATGCTTTGATAAGGTAAGTCTTGCTCCTGAATTAACTTGTTGATACGGTAGTAGGTTGGTTGCTCTACTAGGATTTGTTCTTTTTGGTTAGGAAAGGCTACCTGGCTTAGGAGGTAGAGGGCTTGCTGGGTTCCTGAGGTGATTACGATTTGTTGCTCCTGGGTATAAATGGCATCTTCTCGAAGGAGAGAAGAAATAGATTGACGGAGATCGACTAGACCCTCCTGCTTTTCATAGTAGTTGAAGAGATAATTATCACGACCGACAAGGGTTTCGTTGATACAAGTCCGAAAGTCTTCAAAGGCCTGGAAGCGATCTTCCTTGAGGCGAAGAGGCAGGTCGGTATGCTTTCCAGTCTCTTCCTCCAGGACATAATAGCCACTTTGGGGCTTGGCATAGATATAGTTCTTGTAGCTTAGCTCGAGTAGGGCCCGTTGGACGGTGTCCTTGCTGCAGGCATACTGACTGGCTAGTTGGCGAACAGAAGGGAGGCGGTCTCCAGTTTTTAGGATCCCCTGGTCAATCTGGTTTTTTAATATTGTAATAATCTTTTGGTATTTGGTTGTCATAACTGTCCCCGTACAATTTTTCTTTATTGTAGTCAATTGAAGGTAAAAAAGCAACTAAAAGAGAGCGGGACAGAAATCGGTAATTCGTTAGAATTCGATTTCGTTGTCCCACCTCCGCACAGTTCAGTAGGGCTGTATAAGCCGATGAAATCAGCGTAGTAGAGCCCACTCAACCACTGCGTCTTGCTCGACAATCCAAAGAAAATTGAGAGGCTAGGACTTTTGTCCCAGCCTCGTGTCTTACATGACGTACACAATCGCGATATATTGCAGTGCAGAAGCAGCTAGAATGAAGAGATGCCAAATCATATGGAAATAAGGTTTCTTTTTGGCGTAAAATCCAGCTCCAACTGTGTAGCATAGGCCACCCATCAGCATTAAGCCCCAGAAAGTTGGGCTTGTTTGGCTGATGATCTGAGGGATGATGAAAATCACCAACCAACCCATAATCAAATAGAGGGCCAGGCTGAATTTTTCATTCACCTTCTTAGCAAAAATTTTATAGAGAATACCAAAGATGGTCGTCCCCCATTGAATCAGAATAATGGCATAACCAAACCAATTGTTCATGAGAGAAAGAACGACGGGCGTATAGCTTCCTGCAATAGCAATATAGATCATGGAGTGATCGATAATGCGTAAGACATACTTTTGAGGAGAGTCATAGGCCATGGCATGGTAGATAGTCGATGAGAGAAACATGAGAAAGAGACTGATGACAAAAATCGAAGTCCCGACAGCTGCAAGGGTTCCGTGTGTTTCATAACTATAGATGGCAGAAGTTGGTAGAAGAAAGAGCATCAAAACGGCACCGACTGCATGGGTGACACTATTTGCGACTTCCTCTCCAAAAGACAGGCGCTTGCTTAGTTTACTGGCATAATTCACTTTCATTTTCCTCCTCAGAATGAACATGGATATAGGATAGGGTTTCTTGGTAGAGCAAAACGGTACGACAGGCAGATCCGATAATGGGTGCTAAAGGTTCTTTCTCTTCATGGAGAAAGTCCACAAAACTATTGTAGAGGTCTGCGGAGTTGGCTTGACTCTGCAAGAGGTTCAAGGTAGCCGCGATCTCTTGAATCGAAAAAACCGTCTTTAAGGTTGTAATAGCAATGAGACGGGCAACCTGCTGTCGCTTGTATTTCTTCTTATCTGGTTTTGGCAGGTAGCCGTGTTTAACGTAATTATTGACCATGGAAGCCGTTAAGCCCTTGTCTGTTTCTGAGATAAAAGGCGCACACACCTTATTGACATAGAGGAGGACTTGGTCCAAATAAAGATCAATATCAGGAATTTCTTCCCACTTGGGATAACTGTAGTTGAATAAAATAGTTATTACCTCTTTGTTATCTAGTTTTAATAACTAGATGATAACATGATGGTAATTTTATGTCAAGCGAAAATGAAATATGGTACAATAAATCTATGAAACTATTAATTCCAACTGCAAAAGAAATGAATCTGGATACCCCAGAAAAAACGGGTTATCCTGTATCAAATGAGACACAAGCGGTCATCGATGCCTTAGCTTCATTATCTCTAGAAGAGTTAGCCTCACTTTATAAGATTACTGAAGAGCGGGCAAGTGAAGAAGAGCAACGAATCCGAGCGCTCAAGTCGGGTACAGCTAAGACCTATCCAGCTTTGAATCTCTTCGACGGTCTCATGTACCGGAATATCCGCCGTACGGACTGGACGGAAGCAGAAGCGGCTTATGTGCAAGACCATCTCTTGATCACCTCAGCTCTTTATGGGGTGATTCCGGCCCTTACTCCGATTGCTCCCCATCGTTTGGACTTTCTCATGAAGCTTAAGGTCCAGGGGAAATCCTTAAAGACTTTTTGGAAGGCTAGCTATGATCAAGCTCTTCAGGAGGAAGATCTAATTATTTCTTTGCTTTCCAGTGAGTTTGAAACCGTCTTTTCTAAGGAGATTCAAGATCGGATGGTGACTTTTAAATTCCTTGAAGAGAAGAATGGGCTGTTGAAGGTTCACTCAACCATTTCAAAGAAAGCGCGTGGGGCTTTTGTGACAACCTTACTAGAGAAGCAGATCACGAAGGTCGAAGAGATGAAGCGGTTAAGCTTTAATGGATTTACTTACCAAGCTGATTTATCGACTGACAAACAATTAGTCTTTGTGAAATATGAGTAAATAAAATGTACTAGTCAACAGCGACTAGTACATTTTGTTCTTGAGAATAAAAAAACGCGTTCATAGTTAGCTATGAACACGGCTGATTGATGGTTAGAATTTAGTGGGAGCCTTTTAATTTCTTCAGAAGAGTTTGCAGTTGCTGATGCTCTTCTTCGCTAAAGACACTCATAACTTTTTGAACATTTTGTATATGATCAGGAAGAACTTCGATAATTTTTTTACGGCCCTTTTCTGTCAAAGAAACGATACAAGCACGACGGTCATCTGGATCTGTTTCGCGTTTGATCCATCCATCACGCACCATATTTCGAATGACGACAGTCATATTTCCAGAGGTCGCTAAAATGCTGTCAATCAGGTTCTGAATCCGCAGATCCCCCTTACTATACAAGGTTTCCAAAACGGAAAACTGAGTAGGAGTCAACTGATGGTCCTTAAAGACATGGGACTCTGCTGCACGAAAAGTCCGTTCCGCCTTGTGAAAGACAATCATGGTTTTTAATTCTGTTTGGGCTTCTTCAAATAGTTTTTCTAAATTCTTCATACTATTATTTTATCAATAAATAGTATTAGACGCTATTAAGCCTTAATATCAAATAGATTACAGGCGGGTGACAAGATAATGGAATTATCAACACAAGAAATAGGTCTGTTAACTTTAATCTCAAATTATTTCTTTGTCGAATAGTAAGAAGGTGTAAAGTTTCTGGGCAATCCTTAGTAAAATCTTGCTCCAAGTCAGATAGATGGTGTATAATATAGGTGTTGTAGCCAGTTTTGGTAGAATCTTAGTCTAAATTGGTTCGTCTGTAGCTGGTCCCAGATAGAAAGTAGGTAAGGTATGAAAATTTCTGATCGTGTATTAAAGATGGAAGAAAGTGTCACCCTAGCAAGTGATGCCAAAGCAAAAAAACTAAAGGCAGAAGGAAAAGATATCCTCTTTCTAACCTTGGGCCAGCCTGATTTTCACACTCCTGAGAATATTCAAGATGCTGCAGTTCAGGCTATTCGGGATGGACGGGCTTCCTTTTATACGGTTGCTTCTGGCCTTCCAGCATTAAAGGCTGCCGTCAATACCTATTTCGAACGCTACTATGGATATTCCGTTTCACCAAATCAAGTAACCTTTGCGACAGGTGCCAAGTTTTCGCTCTATACCTTCTTTATGGCTGTGCTCAATCCAGGTGATGAGGTTATTATCCCGACACCATACTGGGTCAGCTATGGAGACCAGGTCCTGATGGCAGAAGGGGTTCCCGTCTATGTCAAAGGACACCAATCCAATGATTTTAAGGTATCCGTTGAGCAATTGGAAGAAGCTCGTACAGAAAAGACCAAGGTCTTGGTATTAAACTCTCCTTCTAATCCGACGGGGATGATTTATAGCAAGGACGAACTCCTAGCCATTGGAAATTGGGCTGTCGAACATGACATTATTATCCTAGCGGATGATATCTATGGTCGTCTAGTCTATAACGGCAATGAGTTTGTTCCTATTTCAAGTTTATCTGAAGCCATCCGCAAACAAACGGTTGTCATTAACGGGGTTTCAAAAGCCTACGCCATGACAGGTTGGCGGGTTGGTTATGCGGTTGGTGATCCAGAAATCATTGCAGCTATGAGTAAACTGACTGGTCAAACAACTTCCAACCTGACGGCCGTATCGCAGTATGCTACGATTGAAGCGCTCACTGGTCCACAAGACTCGGTAGAAGTGATGCGTCAAGCTTTTGAGGAACGTTTGAACACCATCTATCCTCTTTTGTGCGAAGTTCCAGGTTTTGATGTCATCAAGCCACAGGGAGCTTTCTATCTCTTCCCAAATGTCAAAAAAGCCATGGAGATGAAAGGCTATACGGATGTGACAGAGTTTGCAACTGCCATTCTGGAAGAAGTGGGTGTTGCCCTTATTACAGGTGCTGGATTTGGAGCCCCAGAAAATGTCCGTCTTAGCTATGCAACTGACCTGGAAACGTTGAAAGAAGCTGTTCGCCGCTTGCACCAGTTTATGGAGAATTAAAATAAGAGAGTGGGACAAAAGTCCTAGCCTCTCAATTATTTTTGGATTGTTGAGCAAGACGCAGTGGTTGAGTGGGCTCTACTACACTGATTTCATCAGCTTTTACAGCCCTACTCAACTGTGCGGAGGTGGGACGACGAAATCGAATTCTAACGAATTATCGATTTCTGTCCCACTCTCTTTTCTATGGCATTATAAGTAATCGACAGAAAGAATAGTGTTTGTCTTTTTCACAGGGACACGGGTCTTAGCCCCATTATTTCCTTTTGGAAGGCGGAATTTTTTCACTTCTGGTGTCGAAGGTTTTGTTTGAGCTTTCTTGCTAACAGGTACGCGGGTTTTTACACCATTATTTCCTTTTGGAAGACGAAGTTTCTGAACAGGTTTTACTGGAGTAGAAGGAGTCACAGGTTTCTCAACAACTGGGCTTGTCACTTCTTTATAGAAATAGGTTACAGTAACTAGGTTAGAAACATGAAGTTTGTGGGAGGTCAATTCTTCTTTGTCAGCAGATTGGAAGGTATAAGTTTTTCCATTAGCTTGGATCTGAGCAGGTGCTGTTGGTAGACCAGCTTCATAAGCCAAATCGAGGCTCCGCTCGACGCTGTTTTCTTGGGAAGGCACAATTTCTTGTCCCTTATCGTCTACAAAACGAGCACGTTTTACAACTTCCGGATTCAAATCGATATCGTCATAGAGATGAATGACTTCAATGACGGGCGCGGTAGCAGTTCCTTTTTCAGGAGCGCTCTTGTAATGGAAGCCATCTTTAATATCAAGCTCAGAATATCGAACTCGATACCATGTTTTTCCATTTTCGTCTGTAACGGTTGCTGGTCCATTTCCAGAAACGTCATATTCGGTGAAAGCACGGGCTTCAACTGTCTTGTAGACGACATCTGTAGAAGATGCAATTGGAGAATAGTCTGGTTTCAAAGTGCGACGACGATGGATGACACGTATTTCGGAGATTCGTGGATCTACTGGCGTTTCAGCAGGAGCTGGGGTTGATTCCTCAACTGTTGGGGTTACTGTTTCTTCGCTAGGAAGTGGTGCTGTTTCTTCGTTTGTAACTGTAGCAACTGAAGTCTCTGAAGTTGTTGAAACAGGAGCAAGCCTATCTTGTCGTTCAGTGACAGGGCCTGTCTGCTCATCTGCTAATGTTGTTGTTGCGAGACTGAGGGCTAAAACAGCTGCACACAATCCCGTAGTGAGTTGAATTTTCTTTTTCATATTTTCCTCCTTATACATACTGTTAGTATAACTTGTAAGCTTTTGACTTGTCAAAAATGGTTGCTAGAAAGGCTTAAAATGACAGGATTTTCCTTTGAAAAATCAAATTATAGGATAAAATATTTTAATAGGTTCAAGAATTTGAAAAAGTTGATTGACTTTTCTTTAAAAAAGTCAGTTTTCGCTAAAAAAGACGGATTTTTAGATTGTGAGAGATAGCTATCGGCTATTATTTGTGGTAAAATGAAAGATGATTATGTCTTCGGACAAGTACAATGAGAAAAGGAAGATCTATTATGACAAAACGGATTACCATCATCGAAGTAAAAGACTATGTCGGTCAAGAAGTGACCATCGGTGCTTGGGTTGCGAATAAATCAGGAAAAGGGAAGATCGCATTCTTGCAATTGCGTGACGGAACGGCCTTCTTCCAAGGTGTTGCTTTCAAACCAAACTTTATCGAAAAATTCGGCGAAGAAGTAGGTCTTGAAAAATTTGACACCATCAAGCGCTTGAGCCAAGAAACATCTGTATTTGTAACAGGTGTTGTCAAAGAAGACGAGCGTTCTAAATTTGGTTATGAGCTCGATATTACAGACATCGAAGTGATCGGTGAATCTCAAGATTATCCAATCACTCCAAAAGAACATGGAACAGACTTCTTGATGGACAACCGTCACTTGTGGCTTCGTTCACGCAAACAAGTAGCTGTCATGCAAATCCGTAATGCGATCATCTATGCAACTTATGAGTTCTTTGATAAGAATGGTTTCATGAAATTTGATAGCCCAATTCTTTCAGGAAATGCTGCAGAAGATTCGACTGAACTTTTTGAAACAGACTACTTTGGTACTCCAGCTTACTTGAGCCAATCAGGTCAGCTTTATCTTGAAGCGGGTGCTATGGCCCTTGGTCGCGTCTTTGACTTTGGTCCAGTATTCCGTGCTGAGAAATCTAAGACTCGTCGTCACTTGACTGAGTTCTGGATGATGGACGCTGAGTACTCTTACTTGACACACGATGAATCACTTGACTTACAAGAAGCTTATGTCAAAGCCCTTCTTCAAGGTGTGTTGGACCGTGCTCCTCAAGCCTTAGAAACATTAGAGCGTGATACTGAGCTCTTAAAACGCTACATTGCAGAGCCATTCAAACGCATCACTTACGATGAAGCGATTGATCTCTTGCAAGAGCATGAAAACGATGAAGATGCGGATTACGAACATCTTGAACATGGAGATGACTTCGGTTCACCACACGAAACATGGATTTCAAACCACTTTGGTGTACCAACCTTCGTGATCAACTACCCATCAGACATCAAAGCTTTCTACATGAAACCAGTTCCTGGTAATCCAGACCGCGTACTTTGTGCGGACTTGCTCGCACCAGAAGGTTACGGAGAAATCATCGGTGGTTCCATGCGTGAGGAAGACTACGATGCCCTTGTCGCTAAGATGGAATCACTAGGTATGGATCGCACAGAATATGAATTCTACCTTGACCTCCGTAAATACGGTACAGTCCCACACGGTGGATTTGGTATCGGTATCGAGCGGATGGTCACCTTCGCGGCTGGTACAAAACATATCCGTGAAGCTATTCCGTTCCCACGTATGTTGCACCGTATCAAACCTTAATAACTATGAGGCTGGGACAAAAGTCCTAGCCTTTCAATTATCTTTGGATTATCGAGCAAGACGCAGTGGTTGAGTGGGCTCTACCACGCTGACTTCATCAGCTTTTACAGCCCTACTCAACTGTGCGGAGGTGGGACGACGAAATCGAATTCTAACGAATTACCGATTTCTGTCCCACTCTCACTTTAAATGAAAGAGGTGGAGAAAATGTAGGCAACTCTCAGTAAGTCTTTTAGAAACAGTCATACTACATATTGAAAGAGAGAAAACAATGTTTAAAAGAACTTACAAAGGCAATATTCCACTCCTAGCAGGTCTGGAATTCACATCTTATTTTGGGATTACCAGTTTTTGGATTTTATTTTTTATCCAAAATGGTCTATCCTTGCTTCAAATCGGTTTACTAGAAAGTATCTTTCATGGGACCAGTCTCTTGTGTGAAATCCCCTCTGGTATGTTGGCCGATCGATTTAGCTACAAGACAAATCTCTATTTGGCTCGCTTGGCCAGTATTGTATCCTCTATCTTTATTTTGTTTGGTCAGGGGAATTTTTGGATCTATGCTCTTGCCATGACGGTCAGTGCTTGGTCTTATAATTTTGACTCGGGAACCAGCACCGCTTTCTTATACGATTCTGCGGTAGAAGCGGGTCAAAAGGACCGGTATCTTCAGATTTCTAGCTTTTTGTCTGGCGTGGCCGAAGTCACCCGAACTTTAGGTACCGTTGTGGCAGGATTCTTTGTTCATGGAGCATTGGCTTGGACCTACCTGATTGCTATTGGTCTTTCCTTGCTTTCCATTCTCTTGATTTTTCTGATGAAGGAACCGGAGAGCAAGAGTGGTGAAAGAAATCATTTGACCTTAAAAAGGATATTGGTAGTAGTGAAACAAGAATGGCAGGAAAAACCAGTGCTCTTTTACTGGATGTTCACCTATCAGTTGGTAGGAACCAT
The DNA here is from genome assembly GCF_052588545.1 of Streptococcus sp. KHUD_013. Classification (NCBI taxonomy): domain Bacteria; kingdom Bacillati; phylum Bacillota; class Bacilli; order Lactobacillales; family Streptococcaceae; genus Streptococcus; species Streptococcus sp. KHUD_013. The sequence continues at coordinate 937,003 of NZ_CP186264.1, forward strand.
CATGTGTATGTTTTATTTTTACTACCAACAGAAAATCAGTGACTTAGCCAGTTGGCAAGTTTCGCTCATTATGTTGATTGGTAGTGGATTCAATCTCCTAGCGGTTTATCTAGCCAGTCAAATCGGTAAAAAATGGAATAGTGATCAAGTCTTTCCGGTTTTGGTTGCATTGACAGGGTTGGTCTTGTTTTTTGTAGGCTTCAAGACTCCATTCGCCTATCTAAGTGTCTATCTCTTGACCAATGCCCTTTATGCCGTTTATCAACCCATCTACTACAATGAGTTACAAGGTTATTTGCCTTCTAGTGTACGAGCAACCATGCTGAGTATCAACTCCATGATGTTTAGTCTTTCCATGATCGTGATCTTCCCACTGACTGGTTGGTTGATTGATACTAGTGGATTTGTTGCTGTTTTTCTTGTGCTAGGCCTGATAACAGTCCTTTCTTTCCCACTCTTACTGATTGGATTGGGGAAAATGGGCAAGATCTTAAACAAGGGGACAAAGACGGAATAAAATTCCTGGCCTTCATCAGGTCATTATTCGACTCTCTCTGCTTTGCAGGGAGAGTTTTTTTATCTTTCTAAATTGTGGTAAAATAAGTACATCCTTTAGAAAGTAAAATGACTAGTATGAAAGACTTATTGAAATACTTCAGGAATTATAAAAAAGAAACCATACTGGGACCGTTTTTCAAGTTGTTAGAAGCAACTTTTGAATTACTGGTTCCACTTTTAATTGCCCATCTGGTCGATCAGCTCATCCCCCGTCAGGATCAAGGGGGGATATTTGGACTGGTTGGTCTCTTATTTGTTTTTGCTGGTTTTGGGGTTCTTGTAGCGATAACGGCCCAATATTATTCATCAAAAGCAGCAGTAGGCTATACCAAGGAATTGACCAATGACCTATATGAGAAGATTCTTAGCTTGTCTAAGGAGCAAAGAGACCGTTTAACCACCTCAAGTCTCGTGACGCGCTTAACCAGTGATACCTATCAGATTCAAACGGGGATTAATCTATTTTTACGTCTATTTCTCCGTGCGCCGATTGTCGTTTTCGGATCTATTTTTATGGCCTTCACCATTAGTCCGCAACTGACCCTGTGGTTTATTGGTATGGTTGCTCTCTTAACCCTGATCATTGTCGTCATGTCTCGTCTGGTCAATCCTCTTTATGCACGCATCAGGAAGATAACGGACCGAGTGGTTACCATCACGCGTCAGCAGTTACAAGGGATGAGGGTTATCCGCGCCTTTGGGCAGGCAACTCACGAAGAAGCAGAGTTTAATGAGGTTAACCAAGACTATACGAAGTGGCAATTAGTGGTCTCTAAATGGTCTAGTTTAATCAGTCCCTTGACTTTCCTCGTCGTGAATGGAACCTTGATTTGTATTCTTTGGCAAGGGCAAGCCTCTATTCAAATGGGGACCCTCAGTCAAGGAATGTTGGTCGCTTTGGTCAATTACCTGCTTCAAATTTTGACGGAATTGCTGAAGTTAGCCATGTTGGTGACCTCGCTCAACCAAAGCTATATTGCTGCTGGTCGGATAGTTCAGGTCTTTGATGAGAAAAGTGAAGAGCTGGATCAAGAGTTGGAAGATGTATCTGTTTCTGACCCTCAACTGGCGCTACAGATCCAAGACCTTGTCTTTACCTATCCTTTAGCCGCAAAACCATCCTTAGAAGGTATTGATTTATCGTTAAAGAAGGGACAAACCTTAGGAATCATAGGAGGGACAGGTGCTGGTAAATCTACTTTGGTTCAATTGTTAGGTCATCTATATGAAGCAAGCAAAGGAAGTCTAATCATTTTTAAAGATGGACAGAGTCCCAAGACTCTTGGTCAGTGGCGTGACTGGGTAGCAGTAGTTCCTCAAAAAGCAGAGCTCTTTAAAGGGAGTATTCGTTCAAACCTAACTTTAGGATTAAATGAGGAACCGAACGAAGAGCAGTTGTGGTGGGCCTTGGGAGTTGCGCAAGCAGCTGACTTCGTCCGTGAGAAAGAGGGAGGACTAGAGGCTCCCGTAGAAGCTTTTGGACGGAATTTTTCCGGTGGTCAACGGCAACGTCTGACCATAGCACGTGCTATCCTTCGCCAAGCTCCATTTTTGGTCTTGGATGATTCTACATCTGCCTTGGACTATTTGACAGAAGCACGACTTTTACAGGCTCTAAAAGAGGAATTGACGGAGACAAGCCTCATTCTTATTTCGCAGCGGACCAATAGTCTGCGAAGTGCTGAGCAAATTCTCGTCTTAGATAAAGGTCGTCAAGTCGGCCTAGGAAGTCATGAAGACTTGGTGGCAACCAATCCTTTATACCAAGAGATTCATTTCTCCCAACAGAAGAGAGAGGAGGGAGCAGAATGAAACAGAAGACTTATTTACGGCGCTTGCTTGCTGATATAGCCAAGCAGCCCATCTGGCTAATCTTAGCCAGTCTGGGAACCATCATGCAAGTCTTGTTAACCGTCTATATCCCTATCCTGATCGGGCGGGCAATAGACTTAGTGGTCCTCCCTGATGCAGCTCACCTCATACTCCCACTTATCCTGCAAATGGGTCTAGTGATCCTCTTTGCAACGCTGATCCAATGGTTGAATCCTTTAATTTACAATCAGATGATTTATCGCTACAGTAAGGATTTAAGGGAGAAGGTCATCCAGAAAGTGTATGTTCTTCCTTTATCTTACCTGGATCGTCAAGGTACTGGGGATTTGGTCAGTCGCTTGACCACGGACGTTGAACAACTGAACAATGGTTTATTCATGGTCTTCAGTCAGTTCTTTGTTGGTCTTCTTACGATTTTAGTGACCATAGCTAGTATGGCCCGATTGGATTGGATGATGATGGGGATGGTCTTAATCTTGACACCCTTATCACTCTTTATCGCCCGTTTTATTGCCAAGCGTTCTTACCATCTCTTCAGGATGCAGACCCAGGCGCGTGGGGCTCAAACGCAGATGATTGAAGAATCTCTCAGTCAAGAAAGCTTGCTTCAAGCCTTCAATGCTCAGGATGCATTTCATAGGAAATTTATCGAGATCAATGGCGACTATGCTGGTTACTCTCAAGAAGCGATTTTTTATTCCTCCACCGTTAATCCTGCGACGCGCTTTGTCAATGCCCTAATCTATGCCCTCGTGACGGGATTTGGTGCCTTCCGTATCCTATCTGGAACTGGCTTTACTGTTGGTCAGTTGGTGACCTTTCTCAACTATGTCAATCAGTATACTAAACCCTTCAATGACATCTCCTCTGTCCTTGCTGAACTGCAGAGCGCCTTAGCTTGTGCAGAGCGCCTCTATAGTATCCTAGACCAAGAGGAAGTGAAAGAAAGTGGCAAGAGAGACTTGCAAGAAGACGCTGTCGAAGGAGCAGTCCAATTTGATCATGTCAGCTTTGGTTATCGCCCTGATCAGACCCTCATAAAGGATCTCTCCATTTCTATCCCGCCGGCTAGTAAGGTAGCCATTGTTGGTCCAACTGGAGCTGGGAAATCTACATTGATTAACCTTCTCATGCGATTCTATGATGTGGATCAGGGGCAGTTGCGCTTAGATCATGAAGCTGTAAATAGCTATAGTCTAGCAAGCTATCGCAAGCAGTTTGGGATGGTGCTCCAAGAGACTTGGCTCAAAGTTGGAACGGTTCATGAGAATATCGCATTTGGTCGACCAGATGCTAGTCGGGAAGAAGTGGTCCAAGCAGCAAAAGCTGCCAATGCTGATTTCTTTATTCAACAGCTTCCAGAAGGTTATGATACCTATCTAGCGGATGCGGGAGACTCCCTCTCTCAAGGACAAAGACAGCTTCTGACTATTGCTCGGGTCTTTCTTGCAGTACCTAAGATTCTGATCCTAGATGAGGCGACCTCTTCCATTGACACGCGGACAGAGTTGCTCATTCAGGATGCCTTTCATAAGTTAATGGTGGGTCGGACCAGCTTTGTAATCGCCCACCGCCTGTCTACAATTGAAAATGCGGATCTCATCCTAGTCATGGTAGATGGAAATATCGTTGAACATGGGAATCATAAGGAGTTGATGGCTCAAAGAGGTGTTTATTACAAAATGCAAACTGCCCAACTTTCTAGTAATTAAGACAGAAAAAGACTGGATGTTTTTCCAGTCTTTTGTGTTTAATCCTGCTGATCTTTTAAAAGATAGAGAAGAGAGAAGGCTAGGAGTGCCATAGCAATACCTAATACGGTAAAGATGAAAGCGTTGCTGTCTGAGATGAGACCGATGGTATTGAGGGCGAAAGGTGTAATGGCCGCTCCAAAGCTACAACCCAAGACGGCTACAGAGGTCACTTGGTTTAATCGTTTGGCAGGAATCTTGGCTGACAAGATTTGGAAAACCATGGTGAGGGCAGTGCTATACGTATAGCCAGAGAAGAGGGCGGAAAGAGCAAGAAGAGGGATGCTTGGCGAAAGGGCTACAGCCATCATGGAGAATCCATAAGCAATCCCAGCATAAGTAATCAATTTGCTCTTGAACAAATGAACAAGGCCAGAGAAGGTGAGACCAGCTAGAATTCCGATTAATTGCATAGCACTTAGAATGAAGCTGGCTGAATTATGTTGATCCTTGAACGTGTAGGCGACAATACTTGGAATGCGAAGAGTTACTCCGACGTTGCAAAGGACAATCATTGCAGCTACAATGGCCAAAATAATAGTTAACTTCCATTCTTCCTTTTGGAGTGGTTCTTTATGATTGGCATGTGTATGCTGACTTTCTTCTTGCTGGTGGTAAGGGACAAAGGTCATGAAGAGAAAGAGAACGATTAAGCCGGCCCCGTAAGCTAGGAAGCTAGAAGTCCAGCCGAATTGGAGGAGGAAGCCGACCAATAAAGTGACGAGGGCTGTCCCTACGACCTCGGCAGAACCACGAAATCCAAGAGTTTGGACTCGTTCGCGTCCCTGGTAGCGCTCGCTGATAATTGAAATAGCCTTAGCATTGATCAAACCGACACCCATTCCAAAGATGAAACGAGAGATGAAGAGGATAGGATAAACTTGGTTAATGAAAGGGACCATTCCAAAGATTGAGAGAATTAACAGACCGGTGATAATCATCTTTCTCTCATCCAAGAAGCGTTCGATAAAGGTGTTGAGGAAGAGGGTGAGCATAATCCCAGCGGATGGAAGGGATACCAAGAGTTCGATCTGACTTTTAGGGAGATCCTTATAGTATTCAAACATATAGGGAAGTGCACTCGAAATCGAAAAAGACGTTGTTAATACAAGAGATAAAGAAAGGATACTAACCTTTTCTAATAATTTTTTCATAATCATCCTTCAGTCACATATTTGGTCAAAAGACACTCTACTATGGTATAGTTTTTTGATTCATTTAGCAAGTTATTTAAATGAAATTTCTCAATATTTTTCATTATTGGAAAAAGAAAAAACTGGAGGTTTAACTCCAGTTTCTATTTCTATTAAACGTTTAACACCTTATCCAAGAATTCTTTCAAACGTGGGTGTTGTGGGTTGTCGAAGATTTGGTCTGGTTTGCCGTCTTCGAGGAATTCGCCATCAGCGGTAAAGATGACACGATTGGCCACTTGGCGCGCAAATCCCATCTCGTGGGTGACGATAATCATGGTCATCCCTTGCTTAGCCAAATCCTTCATAACGTTCAGTACGTCCCCGACCATTTCAGGGTCAAGGGCAGAAGTTGGTTCGTCAAAGAGCATGACATCTGGCTTCATTGCCAAACCACGCGCAATGGCCACCCGCTGTTTCTGACCACCTGACAAGCTATCAGGAGAGACTTCAGCTTTGTCAGCCAGTCCAACCTTTTCCAAGAGTTCCATCGCTAATTCCTTAGCTTCTTCACGACTCATGCGTTTGTGCTCCAAAGGAGCAAACATGATGTTTTCGATGACACTCATATGAGGGAAGAGGTTGAAGTGCTGGAAGACCATCCCGACATTTTCACGGACGATATCAATGTTGGTTTTTGGATCAGTAAGATCATAGCCGTTCACGGTAATCTGTCCCTTGGTTACTTCTTCGAGAAGATTGAGACTGCGAAGGAAGGTGGATTTACCAGAACCAGATGGTCCAATGATGCAAACCACATCTCCTTCGTAGAATTTTGTTGAGATGCCTTTTAGGACCACATTTTCACCGTAATATTTGTGGAGGTCATGGACATCAATTTTTAATTTAGCCATTAGTTAGCCCTCTTTTCTAATTGTTTTGCAAAGCGTGTCAATAAGGTAATGATGACGAGGTAGAAGACGGCAAGGATCGCATACATCTTGAAGCTTTGGTAGTTTCGAGCGATGATAATCTTACCAGTCTGGAAGAGCTCGACCAAACCGATTGCAGACACGATAGTCGTATCTTTCAGTGCAATAACGAATTGGTTGACAAAGTTTGGAAGCATAAGTTTTGTCGCTTGAGGCAAGATAATCTTGCGCATGGTCTTGCTGTATGAAATCCCGAGGCTTCGACTAGCTTCCATCTGTCCAGCTGGTACGGCTTGAATCCCTCCACGAACAATCTCAGCGATATAAGCAGCAGAATTGAGGGAGAGAGCGATGGTACCTGCAAGGAAGTCATTGATTGGGGATTGGTGGCCCGTCATGGACTCGATCAAATTAGGAATTCCCCAGAAGATGAAGGCAGCAAGGATCATCAGTGGGATACCGCGAATGACATCGACGAAGATCTCAGCAGTCCAACGAAGCCATTTATAAGGACTGACACTAAACATTCCGAAGATAATCCCAACAACCATAGCGATTGCGAAGGATATTAAAGCAAGGGCGATAGTGACACCTAATCCACCTAACAATTGTTTGTAGTTGTTTTGGAGCAAGCCCCAGATAGTCGTTTCATCTACTGAAGTAGATTCAGTTGTTTCGTCGCTATCGCTTGAAAGGTACTTATCCAAGATCTTTTGGTATTCGCCACTCTCTTTTAAGTTGGCCAAACCGTTGTTGAACATTTCAATCAATTCAGGGTTCGAATCTTTTTGAACAGCAAAGGCAATCTGACCACTTGGAGTACCTTCGATAGGTGTTTTGAATTTACGTCCTTGTTTAATGGCGTATTTGATGACAGGTTCATCATCCATGATGGCAGCTACAGAACCTGAGTTCAAGCTGTCATACATAGAAGCCCCATCTGAGAAGGTTTTGATTTTATAGCCATACTTGCTCTTGTTTTCCTCGAGGAAAGTTTGAGAAGCAGTCCCATTTTTGACACCAACTGTTTTTCCTTTTAGATCTTCGTAGGAAGAAATTTTACTACTTTCTTGAACTGCTAGGATTGAATTCGTTGTGTAGTATGGATCTGAGAAGTCAAAAGTCGCCTTACGCGCATCAGTAACAGTCATCCCGGCAATCATTCCATCGGCATTACCATTCTGGACATCACTGACAGCAGCATCAAAACCTGGATTGCTAATTTCTAGTGTAAATCCTTGGTCTTTGGCAATGGCCTTAATCAATTCCATATCAATCCCAGTGTATTTACTTTGATCATTTTGGAAGACGAAGGGAGCAAAAGAGGAATCACTAGAAATTTTATACGTTTTCTTCTTAGGAGTCGCCTTTTGTCCTGCTTCAGTGCTCGTTTCTGGAACAACAGTAGTGCTAGCGGTAGTTGTTGCTGTAGATGATGATTGGCTGCTACCAGTCCATTTTTCAATAATTTGATCTAGCGTACCATCTTTCTTCATTTGGGCAAGAGCAGTATTGAACTGTTTGATGAGTTTTTCGTGAGAACCACCTTTTTTGACCCCAAAGGCAAAGCTTCCGACAGCTTCTCCTTCCATATTAATAGAAAGGTCTTGTCCTTGCTTAATAGCATATTCGATAACAGGTTGGTCATCCATAATAGCATCCACTGCACCGGTTGATAAACTGTTATTCATCAAATCACTGGTATCGAAGGTCTTGATAGTATATCCGTACTTGTCCTTGTTCTTTTGAAGGAAACGTTGGGCAGCAGTTCCATTTTTGACTCCAACCGTTTTTCCTTTGAGCTGGTCATAGGAAGTGATCTTGTTAGCTTTCTTAGTTGCGATCACGACTTTTGTATCATAGTAGGTATCGGACATAGTAAAGACTTGTTCACGTTCTTTGGTCTTGGTCATCCCTGCCATAATGGCATCGGCTTGCCCGGATTGGACCATGTTGACGGCCGCGTCAAAGCCTGGGAAAGACTTTTCTAAGGTCCAACCGTTGATTTCAGCGACCTTATCCAAGATTTCAACGTCAATTCCTTTATAAACTTGGTCTGAGTCCTTGAATTCGAAGGGCGCATATGCCGTATCGAAAACGACTTTAACCGTTTCTGCCTGTGCTTGACTCGCAAAGGCGAATAGTGGAAATAAGAAAAGCAAATAGGCTAATAGTTTTTTCTTCATTTCGTTCTCCTTTATATCTAATCCATTGTCTGATGAAGAGTAATGGAAGGGATACCCTCAGAGGGTTTAAAAAAATAAAGAATTCATACTGAAAACGAGTATGAATTTCATCATTTATTTTTTACAAGAACCATTATATCATAAATCAACCTTGAAAACAAGAAATTTCACCAATTCATGTTAGATTACCTAACATGAATGGATGTTGCAGGTTTGGGTTTTCTTTGTTACAATGGACCTATTAGATAAATGGAGGTTACTAATGAAGAAAGGAAAGATTATTCAGGATATAAAAACTAACACGTCGTTGCCAGTGCTCATTTCTACACTGTTCTATGTCTTTTTAACCTTCCTCTTTGTTGAAGGGGGACTATGGCTCGGTAGTGAATTAGTGGGACCATTTTCTTTGGTCATAGAGTTTTTAACAGAGCTTTTTTCACCAGGAAATGGAGGCGCAAGTGTTCAAGAGTTTTTCTACCATTATTTTCTTTATTATGAGCTCTTCAGTTTTGTATTCATTCTCATCCTCTTTATTATTTGGGTGAAGTTCATTGAGAAGAATCCCTTATCGACTTTAGGTTTTGTTAAAAAGAGCTGGCTTAAATATCTTGCCTGGGGGATTTTGCTTTCCCTTCTGCAAATGGGAGTGATTGCTCTTGTCTACCAGGTAGGTGGAATCGGGTCTTTTGAGCTAAATGAATTAAGTTTAGAACCCATCCTCTTTATTCTAGGGTTATTCCCATTTTGGCTCCTGCAAGGTGGGACTGAAGAAGTAGCGACGCGAGGCTGGCTCCTAACTCGGATTGCTGCAAGAGCTAATCTTCCTTTAGCCATCGCGATTTCTAGTAGTCTCTTTGGTATTCTTCATCTGGGAAATTCAGGAGTGACTTTCTTATCCGTCCTGAATATTGTCCTTGATGGGGTGCTAGCTGGTCTGCTTCTTATCTACACCGATAGCATTTGGCTAGTGGTGGCTCAGCACGGGACTTGGAACTATGTACAAGGAAATCTCCTTGGCTTTCAAGTCAGTGGGACGGGAGCAGATGCTTCTATCTTTAGCTTTACCATGGGATCAGGCCCCGACTGGCTGACCGGAGGAGCATTTGGTGCAGAAGGGTCAATCATCACAACTCTGGTTCTTCTATTATCCGTCGTGATTGTTTACCGCTTAGGGGAAAGAAATGAAAGAGTTGTTGATGAAGAAGTGTGAAATGGCTGATAGGAAATGATGATGAAAACGAAGACAGGCAAAAGTGCCTGTCTTTTTTATCAATTATAAATGAAGGAAAGCCGAACACATATTGATGAGTTCGGCTTATTCTATATAATGGGAATAATTAACTTGACTTGTGCACCATGATTAATATTTTCTAAATGCATTGTTCCATTATGAAGTTTCATGACGCGTTTCACGAAAGATAAACCAAGTCCATAGTGACTTTCTTGAGAAGGTGTTCTTGCTTGGTCATCTTTATAGAATAGATTTCCAGCATGTTGTAATATATTTTTTGAAAAACTAGATTGGTTATTCCATATAGTTAGAACTAATTGACTATTTTCTTGTGACATTGTTAGGTGGATTTGAGCATCATTTTCTTTTTGATGTTGTACTGCATTAGTAATAATATTTGTGATTGCTCGGAAAAATATATTGGAATGAATGGCAATTTGTGTCGATGGAGTTACTGTGTTTGTAAAAACAAATTGTGTATTTCTAGGGAGTAAAGGAGTGATATGTTCTTTCAATTGATGAGTTACTTGTTTAATTGATATGTTTTCAAGTTGAATATCATGGTCGTAAAAAGTTTTGGAGTATTGGATAAAGTGGTTAAAATAATCGTTTAACTGAATACTTGCTTGCTCAAGATCTTTTAGACATTCCATTGCTTGAGGTGTTTGCTCGGTGGATTGTAAGAATTCAGCATTTCCTCTGATGACAGTTAGAGGAGTTCGAAGATCATGTGCAGCGCTAGATACTTGAAACATGAGTTCTTTTTTTTGATCTTTTTCATTTTGAATTCTATTTTTTATTTCAGATTGCATTTTTTCGATCAGATCGTTTGTTTCAATGAATTCTTTAATCTGCAAATGGTGATGTTCATTTTTGGTGAAATATAGACCACTATGATAAACCATGTTCATTTCTTTTTGAATCTTGGTTAATAACCGTCTAATATTTATTACAATGATAAAAATTAAAATGATGCAAAGATAAATCCAAGAACTGACGCTAAAAAATAAAGCAAAGTGATTGGCATTTTTCTCATTAATTCCAGATACAGAAGATAGAAGAGCTGGAACTACGTAAAAAAGTATCAGACATAGAAGAAATTGCCAAATGATTTTAAGGTAGGTACGCTTAATGAGTTGCTTGATTGTCAATTCTTTTTCCATTTGTATCCTCCTCCCCATACTGTTTTTATAGGATCAATTTGATGAATCTTAAATTTTTGTCTGATTTGATAGATGTATTCAGTAATGGATCGTAGTTGTGCATCAGAGTCTACAGGATAGAGGTAATTGTAAAGTTCTTCTATGCTAAATATTCGGTTCTCACTTTTTGCTAAAAGATAAAGTAAATCAAACTCTCGCTTAGTTAATGAAATTCTCTTTGACTGATAATAAACTTCTTGACTATCTCGATAAAAAGTTATATTTGAATCTATCTCTTCTTTAGAGGCATGATTTGATCTTTCTTCTCTACGAAGATGCATTTGAATTCTTGCAATCAATTCTTTAATGCTGAATGGTTTTGTGATGTAATCATCGGCTCCGGCTTGTATTCCTTTTAGTAAATCTTCTTCAAAATCTTTAGCGGTTAGAAATAGGATTGGAGTAGTAATTTGTGAACGAATGGAACGACAGATTTCTAAACCAGAAATAGGCATCATAACGTCAAGTAAAATTAGATCGAATCCAGTAAAGTCACAGATATTGATTTCCTCTATATATTTACGAGTTTCAACGTGGAAGTTGTTCGCTCTTAATGCATTCGCTATTAATCGTAAGATTTTTTCATCATCGTCAATGGCTAAAATTTTATACTTCATAGTTCCTCCAATTATATGAGCATATTATAGCAAATATGGAATGCAATTTGTTAGAAATGAAAAAAATTATTATTCTGAGATTTTTCTGATTTTCTGCTGTTATACTTGCTTCAAGTGAAGGTGGAATTTCACTAAAAGTCAGAAAGGAAAAAGAATGAATGATAACAATTCAAAAGCTACATAAGGAATATAATAATAAAATTGTCCTTCAAAACGTGTCTTTCAAAGCCAAGAAAGGTGAGATTACTGGATTGATTGGACCAAATGGATCTGGAAAATCAACTTTAATTAGAATTTTACTTGGTTTAGAAAATAGTCAAATGGGAATGGCGTTGATCGATGGCAAAAAATACTCTCAATTGGGAGATAATCCTTTTTGTATTGTTGGATCATTTCTCGATAGTTGTCAACCTTACCCAACAAGGACAGGATTCCAGCATCTTCGGTGGATTGGATTAGCTTGTGGCGTTGACAGTAATAGGTGCAAGGAATGTTTAGAGTTGGTGGGGTTAAGTGAAGCAAAAAATAAAAAAGTAAAAGACTATTCATTAGGAATGAAGCAACGTCTTGGTTTAGCAACAGCCTTATTAGCCAATCCTGACATCTTAATTTTAGATGAACCAATCAATGGACTAGATCCAGAGGGTATACGTTGGGTACGCAATTTTTTACAGGCTTTTGTCAATGAAGGTAAGACTGTATTAATGACAAGTCATTATATGAGTGAGTTAGAATTAACTGTAGATCATTTGGTTGGGATTTCTAATGGGAAAATTGTTATTGATGCTCCTACCAAAGATATTTTAAAACAGTTTGGATCTTTTGAGGAAGCATATTTTAAGGCACTCGAAGGGAAAGAAGGTGAATAATATGTTGAAGCGTTCCTTTTTTAGTGATCTCTATAAATATTGTAGTTTACCTACTTTTAAATTCACTTTTTTTCTTATTTTGGGAGTCAGCATATTTTTTACAATTCAAAATATTCAGGTGATAAATGCCTTAGTAGAAGGAAATGGCCAAGCAGTTAACCTTGATCCGTCTATGTTATCATCGAATCCAGTCTATACAGTCAGGGATGCCCTCTTATCCTCCCCCTACCAAGCAAGTGTTATTTTCTTGCCAATCTTGGTTTCACTTGTTTATTCAACCCATTACCAATTTGGTGATGATAATTTTACTCAGTTATTGATCCCAAACTGGAAAGTTCGTCTTACTGGTTTTATTGCTAGTTCGATTGTCCTATCGTTACTTTCTACTTTAATCTTATCTATAGTAAATGTTGTTCTTTTACTCATTTTTCTAGATTCAACTTTAAAGAACTATTTAGAATTTACAATGTTTTTAGATGTCACGATAAGAGTTATGATATTTGCGATTGTCCTCACTTTATTAGCTATATTTTTAATAAGACTAACAAAAAAATCAATGTCTTCATTAATTGCAATCGTTTTATTATTAGTTATCACTTTATCAGGTATTTTAAGAGGAATTTCTTCGGAATTAGAGAATCTAATGCCTTTGATAGGAGCAAAATCTTTTGCTTTTGGTCGAATTGAAGGGACTCAAACGAGTCAATTGTATGGATTTACTCTTTTAGTAGTGGAAGGAGTCGTATTCTTGGTATTAATAATTGTTGTAGAAAAGATTCGAATGGGGAGGAAGAATGGCAAGTCTATTTAGAAGTCTTATTGTCAAAAAATATAGTTTAAAACCTGTAAAGTACCAGATAGCCATACAGTCACTTTTGATATTTTTTGTGTGTCTATTACGTGTGTTGCCAGTTGCAATTAATGGTACAATTGTAGAATTATCTTTAGAGCAAGCTCTTGTTTTTGCATCAATGTTTTCTATTGGCATTGGATGTGTTAATGCATTTGTTGAGTTACAATCACACGAAACAAAACTAGTTTACTTGGTAAGTGGAAAAAGGATCTTAAGTTCAATTAGGATCCTATTCATAGAGTTGTTTGATGTATTACTACAATCAACCTTAAATTACATTGTACTGCTTATATGGTTTCATTTTTTTAGGAGCGAAAATGGTGTCAGTTTAGAAATTTTCTGTTTCTTTTTGATTGACTCCATCCAATACTTTTTGATTTCTTACTTTTTAAGTTATTTTTTCAAAAGTCCAATGGGAAGTTTAGCTATTTTGTTGCTATTTCCTATTTTGGTACAACCATTCATAGAAAGAGTAATGGAACCATTGACTAGTTACCTATTTTATAATATTGTTGCGGACACAATACTAGGGAGAGCTTCCTATCTGCAACTCTGTATTTACGTTATTGGACTGGTATGTTCACTTGGAGCAACTCTCTACTTCTTGGTAAGGAATCAAGAAGTTAAGTAGTAAATAAAAATGATACTAATGAGCAAACCTTTCTAATTTTGTATATCATGGACACTGATGTTTATTACGTATTGCATGGTTTTAGAATAAAAGACAAGACTTTCGAAGTAATTGCGAGAGTCTTGTTTAGTTTTTATGCTAATGCGTGTCCAATTAATTAGATTGTAATTCGCTCATGTACCAATTTAAGGGATCGTTCTGTAACATGTTGTCTTCCCTCTTCATTCCTCATCTCAGAGAATTCTAGTGATTTATGGTAAAATAAGGTCTATATATGTGAGGACAAAGAGATGATTAATCGAGTAACAGATAACAAATTTAAACTAGTATCGAAATACCAACCGTCTGGGGATCAACCGCAGGCCATCGAGCAGTTGGTGGATAACATCGAGGGTGGTGAGAAGGCGCAAATCCTGATGGGAGCGACTGGTACGGGGAAGACCTATACCATGAGCCAGGTCATTGCCCAAGTCAATAAACCGACCTTGGTCATCGCCCACAATAAAACCCTAGCAGGCCAGCTCTATGGAGAGTTCAAGGAATTTTTCCCTGAAAATGCCGTCGAGTACTTCGTATCTTACTATGATTACTACCAGCCAGAAGCCTATGTACCATCGAGCGATACCTATATCGAAAAAGATAGCTCAGTTAATGATGAGATTGACAAGCTTCGTCACTCCGCAACCTCAGCTTTGTTGGAGCGTAACGATGTCATCGTTGTAGCTTCCGTCTCTTGTATTTATGGTTTGGGTTCGCCGAAGGAATATGCCGATAGCGTGGTGAGTCTGCGTCCAGGTCTGGAGATTTCTCGTGATAAACTGCTCAATGACCTGGTGGATATCCAGTTTGAGCGCAATGACATCGACTTTCAACGGGGCAAATTCCGTGTTCGTGGGGACGTGGTGGAGATTTTTCCAGCTTCGCGTGATGAGCATGCCTTTCGGGTTGAGTTTTTTGGAGACGAGATTGAGCGGATTCGTGAGATTGAAGCTCTGACGGGCCAAGTTCTAGGAGATGTGGACCACTTAGCCATTTTCCCAGCCACTCACTTCGTGACCAACGACGACCATATGGAAGTGGCCATTGCCAAGATTCAAGCGGAACTAGAAGAGCAGTTAAAAGTCTTTGAAAAAGAAGGCAAGCTTTTGGAAGCTCAACGCCTGAAACAACGTACTGAGTACGATATTGAAATGCTACGGGAGATGGGCTACACCAATGGGGTCGAAAACTACTCCCGTCACATGGATGGACGGAGTGAGGGAGAGCCACCTTACACTCTTCTTGACTTTTTCCCAGAAGATTTTCTCATTATGATCGATGAAAGCCACATGACCATGGGACAGATCAAGGGCATGTACAATGGAGACCGCTCGCGCAAGGAAATGCTAGTCAACTATGGTTTCCGTTTGCCGTCTGCCTTGGATAACCGGCCACTGCGTCGGGAGGAGTTTGAAAGTCATGTCCACCAGATTGTCTATGTGTCAGCGACACCGGGTGATTATGAGATGGAACAAACGGATACTGTCATCGAGCAGATCATTCGTCCGACAGGCCTACTCGATCCCGAGGTGGAAGTGCGTCCGACCATGGGACAAATGGACGATCTCTTGGGTGAGATTAATGCGCGTGTAGAACGGGGAGAGCGGACCTTTGTCACCACCTTGACCAAGAAGATGGCAGAGGACTTGACCGACTACTTCAAAGAAATGGGTGTCAAGGTCAAATACATGCACTCGGATATTAAGACCTTGGAGCGGACGGAGATTATCCGTGATTTGCGTCTGGGCGTTTTTGACGTCTTGGTCGGGATCAACCTTCTTCGTGAAGGGATTGACGTACCAGAAGTCAGTCTAGTTGCTATCCTTGATGCCGACAAGGAAGGTTTCCTCCGTAACGAACGGGGGCTGATCCAGACCATCGGTCGTGCTGCCCGTAATAGTGAGGGTCATGTGATCATGTACGCAGATACTATGACTCAGTCTATGCAAAAAGCTATCGATGAAACGGCCCGTCGTCGGAAAATCCAGATGGCTTATAATAAAGAGCATGGCATTGTGCCACAAACCATCAAGAAGGAAATCCGTGACCTCATCTCTGTTACCAAGGCGGTAGCCAAAGAAGAGGACAAGGAAGTGGATATCACTAGTCTCAACCGCCAAGAGCGCAAGGAACTGGTCAAGAAACTGCAAGGTCAAATGCAAGAAGCTGTCGAAGTGCTTGATTTCGAGCTGGCAGCGCAAATCCGCGATATGATGTTGGAAGTCAAGGCCTTGGATTAGATAGGATAAAATGAATGGAGATTATCATTAAAACAATGGAAACTCCTGAAGAGATAGAAGGAAAATCTCTCGTTCATTGGCAAACGTGGAGAGAGGCTTATGACGATCTTTTACCCGCGGAATTTCAGGAGACGATGACATTAGATAGATGTCGTTTCTTTAGTCAACAGTATCCAGAAAATACCTTGATTGCGATGGATGGAAATAAGGTCGTTGGATTTATCAGCTATGGAAATTTTCGTGATGAGGCCATTCAAGCTGGTGAAATCATTGCCTTATATGTTTTAAAAGATTACTATGGAAAAGGTGTGAGTGAACAGTTAATGCATGCTGCATTTGCTGTTCTTGATCATTTCTCTGAGATTTATTTATGGGTATTGAAAGATAATAAGCGAGCCATTGCTTTCTATCAAAAAATGGGTTTTACTTTTGATGGGCAAGAAAAAATACTTGAACTTGGAAAACCTGTTAAGGAATTGCGGATGATGTGTTCTTCAAATAAGAATTCCTAAAGGACCTATCTATCAATCTTTGAACCATTATCAATTAATCAAGTAAAAAAATAAAAGAGATAGAATGAACCAAAGAAATGAAGGAGAAGACGAATGAAAATTTTAGTCATCAACGGGCACCCGGATAAGGAAAGTTACTGTCAGGCTATTTTTCAAACCATTGTCGAAACGATTGATCCAAATCACCACGAGCTCCAAGTGATCAGTCTCAATGAAGAGGACTTTGATCCTGTCCTTCGCTATGGTTACCGAAAACGGATGGAAGAAGATCCCTTTATCCTTCATTCTCAAGAATGGATCCAGTGGGCGGATCACCTAATCTTTGTCTATCCCATCTGGTGGAGTAGTATGCCTAGCCTCCTGAAAGGTTGGATTGATCGGGTCTTTACACCAGGGATTGCCTACTCGGCCAATGATCAGGGTAGCTTTGTCTGGAATTACATCAGAGGTAAGCAATTTAAGAAGTTGCTCAAAGGGAGAACTGCCAGTATTTATGCGACTTCCATGGCGCCAACTTGGTGGTACAAGATTTTTTCGGGACCTCTTAACATTCCTGATAGTTACGGCATTTCTGTTTTGAAGAATGCTATCTTGAACCATTGTGGGATTAAAACCAAGCGTGTCTGTATTTTGGGAGAAGTCGGCCGGGATGTGAATACAGCTAGCGTCCGTGAACAGCATCTCCAAAAAGTAGAAGTAGAAGCCAAGAAACTCTGATGAAAAGTCAGTTTCTTCTTATAAGTTAGTGTCTTTAGTTGTGTTTTGAATAGGATTTAGTTAAACTATCAATATAATCTATAAAAATAGGGATGATCCAATATGCTGCTTTTTATCTATATGATCTATGTCATTTCTTCAATTTCAAAAATGAAAAGAGAAGGTCAAAGGGTTTCTATTTTTACTTATTTGATTGTTTACGGCCTATTGATTCTATCTACGTTTATGCTCTATTTCAGTTTATTGTCATTTTTATTTAGCCCTTTACCATTTTTTGGATTTCTAGCGGCTCTGGCTATTGGCGGCATGATGCTATCGCTTAAAATAGTTATTGCTCTTGCTTTGCTTTTGTTATCTCTTAGCCTATACTTAGATAGCAAAAAAAGTGATCCGGAAGTGCCTCTCGTTGATCATTGGTTGCGATTGGGTGTTCATATTTTATTGATCATTATTTAAGGCAAGAACTCCACTTTCAAGCCTGAATGTGGATTTTTTGTCACTTGAGATATGAAACCCAGCGGTAACGGAAGTGAAAAATCTCAAATGAAGATATTCATTTAATGTACATTGACGTTGTTATGGATTAGCTTTATAATATGGTTAGTTATAGCATTTCTAAATAAGGAGCCTTCTCTATGCTTAAGCAGTTAAATGGTTTTAAAGTCTTTTATATCTGTTGGTTGGCCTTTTTAGTGATTGAATTGATTTTAATTGTCTTTGGTCTATCATTTACCCCTCTACTTAGTTGTCTCTGGTTTGATTTCTTATTTCTAGTTCTTTTTTTCCATCTTTGGTCTATCTTTTATAAAAAGAGAGAGTTCAAGTTTTTTCATCTAATCTTACAATTTTTGAGTGTCATTCTAGCATTTTTCATTTGGCTCATTCTCCAAGTGTCTTTTACAGATTCAGCTGATACCATAATCCCTCCAATCCATCATAATGCGGAGATACGAGGGAATTATGTTGAAATTCCCCATGGAGCGATCCCTATACGGAGTCGTGATTACTATGAACTAGTCAATCCCTTCATCATGAAACTAGAAGTGAAATACAGAAAAGATGGATGGTGAATCCATAGAAAGAGAGACAAATGTCACGCGCAACATCTACTATTCTAACAAATCTATGTCTGATTGAAGACACTTCGACGAATAAAGTTGTCCTCCAGTACCGCTCTCCTGAAAAGACTCACTGGTCAGGCTATGCTTTCCCGGGTGGCCACATCGAAGAAGGAGAAAGTTTGGTCGAGTCTGTCATCCGAGAGATTAAAGAAGAAACCGGCCTATCGATCTCCAATCCCCAGCTAGCCGCTGTGAAAAACTGGCAGTTGGAGGATGGAACGCGCTATATCGTCTTTTGCTACAAAGCGACAGAATTTACAGGCCAGCTGAGATCGTCTGAAGAAGGAGAAGTTTCTTGGGTCGAGAAGGACCAATTAGAAAAGTTGGACTTATCCTACGACATGCTTCCTCTGCTGGAGGTCATGGAAGACGCCGACTTATCCGAGTACTATTATCGCAAACGGACAGATGATGGTTGGGAAAAATTTCGCTATTAAGGAGTTGGCTTCCACCAGCTCTTTTATTGTTCTTGTAAGAAGTGGAAAAAAGTAGTATGATGGAAGGGTTTAGGAATGCCTTATATAGAGGGAAGAGGAGTTGTCATGAAGGATTTTCACTTTGATGCCATAGCGGCATTTGAAAATTACGAAATAGAAACCATGAGAGATGGCCATGTCGTTGTGACCACGAAGGTGGTCGAATCATCTCTTAATTATTATGGAAATGCGCACGGTGGTTATCTCTTTACCCTATGTGATCAGATCAGTGGTTTGGTCCTGATTTCTCAGGGAGTAGATGGTGTGACCTTGCAGTCTTCCATCAATTACTTGAAAGCTGGGCGTCTAGGAGATGTCCTGACCATCCACGGGGAATGTGTCCACAGTGGGCGGACGACTCGAGTTGTGGATGTCGATATTACCAATCAGGAAGGTGCCAATGTCTGTAAGGCCACCTTTACCATGTTTGTAACGGGAGAAAGAGATGAATCAGCAAAAGTACGCATTTAAAAACTATATTTTTGATTTTTATGGAACCTTGGTCGACATCGAAACAGATGAGGCCGAGCCAACTTTGTGGGATACCATGGCCCAAATCTACCAATCCTATGGGGCTCATTATACAGGAGAAAGCCTGCAAGTCCGCTATAAGGAGTTGGTGCGGCAAGCTGAGGAAAGTATCGCGAAAGAAAAACAAGTGACCTATCCTGAGGTTGATTTGACAGTGATCTTTGTTCAACTCTATCTAGATAGTCATCCAACTGGAGCAAGTGTCCATCATCTCAAAGAGTGGGGACGCTTGATGGCACGGACCTTCCGTGTCCTCTCTCGCAAACGCTTGGAGCTTTACCCACACACGAAAGAAGTCTTAGAAGATATGAAAGCTGCAGGGTGTCGGATCTATCTCTTATCTAATGCGCAAGCTGACTTTACCAACCCAGAGATTGATTTGGTTGGCTTGAGAGAAATTTTCCATGATATTTATCTGTCGTCAGATGCAGGAATTCGCAAACCTCAGCAGGAATTCCTCGTGAAAGTGATCAAAGAACACCAGTTGAATCCTGATAAAACGGTCATGGTAGGGAATGACTTCAGTACAGATGTCGCTGTAGCGAAAAGTATTGGCATGCAAAGTATCTTGATCAATACCTTCCCATACTCTGACGAAGAACTACGAGATAAGAGACAAGCAGGCGTTCGCGTGATTCATAAGATTCAAG
This sequence comes from Streptococcus sp. KHUD_013, assembly GCF_052588545.1. Taxonomy (NCBI): domain Bacteria; kingdom Bacillati; phylum Bacillota; class Bacilli; order Lactobacillales; family Streptococcaceae; genus Streptococcus; species Streptococcus sp. KHUD_013. The sequence continues at coordinate 957,085 of NZ_CP186264.1, forward strand.
AATTACAAGAAGATTAAAGTTTATCATCGATTTTAGGAGGCCAAGTTGCCTCCTCTTTTAATAAATTGTTTCAGTTAAGCTGAATTTGTCAAAATTCCCCTTTCATGGTATACTATGGGAGTTAATTTTGCTAAGGAGATTGAAATGAATAACTTACCAAATTGTCCAAAATGTCATTCAGAATATGTCTATGAAGATGGAGCCCTCTTGGTCTGCCCAGAGTGTGCTTATGAATGGAACCCAGCTGAAGTCGTAGAAGAAGAAGGTGTCGTAGCGATTGATGCCAACGGAAACAAATTGGCTGACGGTGATACTGTTACCTTGATCAAAGACTTGAAAGTCAAAGGTGCACCTAAGGATTTGAAACAAGGAACGCGCGTGAAAAATATCCGTATCGTTGAAGGCGACCACAACATCGATTGTAAGATTGATGGCTTTGGCGCAATGAAACTCAAATCAGAATTTGTGAAGAAGATCTAAAAATAAGAAGAAGGGCCTGGCCCTTTTCTTTCAGGAGAATACTATGAAATTCAAATTATTGTTTAGCTATCGTTTTCTATTGTTTATCTTGAGTGTCATTGGTGTTTATCTGCAACTCACTAAGCATGGTGGCTTTGGGATGATGCTCTATTACACTATTTTATCCAACATGTTGGTCATGTTCTTCATGGGTGACATGGTTTGGCGCATGCTTCGTGGTCGTTCGACCCAAACCCAGGGCTATCTTCGCTTGAAGGGTGGGGTCACCATGTCTATCATGATCACCTGTGTCATCTATCACTTTATGCTAGCACCCATCGCGACACCTGAGAAGTTTTACCGCTTGGAAAACTTCCTCTGTCACTACATTGTTCCCTTGATGTTCTTCTTTGACACTCTGGTGATTGATAAACCAAAACAGTATCGGAAGTTAGATCCGTTGGCTTGGACTGTGCTTCCCGTTCTTTATATGCTTTTTGCTCTTCTCAACGGTTTGGTCCTTAAATGGCCAGTACCTGGCGCGAAAGACAGTCCTTTCCCTTATTTCTTTATCAATGTCAATCGTTTCGGCTGGCTCTATGTCGTTAAGATGGCGACGATCATTTTTGTCGCTTATTTAGTTGCTGGATTTGGTTTGTTTGCCTTGAAGAAAATTGGAAAAAAGGAACGGACCACCATAGAATAGAAGCTTTGTGATCATAAATCCGAACATTACAAGAAAAAAATAAGTTTTTTCTTGCATCCCTCTATAAACTGTGATATAGTATGGATAATTAAATAGTCCTTTAATCCTGTCCCGTGAGGCAGGCAAGGAGTCTGATCAAAATAAGGGGTAGACTGGATGCATTCTAGATACTATCTCTTAGCATTTTTCTGAAGCCTCCTTGCAAAGGGAGGCTTTTTTCTATCAATTAGGAGGAAAAGATGAAGATCAAAGAAGTCGTTGATGATTTAACGATGAAACGGGCCATCACCCGTATCACCTATGAAATCATCGAACGGAATAAGGATCTGAGCCAAATTGTTTTGGTAGGGATCAAAACTCGTGGCGTATTCATTGCCAATCGCATCAAAGAACGGTTAGCACAGCTAGAACAAATAGAAGTTCCAGTCTGTGAATTGGATACCAAGCCTTTCCGTGATGATATTAAAGTAACAGAAGATTCAACCTTTTTACCAGTAGATATTACTGGCAAAGATGTCATCCTGATTGATGATGTCCTTTATACAGGTCGGACTATTCGAGCTGCCATCGATAATCTTGTCAGTCGTGGACGTCCATCGCGCGTCAGCCTGGCTGTCCTAGTGGATCGTGGTCATAGAGAATTGCCGATCCGACCAGATTATGTTGGAAAGAACATTCCAACAAGTCGATCAGAGGAAATCATTGTCGAAATGACGGAGCTAGATGGTCAAGATCGTATCTTGATCGAGGTGAGTGAATAAGGTAGTTTTCAAATCGTCGCTATATACAGGAGCGACTGAGGGAGCTTCCTGTATCGTTTTCACATATGCATATCTTTGGAATGGAGTTACAACATGTCTACAAATCAAATCGCACTTAAAAACCTTGTCTCAATGGAAGCTTTATCAAACGAAGAAGTTATGGCCTTGATTAAGCGTGGGATTGAGTTTAAAAATGGAGCAAAAGCTCATTATGACGAGCAACATATCGTGGCTAACCTCTTCTTTGAGTCGTCAACACGTACGCACAAAGCATTTGAAGTGGCTGAGTTGAAATTAGGTTGTGATCTCCTTGACTTTGATGTGAAAACGAGCTCTGTAAACAAGGGTGAAACTCTTTACGATACAATTTTGACCATGTCAGCTCTCGGAGTTGATATCTGCGTCATCCGTCACCCAGAAGTAGACTACTACAAGGAATTGATTGAAAGCCCAACCATCACAGCCTCTATTGTCAACGGGGGCGATGGATCTGGTCAACACCCAAGCCAAAGTTTACTAGACTTGATGACCATCTACCAAGAGTTTGGTCACTTTGACGGTTTGAAGGTTTGTATCGCTGGTGACTTGGATCACTCACGGGTTGCAAAATCCAATATGCAAATCTTAAAACGCTTGGGGGCAACCCTTTACTTTGCTGGTCCAGACGAATGGAGAAGTGAAGAATTTGAAGAGTATGGAACCTTTGTCACCATCGATGAAGTGATTGAAGAGGTTGATGTGATGATGTTCCTCCGTGTTCAACACGAGCGTCATGACTATGAGTCTCTCTTCTCAAAAGAAAACTACCATCGTTTGCATGGGTTGACACAAGAACGCTATGATCGTATGAAAGACACAGCCATCTTGATGCACCCAGCTCCAGTAAACCGTGATGTGGAGATTGCCGACCACTTGGTAGAAGCTCCTAAATCACGTATTGTGGAGCAAATGACCAACGGTGTCTTCGTCCGCATGGCTATCATTGAAGCAGTATTAGCTGGACGTAAATAATAGATTAGAAAAAGAAAGGAGAAGTGAGAGGGTCTACAATCTGGTGGTCTTTTCTCACTTTTCTTTTTGGAGTTTGTAAGGAGAACTTATGGTAAAACGTCTCTTGGTATTAGAAGATGGGACGGTTTTTGAAGGAACTGGTTTTGGAGCGGATACCTATGTTAGTGGCGAATTGGTCTTGAATTCTGCCATGACGGGTTATCAGGAGTTGATCACCGACCAGTCCTATAAGGGGCAAATTTTAGCCTTTACATTTCCAGTTATTGGAACAACAGGAATCAATCGAGATGATTACGAATCGATTTTTCCAGGTTGTCTAGCTGTGGTAGTGAACCAATTAGCGAGCCATCCCAGTAATTGGCGCAAACAACTATCCTTAGATGCTTACCTGAAAAAACACAACATTCCAGGGATTCAAGGAGTGGATACTCGAAAGCTGGCTAAAATTGTTACAGAACATGGAAGCATGAAGGCAACGGTGGTTAATGAAGGGGATGCGATTGAGCATATCCTAGATCAACTTCGGGCAACCGTCTTGCCTTTTGACCAAGTCCGTCAAGTATCGACTAAAACCCCTTATGCTGCACCAGGATTTGGAAAGAGTATTGTCTTGATCGACCTGGGCTTACGTCACTCCGTTTTACGTCAATTAATCGCGAGAGGATGTAATGTAACAGTCGTTCCCTATTCCGTTAAATTGAAAGAATTGAAGGATTTGCAGCCGGATGGGATTATTCTATCCAGTGGTCCAGGGAATCCCCATCATATTGATAGTATTTGCCAGGTCATTGCTAAAATTGATCCTCATATACCGATTATGGGAATCGGCTTGGGGGCAGAATTACTGGCCCTTGCCCACGGAGGAAGCCTCACCAAACTAAAAAGTCCTCATCGAGGACTCAACATTCCTGTAAAAGAGGTTGCTACCGGGAAGGTCGAAATTACTAGCCAGAATCATCAGTACAACATTGAACGCGATACCCTTCCACGTGATTTTCTGATTACCCATGAGGAGCTTCATGATCACTCTATCGAGGCTTTTCGTCACCGATATCTTCCCTTGATTGGTGTCCTCTATCATATTGAGTCCAGTCCAGGACCAAGAGAAAGTCTCTATTTCTATGATGAATTTATGGATCTGATTGAAAGTAAATTAGACGAAAGAAGGGAGGAGTTATGGTCATGAATCAAGTAACACTTTTGTGTGCAGAATCCTTCAATGATGTCAGTTTGCTTGGAGCACTCACTTCTTGTCCCTTATTAAAAGAACGTGGCTACCAAACAGAAATCCTCTATTGTGGAGATGAGAACGAGATTACCAAAGAAGCAGGAGATGCTGTTTCCGTTATTCGTTTAAAGTTGGATAGTCTAAAAGAAGCCCTTCTAGCAACAAATACAAGAAACTTACTACTGTCTTTTGCTGACAAGCAACTCCTTGGCTTATTATTCCGATTGGAGGAAATTGGGTTTCTTAAGGATCACAAGATCCGTATTCTAGGAACTTCGCTTCGGCAGTACAGAGCCTTTTACCATCAGGCAGACCAAAAGTCATTTATACAGGACTTGGGTTATCAAGTTCCTTCCTCTTCCTTGGTTTCGACAGTCAGAGAGGCCATTGAGTTTTCGGAGCAGATTCAATTTCCTATTGTTGTTTGGCCACTTGCCAGCAAGCATGGGCAAGGCCGTCGGATCGCTAATAACTTGGATGATTTATGTGAGGCTGTCGAAAATGGGCTAGAAGTATCGCCACAAGGTCAGTGTTTGTTGGAGTTCTCGACAGTTGGTTTCAAAGAGTTGGAATATGTCGTAGTCCGAGATCGACAGGATAATTATTATCTTGCGGGAAATATTGAGAGTGTAGACCCGGTGGGGATTCATTCCAGTGATTCCTATCAAGTCATCCCTAGTCTGACCTTGACGGATACAGAGCACCAGACCTTGCGGGAGGCAGCTTTGTCGATTGTTCGACATCTGAGATTGGTTGGAGCGACCTCCATCAAGTTTGCGCTAGATCCAAAGAGTTATCAATTTTATATTCTTGAAGTCAATCCTTTTGCCTCCGATTCCTTTTCGACAATGTCCATGGCCTTAGGTTATTCGCTTTATCATCAAGCTTTGTGCCTCAAGTTGGGGGATCATCTCTTAGACCTGCCCCATCCAACAATGAAGGGATTAACAGCCTTGTTTGAGCCGAGTCTTGACCGAATTTTGTTTAAACTCCCTGTCTTTCCAATAGAGAAAATTTCAAGGGTCCTCAATACGCAGATTAACTCAATCGGTGCTCTCTATGGGTTTGGGACTAGTCTAGAAGAAGCCTATCAGCAAGCTGTTGACAATTTTGGTTCGGACCAATGGCCTAAGAATATTCTAAAGGATGTTTCGGACGATGAATTGATTCAACGGATTGCTAAACGGATGCCCTACAGATTTTCATCTATTTTAGAAGCTCTACATAGAGGATTTGAAATGGAGGAAGTTTGTGACTTGAGTCGTATGGATCCTTTCTATCTCCAGTTCTTGTATAATATCTACTTATACGAGAGTCAAGAAAAGCCCCAAATAAATCATTCTTTAAAGTTTCACCCTTTGGATTTGACGGCTGGATTTGGTCATGTTGGAGAAGGAGTGACCTTCTTTAGTTCTATTTGTGGAGAGGACGAGGCATTAGACTGGAGTGATTGGACCTTGTTGGTTGATCGAGGATCTCCAGACGAACCTAGAAGGATTCTACAAATCATTGAACGTCTGAGAACAGAGAAGGAAGCTGGAAGAAAAGTAGTCCTTCTTAGTAATCTACCTTTCGTTGGCCAAGTGGCTAATACCTGCTTACGAATTCCTCTTTCTGTTTATGAAAGTTACCAGAGTCAAATCGATGGACAGTTTGCTAGGGTAGAATACATGGATTAAAAGAAATTAAAAAAGAGTGGGACAGAAATCGGTAATTCGTTAGAATTCGATTTCGTCGTCCCACCTCCGCACAGTCGAGTAGGTCTGTAAAAGCTGATGAAATCAGCGTAGTAGAGCCCACTCAACCACTGCGTCTTGCTCGACCATCCAAAAACAATTAAGAGGCTAGGACTTTTGTCCCAGCCTCATTTTTGTTAAGTATATGGAATTAAGAATGGCTAACAATACCAATAATGGTGTCAACGGCACGCTCCATGGTTTGAAGACCGACATATTCAAAGCGACCGTGCATATTTTCGCCACCAGCGAAGATGTTTGGAGTTGGAATTCCCATGAAGGAAATTTTAGACCCATCTGTCCCACCACGGATTGGTTCAATGATTGGTGTAATACCCAAATCTTCCATAACTTCTTTAGCCAAGTTGACTGGTGTCATGTCTTTCTCGATGACTTGTTTCATGTTGTAGTACTGGTCTTTAAGAGTCAAGAGAACACGTTCGGCACCAAGTTCTTGGTTCAACTTGTTTGCGATGTCTTCCATCATGGCTTTACGAGCTTCGAAATTCTCTGTCTCAAAGTCTCGGATGATGTAGCTAGCGTGGGCTTCTTCAACAGTACCATCTACATTCATCAAGTGGTAGAAACCTTGGTAGCCATCCGTTTTTTCAGGGCGGTCTTCTTCAGGCAGTTGATTGTGGAAGTCAATTGCTAACTGAAGTGCATTCACCATTTGGTTCTTAGCAGTACCAGGGTGCACATTGCGGCCTTTGAAGGTAATTTCAGCTCCTGCAGCGGAGAAGGTTTCGTATTGCAATTCACCAAGAGGACCACCGTCAACTGTATAGGCAAAGTCAACATTGAAATCTTCTGCATCAAACTTATCTGCTCCGACTCCGATTTCTTCATCTGGTCCAAAGCCAACTCGGATTTCGCAGTGTTTGATTTCTGGATGAGCATTCAAGTATTCGATGGCTGTCATAATCTCAGCAATCCCTGATTTATCATCTGCACCAAGAAGGGTAGTACCGTCAGTAGTGATCAAGGTTTGACCTTTGTAGTTAAGGAGGTTAGCAAAGTCAGCAGGATCTAGTGAATAACCAGAATCACCAAGAGAAATAGCGCCACCATCATAGTTTTCAATGACTTGTGGGCGGATATTCTCAGCATTGAAATCGGCTGTATCCATATGTGAGATAAAACCAATCTTTCGGGTGAGACTTGGATCGTTTGCTGGAAGAGTTCCAATGGCAAAACCATTTGGAAGATAGTAGACATTCTGAAGTCCAACTCGTTCCATTTCAGGGAGTAGCACATTCTTAGCAAACTCTACTTGAGAAGCTGTACTAGGAGTTGTTGTTGAAGTCTCATCAGAGCGAGTGTTGACTTTGACGTAGGTTAAAAATCGTTCTAATAATGTTGGGTATTTCATTTGTTTTTCCTTTTCTAGTTCTGTGCTTGTAAAACATAGCGCTTGATAGCAGTAGCGACACCGTCTTCTTCGTTAGAAGTTGTTGTGACATCAGCCAAGGTTTTGATAGGATCTGGAGCATTGCCCATAGCAACTCCAAGACCTGCGTACTCAATCATTTCAATATCATTGTTCTCATCGCCGATAGCCATGACTTCTTGCCTTGGTATTCCCAAGTATTCAGCCAGTGCCTTTAAGCCGGTCGCTTTATTTACCCCTTTAGGAAGGATCTCAAATAGGATCGGTTGGGAGCGAATAGTGTGGAAGCGCTGGGCTAATACTTCTTCATAGGTCTCTTGAAAGACATCAATCTGCTCTTTCTGATCGATAAACATACCTTGGAAAATGGGTTGCGCTTCAAAGACTTCTTCCAAGCCAAGTGACACAGGCACTGCAGAAACGATGCTAGCATCCATTTTAGCTATTTCAGAAGGTTCCAGATTCAAAATGATATAGCGATTTAAATCGAACAAACTTAATTGAGGATGAATCTCCAGCGTCAACTGATCGAGATAACCCAAATCTTCTTCAGATAAGGCATTATAACTGATGACGGACCAATCTGATGATTTAACAGTTGTGCAACCGTTGTTAATCACAGAGTAGGAGTGGTTACTTTTGAAGCCAATTTCTTCAAAAATTGGACGAACACCAGAGAGAGGGCGACCTGTACAGATGACGACGTGTACACCAGCAGCTTCAGCATCCAAAAGAGCCTGCTTATTAGCAGGACTAATGGTTTTGTCTGGTGATAAAAGGGTCCCATCTAAATCAATAGCAACTAATCGAATCATAGCTCATCCTCCTTAGCTGGAAGAAAGCTAGCAATGACTTTTCCGATGACCCTCGGTTCCTCTTCTAAAGGAATAATCTTATCACTATACTTTTTATTGAGGGAAACGAGACGAATCCCTTGGGCTTCACGGAAGACACGCTTGATCAAGGTTTGCCCGTCGTACTCAATAGCATAGATTGCACCGGCAGTATCGTAGAAAGTTTGCTTGATTAGGGCAACAGATCCCTTTGGATATTTAGGTTCCAGCGAGTCTGTATGAATCCAAAGTGCTAGATCGTAGGCCAGTTTTTGATCAAACCAAACCAAATCTCCCTTAGAAGCACTTTGACTTGCAGCATAACTATCGAAGACGGTATATGGTGTGTATTTTTTCTCGATACGTTTCCGTTCAGCCTGTAGAACCAACAGGCGATTGGCTTCCTCTAAGAGTGAATCTTGAAAATCCTCATCCAGTTGCTTATAGATAAACTCAATCTTAGAATCCTCCAAGGTATCTGGTTGTCCATAACGAGGATCTAGGTCAGAGATGGGGATTTCAAAGAAGCTAGCAATCTTTTCTAAGTTCTCACTGACTGGAAGAGAAGTCCCTTTCACATAGCCGGTCAAAGTACTAGCTGGAATACCAGTTGTACGAGATAAATCGACCTGTTTCTTATTTTGAACCTTTAATAGTTCTCTTATTTTTTCGGAAATAATGCGCAAAGCCTCTTTATCTTGTGGGCTTGCTTTTCCACGTCCTCTTGCCAAGAGCTTCACCTCCTTTTACATTACAACTCATTATAGCGAATTAAATCGAAAAAGTAAACAAAAACCTTACACAAATGAAGAATTTATCCAATTTCGATATAAATCATATATAGCCAGATTTGATTTCTTAAAACTAGCCAAGAAACAGCCTTTTTGTTATAATATACTGAATAGTTTTATAAGGATGAAAAAATGAATTTAGAAGAATTAAAGAAACGACAAGAGAAGATTCGGAACTTCTCCATTATCGCCCACATTGACCACGGAAAGTCAACCTTGGCGGACCGAATCTTAGAAAAAACTGAGACCGTTTCTAGTCGAGAAATGCAAGCCCAGCTTTTGGACAGCATGGACCTAGAACGGGAACGTGGAATCACTATTAAGCTCAATGCTATTGAGTTGAACTACACGGCTAAAGATGGGGAAACCTACATCTTCCACTTGATTGACACCCCAGGACACGTGGACTTTACTTATGAGGTTTCTCGTTCACTGGCTGCCTGTGAGGGGGCCATTCTTGTAGTCGATGCGGCTCAAGGGATTGAAGCTCAGACCCTAGCCAATGTTTACCTGGCTTTAGATAACGATTTGGAGATTCTACCAGTCATTAACAAGATTGACTTGCCAGCTGCAGATCCAGAACGTGTGCGCACAGAAGTAGAAGATGTGATCGGCTTGGATGCTAGCGAGGCAGTTCTTGCTTCTGCCAAGGCTGGTATCGGGATTGAAGAGATTTTGGAACAAATCGTCGAGAAAGTTCCAGCTCCTACTGGAGATGTAGCCGCTCCATTGCAAGCCTTGATCTTTGACTCAGTATACGACCCATATCGTGGAGTTATCCTTCAAGTTCGGGTTGTCAATGGTATGGTGAAGCCTGGCGACACCATCCAGTTGATGAGCAATGGCAAGACCTTTGATGTGACTGAGGTAGGGATCTTTACTCCTAAAGCAGTTGGTCGTGATTTCCTTGCGACAGGAGATGTTGGTTATATTGCGGCTTCTATCAAGACTGTTGCGGATACCCGTGTCGGGGATACGGTGACCCTAGCGACCAACCCAGCAAGTGAGCCCCTTCATGGTTACAAGCAAATGAACCCAATGGTCTTTGCCGGTCTTTACCCAATCGAATCTAACAAATACAATGATCTTCGTGAAGCCTTGGAAAAATTGCAATTGAATGACGCTAGTCTTCAATTTGAGCCTGAAACATCTCAAGCCCTTGGTTTTGGTTTCCGTTGTGGTTTCTTGGGTCTCCTTCATATGGACGTTATTCAGGAACGCTTGGAGCGCGAGTTCAATATTGACTTGATCATGACAGCGCCGTCTGTAATCTACAAGGTCAATTTGACAGATGGAGAAGTGCTAGATGTGTCCAACCCGTCTGAGTTTCCAGATCCAACCAAGATTGCTTCGATTGAAGAACCTTATGTCAAAGCGCAAATCATGGTGCCGCAAGAGTTTGTTGGAGCTGTCATGGAATTGGCCCAACGCAAACGTGGGGACTTTGTAACCATGGACTACATCGATGAAAATCGGGTTAATGTGATCTATCAAATCCCACTGGCGGAAATTGTCTTTGATTTCTTTGATAAATTGAAATCCTCTACGCGTGGCTATGCAAGCTTTGACTATGAGTTGTCTGAATACCGTCCATCTAAATTGGTTAAAATGGATATCCTTCTTAATGGCGATACCGTCGATGCCCTCAGCTTTATCGTTCACAAGGACTTTGCCTATGAACGTGGGAAACTGATCGTTGAGAAGCTCAAGAAGATTATTCCTCGTCAACAGTTTGAAGTGCCTATCCAAGCAGCCATCGGTCATAAGATCGTGGCCCGTACAGATATCAAAGCCCTTCGTAAGAATGTCTTGGCCAAGTGTTATGGTGGTGACGTATCACGTAAACGTAAGCTTCTTGAAAAACAAAAAGCTGGTAAGAAACGCATGAAGGCCATTGGGTCCGTAGAAGTACCACAGGAAGCCTTCTTGTCTGTTCTTTCTATGGATGAGGAGTAAGCTTCTCTTTGATTATTCGAACAAATCAAACGTCCCGCTAGGGGCGTTTTTGTATCGGACTAGACAAATAGCGCTTTCAAAACTTCATTGAACGTGATAAACTAGAGGTATCAAAATCCATCACAAAGGAGAGGAAAGATGAAAAATAAGTTCCTACTAGCGACCGTCTCGGTCTTATCAGCTGTTGCCCTTGTAGCTTGTAGCACACCTAAAAAAGAGTCTAGAAAACCATTGTCATCTGAATCTAGTTCCACTGAGGTGGTAAAAAAGAGCAAAAAATCCTCTAGTAAAAAGACTTCTAGCAAGGTGGAGTCAAAATCATCTGATGATACCAAGAGTTCTGTCGAAACCAAACGGGTTGGTTCTCCAGATTATGGTTATATCGATATCCCAAGCAAGTGGATTAAATTTACAGATATAGATGGTGGAGACAGCATTCAATTTACGGATGGAAGTGCCTACAACATTGTTACCATGAACGGGTATACCAAAGAGAAGGCGAATGTTGGTGAAGGGGAAGTCTTTAACGCAGAGTTGATTGCGAACCGAATTGCATACTATTGGAATGACAATAAAGAAGTAGAGAAAATGTGGGGAGCGAAAACCACTGTCTCAGGGAATGAAGCCTTGCAGCTCAATATTATCCTTAAATCTGGACAGTACCTCATTACTTGGGTCTTCCAAAAGGATGATAAGGTATACTTGATGTCTTTTGAAGGGGATCCAGAGACCTTGGCTCAATTCATTCCTTACATTGAGGAAACTTGGAGTTTGGATGAAAAAGGTCCGAAAGCCTAAGTTCTTATGAAGAATAAGCCAATATGTCCAAGCTCAAAAGCGTCTGATAAAAGTCATGAGGCGATGGAAAAGTAGCTACTATGGGAAATTGATTTCTTTTAATCGAAGATCTTGAGGGTAGGATAGAATGAGTGGTGTCTTCCATTTGTTTTAACCTGCTCTTTTTTTGTTGAGTATGGTATAATGCTCTTATCCATTTAGCAATTAGAAAGTAGTTTATGTCTCAAGAAATTGACTTAGAAAAATACCATCAGTTAGCGCTTCAAAAACAAAAGGAGCACCGCAAGGTATTGGCAAATCTGAAAAAGAAGCCCCCTAAAAATCTAGATAAAATAGCCCAAGAGATTCACGATGAAGTCTTTCAAGAAATTGATTGTACAGCCTGTGCCAACTGCTGTAAGACCCTAGGACCCGATTTTAAGGAAGCAGATATCACGCGCATCGCCAAGTATTTCAAAATGAAGCTTCCTGCTTTTGAGGCTGAATTTCTTCAAGTCGATGAAGATGGAGACAAGGTTTTTAAATCCATGCCTTGCCCTTTCTTGGGAGGTGATAATCTCTGCTCCATCTATGATGTGCGTCCGAAAGCCTGTCGAGAATTCCCTCATACAGACCGCAAGAAAATCTATCAGATCAACCATCTGACCATCAAGAATACTCTCACTTGCCCAGCGGCTTATTTATTTGTAGAAAAATTAAAGGATCGTTTGTAATGACATATACATTTTTACTTTTTGACCTAGACCACACCTTGTTGGACTTTGATACAGCGGAGGAAGTGGCCTTAACGCAATTCCTCCAAGATCAGGGGGTTCAAGATATCCAAGCCTTTAAAGATTACTACAAACCCATGAACCAAGGCCTCTGGAAAGATTTGGAGCAAAAGAAGATTAGCAAGAAAGACTTGATTAATAGCCGGTTTGCCATTGCCTTTGCCCATTTTGGTAGAGAGGTAGATGGTGAAGAGATGGCTCTTCGTTACCAGGACTACATTAGTCAACAGGGACAGACTTTCTCAGGAGCAGAAGACTTGTTAGCTAAGCTAGTAAAAAGAGGTTACCGGCTCTATGGTGCTACCAACGGCGTTACTGCCATTCAACAAGGGCGTTTGAAGCAATCAGCCATTACCCCTTATTTCAAAGAAATTTTCATCTCTGAACAATTAGGAACTCAAAAACCGGAAGTGGCCTTTTACGAAAAGATTGGGAACCTGATCCCAGGATTTGCTAAGGAACAAGCTCTCATGATTGGGGATTCTTTGACGGCGGACATCGCTGGAGGCAATGCTGCGGGGATTGATACCGTCTGGTACAATCCGGATCACAAAGAAAATACCAGTCCAGCAGTGCCGACTTATGAAGTGGATTCTTATGAGGCCTTATTGGCGCTCTTGCGAAAAGATTAGCCTAGTACGGATACCAGTTGCTTTCAGTTAGAGCTAAAAAGGAATTGACCTGAAAAGAAGGAGAGTGTAAACGGGGATAAATGATTAGAAAGAGTTTATTTTTTCAATTTCTTATTCGACTAGCTTATATCCTCCTATTAGCTGGTGCAGCTTTCTATCTGTTATGCTCGTTGAATGGGATGGATTGGGACCAAGCTACTATCCAGGAAAGAAAAGGGTTTCGAGCGTGGATCATGCTTGGCTGCACGGTTTCTTTCATTCTCATTCGGCAAGTATTCGAATTTGTTCGTCTGATTTGTAAAACAAGCAGAAGAGGCAGAGAGTTTTCGCAGGAATGGATCGAATCAATCTCTTTGCGGGAAATAGAGAAGGAAGCGGAATTCAGAGAACCGAGGTTGAAATTACTAGTATATAAGGGCTATTTGATAACCTATCGGTCTTGTTTCGACTATCTGAGAATAGATGAGGACATTTGGAAAATCCAACTTCAGAAATTTCAAAAGTATAGTTATAGTAGATACTCTGGTAGAAACAAATCACTTCTTCCTCCTAAGTATTTTCTTGTGTTAAGGGATTTTGACTACAAGGAATACTATCTCGCTATTAGCTATCAGAAAGAGGAGTGGTATCACTTTTGGTCCTATCTGATCAGGGAATATCCATGGATAGAGTGCAGCGGTGATGTGGAGGAACATCAAATATAAGCGTTTCTTTAAGTACATGAACAAGTTTTGTTCAAATTTCATTCCATTACAAACTAGCTCTCGGGCTAGTTTTTTGTTATTATGGAAAAATGATTATATTTAAACAAATACCATTCAATATCAAGAAATGGGTCGGCTACCTGGTTCGTGCATTCTTCACAGTGGTCGCTCTCTTGATTTGTTTTCTCTTTTATTTTACTAATCAAGAAGAAAAAGAAATCCAACAGCAAATTTCTGGATTTTATCAGGAAGCGGGATTTAAAGGAGACCTACATTTTAAAGCAGCTAAACTCCATGGGATGTCGACCAAATATGCTTATACCTATCAAGAAAGAGTTGAGGGAAAGACGGTTCAGTTTGACTTTCCCGATGCGACTCATCTATCAAAAGAAGAAACTGGGAAAAACTATGACACGGCAGGAGAACTGGCTCAACATTACAACAGTTGGTTAGTAGCCCCGTTCTTCGAAAGAGCCTTTACGGAATCTCAAGGATTTCAACAAGTGACGCAAGAGATAAAAGAGCGATTTTATCAACAAGGCCTCGAGGTAAGCGAGGTTCGTCTTCAGTTACCAATCCAAAATCCCGATTTTGAAGATCAGTTAGCAAGAGACTTACTGGCTGCTGAAAAAGCTGGAGAGACAGATCTTCGAGGAATTCTGACTTTAAATTATGCTACCTACCGCCAAATTAAGGGATTTTCCTTTACCATCACAGTGACTTCCCTCGCCAAAGAATTTGAAGGAAAGCACTTGGATGTATCCGGTCTTCCTCCTGGGAACTATGTGATTGAATCGGATTCCAAAAATGAAGGATCTTATTACTTTGAGATCGATTAAAAAATTTTTAATAGTGTCAAGTTTTTTTCTTGACAGGTCTATAAAATGTGTTATAATAGATCATGTGCTAAATAGCTTGTCTATTTCACCGAAAATTAAAATATAGAAAAGAGACTTATAAAAATGGCAGTTAAAATTCGTTTGACTCGTATGGGTTCTAAGAAAAAACCTTACTACCGTATCAACGTAGCAGATTCACGTTCACCACGTGATGGACGTTTCATCGAAACAGTTGGAACTTACAATCCACTTGTTGAAGAAAACCAAGTAACTTTGAAAGAAGACCGCGTTCTTGCATGGTTGGCTAATGGAGCTCAACCTTCAGATACAGTTCGCAACATCCTTTCAAAAGAAGGTGTCTTGAAGAAATTCCACGATTCTAAATTCTCAAAATAATCAAAAAGTAGGTTGATGTATGGATACGATTGAAAATCTTATTATTGCAATTGTGAAACCTTTGATTTCACAACCGGATGCCTTAACCATCAAGATCGAAGATACTCCTGAATTCTTGGAGTACCACCTTGACCTTGATCCTAGCGATGTTGGTCGAGTGATCGGTCGGAAAGGTCGCACCATTTCTGCGATAAGAACGATTGTCTACTCTGTCCCAACTGAAGATAAAAAAGTAAGAATCGTTATTGACGAAAAATAAAAAGGCGGGATTTTATCCCGTTTTTTTGTTGGAGCACTCAGGGAGCAACGTTGAGAATTGTTGCTGAACGTGATAAAATAGAGTGAATAAACTACACTGGAGAAATCATGAATTACTTTAATGTTGGGAAAATAGTCAATACCCAAGGCTTACAAGGAGAGATGCGGGTCTTGTCTGTAACAGACTTTGCGGAAGAGCGCTTTAAAAAAGGAGCTGAATTGGCCCTCTTTGATGAGAAGGACCAGTTCGTCCAAACAGTGACCATTGCTAGCCATCGCAAGCACAAGAACTTCGACATCATCAAGTTTAAGGATATGTACCATATCAATGCCATCGAAAAATTCAAGGGCTTTAGCCTCAAGGTTGCGGAAGAAGACTTGACGGATTTGGATGAGGGCGAGTTTTATTACCATGAGATCATAGGCCTTGATGTATACGAAAACGACCAACTAATCGGTCAGATCAAGGAAATCCTGCAACCAGGTGCCAATGATGTCTGGGTAGTCAAAAGAAAAGGGAAACGTGACCTTCTCTTGCCTTATATCCCACCAGTAGTGCTCAATATCGATATTCCGGGTAATCGGGTCGATGTGGACATCTTAGAAGGGTTAGACGATGAAGATTGATATTTTAACCCTCTTTCCAGAGATGTTTTCGCCTTTGGAGCACTCGATCGTCGGCAAAGCGCGTGAGAAAGGCTTATTAGAGATCAACTACCATAATTTCCGTGAAAATGCAGAAAAGGCGCGCCACGTGGATGATGAGCCCTATGGTGGTGGGCAGGGTATGCTCTTACGTGCTCAGCCAATCTTCGATGCCTTTGATGCGATTGAGAAAAAGAATCCGCGCGTGATTTTACTGGATCCTGCTGGTCGGACCTTTGATCAATCTTACGCAGAAGAGTTAGCTCAGGAAGAAGAATTGATCTTTATCTGTGGTCACTATGAGGGTTATGACGAGCGGATCAAGACCTTGGTGACAGATGAGATTTCTTTGGGGGATTATGTTCTAACGGGCGGTGAGCTAGCAGCCATGACCATGATTGATGCGACAGTCCGCTTGATTCCAGAGGTGATCGGAAAAGAGTCCAGCCACCAGGATGATAGTTTCTCGTCTGGTCTCTTAGAGTATCCTCAATACACACGGCCTTATGAATACCGAGGGATGACGGTTCCAGATGTCCTCATGAGTGGTCACCATGAAAATATCCGTCAATGGCGTCTTTACCAGAGTTTGAAAAAGACCTTGGAGCGTCGCCCTGATCTGCTAGAAAACTATGAATTGTCAGCAGAAGAAGAAAAAATGTTGAAGCAAATTAAACAGGAAGACTAACAGCGACAGCTGTTTTTCTTTTGCACTAAAATTAGAAAAAATCTTTCCCATCCTACTAGTTATTGGTAACAAAATGTGGTATTCTTATGAAGAGAGAAGAGAAATGAAAAAGTTTTGGTGGAGATTGCAATGAGCAAAAAATTAGGAAAATCAGTCTTTACAACGGGTGTCGCTGCGACAACCCTCTTTTCAGCTTTGGCTGGGCATAAGGCGCAAGCGGAGGAGACCACTCAGAAGGATGCTGCTGATCAGCAGTCGACGGATATGACTGGAATGGATTCAAGTTTTATGGATATGAATATCTTAAATGAACAGTTGTTAAAAGCTGAAAAAAGAGTAGAAGACCAACGTTTGCGCTTGAACCAGGCTCAATCCGAATACAATGTAGCCAAGTCTGGTCTTGAAGCTGCTGAAGCTAACTTACAGAATACTGAAATAAGGATTCAAAACCCCAATCAAAGCTCCATTGGCAAAACTGAAAATGAAGTTGCGGTTGCAGAAGCAGTTGTTACTTTGGAAGAAGACAAGGTACGCCAAGCAACAGAAGCCGATCGCCAAGTCCGTTTTGCCATCAAGAATCAAGAGAATAAAATTGCTGCCCAACAGTTACTTGTAGATATTGCGGGTAATGAATTGAGAAAAGCCAAACAACCCATCCAGAACGATGAGATAGTATTAGCCAACGCACAGCAAAAAGAGGAGCAGGCGCAAAACGAATTAAAAATAGCTCAAGCATTAGTAGTTAATCTGACAGAAACTCATGCCAATGTGCCTCAGGTCTTAAAGCAGGTTTCCAGTGAGATTGCTGGTGCACAGGAGAAAATTGAGCGACTAGCCTATCAAATTTCCCTAAAAGAAGTGGAGTTAGAACAGGTCCGTGAAGCGGCAATGCTAAGTCCCATCAATCTTCAACAGGCAAGCTATGAGAGGTTGCTTCAAGAGTGGGCCAAAGCAGGTGACCAAGATGCTGTCGAAGCCTTGTCTCTTTATAGCCGTAGGAGTGAAGAGGACCAGCTGGCAGGTGGAAAGGTCACTAGATTAGATAACGTCTTAAAAGCGTTAGAAATCGTAGATACGATTAATCAGTACCGTCGCCAGGCTGGTTTAGAGGAACTCTTGGTAGATCCTTATCAATTGCCTTCTAGTCAACTTCAAACAGAGTATTATGTAAACCATCGAAAAGGATTGTCCAGTTACCAAGAGAATGAGAATGTTGTCTGGGGCTATCGACCTAGAGAAGCGGTTGCCTTCTGGTATAGTGAAAAAGACCACTATCGTCAATTAGCCAAGCAATTCAATTTACCGACGGATGAAAGTCAGCTAAATCCTAGTCAGATCTCCAGAAAAGTGGGACCGGAGCTATTTGCTAAGGTTGGCCACTATGTCCACATGATGGGGAATCAATACAAGGCTATTTCAGTAGCCTATGATCCAGATTTAGAAGTATCTCAAGCAGCTTTCTTTGAAGAAGGAAGCCCGCTTTATACTAGTGAAGAACTGACCAAGTGGATGAGAAAAGTTGCCAATGCAAGGACGACAAAAGCGGATGTGAAGGCTGTAAAAAATACACTGGAGAGCCTAAAGGTCGAAAAGATTAACCAAGAGTCTCGTATCAATATCCTTTCTGGTCATTTATTCGATGTTAAGAATTCTCTTGCAAGTCATGAGCAACTATTGGCGCGTGCACAACGTAACCTTGCTTCAGCGATGAAGAAATGGCAGGCTGCGTCGATAGAAGTCAAGGAAGCGGAAAACTCACTGGCAGTATCACGGGCTCGGATACAAGGTAGTATTAGCCCGAAAGAAGAAGCCTTGAAAAATGTTGCTCTAGCATTAGAAGAAGATAAAAAGCAATTAGAAGCTTTACAGAATGCAGCAAAAGAGACTGCATCTAAGCTTGAAGGAGCACATGTCCAACTTCAAATCGCTCAAAAACAATTAACGCAAGCCAAAGGTCATCTGAAACTGTTTACCAATTCATCTGAACTGCTAGTTGATGCCCAAGCCTTGGTGGCTTCCGCAAAAGCTGAACTCGAAGAGAAAAAAGTAGAATTTGAAACAGCTTTTGCAAGTTTCATGGCTTATCAAAAAGAAGCTAGTGAGTTCAGGAGTCGGATAGAGAAAATTCAGTCAAATGAGGATGGAAACCAACCCGTAGTAGCAGGAGAGGAAGAAGTTACTGATCAGGCCCAAGTTTCGTTACTGGCTTCTACTCAATCAGAAGATCACTTGCAAGACGAAGCTAACCTTGAGAAACCTACTGGAAAAGACGAACACAGAAGTAAAAGGGGATTATCCAAATGGTTCCGAGGGCTTGGGTTTAAAAAAGATGAATAGTTGTTAAAGTGAGAGTGGGACAGAAATCGGTAATTCGTTAGAATTCGATTTCGTCGTCCCACCTCTGCACAGTTGAGTAGGGCTGTAAAAGCTGATGAAATCAGCGCAGTAGAGCCCACTCAACCACTGCGTCTTGCTCGATAATCCAAAGACAATTGAGAGGCTAGGACTTTTGTCCTAGCCTCTTTTTGTATAATCTAGCAGTTAGAGAAAAAGGATAAAACAATAGTATAATACTATACTATTGTTTTATCCTTTATAACCCTACCATTTAAGTAGATAATAGTAGGGTAAAAATTATCTGTATAAAGAATGAGTATAGTTCTATGAGTAAAAAAAGAAGGCTTTCAAATTATTTGCTATCCAAAACTTTCTGTGCTATAATTTTCATGAAGGAAGAAAAAGTGTCGATACAAAATATGCCGTTATTATCAGTTTTTTAGGCAAAAAAATGTGGGAATCTGACTGATGTGTTCATTTTTAAAATAGGCCTTAAAAGAAAATGAACGTTTCATTCAGGTGCTCTCCTCGCCTATATAAACTGGTAAAATGGTTGATTTACACTTATGCATAGGTTTTTTCATCCTTTTAATATATAATACTATTCTAATGGAGATTATTGATATGGATAAAAAATATAGATATGTAACTCGGGCTATCTTAGCCTCTGCTGTAGCAGTTCCAGTATTTGCTGCGTCGAATGTTCAGGCTGAGAGCTATAGCTGGAACACCAGTCGTTATATCTACAGTTACTATACTCCAAGTTATGGTTACAATAATTACAACTATAACTACGGCTATAATAACTATGATTATTACTATGGCTATAATAATTACGGCTATAATAATTACAATTATGGCTATAACTATGGTTATAACAATTGGAACAACTACTATGGCTACAACAATCTCACACATGATGAGAATTACATTTACTGGAATGGCAACCACTACTATCGCATGAGTGATGGAAGTTACCGAATCTATCGCAATGGGCAATGGCTACCGTTGACCAATCGTAATAACTCTAGAAATAATCTAGCCAACGATCCTCATTACCTTTATGAGAATGGTTACCATTACTATTTATTAGAGAATGGGGATTACTATTACTATCAAAATGGTAATTGGGTATTTGTGAAGAATTCTAGCGAAACAGAAAATCCTGTAACGCCGGATACTCCGACACCTACTCCAACACCTACTCCAACACCAACACCAACTCCAACCCCAACACCGGAGGAACCAAATCCGTCTGATAAACCAGATCAACCGGTGGAACCATCAGAACCAGCTACACCTGAAGATACAGGTAACTTGGTCTTCCCTGAGAATCCGCCATTTGTAGGTGCAGATGGTGAATTCGATCCATTCGCTCCAACTCCTGAGAATCCAGCTGAGCCAAAACCAGAAGAGCCAGTTCAACCAGAAGTACCTGGAAATGACGGATTGGTAACAACTGACCAGCCAAGTGAAAACCAAATTCCACCATACGTTGAAACACCAGCAGAAGGATTGGAACACCTTCCTTGGGCGCCAAATGGTCGTGTACCTAAGTTGGTCTACCCACCTGGTAAGCCTGGATCAGCTGCTTTGCGTAACGATAAGAACTATTACTTTGATGGGACAACCCATTACTACTATGTTCCATCTGACACAGAAGCTACAGGATATTCTGCATACTGGAAGTGGATTGATGGTAAATGGAAACTTCAAGGAATGACAGATCCAAATGATCCTGTCATCGATCCAAAATTCCACGAAGATGCCAAAGATGACGAGTATGCTTACAGCGATCGTGACTCAAGTGTGAAACTATACTCTACCAATGTAGTAGAAACAGTCAAAGCCGGCAAACCGTTACCGTTCAAAAACGTCGAAGAATTTAAGAACTATGTCATTGAAAAAATGAATCCTAAGTTCATTGACAACGCAGGTTGGGATTGTAAAGTAGAGTGGGAAATTGAAGATCCTGAACTCTTTGAACAATCAAAAGAAAATCCTTGGGCAAAAGACTATGTCTTGATTGCTAACTTGAAGAGTGGTGTCGACGAAAAAGAATACAAAGACGTTGAATTCGGTTATGTGAAATTCGTATTCCGTGTTGAAGCAACAGACGATACCAACTATATTTCTTTAGATAAGGCCAAAGAAGCGTTTGCTAAAATCAATGAACTAAGAAAAGCTCAAGGCTTGAAAGAATTGACTTGGTCTGATGATATCTACAACAATCTTTCTCTTCCAAAAGCAAACCAAATCTCAAGACAATATGATAGCACAGGCTTCGTAGCTCGTCGTGAAGAAGACCCAGCAACTGTGGCAACGAAATGGTTCAACAGTGGCTTGCGTGAATTGTTACTAGATCCAAACGCAACTGAAGGTGCGGTAGCAGCAGTTGTAAATGGTGATGGTTACTATTACTGGGCTTATAATTATAAATAATGTTTTCTCTGGATAAACATCCCAGATTCCTTACATAACATAAAAGAAGGTATCCTAGTGATACCTCAGCTTGAAGATAAAGTCTTCTAAAAAACTTTCCTTAGGTGAGTACGGACGTCAGCGAACTTCGAAGAAGTTCCATGACTTAGTTTTGAATCTAAGGCTTCAAAACTCCCGAGTGCTTGAAACTAGTGTTTCAAGCACTTTTCTCACGGCGGAAAGTTTTAATCTTCTTAAATAGCACAATAAGTCATTTTTTTAAAGTACTAGCTGTTTTATTTATAATAATAGTTTGTCTCCATTCAAAGGTATCCTAGTGATACCTTTTTTGTTCTGTCAGAAACTGATGCAGAGTTTAAGGGGGGATGGAGGAATTGTTCAAGCGTTAAGTAGCTAGATTTAAAGAGAGAATGATGGACGATTTTAAAGAAATTGATAGAAAGTGAAAGAAAATGATAATTAGTGCTTGACTTTGAAAGATAAGAGAGTATAATAGTCCTTGTAATCGTTTCCGAAAGGAGGTTATATGTTAAAATCTGAACGAAAACATATCATTTTAGAAAAGGTTATCAAAGAGCGAATCGTCTCTATTGAAGATTTGGTTCAAGAGTTAAACTCTTCAGAATCAACGGTTCGGCGCGATTTAGATGAATTAGAAGCTGAGAATAAACTAAGACGGATTCACGGTGGAGCTGAAAGTCTTCATTCCTTGCAGGAAGAAGAAAGCAATAAAGATAAAGCAATCAAAAACGTGCAAGAAAAAACTGCTATTGCAAAAAAAGCAGCTGAATTGATCAAAGATTTTGAAGTTGTCTTTATCGATGCGGGAACTACCAATGAATTATTAGTTAATGAATTGGCTAATCCAACCGTTACAGTTGTGACCAATTCCATTCACCATGCAGCGAGTTTAGTGGAGAGAGATATTCCGACGGTCATCATCGGGGGGATGGTCAAAACTTCGACTGACGCTAGCATCGGCGGGATGGCCTTGAATCAAATCGGTCAGTTAAGTTTCGATCGAGCTTTTATTGGGATGAATGGCGTCGACCTAGAGTCGTACAGCACACCGGATCTTGAAGAGGGGGCCGTCAAACGGGCCATTTTAGAGAATGCAAAGAATACTTACATTCTTCTAGACTCGTCAAAACTTGGGCGGACATCTTTTGTTAAGGTAGCTCCAGTGAAGAAAGCAACCATCATTACCAATGCTTCAGATACGGAAATCCTTTCTAAATTAAAAGAAAAAACGGAGGTTATTGAGGTTTGATTTATACAGTTACATTAAATCCAGCGATTGATTACATCGTCCGTCTCGATCATGTAGAGACAGGGGCGGTCAATCGGATGGCTTCGGAAGATAAATTCGCCGGTGGTAAAGGAATCAATGTCAGTCGTGTCTTAAAGCGTCTCGATATCGAGAACACAGCGACTGGATTTATCGGTGGTTTCACAGGACGCTTCATTGAAGACGTACTGACCAGCGAAGCTATTTCAACCAACTTTGTGACAGTGGACCAAGATACACGGATCAATGTCAAGATCAAAGCCGATGAGGAAACAGAGATCAATGGGAATGGTCCAGAAGTGACGGAAGCTCAGTTGCAAGAATTGCTCAACATCTTATCGAGCTTAACAGCAGATGATGTGGTAGTCTTTGCAGGATCTGCCCCATCTTCACTTGGGAATGCTGTTTACAAACAATTGATTGCAGCAACTCGTGCGACAGGTGCGCAAGTCGTTTGTGACTTTGAAGGGCAAACCTTGATTGATTCCTTGGAGTTCAATCCCCAATTGGTCAAACCAAACAACCATGAGTTGGGAGCTATTTTTGGCGTTACCTTGACGGAATTGCCAGAAATTGAACGCTACGCCAAAGAAATCTTGGCCAAGGGTGCACAAAACGTCATTATTTCTATGGCGGGTGATGGTGCTCTCCTTGTCAGTCCAAGCGGTACTTACTTTGCAAAACCAATCAAAGGTCAAGTGAAGAACTCTGTCGGGGCTGGAGATTCCATGGTAGCAGGCTTCACTGGGAAGCTCGCAACAACAGGAAATGTCATCGAAGCCTTCAAATGGGGCGTGGCTTGTGGAACAGCGACTACCTTCTCAGATGATTTGGCGACAGCTGACTATATAAAAGAAACTTATGAAAAAGTAGAGGTAGAAAAACTATGAAAATTCAAGACGTTTTAAATAAAAACGTGATGTTGTTTGACCTTCAGGCAACAGATAAAGAGGGTGTGATCAATGAAATGGTCCAATCACTCGTTGACAATGGTGTGGTGACAGATTTTGAAACTTTTAAAACTGGAATCATGAACCGCGAAGCACAAACTTCAACTGGTTTGGGTGATGGAATTGCTATGCCTCACAGCAAAAACGAAGCTGTCAAAGAAGCAACAGTCTTGTTCGCAAAATCAAATAAGGGTGTGGACTATGCATCGCTTGATGGACAACCAACAGACTTGTTCTTCATGATCGCCGCACCAGAAGGAGCAAATGACACTCACTTGGCAGCCCTTGCTGAATTGTCTAAGTACTTGATGAAACCAGGATTTGCGGACAAACTTCGCCAAGCAAGCACTCCTGATCAAGTTATCGCTGCCTTTGATGCAGAAGAGCAAGAAGCTGCAGTTGAAGAAGCGAAAAAAGCAGAAGCAGTCAAAGAAGCAACTTTGTCTGACAAACCTCTCATCGTTGCTGTTACAGCATGTACAACAGGGATCGCCCACACTTACATGGCAGAAGAAGCCCTCATCAAAAAAGGGGAAGAAATGGGTGTTACGGTCCGCGTTGAAACCAACGGTGCATCTGGTGTCGGCAATCGCTTGACAGCTGAAGAAATCGCAAAAGCTGAAGGGGTCATCATTGCAGCGGATAAAGCAGTTGAAACCGCTCGTTTCGATGGCAAAAAATTGATCTCTAAACCAGTCGCAGCAGGTATCCGTCAGACAGAAGAATTGATCCAAACCATCTTGGATGGCAAAGCAGAAGTCTTCCACGCTGAAAATGCTGCACAAGCTAGCGCTAGCCAAGAAAAATTAAGCTTGGGTGGAGCCTTCTACAAACACTTGATGAGTGGGGTTTCTCAAATGCTTCCATTCGTTATCGGTGGTGGTATCTTGATCGCCCTTGCCTTCTTGATTGACCAAGTTATGGGTGTGCCGACTGATATAGAGTCATTGAAACAACTTGGTTCTTATAATCAACCTGCTGCTTATTTCATGACTGCTGGTAAAGCTGCCTTTGGTTTCATGTTGCCAATTCTTGCAGGATTTATTGGATTCTCTATTGCAGAAAAACCAGGTTTGGTAGCTGGTTTTGTAGCAGGAGCGATTGCTGACAGTGGTGCAGCCTTTGGAAATGTTGCATACGGAGCTACTAAAGCAACTATTCCTGCCGCACAAAGTTCCGGTTTCCTTGGAGCCTTGGTTGGTGGTTTCCTTGCAGGTGGAGTGATTCTTGTTCTTCGTAAAGTTCTTGCAGGTCTTCCGCGTACACTCGACGGTATCCGTTCAATCCTACTCTTGCCATTGCTTGGTGTTGGATTTACCGCAGCAATTATGTTTGTATTGAACATTCCAATGTCAGCTATTAACACTGGAATGAATACTTTCCTTACAAATCTTGGAGGAAGTTCAGCAGTCCTTCTTGGTCTTCTTGTCGGTGGTATGATGGCTGTCGATATGGGTGGACCAGTTAACAAAGCTGCTTATGTATTTGGTACAGGTACTTTGACAGCATCAGCTCTTTCTGGTGGTGGTTCTACTGTTATGGCGGCAGTTATGGCAGCTGGTATGGTTCCTCCATTGGCAGTCTTTGTAGCAACTGTCTTGTTCAAAGACAAATTTACTAAAGAAGAACGCGATTCTGGTTTGACTAACATTGTTATGGGACTTTCCTTTATCACAGAAGGTGCCATTCCATTTGGTGCGGCTGACCCAGCTCGTGCTATTCCTAGCTTCATCGTAGGTTCAGCATTGACAGGTGCTCTTGTTGGCCTTGCAGGCTTGAAACTCATGGCTCCTCACGGAGGAATCTTCGTTATCGCTCTTACATCAAATCCACTTCTTTACATCTTGTTCGTATTGATCGGTGCAGTCGTCAGTGGTATCTTGTTTGGATTTCTTCGCAAACCTAAAAACTAAACATGCTAAAAGGTTGGGAATGCCCAACCTTTTTTCTTCTTTCTTTGATAGAAAACAGTGTGAAAAGACATGGTTCTGCAATAGAATCTTGATTTAATTTATGGTATAATTTTCATAACGCTTATTTTTAGGAGAACAAGTATGGATATCCAACGTGAAAAAGAATTCGTCAGCCAGTATCATTATGATGCTCGTAACTTTGAATGGGAAAAAGAAAATGGAACTCCCGAGACAAAAGTAGACGTCAACTTTCAATTGATTCAACGCGATACAGAGTTAAAGACAACCTCTTTAATCGTTATTTTGACCTATATGATTGTCTTTGATGGCTTTGTCATCAGCGGGACCATTACCCAAATCAACCACATTCACAATCGTTTGGTTAGCGAGCCAAGCGAATTCAGCAAAGAAGAAGTGGAAGAATTAGCTCGTCCTTGCTTGAATATGCTGAATCGTTTGACTTATGAGGTAACTGAAATCGCCCTTGATTTACCAGGGATTAATTTGGAGTTTTAATGCATGAAATTAGCAGTCATCACAGATTCTTCTGCCTATCTATCAGATGAATCAAGAGGACACGATAATTTATTTGTCCTAGATATTCCAGTTGTCATTGATGGAGTATCTTACGTAGAAGGTAAAAATCTGACGGCAAAAGAGTTCTATCAAAAGATGGAAGCTTCGTCTGAACTTCCGAAAACGAGCCAACCTAGTATCGCGGAATTAGAAGAACTCTTACCGCAACTAGAGGCTAAAGGCTATACCCATGTTTTAGGGATTTTCTTATCTTCTGGCATTTCAGGATTTTATCAGAATATCCAGTATTTGAAGGATGAGTTTCCGAACATGACCATTGCTTTTCCAGATTCTAAGATTACCAGTGCCCCTCTTGGGTGGATGGCTGAAGAAGCCGTTAAATGGGCTGATGAAGGCCGTTCTTTTGATGAAATTCTAGCCAACATCCAGACACAAATCGATGGGACTTCTGCCTACATCATGGTCGATGATCTCAACCATTTGGTCAAAGGGGGTCGTCTTTCCAATGGAGCGGCGATTCTAGGGAATCTCCTCAGTATCAAGCCCATCCTCTATTTTAACGAGGAAGGTGTGATCGAGGTATACGAGAAAGTCCGGACTGAGAAAAAAGCCATCAAACGCTTAGCTGAGATTGTCAAAGAAGGAACTGCGGATAAAGACTATCAGATCATTATCATTCATGGGAATGCACTGGATAAAGCAGAAACGCTTCGCGATATTCTTCATCAAGACGGTTTTGCTGGTGAGATTCCATTTGCGACCTTTGGCAGTGTCATTGGTACGCACTTAGGAAATCACAGTGTTGCTATCAGTTTTGTACCGAAAGTATAAGGAGAAAACATGCCAATTAAAGTAGTGATTGCAGGTTTTAAAGGGAAGATGGGCCAAGCGGCTTATCACATGGTGTTAGAAGACCCGGAGCTTGAACTAGTTGGCTTGATTGATCCCCATGCTTCTGAAAACGAGCTGGCGGGTGTTCCGGTCTTTCATGACAAAGAAGGGGTTTTGTCGCTGGATGCGGATGTGTGGATTGACTTCACCATCCCTAAAGTGGCGTATGAACATACCCGCTTTGCTTTGGAGCATGGACTAGCTCCTGTGGTTGGGACAACTGGATTTACAACAGAAGAAATCACTAATTTGATTGAATTGTCTCGTGAGAAGAATCTTGGAGGCCTTATCGCGCCAAACTTTGCTATTGGTGCAGTCTTGCTCGTGCAATTTGCAGCGCAGGCAGCTAAGTATTTCCCAAATGTAGAGATTATCGAGTTGCATCATGATAAGAAGAAGGATGCACCGAGTGGGACTGCTGTGAAGACAGCTGAGCTGATCAGTCAGGTCCGTCAACCACAAGAGCAGGGAGCGCCAGATGAAGAAGAGAGTCTTCCAGGGGCTCGCGGTGCCAACTACCAAGGCATGCACATCCATTCGGTTCGTTTGCCTGGTCTGGTAGCCCATCAAGAAGTGATTTTCGGTAGTCAAGGAGAAGGATTGACCTTACGCCACGATTCCTACGATCGGGTGTCCTTCATGACAGGGGTCAATCTAGGAGTAAAAGAAGTAGTCAAGCGTCATGAGCTTGTCTATGGTTTAGAACATCTATTATGAGATTAAAAAAACTGCCTTCTGAATTTCAGGAGGCTTTGCCAATATTAGAAAAGATTCGAAAAGCTGGATATGAAGCTTATTTCGTCGGGGGCTCTGTACGGGATGCTATTTTAGGTCGTCCCATCCACGATGTAGACATCGCTTCTTCCTCTTACCCGGAAGAGACCAAGGCTATTTTCGAGCGGACCATTGATGTCGGGATTGAACACGGGACGGTCCTGGTTCTTGAGAATCATCAAGAATATGAAATTACCACCTTTCGGACAGAGGATGTCTACGTAGACTTTCGAAGACCCAGTGCAGTTAATTTTGTCCGTTCCTTAGAAGAAGATCTCAAGCGACGCGATTTTACCGTCAACGCCTTTGCCTTGAGTGAAGAAGGGGAAATTATTGACCTCTTTGATGGACTGGAAGATTTGGAGAACCGAATTTTGCGCGCTGTTGGTGTAGCGACAGAACGCTTTAACGAAGATGCTCTTCGGATCATGCGTGGTTTTCGCTTTCAGGCCAGTCTTGGTTTTGATCTAGAAGAAGCAACCTTTAAGGCCATGACAGATTGCGCTCCTTTGTTGGAGAAAATCTCTGTCGAACGCGTCTTTATTGAGTTGGATAAGCTCCTCTTAGCTCCTTATTGGCGCAAGGGCTTAGAGGGTGTGATTGCTAGCCAAAGCTATCAGTACCTCCCTCTCTTACAAAATAGCCAATCGTCACTAGAGAAACTGTTCCAGCTGTCCATGGATTATACCTTTACGAGTTCCGAGCAAGCTTGGGCTGCTTTACTCTTGACCCTAGATGAGAATAAGCTCTCTGCTTTTTTCAAGAAATGGAAAACCTCTCGTGACTTCGCTAAGAAGGTGGAGCAGTTGGTTGAAATCTACCGTTTGCGTGAAAAGGATAGTTTAAATCGTCGGGATGTCTATCGCTATGACCGTAGCCTTCTCTTGTCAGCGGAAGAATTGCGTCAGGCTCATGGCTTGCCCGTAGATTTCCAAGTTATCGAAGAATTGTATGATTCTCTAGCTATTCATGATAAGCACGAAATCGTAGTCAATGGTGGGATGTTGATGAAGGAATACAGCTTAAAACCAGGTCCGGGTCTGGGACAAGTGCTTTCTGCCATTGAATGGGCCATTGTAGATGGTGAATTAGGGAACGACAAACAAGCGATTGGAGATTTTTTGAGCCGCTATCTTGAAGCCAAGAAGGGGGAAGCATGAGCGATTTTATTGTTGAAAAACTAACCAAGTCCGTCGGGGATAAGACGGTCTTTAAAGATATTTCTTTTATCATTCATGAGCTGGATCGGATTGGACTAATCGGGGTCAATGGGACAGGGAAAACAACTCTCTTAGATGTTTTGTCGGGTCGTGCAGGCTATGACGGAGATCGTTCCCCTTTTTCTGCAAAGAATGACTATAAGATTGGTTATCTGACCCAAGAACCTCAATTTGATGATATCAAAACTGTCCTTGATACAGTCTTGTCAGAGGATGTGAAAGAGCTCCAATTGATTCGTCAATATGAGTTGTTGACGAGCCAGTACGATGAGAGTCAGCAAGCGAAACTGGAAAAAGTCATGGCGGAGATGGACTCTCTCAATGCTTGGGAAATCGAAAGCCAAGTCAAAACAGTCCTGACCAAGCTGGGGATTCAGGATTTGTCTGCTAAGGTGGGGAGTTTGTCTGGTGGACTGCGACGCCGTGTCCAGCTAGCACAGGTTCTCTTGGGAGACCATGATTTGTTGCTGTTAGATGAGCCGACCAACCATTTGGATATTGATACCATCGAATGGTTGACTAACTTCTTGAAGAACTCTAAGAAAACCGTACTTTTCATCACCCATGACCGTTATTTCTTGGATAATATTTCAACTCGTATTTTCGAATTGGATCGTGGCGGTCTAATCGAATACCAAGGAAATTATCAGGATTACGTTCGCTTAAAAGCTGAGCAGGACGAACGGGATGCGGCTCTTCTTCACAAGAAGCAACAACTCTATAAGCAAGAACTGACCTGGATGCGTCGCCAACCGCAGGCGCGTGCTACCAAGCAACAGGCGCGGATCAATCGCTTCCACGACCTCAAGAAGGATCTATCCCACCAGACGACAGAAACAGATTTGGAAATGTCCTTTGAAACTAGTCGGATCGGTAAGAAAGTCATTGAATTTCAAGATGTCGATTTCGCCTATGACCAAGGGCCGATTCTGCAGCAGTTTAACCTATTGGTTCAAAACAAGGATCGGATTGGAATTGTAGGTGATAATGGTGTTGGGAAATCGACCCTGCTCAATCTGATTGCCGGGAAACTCCAACCGACTGCTGGAAAGGTCGTTATCGGAGAAACGGTACGAATTGCTTACTTCTCGCAGCAGATCGAAGGTTTAGATGAAAGTAAGCGGATGATTAACTTCCTACAAGAAGTAGCAGAAGAAGTCAAGACTAGTGCAGGATCTACATCGATTGCTGAGTTGCTGGAACAATTTCTCTTTCCGCGTTCGACCCATGGTACCTTGATTGAGAAACTTTCTGGTGGGGAGAAGAAGCGTCTTTATCTCTTGAAACTTCTCATCGAAAAACCTAATGTCTTACTCTTGGACGAACCGACCAATGATTTGGATATCGCGACCTTGACAGTGTTAGAGAACTTCCTACAAGGCTTTGGTGGGCCAGTCATCACCGTTAGCCACGATCGTTATTTTCTAGATAAGGTTGCTTCAAAAATTTTAGCTTTTGAAAATGGTGGCATCCGCGAATTCTTTGGAAATTATACGGATTACTTAGATGAGAAAAAGTTTGAGCTAGAAATGGTTGTCGAAAGTAGCAAACCTGAAAAAGAAAAGGTAGTCAAAGTCCGGGAAGAAAAGAAACGGATGAGCTACCAGGAAAAGCAGGAGTGGGCGACCATTGAGAGTGAGATTGAAGAGATTGAAAACAAAATCGCAACCATCGAGACTGAGATGAATGAGAATGGTTCTGACTTCGGTAAGTTGGCCAGTCTCCAACGTCAGATGGATGAAGAAAACGAGCGGCTCTTAGCCAAGTATGAACGGTATGAGCACTTGAGTGAGTTGGCAGAAAACTAAAGGAGGAAGAATGCATCATATTAGCAAATACAGTCTGTTATTGTCATCATTTTTATTTTGTGGCATTGGTTTTATTCTCTTTGTGAATCCAATCGGAAAAATTGCCACCTTTAGTTGGTTGATTTCTCTGGGCTTTTTCTTGATTTCAGTTTCGCGCTTATCACGTTACTACCGTCTACGGACCCAAGCGACCTTGTCGGATCCCTATTTATTTCAAAGCGTGGTCTCGCTAGTCTTTGCAGTGTATCTCTTACTATATGGCTACAAGACCTTGCCGATTGTCTTTCCGATTACACTTGGAATTTGGCTCTTATATAAGTCTGCTTTGAGTTTGCGTAAGGCTCACTATCTTTCCAAACGATCTGAAGAATTATCCAAGAAGTTTACTTTTTGGGGGCTTATTCAACTGTTTACAGGACTGTTTCTCATTGTTAGTCCTCTATCTATTAGTGTCTTCTTGTTACATATTTTGGGATTGTTCTTCTTCATAATTGGCGTTCAATCCTTGAGGCTCTTTTTAAAACTTCATAACGAAGAGTAAAGAAATCTGTCTGTGTTTTTGCAGACAGGTTCTTTTTTTGCAAATGAAATTGAGAGAATTCTTGAAAAACAATTGAAACCCTTTTCACATTTTGGTATACTAGTGTCAAGAGAATAGGAACAAAGGAGTATAAAATGTCCAAAAAAATTATTGGTATTGACTTAGGTGGAACATCTGTTAAATTTGCCATTTTGACGCAAGAAGGAGAGATTCAAGAGAAGTGGTCTATCAAGACCAACATCCTTGACGAAGGAAGCCACATCGTTCCTGATATCATCGCTTCCATTCAACACCACTTGGAGTTGTTAAACTTATCCGCAGAAGATTTTATTGGAATTGGTATGGGATCTCCTGGTGCAGTGGATCGCTTCGAAGGAACTGTCGTTGGAGCTTACAACCTTAACTGGAAAACTGTACAACCCATCAAGAAAGATATTGAATCTGCCTTGGGAATTCCTTTCTTCATCGATAATGATGCCAACGTAGCTGCCCTTGGGGAACGCTGGAAAGGTGCTGGTGAAAATCAACCAGATGTCGTCTTCATGACACTTGGAACTGGTGTTGGTGGCGGTATCGTAGCAGAAGGAAAACTTTTGCACGGTGCTGGTGGTGTAGCTGGTGAGCTTGGCCATATCACAGTAGACTTTGATCGTCCTTTTGATTGTACCTGTGGTAAGAAAGGTTGCTTGGAAACAGTTGCTTCAGCGACTGGTATTGTCAATTTGACTCGTCGCTATGCAGATGAATATGCAGGAGATGCAGAGTTGAAACGCTTGATTGACGATGGAGAAGATGTCACGGCTAAGACTGTCTTTGATTTGGCTAAAGAAGGGGATGAGTTGGCCTTGATTGTCTACCGTCATTTCTCTCAATACTTGGGTATTGCTTGTGCCAACATCGCTAGTGTTTTGAACCCAGCCAACATTGTCATTGGTGGTGGTGTATCAGCAGCCGGTCAATTCCTCTTGGATGGGGTTCAAAAAGTCTTTGATGAAAATACCTTCCCACAAGTTCGGACCTCAACCCAACTGGTGCTTGCTAATCTTGGAAATGATGCAGGTGTGATTGGTGCTGCATCACTTGTCCTACAATAGAATTTATTTGAAAGAGGCTGGGCAAAAAATGTCCAGCCTTTGATGTTTGATAGTAATAGCAGCAAGACGCAGTGGTTGATTGCTCAAAGCACTGCTTTGAGGTGGCGGATTGAACTTGCGAAGCAAGTGTCCTAAGTCTTTGTACGCTTTTTAAGCTTCAAAGATGAGCTTTGATGACGGAAACAATGTTTCCTTTATCCGCAACCTCCAACAGTCTCCCAGACTGTTGGAGCTATACGGGGGTTGGAAGATTGAAAAGGTTTGGGGAACCTTTTCAACTCTATTTATAGTAAGAAGTTCTTTACCACTTCCTTTTTATTTATACTGTGTTATAATGTAGGTATTACAGTATTTAAGGAGATTGAATGACAAAAGCAGATATCCTTTTTAAAGAAAATATTCGAAGAATTATGGAAGAAGGCGTCTGGTCTGAGCAAGCTCGCCCTAAGTACAAGGATGGCACAACCGCCAACTCCAAGTACATCACTGGGGCTTTTATGGAGTTCGATTTGGCCAAGGGCGAGTTCCCGATTACGACTCTTCGTCCTATTGCCATAAAGTCCGCCATCAAGGAAATGCTCTGGATCTACCAGGATCAGTCCAATAGTTTGGAGCTCCTAAATGATAAGTACCAGGTCCGCTACTGGAATGATTGGGAAGTGGGAGACACGGGAACGATTGGTGAGCGCTATGGTGCTGTTGTTAAAAAGCACGACATCATCAACAAGATTCTCAAACAGCTGGAAGCCAATCCTTGGAATCGTCGCAATATCATTTCCCTCTGGGATTACCAAGCTTTTGAAGAGTCAGAAGGGCTCCTGCCTTGTGCTTTTCAAACCATGTTTGATGTTCGGCGTGTTGATGGGGAAATCTATCTGGATGCAACTCTGACCCAACGTTCGAATGATATGTTGGTAGCGCACCATATCAATGCCATGCAGTATGTGGCCCTTCAGATGATGATTGCCAAGCACTTTGGCTGGAAGGTTGGCAAGTTCTTTTACTTCATCAACAATCTCCACATCTATGATAACCAATTCGAACAGGCAGAGGAATTGCTCCGGCGTGAGCCCTCTGATTGCCAGCCTCGTTTGGTCTTGAATGTTCCAGATGGCACTAATTTCTTCGGAATCAAAGCTGAGGATTTTGTACTGGAGGACTATGATCCTGTCAAACCTCAGTTGAAGTTTGATTTGGCAATTTAGAAATGCTACTTAGCAAACACCATATAATTAGGAAGAAAGTTATGATTTTTTCATAAAAATGGATTCTACTTCCTATTTTTTAAACCTACCGGTTAGTAATATCATCAAATTTTTAAAAAATGACTTGTTTTTCAAGACATTTCGTTTTGATATTTTAAATTAATCTGATAGAATATTTAAGGTTTAAAATGTAGGCCAATAAATTAGCTTATTAATTGTAAATAAATATGGAGGATTATAATGGGCAAGGATTTATTTAATGATCGCATTAGCAGATTCTCGATTCGTAAATTGAATGTCGGAGTTTGCTCTGTCCTTTTAGGAACACTCGTGATGGTTGGTACAGCTTCTAGCGTAGCAGCCGATGAAAACGCAGAGAACCCAGCAACTGTTGCAACAACATCAGAAGCGCCCGCAACTTTAACAGCTACTTCAGCAGCTGAAACAACAAGTACAGCTGCAACAACTTATGAAGCAAGCCCAGCTGTAACTTCAACAGCGGCTTCAACTAGTGAAGCAAGCAGCACGAGTACAGCAGCTTCAGCAACATCAACTGCAGCACTACTTCCGAAACACCAAGCTTGGAAGCTGCTACACCAGAAAACAAGGCAGTAGAAGCAGCTTCAACAAGTGCAGATAAAAAAGAAACACCAACTCTTTCAGCTGGACAAGGTGTAACAGCAAACAATACAGTCGCAACGGAAGAGACAGCCAACACTTCTCGCCGTCGTACTCGCCGTGCAATCGGTGATCCTAATGACGAAAGCTTGATCGGGGATGACGTTGAAGACGCAACTTCAACTCCGAAAGTTGAAAAACCTGGCTTTACAACAGATGTTGATGCCAAATCTATGACTAGCCAAATCGCTTGGTTGGACTTTGGAGATGTAGCCAACTGGACAGGGGCAAAAACAATCCAGGTCGCTAAAAATGAATTGAAGCCAAATGAGTTAGAAGAGAGCTTAGCGCTTCAAGTTGGGGCTACTTATACCAAGGAAATCATGCCTGGCTATGTAGTCACTGTAAAAGTTAAATCTTTGAAACCATTCCAAGCAACTGAACTCTATAAAAAACGGATGGAAGAGCAAGGGGCTACAGAAGCCGAAAAAGCAACTTATGACCCAAATGCTAAAAATGGCTATGTAAGTAAAGTTACTTCACCAATTGCTAAGCAATATTTTAATGATGGCAAAGAAGCCGACGTTATCGCTGATGCTCAAAACCGTTGGACTGAAATCAAACTAGAAAACGTTGATACCAAAAACAAGAAGACGACCATGGGTTCTGCATATAATGGTGGGAATATTGGGGTTCAATTTGAAATCTCTGCAACCTTCCGTGGCAAGGCAGTGAAGCCAGCTATTGTCATGGCTGATGGCGAATCTGCTAACCCTGGTGAATTTGTTATGTTTACTACCAATGGTGAAGGTTGGCAGCACATTGGGGAATGGAAGAAGTTTAACAGACCAGCCACCTCTGAAACTTACGTTCCGCAAGATACAGATAACCTTTTGGGGCCTAAACCTAAATATAATAACATTAACCTAAGACAACTTCGTGATTCTGATCAAGTTGGACCAGAAAAGAAACCAGTAGCTTGGAAATATTTCGGAAATCCTGACCAAGTAACTGGTGGTCTAGGAACTGGTATCTTTGGACCAAACATTTCTGCAGGTAATTATACTGTTCCACTCGTGATGACACGTGGTGCCTCTGAAGTTGGACTTTACATCGCTTCTGGCGGTAAACAATCAGCTATGCTTGGATTCTTCCCAATTGATGAAGGAGATGCTCCTGAGTCATACGGCAAAGCTATGCATACCATTGCAACTGTAGACGGTGTTACTGGCGCTAAAGTAAATCAACCGTATCTTGGTAATGTGAGCCCAGATATGGATGAGAATACGACTCTCGACTGGTTCGGTGATGATAAGGCAACTACGGCCGATGAAGGAATTGACCAATTGCTTCCAGATGAGCTTAAAGGTACAACCAATGAGATGATCAAGATGGATCGTACACGCCCAGGTAACTACAAGCTGTCAATAGAAGCCCATACAGATGGAGCTTCAGAAGCTTATATCTACGGTTGGATAGACTTTAACCAAAATGGAACCTTTGATGAAGATGAGCGTTCGAATCTAGCAACCATTACCAAAGATGGTACTGTTGAGTTGACCTTTGCAAATAGCAAGACTTATATCGACCCTAGCGTTAAAGAACTAGGTGCTCGTGTTCGTATTGCCAAGAAAGCTACCGAGATTGAGAGCCCAACTGGTATGGCCTTCTCAGGGGAAGTGGAAGACTTCAGAACTCAAATTACGCACCCACCAAAAGGGGAATTCAAGGAAACAAGTGGTCCTCAAGGGGCGAAGCAAACTGCAACTGTAACCTTTACAGCACGTGGAGAACACAAGTATGAGCTTAATTCTAGTGCCGTTATTGACGAAACGGTAGAACCATACATCGTTGATAAAGATGGCAACCGTGCAACTCTTGATGCGGACGGTTACTATGTCGTTCCAGGACAAGGTAAGTACAAGATTACTGCCAACGGTAAGGACGTAGACGTTGAATTTATCCCAGAAGATAACTTCCTTGGAACAGCTGATGGTATTTCTATCCGTCGTTCAGATAACAACGGTTATGATACTGGTTGGTCAACAAAATTCCCAGATCAAGAACCAAACATTAATGGTCAGTTGAATACCATGGATGGTCAATACGTTCCAACAGTCACTCCAATTGAAATCGAAGGAGTAGACAAAACTTCGACGGATGTTCAAGGGGCGACTCAAAAAGAAACTCCGACCTTTAACACAACTGAGACTAACTCAAATGGTGACAAGATTTCAATCACTCCAAGTGCAGAATATCCTGCTAAGTTGGTGGATCCTGCCACAGGTCTCACTACTGATGCGCCATCTGTAACAGTTGAAGGGGAAGGAACTTATACGATTAATCCTTCAACGGGTGAAGTAACCTTCACTCCAGATCCAAGCTTTACTGGTACAGCAAAAGGTGTGGAAGTTACATTGTCAGCGCCAGTTGGTAGAAACAAAGATGGTAAGATCCAACAGGATTACATCAAGACAGCAACAGCTAAGTACACACCAACTGTAACACCTATCACAGTGACTCCTACAGATAAGGTTTCTGCGGATGTTCAAAACGTTCCTCAAACACAAACACCAACTTTTGATTTGAGTAGTGACAAGACTGCAAAAATTACAAGCAAGAAATTGGTGGATCCAGCGACTGGTCAGCCTACTGATGAAACAACTGTGACAGTAGAAGGTGAAGGAACATACTTAATTGATCCTACTACAGGAGCAGTAACTTTCACTCCTGAGAAAGACTTTGTCGGAACTGCTAAAGGGGTTAAAGTCCAAGCAACTGCGACTGTTACCAATGCAAATGGTAAAACTGCAACTATTACTTCTGATGCAAGCTACACACCTACTGTAAAAGCAGCTGTACCAACAGCAGATCCAGCTACATCTAAAGATATCCAAGGTGCCACTCAAACAGGTACTCCAACCTTTGCGGGTACAACTGTTTCTGTAAATGGTGAAGACAAAAAAATTACTATTAAAGATAACAGCTACACACTTTTGGATAAAGACGGTAACGAAGTTTCAACTACAACGGCTTACGCTGAAGATGGAACAACACCAATCGGTACATTCACGATCGACCCAGCAACTGGTACTGTAACCTTCACACCAACTGATAAATCTTACACAGGTAAAGTAACGCCTGTTAAGGTTCAAGCTGAAAGCTCAAACGGAATCAAGGTTGATACAACTTACACTCCAGAGATTGTTCCAGTAACACCAACTGCAACACCAGCTGAAACAAAAGATGTTCAAGGTTCTACTCAAACAGGTAAACCTGAATTCAAGGGTGGAACTGTAACGGTTGATGGCGTTGAAAAGACTGTTGAAATCAACGAAGATGTTCCAGCAACATTCGATGACGGTTCAACAACTAAGACAGTAGAAGGTGTTGGTACATACACAGTAGCAGCAGACGGTACTGTTACATTTGTACCAGAAAAATCATTTGTAGGAACTGCACCAGCTGTGACAGTTGTCCGCGAAGATAAGAACGGAACAAAAGCTTCAGCGACCTACACACCAACAGTATTGCCAGTTACACCTGAAGCAACACCTGCTGAAACCAAAGACATCCAAGGTGCTACTCAAACAGGTAAACCTGAATTCAAGGGTGGAACTGTAACGGTTGATGGTGTTGAGAAAACTGTTGAAATCAACGAAGATGTTCCAGCAACATTCGACGACGGATCAACAACTAAGACCGTTGAAGGTGTTGGTACATACACAGTAGCAGCAGACGGTACTGTTACATTTGTACCAGAAAAATCATTCGTAGGAACTGCACCAGCCGTGACAGTTGTCCGCGAAGATAAGAACGGAACAAAAGCTTCAGCGACCTACACACCAACAGTATTACCTGTAACACCTGAAGCAACACCAGCTGAAACAACTGACATCCAAGGTGCTACTCAAAAAGGTAAACCTGAATTCAAGGGTGGAACTGTAACGGTTAATGGTGTTGAGAAGACTGTTGAAATCAACGAAGATGTTCCAGCAACATTCGACGACGGTTCAACAACTAAGACAGTAGAAGGTGTTGGTACATACACAGTAGCAGCAGACGGTACTGTTACATTTGTACCAGAAAAATCATTCGTAGGAACTGCACCAGCAGTAACCGTTGTCCGCGAAGATAAGAACGGAACGAAAGCATCTGCAACCTACACACCAACTGTAACTCCAGTAACACCAACAGCAGAAGATGCAACTTCAACTGATAAACAAGGTCAAGAACAATCTGGTAAACCAACCTTCACACCAGGTAACGAAAACGTCCCAATGGATGATGATACACCTGCAACCTTTGAAGATGGTTCAACTACGAAAACAATTCCAGGAGAAGGAACTTACACAGTAGCTCCAGACGGAACAGTAACCTTCGTACCAGAAAAATCATTCACAGGAACAGGAACAGGCGTGACTGTTAAACGTGTAGATAAGAACGGTACACCAGTAACAGCTAAGTACACACCAACTGTAACTCCAGTAACACCAACAGCAACTCCGGCTGAATCAGAAGCACCTCAAGGTGTGGTTCAAACTGGAACTGTGACCTTCACCGAAGGTGACTCAGTTGCACCAATCGACAAAGATACCATTACTCTTCTTGATGAAAATGGTCAACCAGCAGAATCTGTAGTTGCTAAATCACCAGAAGGTAAAGAAATCGGTACTTTCACAGTTGATAAAGAAACAGGCCTTGTAACCTTCACACCAACTGATAAGTCATACTCAGGGGATGTAGTTTCAGTTAAGGTTCAAGCCAAGGATGCAAACGGCACTCCAGCTGAAACAACATACACACCTAAGATTACTCCAGTTGTACCAACTGCTGAACCTGCAACATCTACAGACATCCAAGGTAAAACACAAACAGGTACACCAAGCTTTACACCTGGTAACCCTGCAATTCCAATGGATGATGAAGTTCCAGCAACCTTTGAAGATGGATCAACTACGAAGACAATTCCAGGAGAAGGAACTTACACAGTAGCTCCAGACGGAACTGTAACCTTCGTACCAGAAAAATCATTCACTGGAACAGGTACAGGGGTAACAGTGAAACGTGTTGATAAGAACGGTACTCCAGTTACTGCAACTTACACACCAACTGTAACACCAGTAACCCCAACTGCTGAGCCAGCAACTTCAACTGACAAGCAAGGTCAAACCCAAACAGGTAAACCAACCTTCACAGCTGGTCATGAAAATGTTCCTTTGAACGACGAAGTTCCAGCAACCTTTGAAGATGGTTCAACTAAGAAAGAAATTCTTGGTGTTGGTATTTACACAGTAGCAGCTGATGGTACTGTAACCTTCACACCAGATCCACGCTTTGTAGGTGAAGCACCAGCAGTAACAGTTGTTCGTGAAGATATGAACGGAACAAAAGCTTCTGCAACCTACACACCAACTGTAACACCAGTTACTCCAACAGCAGAACCAGCTACATCAAAAGCTCCTCAAGGAATTGTTCAAACAGGCAAACCAACCTTCACTGAAGGGGATCCAATTGCTCCTATGAGCCCTTCAACCTTGAGACTTTACGATGATTCTGGTAACCCAGCTGACCAATTGGATGCCTTCGCACCTAATGGCGATATCATCGGTAAATTCACAGTTGATAAAGAGAAAGGCGAAGTGATCTTCACCCCAACTAACAAAGCTTACTCAGGTGAAGTTCTTCCTGTAGGTGTTTCAATGGAAGATGCAAATGGTACCTTTGCACGTACAACGTACACACCATTCATCACTCCGGTAGTTCCAACAGCAGAACCAGCTACATCAACTGATATTCAAGGTGCTACTCAAACAGGCAAACCAAGCTTCACTGAAGGAAATCCTGCAGTACCAATGGACGATGATGTACCTGCAACATTTGTTGATGGCTCAACTACTAAGGTTGTTCCAGGAGAAGGAACTTACACAGTTGCTCCAGATGGAACTGTAACCTTCGTACCAGAGAAATCATTTGTTGGAACTGCATCAGGAATCGTGGTTCAACGCCAAGATAAGAATGGTACAGTTGTGAAAGCTAAGTACACACCAACTGTGACTCCAGTTGCACCAACAGGAGAACCAGTTACTTCAATTGGTAAGAAGGGTGCTACTCAAACAGGTAAACCAAGCTTCACCGAAGGTGACAGCCGTGTACCAATGAACGACGAAGTTCCAGCAACCTTTGAAGATGGCTCAACTACGAAGACGATTCCAGGTGTTGGTACTTACACAGTAGCAGCAGACGGAACTGTAACTTTCACTCCAGAACCTGAATTTACTGGTACTGCACCAGCAGTGACAGTAGTTCGTGAAGATGTGAACGGAACAAAAGCTTCTGCAACTTATACACCGACTGTTCTTCCAATCACTAAGTTTGTTGATAAAGAAGGTAAGGAAATCCCAGGATATCCTACAGTTGATGGAGAAGAGCCAAAAGCTGAAATTCCAGGTTACCGTTTCGTTGAAACCAAGAAATTACCTAATGGTGATACAGAGCACGTCTACGAGAAAGTTACAACTTCACACGTAGATGAAAATGGAAAACCAATTCCTGGTTATCCAACAGAAGATGGTGAGCAACCGAAGAAAGATATTCCAGGTTACGAGTTTGTTAAGACAATTGTAGATGAGAACGGTAATACTCAACACATTTACAAGAAGACGGTGACACCAACACCAACACCGACTCCTACACCAACTCCAACACCAACACCAACTCCGGTTCCTACACCAACACCGACTCCAGATCCAGTTCCAACTCCAGATCCAAAACCAGTTCCAGAAACTAAGGAAACTAAATTTATCAATCCATCTGATGAAACAGCAGTTCTTCCTGAAACTGGTACTGAGGAAACTTCTAAAACTGGTCTTGCTATTCTTAGCGCCTTGACAGGTCTCTCATTATTCGGACTTGCTAAACGCAAAAAAGAAGACTAAGATCTAGGATTTGCCTCATTAAAACCGCGAGAAATCGCGGTTTTTTTGACGGAAAAAATAAGAAGTTTTGCTCAAGGAAGCAATAGTTGGAAACAGTCTTTTCTTGAAAAATTTGATAAAATAGAAGTATCAGTGTAAAGGATGTAAAAATGAGTAAGAAAGTAATTGGCATTTGGGCTCAGACAAAGAATGGGGTAATCGGCAAGGACCAGGTGATGCCTTGGCATTTACCAGCTGAATTGCAGCACTTTAAACAAACGACTACAGGCCATGCGATTCTCATGGGAAGAGTTACCTACGAAGGTTTAAACAAACGGGTCCTCCCAAATCGGACCAATATCATTCTCTCTAGAGATGACAAATATGATGTAGAGAATGAAAAAGTTTTGTTAAAAACCTCAGTTGAGGACGTTTTAAACTGGTATAAGGATCAGGATTTGTCGCTCTTTATTATCGGTGGTGAGAAGGTCATTCGTCTTTTCGCGCCTCATCTAGAGGAGCTCTATCAGACTGTCATCGATGCCGAATTGGAAGGTGATACTTACTTCCCAGAAGACTTCCAGTGGGATCAGTTTCGCTTACTAGACGAGCGGACAATTGAAAAAGATGAAAAAAACCCTTACGACTTTACCATTAGACATTTTGAAAGAAAGGAAGACTAGTTCATGGAACGTAGTATTTTTGGCTTTTTTACAGCTGTTTTATGCGTGATTTGCCTAGTATGTGCTTCCCAGACCTTTCGGAAAAAGCGCTATGGCTTAGCCACGCTCTTCTTGTTAAATGCCTTTACTAATCTTGTGAATTCTATTCACGCCTTTTATATGACTTTATTTAGATAAATTACAAACAGACTTTAGAATCGGGAGAAGAAAATGCCTACAAATCAATCAAACGATATGATGGTTTATTGTTCCTTCTGTGGGAAAAACCAAGACGAAGTACAGAAGATTATCGCTGGGAACAATGCCTTTATCTGTAATGAATGTGTTGAGTTAGCTCAAGAAATCATTCGAGAAGAACTTGCTGAGGAAGTCTTGTCAGACCTTTCAGAAGTTCCAAAACCAATCGAACTCCTCAATATCCTCAACCACTATGTCATCGGTCAGGATCGTGCCAAACGAGCGCTAGCAGTAGCTGTCTACAATCACTACAAACGGATTAATTTCCACGAAAATCGTGAAGAAGACAACGATGTGGATCTACAAAAATCAAACATTTTGATGGTCGGTCCTACAGGTTCAGGAAAAACTTTCTTGGCTCAAACGCTTGCTAAGAGCTTAAATGTTCCATTTGCTATCGCCGATGCGACAGCCTTGACAGAAGCTGGTTACGTCGGAGAAGACGTTGAGAACATCCTTCTTAAGCTGTTGCAAGCAGCTGACTTCGATATTGAACGTGCAGAGCGAGGCATCATCTATGTTGATGAAATCGATAAGATTGCTAAGAAGAGCGAGAATGTCTCTATCACCCGTGATGTGTCTGGTGAAGGGGTACAGCAAGCCCTCTTGAAGATCATCGAGGGAACTGTTGCCAGCGTGCCACCTCAAGGAGGACGCAAGCACCCACAACAAGAGATGATCCAAGTCGACACCAAAAACATTCTTTTCATCGTGGGTGGAGCCTTTGATGGGATTGAAGAAATTGTGAAGCAACGTCTAGGTGAAAAGATTATCGGATTTGGCCAAAACAACAAAGCCATTGATGAATCCAGCTCTTACATGCAAGAAATCATTGCAGAAGATATCCAAAAATTCGGTATCATCCCTGAGTTAATCGGCCGTCTCCCTGTTCTTGCTGCATTAGAGCAATTGACAGTTGAAGATCTGGTCCGTATTTTGAAAGAACCAAGAAATGCCTTGGTGAAACAATACCAAGCTCTCTTATCCTTTGATGACGTTGAATTGGATTTTGATGACGAAGCACTAGAAGAAATTGCAAGCAAAGCCATTGAACGTAAGACTGGTGCTCGCGGATTACGCTCCATCATCGAAGAAACTATGTTGGATGTGATGTTTGAAGTTCCAAGTCAAGAAGACGTCAAATTGGTTCGAATCACCAAAGAAGCAGTTAAGGGAACTGAAAAGCCAATTTTAGAAACTGCCTAGAAAGAAATTCTATGAAAGTAAATACTCATAATGCAGATATCTTGTTGAGCGCTACCAATAAAAGCCATTATCCTCAAGATGATATCCCAGAAGTTGCACTTGCCGGTCGATCAAATGTCGGCAAGTCTTCTTTTATAAATACCATGCTAAATCGCAAGAACTTGGCCCGTACATCTGGCAAACCAGGAAAAACACAGTTGTTGAACTTTTTCAATATCGATGACAAACTTCGTTTTGTCGATGTACCTGGCTATGGATATGCTCGTGTTTCTAAAAAAGAACGCGAAAAGTGGGGCAAGATGATCGAAGAATATCTGACAACTAGAGAGAATTTAAGAGCTGTTGTCAGCCTGGTCGATCTTCGTCATGAACCCTCAGCAGATGATGTTCAAATGTATGAATTTTTAAAATATTACGAGATTCCTGTTATCTTAGTTGCGACCAAAGCTGATAAAATTCCAAGAGGGAAATGGAACAAGCACGAATCCATGATTAAGAAGAAGTTGGATTTTGATAAATCAGATACCTTTATCATCTTCTCATCGGTTAATAAAACTGGAGTAGAAGAAGCTTGGGAATCAATTTTTGATTTTAGTTTTTCGGAATAAATCGTATTATTACTTGACTGTTATTAATTTGTTTGATTTATCTCGATATTGTAATTAAAATGTAATATTTAACTCAACATTTTAGGGTTTTTCTGTGCTATAATCATCTTAAAGACTATTCATTAAAACATTAGGAGATTATCACATTGAAAAAAATACTAAATAAATCGAAATTGATTGGATCATTAGTGGCTCTGGTTGCTGTAGGAACAGTAGTGGCAGCCATGAGTGAGCATGTAGGGAACGTTGGGGCTAACGACGAGGCTTATTCTCAATACGCAGATCCAACAGAAGCTTTCATCTCACAAATCGGTGAATCTGCTCGTCAACTTGGTCAAGAAAATGATCTTTATGCATCTGTTATGATTGCTCAAGCCATCTTAGAAAGTGGATCAGGTCAATCTGGTTTGTCATCGTATCCACACTATAACCTTTTTGGTATTAAGGGGAGCTATGCAGGTCAATCAGCAGTGATGCAGACTTGGGAAGATGATGGTAATGGAAATGCCTATACAATCAATGATGCTTTCCGTTCATACCCTAGCTACTATGAATCATTACAAGACTACGTTGCAGTTTTGAAACAAGGTCATTTTGCAGGAGCTTGGAAGAGCAATACAACAAGCTATCAGGATGCAACAGCTGCTTTAACGGGTGTTTATGCTACTGATACTAGCTACTATGCAAAATTAAACCACATTATTGAAGCTTACAATCTTACTCAATATGATTCACCAAGTGTTTATGGTGGATATGAAGGGACAGTTTACAACCCTTATCGCCAACAATATACAACTCAAGAAATATTGAACTTGGATATCGCTTGGGCGAATCGTTTCTTATAATATATGAATTAAATTGAA
This sequence comes from Streptococcus sp. KHUD_013, assembly GCF_052588545.1. Classification (NCBI taxonomy): domain Bacteria; kingdom Bacillati; phylum Bacillota; class Bacilli; order Lactobacillales; family Streptococcaceae; genus Streptococcus; species Streptococcus sp. KHUD_013. The sequence continues at coordinate 1,001,821 of NZ_CP186264.1, forward strand.
TTATAAACAGACTATCATAGTCTGTTTTTTTATTTCATCGTTTTAAATCGTTTTATCGATCTTTGTTATGGAACACAGTAATTTTAACTTAAATTTTTCTGAAAGCCTTTTCAGGAACTCCATTCTATGATATAATGAAGAAGTTCACAAATCCAATATATAAGGAGATTCAGATGGGAGAATCAAATTTTGTTCTTAAGGTAGAAGCAGCATGTCAGAAGAAGGAAGAATTGTATACAGCTTCTAAAGCTCGTTATGCGGTTCGATCTATGTTTGCGGGTGCGTTTTTGACAATGAGTACTGCAGTAGGGATTGTGGGGGCAGACCTTCTCAACACCTTCTTGCCAGGTTCTGGTCGTTTCTTATTCCCGTTTATTTTTGCGTGGGGATTGGTTTATTTACTATTCTTAAATAGTGAGTTAACGACTTCCAATATGATGTGCCTTACTGCTGGTGTTTATTTAAAGAAGATTAATTGGAAAAAAGCTTTAGAAATTTTACTCTATTGTACATTCTTTAACCTTGTCGGTGCTTTGTTCCTGGCTTTCCTCTTTTCACAGACTAGTGCATTTGCAAACCTAAATCCAAAAGGCTTCCTTGGCTCGGTTGTAGAGATGAAGCTCCAACGTTCGAATCAATTGGTCTTCTTCGAAGGAGTTATTGCCAACATCTTCGTTAACATAGCAATCTTGTCCTACCTTTTCTTTAAAGATGAAACAGCGAAAGTTTTGTTGGCTTTGTCAGCTATTTATATGTTTGTATTTCTTACAAATGAACACATTGCGGCAAACTTTGCTTCTTTCTCACTGGCTACCTTTAATTCTATTTCTAAAGATTTGCCTCATTTAGAGTTCTTCAATGTCCTTCGTCATTACGCTGTCACTTTTGTAGGTAACTGGGTAGGAGGAGGAGTACTCATGGGCTTGGCCTATGCATGGCTCAATCGTACAAAGACTATTTATAAAGATTAAATATTTTTTAAAAAAAGTTTGCAAAAATACTTGCATTCTTTTTTTTTATGTGATAAACTAAGTAATGGTTTGAAAAAACTGCCTAAGACAGTAGGGGAGCTCGACTCGTAAATATCCTACCGAGGACAAAACGTATCATGTAAAAAGAAGCGTATTGTACTTTCGTGTCTAGGTTTGGGCGCGTTTTTCTTTTGGAAAAATTCCCCAAGCAAAATAATTACGGAGGTGAACACACTAATGAGTGAAGCAATTATTGCTAAAAAAGCGGAACTAGTTGACGTAGTAGCTGAGAAAATGAAAGCTGCTGCATCAATCGTCGTTGTAGACGCTCGTGGTTTGACAGTTGACCAAGATACAGTTCTTCGTCGTGAGCTTCGTGGAAGCGAAGTTGAGTACAAAGTTATTAAAAACTCAATCTTACGTCGTGCAGCTGAAAAAGCTGGTCTTGAAGAATTGGCATCAGTATTTGTTGGACCATCTGCTGTAGCATTTTCTAATGAAGATGTTATCGCACCAGCGAAAATCTTGAACGACTTTTCTAAAACTGCTGACGCACTTGAAATCAAGGGTGGTGCAATCGAAGGCGCTGTCGCATCAAAAGAAGAGATCCTTGCTCTTGCAACTCTTCCAAACCGCGAAGGACTTCTTTCTATGCTCCTTTCTGTACTTCAAGCGCCAGTGCGCAACGTTGCTCTTGCAGTCAAAGCGGTTGCAGACAACAAAGAAGACGCGGCTTAATCTTAAGCTACGCAGCGTAGCCTAGCTACAAAAAAATATAAATAAAAAATTTAAAACTTATTTGGAGGAAATAACAATGGCATTGAACATTGAAAACATTATTGCTGAAATTAAAGAAGCTTCAATCCTTGAATTGAACGACCTTGTAAAAGCTATCGAAGAAGAATTTGGTGTAACTGCAGCTGCTCCTGTAGCTGTTGCTGCAGCTGGTGCTGCTGACGCTGGTGCTGCTAAAGATTCATTCGACGTTGAATTGACATCTGCAGGCGACAAGAAAGTCGGCGTTATCAAAGTTGTGCGTGAAATCACTGGTCTTGGTCTTAAAGAAGCTAAAGAACTTGTTGATGGAGCACCTGCACTTGTTAAAGAAGGTGTTGCTACAGCTGAAGCTGAAGAAATCAAAGCTAAATTGGAAGAAGCTGGAGCTTCAGTTACTCTTAAATAATAGAGTTTCCAATCAAAATGAAAACCGAGGTTTAGACCTCGGTTTTTTTAATTTCTTTAGGAATTGTAAATAATTATCAAGTTCAAGAATTCCTTATTAAAAATTCTCCAACAATCAATATATTGAAAACGTTTTATTTATTTGTTAAAATAGTTTTAATTAGTAAAAAGGAGATTACTTATGAAAATTTTTAAACGTCTGGTGTTTGTTGCTTTGTTTGCTTTTAGCGCTTTGTTTTTAGCTTCATGTAGTGGGGGTGGCTCTAGCGATAATGGTGTTTATGTATTTGAACCTACATCAGAAGAAATCCTAGAAATGGTGGAAAAAGAAACTGGGACTAATAGTGCTGCCAACCTTTTCGTTGATCAGCTAAAAATTAAATTGGTACTAGAAATTAAGGATAACACTGGGACAATGTCTGCCTCAGTTAGTATCTTTGGCAATGACCAAGAAAAAACAGTAGATTTAAAAGTAGATCAAAAGAAAAAAATTATATGGTCAGAAGAGGATCCTGAGAAAAAGATAACATATAAGATCGAAGGTGATGTTTTAACGCTTGAAAATCCTAACCTTAATATTGGTGATGAAAATACGGCGAAATTCCTCAAATCTGTAAAATTCAAACGAGCAAGTTCCCTTACATCTAAGGGGGCTACTTCATCTAAGAGTTCTACATCTAAGGGTTCTACCTCTAAGAGTCCTATAGCTAACGACAATGGAAAATATGTTTATAATGCAGATAAGGAGAAAATAGAAAGTATCCTAAAAGAAGAAGGGGCCACTGATGAGCAACTTGAGCAAGTTGCTGGTCAAATTTCATTAACAATGACAATCGAAATTAAAGATAAAGAAGCAAAAATGACTGTTGAAATGAATGCTCTTGGAGATAATCAAAAGAAATCATTTGACCTGAAAGCTGATCAAAGCAGCAAAACTCTTGAGTCAAAAGAAGGCGGTAATGATAAAGTCAAGTATAAGATTGACGGGGATGTTTTAACTTTGGACTTGAGTAAATTCGAGGCAGAGGATAGTGAAACATTTGCTTTCTTCAAAGATGTAAAATTCAAACGTCAAAAATAACATATAAAAAGTAGATGGTATAGGACTATCTACTTTTTTATGAAATAAGGATTGTACTGTTAAAATACAGTTTTTAACTCATACAATAAACTTTCACCCTTAAATCTCGTTTAGCGATTCTATAATCACAAGCCATTTCCATATCTTTTCAAGTTCTTACTAATTTATTATGTTGTTAGACTTCTATTTTTTTGATAGAATAGTCCTTATCAACAAATAAAGGGAGATTTCTGATGAAATACTTTAAACGTCTTGTCTTTGCTGCTTTGTTGGCAGTTGGTGCGATTTTCCTTGTAGCTTGTGGTTCTACAACTAGCGATAATGGGAAATATGTCTATAAAGCTGAGAAGGATCAAATTAAAAGCATCCTTAAAAAGCAAGGGGCTAGTGAGGAACAACTTGAGCAGGTGATTGATCAATTTGATTTGACAATGACAATTGAAATTAAAGATACAAAAGCTAAGATGATTATCGAAATGAAAGCTCTTGGTGAAAGCAAAAAGAAAACAATTGACCTGAAAGCTGATCAAAATGCTAAAACTCTTGAATCAGCAGAAGGTGGTAAAGATAAAGTCAAGTATAAGATTGATGGTGATGTTTTAACTTTGGATGTATCAAAAGCAGAATCTAGTGATTATGAAGTTTTTGCTTTCTTCAAAGATGCAAAATTCAAACGTCAGAAATAATCGTATCTAGAGGGGATGGCTGAGGCTATCCTCTTTTTTCTTCATGGTTTTCATTAGCTCTTTTCCTTGCTAGCCACCTAGGGTTCTGATATAATGAGGTTACTGTGAAGAAGGCGTGTGAGCTTTCTAGAATCATTTAAAAAGTACTTGACGGTGCTTTTTTATTGTATAGGGAGGAGAAAGGTATGGGATATATTTGGTCTTATTTGAGAAAATATCCAAAATGGTTGTGCTTGAATTTTACAGCAGCCATCTTTTTTGTGATTGTTAATCTCGGTTTGCCAACTGTTTTGGCCCGTATGATTGATGAGGGAATCAATCCGAGAGATATAGAGCGTGTTTATTTCTGGGCCTGGGTTATGTTTGGTGTGATCATCGTCGGAATTCTTGGTCGAATCGTTCTGGCCTATGCGGTTGGGAAGATTACTACAACCATGGTTATGGATATGCGGAATGATCTTTATGAGAAGCTTCAGGAATATTCTCACCATGAGTATGAAAAGATTGGCGTTTCTTCTTTAGTGACACGGATGACGTCTGATGCTTTTGTCCTAATGCAGTTTTCTGACCAGATGTTAAAACTTGGGGTCATTACTCCCATCATGATGGTGTCGAGTATTCTGTTGATTTTACAAACGAGTCCATCTCTTGCCTGGATTGTGGCGATTTCGATGCCTCTTTTGGCCGTGGTGGTTTGGTATGTAGCTGTTAAGACCAAGCCTTTGTCAGAGAAGCAGCAGGAAACCCTAGATAAGCTCAATCAATATGCACGAGAGAATCTTACAGGGCTTCGTGTCATTCGTGCTTTTGCACGTGAGGAATTCCAAGAGGAAAAGTTTGGCCAAGCCAATGCAGTCTATGCGGACAACTCTAATAAACTTTTTAAACTGACCGGTTTGACGGAGCCACTCTTTGTTCAAATCATCATTGCGATGATTGTAGCTATTGTGTGGTTTGCCTTGGATCCTCTAGGGGATGGGAGCTTAGAAATTGGGAATCTTGTCGCCTTTATCGAATACAGTTTCCATGCCTTGCTTTCATTCCTTTTCCTAGCCAATCTCTTTACCATGTACCCACGGACAGCTGTCTCCAGTCATCGTTTGAAAGAGATTATGGACATGCCCATTTCCATTGATCCAAATGAAAATGGGGTAACTGAGACAGAAACCAAGGGTTATCTGGAGTTTGATAACGTCACTTTTGCCTATCCTGGTGAAACAGAGAATCCAGTCCTTCACAATATTTCCTTTAAGGCTAAACCCGGTGAAACCATCGCCTTTATCGGATCGACCGGTTCTGGGAAATCCTCTCTCGTTCAGCTCATTCCTCGATTCTATGATGTTACTTTAGGGAAAATCTTGGTCGATGGCGTGGATGTGCGTGATTTTAATGTTAAAGCCTTGCGCCATAAGATTGGATTTATCCCACAGAAGGCCTTGCTCTTTACAGGTACCATTGCTGAAAACCTCCGTTATGGTAAGGAAGATGCGAGTATTGAGGAGTTAGATAAGGCAGCAGATGTAGCCCAAGCCAAGGAATTTATCGAGAGTAAGGAGGAGCAGTTTGACACTCATTTAGCAGAAGGTGGTAGCAACCTTTCTGGAGGTCAGAAGCAACGTTTATCGATTGCACGTGCAGTTGTTAAGGAGCCGGATATCTATATCTTTGATGATTCCTTCTCTGCTCTGGATTATAAGACAGATGCCACGCTGAGAAAACGTCTAAAAGAAGTAACTGGAGATGCGACCGTTTTAATCGTAGCCCAGCGGGTTGGGACCATTATGGATGCGGATCAAATCATTGTCTTGGATCATGGAGAAATCGTTGGTCGTGGAACCCACGAAGAACTCCTAGCAACCAATGAAATCTACAGTGAGATTGCCCGCTCACAGTTGAATAATCAATCATTGACAGAAGAATAGGAGGGAGGAGAAAATGAAAGAAAAACGTTCCAGTTTTGTACGCCTTTGGGGCTACTTAAAAGCTTATCGCTTTGCCGTTATTCTCGCTACTCTTCTAAAAATTCTGAGTGTGGTCATGAGTGTCATCGAACCCTATATTCTAGGACTCGCCATTACTGAATTAACTGCTAACCTGACAGATATGGCTAGAGGAGTTGCAGGAGCTCAGATTAATGCTGGCTATGTCGGCTGGGTCATGGTTGTCTATCTCTTCCGTGGAGTCTTGTATGAACTCGGTTCATATTATTCGAATTACTTCATGACCAATGCTGTTCAAAGCATGATTGAGGATATGCGTAATGACTTATCCGAAAAAATTAATCGTATCCCCGTTTCTTACTTTGATCAGCACCAATTTGGAGATCTTCTCGGTCGCTTTACTAGTGATGTCGAAACGGTTTCCAATGCCTTGCAACAGTCTTTCCTTCAAATTGTTAATGCGATCTTCACCTTAAGCTTGGTTATTGCTATGGTGCTTTATCTTAACCTCACTTTGGGGTTAATCGTGATTGCTTCTATTCCGATCACCTTCTTCGGTGCCCAGTTTATTATGAAGAAATCCCAGCCTTATTTTAAAGAGCAGGCAGATGTCCTTGGGGCTCTAAATGGTTTTGTTCAGGAAAACTTGAGTGGCTTTAACGTCTTAAAACTCTATGTACGTGAAGAATCATCGCAAGAAGAATTCCGTGACATTACTCGTCGTCTCCAACAAGTTGGATTTAAAGCGAATTTTATTTCTGGACTGATGATGCCAGTTCTTAATGCGATCTCTGATTTGACATATCTTTTGGTGGCCGTTATCGGAGCTATTCAAGTTCTTGCCGGTCGTCTTACAGTTGGGAATATGCAGGCTTTTGTTCAGTATGTCTGGCAGATCAATCAGCCTATTCAAAATTTGAGCCAGTTAGCTGGCATCTTGCAAAGTGCCAAATCTTCACTAGACCGGGTCTTCCAAGTCCTTGATGAACCAGATGAAGTGCTCGGTAAAAATGAATCTCTGGACAAAGAACTGACAGGGCAGGTTAGCTTTAATCATGTGGACTTCCAATATGTGGAAGATAAACCGCTGATCCGTGATTTTAACCTAGAGGTTAATCCTGGTGAGATGGTGGCTATTGTCGGACCGACAGGAGCAGGGAAAACGACCCTCATCAACCTCCTCATGCGTTTCTACGATGTGACTAAGGGGGCTATTACAGTGGATGGTCATGATATCCGTGACCTATCTCGCCAAGACTATCGTAAGCAGTTTGGGATGGTTCTTCAGGATGCTTGGCTCTATGAAGGGACCATTAAAGAGAATCTGCGCTTTGGAAACTTGGATGCGACAGATGAAGAGATTGTCGCTGCTGCCAAGGCCGCCAATGTGGACCACTTTATCCGGACCCTTCCGGGTGGCTACAACATGGAGATGAACCAGGAGTCTAGTAATATTTCTTTGGGGCAAAAACAATTGTTGACCATTGCGCGTGCCCTTCTAGCTGATCCAAAGATATTGATTTTAGATGAGGCAACTTCTTCAGTGGATACGCGTCTGGAACTCTTGATTCAAAAAGCTATGAAGAACTTGATGAAGGGACGGACTAGCTTTGTCATTGCTCACCGCTTGTCTACGATCCAAGAAGCGGACAAGATTTTAGTCCTTAAAGATGGGCAAATCATCGAACAAGGAAATCATGAGTCCCTCTTGGCTGCCCAAGGATTCTATTACGACTTGTATATGAGCCAATTCTCCAAGAAAGAAGAAGCTCAATAAAAACGTCAAAAAAGAGCCGTCGCTCTTTTTTGTTAGCCAAAACACTTCATTTTGTTAGAAGTCGGATTTCTTGAAGGTTGTTGTTTTATTTGCTATAATCGTAGCAGAAATGGAGGCTTTATGCGCTTAACCAGCCAATTAATCACTGAAACGTTCCCAGATTTGGACAAGGTCGAGAGGTTAAATATCGAGGCTTTTCCAGAAGAGGAACGGATTCCTTTATCGGAGTTTTTACGCTATACGGATAATGATGACGCTCACTTTTTCGCTTTTTACAATGAGGAAGAATTTGTCGGATTTGCCTTTGCTATTTCAAATGCTAAGGCCTTTTACGTCAGTTTCTTTGCCATTATGCCTCACTTGCGGAGTCACGGCTATGGTCAAGAAATTATTGAAAAATTAGTGGAATTTTACCAACGGACCATGTTGTTAGAAGTTGAGCGATTGGATGAAGAATGTGATAATCTAGAGCAACGTCAAGCTCGGATGGATTTCTATATCCGAAATGGCTTTAAAACAGCCAATGCTTTTCTTGAATACGAAGACCTTAGTTTCGAGATTCTCTACCGAGGAGAGGGCTTCGATGAGGAGGCCTATCGTGATATCTTCCGTAAACTTCAGGAAGAGAATTATTTTGATTTCCGCATCCAATACCGACGCTTTAGTGAAGATTAAAAACAAAAAGTGCTCCTCTGTTAGATAGCAGAGAAGCACTTTTTTAACTAATGGATGAAGAAGTATATAAGAATCTACAGTAGAGTCTTCTTTGTCTTAAGTTATTTTTAAATGCAATTATTCCAGTAAAAAGAATTGCCGTGGTGGAAGAAAGCTGTTATACTAGATAAGATTGAAAAATATAAAGGAGAACACATGTTACGAAAAGGTTCCTTAACAGGTTTACTGTTATTTGGTATTTTCTTCGGTGCAGGGAACTTAATCTTTCCGCCTGCACTAGGTGCCCAATCGGGTATCCATTTTTGGCCAGCTATTGCTGGATTTGTCCTGTCGGGAGTAGGGATTGCGATTATTACCTTGATCATTGGGACGCTCAATCCTAAAGGCTATATTCACGAGATTTCACGTAAAATCGCCCCTTGGTTTGCCATCGTTTATCTGGTAGCTTTGTATTTGTCTATTGGTCCTTTCTTTGCCATTCCGAGAACGGCTACCGTTTCCTACGAAGTTGGGATTGCCCCCTTGTTAGGAAATTCAAGTGGAAAACTTAGTCTCTTCGTTTTCACCTTGGTTTATTTCTGTTTAGCCTATTTGATTGCCCTTCACCCTTCTAAAATCTTAGATAGTATTGGTCGGATTTTAACTCCTGTCTTTGCTATCTTGATTGTTGTATTGGTTGTCCTAGGTGCTCTCAAGTACAGCGGACACGCGCCACAAGTTGCAACAGAAGCCTACCAAGCCTCTGCCTTTGGTCAAGGTTTCCTTGAAGGGTATAACACCTTGGATGCCCTCGCTTCAGTGGCCTTTAGTGTGATTGCGGTAACTACCCTCAATCAACTTGGTTTCACCAGCAAGAAAGAATACATTAAAACCATCTGGATCGTTGGGATTGTTGTAGCCATTGGCTTTAGTATTTTATACATTGGCTTGGGTTACCTTGGAAATCATTTCCCAATTCCAGCAAAAGTAATGGCATCTGATGCCAATAAAGGGGTCTATGTCCTTTCAGAAGCAACCAAGGCTATCTTTGGACCAGCTGCTCAAATCTTCCTTGCGGGTATGGTGACGGTGACTTGCTTCACGACAACAGCCGGTTTGATCGTGTCAACCGGGGAATTCTTCCATAACACCTTCCCTAAAATCTCTTACAAGGTCTATGCGACAGTCTTCACTTTGATTGGTTTTGCGATTGCCAATCTTGGCTTGAGCGCCATTATTGCCTATTCATTGCCTGTCTTGATGATCCTCTATCCAATCACCATTACTATAGTGTTGATTGTGATTGTAAACAAATTTACTCAACTATCAAAACCAGGAATGCAACTGACTATTTTCTTAGTTAGCTTGGTGGCGATTGCAGATGTTCTTGCAAGCACCTTCAAACTTACAGGTCTGGCAAACGTCATTAAAACTTTACCATTTGCTGCCCAGTCCCTTCCATGGTTACTCCCAGCAGTAGTTGGTATTGTCCTCTCTCTTTTCTTGCCAAATAAACAAAGCGCAGAAGAATAATAAGTCGTCAATTGAACTCCAAAGTGATATGCTTTGGAGTTTTTGTTTGGCTATGAAACTAGTTTCTAAATGATCGATTAGAAATCAAAGCGTAGCAGAAATTTTTAATTTAGGAGCTGGAATGTTATACTAGTTGTAGCATATCAATATACGGAGTGTTTTATGAATCAAATCGTTTTCTCCTTCACTGTCTTTCTGGCAGGGATTCTCTCCTTTTTCTCTCCCTGTGTCTTTCCTTTGCTTCCGGTATACATCGGGGTTTTGCTAGGAAGTGATCAGGAAAAATCCATTCAGATTTTCGGGAAGAAGATTCGCTGGCATGGTCTTGTAAAGACCTTGTGTTTTATCGCAGGGATTTCTGTTATTTTCCTTATTATTGGTTTCGGGGCAGGTCTACTTGGGCAAATTATGTACACCAACTGGTTCCGATACTTGATGGGAGCGCTGATTATTATTCTTGGCCTTCATCAGATGGAAGTCTTTCACTTTAACTTCTTAGAAAAGCAAAAAACAATGGATTTCGGAGCCAACAAGCACAAGAATGAATTACTTTCAGCTTTTCTGCTTGGGCTTGGTTTTAGCTTTGGCTGGACGCCATGTATCGGTCCGGTTCTAGGCTCTGTACTTGCCTTAGCAGCATCCAATGGTCAAGATGCCCTCATGGGTGCTCTCTATCTTTTTATCTATACATTAGGGATGGCCATTCCGTTTTTACTTTTGGCTCTAGCATCTGGGATTGTTCTCCCATACTTTAATCGTTTAAAACCCCATCTCTTGTTACTGAAGAAGATTGGTGGCTTGATCATCATCATTATGGGGATTTTGTTACTCTTGGGACAATTGAATAGCTTGTCTGCTATCTTTTCATAAATTAAATGGAGGTTTACTCATTATGAAAGTTATTAAATACGCCTGTTTTTCGCTTCTTTCTCTATCCATTCTGACTGCTTGCTCTATGAATCAGTCCGAAAGCGGCATGAACAATCAATCCATGGATAATCAATCAATGACCAATACTAGCACAAGTAAACATCCTTTAGTAGGAAAAGAAGCTAGTGACTTCGAGCTAAAGGATATGAAGGGGAATACAGTCAAACTTTCAGACTATAGAGGCAAAAAGGTTTACTTGAAATTCTGGGCGACTTGGTGTGGTCCTTGCCGACAAAGTATGCCTGAACTGAATAAACTGGTCGAAGAAAAGGACCGGGACTTTGAGATTCTTACCGTTATGGCACCAGGGATGCAAGGGGAAAAAACAGAAGAAGAGTTTGTTGAATGGTTTGCCCAACAAGACTATCAATCAGTTCCTGTTTTGTACAATCCGGATGGATCTGCCTTTATAAATTACCAAGTCCGTTCAATCCCTACGGAAGTCTTTATTGATAGCCAAGGAAAGATTGGACATGTTCAATTAGGGGCAATTTCAAACGAAGATGCTAAGAAGATTATCAAAGAGTTGAAATAAAAGAGGCTGGGACAAAAGTCCTAGCCTCTCAATTGTCTTTGGATTGTCGAGCAAGACGCAGTGGTTGAGTGGGCTCTACTACGCTGATTTCATCAGCTTTTACAGCCCTACTCAACTGTGCGGAGGTGGGACGACGAAATCGAATTCTAATGAATTACCGATTTCTGTCCCACTCTCTTTTTATTAGTTGCTTGCACCAGATGTAGCATCAGCAGCTGCGTCACCGTGTCCTCCAGCATCTGAAGCACCTGAAGTAGCGTCTGCATCCCCATGGCCGCCAGCAGGAGCAAATGGTCCGCTACCGCCTACAAGACGTTGACCAGTTGTTTGAAGGTACCAGTCCAACCATGGTTTGAAGTTGAAGACAATTTCGTTGATACCAGCGTATGAACCATCTTCATAATACATGGCTTGATAGTTGTGAGTATTGATCACACCTTCTGGAGATCCTGGAACAATAGTACGAACATATTCTTGGTTTCCGTTGCGAAGAGTACCAATGACCCATTCAACGTTTTTCATACGTGCTGGTGGAAGAGAACCGTGAACGGTTGACATCCGGCTACCTGATTGAGGTGGCACGCGTTTCGCAAACATGGTATCTGGATCTTGGTGGGCATTGTTGTAGTAGAGGAACTGGTTGTTATCATCAGCGTATGTCAATTCGAAAGGCATAGCTTTCAAGAACATATCGATTTGATTAACAGTCAGGATACCGTGGTCCAATTTTACGTATGTATCACCAGATACAGCCCCTGTAATTTCTGCAACTTTTTCTACCCAATCTGGATCATCTGGGTCGACCTCGGTAACAGTAGTAGCGATTGGTTTTCCGCAATCCAAATCTTCTGGTTCAATTGGTTTTGGTTTTTTCAATTTAGAAACGACTCCTACGTATTTCACAAAGTTATCTAAACAAGTTTCAAGGAATTTTACAGTTCCTTCGTTGATGATGTTGCCATCTGCGTCAAAAGCTTCTTTCGCTTTTCCGAGAAGGAATTCGTTCCCTGGAAGGGTATAGGCATTGACACCTGGAGCATCCAGAATCTTACGAAGGTGGACTTGGGCACGAGAAGTCCCTTGGTCATAGTAAGAAGCACCCACGATCATGACAGGCTTGCTTTCAAATGGATGCACTTCATAGGAAAGCCATTCTAAAACAGATTTTAATCCTGCTGAAATAGTGTGGTTGTGTTCAGGTGTTGCGATAATCACACCATCGGCACGGGTAATTTTATTGTTAAGGAGACGCAATTGGAAGCTTTCGTCCCATTTTTCATCTTGGTTGAACATTGGAACTTCATCGATTTCAAGAACTTCTAATTCAAATTTGATCTTAAAATGACGACGGATGAATTCCAAAAGTTTGCGGTTATATGATTGGTCGTAGTTTGATCCTACAAGTCCTACAAATTTCATGCTAGTATGTCTCCTATCTTACAAGTTTTCCCAGTCGAAGTCTTCGGCATCTTTGCGAAGCAGTTCTTGAGCGTTGCGCAGTTTTTCAGTAACTTTTACAAAGATACGGAAGTCATCAAAGATAGCATCCAATTTCTTGATGACGTCAAGATCTACTAAGTCACCATTTTGATCAAATGCTTGAAGGGAGTGAGAAAGTAAGAATTCGTCTGGAAGGACAGTTGCTTTGATTTCTGGTGAGTTCAAGATTTGACGAAGCTGCAATTGAGCGCGAGATGAACCAAGCGTACCATAAGAAGCACCTGTAATCATCACTGGTTTGCTTAAGAGTGGGTAGATCCCATAAGATAGCCAAGCAAGGGCGCTCATCAAGACAGCAGGGATGGAATGATCGTATTCTGGTGTACCAATGATAACACCATCAGCTTCCTCAATTTTCGCAGCAATCTCTAAAATAGTCTCAGGGACTTGTTTGTTGGCTGGCTTGTTGAAGACAGGGATATCTTTGATTTCAACCAATTCAATTTCAGCCTTATCAGCAAAATGCTTTTGCATGTATTGAAGTAGTTGGCGGTTTGTTGAACGTTTGGAGTTTGTTCCAACGATCGCAATAAGTTTTGTCATGGAAATTCCTTTCTGAAATTAAAATTACAAATAATCATGTAGCCCACTGGTATAGGCGAGGCGACCTGACTGATAGACTAGAATAGCATCCATGCCAGGTAAGGTTTCAACAATATTTAAAATGTTGGTCGGTTCTTCACCGAACAAGCGCGTGGTCCAAATCTCCCCATCGACTGATCGATCAGAAATAATCGTGAGACTTGCCAGTTCTGTTTCGACAGGATAGCCAGTTTGAGGATCAAAAATATGATGGAAGGTCTGGCCGTCAACCTCGAGGTGACGAACATAGGTCCCTGATGTCACGACGGACTTATCAGTTACAGATAGAACTAGTAAATGTTCCCCTCTTGGAAGCTGAGGATTTTGAATCCCGATTCGCCAAGGGCGATGACTGACAGGATTATGACCAAGGGTAAGGATATTGCCCCCCAAATCAATTAAAGCCTGCTCAATTCCCTGACTCCTGAGATAACTAGCTAGTAAATCCGCACTAAATCCCTTAGCTAAAGCGCCTAGATCAATTTTCATCCCTTTTCTTTTGAGAAAAACAGTTTGTTGATTCGGATCTAAGCAAATCTGATGAGGGTCAATGACTGTTAGGGCTTGTTCAATTTCTAATTGATCAGGCTTCCTAGCATCTGAAAAACCAATTCTCCAGGTTTGGACAAGTGGACCAATCGCAATGTTTAAATGACTTCCTTGCGCCTGACTATGGCTGGTTCCTAGAGCAATCAGTGAAAAAAGATCTGGATGAACCTTTACGGGTTCAATGCCAGCCTTTTGATTGACCTCCATCAATTCAGAAGAAGGGTCATTGGCACTAAAGCGATGCTCATAGGATCGCAGGAGACTAAAGCAATCGGCCAGTATTTGGTCAGCTTGTTGATGAGAAATCGAAACGGTTATGGTGGAGCCCATTAGGCGTTCGGATCGACTAGTTAGTTCCACAAATAGTAAACCACCTTTCCAATATTCACCTACTTCAAGTTTATCAAAAAGAAAGCCATTTCACAATCCCCCCAAGCAAAATTATTGACATTTTTCAGGACTTATGCAAATGGATTTGAAAATAATATCACAAATTGTAAGCAAAAAATTTGGAAACGATATCATTTTCATGTTATAATTGTATGGTAAATAAAATTAAAGGTAGGATTTTTTCTATGAGTAAAATCGTAGTTGTGGGTGCTAACCACGCTGGAACTGCATGTATCAACACTATGTTGGATAATTTTGGAAACGAAAATGAAATCGTTGTCTTTGACCAAAACTCAAATATCTCATTCCTTGGATGCGGAATGGCTCTTTGGATTGGTGAACAAATCGATGGCCCTGAAGGTTTGTTCTATTCTGATAAAGAAAAATTAGAAGCTAAAGGCGCTAAAGTTTACATGAACTCACCAGTTCTTTCAATTGACTACGACAACAAAGTTGTAACTGCAGAAGTAGATGGTAAAGAACACAAAGAATCATATGACAAATTGATCTTCGCAACTGGTTCAACACCAATCTTGCCACCAATCGAAGGTGTAGAAATTGCCAAAGGGAACCGCGAATTCAAAGCGACTCTTGAAAACGTACAATTCGTTAAATTGTACCAAAACGCTGAAGAAGTTATTAAGAAACTTGAAGACAAGAGCAAACACCTTGAGCGCATCGCTGTTGTTGGTGGTGGTTACATCGGTGTTGAGCTTGCTGAAGCATTCGAACGTCTTGGAAAAGAAGTTGTCCTTGTTGATATCGTTGACACAGTATTGAACGGATACTATGACAAAGACTTCACACAAATGATGGCTAAAAACTTGGAAGAACACAACATCCGTTTGGCACTTGGTCAAACTGTTAAAGCTATCGAAGGTGACGGTAAAGTAGAACGCTTGGTAACTGACAAAGAAACATTCGACGTTGATATGGTTATTCTTGCTGTTGGTTTCCGTCCAAACACAGCTCTTGCTGATGGTAAGATCGAACTCTTCCGCAACGGTGCCTTCCTTGTAGACAAGAAACAAGAAACATCAATCCCAGGTGTATACGCTGTTGGTGACTGTGCGACTGTATATGACAACGCTCGTAAAGACACTAGCTACATTGCTCTTGCATCAAATGCGGTACGTACTGGTATCGTAGGTGCTTACAACGCTTGTGGACATGAGCTTGAAGGAATCGGTGTGCAAGGATCAAACGGTATCTCTATCTATGGTCTTCACATGGTTTCAACTGGTTTGACTCTTGAAAAAGCAAAAGCAGCAGGCTACAACGCTGTTGAAACTGGCTTCAACGACCTTCAAAAACCAGAATTTATCAAACATGACAACCATGAAGTTGCCATCAAGATCGTTTATGATCAAGATAGCCGTGAAATCCTTGGTGCTCAAATGGTATCACGTGACGCTGCAATCTCAATGGGTATCCACATGTTCTCATTGGCAATCCAAGAGCACGTTACAATTGAAAAATTGGCATTGACAGATCTATTCTTCTTGCCACACTTCAACAAACCATACAACTACATTACTATGGCAGCACTTACTGCTAAATAATGCATTCTATAGAAACGCTCATTTGGGCGTTTTTTTGCTGTTGTCTTACTCAAGAGCTGTGAAAAATAGTATAATAAAAGCAAGAAATCTGGGAGTTGAAGAGAATTTATGAAACAAAGTCAGCAAATCCAAAGAGAATTTCAATCGACCTCGAGATCTATTTTGTCTCAGGTTAGCAGAGGTGTTTTAGTAGGGCTTGTAGTCGGCGCGATTGTCTCGAGTTTTCGATTTTTTATTGAGCATCTCTTTCATATTGTACTGGGATTGTATAAGGATCTTGGAAGAAGTCCGATCAATTGGATCATCATCCTTTCGATGTATCTTTTTATTATTTTGCTAGCTAGCCAGCTCATCAAAAAGAACAAAAACGTTAAAGGATCTGGTATTCCTCAAGTAGAAGCAGAATTAAAAGGACTGCTACAGATAGACTGGTGGGCTACGCTTTGGCAGAAGTACATTTTAGGGATTTTAGCAATTGCTAGTGGTCTGATGTTGGGGCGTGAAGGACCCAGTATCCAACTTGGCGCCATGGGAGGAAAGGGGCTGGCTAAGAAACTTGCACTTAGTCCTGTAGAAGAAAGAGCCTTGATTGCCAGCGGTGCCGCAGCAGGTTTGGCAGCAGCCTTTAACGCTCCGATCGCTGGTCTACTCTTTGTAGTAGAAGAAGTCTACCATCATTTTTCTCGTGTCTTCTGGGTATCGACCTTGGCTGCGAGTTTGGTCGCAAACTTTGTCTCCCTCAATATTTTCGGTCAAACACCTGTATTAAATATGCCAGACCATATTCCCCATATCGATTTATCCAGCTATTGGATTTTCTTAGTCATGGGAATTTTTCTGGGCCTAACTGGTTATTTCTATGAAGTTGCTGTTTTAAATATTGGTCGGCTATATCAAAAGCTTGGTAGCTGTTTCAAGGTGACTGCTCCTTACTATCCACTCTTTGCCTTTCTTTTGATCCTACCGATCGGTTATTATTTCCCTCACTTATTAGGTGGTGGAAATCAGTTGGTTTTGAACTTAGCGCATGTCCCTCTTAGTATCCAGATGCTGATCTTCTATTTTGCGATACGATTTATTTGGAGCATGATTAGTTACGGTAGTGGTCTTCCTGGTGGCATCTTTCTTCCGATTCTAGCTCTTGGATCTGTTTTAGGAGCCTTGGTTGCGGCTGTTTTATTAAAGTTTGGTCTCATACATTCTAATCAACTTCCCTTGTTTGTCATTTTAGGAATGAGTGGTTATTTCAGTGCCATTTCAAAAGCGCCCTTGACAGCCATGATTCTAGTGACTGAAATGGTAGGAGATATACGAACCTTGATGCCGATTGGCTTGGTGACTTTGACAGCTTACATTACTATGGATCTGCTAAAAGGGGCCCCTGTCTACGAGGCTATGCTGGAACAATTGATGCCTGAGGTGACCAGCGGTTCAGATGTCTTAACCCTGATCGAAATTCCAGTATCAGAGAAAATAGCAGGCCGACAGGTTCGAGATTTAGATCTACCGAGAGACCTCCTAATCACAACTCATCAGCATAATGGAAAAAACAGTACGGTGCATGGTAGTACCCGCCTCTATCTAGGAGATAGCATCTACCTCGTGGTAAAAGAGACAGATATCGGCCGGGTGAAAGAATTACTCCTCTAATTCATTTTATTAAAGTTTTCTGACAATTATTGAAAAATGAGAAAATCTTTGCTATAATAGACCACGTAAAGAACGAATCCAGGAGAAATTCTCATGAAAAAACTTGCAGTAACACTCTTATCAGTCGCTTTATTAGCGGGCTGTGCCAATACATCTTCAAAAAACACAACAACAAATAGTTCCTCTTCGACAGTGAAATTGTCTAAAGAGGACCAAAAAGCCTTGGACCAGGCGACAAGTGAATACAAGGAGTTTGTGCAAGGACAAATCGATCAGTTGTTAAAAGATACAGAGGAATTTCAAAGAGTCCTCAAAAGTGGTGATTTAGAAGAAGCTAAGAAGGTCTATCCTTTGATTCGGATGTCTTATGAACGCTCTGAACCAATTGCTGAAAGCTTTGGGGAGTCTGATGTCAAGATTGACTTCCGTTTGGTTGACTATGTCGATGAAAATAAATCAGAAGAAGGATGGTCAGGCTTCCACCGTATCGAACGCATCCTCTGGGAACAAAATACAACCGAAGGCACTGAAAAATATGCAGAGCAATTGGTAAATGATATCAAAGAGTTGAAAGCTAAGATTGCGACAGTAGAAGTAACGCCAGATTTGATGTTGACAGGTGCGGTTGACCTCTTGAATGAAGTGGCGACACAAAAGATCACTGGGGAAGAAGAAATTTTCTCTCATACAGATCTCTATGACTTCCGTGCCAATATCGAAGGGGCTGAGAAGATCTTTGCTCTCTTCAAACCTCTCATTGAGAAGAAGGATGCCAAACTAGTGAAAACCCTTGAAACAGAATTCAAGGCGGTGAATGACTTGTTAGACAAACATATGACTGATGATTCCAACTATAAATCATATACAGACCTAACAGAAGAAGATACCAAAGAACTAGCAGAAGCAGTTACAAAATTGGGAGAACCACTCTCTCAAATGGGAATCATTTTAAACGGTAAATAACAATGACAAAAGACGAAAAATTTTTTGAAAAGAAGATGGATCGTCGCGAATTTCTGAAAAAAGCAGGTATTGGGGGAGCAGGCTTAGCACTTGGTCTATCCGGTGCTTCTGCTTTTTTCGCTAATAAGGAGCAAGGCTCCAAAAATATCGCAGACGGTCAAGAAGAAATTAGCTTTTACGGCAAGCATCAGGCTGGAATTACCACCCCCATGCAGAAGAATATCTATTTTGTGGTGCTCGATCTCCGGACGACAGATAAAAACGAATTGATTCAGTTGTTTAAAGACTGGACAGATTATAGCCAGAAATTAGTCAATGGAGAACTGGTCAAAAAAGATGGATCCAACGCTCTCTTGCCTCCAAGTGATACTGGGGAAACAGTCGGACTAAATCCTTACCGCCTCACCCTAACCTTTGGTGTTTCGGCTAGCTTTTTGACCAAACTAGGCCTTGAGAAGAAGCGTCCCAAACTCTTCCGGGATTTGCCAGCTTTTCCTAAGGAACAGTTGAGAGAGCAGTATACGGGTGGTGATATCGTTATCCAAGCATGTGCAGATGATGAGCAGGTGGCCTTTCATGCTGTCCGCAATCTGATCCGTAAAGGACGGAACAAGGTGACCATGAAGTGGAGCCAATCAGGCTTTGCTGCTATTGGGGATCGCATGGAAACGCCAAGAAACCTCTTTGGTTTCAAAGACGGAACTGCCAATGTCACGACCGAGAAAGATTTCGACAAGGTCGTCTGGGCTGATAGTAATGACTGGATGAAAAACGGCTCTTATATGGCTGTCCGCAGGATTATCATGCACCTAGAGACCTGGGACCGGACCAACCTGCAGGAGCAAGAAAATACCTTTGGTCGCTATAAAGAAAGTGGCGCACCATTTGGAAAGCAAAACGAGTTTGACGAAGTGGACCTCTCCCTCTTACCAGTTGACTCACATGTCCGTTTGGCCAAAGAAGTGGATCTGCCAATTTTGCGACGCTCTTATTCTTACTCTGATGGGATTGATCCGAAAACGGGGCAGTTTGATGCAGGATTGCTTTTTATTGCCTTTCAAAAGGATCCAGACCGCTTTGTAAAAATCCAAACCAATCTTGGGGCAGACGATAAGATGAATGAATATGTAACTCATATTGGCAGTGGCCTCTTTGCCTGTTTCGGAGGTGTGAAGGAAGGAGGATACATTGGTCAAGACTTATTTGAATAAATTGTTAGTCGCCCTAGTAGCCTGTCTCTTTTTCATCGTCACCCCTGTCCAAGCTGAGTCTTATAGTGATCTCTTTATCAAAATCACAGATGCAACGACAGCAGTTCGGGATAAGGATCAAGAAAAAGCTCACACTCTTGTCGCAGAGATAAAAGAAGAATTTCTTAAGAAAGCCAATCATGATTCCAAGGCAGGAAAAGAAGTCCAGAAAAGTCTGGACTTGGAAGGTGAGATCACAGAAAAGCAATTGGTGACTGTCTCCACTTCCTTGCTAGCCTTTGAAAAAGAGCAAAATCCAGTCGATCTGGATGCTGAAAAAGAGAAGCTAGAAACTCGTTTGAAGCCTTACTTTGATAAGCTACAAGAGGCGATCACAGCAAAGGATCTCCAAGCGACACGAAAGGCTTATGCCGATTTAAACAATACCTGGACCCGGAATGAAGCGGTTGTCAGAGATCACAGTACCGCTTATTATGGAAAGGTAGAAACAGCCATTTCCTTCTTGAGAAGTGCCATCGAAACAGAGCCTACAAACTTTGACTCTATCCAATCTTCGTACAACGACTTAAAGAATGTACTGGATCAATTTATCAGTGGGCAAAAGATTGAGGAGACAAGCTCCAATCTGACTCTTTCAGACGGAATTAAGCTCCTCAAGAAAGCTCTAAGCCTCTTTCAAGCCAATGACACTAGCCAAGCTAGTCAAGTCATGAAGGAGTTCATTACCATTTGGCCAACGATCGAAGGAGATGTCAGCACGACCAATCCTAGTCTCTATACGCGGGTAGAAAGTCAAAGTCCTGTCATTATGGTCAAGGGGAAGGAAAGCAAGTATCAAAAGCAACTGGAAGCTCTGATTAGTGATCTGTCTGCTATTGATACCACCGCATCCTATTCGGCGGTTGACGCTATGTTGATTCTCTTACGCGAGGGAGTCGAAGCGCTTTTGATTATCATGGCTTTGGTGACAGTTCTCAAGTCAGCTAAATTGATCAAAGGCTTGAGATGGGTTTATGCAGGGGCTCTCCTAGGTATCCTAGCGAGTGCAGCCATTGCAGTTGCTCTTCAATTCTTATTCCCAGCTGTGACCTCAGCTTCCAACCGTGAGGTGATCGAAGGGGCAGTAGGGATTATCGCAGTAGGCATGATGATTGTCATTGGGATTTGGCTACATCGTAAGTCCTCCGTTAAAAAATGGAACCAATTCATGGAAAGTCAGATGAAGGCTGTGACAGCAACTGGAAGTTTCATTTCTATGTTTGCCCTCAGTTTCTTAGCTGTCTTCCGTGAGGGGGCTGAGACTATCCTTTTCTATGTGGGGATCCTCCCTCGTATTCGCTCCTTTGATTTCTTCCTAGGGATCGGCTTGGCACTTGCAGTTATAGCCATTCTTGCCATTCTCATGACCAAGGCGAGCCATCTAGTCAAGCCACATAAGATTTTCTTCATCTTGACTTGGATGATCTATGCCCTGGCCTTTAAGATGCTAGGGGTGAGCCTGCACGCGCTCCAATTAACCAACATGCTACCCAATCATATCTTGAGTGATTTCCCAACCATTGATTGGGCGGGGATCTATCCGAGCTGGGAAGTTCTTGCTTGCCAAGTTCTATTCGTTCTTATTGTCGGGATTGTGACGGTGAAGCAGCATGAAAAATGAAGATAGAAAGCTCACTATTGTAGAGCATTTAAGCGAGTTTAGACGACGCTTCATCGCTTGTATCCTTTGTTTTTTCGTTGTCTTTTGTGGAGCCCTCTTGTTTTCTGACCAGCTTTATGCCTTTTTGACGGCTGGATTTCGAGAGAAACTCTTGGTCCTTGGCCCTAATGACATTTTAAGCATCTACCTTCAGTTGGCGAGCTTAATAGCCTTTACCATCACCCTGCCCTTCACCCTCTTTCAAGTCTGGCAATTTGTAAAACCAGCTTTGAGAAAAGGAGAAGCTGGAGCCATTCTGCTCTATGTGCCGGCCAGTTTGATTTGTTTCTTGCTAGGCTTACTCTTCGGCTATTATCTGGTTAGTCCAGCTATTCTCGAGGTGCTCTTGAAGTTGGGACAAGGCCAGTTTACCATCCAGTTAACGGCACAGAACTACTTGGCCTTCATCTTTCATACAACAGTACCTTTGGGTGTCTTGTTTGAATTGCCGGTCCTTGTAGCCTTTTTGACCTCGATTCATATCTTAACGCCAGACTGGTTAAGGCGCTATCGTCGAATAGCCTACTTTCTTTTACTAGTACTGGCAGTCGTCCTGACGCCAGCTGATTTTATCAGTGATTTAGCAATGACCGTGCCCCTTATCTTGCTCTATGAAGTGAGTCTGGGCATCAGTCGCATCATCTATAACCGTATACAAAAAAGGAGATAAATTATGGGAATTTTACGTGATATCGGTGCACCAGGACTGATTATTATCATCCTGGGAGCCCTCTTAATCTTTGGACCAAAGCGTTTGCCTGAGCTAGGGCACTCACTTGGGAAAATGTTCTCTGAATTCAAGTCAGCCGTCAACAATGGTGCTACTGAAAAAGAAGAGGACAAAGAAAAGACTGGTAAGACTGAAGAATAATAGCTTGCCTTTCATGATATTTTCTGACAGAACTATCTTTTGTTCTTTCATTTTCAATAATAGCAAAAGCAGGAGTAGATCGTTAAAACGATATCTAAGTATGAATCCTGCTTTTTGTTATTATTGAACCGTCTGAAAATTTTTGTAAATTACAAATTGAAAACAAATCAACTTTTGATAGCGTTTTCCTTGAATCTAAATTTGGCCAGGAGTATAATAGAGGGTGGAAAAAGTACATTAAAAAGGAGTGTGTCATGATGATCATTAGTGTGATTTTTGCTGTAGCTTACTTCTTGCTGGTTGCCCTTGTTGCGGCTCTTGTTTTCCGAGCGATAGGAAAAATATTTGAGCTCTTCGATGGCTACCTGATGTACCATTAAGAGATAAACAAGCCCACTCACTATGAGTGGTTTTTTACTATATGACGGAGATAATTATGAAAACGGAATATGAAAAGATGATTGCTGGCGAGTTTTACAGTCCCATGGATCCAGAATTGAGGAAGTTAGCACAAGAAGCTCGGACAAAGCAATTTGCCTTTAACCAAGAAGCAGACGGTGAGAAGCGGAGTCAACTTATAAAAAGTTGGTTCGGATCTACTGGAGAAAATCTATCCTTGCACCCCTTCTTGGCTTGTGACTATGGGGTCAATATCCACTTGGGAGAGAACTTTTATGCCAACTGGAACCTAACTATGCTGGATGTCTGCCCAATCAGGATTGGTAATAACGCCATGATCGGTCCCAATTGCCAATTTCTTACCCCTCTCCATCCCCTAGATCCGCATGAACGGAATGCAGGAAAAGAATATGGAGCTCCGATAACGATTGGAGATAACTTCTGGGCGGGTGGTGGAGCTATCATCCTTCCAGGCGTTACCTTAGGCGATAATGTCGTCGTTGGAGCAGGAGCAGTGGTGACCAAATCCTTCGGGGATAATGTAGTCCTAGCTGGTAATCCAGCCAGAATCATTAAGGAAATAGAGGTGAAAGAGTGAAGTTTTACTTTATCGGAGGACTCGGAAGTAACGAAAATCATATAAGCGAATTTGCTCACTGCTTTCCATACCCCATCACCTATCTAGATCCCTATAAGGTAAAGCTGGAATCTTCCCAAGATTTAGTAGATTGGTTTGAAGCACATGCGGATTCTAATGAAAAGACTTGTATCATTGCCCATTCACTGGGTGGAGACTTGGCTCGATACCTAGCAACCAATGTTCCACAAATTACCCACCTGATTTTGCTAGATGGTGGCTATCTTGACATGGAGCAGATCTTATCGCTGGAGCAAGAAATCGAAGAGACTCTCTCTTATCTGAAGCAACAGGTATTTCCATCTCTAGAGGAAGCTGTTGCAAGTGAACTTGGAGACACTTACAACCCTTCGCCAGCAACTATAAAGGCCATCCAATCCAGTTATCGTTGGAATCCTGAACTACATCATTATGAACTGGATTTGGATCCACAAGCCGTTCTTTCCCTGCTGAGACTCAGACGAGAGCTCCGATCTTTTCAAGCTCCACTAATAGATACCAAGGCCTTGTTTATCGGTCCTAAATACGAGGATGAGCCTGAATGGAGAGCTAGAGCACTTGAAAATTTAGATCCTTCTATCAAGAAGGTGCTCTTAAAGGATCTATGCCACGATTTTTATACAGCAGTTCCTGAGCTTGTCAGCAAAGAAATCATCACTTGGATTCAGATTTGTTCATAAATAACTCATATATAGAAGTTGTTCTATACAATAGTCTAGTAATTTCCGAACATTATTTATATAATCAGCATTCTATTTGAATCGCCTCCGTATCTTTGTTATAATCTTGAATGGAAACGTCGGAAGACGAAGTGATGACCCATCACGATTTAAAATTTAGAAACGAGATTTCAATCCGTATGTTAAACGAATTTCCAATCTTTGATTACGAAGATATTCAACTAATCCCGAACAAGTGTATTATCAAAAGTCGTGCAGAAGCAGACACGACAGTTCAGTTTGGTAAGCACACCTTCAAGCTACCAGTCGTACCTGCCAACATGCAGACCATCCTGGATGAAGATGTGGCCGAACAACTGGCTAAAGGGGGCTATTTTTACATTATGCACCGCTTTGACGAAGCTGGTCGCATTCCCTTTATCAAACGGATGCACGATCAGGGCTTGATTGCTTCCATTTCAGTTGGAGTGAAAGATTATGAGTACGATTTTGTGACTCAACTCAAGGACGATGCACCTGAATACATCACCATCGACATCGCTCACGGTCACTCAGATAGTGTCATCCAAATGATCCAGCATATCAAGAAGGAATTACCAGATACCTTTGTCATAGCAGGAAATGTCGGAACTCCAGAGGCCGTTCGTGAATTGGAAAACGCTGGAGCAGATGCTACCAAGGTTGGAATTGGACCTGGCAAGGTCTGCATCACAAAAGTGAAGACTGGCTTTGGTACTGGTGGTTGGCAGTTGGCCGCCCTTCGTTGGTGTTCAAAAGCAGCTCGCAAACCCATTATTGCCGATGGTGGCATTCGGACCCATGGAGATATTGCTAAATCCATTCGTTTTGGTGCCAGCATGGTCATGATTGGCTCTCTCTTTGCAGGTCACATTGAAAGCCCAGGGAAAACGGTTGAAGTAGATGGGGAATCCTTTAAGGAGTATTATGGATCTGCTTCCGAGTACCAAAAAGGGGCCTATAAAAATGTTGAAGGCAAGAAAATCCTCCTACCAGCCAAAGGCCATCTGCAAGATACCTTGACAGAGATGGAGCAAGACTTGCAAAGTTCTATTTCCTATGCTGGAGGACGCAAGGTTGCTGATCTCAAGCATGTCGATTATGTCATCGTAAAGAATTCTATCTGGAATGGTGACTCTCATTAAAACTACAATTACTTATTTATCTTGCGGATTGGCGCAAGGTCTCTACAAGGTGCCGGAACACCTAACAATAAGTAAGTCTTAGATTGATCCAGAGATACTTGGATTCTGTAGAGGCTTACTTGGTAAGTCTCTATTTTTTGTTCCAAACTGTTTAGGAGAAAACATGAAATTTTTAGAAGAACGCATATTAAAAGACGGAAATATCCTGGGAGAAAACATCCTCAAGGTCGATTCCTTCTTGACCCACCAAGTGGATTACCAGTTGATGAAAGAAATTGGGAAGGCTTTTGCGGAACGATTTAAAGATGCTGGTCTGACCAAGATTGTGACCATTGAAGCTTCCGGGATCGCTCCTGCCCTCTATGTGGCAGAAGCTTTGGAACTTCCCATGATCTTTGCCAAAAAAGCCAAGAATATTACCATGAATGAAGGGATTTTGACAGCAGAAGTCTATTCCTTTACCAAGCAAGTAACCAGTACGGTTTCCATTGCTAGCAAGTTTTTAACACCAGATGATCGCGTATTAATCATCGATGACTTTCTGGCAAATGGCCAAGCAGCTAAAGGCTTGATCCAGATCATCGAACAAGCTGGTGCCAGTGTAGAAGCAGTCGGTATCGTCATCGAGAAATCCTTCCAAGATGGCCGTGGATTGCTAGAAGAACTCGGCTACCCAGTTGTTTCACTTGCTCGTTTGGACCGTTTTAAAAATGGTCAGGTTGTATTTAAGGAGGCAGACATCTAATGCAAAAACAAGAAAACCATTCACAGGCAGCCATTCTAGGCTTGCAGCACCTATTGGCCATGTATTCGGGCTCTATTTTAGTACCGATCATGATTGCGGGAGCTTTGGGTTATAATGCCCAGCAATTGACCTATCTCATCTCTACAGATATCTTTATGTGTGGGGTAGCCACCTTCCTGCAATTGCAATTAAACAAATACTTTGGGATTGGTCTTCCAGTCGTCCTCGGGGTTGCCTTCCAGTCTGTGGCACCTCTCAGCATGATTGGAGCTAGCCATGGTAGTGGGGCCATGTTTGGTGCCTTGATTGTTTCCGGGATTTATGTGGTTCTGGTTTCAGGTTTCTTCTCTAAAATTGCTAACCTTTTCCCATCTATTGTGACGGGATCTGTCATTACGACCATTGGTTTGACATTGATTCCAGTAGCGATTGGGAATATGGGGAACAATGCTGAAGAGCCAACAGTTCAAAGTCTGATTTTAGCTGTGATTACCATCCTCATCATTCTGGTGGTTAACATCTATACAACTGGCTTTATCAAATCCATTTCTATTTTGATTGGGTTGATCGTTGGGACAGCCATCGCAGCTTCTATGGGCTTGGTGGACTTCGCACCTGTAGCACAAGCTCCAGTCGTTCACGTTCCAACACCGTTCTTCTTTGGAGCTCCTAAGTTTGAAATTACTTCAATCGTCATGATGTGTATCATCGCAACTGTTTCCATGGTCGAATCGACTGGTGTCTATCTTGCTCTTTCAGATATTACAAAAGATCCAATTGATAGCACGCGCCTTCGTAATGGCTACCGTGCTGAAGGATTGGCTGTCCTTCTCGGCGGTATCTTCAATACCTTCCCATACACTGGATTCTCACAAAATGTCGGCTTGGTGAAATTGTCTGGTATCAAGACCCGTCTTCCAATCTACTACGCGGCTGGTTTCCTCGTTCTTCTTGGTCTCCTTCCTAAGTTTGGAGCTTTGGCGCAAATCATTCCAAGTCCAGTACTTGGTGGAGCTATGCTAGTCATGTTTGGTTTTGTCTCTATTCAAGGGATGCAGATTCTTGCGCGTGTTGATTTTGAACACAATGAGCACAATTTCCTCATCGCAGCAGTATCAATCGCAGCAGGGGTAGGATTGAACAACAGTACCCTCTTTAATGGCCTACCAAGTGCCTTTAAAATGTTCTTTGCAAACGGAATTGTTGTTGCCAGTGTCTTGGCTATCATTCTGAACGCCATCTTGAACCGTAATAAAAAATAATCTAAAAAAACTGAGGATCCGTTAGATCTTCAGTTTTTTAATTTTTTTGACATTTAAAGAGACATATAGTAGAGTGGTAAGAGAAAATTTCAACTTGATAAGAAGAGAGTCCTACCATGTATCTAACCCATCATTTTAAAGAGCGCTTGCGCTTGTTTATCAGTCTATTTATCCCCCTCCTGGTCTATCAACTTGCCAACTACTCTGCTAGTTTTGTGGATACAGCCATGACGGGACAATACAATACCTTGGACTTAGCTGGAGTCTCGACTGCCACAAGTCTCTGGAATCCCTTTTTTACCTTTTTAACGGGGATTGTATCAGCTTTAACACCAATTATCGGACATCACCTAGGCAAGGGAAACAAAGACCGGATTGCTAGTGATTTTTACCAATTTCTTTATATGTCATTTGGTATGGCTGTTCTCTTAATAGGCTTTGTCTGGGGGATTGCGCCAATCATACTCAAGCAGATTGGCTTAGAAAATGTTGTTGCTCAGATAGCCATTCGCTACTTATATTTCCTTTCTCTAGGAATCCTACCCTTGTTGCTCTTTAGTATCGTGCGAACCTTCCTGGATACGTTAGGGATGACGCGTCTATCCATGTACTTGATGCTCTTGCTCTTGCCTTTGAATGCCTGTTTTAACTATATCCTGATCTATGGAGCCTTTGGTGTTCCTGAGATGGGTGGAGCAGGAGCAGGCCTCGGGACCTCTCTTGCCTACTGGGTTCTACTAATTATTGCAATTTTGATCTTATGCAAGCATCCCAAGGTAGCTCCTTATCAATTATGGAAGCTACAGCCTTATGATTTTAAAGGGATGAAAGAAGTATTGCGACTTGGGCTTCCAATTGGTGGAATTGTTTTTGCAGAAGTCATCATCTTCTCGCTGGTTGGTTTGTTAATGGCAAAATTCCCATCACTAACCATTGCGAGTCACCAATCGGCCATGAATTTTTCGACCCTGATGTATGCATTTCCGGTTAGTATCTCCAGTACCATGGCGATTATCGTATCTTACGAACTGGGAGCAGGAAGACCAGAAGTGGTCAAACAATATTGCCGTTTGGGCCGGCTGACAGCCTTTTGCTTTGCGATTCTCACCCTCGTCTTTCTCTATACATTCCGCTTCCAACTAGCAGGGCTATACGGCAAGGACCCAGTCTTTGTGCAACAAACAGCTATTTTCATGACCTATAGTCTTTTTTTCCAAGTAGCTGATACCTTTGCGGCCCCCCTACAAGGGATTTTGCGGGGCTATAAGGATACAACCGTTCCATTCTTATTAGGAGTCTTTAGTTATTGGTGTATCTCTATCCCACTAGGGATTCTCCTTGACCATGTGACTAAATTAGGTCCCTATGCTTATTGGATTGGCCTCATTTCTAGCCTTGTCGTGAGTGGAATCTGCTACCAACTTCGACTATGGCAGATTCAAAAGAAATACCAAATTTCCTAAAAGAGGCTGGGACAAAAGTCCTAGCCTCTCAATTGTCTTTGGATTATCGAGCAAAACGCAGTGGTTGAGTGGGCTCTCCTACGCTGATTTCATCAGCTTTTACAGCCCTACTCAACTGTGCGGAGGTGGGACGACGAAATCGAATTCTAACGAATTATCGATTTCTGTCCCACTCTCTTATTTAGTGCGCATCTCACCTTGAGGGAAGTAGGTTCCTTCAGGCATATCATTGATAATGACATGGACAGCAGATTGGGGTGCACCTGTATTCCGAACGACAGCCTCGGTTACTTCCTTGGCCAAAGTTTTCTTTTGTTCCAAGGTGCGCCCTTCAAATAAATCAATACGTACAAATGGCATTGCGCCACCTCCTTTATAAATCTTAACCTTATTTTATCACATTTCACCTAAAAAGGAGGAGTCTATGTAGATGTTGCGAGTATAAGTTTAATAACCATATAAAAATTTTTTACCAATATTTAGTACTACCTACTTACATAACTTCAATTATTATGGTATAATTAATTTGTGAGAAGTGGTCTCTCACCGTGCGTTTGTCATTTTGTCAGGGAAATGATAGACGCTTTTTTTATTCTCAAATAACAAATATGATGTGGCAACAGAGTTCAATTTTTGCTAGTGCAAACAGGAAAAACAAGGCTCCGTAGAACTCTACGTCCATAGTCCATCATCCAATGGTGAACCTCTCTATAAGTTGCCCTAATTTACTGCCCGTGTTATAATATAATGAAACACATTTTAGAGAGAACAGAAGGAAAATGGCACAATTATATTATAAATATGGGACCATGAACTCTGGGAAAACCATTGAGATCTTGAAGGTGGCCCATAATTATGAAGAGCAAGGTAAGAGCGTCGTCATCATGACCTCGGCAATCGATACACGAGATGGAGTTGGAGTAGTTTCTAGCCGGATCGGTATGAAACGAGAAGCTATGGCCATTGAAGATGAGACAGATGTCTTCGGTTATATCCAAAGTTTGGAAGAGAAACCCTATTGTGTCTTGATCGATGAAGCTCAGTTTTTGAAACGTCACCATGTCTATGACTTGGCTAGGGTTGTTGATGAACTGGATGTGCCGGTGATGGCTTTTGGCCTCAAAAATGATTTCCGAAATGAACTCTTTGAAGGTTCCAAACACCTCCTCTTGTTAGCGGACAAGATTGAGGAGATCAAAACTATCTGCCAATACTGTTCCCGCAAGGCGACCATGGTCTTGCGCACCCAAGCGGGAAAACCCGTCTACGATGGAGAGCAGATCCAAATTGGTGGACACGAGACCTATATCTCGGTTTGCCGCAAGCATTATTTTAATCCAGATATTAAGCAAGAAAAGAAATCTTAAGGAGCAAACATGAATATCTATGATCAACTACAAGCTGTAGAAGACCGATACGAAGAGTTAGGAGAATTATTGAGTGACCCAGATGTAGTCTCTGATACCAAACGCTTTATGGAGCTTTCAAAAGAAGAGGCTTCCACTCGTGATACGGTGACAGCATACCGAGAGTACAAGCAAGTCCTTCAAAATATCGTCGATGCTGAAGAAATGATTAAAGAATCAGGCGGCGATGCAGATTTGGAAGAAATGGCCAAACAAGAGCTAAAAGATGCTAAGGCTGAAAAAGAAGAGTACGAAGAAAAATTGAAGATTTTACTTCTTCCAAAAGATCCAAACGATGACAAGAACATTATCTTGGAAATCCGTGGGGCAGCAGGAGGAGACGAAGCTCAGTTGTTTGCTGGGGACCTCTTGCAGATGTACCAAAAATACGCGGAAAGCCAAGGCTGGCGCTTTGAAGTCATGGAAGCTTCCTACAATGGCGTTGGCGGGATCAAAGAAGTAGTGGCCATGGTTTCTGGTCAATCAGTCTACTCGAAACTCAAGTATGAATCTGGTGCCCACCGGGTACAACGCGTTCCTGTGACTGAAAGCCAAGGTCGTGTCCATACCTCTACAGCAACCGTTCTGGTCATGCCAGAAATCGAAGAAGTTGAGTACGACATCGATCCAAAAGATCTTCGGATTGACATCTACCACGCATCTGGTGCGGGTGGACAGAACGTCAACAAGGTCGCAACAGCCGTTCGTATCGTCCACTTGCCGACCAATATCAAGGTAGAGATGCAGGAAGAACGGACGCAACAGAAGAACCGTGAAAAAGCCATGAAGATCATCCGTGCGCGTGTGGCTGACCACTTTGCTCAGATTGCCCAAGACGAGCAAGATGCTGAGCGGAAGTCTACTATCGGGACTGGTGACCGTTCAGAGCGGATCCGAACTTATAACTTCCCTCAAAATCGTGTAACCGATCACCGGATTGGCTTGACCCTTCAAAAATTGGATACTATCTTATCTGGTAAACTGGACGAAGTGGTCGATGCTTTGGTCTTGTATGATCAAACTCAAAAACTAGAAGAGTTGAACAAATAATGTTGTTAGGACCATTATTAGCCCAGTATGAAGAAGCATTAATAGCCGTCGGAGAGGAAGCAGAAAGCCTCTCCTTCGCGTATCGGGCTTTAAAAAATTGGACCTTTACAGACTTTGTCCTTGCCTTGCAAAAAGAAGTGGAAGCAGAGGACCAGGACTTGCTTGAAACCATCTTTGAGCAGCTGAAACATCACGTGCCTGCCCAGTATATTATTGGCAGTGCAGACTTCTGTGGCCATGTTTTTACAGTTGACGAGCGCGTGCTGATCCCACGACCAGAGACAGAGGAGTTGGTGGATCTCATACTGGAGGAAAACGATGAGGAAGCCTTACGAGTTCTGGATATTGGTACAGGAAGTGGGGCCATTGCGATTAGTTTAGCCCTCGCTAGACCTAACTGGCAGGTTCAAGCTAGTGATGTATCAGAAGAAGCTTTGGAGCTTGCTCAAGAAAATGCTAATCAGTTAGAAGCAAATGTTTCCTTCAAGTCTTCAGATGTTTTGGAACAGTTATCAGGTCCTTATGACCTGATTGTGTCCAACCCACCCTATATCTCTCGGGATGATATAGAAGAAGTCGGAGCAAACGTACTAGCCTCTGAACCCCATTTAGCTCTTTTTGCGGATCGTGATGGATATGCCATCTACGAAAAGATTGCCAAGCAGACACCAAGTGTTTTAACACCAGATGGAAAGATCTATCTAGAAATTGGCTATAAGCAAGGAAATAAAGTTAAAGAGCTTTTTCAAGAAGCGTTTCCCGACAAACGAGTTTGCGTACTGAAAGACCAATTTGGACAAGATAGAATGGTAGTAGTAGACAATGGATCTATTTGAAAAAGAATTAGAAGCTGGTCACGCAGTTGTCTTACCGACAGAAACCGTCTATGGCCTCTTTGCCAAGGCCCTGGATGAAGTAGCAGTTGATCAGGTATATGCTCTAAAGCAACGCCCTCGCGAAAAGGCTATGAATCTAAATATTTCCAGTGAAGCAGATATTCGATTTTATTCGAAAAACCAACCAACCTACCTGTCCAAATTGATTGCAAGTTTCTTACCCGGCCCTTTAACCATCATCCTTGAGGCTAATGAAAAGGTTCCAGCTTGGATCAATTCTGGAATGGCTACAGTTGGATTTCGGATGCCAGCCCATCCAAAGACATTAGAATTAATTCGTAAAACAGGTCCCTTAATTGGACCTTCTGCCAATCTCTCAGGGAAAGCTAGTGGAACCCAGTGCCAGCAAATTCTTAAGGAACTTGGCCATGGTGTTTTAGGACTTGAAGACGATAGCTTTCTAACTGGACAAGACTCAACTATTCTAGACCTTTCGGGTTCTAAAGCCCGAATCTTGCGTCAGGGTGCTATTACACGTTCGGAGATCCTTGAGCGTGTACCAGAGATTCCTTTCTGGGAGGAAGAAGATGTTACGTAACCTTATATTGACGGATGTGGAAGCTTTAAGTCGGATTAACGAGCAAGCATTAGGCTACTCTTTTTCTACTGAGAAAACAGGCCAGCAGCTAGCTAAATTAATCCAAGATTCCCACCATTTTTTCATCGGGTTTGAAGATAGCGAGACCCAGCAACTGCTTGGTTATGTTCATGCAGAAGTTTACCAATCCCTCTACTCAGAACCTGGTTTTAATGTTCTGGCTCTTGCTGTTTTACCAGATCAGCAAGGGAAAGGCATCGGGAAAATTTTGCTTCAAGGATTAGAAGAAGAAGCCAAACGAAGAGGATACGCTTTTATTCGCTTAAACTCTGCTGACTACCGCACTGAGGCTCATGCTTTTTACGAGCATGTCGATTATAGCTGTGATAAGCTACAAAAACGTTTTATTAAATTTTTTTAAAGGAGTAGATCTATGATTTTTGACAAAGAAGATTACAAAGCCTATGATGCTGATCTATGGAATGCCATCTCCAAGGAAGAAGAACGTCAACAAAACAATATTGAGTTGATTGCTTCTGAGAATGTCGTCTCTAAGGCGGTTATGGCAGCTCAAGGATCTATTCTGACCAATAAATATGCCGAAGGCTACCCTGGTCGTCGTTACTACGGCGGGACAGATGTGGTCGATGTGGTTGAAAGCTTAGCCATCGAACGTGCTAAGGAAATCTTTGGAGCTAAGTACGCTAATGTTCAACCGCATTCAGGAAGTCAGGCCAACTGCGCCGCCTATATGGCCTTGATTGAGCCTGGCGATACAGTTATGGGGATGGATCTGGCTGCTGGTGGACATTTGACACACGGAGCTTCTGTAAGCTTCTCAGGGCAAACATATAACTTTGTGTCCTACAGCGTAGATCCTGAGACAGAACTTTTGGATTTTGACGCCATCTTAAAACAAGCCCAAGAAGTGAAGCCAAAACTCATCGTTGCTGGTGCATCAGCCTACTCTCAGATTATTGATTTCTCAAAATTCCGTGAGATTGCGGATGCAGTAGGAGCCAAGCTCATGGTTGACATGGCCCATATCGCTGGCTTGGTAGCGGCAGGTCTTCATCCAAGTCCAGTTCCTTATGCCCATATCACGACTACGACCACTCACAAGACCCTTCGTGGCCCTCGTGGAGGCCTGATCTTGACCAATGATGAAGACTTGGCCAAGAAGATCAATTCAGCTATCTTCCCTGGTATTCAAGGAGGACCTTTGGAGCATGTCATCGCAGCTAAAGCAGTAGCCTTCAAGGAAGCACTGGATCCAGCATTTAAAGAGTATGCAGCAAACGTCATTAAAAACAGTCAGGCCATGGCGGATGTCTTCTTACAAGATCCTGATTTCCGTGTCATTTCAGGCGGAACTGAGAACCACCTTTTCCTTGTCGATGTGACGAAAGTCGTTGAAAATGGGAAAGTGGCACAAAACTTGTTGGATGAAGTCAACATTACTCTCAACAAGAACTCTATTCCTTATGAAACCTTGTCGCCATTCAAGACCAGTGGAATCCGGATTGGGGCAGCAGCCATCACTGCTCGTGGTTTTGGAGTAGAGGAAAGTCGTACAGTGGCTGAACTGATGATCAAAACCTTGAAAAACGCAGATAACCCAGCTGTATTAGAAGAAGTGCGGAACCAAGTCAAAGCCTTGACAGACGCCTTCCCACTTTACGAGGACTAAACCATCTTATGGACATTTACGTAAAAAAAGCCATCATTCATCAATTTAGCCCAGATGATACCGATCTTTATCTAGCAGACAAATTCCTGAATATCACCCCAAAAATTGAGGAGTACTTGCGCAAAAAGATTGAGCGAGTCTATTCCGATGAGGCCAAGACCGGCATTTTTGAGGAAGACAATCCATTCCTTGAGATGATCACGGATGATCTCCTAGAAACTTCAGTAGCCGTAGCCAATCGCTGGAAAGAAGAATTCGTCGTCTCTGAGAATCAAAAGACCAACGATTTGGTGTTTATCCAATTCTCGAAAGAAGGAGTGGACCACTTTGCTTTTCTTCGGATCGCCTTACGGGAAACCTTGACCCATCTTGGAGGAGAAGTAGATAACCCAATCAAGCTAACGCAAAACAATCTACCTGGCTTTGGAACGGGGGCCGATGAAGCCTTGGTCATCAATCTTCAAAGTCGCAAGTACCATTTGATCGAAAAACGAATCAAGTACAATGGCGCTTTCTTGAACTATTTCTCTGAGAATCTCCTCCAGGAGCAACCCAAGATTTCACCTAAAAAATCGATCAAAGAAATCGAAAAAACGGCCCAACGGATTGCTGAGAATTTCCAACAAGATGATTTTCAGTTCCAATCCAAGGTCAAATCAGCAATTTTCAACCAACTGGAAGAAGAGAATGAATTGTCACCTGAAAAGTTAGCCAATGATTTGTTCGATAACAACTTAACGGCTCGACTCAGCTTTGTCGATGAGGTGAAAGAGACTATTCCAGATCCTGTTCGCTTCGATGAGATTGATGCCAGCCGCCAATTGAAGAAATTTGAAAACCAAAAACTCTCCCTTTCAAACGGAATTGAGCTTTTGGTCCCTAACCATGTTTACGAAGATGCCGAATCGGTAGAGTTCATTCAGAATGAAAATGGGACCTACTCGATCCTCATCAAGAATATAGAGGACATTCAGAATAAATAATGATGAAACGAATAATAAAAATTTTCTTTTGCCTCTTGCTCGTCTTTTTCATATACAAGGGCTATCAGATACACCGGGATGTCAAACAAGTCATGACTTATCGTACCTTAGTGCGTGAAGTACTGGCTGAGGAAGATACCGGTACGAATGAAGATCTGATCCTTGCTATGATTTATACAGAGACCAAGGGTAAGGAAGATGATGTCATGCAGGCCAGTGAAAGTGCAACAGGCCAGACTAATTCTATCACCAATAACAAAGAAAGTATCCGCCAAGGAATTCAAACCCTCTCTGAGAATCTACGAAAAGCAAAGGAGAAGGAGGTTGATCCCTGGACAGCAGTTCAGGCTTATAATTTCGGACAAGATTACATTGAATATGTAGCAAAAAATGGCGGAAAAAATAGCCTTGAATTAGCCCGTAAATACTCAAAAGAAGTGGTTGCACCGAGTCTTGGAAATGTCACAGGGAAGACCTATCTTTATCTCCATCCTATTTCATTTTTACATGGCTCAGAGCTCTACGTTAATGGAGGAAATTATTATTATTCACGTCTCGTTGAAATGAATCAGTTCATCATGAAACTATTTTCCTGGTTCTAATACAAGCAGTCGCTCTAAACAAGGGAAGAATCCCTTGTTTTTTATGGAGCAAACTGTCATCTGATTTTAAAGAAGCTGTAAGCCAGTCTTAAGATAAAAAGGATAGACTAGAAGGGAGGCAAAGGGATAAAACCTGCTTCCTTTTTATTGTCCGAAAGAGGTTTAGTATGATAGAAGTAGTTATGGAGAAGGTATGAAACTATTCAGGAAATTTATTGGAATCTTTATTGTTGGCTGGTTGGCACTCCTTGCAAGCTCTTCAGCAGTTTTTGCAGACGCAACCATTCAGAAAGTCATTGATCAAAAATATAGCCAACCTGACTATGTCATTGGCTCATCATTGGATGAATTTCAAGTCGAGCAAACCCTCAGTCTCTTGATGTATAACGAAGAAAAGGAGAAGGAATGGAAAACCATGAATCCTTCTGCTTATACTAGTTTTACTATTGATGAGAACGGAGATCATTATTCCTCCGTTAAACTACAGAAACAAGCCAAGAAAGCGCCTATTAGCGTGCACATTGTCACTCCTCAAAATATAACAGAAGTAACAACGGATATGCATCGCAATGCACTGACCACTCTTGGGCTAGAACATGCCGAAATCACGATTGCGTCTCCAACAGAAGCATCAGGCCTGAGCGTTCTTGCAGCGGTATCATATTCTCTTGAGCAAAATGGTAGCACCATATCTGATGAAAACAAAACATTTGCTCAGGAAGAATTATCCCTGCTTGCAACGATCTATAAAGAGAGTGCCCGTAAAAAAGGCTTCCATGAAGATAAGCTCAATGTAGCTGTCATCGATCTTAAAATCGCAGCTCTAACAGGAAGCAATCAAGATAAAAAGCTCGAGAAGAAAGATTTCCAAAAGCTGGTAAAAAAGATTCTGGAAACTTATCAATTAGAGGGTGCTATAACGGATGAACAAACCAAACAATTAGTTGATTTTGCTAGTAAGCTTTCTAATAGTCAGCTAAGATCTGATAAAAACCTTGTCAAGTCCCTCAAAGCTCTAAAACAGGATATCATTGAGAAAGCAGGAGATAGCTTTAATACGATTGATACCAAGCTCAATACAGAAACACTACTGAAAGAAACCAACAAGCTTCCTTTGTATCCTATGATTGGACTGGGAGTCCTGGTTCTCCTTGGAATCGGATTAATAGTTTATCGTTTTCATATTCGACAAAACAAGAGGAAATAAACTATATAAAAAAAACAATAAGGATGATTTGAGTTCAAATACAAAGTATTCTTAGAAACTTTCCTTAAGTTAGTGCGGAAATTTCAAAATTGCTCGTATAATTTTAACAACAAGTAATCATCATTATTGATTCAAAGAGATAATTTTATGTAAGATAAGATTAGTGTGCATACATTAAAAAGCCATCGAATGATGGCTTTTTAATCTGTTACTTCGATTGAGAGATAAGGCATACCTAAGATTTTTCCGAAAATACCTAGAAGTGTTTTCATAGCCGATCCTTTAATAATAGCTGTTTGACCAGCTTTTACGATCACTTCCTTAGAACGTGTGAAGGCTCCTCTTTGATCTACGTAGACCTTAACCATATCAAGTCCTTCAGGAAGCGGAAGTGTAACGGTTTCGTCTTTGCTTAAGTTGGCAACACATTCTCCATTGATATAAACGTTTACCTTCATTAATACACCTACAAGGCCAGTTTGACGCGAAACTGTAATTTCAGACATTTGATTCTCCTAACTTTATGAATTCCTTACTCAAAAGGAATAGATTTAAAACTATCATAACATAAGTACGAGCTTCATACAAGAACCTGTTTCATTCTAGATTATTTAATATTAATCTAACACCCAAATAGAGTTCACAAGTTCCGCCTACATTTTCTTTGTTTTTTGAATTAGGAAATTTTGCTCCTTGATATAGACTGCCTGGAACTGGTCTAGAGGTAGAGGTTATTTTGATTATAAACGCTGTCTTACATATATAAAAAAACGCTGAAATCAATAATTTCAAGCGTTATTTTATCAAGTCATTTTATTCCCACTCAACAGTTGCAGGTGGTTTACTTGTGATATCGTAGACGATACGGTTAACGTGGTCAACTTCGTTTACGATACGAACTGAGATTTTTTGAAGGACTTCCCAAGGGATTTTAGCAAAGTCAGCTGTCATTCCGTCGATAGAAGTGATAGCACGGATGGCAATGGTATAGTCGTAAGTACGACCGTCACCCATAACACCTACGGAACGAACGCCAGTGTTAACAGTGAAGTATTGCCAGATATCGCGGTCAAGACCTGCTTTGGCAATTTCTTCACGAAGAATCGCATCGGATTCACGAACAGTTTCAAGTTTTTCTTCAGTGATTTCACCCATGACACGGATAGCAAGACCAGGTCCTGGGAATGGTTGGCGCCATACGATGTGGTCTGGCATACCAAGTTCAGTACCAAGTGCACGAACTTCATCCTTGTAAAGAGTGTTAAGGGGTTCGATGAGTTCAAACTGCATGTCTTCTGGAAGACCACCTACGTTGTGGTGAGACTTAATAGTTTGAGCAGTATCCGTACCTGACTCAATGACGTCTGTATAAAGTGTTCCTTGCGCCAAGAATTTCACGTCTTTTAGCTTGCTTGCTTCGTCATCAAAGACATAGACAAACTCGTTACCGATAATCTTCCGTTTTTGTTCAGGGTCAGATACACCTGCCAATTTATCCAAGAAACGTTTGGCAGCGTCTGCTTTAACGATATTCAAACCAAACTTACCACCAAGCATATCCATCACTTGGTCAGCTTCCCCTTTGCGAAGAAGACCGTGGTCTACAAAGATACAGATCAATTGATCTCCGATCGCTTTTTGGAGAAGAACACCAACTACAGAAGAGTCAACACCTCCAGAAAGTCCAAGGAGAACACGTTTGTCTCCAACTTTTTCACGGATTTGTTTGATTTGCATCTCGATGAAATTATCCATGGTCCAATCGCCTTTGGCACCACAGATATTCAAGGCAAAGTTACGAAGGATATCATAGCCATGAACTGAGTGACGAACCTCTGGGTGGAATTGGATACCATAGATTTTCTTATCTGGGTTTTCAATCGATGCATACGGACAGTCAGCAGAAGTACCTGTACGAACAAAGTCAGCAGGAATTTCTGTAACAGCATCCCCGTGGCTCATCAAGACCAATTGTTTGTCTGGTGTGCCTGCAAAGAGAGCAGAAGACTCCGTCAAGCTAAGCTCAGATTGACCATATTCACGGTTACCAGCATCACCTGCAGGAACAACCTTCCCACCAAGCTTGTGAGTTAATAACTGCATCCCGTAGCAGATTCCCAAAATCGGAATCCCGAGTTCAAAAATTTCAGGATCAATGTCAAAAGATCCTTCTTCATACACTGAGTTTGGTCCGCCTGAAAGAACGATCCCAACTGGATTGATTTCACGCACTTCAGCTGCAGTAATCTTGTGACTCTTCAATTCTGAAAAGACACCAATCTCACGAATACGACGAGAGATGAGCTGATTGTACTGGCTACCGTAGTCAAGCACGATGATTTTTTCAACATCATGCAAATCAGTTGATAGGTTTGTCATCTTTTCCCCTTCTTCTAGAAAATTCTTTTCCTCTATTCTAACACAAAAGCCCCTTCATTACCAATCAAGACTGACTAGGATTGAAGATTTAACAAAATTGCGCTACAATAGGTTATAACACACAGAAAGAGTAGCAAGATGATTCCAGCTTACATACAAATTCACGATCAAATTAAAGCCGAAATTGACCAGAAAATCTGGAAAATTGGACAGCGCCTTCCTAGTGAGCGGGACTTGGCTGAGAAGTTCCAGGTTAGTCGGATGACCCTCCGTCAAGCCATTACCCTCTTGGTAGAAGAAGGAGTACTGGAGCGCCGTGTTGGTAGTGGTACCTTTGTCGCTAGCACGCGCGTCCAGGAAAAGATGCGGGGGACGACTAGTTTTACTGAAATCATGAAGGCCCAAGGAAAGATCCCTTCGACACAGGTTATATCCTACAAACGCACCATTCCTAGCCTTCAAGAAGTAGATAAGCTTGGTATCGATAAGACTGAAACAATTGTTCGAATGGAACGGGTTCGTTATGCGGATGGTGTACCAGTCGTTTATGAAGTTACCTCCATCCCAGAGAAATTTATCAAGAACTTCAAGAAAGAAGAAGTGACCAGTCATTTCTTCCAAACCTTGGAAAAGCACGGCTATCGAATTGGTAAATCTCAACAAACTATCTATGCACGATTGGCCAAAGAAAAGATTGCTGAATATCTGGAAATCCCCAAAGGACAGGCCATCCTTGGATTGACCCAGGTTTCTTATTTTGATAATGGTATCGCTTTTGAGTATGTAAAAAGCCAATATGTTGGAGAGCGGTTTGAATTTTACTTAGAAAATAATTGATTTACATAAATTATATTATGTAAATTCTATAAGAAGTTTTTATGTCTCGAATTAAAATTGATGCTGTTGCAGCACCTCTCAGTGGACACCTTTATCCTGTCCTCTTGCTTTTAGC
Source organism: Streptococcus sp. KHUD_013 (assembly GCF_052588545.1). Classification (NCBI taxonomy): domain Bacteria; kingdom Bacillati; phylum Bacillota; class Bacilli; order Lactobacillales; family Streptococcaceae; genus Streptococcus; species Streptococcus sp. KHUD_013. The sequence continues at coordinate 1,042,139 of NZ_CP186264.1, forward strand.
CCCATTATTGAATGACCTCAACTATGAGATTCGGATTTTTACAGGGCCTCAAAAGCTAAAAGTAGCAGAAGTTATTGGCTTTACTGTTGCTCCTATTATGGAAAACCAGATGGAGCAGGGATTTTCTTTCAATGCATCAAAAATGGGATTCAAGCTTTAATCCTCCAGCATGACTATGACCAATATGATTACGCTATTCGTGGAGTAGAAGTAGGAGTAGCCTTGCAAGCTCCCATGGACAAGAGTCAAAAGATCGCTCAAGCCTTTAAGCAATTACTTGAAGAAAAGAAAAGAGCTCCAAAAGAGAGCCCAGATCTATGATGCCACCAGCATTTTAAAGAAAGAAATTCATCGCTTAGTTAAAAAGGAGGCGCTATGAAAGTACTTGTAACAGGAGCAACAGGTTTTCTAGGAAAATATGTGGTAAAAGAGTTAGTAACAGAAGGCTACTTTGTCCGTGCTTTTGGTCGGAATGAAGCAGTAGGACAAAGCTTGGTTTCAGACCAGGTGGAATTTTTCAAAGGAGATCTGAGTTCCAAGCAAGCAGTAGAAGAGGCCTGCAAGGGCGTTGAAATGGTCGTTCATGCTGGAGCTTTATCCACTGTTTGGGGTCCTTGGGAGAGTTTTTACCAAGCTAATGTCCTTGGTACCCAGCATGTTCTAGAAGCTTGTCGAACTAATAAAATAAGACGCTTGGTCTATGTTTCTTCACCAAGTATTTACGCTGCTCCAAAAGACCAAATCGACATCAAGGAAGAAGATGCTCCAGCTGAAAATCATTTAAACAACTACATCAAAAGTAAGCTCCTATCAGAGAAGCTCTTTCCTGCTTACCCGGATGTTCCAAGCATCATCCTTCGTCCACGTGGGCTCTTTGGTGTTGGGGATACCAGCATCCTTCCTCGTGTTCTCAAGCTAAGCCAAAAAATTGGAATCCCCTTAATCAAGGAAGGCAAGCAATTGATGGACATGACCTGTGTCGAAAATGTTGCCTTGGCCATCGCTTTGGCTCTGAAAGCAAATCAGGTAGAAGGCCAGGTTTACAATATTACCAACGGCGAGCCGACTCCCTTTAAGGAACTGATCGAAGAAGCCTTGCAGGGCTTGGGACTTCCTATTCGTTATAAAAAGCTACCTGCCTTTCTTCTAGGTGGGTTAGCTTCGATCTTAGAGATTCTTTATCGAATCTTACCTCTAAAAGGAGAGCCTCCATTAACTCGCTATACTTACTACCTGTTGCGTTATAGCCAGACTCTTGATATTTCAAAAGCAAGAGAGGAGTTGGGCTATGAGCCACGCATCAGCATCAAGGAGGGAATTGCCCAGTATGTCCAAGATTATCGAAAGCATTAAGTACTTCCCTGCTGGCTATTGTACTAGTAATCTGGCCTTGCTCTTTAAGGGACAGAAAAGGAAGAAAATGGTCTTTCCAGCCGGCGTCTATCTCCTCAAACACCGAGAACACGGTTATATTCTCTACGATACGGGCTATCATTATGAAATCAAAAGCAAACTCCGTTATCTTTATTACCGCCTCGGCACTCCTATGCAGATGAAAAAGGAAGACCAGATTGATTGCTTGCTTCAAGCGACTGGGATTTCACCAGATGACATTTCTTATGTCATCCTCTCGCATTTTCATCCAGACCATTTAGGAGGAGCGGCTTGCTTCAAACAGGCGCGCTTCTTGGTCACTGAGAGAGCCTATCAGGTCTACCAGAAGCCCAGCTTCAAGGATTTAATTTTTAAAGAGTTTTTACCGGATCAATTTGAAGAATCCGTCAAAATCATGCAACCTCAAGAAACCAACCCTCTTTTTCCTTATACGGCAACAGAGGATATCTTTGGAGACGGTAGTATTCTCCTTAGTTCTCATGATGGGCATGCTAAGGGACAGGGTTGTCTTTACCTTCCAGAGTATCAATTGTTTATCGGAGCTGATCTCTGCTGGGGGATTGACCTTCTCCCCTTGACGGAGCAGATGCGCTGGATTCCTAGTCAAGTTCAGGATAATGTTGAGACCTATTTAGAAAACGTTAATTTCTTGCGGTCCTTGTTAAATCAAGGGATCGATGTTCTTGTCAGCCATGATCCAATAAATCGTGTAGAAAGGATACTAGATGAAAAAATGGACCTTTCTTAAAACCTTTTGTCAGACTCGTTGGGGCCACCGCTTTAAGAACCGAGAGGAACTCGAGCGCTACCAAGAGCAAGAGCTTCAAAAGTACCAGGCCTTCTTACTCCAACATTCGCCCTATTTCGCTCAAGGCGTTCCAAAGGACTTCCGCTATATGGACAAGACCTTTATGATGGAGCATTTCAATGAGTTAAACACCCAAGGAATCGACCGGGACCAGGCTCTTGAAATGGCCATTCGTGGGGAGCAGTCTCGTGATTTTACAGAGATGCAAGGAGAAGTGGCAGTGGGGCTTTCCTCTGGTACCTCCGGCCACCGAGGCATTTTTATCACAACAGAGACGGAACGTAGTATGTGGGCAGCAGCTATTCTTGCTAAAATGCTCCCAAAAGGGAAGCTCTTTGGCCACCGCATTGCCTTTTTCCTCCGTGCTGATAACGAGCTCTATCAAACCATCAATTCTCCCTTGATTCGCTTAGAATATTTTGATATTTTCAAAGATAGCCAAGAGCATTTAGAACGTTTAAATAACTACCAGCCGACTATCCTTGTGGCTCCAGCCTCTACCTTATTGGATTTAACCAAGTATTTAGAGAATCAGGCCCTACAGATTCAACCCCAAAAGGTCGTTTCCGTAGCTGAAATCTTAGAGGATCGGGACCGGGATCTCATCCGTCAGGCGTTTCATCTTTCTAAGGTCGATCAGGTCTATCAAGCAACAGAAGGTTTCTTAGCTTGTACCTGTTCTGAGGGGAACTTGCACCTCAACGAGGACATTTTATCAGTGGAAAAAGACTATTTGGATGACCACCGCTTTTATCCTATCATTACCGATTTTAAACGTAGTAGCCAGCCGATTTTCCGCTACCGGCTCAATGATATTCTGGTAGAGGATCCAGAGCCTTGCCATTGTGGTTCTGTCTTTACAAGGATTGCTAAAATTGAGGGCCGGTCGGACGATATCTTTTATTTCAAAAAAGCAGACGGCGAGCTACAGATGGTTTATCCAGACTTCATTCGACGTTGTATCCTCTTTGTCGAAGGGATTCAAGACTATCAAGTAACTCAAACCAAAGATGGACAAGTCCAGGTTGCACTCAGCAAACGTTCACCTGATATAGAAGTGGCTATCCTCAACCAATTTCAAGTCTTAGCAAATCAAAAGGGCTTTATCATGCCCAAACTCACTTTTATTGACTACCAATGGGACACGACACGCAAACTCAAGCGCGTACAACGTCTTCACAAATAGGAGGAAGCATTATGACAAGTGTACAAAGACATGTTCGTATTAAGGGCTATGGAACAGCCTTACCCAAGCATCAAGTTACCTTTAAGGATCAGACACGCTACCGAGTAAAAGAAGATGAAGAATCTCAGATCGACCTTGCCACTCGTGCTATTGAACAGGCCCTAGAGCAGGCAGGATTGACCATGGCAGATATTGACTGCCTAGTTTCAGCCAGCGCCGTAGGGGTTCAGCCGATTCCATGTACAGCAGCTCTAATCCATGAACGGGTTGCCAAGGACTTGACCATTCCCGCTATGGATATCAATACCACTTGTACCAGCTTTATTTCGGCCCTCAGTACCATTTCATATCTGATCGAAGGTGGCGAGTACAAGCGTGTCCTCATTGTGTCCAGTGAAGTAGGAAGTCTCGGTCTCAATCCCAAGCAGAAAGAAAGCTATGAACTTTTTAGTGATGGGGCAGCTGCCTTTATCTTTGAAAGTACCACAGAAGATCTGGGAGTGATGGCAAGCCTTCAACGGACCTGGTCTAAGGGAGCCCATGATACAGAGATTCGTGGTGGTTTAACCGCCTACCACCCAAAACATTATAGTGAATCAACCAAAACCGACTTCATGTTTGATATGAAGGGGAAGAAGATTTTGCTTCTATCTGCGCGTGTTATTCCTGACATGTTCCAAGAATTTCAAGACAAGGTCGGCCTATCGCTTGCTGATGTAGACTATATCATTCCTCACCAAGCCAGTCGTGCCCTTCCTTTGGTCATGGAAAAATTAGGGGTACCAGACCATCAGTATCTTAACATTGTTAGCGATTACGGAAACATGGTTTCAGTAGCTGTACCTTTTGGTCTAGCTTACGCCATGGAACATGGCCTTGTCAAAGAAGGAGATACCATCTTCTTAATGGGAACTGCAGCGGGTATGACGGTCAATATGTTGGCTCTGAAAATCTAATTCTTTGCTTAGATAAAAAATAGTGTCTACTCCTAAAAACACAGGCAAAAAGCATGAAGTCCCGCTAGTCTTTGGCGGGCTTTTTTGATATAATGAAAGGTATGGAAATTGAGAAAACCAACCGAATGAATGCGCTCTTTGAGTTTTATGCTGCGCTCTTGACGGACAAGCAAATGAACTACATCGAGCTTTATTACGCAGATGACTACAGCTTAGCTGAGATTGCGGAAGAGTTTGGAGTGAGCCGTCAGGCGGTTTATGACAATATTAAGCGGACAGAGAAGATTCTAGAGGATTATGAGATGAAGTTGCATATGTACTCTGACTACATTGTACGCAGCCAGATTTTTGATCAGATTTTAGAACGCTATCCGGAAGATACTTTTCTACAAGAGCAGGTTGAAATTTTATCAAGCATTGACAATCGGGAGTGATTATGGGCAGTCTGGTCATTTATCAAGGAATACCTTGCAAACTATTAGTCGCAGAGGAAGTATTTCCTACTCGACTACAGATTATCTCGCCCAATGATATCTCCAAGGCTATGCAAATAGGTTTTAGCTGTTGGGATATCCAAATGAAATCATGAAAGAAGTCACACCCGAAGAACTAGAATGTTTGCAACATTTCGGACGATATCCACTGAATTGAAAAAATAGGAGAAAATAATGGCATTTGAAAGTTTAACCGAACGTTTACAGAACGTCTTTAAAAATCTTCGTAAGAAAGGGAAAATCTCTGAAGCGGATGTCCAAGAGGCAACCAAAGAGATTCGTCTTGCCCTCTTAGAGGCCGACGTTGCCCTTCCTGTTGTAAAAGACTTCATCAAACGGGTCCGCGAGCGTGCTGTAGGTCATGAGGTCATCGAAACCCTCAACCCTGCCCAACAAATCGTCAAGATTGTCGATGAAGAATTGACAGCCATTTTGGGTTCTGAGACAGCAGACATTATCAAATCTCCAAAGATTCCAACCATTATCATGATGGTCGGTCTTCAAGGGGCTGGTAAAACAACCTTTGCAGGGAAATTGGCCAACAAATTGGTCAAGGAAGAAAATGCGCGTCCTTTGATGATTGCGGCCGATATTTATCGTCCAGCAGCCATTGACCAGTTGAAGACGCTTGGGCAGCAGATCAATGTCCCTGTCTTCTCACTCGGTACAGAAGTGCCTGCAGTAGAGATCGTTCGCCAAGGTTTGGAACAGGCGAGAGCCAACCACAATGACTATGTCTTGATCGATACGGCCGGTCGTCTGCAAATCGATGAAAAACTCATGGGCGAGTTGCGTGACGTCAAAGCCCTTGCTGAGCCGAATGAAATCCTCTTGGTTGTCGATGCCATGATCGGTCAAGAAGCAGCCAATGTGGCGCGTGAGTTTAACGAACAACTCGAAGTAACCGGGGTGATCTTGACTAAGATTGATGGGGATACCCGTGGTGGTGCAGCCCTTTCTGTCCGTCAGATTACTGGAAAACCAATCAAGTTCACTGGTACTGGTGAAAAAATCACTGATATCGAAACCTTCCATCCGGACCGTATGTCTGGTCGGATCCTCGGTATGGGGGATATGCTGACGCTGATCGAGAAGGCTTCTCAAGAATACGATGAGAAACGTTCCCTTGAACTCGCTGAGAAGATGCGGGAAAACACCTTTGACTTCAACGATTTCATCGATCAGTTAGACCAAGTTCAAAACATGGGACCAATGGAAGATCTGCTCAAGATGCTTCCAGGGATGGCCAACAATCCAGCCATGAAGAACCTCAAGGTCGATGAACGAGAAATTGCTCGCAAACGTGCGATCGTATCATCCATGACACCAGCTGAACGGGAAAATCCAGATTTGTTAAATCCAAGCCGTCGTCGTCGGATTGCGGCTGGTTCAGGAAACAGCTTTGTCGAAGTCAATAAATTCATCAAGGACTTTAACCAAGCCAAACAGATGATGCAAGGCGTCCTCTCTGGCGATATGAACAAGATGATGAAACAAATGGGGCTCAATCCAAATAATATGCCGAAGAATATGCCTGGTGGAATGCCTGATATGTCTGCTCTTGAAGGGATGATGGGACAAGGTGGCATGCCTGACTTTTCAGCTCTTGGTGGAGGCGCTGGAATGCCTGATATGAGCCAAATGTTTGGTGGTGGTCTCAAAGGAAAAGCCGGTGAATTTATGATGAAACGGGCGATGAACAAGATGGCCAAACAAATGCGCAAAAATAAGAAAAAACGGAAATAATCGTTTCTAAGAGGGCCTGGAACACACTGTTCTGGGTTCTTTTAGAAACTACTACTAGAGGAAAGATGTTAAAAAAACTATTTCAACAAGTCATTCGTTTCTTTGTAAGACTGTTTTCTTCGCACAGAAAGCCCTTTGAATTTCCTAAAGGGTCAAAGAAACCACCGATCAGACCAATCATCTTTGTACCTGGGAGTTCAGCCAGTATCCAGCGATTCAATGGAACTATCCGCATGCTCCATCGATTTTCTAGAAAAAAACAGAGTCTTTTAAAAATAAAAGTCAACAAAGATGACTCTGTAGAGATGGAGGGAAGACTGAATACGAAAGAGCCGAATCCGATGATTGTGATTGGCTTCGAGAACAATCGAGATGGCTACAGCAATATCAAGCAGCAAATCGAATCCCTTAAGATCGCCATCACCTACCTCCTTGATCACTATTATTTTACAGAGTTCAAGGCAGTCGGGCACTCCAATGGTGGACTAGTTTTGACTGGTTTATTGGAAAGTGGCTTTTTAGAAAAGAAAAAACTAACCGTGAGCAAGCTGGTTATTATTGGTAGTCCTTACCAATTCAATCAAGAAATGTATGACGATTTTCAAAAATGGAAGCATCGATTAGATAAAGAAGTAGAGGTCCTTAACTTTGTCGGTAGCTTTGCTGGGAAATCAGATGGGATCGTTCCCCTTTCTAGTGCCCAAGCAGCAAAATCTATTTTTGAGAAACAAGCCTATACAGAAGTGAATTTAAACGGTCGTAAAGCTCATCATTCAGCTTTACCCACTAATCCAGATCTAGTGAAACAATTAAGTCTATTTTTGAACCTATAAATAAATTACATAATTTCGGTTATGTAATTTTTATTTCTCTCTTGCAATCCTTAAGTAAATATGGTACATTTTTGGTAGCGATTACACATACTTAAGGAGGATTTTATGAAAGATCCCAAATTATTAGAAACAATGAAAGATTACAAGGGACGGGATGAGCTTCCAGCAGATTTTGATACTTTTTGGGATCAAGCCCTAGCAAAGATGACTGAACTTCCTGAATATAAGCTCGAAGAACGAGATTTCAGCATTCCAAATGTGATTTGTTATGAATTAACCTTTAAAGGAACACGAGATGGACTAGTTTATGCGCGGGTTGTTTTTCCAAAAACGGATCAAAAGGTTCCCGTCATTTTCCATTTTCATGGCTATATGGGTCGTTGTTGGGATTGGGCTGATATGCTGGCTTATACAGTAGCCGGCCATGGTGTTGTGTCTATGGACGTAAGAGGGCAGTCAGGCTATTCAACAGACGGTGACCGTTCACCACTTGGTAATACGGTAAAAGGACAGATTATCCGCGGAGCCGTTGAAGGTCCGGATGAGCTCTTTTATAAGGATGTCTACTTGGATCTTTACCAGTTAATTGAAATCGTAGCAGCCAGCCTTCCTCAAGTCGACGACAGCAAACTTGCCAGCTATGGAGCCTCACAAGGTGGTGCCTTGGCCCTGGTTGCTGCTGGATTGAATCCTCGTATACAACGAACAGTCGCCATTTATCCATTCTTATCAGATTTCAGACGAGTATTGGAGATTGGGAACACCAGCGAGGCTTATGACGAGCTTTTCCGTTATTTCAAGTTCCATGATCCATTTCATGAAACAGAAGATCGTTTGATGCAGACATTGGCCTATATTGATGTAAAAAACTTTGCTCATCGCATCAAAGGACAGGTTCACATGATTACCGGACTAGATGATGATGTCTGTTATCCTGAAACGCAGTTTGCCATTTATAATCGATTAGAATGTCCAAAAGAGCATTTAATCATGCCAGAATATGCTCACGAGGCCATGAATGTTCAAGTCAATGATCGAGTCTATAATTGGCTCTGTGGTAGCAAGATTCCATTTCGATATATAGAAAAATAAGTTACAGAAAAAAACAATCAGTAAATCCATGTGATTTGCTGATTTTATTGTGTTTAAAAGTGATCTAATATAGAAAGAGATACAAAACAGTCCTATATAAACCCTATAACATCTTTCCGAAAAACTATAATTTTCTTGAAAAATATATCTGGCTATGCTATACTACTAGTATAGAAAGATTTGGAGAAAAACATGAAACGCGAGATCTTATTAGAACGTATCGATAAACTCAAACAAGTCATGCCTTGGTACGTCTTAGAATATTACCAATCAAAACTGGCCGTTCCATACAGTTTTACAACTTTGTACGAATACTTAAAGGAATACGATCGATTTTTTACCTGGGTTTTGGAATCTGGTATATCGGATGCTGATACCATGGCCGAGATCCCTTTAGACGTTCTGGAGCACATGACCAAGAAAGACATGGAATCCTTTATTCTTTACTTACGTGAACGTCCTCTGCTCAATGCCAATACGACAAAAAACGGGGTTTCCCAAACAACGATTAACCGTACCCTTTCTGCACTTTCCAGTCTCTATAAATACTTGACTGAGGAAGTTGAAAATGAGCAAGGAGAACCTTATTTCTACCGCAACGTCATGAAGAAGGTTGCTACCAAGAAAAAGAAAGAAACTTTGGCGGCACGGGCTGAAAATATCAAACAAAAGCTCTTTTTAGGCGATGAAACAGAAGGTTTTCTTAACTATATCGACCAGGAGTATCCTCAGACACTCTCAAATCGCGCCTTATCCTCCTTTAATAAGAATAAAGAGCGAGATTTAGCCATTATCGCACTCCTTCTTGCCTCTGGTGTCCGTTTATCTGAGGCAGTCAATTTGGACCTTCGTGACCTTAATCTTAAGATGATGGTCATTGACGTCACTCGAAAAGGTGGAAAACGAGACTCAGTCAATGTTGCTGCCTTTGCGAAGCCTTATCTGGAGCAATATCTCGCTATTCGAGACAAACGGTACAAGACAGAAAAGACCGATACAGCTCTCTTTCTGACCTTGTATCGAGGTGTTCCAAACCGTATTGATGCTTCTAGTGTTGAAAAGATGGTCGCCAAGTATTCTGAAGACTTCAAAGTCCGCGTGACACCCCATAAGCTTCGCCATACATTAGCAACTCGTCTCTATGATGCTACCAAATCACAGGTCTTGGTCAGCCACCAGCTAGGACATGCTAGCACCCAAGTTACAGACTTATATACGCATATCGTTAATGATGAGCAGAAAAATGCCTTGGATAGTTTATAAAATTACATAACGTAAATTATGTAATTTATTAGTTTTAAAAAGAGCGATAGATTTTTTGAATGTCTACCGCTCTTTTATACTTTCTATAAAAATTCGATCCAATAATTACGGTGTGGTTCAATAATAACTGGTTTTCCCCAGAATGATTTTAGATAGGCCAAGTTTGCAGGGGTGACAGGTCTTTTTTCACCATTGAACTTCTCTGCACTCTCTTTCGTTAGAAAGCATTTAACAGCTTCATATGGTGTACCATCGCTCGCTGTTCGATCAATTCCTAAATAAGCAATTTCATCACCGGCTTTTGGAAAATCTGTAAATAGTTTACCAATAAAATAAACCGTCTTATCTTTCATTAATTCATAAGCCTTACTATTTTCCAGTCTGTTATTCGCTGCAGCGTACATAATACAAAAACTATCCACAATATCTTTTAAAGGCATTAATTCTTCTTTGCTGACTATAATTTCGTCGGGAGCAAGTCCGCCAAGGATCAAATCTTTATAATGAGGTTGCTGGATGATATTATCTAAAGCCATTCCTAATGGTAGTTGGACAGCTTGATAGCCTAATGGTTCGAGCTCTTGCTTTTTCTGGTCAAGGTGTCCTTGTGTAATACTGACATTCAAATCATAAGGACTGGAAGGTTGTTGTTTTCTAAAAAAAGCCACTACTATACGATCTAACTGTTCAAATAGACCAAGATTTTCAACTGGAATTTTCATCATCGAATATGATCCCCTTTTTTGTTCAGATTTCCTCTATATTCTACTCTCATTATTTTTGAATATCAAGAAAAGAGGCCTTGTCATGAACTAACTTTTGATGAAAAATCTTAAACATTTTTGTTTGACATAATCTTTTTTCTTCAACAGCTCTTACCTCATGAATAGCTAACTATAAAAGATAATACAGAAGATCCTACCATTCTTCAGCCATATACTAGTTGAGTTTTACCACTTCGTCAGCTTTTTCCCAAATTACTGGATTATGGGTTGCAATAATGATTATACGCTCTTGATTCTTTAACATTAAGAGCAAGTCCATCACCTCTTGTGAGGTTTCTAGATCCAGTGCTGCAGTTAGTTCATCCGCTAAAATCAAAGGTGGATCTTTTAAAATAACTTTAGCTAATGCGACACGTTGCGCCTCTCCCCCCGATAATTCATAAATCTTTTGATCCAGAGAAAGGTAAGCCAGTCCTACTTTTTTGAGTACTTCTTCTTCTTGCTGCTTCTTCTCCTTTTTCGTTAATTTTTGACCAATCAATCCCAAATCTAAATTTTTACCGATCGTTTCGTTTTCAAGTAGGCCAAAGTTTTGAAAGAGATAACCTAATTCACGCTTAAAGAAGTGATGCTGTTTGATTTGTTTCAGTTCTTGCCCTTGATAGCTTATATTCCCTTCTTCATAAGGCTCTATCTTCGCCAAGATATTAAGCAAGGTTGTTTTACCACACCCACTATTTCCGATCAGAGCATAGACCTTACCTTCTGTAAATTGCAAGCTCAAATCTTGAAAGACCGTTCGTTGGCCAAATGATTTGGTTAAATGTTCTACGCTAATCATATTAGGCTCCTTTCAGTACAGTGGCTAACAAGTGGTCTTCTTTATGAGACCGGTACAGGAGAATGAACCAAGCATTAGTAATAAATAGAAAGAGAGTGACAAGAGCAATCCACCATTCCGAAGTGAGAATGAATACCAAGAGGCTTCCTAATAGCAAGAGGCTACTTTCTGAGAGCAAAATCATTTGGTGAATGTTTACAAATCCCAGACCTGCAATCTTCTTCAAGAAGATTTGTTTTCTAAACTCTTCAAAATATAGGAAATTCATAGTGTTAAAAAGAAGAACAGAGGTTGCTATACCAAAGACTCCTCCTGCAATCGCCATGAGATTTTCTATTTGTATGTTTTGGGCCATTTGCTGGTAAACGTCCACTGCATAGTCGTACTGACTAACACTTTTTTCAAGATTATACTCAGCGACTAGCTTCTTACTATTCTGAAGCCCATTAAAATAAAGGTAGGAATTTAGGTGGGTGAAATATGGATTCTCATAACCTCCAAAACTTTCAGGTTGTATAACCACTAAAACAGGATCTGTAAAGAATTGCTTATAGCTGATTGGTGTGTTGTTGTAGATAAAGCGTTTTTGATGATTCGGAATATACGTTACCTGCGCCTTCATTGATAAGGTGATATTTCCTTGATCATCTCGAGGAGATAGATAATCTTCATATCGTTTGATCATCTCCTCTTCTCGACCTTTTAATTTTTCCGGAAGTAAGAGACCAAATTCTCCTGCTTTTAAGTGATTTAAGTGATCTTTTTCTTCAGGAGAAACTGGAACACCTTGGATTTCGAGGTAATTTGGAGTTACATAGAGAGTTCGTGCAAGAGGATCGTAATCTGTGATGGAAAACTCTTTACCTGTACTAGGATCCGTCATAACTCCTTTTGAACTAAAAGATACGAGATTATGATAAGCTAAAAGACCACCATTTTCAATACCAGACTCGATGAGCTTAGACCATTTTGCTCTGTTCTCAATTTGCGTCTCTTTGTTTGTTTTCTGTGAAAAATCCTCCCGAGTGACACCAATTTGAACCCAGTTCGACTGTTTAGACCAAGCCTCACTTCCCTCTTGATAAGTCTGCCAGATAGAGCCATAGATGCTGACACGATGAATTGAGAGACCAATGACAGTGATTGCAAGAAATTGACAAATAAAGAGGAAAACCAAAATGCGCTTTAATGGAACTCTCCCTTTTAGAAGGGTGACTAAATGCATTGTTTGAATACTATATGCAAAAATGAAGGATAAGATAGCAGATAAAATAAGTAACATCCCATTGTAAATGATACTACTTGAAATGATGACGGAATAGGTAAAAGGTGTTAATTGGAAAGAATAAATCAAAATCGCACCCATTATACTTGCGACAATACATCCCAAAAGCAACTCTATACTATCATCTTTTAAGGAATGTCCAAAAAGCTGCAAGCGTCTCATTCCTGAGATATATCGAATCCCAGCGCTTCTCATTTCAAGTGTTTTTTGTATAATAGTCAAAGCGCTAAAACTAATGATAAAAATAACCAAGGCAAGTGATTGTGAACCTGAGCCAAAAAAGGCAATAAAGGTCTGCAGAGGATTTGGTTTCTCTATAAAAGTTTGTGAGAAACCAAGAGTATGAAGCGTTTGATCCAGCTTTTCAGTTTCTAATTCACCTGATAATACATAATAATTCACTACCAGGCTTTCATTGGCAGCCAGTTCTTTCTTCTCTCTTTTAATTCCAAGAGGAAGTTTTCCCTCTCCGTAGATATCATAGGTGAAAACAACCTGCCCTTTAGAATCTGTTCTTTGTATCTGACGGGCAATTATACTATGATTTTCCCTTGCCAAACGGTCTAAACTAGAAGATAAGTCTTCATATGTGACGCTCTTTTCTCGTCTCAGCACACCTACTACCGGAAGACTGCTGTGGATAACCGTATTTGGAGAAATAAAGGCAATCCAAATCAAAAAGCTAGAGATGAAAAGGTTTGATAAAACAATAAAGACACGTTTCATATCATCACACTTTCTAAAGCAGAAAAGGAAAGTAATACCTAGCTAGTCAATTAATTTCGTTGTTTAGTAGTTACTGAGTATTAAAAAATCATATTTATATTTTTGTAATCGAATACATTTTTCCACCTTTACTATACTACAAAATCCTTAGTAAAACAACAATTTCTATGTGAAACTAGTTTCAAAAAAGAGACCCGCTTCTGCGAATCTCTTACGACTTTATTCCACCACTGCTTCAGCAATTTCTTCTGCAGTGATACCTGCGAAGTAACGACCTAGGTTAATGGTTTGAAGGGCTTTGAGGACGTCTTCACGTTCGTATTTAACGCCACGAAGAACATCTTCTACTGCTGCAACATCTTCGATACCAAAGAAGTCACCGTAAATCTTGATATCTTGAATTTTTGATTCAATGACATTAGCGAAGATTTCCACCTTACCGCTTGGGAATTTTGTGCCACGACGGACATTGTATTCAGGAGACTTTCCATAATTCCAATCCCAGGTACCGAACTTGGTTTCCTTGATACGATTAATTTCAGTCAATTCTTCATCCGAGAAGACATATTCTGTCATCTCGGGGTATTCTTTCTTCATGTAGTCCAAAAGCAAGTCACGGAACTCTTCAACCGTGATTTTTTCTGGCAACTCATCGATGATATTGGTCACACGAGCACGAACGGATTTAACCCCTTTAGACTCAAACTTGTCTTTAGACACCTTGAGAGCATTGGCAAGGACTGACAAATCAACGTCAAAAAGAAGGCATCCATGGTGCATAATCCGACCATTGATGTAAGCTTGGGCATTTCCACAGAATTTCTTGCCATCAATCTCTAAGTCGTTACGACCTGTGAATTCAGCCTTCACTCCAAGTTGAGCTAAGGTGTTGATCACGGGAGTTGAAAAGCTCTTAAAGTCAAAGGCCTTGTTTTCATCTTCTTTTGAAATGATGGTGTAGTTGAGGTTGTTCAAATCATGGTAAACAGCCCCACCACCACTGATCCGGCGAACCACTTCAATCCCATGCTCCCGAACATAGTCACGGTTGATTTCTTCGATGGTATTTTGGTGACGACCAACGATAATCGAAGGTTTGTTAATCCAAAGAAGGAAGATTTGATCCTCATCTAAAAGGTGTTTGAAGGCATATTCTTCAAAAGCGATATTAAAAGCAGTATCATTTGAATAATTAATAATGTATTTCATAGTAATTCCAAAAATTCGTTTTATAAATCCTACTCATAGTAAGATAAGCATTAGACAGAAATAGTTGAATTTCACTTGAATTTTCTGAAGTAGTAAAAAGAAATGTAACGATAACTCGTTACATTTCTCGGAAAAATTGAGACAAGTGGCTCAATTTTTAGGCATGGAACTCTAAGAGAGGTCGCTGCCGTCCGTACTACTTTAAGAAAATTTAGTTGAAAGAATAGTATTATTTCTTCTTAGGTGAGTGAACAGCCAAGCCGAGTACATCCGCAAAGGCTTCGTACATTACTTCTGAGAAGGTTGGGTGACCATGAATAGTCTTGAGCATTTCTTCTACAGTGATTTCCATCTCAATGATGGTAGAAGCTTCGTTGATCAATTCAGCTGCTGCTGGACCAATGATGTGAACCCCAAGAACTTCACCGTATTTCTTGTCTGCAATAACTTTAACGAATCCTTGAGCCGCATCTGATGCAATGGCACGACCGTTCGCCGCAAAGTTAAACTTACCAATTTGAACATCGTATTTCTCACGAGCTTGTTCTTCTGTCAAACCAACAGCTGCGACTTCTGGAAGTGTGTAGATGGCTGCAGGCGTCAAGTTCAATTTGGCAACAGCATGATTTCCTTTAAGAGCATTTTCGGCCGCTACTTCACCCATACGGAAGGCAGCGTGAGCCAACATCTTAGTACCGTTGATGTCACCTGGCGCATAGATACCTGGAACAGACGTTTCCATGTATTCATTAACCTTGATCCGTCCACGATCCAATTCAAACTCAACTTCACCGATTCCTTCAAGATCTGGAACACGACCGATTGAAAGAAGAGCTTTGTTTGCGATGATATCATCTTTTCCTTCAACCTTGATACGGAGTTTGCCATCTTCTTCAATGATTTCTTGCAATTTCGTATCCGTCAAGATTGTCATACCCTTGCGTTCAAGGATCAAGCGAAGGTTCTTAGATACTTCCGCATCCATAGCTGGAACGATACGGTCCATCATTTCGATAACCGTAACTTTTGAACCAAAGGTCATGAAGGCTTGACCAAGTTCGATACCGACAACCCCGCCACCGATGATCACGAGGCTTTCTGGAACTTCGTTCATTTCAAGGATATCATCACTGGTCATGACAAGGGATGATTCCATACCAGGAACGTTAATCTTGCTGACTTTAGAACCACCAGCGAGAATAATTTTCTTCGTTTCAAGCAATTCAGAACCATTGACCAAGACATTCTTATCTTTCGTAATGGTACCGATACCCTTGTGAACATCCACTCCGTAGCTGCGAAGAAGCCCTGCAACACCACCAACAAGGGTATTAACAACTTTAGATTTAGTTTCTAAAAGTTTATCCATATCTACTGAGAAACTTGGATTTTCAATGATAATACCACGGTTTGCTGCATGACCAATATTTTCAATGATTTCAGCGTTGTGGAGGTAAGTTTTAGTTGGGATACATCCACGGTTTAAGCACGTTCCACCAAGTTCAGATTTCTCAACAAGAGCAACCTTACCACCCAATTGAGCTGCCTTAATAGCAGATACGTAACCAGCAGGGCCCCCACCGATTACTACGATATCATAAGCGTCATCGCTCTTATTGTCATCGTTTGAAGCACTTGCTGCAGCTGGTGCTGGACTTGCTTCTGGTGCAGCTGCTCCAGCGGTTGGGATGTTTTCCCCTTCTTCACCAAGATAACCGATTACTTCAGTAACAGGAACAGTTTCTCCATCCCCTTTTAGGATAGCAATTAAGTACCCATCTTCTTCTGCTTCCAATTCCATGCTGACTTTGTCTGTCATGATTTCAAGGAGAACTTCTCCTTCTTTTACAAATTCGCCGACTTTTTTATTCCACTGAACGATTTGTCCTTCGGTCATATCTACGCCGGCTTTTGGCATAATTACTTCTAAGGCCATTTTATTTCCCTCTTTTTCTTGTTTCTATTCTCTCGTTGATTAGACCAACATTGAAATCGGGTCTTCAATCAAGGCTTTCAAGTCTTTCATGAATTTGGCACCAGCCATACCATCGACAACGCGGTGGTCAATGGTCAAGCCCAAGCTCATGATTGGACGAATGACGATTTCACCATTAACTACAACTGGTTTTTCAACCGTTGCGCTAACCCCAAGAATGGCAGAGTTTGGTTGGTTGATAATCGGTCCAAAAGATTGAACACCAAACATCCCCAAGTTACTGATAGTAAAGGTTGAATTTTGCAATTCGCTTGGGGCTAATTTACCGTCCAAGGTACGTCCGATAACGTCCTTGAAGGCTACGACCAACTCTGACAAGGTCATCTTTTCTGCGTTATAGACAACCGGTGTCATCAATCCATTCTCCATCCCAACTGCCATAGCCAAGTTGACGTAGTTGTGAGTGATGATGGTTTTGCCATCCTCCGTCAATGAAGCATTGATGTATGGGTATTTCATAAGAGTCTTAACAACTGCTAGTGAAAGCAAATCTGTAACAGTGACTTTCTTGCCAGTTGATTCCATGATTGGATCCAAAACCTTCTTACGAAGCGCCAACATTTGAGACATATCGACGTCATAGTTCAATGTAAAGGTAGGTGCAGTCAAGTAAGATTCCACCATCCGTTGAGCAATCACCTTACGCATTGGTGTCATCGGAATCCGCTCGATTTCCCCATAAGGTGTCACGTTATCAGGAACTTCTTCCACCTTCTCAATTTGAGCAGGTGACTTAATGGTATCCTTCTCAATATTCTCAGGAAGGAAAGCAAGGACATCCTTCTTCATGATCTTGCCACGATGACCAGTTCCTTGGATTTCTTGCCAAGCAATATTGTGTTCTAATGCAATTCGTTTTGCAAGTGGTGAAATGCGAACCACATTTGTGTCTTTATATGTTTCCACGTCTTCTTTGTGGACACGACCGTTTGCGCCTGAACCAGAAACATCATAGAGGTTGATCCCAAGATCATCCGCTAATTTTCTAGCCGCAGGAGTCGCTCTTAGCTTATCATCAGCCATGACCTCTCCTATTCTATTTATGATGCAAAGGGCGTTTAAAAGCGACCGAAAAATAGGAAATCGACGCAGACTTCGATGAAGTAAAGGAGATTTATCTTTTTTCCGAGCTTTTAGCCCGTGCTCTAATATAAGATATTAAGGACGTAGAGGACAAAGAAAAAATAGGAGATTGACGCTGTGTTCGATGAACACGAGGAAATCTATCTTTTTTTCACAGTCCTCCGTCCGGATTCAGTTACAAGATACTAAGGGCGTCAAAAGTCAAAGTGAAAATAGGAAACTTGACGAAGAAACTTTAGTTTCTAGGAAAGTTTATCTTTTTCACCCAGACTTTAGCCCGAGTTCAATTCTACAAGCAACTTGGATACACACGTATCTCAAGTTGCTACGGTTGCCGTTATAAGGCGGTCAACCTAGTAGACTTACTAATTCGTTCGTCGAATATCATCGATTCGACTCACTCATGTCGCATTTTTTCTATTTCAAAATGAAAGATAAAACCACGAATATGTTACATAATTTATGTTATGTATTATTCTTTGTTATACGTTTTACGAATGGCTTCTTTGATACTTTCAACTGTTGGGATCATTGCATTCTCAAGGTTTTGTGCGTAAGGCATTGGCACATCTTCCCCCGCACAACGGCGGATCGGTGCATCCAAGTAATCAAATGCTTCTGATTCAGAAATGATAGCTGAAACTTCACCGATATAGCCACTTGTTTTATGGGCATCATTGACAAGGACTACTTTTCCTGTCTTCTTGACAGAATTAATGATGATCTCTTTATCGAGTGGGACCAAGGTCCGTGGGTCTACTACTTCTACTGAGATGCCTTCTTCTGCCAATTCTTCAGCTGCTTGCATCACGCGACGAAGCATTTTCCCGTAGGTTACGACAGTGACGTCAGTTCCTTCGCGTTTGATTTCTCCGACACCAAGTGGAATCGTGTAGTCTGGATCAACTGGCACTTCCCCTTTTTGGTTGAATTCTGATTTGTATTCAAGAATGATAACGGGGTTGTTATCACGGATAGAAGACTTGAGTAGCCCTTTCATATCCGCTGGAGTTCCTGGAGCAACAACTTTCAAACCAGGAATATGGGTGAACCATGATTCCAAAGATTGGGAGTGTTGAGCTGCAGAACCAACTCCGTTACCAGCAGCACAGCGAACGGTCATCGGTACTTGCCCTTTTCCACCAAACATGTAGCGCGTCTTCGCAGCTTGGTTGACAATAGCATCCATGGCAATTACTGAGAAATCCATGAAGGTCATATCAACGATTGGGCGAAGTCCGGTCATGGCTGCCCCTGCTGCCGCACCTGAAATCGCAGCCTCAGAAATTGGACAGTCACGAACACGTTCTGGACCGAATTCCTCAAGCATTCCTACTGAAGTTCCGAAGTCTCCACCGAAAACTCCGACATCTTCCCCCATCAACAATACATTTTCGTCGCGACGCATTTCCTCAGACATAGCAAGGATAATGGTATCGCGGAAAGACATTAATTTAGTTTCCATAATTCTCTACTCCCCCTTAGTCTGCGTAAATATCTTCGAAAGCTGATTCGAGTGGAGGGAATGGGCTTTCTTCCGCAAATTTCACTGAAGCTTCCACTGCTTCTTTTACTTCTTCTTGGATCTGATCCAATTCTTCTGCGCTCGCAATCTCATTTTCAAGGAGATACTTGCGAAGGTTTTCGATTGGATCTTTCTTCTTCCACTCTTCGACTTCTTCACGGGTCCGGTATTTACCAGGGTCTGAAGATGAGTGACCAAGCCAACGATAAGTGACACTTTCAATCAAGACAGGACCTTTACCAGAGCGGACGTGTTCAACAGCTTTTTGGAATCCTTCATAGACATCGATAACATTGTTTCCATCAGGAATAAACATTCCAGGAATGCCGTAAGCAGCACTACGCTCGTGGATATGCTTGACATTGGTCATTTTTTTGATGTCAGCAGAGATTCCATAACCGTTATTGATACAATAGAAAATTACCGGAAGATTCCAAATAGAAGCCATATTCACTGCTTCGTGGAAGACACCTTCGTTGGTTGCGCCGTCCCCAAAGAAGCAGACAACAATCTTACCAGTCTTATGCATTTGTTGAGTAAGAGCAGCTCCTACTGCAATCCCCATACCTCCACCAACAATACCGTTGGCACCAAGGTTACCTGCATCCAGGTCGGCGATGTGCATGGAGCCACCCTTCCCTTTACAAGTACCGGTATACTTACCAAGGATTTCTGCCATCATGCCATTCAAATCGATTCCTTTAGCAATGGCTTGTCCATGTCCACGGTGGTTTGAAGTTAGCAGGTCATCGTCGTTTAAAGCCAACATCGCTCCAACGTTAGCTGCTTCTTCCCCAACAGAAAAGTGCGTCATCCCTGGCACTTTCCCTTTTTTTACTAACTGTGCAATTTTTAAGTCCATGCGACGGATTTCTTCCATTTTACGGAACATATCCAATAAGAGACTTTTATCTAATGTTGCCATTATTTCGCCTTTCTAAGCAATTATTCATTCTATTTTATTCTATCTCACTATGAAAACACTGTCAAAATAAATGCTCATTTCCTTTCACAAACTAATCCGTCTAGAATACTGATAGATATGAATTTCCAAACTGTTATATAAAAGATTCACAAAGTTGTTTTTATTATGGATAAGCAAAAAACCGATAGGGAAGACCTATCGGAATATTTTATTGATGGCGTTGGCCGAAGTCATGAATCATTTGTTCTAACTCTTCACGACTTGGAGTTGTTAACATGTAAAGATAATCCCCTTGAAGCTCGGCAAAGGCAGCAGGCATATCTTTCTTCACGCGGAATTGGTCATGGTATTTAGCTAAAACTTCATCCTCAGAAAGGACATAAGCTGCATTGGCACGGCGTGAAGTAGCCAAGCAATATAGGGGTTCAAATTCAGAAGCTGGGAATGGTTCTCCGGCTACGATGGCTGCATAGCCACGGTACAAATCAATCGAGTGAGCATAGTTGTAGACGTCGATGGTAAAGCCACCCGCAGGACGATTATTATACTCGATCGCAATATAGTCATCCCCATCACGGAAGAACTCAATGTGGAAGAAACGTTCTTTCATGCCAAAAGCTTTAACAATTGCTTCCCCGTATTGACGCAATTTTGGATCCATCTCTTTTAGGACATAATAAGAATTGTCCATCTTGTAGAGCATTAAGTCAAGTGGCGTATAGGCATAGTCAAAAGTCGTTGAGAAGACAATGTTGCCATCGCGATCGACCAGACCATCAAAGGTACAAATCTCACTAGAAGTGACGAATTTCTCAAAGAAGTACTCAGTATGTCCATCCCATTCAGCTTTGAAATGGTCCACATCTTCTGCTGTTTCAAGCTTGAAGGTTGCTGCTGCTCCTACCCCATTGTCAGGCTTGGCGATTAATGGCAACCCAATCTTCTTCACAGCCTTGTCAATGTCTTTTTCGGCTTTGACCACTGCACCCGGAACGACTGGGACTCCAGCTTTCTTGAAGAGTTTTTTCATTTCTGATTTAAACTTGGTTTTCTTCAAATCTTTTGGTTTGGCACCGAAGACATTGAATTGTTCACGAAGCGCTGCATCCAATTCCAACCAGTATTCATTGTGGGATTCGATGCGATCGATTGGCCCGTGTTTGTAGAAAAGAAAGGCTACTGCTCGCTTCACTTCGTCCCAGTTTTCCATGTTATCAACTCGGAAATACTCTGTTAAACTATTGCGCAATGGCTCGTCTAACTGTTCATAAGGCTCCTGACCAATCCCTAAGACAGTAATGCCTTTGTTAGCCAGCTCGATGGTAAATTGTTGAAAGTTTTGCGGATAATAAGGTGAAATAACAAGATAATTCATAGAGGTCTCCTCCTTTTTAGCTTATAAATACATCTGACCTAAGAAATAAGGCATTTGCTTGCGCCACCAGTCCCAATCGTGAGCGACGTCATGGCCCCACTCAGCAAACCATGCAGGAATATTTTTGTGGTCAAAGGCTTCTTTTAGTTTGTAGAAAGATGGTAGGCCATCTTGTTCCCAAGCTCCAAGACCGGTACAAATGACGATTTCCGCCTGACGGTAACGGTCAATAAACCAGCCGTCATTTTGATGCCAAATATAATCAGATGGAGAATTTTGGTAAATGGCTTCATCGCCACCAAATTCACCAACAAAGAAACGAGCGTCATAGACACCACTCAAAGCTACAACCTTGTTGAAGACATCTGGATGTTGCAAGAAAAAATTGAGCGCGTGGTAGGCTCCCATAGAACAACCAGTGGTCATCATCGGATCAAACCAGCCTGTTTTGTGCTTGATGAAAGGAATGGCTTCTTCAATCACATAGCGCTCGTAAGCACGGTGCATCTCTGCTCGATCATGAGGATTTTTCCAATCACAAAGCCAGCTTTCACTATCGACACTCGAAAGGGTGAAGAATTGAACCCGACCTTCTTCGATAAACTGAGCACAAGCATCAATCATACCAAAGTCATAGTACTCGTTATGGCTCCCACCTGATGAAGCAAAGACCACAACAGGAATTCCTGCATGTCCATAGCGATTCAGATACATTTCGCGGTTGAGTTGGCCACTCCAGTGGCTTAAATGTTCAATATTCATAAGTTCCCTCTTTCTCTTTATTTCTTTATTTACAGGCTATTAATCCCATTTTTCTGCCAAAAAACGAAGGCATTCTGGTAGATGCTCGGCCCAGGCTTCTTCGTGGTGAATAGCCCCAGATTGAATCCGAATGGCAATATTTTCCAAAGCAACCCCTTGTTGAATGACATCATGATAGTACCGAAGGGATGAGTCAATATAGGCTTGCTTGATATTCCCCGCCATCAACGTTTTGTCTGTATCATCCGCCTCTTCAGTCCCCACATAGATGTAGATCCGTTGATCTGCATAGAGATTCTTCCGCTCGATATAACGGTCAAAGGCCTCTTGGTGCAACCAGTTAGCAGAGGAGAAGACTCCCAGACAACCGATTTGGTCTTGGTACTCTAGGCCCAAGAATTGGGTGATATTCCCACCAAGCGAAGATCCAATCATGGCTGTATGTTCTCTATCAGCAAGGGTTCGATATTCTTGATCGATAAAGGGTTTGACGACATCCATGACAAACTCCCCATACTCGACACCCTTGCCACCAAATTGCATACCAGGGATATTGGACTCCTTGTACTTCCAGGCAGAGTACTCGTTCATCCGTTGCAAACCATCGTTATCAATGGCAACGACAATCATGCGACTAATGTCTGGATTTCGCTTGATGGCTGGAATGACCTTCCAAGAATGACCCGCATAGGCTTCCTTGCTATACAAAACGTTTTGCCCATCGTGGAAATAAACCACAGGGTAGCGACGATCTGTATCTGTTTCATAATTCTTAGGTAATAAGACTCGCACACGACGGAGTTTTCCGGTATAAGGCACTTTCAACTCGTGTGTCTTCATCTCTAAATAAAAGTAGGATTTATTCATTGTCAGAAAACTCTCTATATTCTAAATTTTTATTTATTATACCATTTTTAGAAGAAAAAGTCTGGATTTCTCCAAACTTTTTCAGTGATTGACTTTATTTTCCAATAAATGTAGCCAGATCTTGCAAGGAACGTTCGGCAATTTTCTCATACCGTTCCTTTTTATCCCGAATGCGTGGACCTTCTAGTTCCTTGATAATTCCAAAGTTGACATTCATGGGTTGGAAATGCTTGCTGTCGGCATGGGTAATATAGTGAGCCAAACTTCCGATCGCTGTTGTTTCTGGGAAAATCGCTGCTTCTTCTCCTTTAAAAAGACGTGCCGCATTGATCCCAGCCACCAAACCTGAAGCCGCTGACTCGACATAGCCCTCTACTCCTGTCATTTGCCCCGCAAAGAAGAGGTTGGCTTGCTTCTTAGAACGGTAAGTCTGTTCAAGCAGATTTGGAGAGTCCATGTAAGAATTACGGTGCATGACGCCATATCTCACAAACTCCGCATTTTCCAAACCAGGAA
Source organism: Streptococcus sp. KHUD_013 (assembly GCF_052588545.1). Taxonomy (NCBI): domain Bacteria; kingdom Bacillati; phylum Bacillota; class Bacilli; order Lactobacillales; family Streptococcaceae; genus Streptococcus; species Streptococcus sp. KHUD_013. The sequence continues at coordinate 1,065,747 of NZ_CP186264.1, forward strand.
TCATTTGAAAGACTCGTTTTTGCTCGCCCCATTTAAGGTGAGTTTGGAAGCCAACGATATTGTAGAGGCTAGCAGCTGCATTGTCTTGGCGCAATTGGACTACCGCATAAGGGGTCTTAAACTCCCCATCACGAGGTCCTTTGTAGTCATCTGGATACTCGAGACCAACTGGTTTCATAGGACCATAGAGCATGGTTTTGATGCCTCGTTTGGCCATGACTTCAATTGGCATACAACCTTCGAAATACTTTTCTTTTTCAAAAGAGTTGAGCGGGGCTTCTTCCGCATTCACCAAAGCCTCATGGAAGTCCATAAACTCTTGTTTGGTCATGGGACAGTTGAGATAAGCCGCTTCTCCTTTGTCATAACGAGACTTGAGGTAAACCTTGTTCATATCGACGGTATTGACATCGATGATTGGAGCTGCTGCATCATAGAAATAGAAGCCATCGCCACAATTGAGCTCGTGGATCTTTTCCGCCAAGGCATCGCTGGTTAGAGGGCCCGTTGCGACGACTGTGATCGCGTCTGTCGGCAATTCTGTAATTTCATCGCGAATCACTTCAATGAGTGGGTGTTGGGATACCTTTTCCGTTACTCGACTAGCAAAGCCTTCCCGGTCCACTGCCAGTGCTCCACCAGCTGGTACACGAGTCGCTTCAGCCGCTTCAAGGATGACAGACCCCAGACGACGCATTTCTTCTTTGAGGAGCCCGACAGCATTGGTTAGAGAATCCCCTCGGAGAGAGTTGGAACAGACTAACTCAGCAAAGTTGTCTGTTTTGTGTTGTGGAGTAGATTTGACTCCCCGCATTTCGTAAAGCTTGACCGGAATACCCTGTTGGGCAATCTGATAAGCTGCTTCCGAGCCAGCAAGGCCTGCACCGATGACATTGATATAAGATTGAGACATGACACTAATACCTCTTTGGGTATCCAAACCACCCCACTAGACTGTTAGACACCCACAAATCTTTCTAATTTTCTACTTGGTCCATTATACCAGAAAGCCAAGTAAAAAGACAGGGAGGGTTTTCCTTCCTGTCTTAGACCTAAGTCTGTTATTTGTTTTCTTATAGACACAACCAAGCAGCAAAGAGGGCTGATAGGATACTGAATAAGGACCCGATTAAATAATACTCTGCGAAGGCTGGATTCTCCGAAATTTTATTGTAGCGGGCGATGGATTTGGCCGTAAAGACCAGACCGATAGAAGCAAATTGGCCGTAGACGAGACAGGCACCGATAATCAACCGCTCTAAGAAGCCAATCATGGAACCAGCCCCAGTGATGGTATCCATTTTCTCCTCCATCGTCGGCTGGTACTTAGCAAAAAGAATTTTAAAGACGATATTGGTCGGTTTTCCCACTAGGAGGACATAAAAGATTAGCTTTAAACTGTCAATAGGTAAATAAGTCGTGCCATTTTTAGCTCCCCAAAGGACTAGGAAACTAATGATACCGACATGCAAGACTTGATCCAATGCAAAAGTCCATGCGGCTGTTACATTCAATTGCTTCTGCACCCAAGGTTTTCCGTAATCAATCCCTGCATGAGTCAGCAAAATGATCAAGCAAATCCACCACAAATCCAGATGACAGAGGGAAACGACGAATAGAGGCAGAGCTACATACAGAATATGAAGCCCGAGCACCTTCTTATCCTGATCCTTGTGGTCCGCCATCTTTTGACTTTGAAAATAATAATCAGACAACAAATGACAACTCAACAAGAGAAGCAAGTATGGATTTGTTACGATACTAGATAATCCTGTCATAAGCCTCTCCTTTCGCTAAACTTTGAATACTCGCTAGTGCTGCTGCTCGCCCCCGTAAGTAAACACGGATACTGCTACTTTTCAGCCGTTTAGAGAGAGCACTGGGGTTTATCTCCAGCGATTGGGCCAAATCCTGCTGACTAAAATTCTCACTATATACACATCTCTTAAGAAGATCTAGCAGGATTTCTTCCTGACTGCCACGCCAACCCGAACGAATTGCTTCCCCGGAAGCGATGAGGGCATTCACAAAGAAGTCTTGCTTTTCCTTCCCACTTAAAAAATAAATCTGGGTATTGCCATAGTCATTTTTCTGATGAACCAGATTGATGGCGGCGCGTGCATTCCAATAGGCTGGCCCATCCGCACCGATACTTTGTAAAGGATCAATATCCGTTACAATCTCCCCAAGACCAATCCCGAAACGAAGTTGAGTCGGAGTTAGTAAAGAACGCAGGGTATCGATCATTTGAAAAACCGGAGCATCCACCTTTAAGAGCGCCTGAAACTCATCACCCAGGGTCAAGGTAAAACTAGATGCTAAGAATTCTCCAAATAGTTCATTCATCGTTTGAAGCGTTTTTTCTAACTGTTTTTGCAGGTCAAAACGTTCTTGAACCATTTTAGAATCAATAACATCTGCAATCAAAGCAAGATACATAAGCCCACCTCCTTGTGTCTATTATAACGAAAAAAAACAAAAATGTCTATTATAACAGACATTTATTAAAATTGCTGTTATAATAGACATCGCATGATTCTAAAATCTTATTTTACTTTTTCTTCTTCGTAGTCGCCGTTGCTACATACGACTTGCTTACCGCCACCACGAACTTTTTTCTCAACTAGGTAGTGACCACATTTTGGACAATCACGGCCAATTGGCTTGTCCCAAGAGGTGAATTCGCAGTCTGGGTAACGATTGCAGCCATAGAAGAGACGATTCCGCTTGGTTTTACGCTCGATGATTTGGCCTTGGTGACAGTCTGGACATTCCACACCAATCTCCTTGACGATGGCTTGCGTATGACGGCAATCAGGGAAATTGCTACAAGCGAAGAACTTACCGAATCGACCCAACTTGATGACCATCGGACTTCCACAAACCTCACAGTCAAATCCAGCAGCCTCATCCTTGATTTGGATTTTCTCCATTTCCTCTTCAGCTTTGGCTACTTCTTTTTTAAATGGTTGGTAGAAGGAATCAATGACCTTTTGCCACTGTTCTTTCCCGAGTTCGACATCATCTAGCTTCCCTTCCATCTCTGCGGTAAAGGTCACATTGACGATGTCTGGGAAGAATTCAACAATCAGTTTATTGACGATTTCCCCTAATTCGGTTGGCTCGAAGCGTTTGGCTACAAGCTTCACGTAATAGCGTTTTTGAATGGTCTCAATGGTCGGTGCATAGGTTGAAGGACGACCAACACCATTTTCTTCTAAAGTCTTAATCAAGGTCGCTTCAGAATAACGAGCTGGTGGTTGAGTAAAGTGCTGTTCAGGTTTGCTGTTGACCTGAGTGACGGTGTCCCCTTCTTCCATGTCCGGTAGCATCTTATTTTTGTCCGAATCATTATAGATCGCCAAATAGCCGTCAAACTTCACCTGACTACCATTTGCTGTATATTGAACCCCATTTTGCGCCAAACGGACATTCATGGTATCAAAAACAGCTGCCGTCATCTGACTAGCCACAAAACGATTCCAGATCAAGGTGTAGAGCTTAAGCTGGTCCTTGTCTAGGTACTTGGCAATTTTCTCAGGCGTATTGTAGACACTAGAAGGACGAATGGCTTCGTGTGCATCTTGAGCACCAGAAGCATTCTTAACCCTGCTACCATGCTTAGAATACTTGTCTCCAAATCGATCAACGATAAAGCTAGCTGCTTCATTTTGAGCAACTGGACTAATCCGAGTCGAGTCCGTACGCATATACGTGATCAAACCTTGAACACCAGATCCAATATTGATTCCTTCGTACAATTGCTGGGCCACCATCATGGTCTTACGTGTACGGAAGTTAATCTTATTGGCTGCATCCATCTGCATGGAAGAAGTTGTGTAAGGAAGCGGCGCATTACGTTTGCGCTCTTTCTTCTCAACCTTTTCAACGATATACTCTTTCCCATCGAGGTGCGAAAGTACAGCTTTCACATCCTCCTGGTTTTGAAGCTTCATCTTCTTGCCATTCATTCCATGGAAATTGGCTTGGAATTGCTTGGTCCCCTTTTTAAAGGTTCCATCAATTGTCCAATATTCTTCTGGTTGGAAAGCATTGATTTCTTCCTCCCGGTCAATAATCAATTTAAGAGCAACGGATTGCACCCGACCAGCCGAAAGTCCCTTCTTCACCTTTTTCCATAGAATTGGTGAGATGGAGTACCCAACAATCCGGTCCAAGACACGGCGAGCTTGTTGAGCATCTACCAGATCCATATCAATCTTACGGGGTTCTTGAAAGGCATTTTTTACCGCATCCTTGGTAATTTCGTTGAAAACAACGCGGTTCTTATCTTCCTTATCCAACTGAAGAATATGCGCCAAATGCCAAGAAATAGCTTCTCCTTCACGGTCCGGGTCACTTGCGAGAAAGACTTGTTTGGCTTTTTTAGCCTCTTTTTTCAAATCATTAATCAAAGGACCTTTTCCGCGAATATTGATGTACTCTGGTTCGTAATTGTTCTCAAAATCAATAGACATGGTAGATTTTTTCAAGTCACGAATATGACCCACGCTGGCCATGACCTTATAATTTCTACCAAGATACTTCTCAATCGTCTTCGCTTTCGCAGGAGACTCCACGATGACTAAATTCTTTTTAGTTGTTGTGGTTTTCTTTTTTGTTTTAGTAGCCACTTTTTTACCTCTATTTTGTAATAAACCTCATAGAGTGTAAACTATTTTTTTCGGGATGTCAACCGTGAAGTTCTCCTATAGGAAAACTCATTTTAAAATTCAAACTCATCTAGGACATCTTTTCCACTGGTGACCAGCTTTGCACCTTCTTGAATGAGGTGGTGACAGCCATCTGAACGTCCATCCAAGATCGAACCAGGAATAGCAAAGACATCTCGCCCTTCTTCCATAGCACGCTCGCAGGTGATCAGACTTCCAGACCGCATCCGCGCTTCCGCCACAATCACTGCTCTAGAAAGCCCAGCAATAATCCGATTGCGTTCTGGAAAATGATGTTTTTGAGGGCCTTGTCCAGGACCGTATTCTGTTAACACTAAATGACTCCCACTCATGTACTTCTGCAATTGTTTATTGGATCTAGGATAGAAAACATCTAAGCCAGTACCAATCACTCCAATTGTCTTTCCTCCATTTCGAATTGCAGCATAATGGGCCGCAGCATCAATTCCCTTGGCTAATCCGCTCACCACAATCAATTCGTTATTTAACTCGTTAATGATTTTCTCGACGGATTGAATCCCTGTGCGGCTACAGGATCGACTTCCCACAACTGCTATCTTCGGCTGTTTAAGAAGATCAATATTGCCTGAGTAAAACAACAAAACAGGTGGGTTATGCATCCAGAGAAGTTCTTCAGGATATTCCGGATCCATAATGGAAATCGAATCGAACTCCTTGAACTCTTCTCTCAAGACCTTGTCATCAATCCGGATATACCGTTCCATAAATAGTGTTTGATTGCGACAACCTGCAATTTTTGCCATTAATTCTAAAGAGGGCCACTCCCCATTCATTTCCCAGTAATTGACAATGTTAAAAACCTGTAGATTTGACAGGCCAGCAACCTTTAATTTATAAAGTTCATATTTCTTCATTCGTAAACCTCTTTTTCTACTATCTATTTATAATATTCGTAAAAGAAAACAAAAAAAGCTCTAAAAATAGAACTTTTTAATGATTTTCTAAGATGTTAAAATGACAAACTGCCCCCAAAAGATTACTTGAGTTGTGGTAACGAGCTGCTTGAATCTCTACTAAAGAAAATCGTTGCTCCCCACTTTCCTCCATCAGGCTTTTATACTGATGGTTAATCTCTTCTAAAAGAAGGGGTTGACTACTAATTCCCCCACCAATCGTCACTTTTTCAAGCCGAACCAAAGACTGAAGGTTATAGATTAGGATCGCAATTTCTCGACAATAAGAAGCAAATAAGTCTTGCAATTCCTCATGATAACCAGCTTCAAGGACTTCAAAAACTTGAACTCCATCTTCTTCAGGCAATTCTAGGAGTCGACTAGCATTAGCCACAAAATTGACTGCAGAGCCTAAATTTTGAACCAAACTGGAAATCCCATGTCGCAAAATCTCGGTCTGATATTGCTTTTGTTCAGGAGTCACTTGCTTCTCCCCTAAGCTTGGCCAACGAAGATAATCCTTGAGATTCCAGGTGGAAATTAAGGAACCGTTGGAAGTCAAGGCTAAGCCTACCCCAGTTCCTAACACAAAGGTTGCGCCACAATCACAATCCTGGAGGTTTCCAATTCGTGCTTCTGCCAAGCCTGCAGCATCCCCATCGTTGAGGACGGTCACAGGGACTTGAAAAGTCTTATTTAAACGAGAAGCTAAAGGAATATTCCTTAAATAAGGAACGAGGCCACCTTTAAAGACAAATCCCAGTCGACTATTGATTTCACCCGGACAAGAGATGGCGATCCCAGTGATTCGATTCTGGAACAAGCAAATCACGCGCTCAAGAGCTTCCCAGAATTCCTCAATAGTAGCTGGTGTCGGAACTTTAGAGGAATCATTCACCTGATAGGCTTCATCCACTAAGGCATATTTAATAAAGGTTCCTCCAATATCAAAGGCTAATAGCATTTCCTTCCCTCCTAGTCAAGATCCGTCATGGACTTAATGGGTTCGAAGCTTCGACGATGGATAGGCGTGACCCCATGTCTTTCCAAGCCCTCAAGATGATTGCTTGTCCCATACCCCGCATTCTGAGCAAAATCATAACCTGGATACTTTTGGTCATAGGCTGCCATCATCTGATCTCGTGTCACCTTCGCCACAATAGAAGCAGCTGCGATAGACAGAGAATTAGCATCTCCTTTGATGATGGATGTCTGAGAAATAGGGAGGTCCAATTTCATAGCATCAATCAAGAGGTGTTGAGGTTGAGGGTCCAATTCTTGAATAGCCTCAAGCATGGCTAATTTGGTTGCTTCATAAATATTAACCTGATCAATGACCCGATTATCTTTTATCCCAATCCCGACAGAGAGAGCCTGATCTAAAACCGCTTGGTAAATAGCATGGTGCTTCGATTTTGGAATTCTCTTACTATCGTTTAAACCTGGAATCTTACAATTTTCAGGCAGAATGACGGCTGCTGCGACGACAGGGCCAGCCAAAGGGCCTCGCCCTACTTCATCAACACCTGCAATAAGATGAATCCCTTGAGCATAAAGTTCTTTCTCATAGGCTAGCATTTTTTCCAAACGCAAATCTTCGTCTACTTGTTTTTGGAGTTCGCGTTTTCGTTTGCTGATAGCCGCTTGAACGCCCGCTCGACCATCAAGGATCAACTCTTCAAATAAGGGATGATCTAGCCTATCAATCGTTGACAAACACTCTTTGATTTCTTTAATCGTTGGCATCTACTTCACCTACACGATCAAGGGTATAGCGACCCAAACGACCATCACGTACATCCTTGACAAACAAACTGTAGAAGCGATCATAATCATCTCGGAAACCTAAGCGTTGAGTCATCTCCATAATGATTTCAGGCGCTTCCTGATCTAATTTCATTTGCTTATAGCGTTCTTGTAACTCTTTAGGGTAGTGCTCTTTAAAATAGTTGAGGCCAAAAATGGTCACTTCATCCATTGGAAGCAACTGGTCCTTAATTGCTCCTGTTAAGGCGAGCTTCAAGGCCACTTCTTCATCTTCAAATTTTGGCCAAAGAATCCCTGGGGTATCCAAGATTTCGAGGTCCTTATTGGTTTTCAACCACTGTTGCCCCTTGGTCACCCCTGGTTTATTTCCAACAACAGCAATCTTTTTCCCTGCTAAGCGGTTCATCAGCGTTGATTTACCAGCATTGGGAATCCCGATAATCATGGTCCGAAGGGTTTCAATTTGAATCCCTCGTTCCTTCTGACGGGCAATTTTATCGGCCATCAAAGACTTAGCAGCATCTGTAACCTTTTTAACCGTAGATTGCTCTTTAGAGTTAATAGCCAAAGTTTTGATCCCTTGTGACTCAAAATACTCCTGCCATTCTTTTGTAGCGACAGGATCTGCCAAGTCTACCTTGTTCAGAATCATCAGCTTAGGCTTATCACCAACAATTTTTGTTAACATAGGATTTTGACTTGATAGAGGCAAACGAGCGTCCACCAAAATTGTCACGAAATCCACAAATTTAATATTTTCTTGTACTTGTCTTCTAGCTTTGGACATATGTCCAGGAAACCATTGAATAATCGCCATGATATGACATCCTTTCAACATTCAATCCTATCTATTATACCATGAAATACAGTATTTTCTTTTAAAACTGCTCCCCATTTTTTCTTAAAAAAACGAAGCTACACCCGTAACTTCGTTTCTTATTTTAGCGAATTTGCTCAAAGTGCAAGTGAACAGCGATGTGGTCTCCATAGCCACTTCGTTCCAAATCGCGTTGCAAACGATAAGAAATATAGTGTTCAGCAATGGTAATATAACCAGCACCAAGTAAACGGTGCTCAACCATTGATTGGATCATGCTGATTGTGGCACGTTCCACTTTCGCTTCTTCCAAATCCATCACAACTTTTTTAGTCACTTGCGCCAAGTTTTGGCGAAGATCATCGGTCAAGACATAGACTGTTTGTGCTGCCTTCAAAACAGCTTGATAGATTTTATCTGGATCAAATTCTACAACTTCACCACTACGTTTAATGACTTCCATCTTATTCTCCTTGATCATCAATATACTTCTATTATCTAAATAAATAGGGGATTTGTCAAGAATCTAAAACGTCAATAATCCGGACGAAGAACTCCCGTAATGATTTCTTTGGTCGCGTGGTAATCCCCATCCACTACAACCTTGATAATGCGCTTCGCTTCCTCAGCAGGAGCTGGCACTAATGGCAAACGAGTTGGCCCTGCTTCAAAGCCCATATAGTTCAAGACTGCTTTAACTGGAGCTGGACTTGGATAAGAGAAGAGAGCATTGACTTTCGGGATAAATTGGCGCTGAATGGCCGCCGCTTTTTTAATATCATTATTTTCAATGGCTAGGAACATTTCGTGCATTTCATCCCCATTGGTATGAGATGCTACTGAAATCACCCCATCTGCCCCAAGGTTCATGGCATGGAAAGCATCTCCATCCTCTCCCGTATAAATGAGGAACTCCTCTGGCTTGTGCTCAATTAAATAAGCCATATTGGCAAGGGTTGTACACTCTTTTACCCCGATGATATTTGGATGTTCTGCCAAACGAAGCATGGTTTCTGGTGTCATTTCGACAACCACGCGCCCAGGAATGTTATAGATTATGATTGGCAAGTTAGAAGCGTCTGCAATAGCCTTAAAATGCTGGTACATACCTTCTTGAGAAGGTTTGTTGTAATAAGGGACAATCGCTAATCCGGCAGCAAAACCACCAAATTGGTCGACTTCTTTTACAAACTCAATCGAGTCGCGAGTTTCATTGGTCCCGACACCAGCAATCAAAGGAACCCGTCCGTTGACTACCTTTTGCACCGCTGCAAAAAGTTCTAATTCTTCATCGTGTGTTAGAGTTGGACTTTCAGCTGTGGTACCAGCTAAAAGAATCCCATCTGTGTGATGAGCCAAAAGATGTTCAATAAGCGGAGGAATAGCCTCAAAATTAATCGAACCATCTTCATGGAAGGGAGTGATAAAGGCAGTGATCATTCTACAATTTTTTAAATCTTGATAAGACATACATACTCCTTCTTGAGACAACCATAGGGAAGAGGGACAGCACCAAAAGTTGATAGCTGTCCCCTATACACTTTATTTAGTTAATGAATCATTTCAACTCAAACTTCAACTCAGCTGTTGGGCGCACGAGTCCACGTTCATGAAGGGTTTCTGCAATTTGAACTGAGTTCCAAGCAGCTCCTTTAAGAAGGTTATCAGAAACCACCCACATATGAATCCCTTTTTCAGCATCCAAGTCTTTACGGATACGACCAACAAAGGTATCGCGAGAACCAACCGCATTGATAGCTTGTGGGTATACTTGATGAGCCACATCATCTTCCAACACTGCTCCTGGGAAGGCAGCAATAGCAGCTTTTACTTCTTCGATTGGTGCTACTTCTTTGGTCTCAATGTAAACTGACTCTGAGTGAGCTGACAAGACTGGAATACGTACACATGTTGCTGATACGGCAATGCTATCGTCTTCCATGATTTTCTTAGTTTCGTTCGTCATCTTCATTTCTTCATATGTGTAGTCATTATCAGTGAAGACGTCAATTTGAGGAAGGGCGTTAAAGGCGATTGGATAATGTTTCTTATCGCCACCTGAAGGTAAGATTTCCGCGTGCAAATCACGTGGATCCACTCCATCATTCAATACTTCACGCAATTCACGTTGGGTTTCAAGAATGGCTCCCATACCAGCACCAGAGACAGCTTGGTAAGTAGACACGATGATACGGTCCAAGCCCCATTTCTGACGAACAGGCTCAAGAGCTACCATCATTTGAATGGTTGAACAGTTAGGACAGGCGATGATTCCGTTATGGGCATCAAGCGCATGTGCATTTACTTCAGGAACAACCAATGGTACATCTGGATTTTGACGGAAGTAAGAAGTGTTATCTACTACGACCGCACCAGCTTTAACAGCATATGGTGCATATTTAGCTGAAGTTGATCCTCCAGCTGAGAAGAGAGCGATATCTACTCCTGCAAAAGCCTCTTCAGTTGTTTCTTCAATGGTCACGTCTTGCCCTTTGAATTGCAAGACCTTCCCTGCTGAACGCGCAGATGCAAGGTAGCGAATCTTATCAATTGGAAGACTTGATTCTTCCAGCATTTTGATCATTTGTGCACCAACGGCACCTGTAGCACCGACAACAGCAACTGTATATCCCATAATAAAACCTCTTTCGGAATTTTCTAAAAATTTGTGAATTTTATCTATTATACTATTTTTCCCTACAAATGAAAAGTGTATTTTACACTTATAAAAACAAAATAATCCCGATCTAAGACCGGGATAGTTTCTAGATATCGAATAGCTTTTATTGAAAATTAATGGATTTCATAATCCAAATCATTCAAATTCTTCTTGCCTTGAGTATCTTCCAATAAAAATGGCACCTGTTGCATCCCTTTGATACCCGCCACTAGTGAAGTTGGGAAGGTTACTATTGCTTGGTTGATTTGGCTAATATTACTATTAACAATACGTTTAGAAGCTGCCAAATCTTCATTTTCGTCTGCAATTTCTTTTTGCAAGGCCAAGAATTGGTTAGAAGATAAGAGATCTGGATAATTCTCACCTACTGCTCGGATTTGTGCCAAGACATCATTTTGATTGGCAATAACTTGGTTGGATTCTTGGATAGAGGCACCTTGACGAAGGGCTACTAATTCGGTAAAGACTTTCTCTTCATGTTTGGCGTAGGCCTTAGCTGCCTTCAACATTTCAGAAATGGTATCGTAGCGTTTGACAAGAATTATATCAACCGTTCTCTTTGCTTCTTCAATCATGACCTGATAACGATTCAAGCGATTGCTTTCACCGATAAACCACATAACAATGACAAGAGCAAAAACGACGATGGCAATAAATAATCCTAACATAGTTATTCTCCTTTAAATATATTGGTTAATTCATCAATGAGATCAATCTCCCTACAGAGTTTTTGATACTCTGCAGCAATCGAAAGACTTTCGATTGCATCTTTTCTATTCGGTGTTGGGAAAAGGTAGCGGTTAGTATATAAGGAAATATAGAGTGTATCTTGTACTAAATACACACACATAGCATTTTGAGAAATTTGCTGATCAAACCATTCTAGGATCTTGGGTTTTAAGAATTTTCGAGCAGCCAGTTCATCTGTACAATAGATATTGTAATTTTCATTGTTTCGGATATCTTCTGTTTCAATTTGAACTTCATTAGGTCCAGCACCCGGATAGGCACCTTTTAGTTCTCTTTTTAAAAACAAAGATTTCTTGGTTGGAACAACTCTCAAGTGCCCTGGAAATGAGATAGGAGCTTTTAAAGAAAAAATCTGACCAGCAAAATCTTCAACTTCTTCTCTGACCGTATGAGTTTCCCCACTTGAGTCTCTCTTTGTTCGCGTCTCAATATGATAAGCATAGAGATTGGCTACTACGAGATTCTTTTCATCATGGAAAGACAATTGATGAAAGAGATCAAACTTAGTCGATCTCGGACTAATGACCTGCAGGACATTCATTGGGTAGTCAGCTGTCAGAGTTAGCTCCGCTTGAGGAAAAACTTCTTTCAGGATGGGACAAAGAAAATCTGTAATATAAATCTCTTCATTGGATCGAACCTGATCTCCGAATAAGGCTTTTCGTTTTTTGTATACCGGTAAATAATAAAACACCACTACAAGAAGAATGATAACAATCGCTGCTCGCCATCTAACAAGTTGGAAGGAGAGAAAAGCTAGAATACCACCAAGAATAGTGGCGTTTCTCCAATGAAGATTATTCTTCATTTGTTACTTCATAATGAGCAACTTAGCTTGATATTGTTCTAATTTTTCCAGTTCACTGATACGTTGAAACGTTTCTTGTGACCACTTGTTGTTTGGACTGTTTTGATCATACACTATAACCATCTCCTTTCAAACACAAATGAATCCATTTATTTACATCATTATATCACCGGTAGTCATAAGAGGCAAACAAATTTATGTATTTGCTTACTATGAATTTTTACAAAAAAAATCCCTTACCACATGGTAAGGGATTCGAGGCATCTTTCGATGAGAACAGCAGGTTCACACAACTGTTCAAGGTCCGCTCCTGCGTTACAATTAAATGTAGACCTCCTCAGCGCAAAAGGCTCCTAAGAGCCAATCGACTCATCGCATAAACTTAGTGTACCATGAACGGCCCAAAAAAGTCAAGAGGCTCGTTCTAGACTTCCTTTTAAATAACTTAAAAGAAATTGAGCAAAGCTAAGCTCCTTCTAATTTTTACATTAGGGGCTTCACAGGCCCTTCGATCGTCTTTTGCATCCAGACAATATCATGCCATTGATCAAATTTATAGCCAATTTTAGGAAAATGAGCAACTTTCACATAGCCACGTTTCTCATGGAGGGCGATACTAGCTGGATTTGGCAGGGCAATGCAAGCTAAGAAACGTAAATAACCACGCGCCTCCAACTCCGACTCTAATGCCTCATACAATCGAGAACCCAGACCTTGCCCACGACGATCTTGATCCACATAGACGGATACTTCCACCGCCCAATCATATGCTGATCGATCATAATAGCTTGAGGCATAGGCATAAGCAAGGACTTGACCGTCTACTTCTGCTACTAAATAGGGAAAACGTTGAAGGATCTTTTCGATACGCCCTTCAAATTCCTCAATGGTCGGAACCTGGTATTCAAAAGTGATGGCTGTTTTCTCAACATAGGGAGCATAAATCCTGACAAGTTCAGGAGCATCTTCAAGGGTGACTGGTCGTATCTTCAGCATGGTCTTCTCGCTTTCTATTTCTCTATTATACCCCAAAAGCACAAAAATAGAGGTTGTCCGCCAACCTCTATATATTTTATTAGAACAATCCTAAAGCAGTCCCATCTTCTGCTACATCCATGTTCAAAGCAGCAGGACGTTTTGGTAATCCAGGCATAGTCATCACTTCACCTGTCAAAGCAACAATGAAGCCTGCACCAGTCTTAGGTACCAATTCGCGAATGGTAATGTCAAAACCAGACGGCGCCCCGAGGAGACTTGGATCATCTGAGAAACTATATTGGGTCTTAGCCATACAAACTGGCAACTTGTCCCAGCCATTTTTCACGATTTGAGCAATCTGAGTTTTGGCTTTCTTCTCAAAGACAACATTGTCGGCCCGGTAAATTTCTTGGGCAATCTTAGTGATCTTTTCTTCAACAGAAAGGTCATTATCATAAAGACGAGTGTAGTTGGCTGGACTTGTTTCAAGTGTCTCCACTACTGTTTCTGCTAGGGCCAATCCTCCATCAGCACCATCAGCCCAAACGCTCGCCAATTCAACAGGAACTTGAATAGAAGCACAGAGTTCTTTCAGAGCTGCAATTTCAGCTTCTGTATCTGTGACAAATTCATTAATAGCCACTACTACAGGAACTCCAAATTTACGCATATTTTCTACGTGGCGCTCCAAGTTCGCAAAACCTGAACGAACAGCTTCTACATTTTCTTCAGAAAGAGCATCTTTGGCAACTCCACCATTCATCTTCAAAGCACGAATCGTTGCGACAATCACCACTGCAGATGGGCTAACAGGAAGATTTGGTGTTTTGATATCCAAGAATTTTTCAGCTCCCAAATCCGCGCCAAAACCTGCTTCTGTCACTACGTAATCGGCTAAACGAAGAGCGGTTGAGGTAGCTAAAACAGAATTACATCCATGGGCAATATTAGCAAAAGGTCCACCATGAACAAAGGCTGGCGTTCCATAGATGGTTTGGACCAAGTTTGGCTTGATCGCATCTTTCAGAATCAAGGCAAGCGCCCCTTCTACTTCTAAATCGCGGACATAAACTGGACTACGATCATAACGGTAACCAATCACAATATTGGCCAAACGACGTTTCAAGTCTTCAATATCTGTCGCCAAGCAAAGGATGGCCATAATCTCAGAAGCAACGGTGATATCAAATCCGTCTTCACGAGGAATCCCATTGAGCGGTCCACCAAGACCGACCGATACGTGACGCAAAGCACGGTCATTCAAGTCCACTACCCGTTTCCAGATAATCCGACGTTGGTCAATGCCTAGCTCATTTCCTTGATGCAAATGATTGTCGATCAAAGCTGAAAGTGCATTATTTGCTGTTGTAATGGCATGCATGTCACCCGTGAAATGAAGGTTGATGTCTTCCATTGGTAGAACTTGTGCATAACCTCCACCTGCTGCTCCCCCTTTAATCCCCATAACAGGACCTAAAGAAGGTTCGCGAATGGCAATCATGGTTTGTTTGCCAATTTTATTTAAAGCATCTGCTAAACCAATGGTGATGGTAGACTTTCCTTCCCCTGCTGGAGTCGGGTTAATGGCGGTTACCAAGATGAGCTTTCCTGGTTCTTCCTTCTGAACGGCTTGGATCTTGTCAAAGGTTAATTTTGCCTTGTACTTTCCATAGAGTTCTAGGTCATCGAAGTGAATACCCAATTTCTCTACCACATCTGTGATTGGTTTCAATTCAATACTTTGTGCAATCTCGATATCTGTCTTCATCTGAATCTCCTCACTATTTAATAATCCTATTATACAGAAATTTCACAAGGATATATATTTTAAATCTCAAACTTTTCTCATTCGTTCGGTTTTTGCTTAGTAACTCTGCTTTTTCAGCCTTTATTCCAATTTCTTATACCCCTCTATATGAAATAACTATGAGTCCCTTCGTCGTCTACTCTACCGCCTTTGTATCCCCTTGACCAACAATCGCAAGAGCCGTGTTCTTGGCTTTACTAAAATATAAAATTCTTGTAAAATAAGCCTATGAATATTTTGATTACTTCCGGTGGGACGAGTGAAAAGATTGATCAGGTTCGTTCGATTACCAACCATTCCACTGGTCAACTTGGAAAAATCATTTCCAAACGTTTTTTAGAGGCAGGTTTTTCTGTGACTCTGGTGACAACTCCAACTGCGGTTCAGCCTAAAGAACATCCTCATTTAAGAAAGATATTTATCAAAGATGTCGCTGAACTTCAAACAGTCCTTGAAAAAGAAACTCCAACTCACCAGGTGCTCATCCATGCTATGGCTGTCTCTGACTACAGCCCTGTCTATATGTCAGGCTTTCAGGCTGTCAAAGAAGCTAGCAATTTAGAGCATTTTCTTCATCAAACCAACCAGGAATCGAAAATTTCTTCAGAGGAAGATTACCAAGTTCTCTTTTTAAAGAAAAATCCTAAGTTGATTTCCTTAGTAAAAACGTGGAATCCAGACATTCGCTTGATCGGCTTTAAACTGCTGGTTGGTGTAGCACAGGATCAACTCCTAGCCGTTGCTCGTGCAAGTCTCGAAAAAAATCAGGCAGAAATGATTGTTGCCAATGACTTAAGCGAAATTCAAGACGGAAAACATCGAGCTTACTTAGTTACGAAAGATGCTACTCAAATAGCCGAAACGAAATTGGATATTGCTCAAAAAATTTATCATCACATTAGGAACAAAGGATAAAACCTATGGCGAATATACTACTGGCTGTAACTGGGAGCATTTCTGCCTACAAGGCAGCAGACCTCACCAGTCAATTGACCAAGCTCGGTCACCAGGTAAAGATTCTTATGACTCCTGCAGCTACAGCTTTTATTACCCCTCTAACACTTCAGGTCCTCTCCAAACAAGCTGTCCTGGTAGAGGTCATGACAGAAGACGATCCAAAACAAATCCAACATATTGACTTGGGGAAAGAGGCTGATCTTTTTCTAGTCGCTCCTGCAAGTGCCAATACCATTGCAAAACTTGCCATAGGGCTAGCGGATAATATGGTGACGAGCACAGCTCTAGCCTTGCCTCAAGGAACTAAAAAAATCCTAGCCCCCGCTATGAATACGAAAATGCTGGAACACCCAGCTACCCAACGAAATCTAAAACTCTTACAAGACTACGGCTATCAGATTATTCAACCTCGCTATGCTACTCTGGCTTGTGGCGATCAAGGGGCTGGAGCTTTAGCTTCTATCGAAACCATTCTAACTACTATACAGGAGTCGCTTTCATGAAAAAATCCTCATCCATTTCACGCATTGCTATATTTTTCGCGGTAATGATTACCATCCATTTTACAACTTCCTTCATCTTACATTTTGTACCATCAGGTATTCAGCCAACCTTGGTTCATATCCCTGTCGTGATCGCGTCTATCATTTATGGACCTCGTACAGGTGCTATTCTAGGACTGCTTATGGGACTCTTTAGTTTAACGATGAATACTCTTGTTTTAACCCCAGCAAGCTATCTATTTAGTCCCTTTGTGCCAAACGGAAATCTCTATTCCCTTGTCATCGCTATAGTACCGCGTATTCTCATCGGGGTAACACCTTATTTTGTCTATCGATGGATGCACAATCGTACTGGGTTAATAACAGCCGGCATTGTCGGATCTATGACCAATACTGTATTCGTTTTAAGCGGGATTTACCTCTTCTTTGGTAATACCTTTGGGAGAGGAATTCAACATTTTCTTGGCTTGATTGTGTCTACTAACTCACTCATCGAAGTTATTGCAACGGTTCTGATCACTAGTGCCGTTGTCCCAGCCCTCGAAAAATTAAAATAAAAAGTTGAGAGTGGGACAGAAATCGGTCATTCGTTAGAATTTGATTTCGTTGTCCCACCTCCGCACAGTTGAGTAGGGCTGTAAAAGCTGATGAAATCAGCGTAGTAGAGCCCACTCAAGCACTGCGTCTTGCTCGACAATCTAAAGATAATTGAGAGGCTAGGACTTTTGTCCCAGCCTTTTTTTTTCTATCCAAAATTCCCCCTTTATTTTTGAAAAGATTTACAATTATCGCTAGAATTTTCTGAAAAAATTTGCTATAATGTAAGCGATTAATTTATAGAAATAAGGAGTTGCACTATGACTTATCAAGAAAACTTCCAAAAATGGGCTGATTTCGCGGACCTACCAGATTACCTTCGTCGTGATTTGGAAAGCATGGATGAAAAAACGAAGGAAGATGCCTTCTACACAAACCTTGAATTCGGTACTGCTGGTATGCGCGGATTGATTGGTGCTGGGACTAACCGCATTAATATCTACGTTGTTCGTCAAGCAACTGAAGGTTTGGCGCGTTTGATCGAATCTAAAGGTGGAAATGAAAAAGAACGTGGTGTAGCCATCGCCTACGATAGCCGTCACTTCTCTCCAGAATTTGCCTTTGAATCAGCAGCCGTTCTTGCAAAACACGGTATTAAATCCTATGTCTTTGAAAGTCTCCGTCCAACTCCAGAACTTTCATTTGCTGTTCGTCACCTAAACTGTTTCGCAGGGATCATGATTACTGCTAGCCACAACCCTGCTCCGTTTAACGGATACAAGGTTTACGGTGAAGATGGTGGTCAAATGCCTCCACACGACGCGGACGCTTTGACAACCTACATCCGTGCCATCGACAATCCATTCGCTGTAGAAGTTGCGGATGTTGAAGCTGAAAAAGCATCTGGTTTGATTGAAGTCATCGGTGAAGCTGTCGATACTGAATACCTCAAAGAAGTAAAAGACGTTAACATCAACCCAGCCTTGATTGAAGAGTTTGGCAAAGACATGAAGATTGTCTACACTCCTCTTCACGGTACTGGTGAAATGTTGGCTCGTCGTGCTCTTGCTCAAGCAGGATTTGACTCTGTTCAAGTCGTTGAAGCTCAAGCAACTCCAGACCCTGACTTCTCAACTGTAAAATCACCAAACCCAGAAAGCCAAGCAGCCTTTGCTCTTGCAGAAGAACTTGGTCGCCAAGTAGGAGCTGATGTTCTTGTGGCAACTGACCCTGACGCTGACCGTGTCGGTGTTGAAGTCCTTCAAAAAGACGGTAGCTACCTTAACCTTTCAGGTAACCAAATCGGTGCTATCATGGCTAAGTACATCTTGGAAGCTCACAAAAATGCTGGCACTCTTCCAGAAAATGCAGCCCTTTGCAAATCTATCGTATCAACTGACTTGGTAACGAAGATTGCTGAAAGCTACGGCGCAACTATGTTTAACGTCTTGACTGGTTTCAAATTCATCGCTGAAAAGATTCAAGAATTCGAAGAAAAACACAATCACACTTACATGATGGGATTTGAAGAAAGCTTCGGTTACTTGATTAAACCATTCGTACGTGATAAAGATGCGATTCAAGCTGTCCTTGTCGTTGCTGAGCTTGCTGCTTACTACCGCTCTCGTGGTTTGACACTTGCTGACGGTATCGAAGAAATCTACAAAGAGTACGGCTACTATGCTGAAAAGACAATCTCTGTTACACTTTCTGGTGTTGACGGTGCTGAGCAAATCAAAGCGATTATGGCGAAATTCCGTGAAAACGGGCCAAAAGAATTTAACTCAACAGAAGTTTCAATCACTGAAGACTTCAAAGCACAAACATCTACTGCTGCTGATGGCACTGTAACAACCTTGACAACTCCTCCAAGTGATGTATTGAAATACACACTTGCTGATGGTTCTTGGATTGCCGTTCGCCCTTCAGGTACAGAACCAAAAATTAAGTTCTACATTGCCGTTGTTGGTGAAAGCAACGAAGATTCTCAAGCTAAAATTGCTAACATCGAAGCTGAAATCAATGCCTTTGTAAAATAAGAAACCACAAAAGATGAGATCAACCAATCTCATCTTTTTTTCGTATCAAAATACAGCATTTTTTCGCCCTTTATGGCATACTAGATTTATAAGAAAGCGAGGTAATCTCATGGAACAATTTTTAGAAGATATTAAAGATCTTGAAGTAACCACTGTTGCGCGTGCGCAAGAAGCCATCGACCAAAAAGAAACAGCAACCTTCTTTATTGGACGCAAGACTTGCCCATATTGCCGAAAGTTCGCTGCTAAATTAGCAACTGTAGTAGCCGAAACTAAAGCTCATATCTACTTCATTAATAGTGAAGAACCAAGTCAACTGGATGCTTTGCAAGTCTTCCGCTCTACCTATGGCATTCCAACTGTTCCTGGATTTTTACATGTCGAAGCCGGTGAAGTTACCGTTCGCTGCGACTCATCCATGTCAGAAGAAGAAATCAAAGCATTCGCTCATCTATAAAAAAAATAGCTAGAGATTATTCTCTAGCTATTTTTCATTTTCTGTAAAAGTCGTCCAAATCTTCTGCTGGGGTTTGGCAAAAGGAAAGGCCGAAAATTCTTCCGGTTTTAACCAAATAGTTGATTCACTGGTTGCTTGTTCTCCTTCTTTTACCAATCCGTACCGAAGTTGAACCTGCCACTTGCGGTGCGAAAAGACATGCTGGACCATGGGATAAGTTCTCTCTTGCCAATCAATGACTAAGTCATAGTCCTGTTCAAAGGAGAGAATCTCTAGATTGCTCTCTGCTTGTTCCTTCTCATCCAGTAGAGACAATTGGCCCAGGTTCTCAGATAGACTATCCACTTCAATCAAGGGAAAATGCCAGAAGCCTGACAAGAGTCCCTCTCGCTCATTTTTTTCCAGCAGGTAGCGCTCTTGACTATCCTTTATAATAAAGGCTGTTAAATAAACGGGTACTGGTTTCTTCTTTGGAGCCTTGATGGGATAGCGATCCATGGTCCCATGCTGATAGGCCGCGCTAAACTCTTTTACAGGACTCTCTTCGGGCCGTGGATTGACTGGTGATTCAATATCTGAGCCCAGATCCATCAAAGCCTGATTGAAATCACCCGGACGCTCTGGATCGATCAAGACTTCCATCATGGCTTGAAAAATCTTACGATTAGTCGGAACTCCGATATCGTAGTCAACCTCAAACAAACGAGCTAAAACCCGCATGACATTGCCATCCACTGCTGGCTCTGGCAAGCCAAAAGCAATACTGGCAATGGCACCAGCTGTATAAGGTCCAATTCCCTTGAGTTTAGAGATAGCCTCATAGCTTGATGGGAAAACACCCCCATGGTCCTCCATGATTTGCTGGGCAGCTTTCTGCATGTTGCGGACCCTCGAGTAATAGCCCAAGCCCTCCCAAGCTTTTAAGAGCTTTTCTTCAGGGGCTTGAGCTAAATCCGCAATGGTCGGAAACCAATCCAAAAAACGCTCATAATAAGGAATAACCGTATCGACACGTGTCTGCTGGAGCATAATCTCTGAAATCCATATTTTATAAGGATCCTGCGTCCGTCTCCAGGGGAGATCCCGTTTATTGGCATCATACCAGGCTAATAACTTTTCTCGGAAAGAGGCAATTTTTTCCTCCTCCCACATGATAATCCCGTAATCTTTTAAATCCATCATATTCCTAGTATACCATAGAATGACTTCTACTTTAGAGATTCTGACTCTACCATAAAAAGGCCTAGGAAATCCCTAAGCCTTTCAATCATTCTTATTGTTCCACAGCTTGAGCTGCTGTGATCAAGGTCAATTTGTAAACGTCATCTGCATTACATCCGCGAGAAAGGTCGTTAACTGGTTTGTTCAACCCTTGCAAAACTGGTCCTACTGCAGCAAAGCCACCGAGACGTTCTGCCATCTTGTAACCAATGTTACCTGCTTCGATACCAGGGAAGATAAAGACATTGGCTTGACCTGCTACCTTACTTCCTGGTGCTTTCAATGCAGCTGTTTCAGGTACAAAGGCTGCGTCAAATTGCAATTCCCCATCAATTTCAAGATCTGGACGAAGCTCATGAGCGATTTTGGTCGCTTCAACTACTTTATCAACACTTTCACCAAAACCTGACCCTTTTGTTGAATAGCTCAACATGGCGATTTTTGGATCAATCCCAAACATCTTCGCTGTGATAGCAGAATTGATGGCAATTTCAGCCAAGCCTTCAGCATCTGGATTGATATTAATAGCGCAGTCCCCAAACAAGTAACGTTCAGATCCACGGACCATGAGGAAGGCACCTGAAGTACGACTAACATTTGGACGAGTTTTGATAATTTGAAGTGCTGGACGAACGGTTGCAGCTGTTGAGTGAATTGCACCTGACACCATTCCATCAACAATTCCAAGATGTACCAACATGACACCAAAGTAGTTGACATCATCTTGCAAAATTTGGCGTGCTTCTTCTTCTGTCATTTTACCCTTGCGACGTTCAACTAAGGAAGTTACCATCTCTTCAAAACCTGAGTAAGAATGCGGATCGATGACTTCGTATCCATCCAAAACTCCTTCAATTTCAAGGTAAATTCCAATCTTATCCGGATTCCCAAGCAAGACAGGGGTTACGTCTGTTTCTTTCACAATTCGTTTTGCTGCTTGAAGAATACGTGGTTCTTCACCTTCTGGTAATACAATACGTGCATTCTTACCAACCAGGTTGGCTTTGAGGTTTTCAAAAACTTCCATGAGTTTCTCCTTTGAAAAAAATTAAATATTTGTTAACTGTTTTAAGACCTGGCTAAAATCATCTGGCAAAGAACTTTCAATTCGGAGTTCTTCTTCCAAAAAAGGATGATAGAAAGCCAAGGAATGGCAATGTAAGGCTTGTCGAAGGATCCCATCTTCTAAGGAACCACCATAAAGATCATCTCCCAAAAGCGGAAAACCAATATGAGAAAAATGAACGCGAATCTGATGGGTCCGGCCTGTATGCAATTGGATATCCACCAGATGAATATCACCGAAAGACTGGACAACTTGGTAGCTGGTATGAGCATACTTGCCACCTTTTGCTACTTTTCGGGTAATGATCGAGTCTTCATCACGCGCAATGGGGGCAATGATGTCACCCTTGCTTGCCAACTCACCCGTCCCCTTTACCAATGCAAAGTAACGTTTTTGAATGGTCTTAGCCTGAAGTTGTTTATCCAATCGGGCATGGGCATAGCCATGTTTAGCAAAGAGCATAATCCCACTGGTATCTTTGTCTAAACGGGTGACAATATGAACCAGCTGGTTTTCATACTGGTTTCGAACGTAGTAACCCTTGACAAAGTTTGCAATGGTATTGGAATGAAGAGAGCTAGGAATGGATGCCACTCCTGCCGGTTTGTTGAGGACTAAGAAATGATCGTCTTCATACAAGATTTCTAAATCACGATCAATGGCCTCCAAGGCTTCATAGCCTTCCTCAGAGGGAATATCAATCGTTACCTTATCTCCTATATCGAGAAGATAAATGGCATTTTGTTCAATGCCATTTACTAAAATCTGGCCTCCAGAAAACTTGATCTTGGCCAATAACCCCTTTGAAACCTGGTGCTTCTTCAGGAATGTTTTGACCTTGACGTGTTCGTCTGCAATAAACTCGAACCTCATTCGTCAATATCTCCAATAAAAGCATCCTTGACCCGATTCCAGAAACTGGTATGACTTGGGCTCGCTACGAAATTGATCTTGTGGTTATCAATCTGGTATTCGATATGGACGATATTTCGATACGAATAAGTTGAATTATCAACAGAGAGAATGTGAAAACCAGGCCGGCTTGGCGTAATTTCAATCTTATCTTTTTTAGGAACAATGATCGATGAACCCAAAGTTCGATACACACGGTTATTGAGGCTAGCAATTTCTGCAATTTGAAGTGCTTCGATGGTCGGGTGAAGAACAGCCCCTCCCAAAGATTTGTTATAAGCCGTACTGCCTGTAGGGGTCGAAACGGTAATGCCGTCCCCTCTGAACCGCTCAAAATGAACGCCATTGATGGTTAGGTCAGCCACCATGGTTCGGTCACTGCGTTTGATTGTCGCTTCATTAAGGGCTCGCATAATCTTAGTATCGCCATTTTCAAAGGTCACTTTGACATTCAGGATTGGGTAAGATACCTTGGCACCTGTATCATACTTAAGATTTTCTACTAATTTGTCAATCTCATCATCTAGATAGTCCGTATAGAACCCAAGATGCCCTGTATGCACCCCAACGAAACGAACCCGATCTAATTGACTCTCGTACTTATGAAAAGCCGAGAGCAACATGCCATCTCCACCAATGGAGATCACGATATCCGGATGTTTTTCAGTCAAGATAAAATTATTCTTTTTTAATTTATAACGAAGTTGTTGAAAGACCTCTTTGCTCTGGCGTTTTCGATTTCGAATAATCGAAACCTTCTTACCTGTAGTCCTCATCTGTATCATCACTATTTCCGACGCCATCGTTTAATTTACGATGCATAGGATCAAAAAGGGCTTGCGCCTCCTGAATGGCATCACGAATGGCGCCCATTTCCTCATCGAGTTGATAAGCCAAATTCGCTGTGACTTCAAGACGCTTTTTAATCTCGTCCGGAAAATCTCCTTTATATTTGTAATTTAATGAGTGTTCAATGGTGGCCCAAAAATTCATAGACAGAGTACGAATCTGTATCTCTGCCAAAATAGTTTCATAGCCATTAATGGTATCTACTGGATACTCTACTACAACGTGATAGCTTCGATAGCCACTCGACTTTTTGTGACGAATATAATCTCTTTCCTGCACCACTCGCATATCTTGACGCTTACGAAGAACTTCTAAGACTTCTTCTACGTCATCAACAAATTGAACCATAACCCGCAGACCAGCAATATCTTGCATATCTTGAGCCAGGTTCTCTTCAGAAATACTTCTGCGTTCCATTTTTTCGAGAATACTCTCAATCGGCTTCACACGACCGGTCACAAACTCGATTGGGGAATGCTTTTGTTGTTTGCGATACTGCTTTCTTATCCCACGAAGCTTAATCTTCAACTCACCAACTGCTTGGATATAGGGATCTAAAAAATTTTCCCAATCAATCGCCATTGAATCACCTTGTCATCTCAAAGTTTTTTGTATAAAATAAACACATCTATCATTATATCATAAAGAGCTTGCAAACGAAAGAAAAGGACGTAGCTATGAATCATTTAGAAATTGAATTTAAAACCTTACTAACCAAGGAAGAATACGACTCTCTTAAGGATTTTTTCAAAGAACAACCTCCTATCCGACAAACCAATCACTATATCGATACGCCCGACCAAGCCATCCGGAATCATCAGATGGCCTTGCGCATTCGTACCTTAGCTGATCGGGCTGAGCTAACCCTTAAAGTACCGCAAAAAGCGGGACATTTTGAATACAACCAAGCTCTTACATTTGATCAGGTAGAAGACTTTCTATCCAAGAAAAAACTCCCTCAAGGTGAGATTGCCAGCTTTCTCACTGATTTAGGAATTCCACTAGTTGCCTTAGATGTCTGGGGTAGTCTGGAAACAGAGAGACGTGAGAAAAGAATCCCTAAAGGTTTATTAGCCTTTGACCGTAGTCGTTATAATTCTATTGAGGACTATGAGTTGGAAATGGAGGTAGATGCTGCCTCAGATGAAACTTATTTTCACGAATTTCTCAAGGAAAAACAAATTGAATATAAGCCAGCAAAAAGTAAAGTGGCAAGATTAGCTCAAAGTTTGCTAAAAAGCTGAAATTACTGAATTTTTTTGCTAAAATAAGACTAGACAAAAATATCTAAATGAGGATCAAACACATGTCAGAAAAAAACAATATGAAGCTCTTCGCACTCAACTCCAATCAAGAAATTGCACAAAAAATTTCGGAAGTTGCTGGCATCCCACTCGGAAAGCTTTCTTCACGTCAATTCTCAGATGGTGAAATCCAAATAAATATCGAAGAAAGTGTCCGTGGATATGATATTTATATCATCCAATCTACCAGCTTCCCTGTTAACAATCACTTGATGGAATTGTTAATCATGGTAGATGCTTGCCAACGAGCTAGCGCTCATACCGTTAACGTCGTTCTTCCATACTTTGGTTATGCTCGTCAAGACCGCACTGCTGCTCCTCGCGAACCAATTACAGCAAAATTGGTTGCCAACATGTTGGTCAAGGCAGGTGTAGACCGTGTTGTAACCCTCGATCTTCATGCGGTTCAAGTACAAGGCTTCTTCGATATCCCAGTAGACAACTTGTTCACGATTCCTCTATTTGCTGATCACTATATCAAACAGGGCTTAACCGGTTCAGATGTAGTGGTTGTCAGTCCTAAAAACTCCGGAGTGAAACGAGCACGTAATCTTGCTGAATATCTAGATGCCCCAATTGCCATCATTGACTACGCCCAAGACGATGCCAGCCGTGACCAAGGCTACATCATCGGGGATGTCAAGGGAAAAAAAGCAATCCTGATCGATGATATTTTAAATACAGGAAAAACCTTCTCTGAAGCTGCAAAAATTGTCCAACGAGATGGCGCTACTGAGATTTATGCTGTTTCTAGTCACGGACTTTTCGTTAAAGGAGCTGCAGAATTACTAGACCAAGCACCGATTAAAGAATTTTTAGTTACAGACTCTGTAGCAACCAAAGAGCAAAAACCAAAAAATGTAAAATACATTACTGCAAGCGAATTGATTGGAGATGCCCTTGTTCGTATCCAAGAGCGTAAACCTGTTAGTCCACTCTTTGCATACCACAAGAAATAAGGTGATGGCGTGATTTATTTTGACAATGCAGCAACAACTCCTCTAAGCCCTGGAGTAATCAAGGTGATGACAGAAACGATGGAATCCAGTTTCGGAAATCCATCCAGTCTCCACTCCCACGGTCGCCAAGCAAAAAAGATTCTTAGAGATGCTAGGGAATGCGTTGCATCTTGTTTAAAAACCTCTAGTCAACAAATTACCTTCACTTCTGGGGGAACCGAAAGCAATAACACTGTTATAAAGGGCTACTGTCTCAAACACAGACAGAAAGGCAAGCATATTATCACCACGGCTATCGAACATCATGCCGTTCTGGAACCAATTGAGTACTTGGTCCAAGAATATGGATTTGAAGTAACCATTATTCAGCCAGTCAATCAAATGATTCGGCCAGAAGATATTCGAGCCGCCCTTCGTCCTGATACTATTTTGGTGTCCACCATGTATGCCAATAACGAGACGGGTGATCTCTTACCCATCAAGGCTATTTCAGACCTTTTAAAAGACCATCCTGCTGCTTTTCATGTGGATGCTGTTCAAGCCGTTGGTAAGCTTTCTGTAGCCCCTGAAGAGCTAGGAATTGATTTTCTAACCGCCTCTGCCCATAAATTTCATGGGCCAAAAGGGGTTGGCATCCTCTATGCTAGAAAGCCTGACTTTTTCAATCTCTTACACGGGGGGGACCAAGAAGACAAGCGTCGAGCAAGTACAGAGAACTTGATTTCGATTGCTGGAATGGCTCAAGCCCTCAAAGAGGCAACTGATCAGTTAGAAGCAAATTATCAGTATATTCAGAGCTTATCTGAACGTATCCTAACTGGCCTAGAAGATCTAGATTTCTATCTGAATAGCACAGACTCCAAACTTCCTCATGTCTTAAATATTGGCTTCCCCGGTATCAGCAATGATATCTTACTGCTTCGTTTAGATATGGCGGGAATTTCAGTCTCAACTGGCTCTGCTTGTACTGCGGGGACTGTTCAGCCAAGTCATGTCCTTGCAGCTTATTATGGCGAAGATTCACCTCGCATGAAGGAATCTATTCGCATTAGTTTATCCGAATTCAATACGACTGCTGAAGTCGATACTTTTATAACAACTATTCACAAAATTTTAGGAGAATTACATGGCATTTGAAACATCTGTCTCATTACCAAACTGCGATTACACATACGCAATCCATCCAAATATTAAAAAATATACCCTACGCGACAATACCTTTGCACAAACAAAGGTTGGAAACTACGAATTAAATCGTTTGTTAGAAGTTATTCCAAATAGTGGAGATGGCTTTAAGTTAAAAATTATCATCAATAAGGATTTAACAGGATTTAAAATTAACATTACTGACAAGTCAGGCCTTCGTTTGGTAAATATTTTTAAAAACCCAGAAAACAAGATTATCCAACAAAAATTCTACTTCCTCATGGACAGTTTAGTTGAACGTGAAATCTTTGAAAGGATTGAAAACTAATGACCAATGGTCCTGTAGTCCTCACCTATTTGGATGCATACCAAAAAGAACGTCAGGTTAGCTACGATAACATCGATCACTGTCTATTAGCCTTCTCAGGCTGTGTGACCCTTCCAGATTCCTATCAGGTTGTTTCTGTTACCTACAAGGAGCATACCTTACCTTTCACTGGAAAAATCGGTGACTTTTATCGCTATCTGATTCAGTTCGATCAGAGTTTAAGAAATTCCAATTAACAAAGAAAACACCATTTTGGTGTTTTTTTAGTAGAAGATAGTTGCTTTTTTCACAAACTTTTTATAAAATAGATTTGAAAGGTTGTGATATTGTGAAACAAGATAAGACTAATCCAATTCCTCGTGCTACTGCCAAACGACTCTCCTTGTATTACCGCATTTTTAAACGCTTTAATGCAGAGAAAATCGAGCGAGCAAATTCAAAACAGATTGCTGAAGCCATCGGGATTGATTCCGCAACTGTTCGTCGAGACTTCTCCTACTTTGGAGAGCTTGGACGACGTGGTTTTGGTTATGATGTCAAAAAGTTAATGAACTTCTTTGCCGATCTCTTGAATGATAACTCCATCACCAATGTTGCTATCGTCGGGATTGGAAATATGGGGAGTGCCCTTCTTCACTATCGCTTCCATGAGCGAAATAAAATGAAAATTGTCATGGCATTTGATACGGATGATCATGAGTTAGTCGGCACTAAAAGTAAAGATGGTATTCCGATTCACGGCATCTCCTCACTAAAAGAAAAACTTGAGGGAAAAGAGATTCAAACAGCTATTTTAACCGTTCCAAGTGTAAAATCTCAAGAAGTTGCAGATTTACTAGTTGAAGCTGGTATCAAGGGAATCCTTAGCTTTTCTCCAGTCCACTTAACAGTTCCAAAAGATGTGGTAGTCCAATATGTCGACCTAACCAGTGAACTGCAAACCCTTCTCTACTTTATGCGCAAGAATTCATGATAAGCAAAGAGGCTGGGACAAAAGTCCTAGCCTCTCAATTGTCTTTGGATTATTGAGCAAGACGCAGTGGTTGAGTGGGCTCTACTACGCTGATTTTATCAGCTTTTACAGCCCTACTCAACTGTGCGGAGGTGGGACGACGAAATCGAATTCTAACGAATGACCGATTTCTGTCCCACTCTCTTTTTCTATACCAATAAATCTGTTTCTTCCCGATAGCTATAATAATCATCAGTTGAGACAATCAGATGGTCCAGAAAAACAATTCCTAGACAATTGCAGGCTTCAATCATTTGTTGGGTGACACCATCATCATTCTTGCTAGGATGAATGATACCGGACGGGTGGTTGTGAACCAAG
The DNA here is from genome assembly GCF_052588545.1 of Streptococcus sp. KHUD_013. Taxonomy (NCBI): domain Bacteria; kingdom Bacillati; phylum Bacillota; class Bacilli; order Lactobacillales; family Streptococcaceae; genus Streptococcus; species Streptococcus sp. KHUD_013. The sequence goes on from NZ_CP186264.1 coordinate 1,094,573, forward strand.
ATTATGGATGTCGCCATATGCTTGATGGCATAGTGCAAGATTTCCCTCGGTTCTGCAATGCTACGATTGACTGTTCCGATAAAGATCACTTGCTGATGGATAATTTGATTTTGGGTATTCAGATACAGGGCCAATAAATGTTCCTGTTTCTCATGGCCTATTTTTTGTTGCATCATTTTTGCCAGCTTCTGACTACTCATGATTTGTTCCGTTTCAATCACTTCCGAAGTCTGTATTCGTTTCCCTAGTTCAATAGCAGCTAACAGCTCAATGGCTTTAACTTTCCCAATTCCTGGAACTTCCTGTAACTCCTGAAAACTCATACTAGCCAGTTCTTTTAAACTCTTTAGTGAGCCCAGCAGGTCCTGAGCGATCTCGTAGACTGGTTTATTTTTGTTCCCCGTCCGTAATAAGATGGATAGCAATTCTTGATGACTGAGCTTATCAGGGCCTTCTGTTAGCAAACGTTCTCTAGGTAAAAGACCAGATTCTTGAAATACAATATGATACATAAAAACCTCCTCAATTAATAATTCGCAATTGAGGAGGAAAATGGATGATTCTGTATAAAATTTATATAGGACAAACTACTTCTCTTAGGTTTTCAAGGATTCGATTTTCTTCGTTTGAAAAGTTAATTCTATAGCCTTCTTGCACTTGTTCCAAAGTCGCTAGGAATTGACGAATTTCGTATCGAATTAAGTGCTCTTGATTATCAGGAAGGTTTTTAATGGTTTCAAAGACCTGTTCAACTTCGTAGATCCCCTTGGTAATGAGCCCCGTTTTTGGAAAATCATTGACCAGTAAGCCATAGAAGTTTCTTAACAAAGTATAGATATCTTCTGTGTGCATTCGGTTCCTCCAAGCTTCTATCTATCACTCTTCTATTATAAAATAGAAAGCATGCAAAAATATGTCAGTCAGGTAACATTTTATGACTATCCTCTTACAAGTTGGCAGAAAATTAACAAAAAAAGAGGTCAAGGACCTCTTTTCAGAATGAAAACAAAGTAATTTAAAAAACTTTCCTTAGGTGAGTACGGACGTCAGCGAACTTCGTAGAAGTTCCATGACTAATTATTGAGTCTAATGTCTCAATAATTCCGAGTGCCTGAATGAACAGTGTTTCAGGCACTTTTCTCACAGCGGAAAGTTTTGCTTCTTCTTAAATGAGTAAAAATAAAAGTCGTTTTTTGAAAATCATCCAGCTGTTTTATGTAACATAACAATTTGTCTACATTCAAAAAAGAGGTCAAGGACCTCTTTTTAAGTTGATTATAATTGCATTTGATTATAAGACTTGCTGAAAGCTTCTAAAATCTCTTTTGGAGCTTGATCATAGTCTACAGACGTTTCTAACGTACCTTTAACAATAATCCGATTGGTTGCAGCTAAATCATCACAGGTAACCAAAGTAATCTCATTAACACCTTCGTGGTCAGCAATAACATCAATACGATCCGGAGATACTGTTTCCAAAGAGGTAATCACATAGGTATAGATCTTTTCTTTATCTGTGACATAGATTTTCATTCCAGCTTTGGCATGTTCTAACGGGGAAAAGAGCATTTCATTTGCCCCTGTCAAACCAAAGACATGGTGACTAGCCAAGGAGTAATTCCTTTCCCCCATAACCTGGTCCTCTTTCATGGTACCTGCCCCATAATAGAGTCCCACATTATCTAAGCCTTTAAAAATCGGAAGGTTCATCTTCAACTCAGGAATCGCTATTCCCCCAATAACAGGCAATTTCTGCGCCTGCCACTGGGCATTGATAACAGATTCTGTAGAAAGCGATTTTACTTCTTTAAAATCAAAGCTAGTCTTAGCTTCCTTATTCTTCTCAATAGTCTTTTTCGAAACTTTGCTCACCTGGTACTTATTTGTATGCCAAACCATGATCATGTTCCGAATCGGAGCATTAAAGATCAAGGCAATAGACAAAAGGATTAGTAAGGTAGCAAAGATATTAATCAAGCGATTTCGTAAGCTTGTTTTCTTCTTTTTTCTTCTTGAAGCCATTATTTATCCTACCCTTCACTTTCAGTTTCAGTCTCTGACTCATCTTTTTCGTCAGCTTGAACAGTTGTAAAGGTTACGATTTGGGCATCTTGATCCAGACGCATCACTTTCACACCCATGGTCGAACGTCCAGTTTGAGAAATATTGGCGACGCTGGTACGAATCATGACACCTGTATTGGTGATAATCATCAAATCTTCATCTCCTTTGACAGTCATGAGACCGGCCAGAGGACCATTCTTATCAACCACATTAGCAGTTTTAATCCCTTTACCACCACGTCCTTTTGTTGGATACTCATCAGCACGCGTGCGTTTACCGTATCCCTTTTCAGTGATGATCAATACTTCATCTTGATCTGTAATGACGCTTGCACCGACCACTTGGTCACCTGGACGAAGGTTGACACCTCGTACCCCAGTTGCCGAACGGCCCATATTCCGTACGACAGACTCATTGAAGCGGACAGAATAACCAAATTTTGTCCCGATGATCACGTCCGTATTTCCGTCTGTGAGGAAGACGTTGATCAGCTCATCCTCATCTTTAAGGTTAAGAGCTTTCAAGCCATTTTGACGAATATTAGCAAACTCAGCTACACTGGTCCGTTTTACCAAACCTGAGCGGGTTGTAAAGAAGAGATAAGCGTCTTCACTACGATCCTGAGCGACGTTAATAATGGTCTGAATGGATTCTCCGTCATCTAACTTGAGCAAGTTGACAATTGGAAGTCCCTTAGCTGTACGGCCGTATTCAGGAATTTCATAGCCTTTCAGACGGTAAACCCGTCCCTTATTGGTAAAGAAGAGCAAACGATCATGGGTGCTGGTAGAAACCAATTCACGGACAAAGTCATCATCCTTGACCCCTGTACCTTGAACACCACGTCCCCCACGTTTTTGAGCAGTAAATTCATCTTGATCCAATCGTTTGATGTAACCTTTGTTAGAGAGAGTGATCAAAACATTGCTTTCTTCGATCAAATCTTCGTCTTCTAGTGATAGAACTTCTCCTACCATCAATTCTGTCCGACGTGGATCTCCAAACTTCCGTTTGACCTCGTCCAATTCTTCCTTGATAATCGCAACTACACGCTCTGGCTTGGCTAAAATATCAGCAAGGTCAGCAATCAAGGCAACGAGATCATCGTATTCGCTTTGAATCTTGTCACGTTCCAAACCAGTCAAACGACGAAGACGCATATCCAAGATAGCTTGGCTTTGACGCTCAGAAAGCTTGAACTTACTCATCAATTCTGCTTGTGCTTCTGCATCTGTCTGGCTATTACGGATGATTTTAATCACTTCATCGATGTGATCAAGAGCGATTAAGAGACCTTCCAAGATATGGGCACGAGCTTCCGCCTTCTCTTTATCAAAGATGGTCCGACGAGTCACCACTTCTTTTTGGTGCTCAATATAAGATCCTAAAATCTCACGAAGAGAGAGAATCTTAGGGACACCATTTTGGATAGCCAACATGTTGAAACCAAAGTTGGTTTGCATTTGGGTCATCTTGAAGAGGTTGTTTAAGATAACATTAGCTGAGGCATCACGGCGCACTTCGATGACGAAACGAACCCCTTCCCGGTTAGACTCATCCCGAACTGCTGTAATCCCATCGATTCGTTTTTCTTGAACCAAACGAACGATATGCTCATGCACTTTGGTCTTGTTGACCATATAAGGAAATTCTGTAACGACAATGCGTTCACGCCCTGTCTTAGTCTCTTCAATTTCCGTCCGAGACCGTAAGACAATTGAGCCTTTTCCTGTTTCATAGGCCTTATGAATACCTGATTTGCCCATGACCAAGGCTCCTGTTGGGAAATCTGGTCCAGGAAGGACTTCCATCAGCTCACGTGTGGTCACATCAGGATTGTCCATCATTAGCTTGACAGCATCAATAGACTCACCGAGGTTGTGTGGAGGGATATTTGTCGCCATCCCTACCGCAATCCCTGTCGCTCCATTGACTAACAAGTTAGGGAAGCGAGCTGGAAGGACGTTTGGTTCGCGTTCACTGGCATCGTAGTTATCCGTGAAATCAACTGTATTCTTGTTGATATCCCGAAGCATTTCAAGAGCAATCTTGCTCATACGAGCTTCTGTATACCGTTGGGCCGCAGCTCCATCACCGTCCATAGAACCAAAGTTCCCATGCCCATCTACAAGCATGTAACGATAGCTCCACCATTGAGCCATCCGAACCATAGCCTCATAAATAGAAGAGTCCCCGTGTGGATGGTATTTACCCATAACATCCCCAGTAATACGGGCAGATTTCTTATGTGGTTTATCTGGTGTAACCCCAAGTTCATTCATTCCATAAAGGATCCGACGATGAACTGGCTTTAAACCATCTCGCACGTCAGGAAGAGCCCGAGACACGATAACACTCATAGCGTAATCGATGAAACTGGTCTTCATTTCAGATGTTAAGTTAACATCAACTAAGTTATTATCCTGCATTAAAACAATGCCTCTCTTTAATTAATTCACCATACTATTATAACACATTTAGGACTTTTTTTCTCCTTCGGAACACAAGAGTAAAAATGTTTACATCGTCCAAAATAGGCGTAAAACCGTGACAAAGAAAAGTAAAAGTGGTAGAATAAATGCGAATGGGGAAACCCCAAAAAATAGAAGGAGACGTTTAGAATAATGACATTAACTAAACAACATAAAAAAGTTATCCTTGTTGGTGACGGCGCTGTAGGTTCATCTTATGCTTTCGCACTTGTTACTCAAGGTATCGCACAAGAATTAGGTATCATCGAAATCCCTCAATTGTTTGAAAAAGCGGTTGGTGATGCTGAAGACCTTAGCCACGCACTTGCCTTCACTTCTCCTAAGAAGATTTATGCTGCTAAGTACGAAGACTGTGCGGATGCTGACCTCGTTGTTATTACTGCGGGTGCTCCTCAAAAACCAGGTGAAACTCGTCTTGACCTTGTTGGTAAAAACCTTGCCATCAACAAATCAATCGTTGAACAAGTTGTTGCTTCTGGTTTCGACGGTATCTTCCTTGTTGCTGCTAACCCAGTTGACGTTTTGACTTACTCAACTTGGAAATTCTCAGGTTTCCCTAAAGAACGTGTTATCGGTTCAGGTACTTCACTTGACTCAGCTCGTTTCCGTCAAGCACTTGCTGAAAAAATCGGCGTTGATGCTCGTTCAGTTCACGCCTACATCATGGGTGAACACGGTGACTCTGAGTTTGCTGTTTGGTCACACGCTAACGTTGCCGGTGTAAAATTGGAACAATGGTTGCAAGCTAACCGTGACTTGGATGAAGCTGACCTTGTAGATCTCTTCATCTCTGTACGTGATGCTGCTTACTCAATCATCAACAAGAAAGGTGCTACTTACTACGGTATCGCCGTTGCCCTTGCTCGTATTACTCGTGCTATCCTTGATGATGAAAATGCTGTACTTCCACTTTCAGTCTTCCAAGAAGGACAATACGGAGTTGAGAACGTCTTTATCGGTCAACCAGCGATCGTTGGTGCACACGGTATCGTTCGTCCAGTAAACATCCCATTAAACGACGCTGAAACACAAAAAATGCAAGCATCTGCAAAAGAATTGCAAGCGATTATCGATGAAGCATGGAAGAACCCAGAATTCCAAGCAGCTTCTAAAAACTAAACAAAACGTTAAACACCATGTCTTAGGACATGGTGTTTTCTTGATCTCATCATTTATAAATCGTACAGTGCCCTAAGAGCCCAATCCTGCTCTTAAAAACCTTCTGCCATCTTTCTCATCCAAAAATAAAAAAAGAGAGCCTCAAGGCTCTCCTATCGACATCCACCCTGAGGGAATCGAACCCCCATCTCAAGAACCGGAATCTTACGTGATATCCATTACACTAAGGGTGGCAACTGTTATAGTATATCAAAAAATCGATCATTTTACAAGTAAAAAAAGCTTGCCTAAGCAAGCTTTTTAAGTTGATTACAATTCAATATCACCAAACAAGTCAGCCATTGAGAATCCAGTTTGAGTTTCTGGAAGTTCAAAGTCACGTTTTTCTTGTTTTGGACGACGTGGACGTTGTTGACGTTTTTCTTGTTTTTCGCCTTCTTCTTGAGCTGGACGTTCTTCAAGAGCTTTGATAGAAAGTGATACACGTTCATCAGCAGCATTTACTTCAAGAACTTTAACAGTTACTTCTTGTCCAACTTTAAGCACATCTTTTGGATTTTCAACACGTTTGTGTGAAATTTGTGAGATGTGTACAAGTCCATCGATACCTGGCAACACTTCAACGAATGCACCGAAGTCAGTCAAACGTTTAACAGTACCTTCGATGACATCACCAGCAGCCAATTTTTGTTCTACGCCATCCCATGGTCCAGGTGTTGTAGCTTTCAATGAAAGTGATACGCGACCTTCTTCTTCGTTCAAGTCAAGGACTTTCACTTCGATTTCTTCACCAACAGTTACAACTGATTTAGGTGAAACGTTGCGTTCGTGTGACAATTCAGTCAAGTGAACCAATCCATCAACACCACCAAGGTCGATGAAAGCACCGAAGCTAGTGATACGAGCAACTTTACCAGTTACAACGTCACCAACATTCAATTTACCGAATACTTCAGCGCGAGCTGCAGCTGATGCAGCTTCAACAACTTCACGACGAGAAAGGATGAAGCGGTTTTCTTTTGCGTCAACTTCTTTGATTTTAGCATCAAATTCTTGACCTACGAAACGTTCAGTGTTACGTACAAAACGAGTATCAAGCATTGAAGCTGGAATAAATCCACGAAGTCCTTCAAATTCTACTGAAAGTCCGCCTTTAACAGCGCGAGTTCCTTTAACAGTAACAACTTCTTCTTCACGTCCGACCAATTTGTCCCATGCTTTGCGAGCTTCCAAACGTTTTTTAGATACAAGGTAAGTTACTGTATCAGTATCTTTACCAACTACTTGACGAAGAACAAGCAATTCAAGTGTTTCACCTGGTTTAACCAAGTCATTGATGTCAGCATCACGATCGTTTGTCAATTCGCGAAGAGTCAAGACACCTTCGACACCAGTTCCAGAGATTGCAACGTTAGCTTGTGTAGCGTCAACTGTCAAAACTTCAGCAGTAACAACATCACCTGGCTCAACTTGGCTAACACTGTTTAGCAAATCTTCAAATTCATTCATCTAAAAAATCCTCCAACAATCAAGTTTTCTAAACTTGACATACTTATAATTATTTTTCCTAAGCAAGCACTCGCAACGAAATCAAAATGATCTACAACGACATCTTCATATAAAGAAATAAAATACCTGAGTAGATATTTTACCACCTTATCTGATATTACCTAGAACTGGGGTAGCTGGATTCGAACCAACGCATGAGGGAGTCAAAGTCCCTTGCCTTACCGCTTGGCTATACCCCAAAAGTGAAATGGAGAGAGAGGGATTCGAACCCCCGAACCCGAAGGAGCGGATTTACAGTCCGCCGCGTTTAGCCTCTTCGCTATCTCTCCAAGCAAATCAACAGACACAATTATACCATTGATTTCATGAAAATGCAACCCCTTATTTGTTCAAATTATAATTTTCGATGGCACTTTCCACTGCTTTTTCCAGTGATTTATAAAGACTTTCTACGGCTCCATTTTTCACAAGAGCGAACTGAGCTCCCATATCAGCAATCTCAGCAATAGCCTTCTTTCCAATCGCTAATTGGTAGCCATCAAAGGTATCTTTTCCAACAACTACCTTGCTATCAGAAATTTGGATTTCAATTTTTTTATCTTTTTTACTCATTCTTCTACCTCATTTCAACCCCTTTATTTTACAAAATTTTTCACATGCTTGCAAGCCGAAAATGTTTCATGATTAAATTATTTCAATTTGCTAGTATCGCTTCCTAAGAAAAAGAGGGAGTTCTCCTCCCCCTTATGATTGTTTTATTCAGTTACTTTGAAAATCCATCCTTCTGGTGCTTCAATATCACCAAACTGGATGCCCGTTAATTCATCATACAGCTTGCGGGTAACCGGCCCTACTTCCGTTTCTGAATAGAAGACATGGAAGTCATCTCCGTGCTGAACTCCCCCGATTGGGGAAATAACTGCGGCAGTTCCACAAGCACCTGCTTCAACAAAGCGGTCTAGGTTATCGATTGGGACATCCCCTTCGATTGGTGTCAAACCAAGACGGTGCTCTGCAAGATAGAGCAAGGAATACTTGGTAATGGATGGCAGAATAGATGGGCTAAGTGGTGTTACAAACTCATTATCAGCTGTGATCCCAAAAAAGTTAGCAGATCCCACTTCTTCAATCTTGGTGTGGGTTGCAGGATCCAAGTAAATTACGTCTGAGAAGTTTCGAGACTTAGCTAATTTACCAGGTAAGAGGCTAGCGGCATAGTTCCCACCGACTTTCGCTGCGCCTGTCCCATGAGGAGCTGCTCGGTCATAGTCGTTTTGGATCAAGAAGTTGGTTGGAACCAAGCCACCCTTGAAGTAGTTTCCGACGGGCATAGCAAAGATCATAAAGATGTATTCCTCTGCTGGCTTCACCCCAATGATATCTCCAACCCCAATCAATAATGGGCGAAGATAGAGGGTTCCACCTGTTCCATATGGTGGGACATATTCTTCATTGGCACGAACTACTGCCTTACAAGCTTCCACAAACATATCCGTTGGAACTTGAGGCATCAAAAGACGATCTGCAGTCCGTTGCAGACGTTTGGCATTTTCGTCTGGACGGAACAATTGAATGTTGCCATCTTTTGTCCGGTAGGCTTTCAGACCCTCAAAAGCTTGCTGTCCGTAGTGCAAACTCGGAGAAGATTCAGAAATATGAAGAGTGGCATCTTCGGATAGTTCTCCTTTTTCCCAGGCACCATTACGATAATAGGCGATATAGCGGTAAGGTAGTTTCATATAAGAAAATCCAAGATTTTCCCAATCAAGTGATACTGTCATGTCAGTTTTCCTTCTTCCATTCAAGACTTGCTAAATAGCAAGAGCCACCACAAAGGATGACTTTATTCATGTACTCTATTTTACACCATTTCATGAGAATTTCAAGTGAAATTTTCAATTTTCAGAAAATTTATCGAGCAACAAAATTAGCCATAAACTGGCTAATTTTGTTTTTATTTAATTCTAGCAGTAAAGACTTCTTGATCAGAAATTTGATCATTGACAAAAGAACCATTGCTAGTTCGTTCTGACAAGCTGAGTTGAGTAACATCTACTTCTGTTACCTGACCTGTTGTCGAGGTGATCTGAAGGATTTGATCTTGCTCTCCCACTTCTTCCTGGCTCGTGAAGAGATCAAAATCACCCTGGTCAGTGAAGACTGGACCTGCCTTAAAGACGCGGTGTGGTTTAGACTTCAGTTCACGTAAGACTTGCAGTCCACGTTTGGCACGGCTGGTCACAGGAATATCATCTTGTGACATCCGTTTGAGACTGCCTCGTTGGGTCAGGATATACATGCTTGGTGTCGTTGACTTAAAGACGGCCACAACTTGATCCCCGTCTTTGAGGTTAATAGCTTTAACACCTGCTGCTTTGGCACCAACTACTGGCACCTCTTCAATATTGAATCGGAGGCCATAACCATTCTTAGTAATGATCATGATGTCCTCGAGGACCACTGGTGCAACCGCTACGATACGGTCCTCTTGGTCCTTCAGTTTAGCGTACTTAGTTGATTTAGAACGATAGGTCCGCCATGGACTCAATTCCTTGCGTTCAAAACGCTTGATTTGGCCTTGTTGGGTAGCTGCAAAGTAGGTCACTCCTTCAAACTGATCCACAATCTCCGCAAAAAGAATCTCTTCTTCTTGCTCGAAATTGGTCAAGGTCTGACTAAGGTGCTCCCCGATATCCTTCCACTTGGTATCTGCCAATTCATGAACAGGTCGATAGATGGCATTTCCCAAGTTGGTAAAGAGCAAAAGATGCTGGGTGGTCTTAGCAGGCTCTACGAAAATCAACTCATCGTCGTCCCGCTTACCGACTTCCTCCACTGTCGACGCATTGAAGGAACGAGGCGAGGTTCGCTTAATATAACCAGCACGGGTCACACTGACGAAGGTTTCCTCTTCAACGATCAGACTGGCTGTATCAATCTCAATCGTTTTAGCAGTGTCTTGCAACTCACTGCGACGGGGATTCCCAAAGAGCTTCTTGACTTCACGCAATTCCTTCTTCATGAGATTAAACATGGTCCGTTCATCCCCAATGATGGCTGCCAAGGTCGCGATTTGTTCCTTGAGACTGGCATGCTCTTCTTCCAAAGTCACGATATCCGTATTGGTCAAGCGGTACAATTGCAAGGTGACAATAGCTTCTGCTTGTTCTTCGGTGAAATCGTAGCTGACCTTGAGGTTTTCCTTAGCATCTGCCTTGTTATCAGAAGCCCGGATCAAGGCAATCACTTCATCAAGGATAGAAATGACGCGGATCAAGCCCTCTACGATGTGGAGGCGTCGTTCTGCCTTTTCCTTATCAAAGCGCGAGCGAGCGACAATGATGTCCCGACGGTGAGCAATGTAGCTAGAGAGAATCGGTACGATCCCCACTTGACGTGGTGTGTAGTTATCAATCGCCACCATATTGAAGTTGTAGTTGACCTGCAAGTCTGTGTACTTGAACAAGTAGTTCAAGATTAGATCAGCATTGGCATCTTTCTTCAACTCAATGGCAATACGAAGACCATCTCGGTCAGACTCATCCCGGACTTCCGCAATACCGGCCACCTTGTTGTTAACACGGACATCGTCGATCTTCTTGACCAAGACCGCTTTATTGATCTCATAAGGGATTTCGGTAACGACGATTTGCTGCTTGCCTCCTTTGAGTTGCTCGATTTCTGTCTTAGAGCGAACAACCACCCGGCCCTTACCTGTTTCATAGGCTTTCTTGATCTCATCCCGTCCTTGGATAATGGCACCAGTTGGAAAATCAGGTCCAGGTAAAAACTCCATGAGCTTGTCTACCTTGGCAGATGGATGGTCGATCATGTAGACCACGGCATCGATGACTTCAGCAAGGTTGTGTGGCGGAATATCTGTCGCGTAACCAGCTGAAATCCCCGTAGCCCCATTGACCAAAAGATTTGGAAAAGCTGCCGGCAAAACAGTTGGCTCTTTTTCTGTATCGTCAAAGTTCCAGGCAAACGGCACTGTGTTCTTTTCGATATCTTGCAAAAGATAACCAGCGATTTCAGACAAACGCGCTTCCGTATAACGCATGGCCGCTGGCGGATCCCCATCCATGGAACCATTGTTTCCGTGCATTTCCACAAGGATCTCGCGGTTCTTCCAGTCTTGAGACATGCGGACCATGGCATCATAGATAGAAGAATCCCCGTGAGGGTGGTAATTCCCCATGATATTCCCGACAGACTTGGCAGACTTGCGGTAGCCCTTGTCATGGGTATTGCCGTCCTTATTCATCGAATAAAGAATCCGCCGTTGGACGGGTTTCAAGCCATCCCGAATATCAGGAAGAGCCCGTTCTTGAATAATGTATTTGGAGTAGCGACCAAAGCGCTCTCCCATGATGTCCTCTAAAGACATATTTTGGATATTACTCATATAGGATACAAAGCCCGTAAAATACAAAGTGAAAATAGGAAATTCTTGCAGTGAGCCATGCTCACAAGAGAATTTATCTTTTTCACACAGTATTTAGGGCGTGTTCAACTCCTTTCAAAGAATGTTGAGTAGATTTTTATAAAAGAAGGTGTTCAGTTACTACAAGTAACTAAACTATCCTTTCTGTAGTTTAAAGTGTTTAAAATAGATTATTGAATCAATGATTTGACAGTTTCTCTTCAGCATAAGCTATCATCTTCTCAGCCTCTTCCTGATCATAGGCAAATCCCATCTTTTTGGCCAGGCTTTGAACTTCTCGATCAAAAATATTCATGGTAGCAAACAAGGACTGGCCGACCTTCTCTATACTAGATAGATTTAGCAGAGCTGAGAACTCCTTCTCTTTCTCAGCTGGGAGATAGTGAAAGAGGTATTTGTAGTTCTTTCCGATATCAACTGCTCCCCTATCACTTGTCACCTGCCAAGCAAAGACCTTGAGGAGTTCTTGCTGGCAAATGCCATAGAGGTGATCCGTCGCATAGATGAGCTGATTTCTTCGAATGGCCTTTACGACATAAGCCGATACCCACCAAAATTCATTGCAGGATGCTGCAAATTCCTCTTCAGTAGGCGGAGCGGTCCAATAGCGCTTGGAATTAGGCTGATAGGCTTCAAACAAACCTTTGTCGTCTTTTATAACTTCAAAATTTGCTTCGCTGTCCACCCACTCTTGGATATACTCCTTGGGGCAGAGGGTTAAATCAATACGATTCCCATCTTCAAAAAGCATGAGATACAGACGACGGTGTCCAAGGACATTGTGCTGTTCAATCAGACGCATTCCAAACTGGTCTAGCCAAGATAAATCAGATAACAAGTCTTTCAGATCATCAACTATATAAACCACATCGTAATCTTGAAACTCGTCTTTGGATGCCTGAGGATTCGTTCGTGATCCGGATAAAGCAATTGCTTCTACTTCTAGAGTATCAGCTATTTGCAAAATCAGATTCATCATTTCTGTATCAGTTCTCATCTTTCCCTCCTTCATCACTTAAAGGTATTGGTTATATTTTAACAGGATAGAGCAGTAAACTATTGATCACTTCTGAATTTTCTATACAATCAACGACAAGATATTATTAAGGAAGTGTCCCGTAGCCTACTGATCTCGCTCAAAATGATAGAGATAAAGAGGAGGCAGATAGGAAACCAGAATCATCAAAATAAGGACTATGAATACGAACTGATGAATCTGAAATATCATTACCACACACAAGCCAAGAAGACCAATTAATAGGGGGCCTAAGATATAGGATAGGAAAATCAAAAGTCCCTTCCGCAGATTCTTCCTATAAACGAAACACAAACGAATCAGTGTGTAGACTAAGGCTCCTATTATCAAAGGAAAGCCAAATAAAAACATGATAAAGGTCGCCCCTAAAGCAGCGGATTCTGAGCCCTCTATATTAAAAATAAGCATCAAGATCATGAACAAAGTAAACACGATCGGTGCATAAAGTCCTAGTAAACTTTTTTTCCGATGATTCATAAAGAATGCAAAAATAGCTGAGGGCGATGAGACTAAGAGAATAAAACCTAAGTAAGTCCATATAATCGAATGTCCTGAACTATCCATCACTCGCACTCCTTAAAACGCGGTCGTTTCTTCCAGGGTAAACTTAACATTGTCTTCGATCCATTGGCGGCGAGGGGCTGCCTTGTCACCCATGAGGACTGAGACACGGCGTTCTGCACGCGCTAAATCATCAATCGTGACACGAATCAAGGTACGGGTTTCTGGGTTCATGGTAGTTTCCCATAGTTGATCCGCATTCATCTCCCCCAACCCTTTGTACCGTTGAAGAGTTGCCCCACGGCCAAAAGTTCGCCGTAGGTCTTCCAATTCATTGTCTGTCCAGGCATAAGCCACTTCTTCTTTCTTCCCTTTGCCCTTAGACATCTTGTACAGAGGAGGCATCGCGATATAGACACGTCCTGCTTCGACCAAAGGTCGCATATATCGATAGAAGAAAGTTAGGAGAAGGGTCTGAATGTGGGCCCCATCCGTATCCGCATCGGTCATGATGATAATCTTGTCATAGTTAGCATCTTCGATCGTAAAGTCAGCCCCAACTCCAGCACCAATAGTGTAGATCATGGTGTTGATTTCCTCGTTTTTGAGGATATCACTCATATTGGCCTTCTCAGTATTGAGAACCTTCCCTCGAAGTGGAAGGATAGCCTGGAACTTGCGGTCCCGACCTTGCTTAGCAGAACCACCGGCTGAATCCCCTTCGACTAGATATAGTTCGTTCTTGGCAGGATTCTTGGACTGGGCTGGGGTCAATTTACCAGACAAGAGCCCCTTGTCCTTCTTGTTCTTCTTGCCATTTCGACTCTCATCCCGCGCCTTCCGAGCTGCTTCACGCGCATCCCGGGCCTTGATGGCCTTGCGAATCAGATTGGAAGCTAATTCCCCATTTTCCATGAGGAAGAAGGTCAACTTGTCAGCAACAATCCCGTCAACAACTGGTCGAGCAAGTGGACTTCCTAGTTTGTCCTTGGTCTGCCCTTCAAACTGCAAATGAGCTTCTGGAACCAAGATCGAAAGAACGGCGGAAAGACCTTCGCGATAGTCGGATCCCTCTAGGTTCTTGTCTTTTTCTTTGAGAAGACCCGTCTTTCTTGCATAGTCGTTCATAGCCTTGGTAATGGCTGTCTTCAGTCCGGTTTCGTGGGTTCCCCCATCCTTGGTCCGGACATTGTTGACGAAGGACAAGATATTATCAGAGTAGCCATCATTGTATTGGAGAGCAACTTCTACTTGGAAGCCTTCTGATTCCCCATTAAAGTAGAGAACGGGCGTCAAGGTTTCTTTATCTTCGTTCAAGTACTCAACGAAATCCTGAACACCATTCTCGTAATGGAAGGCGACATGGTTGTCTTCTTCCTTACGAAGGTCTGTCAACGTCAGTGTTACATCCTTGAGCAAGAAAGCTGATTCTTTGATCCTCTCGGCGATGGTATTAAACTTGAAATCGGTTGTTGAGAAGATCGTGGCATCTGGCATGAAGGTGACCTTGGTTCCTGTCTTGGACTTGGGAGCCGACCCAATCTTCTCAAGAGTGGTAACAGGCTTCCCACCATTTTCAAAGCGTTGCTTGTAGACAGCACCATCACGAGTAATCTCAACCTCAAGCCAGCTAGAGAGGGCGTTCACGACGGAAGATCCCACCCCGTGGAGACCACCAGAAGTCTTATAACCACCTTGACCAAACTTTCCTCCAGCATGGAGGACGGTAAAGATGACTTCAACGGTTGGTTTGCCCATAGCATGCATCCCGGTCGGCATTCCCCGACCTTGGTCTGCTACAGATAGGGAACCGTCTTTGTTGATGGTAACGTCAATTTGAGAACCAAAACCAGATAGGGCTTCATCGACCGCATTGTCGACAATTTCCCAGACCAAATGGTGAAGCCCATTTCCATCTGTCGATCCAATATACATCCCTGGACGTTTACGGACCGCATCCAACCCTTCTAGTACCTGAATGGCATCGTCATTGTAATTATTAATGTTGATTTCCTTTTTAGACACAAGGAACCTCCTGTTTGTTCATCTTTTCTATATTACAGCTTTTTAGGAAATTTTGCAAAATTTTTCTTTCTTCTCTCCCTTTAACTAGGCTATTTAAGTGCGATTGGTTCAAACCAACTATCCGATGTGACAAATCTGCTAGATATTTTCTTTTTCATTCAAAGCATTTTTGATATAATGAAACTATGATGAAAACAATTCTTTTACTCGTATTAGCATACTTATTAGGTTCTATCCCTTCTGGTTTGTGGATTGGAAAAGCCTTCTTTAACATCAATCTACGTGAACACGGTTCTGGAAATACAGGGACCACCAATACCTTCCGTATCCTAGGGACGAAGGCTGGTCTGGTCGTCTTTGCGGTTGATTTCCTCAAAGGGACCTTGGCTGTTTTATTGCCGACTATTTTTGGGGTTACAGGGATTTCGCCAATGGTCTTTGGTCTTCTCGCAGTTCTTGGTCATACCTTCCCCATTTTTGCAGGCTTTAAAGGAGGCAAGGCAGTCGCGACCAGTGCAGGAGTCCTCATCGGCTTCTCACCTCTCTTTCTATTTATCTTAGCTATTTATTTCTTTGCTAGTCTCTATTTAACCAGTATGATTTCCTTTTCAAGTGTGACGGTCGCTATTCTGGCTAGTATCGGAGTCCTCATCCTCCCACTGACTGGTTGGATCCTCCCAAGCTACGATATCATCTTTACCATTATCGTTCTCGCACTTTCGTCCTTGATTATCATCCGCCACAAGGACAATATCAAACGAATCCTCAACAAAAATGAAAATATCGTCACCTGGGGTAAAAATATCACCCATCAAAAACAAAAAGACTAGAGTCAAATCTCTAGTTTTTTTATATTCAATAATAGAAGGTCTTTGGAAGAAAGCAAACAGGAGTCTCCCCCTCCACTTCTTCTATAACCTCACTTTCAAGAGTCTCTCTATTTCTTGATAAAGAATCTTTGTTGGCTGGTAGGCTTTGCTTTGTTGAGCAAGGACCTTTAGGTGCGACCAATCTTCCCGAGAAACCAATTCATTAAATAAGCGCAAAACTTCGGAATCTGTCTTTTTACGAGAGACCAATCCTATTTGGAATAACTCAGCCCGAACTGCATTATCAAACTGGTCATAGTCCTGGGGCAAAATTAGACTTGGAATGCCCTGCTCGATACAGCCCATCAGGATCCCTGCACCTGCATGATGAATGGCAAAGTCCATTTGATCCAGAACATCTGAATAAGGGAGGTAATCAAAGACCAGAAGATTTTCCGACAACATCCTTGGTGGATGCTCCAAACCACTAGGGTCGCCTAGGGTTACGTAAAAGACATAGTCAGGATATTCTTGGCTCAAAAGCTTTGCCAACTCCACCATCCGCTCTTTTTCCCATTTTAAATGAGTGCCGCAAGTGACGAGGACCCGCTTTTTAGAGCTAGTGAAATACTGCCTCTGTTCTTGAGGAAGTCGGTCAAAAGATAGACAGCGATAACCAACCCATTTAAGCTGGGATGGAAAATCGTCTCGAAACTCCAACTCTTTCATGCCTAGAGCCAAGATTGAATAGGGAGAATAGATCGCTTCTGTCCCATCTTCACGGTACAATTTGAAATCCTCTAGGGTATCGAGATTCTTCTTAACTAGCGAAAATCCAACTTTCTTTGCCAGACGGATGACTTGCCTACCCAGAGAATCTCTCCACTTGTAGAAGGTCCCCTGGTGAGGTTTCCAGCCACCTAGATAAGCAGGCGTTGTCGTGCGACTTTCAATCGCTACTGGACTTGGAATGGTCGTAATCCAGGGAATGCCCAAACGATCTGCTAAAACTCCAGCAGGAGCGGCTACAAAATCTGCAATGATCAAGTCTGGTCTCCCCTCAGAGTTCCAAATTCGAGTTATTTCGTCAAAAACTTCAGGGATCAGTCTGCTATTGGCCCCTAATTGTTGGTACATGATAAATAGGTTTGCTTGCTTTGATGTATTGGCTATATCTTCCATCACTGTCGGACGATCAGGAAATAAGGTAAGGCAGTCAAAACCAATCTGCTCAACCAATGCCTTTTTCTGAAAACCTGTAATAACACGGATCTGAAAACGCGGATCCTCCAGTAAGGGCTTTACCAGAGTCAAGGTTGGAAATAAATGGCCACTAAAGGGGACGCTAATTACATCGATTTTTATCACTTTTTCTAATCCAGTCATAGATGATTCCTTTCACATCTTCTCTGTATTCATAGCTATAATGATCCGTATCCACTTGAATATCCGCTGAATGGTGATCCAGGATACGTGAATAAGGATCTTTCTTTCCTTTGATGACCAGTAGTTCTAGCTCCTTTTGACTTATGAGAAGCTGGGAAACCGGGCCAAGCGCTATCACACGCAATCTTGGAAGGGAGACTTGATTCCCTAAACTTCTGAGCCACTGGGTCAGCATATTGACCCCTGAACTCTTACAAACAAGAACCACTTCCTGCGCTTCCAACAAGGGAGACAAGTGCTTCTTTAACAGCTTTTGGAAACCAGGGTTCAAAATGGTATGCCAATAGTAGATGATATTGGATGCAGAAGCCGACATTAGGGATACTTGAGGAAACTGTATATGTTCAAAATCTTGATTGAAGGGGAAATTACTCTCTACTACTCTATAACCTGATGGACAAATCGCATGGAGGAGTTCCAGTTGTCCTGCTGTCAGCCCGGCACAAGTGACATCACTGCTCCCACTGCGAAAGAGAACCAAGCGATTAGAGTTTAGCATGGTATGATCAAGAGATAAAGCAGACAAACGGTCTAGATAGGACTTCATCTTACTCATAACGAATCTTTCCGTCCGTCACACGAATCTTCCGCCCCCGCCAGTTTATCACAGGTGGAGTCAATAGAACATAGACAAACAACCAAGGAAGCACCAGATCATTCAGCACTTCATAGATGACTTCATCCAAGTATAGGCGATTGGATAGAATGCTTTGTCGATAGAGGAGCATCCAAACTGCCTTGAATACCAGTAAGCTTAAGGCTAGAAGAAAATACGGCCACCCTAAAAAAAGACTTAGGATCAAACCTGGAAGAGGCAGAAAACTCGGTAAACCTATGAGGCAAAAGACCTTCCAGTCCAGGTGTTCTTTGAGATAGATAGAGCTAAAGAGAAGCCAACGCTTCATCTGGAGCAGATATTGATTGGCGTCCTTGATAGTGGTTCGAACATTACAGGTGACCCGTGTTTGGATAATGGATACTCCTTTACTCCTTAAAAAATCGGCTACGGCTAAATCATCACATAGATAATCCTTAATTGCTGTGAAAAGCCCCTGGTCTTTTGCAAGTTCTACCGGTAGGATATAGAACATCCCGTTGATGGAGTGATTCGCCTCAACTTCTGCCATGGTAAAATAAGTAATAAAAGAATTGCCATTTACGAATGCTGCAACCAGCTTGGACCAGAAATTGCTTCTCTCTTGGTTATAGGGAATACCTGTCAGAATGACCTCTTGACCCAAATAGGCAGTCAGCTCCCCCATCTTAGAAAAATCGATCACACTATCATCGTCCAAAACAATCAGATAAGGCCGGGTCAGCTCCTCTACAACCTGCTCAATCTTGTAACTCTTGGGATTAATCCCTTGAGGGACGTCTTCAATGAGAAAGACTCGAATGCGTTGGGCAAAGGAAGCCTCTTGGCAAATCTGATCTGCTACTCGCTGGGCTTCTGTATCAGACTGGTCAATCAACCAGTAGAATTCCACTGCTTCTGTTTGCTGGAGATTGGCCCGCAAATCACTCTCTAAACGAGGATCTCCTGAGAGGATGGGTTGGACCACTGTAAAAAGCTCTTCTGGGAAGTCCGCAATATGAGCCTGACCTCTTTTATAATAAGTAAAGGACAGCAACCAACGGATGATAAATAAGAGAAGATAAGCAACAGCTAAAAATATAAATATAAATTTCATCAATTAAGTCCCTTTCGTAAATACCTGGCGAGGACACGAATGATCCACCTTTGGGGAAGCATGCTACCTAGCCAAACTAGCAAGCGATAGCGAAGCCCGATAATCGCATAGGAAGTATCCCTTTCTATAAATCGGATCAACTGCTGAGCGACTTTCTCAGGCTTCATCTGCAAGCGACCGCCACCCAATGCTTCTACTAGTTTAGGAGGAAAAATAGCTGTTTGGACTGGTCCAAGAATATACAGACTTAGCTGAATCGGGGAATCTGATTGCCTCAATTCCTCCTGGAGAGCAAGAGTGTAGGTCTGCAAGGCAGCCTTACTGGCACTGTAGGCTGCTAGATAGGGATGTGGAAAAAGAGCAACCAGAGATGACAGCTGGACCAAGTGGATCTTCTGATTCTTCTTCACTAATTGCTTAATTAGTTGGACCGGAGCATGGTAATTGACTTGCCAGAGGTCTTGCTCACTAGCTGAATCAAGGTCACATCCTATGGAAAAATAGGCTAGTCCCGCACAATTGACAAGAAGATCTGCATCTAGGTTCTCTACAAAAGCTTCTAGGGCTACTTGATCTAGCATATCTAACGTTAGGATTGACAGTTGCGCCTTGCTCCCAGTTAGTTCCTCTTGGACTTGGGAGAGTTTGTCTGGATCACGTCCTACTAAGACCAGATAATCCAGACTTCTTGCCAGTTCTTTCGCTAGCTGCCGGCCAATCCCTCCTGTAGCTCCTAAAATGATTGCTTTTTTTATAGTATCTTCTATCTTCATAGCTCTAGTGTACCAAATTTCGATTAGATAGAAAACTCCTACTTCTATTCTTCCACCTTAAGGTACAATCCATACCTTTAAACAATGAGAATGTCACTTTAAATCATTGAAGTAAGGATTGAAATAGTTTATAATAGCTTGAATACAAAATAATTGAGGGGTTTTTATGAAATTATATTCCTACGACTATGTACTGAGTCAGATTAGCCAGCAAAATTGGGTCATGGTGATCATGTCCATTCTCTTAGTGTTGGTAACGGCTTTTTTCGCATTTAAGGCATATAAGGATAAACGTGGAAGTAAGTTCCGTGAATTGTCTATTATTTCTGTCTTAATCTTAGTAGCCGTTGTTTTGATTGGCATTTCAAATTTTCAAAACAATCAGTCTAATGACAATCAATTCCGCTCTTCCCTACACTTTATCGAAGTTGTTTCAAAAGAATTAGGTGTAGATAAAGAAGATGTCTATGTCAATACTTCGGATACGACCGACGGAGCTATTATCAAGGTAGACAAGCAATTCTATCGTGCGATTAGCGGAACAGACCCAGATAGCTATTTACTTGAAAAAATGGACTTATATAAAACAGATGTAGAACTGGTGGAGGTTGAAAAATGATAAGCTTTTTTGCTACAATTGCAATTAAATTGGCCTTCGGGCTTCTTTCTCTTGTTTTTGTTATTAACGTAACAGGAAAAGGAAATTTAGCTCCAAGTTCTGCAGTAGACCAAATACAGAACTTTGTTCTCGGGGGTATTATCGGCGGGGTCATCTACAATAGCTCGATTACCATCCTTCAATATGTCGTCATCCTCATCATCTGGACGATTTTGATTCTGTCACTCAAATGGCTTAATACCAATGTTTACTTCATCAAACATCTGATTGATGGAAAACCAACTATTATCATAAAAAACGGAAAATTAGATCCAGAAGCTTGTCGCTCAAAAGGCCTTTCTGCTTCTGACGTCGCTCTTAAGTTGCGCTCTCAAGGGGTCTTCCAATTGAAAGAAGTCAAAAGAGCCGTCATCGAACAAAATGGCCAACTCATAATCGTTCGAATGGGAGATGAAAATCCCAAATACCCAATCATTACAGATGGTGTAGTCCAAGTAGAAATCTTAGAGACCATCGGTAAAACTGAAGAATGGCTTATGGCCGAACTGAATAAAAAAGGATTTGAAAATGTCGATGACATCTTTATCGCTGAGTACGACAAGGGTGAGATTAATGTCGTGACTTATTAAAGTTGGAAATCAGCTATTCGATAAAATAGACAAGTAAAAGGTCGTTACGAACTGTAACGACCTTTTTTCTATCTTTTAATAGTACTCCCCTTGGCGGTAGTTCCAAGAGTTGAAATGATCAGATAAGTGCATCATGATCTTGTCGATATCCAATCCCTTACGGATCACGACTGGGCAAGTATTGACAGAACGGCTACCTGCTCCTTGTTCTGGGATGAGTTTTCCTTCTGCATCAACCATAGAAACCATCACTCCTTGTTCATAGCGAGTTTCAATAGTCTTGTCTGGTTGGATAGAGGCTACATAATCATCGGCTTCGATGACCAAATCCACGGCACCTTCGATTCGCTCTCCGATTCCCTCGACTTTCCCACGATTTCCTTTACCAGATGGGTTAGCTGAAGAGGCATAAACCATTTTGCCTTCTTTTTCCCACATTTCTTTGGCGATTTGCTCACCAGCTTTACCGAATTTGATGACAAAACAGCTGGTTCCACGAACATCTGTCATGAGTTCTTCACGTCCATCGCCTAAGGCTTGTAATTTGGCATAGGCATCTTCACGCCAAGGAAGGATACAACCAAGCAAGATATCTTCATCCCAATGTTTTTGGTAGAAGGCATCGATTTCAGGATTCAATTGAGCAAGGGCCCGGAGTTCATCCATGCTCCCACAAAGAACCACACCTGGTTTGTTGCGGTTGCGTTCTTTAGCTTCGAACTTCCGTTCCAAGCCGGCCTTGTCGCTGGTCATGATGATGTAGCCGACTTTTGTAGGGCAAACGATACAACCTCCCTCTCCTTTAAGAATGTCAAATCCTTCTTGTGAAAGTGTTCCGTCCCATTGAATATGTTTTGTCATAAATTTCGTCCTCTTCTATTCTTTTTTTCTATTCTATCAAAATTACCAAAAAGCTTCAATATATTTTCTGAAAATTCTTAATTAACTATACAATTTTATTACCAATATGCTGGCCGTTGCTTTTCATAAGCGGCAATCAAGTCCTCATATTGAAGTGTAATCCCAATATCATCTAAACCATTGAGCAATTTGTGCTTCCAATCTTGATCGATCTCGAAGCTAAATTCTCCAACTGGCGAGATAATCTTTTGCACTTCCAAATCCACCGTCACTGGATCTATCGGCTTCAAGCTGGCCAGTTTTTGTCGAACCTCTAAGGGCTGTACAATCGGGAGCATTCCATTATTGAGTTCATTATTGTAATGGATATCTCCGAAGGATCCGGCGATGACGACTTTAAAGCCATAATCAGCCAAGGCCCAGGCTGCATGTTCCCGAGAGGAACCTGCCCCAAAATTGTCACCAGTGATCAAAATGGTTGCCTTGCGGTATTCCGGCTTATTAAAGATAAATGTTGGATCCTCGGTATACTGATCGTCCAAATAGCGCCAAGCATACATGAGGTATTTGCCAAAGCCTTTTTTATCAATCAGCTTTAAGAATTGCTTGGGGAGGATTTGGTCGGTATCGATATTATCGTTCATTAAGGGAACGGTTGTCCCCGTATAAATGGTAAATTTCTCCATGATTCCTCCTTTATTGAACTTCAGGCATTTGGCGCACATCGACAAAGTGACCGGCTATTGCTGCTGCAGCTGCCATAGCTGGGCTACAGAGATGGGTCTTAGCCCCAAACCCTTGGCGGTCTTCAAAATTTCGATTGCTGGTAGAGGCACAATGGACGCCATCTGGAACCTTATCTGGATTCATTCCTAGACACATAGAGCAACCTGGATCACGCCATTCAAAGCCTGCATCCATAAAGATCTTGTCCAAACCTAACTTTTCAGCAGCTTGCTTAACCGGACGAGAACCAGGTACGACTATGGCTGTTAAGTTGGGCGCGATCTTTTTGCCTTTCACAAACTTGGCTGCCAACTCCAAATCACTGAGGCGCGCGTTGGTACAAGATCCGATAAAGATATAGCCTAATTCAATGTCTGCTGGTTTTTGGCCAGGTTCTAGATCCATATAATGATAGGCCCGCTCATCATTCATGTCACGAATCTCTGGAAAGGAAGTTTCAAAGTCCACTCCCATGGAAGGATTGGTCCCCCAGGTCACCATCGGAGCTAAGTCAGATACATCCATACGGATGACCTTGTCATATACGGCTTCGTCATCACTGACCAGAGTCTTCCAATCCGCTACTGCGGCCTCAAAATCATTTGGCACACATTCGCGTCCCCGAAGGTAGTCAAAGGTCTTCTCATCTGGGTTCATGATCCCCATTTTGGATCCGAACTCGATAGACATGTTGCAGATGGTCATCCGCTCTTCCATGGTCAAGCGATCAATCGCTTCGCCCCGATACTCTACGACATAGCCAACGCCGCAGGCAACACCGTAACGCGCTATCAAAGCTAGGATGTAATCCTTTGAATAGATCCCTTTTTGCGGGGTTCCGGTGAATTCGACCAACATCTTCTTGGGTTTGACCTGCCAGATGGTCTGGGTGGCAAAGACATGCTCTACCTCACTGGTTCCAATTCCAAAGGCAATTGCACCGAAAGCGCCATGGGTTGCGGTATGGCTGTCTCCACAGACAATGAACTTTCCAGGCTGAGTTCGTCCAGTTTCAGGGCCCACCATATGAACGATTCCTTGTTTTTCTGAACCGTGAGCCGCATGATCAATTCCAAAATCTTTAACGTTTTCAGCTAATTTATCAATCTGAGCCTTGGAAATCACATCCCGGATATCATAAATGTTAACCGTTGGGACATTGTGGTCAAAGGTTCCAAAGGTTAAATCTGGCCGTCGAACCTTGCGTCCTGCATCCCGTAATCCCTGAAAGGCTTGGGGACTGGTGACCTCGTGGATATAGTGTTGGTCCACATACATGAGTTGGGGCTGGCCTTGCTCACCGGTCACTACATGCCGTTCCCAGATTTTATCAAAAATTGATTTTCCTGCCATCCTTACCTCCATAAAGCGTAGAGTGTGTATAGGGTGAGAAGCGTTCCTAAGAGCCAGGTAACTTTAAAATACCATTTCTGTGTTTTGTGATGAAAGAGGAGCCCTCCAGTCCAAGCCCCTAGCCCCCCAACTGCAAAAGCATAAAAGAGCAAGGTCTTTTCTGGTATCCGCCAGTCATTTCGTTTAGCCTTTTCCTTATCAACTCCGTAGAGGATCCCTACGAAGAGATTCCATAGAAGGATCAAGCCCGTAATCATTCCTTTTACACTCATAATCGTTTTATAATTTCTTCTGTCATTTCTTTTGTCGAAGCTCTGCCTCCTAGGTCTCTAGTAAAGATCCCTGCAGCAAGAGTCGCCTCTACGGCTTCTTCAATTCGTCTAGCGTCTTCTTCTCGATCAAAACTTTCTCGCATCATCATGGCAACAGAGAGGATCATCGAGACTGGATTCGCCACGCCCTGACCCGCAATATCTGGAGCTGATCCATGAATAGGCTCATACATACTTGGCCCTGACTCCGAATGACTAGCCGATGGCATGACGCCAAGAGTTCCAGATAAGACACTGGACTCATCAGAAAGAATATCTCCGAAAAGGTTTTCCGTCACGATGACATCAAAGCGTGACGGATTAGTAATCATGAGCATGGCTGCTGAGTCTACCAACTGGTGCTCCAAGGTCACATCCGGGAAGTCTTGAGCCACTCGATCTGCAACTCTTCTCCATAGTTTAGAGGTTGCGAGGACATTTTGCTTATCAATGCTAGTGACTTTCTTACGGCGTCCACGCGCAATCTCAAAAGCCTTACGTACGATACGCTCCACTTCTTCAAGAGAGTAGTCATTGATATCCCGTGCTTGATCTTCTTCTAAGATATGATCTCCAAAGTAAATCCCGCCTGTAAGCTCACGAACCACTACGAAATCCACACCTTGAATGCGATCCTCCTTCAAAGGTGACAAGTGCTTGAGGGCATCATAAATTTTAACCGGACGTATGTTAGCATAGAGGTTGAGCTCCTTACGAAGGGCCAACAAACCTTGTTCCGGACGAATCGGTGCTTGGTCATACTGGGGACTTCCGATAGCTGCTAAGAGAATAGCATCAGCTTCCTTGCTAGCTTCTAGAGTAGAAGCTGGTAGAGGATGACCAGCCGCATCAATCCCAGCTCCACCAAATGGATGCGCTTGGACTGAATAGTCAAAATTTGTTTTTTTTGCCACTGCTTTCAGTACGGACAGGCCAGCCTCCATAATCTCTGGTCCTATTCCGTCTCCTGCAAGGGCGACAATTTTCTTCGTCATAGTGTTCTCCTTTAGGCATCGGGCAGATCACGATAGGATACAATGTGGCCAATCTCTCCAGCATTCTCTTTTTGCACCAAGGTATTAGCATTGATATAGGCAATTGCTGAGGCCTTCAATACGTCAAAGTCTAAACCAGAAGCGTTAAAGATAGTATCTGTCGCTTCATTCTCAACAGTAACCAGTACACGCGCTTGGGCATCAATCCCATCTGTCACCGCATCAATGCTGTAAGAGGTCAGACGAACTTCTTGGTGGAAGAATTGATCAATAGCGTTAAAGATTGCTTCCACTGAACCTTGACCTTTGGCAAGATATTCAAGAATTTCACCATCTTCATTTTTCAGGCTGACTGTTGCAGTGATGCTTTCATCTTCGTTCGTTGTGAGGCGAAGATCATCAAAATGGAAGCCTTCTGGATTTTCCACTGCTGTACCGGCAACAAGGGCTCGGATATCAGCGTCTGTGATCTCGTGTTTCTTGTCTGCCAGAGATTTGAATTTCGCAAACAATGGCTTGATGTCTTCTTCTGTGAATTCCAATCCCAACTCATGCAGTTTTTCGACAAAGGCGTGGCGCCCTGACAATTTCCCAAGAGGAAGGCTATTGCTCTTGACACCCACCAACTCAGGCGTGATGATTTCATAGGTAAGAGGATTTTTAAGAACGCCGTCTTGGTGAATCCCAGACTCGTGTGAGAAGGCATTGCCACCAACAACTGCCTTGTTTTTAGGAATTGGAATACCAGAGTAACGAGAGACCAACTCAGAAGTGTTGATGGTTTCATTGAGCACAATCGGACTGTCAACCTGGTAATAGTCTTCCCGGATATTGAGGGCAACCGCCACTTCTTCAAGCGCAGCATTTCCAGCCCGTTCACCGATTCCATTGATGGTTCCTTCGACACGACCAGCTCCATTCTTGACAGCGGCGAGGCTATTAGCAACTGCCATCCCTAGATCATCATGGCAATGAGGAGAATAGATGATCTCGCGGTCTGTTTTGACATGGTCAATCAAGTATTTGAAAATCGCGCCATATTCTGCTGGTGTCGTGAAGCCGACCGTATCAGGAATATTGATATAGCTAGCCCCTGCATCGACTGCAGTTTGAACGACTTGCAAGAGGAAATCCAATTCCGTCCGAGTCGCATCTTCCGGTGAGAACTCCACAATCTCAAACTTAGAACGTGCGTAAGAGACGTGCTCTTTGATAGCCTCAAGAATTTCTTCCTTGGTCTTGTTGAGTTTAAACTCCCGGTGAATCGGACTGGTTGCGATAAAGACGTGAACTTGCGGATACTTAGCATCTTTCAAGGCTTCATAGCAGGCATCAATATCCGATTTGACCGAGCGAGCCAAACCTGTAACAGCTGTCTTGGTCAAGACCTTTGCAATTTCCTGCACAGCGGTGAAAGAGTCCGGACTGGCTGCTGGAAAACCAGCTTCAATAGCAGAAATTCCCCATTTTTCTAATTGCTTGGCAATGGCAATCTTTTCTTTAATGGAGAAATTGACTCCAGGAGTCTGTTCTCCATCCCGAAGACTGGTATCTAAAAATTCAACTTTACGCATAGGGTCTCCTCTTTTCTAAACATAGTGAATAAAATAAAAACATCTCGCCAGTTACCTAAGCGAGATGTTTTGTTACTCCCGCTTGGTAAGCCAAACAGGACTAATGCTTTTGCACTAGCCCGAGTACCTCAACAACAAAGCAAATTGAATAAACTTAGCTGTTTTCATGTTTGACTTTTCTCCTTTGTCTGATGTCTTGTTTAGTATTTTAGCACAGGGAAAATTGAATGTCAAGAATTTTCTATAATATTCTGAATTTTTTGAATAGAAGCAAAATAAAGGCGAAAGCCTCTTTTTGCTTTCGCCTCTTATTCTTATTTTTTTCTGTAGAGATCAAAGATGATTTGATCATTGTATAGATCAATGGTATTTGCTTTGACATAAAAATTCATCTCATTTTTGATCTTGGCAAGCTCGATCTTTATCGTCGCCTCTTTGCTATCAATGCTTACAAAGTCAGGTAAATCCTTGTTTGTAGATAGTATCTGCATCACGGTCTTCTTAGGAAGTTTCAAGGTCCCAACTGAAAAATCCTTGAGAGTCAAGAGGATGCTCCCATCCTCTAGCTTACTCGGCTGGAAATAGATATAGAGGGGGTACTCCTTTCCTAAAAAGTTCAGTTTCCCCTCCAGTAACATCTGTTGATTGTCTGCATAAAGTTGATAATCACTCAAATGATAACTTTTCAGCATGACCTTGATGGTTTCATTAAGTTGAGCTCTTGTCGTTGTCATACTGCCAATCTTAACATCTCCTTTTTGGTTAGGAGTCTGTAGTTGACGGACATCCTCTCGAACCGTTGAGAAGCGAGTCCATACGACTAGACTGGTTGCTAATAAGAAACTGACCAAGCTAAGAAAGAGCCATTTCCAGATATTTATCGGGGTTTTCTCTCGTCTCTCCTTAAAATGAGGCCCTGTGGTTGGTGGCTTGACCTTCTTTTCACTCAAACCATTTTTTCTTAGTTGCATGTATTTTCTCCAGTACGGCTTCTTTCATAATTTCATATCCTGTATTATTGGGATGAAAACTATCCTCGTCATACAAGGCATCGTTGGTCACAGTTTCTTTTCCTAATTCGTTCTCTGTCACCCCACTCTTACCATCAATGCCCTTATAGAGAAGGTCGTTGATCGGAACA
This sequence comes from Streptococcus sp. KHUD_013, assembly GCF_052588545.1. Classification (NCBI taxonomy): domain Bacteria; kingdom Bacillati; phylum Bacillota; class Bacilli; order Lactobacillales; family Streptococcaceae; genus Streptococcus; species Streptococcus sp. KHUD_013. The sequence goes on from NZ_CP186264.1 coordinate 1,122,694, forward strand.
AAATAGACGCCCTGATAGGCAGAAAGGATCTCCTCCGTTCTTTGGTTCCACTGATCGACAAGGGTCTGCAATTCCGTTAGATCGGGGAAATTGAGATACAAGGGATTATAGATTCCCACCACGTAAACAAGCAGATCTGGATTATCCTTGCGGGCCAATTCGATGATCTGCTTGAGATTTTTCTCATAGGTTTTCGATGCTTTCTCAAAGCGGTCCAGATCTAAGTTACTGGTATCCTCAAGAATGGCCTTTCGCAGGTCATTGCCCCCGACAGTAATGGTCAGTAACTGTGCCCGTTTCAGGTCCTTTCGAATCTCCTTTTTCTCCTGCATGCGTGATAAAATTTGACCGCTCGTGTTGCCAGAGACACCATAGTTGATTGCTTTGAATTCAAGATCTGTTTCATTGGTCAAACTCTGAGCAAGTAGTGGAACAAAACCTCCTTGATTGGTGCTATCTCCTACCCCTTTGGTCAAGGAATCCCCAATCGCTACATAGGTAACTGTCTTTTTTTTGGCACTTGTTGACTGTTTGGTCATCACTGGTTCTGCCGAAGGAAGGAGCCAATTGACCAAGAAAAAGCAGACCAGAAAAGTGACCAAACAATACAAGATCATCTCTAGTATTTTTCTACTATTCATACACTCCTCATTCGTCCAGCTTTCAATTTGACTTTCTTATTTTTGAGTCAGGTTTAGGCTTGGTAGACAATCTTGCCCTGGCAGATGGTATAGGCTACTTGTCCCTTGAGGGATTCACCGACAAACGGGGAATTGGCTGCCTTAGAAGCAAAATGATCAGACACTAAACGGTCAGCATCCGGATCAAAGATCACAATATCTGCTGGTCCACCGACTTCCAAATAGCCCGCTTCAAAGTTATATAATTTAGCGGGATTATAGGTCATTTTTTCTAAGAGTTCCATCAAGCTGAGCTCTCCTGCGTGGACCAAATAGGTCAAACCAAGCGATAGAGAGGTCTCTAATCCTGTCATGCCGGAAGGAGCCTTGGTGATATCGGCTACGTTCTTTTCATCCGCATGATGAGGCGCGTGGTCCGTTGCGATTACGGTAATGACTCCTGACTTCAAGCCTTCGATGACTGCACGACGGTCTTCTTCCCGACGAAGAGGCGGATTCATCTTGGCATTGCTTCCCTTAGACAGCAAGAGATCTTCAGTCTTAGAAAAATGCTGAGGAGCTACTTCTGCTGTAACAGGAGCACCTATCGCTTGGGCAAACTCGACTACCTTGACACTCTCAGCTTTCGAGAGATGCTGGATGTGGAGGTGGCCACCTGTTGCGTGAGCAATCATAGCATCACGCGCTGCCATCGAGTATTCTGCCACACCAGTCGCTCCGCAAACCTTGAAGTGCTCCCGAGCAATGTGCTCATTGAGTCCCAGAATGCCGTTCAACTCTGGATCTTCTTCGTGGAGACTAATAAAGGTCCCCAGACGTTTGGCTTCTTCCAAGGCCTGACGGACTACCTTGGTACTTTGCAACGGGATCCCATCATCTGAGAAACCGACAGCTCCAGCCTGTAGCAAGCCTTCAAAGTCGGTGAGATGTTGGCCATCAAAGTTCTTGGTAACCGTCGCTACGGTTTTAACATGAATGGCTTCCTTAGCAGCAGAATCCAAGACTTCTTTTAAGGTCTCGACATCTGAGATTGTTGGAGTGGTATTGGCCATCATGACGACTGTGGTAAAACCACCTGCAGCAGCTGCGAGAGCCCCAGTGTGAATATCTTCCTTGTGGGTCTGACCTGGTTCACGGAAGTGAACGTGAATGTCCACCAAACCTGGCGCTACCACCTTGCCACTCGCATCGATGACTTGGGCTCCCTCATAAGAAAGAGATGGACCCATTTCTACAATTTTCCCCTGATCTACCAAGAGATCACATACTTGGTCCAAACCAGTTTTTGGATCCATTACCCGACCATTTTTAATGACTAACATCTTCTACTCCTTTATTCATAGAAATCAACATGGGTCTCTAGCAAGCGATCCCCATCATAGCGGAACATAGCTGAAAAGAAGGGTTTATCCTCCAAGAGCCACTCGACAAAGGTGTGGTCCCCCTCCCAAGTTGGCTTACTTAAGACTTGATCATAAGGCACCCACTCCAGTGTCCCTTCGTTACACTCGATGAGCTCCCCTTCAAATTCGGTCACCTTGAAGACATAGGTGTACCAGTCCAGGTCAGGTGTAAATTCTGGGAAGGTGATAATTCCTTTTAGAACTGGCTTAGCAACTAGACCCGTTTCTTCAAGAATTTCTCTAGCAGCACATTCTTGAGGAGTTTCCCCGCGTTCTATTTTTCCACCAACTCCAATCCATTTTCCTTCATGGACATCATTGGGCTTTTTATTGCGATGAAGCATCAAAAACGCTTCTCCATTATCGATATAGCAAATTGTAGCTAACTGTGGCATTATTTCTTCTTTCTATTTTCCTAACTTCGCAACCAATCAATAGGCTCGCGACCCATCTCCGTTAAATAAGCGTTAGCCCTTGAAAAAGGACGGGAGCCAAAGAAACCGCGATAGGCCGATAAGGGACTGGGATGGGCACTTTCAATAATCAAGTGTTTGCTTGCATCAATCAAAGACTTCTTCTTCCGAGCATAGGCACCCCACAGAATAAAGACAACATGCTCCTCCTCTTGGCTGACTAGGCGAATAACTGCATCTGTAAACTCTTCCCAAATCAGGCCAGCGTGCCCATTGGCTTGGCCAGCGGGCACTGTCAGACAGGCATTGAGTAAGAGAACCCCTTGCTCTGCCCAAGGCGTCAAATCATGGGAAGGCTTAAGCCCCACATCTTCCGCTAACTCCTTTAAAATGTTTTGCAAGGATGGAGGTGCTGGGATGTCATCCGGTACAGAAAAGCTGAGCCCCTGTGCTTGACCAGGACCGTGATAGGGATCCTGACCCAGAATCACAACCTTAACCTCTTCCAGATTCGTTGTTTTTAAGGCCTGAAATACCTTTTCTCTAGGAGGATAAATGATTCCCGAAGCGTAGGCCTGGTCTAAAAATTGATTGATTTGCTTAAAGTAGCCCTCAGGCAGCATCTCCTTAAGCAATTGGTGCCAACTTGAATGTTCCATCGCTTCTCCTTACAGCATAAAATAATTAACCGTTCTCTTGAGATTTTCTTGGACCGGCAGCCAAACCAATAGAGGCTAACAAGAGAATTTGTGGTAGAAATTGGATCAGATAACGAGTCTTGCCGCCTTCAAAGATGGTCAAAAAGAGAAGACCACCAAAAACAGCAAGCGATAGGAAGTGGAGTTCGTCATCGTTCTTCTTCTTGAGATAGACAAGGACCAGGCCAGCTGCCATCACAATCCAAACCAACTGTTTGACGAACTCATAATAACGGTACTGAGGTCGATCTGTACTTAAGAAGTAAGTACGAATCCATTTGGCAATCGGTAAATCCTTGGTATAAGGCTCGTAAAGAGGGTTAATGACTGGAGTCTTTTCGTATTCAACATCCCGATAGAGCCAACCAAGTGTCCCTTCTGCCACTGTCAAGGATTGCTTGGTATAAAGATGTCCCAGGAGTCCAATCGGTCCATATTCCTTCAAGCGCCGTTTGATTTCTTTAATGATATATTCGTTCTTGAACATCCCATTATTGTACTCGTCTCGCTTATCTTCGTCGACATATTTCAAGAGCCCTTCTTTCATATCTGCTTGGTTGTGACCAATATCCGTCAAGCCCAAGTTAATAAACAAGAGCGGTCCTTTAGCCAGCCCTTCCCCTTTTAAAATAGGGACAGCCGTTTGGTGTTTGACAGCTGTATTCAGAGCTCCAAAGACCAGACCAGTTGATAAAAGGGTTATAGCAAAGACTTTTCCAAAGACCTTCCACTGCCCTTTAAAAAAGAGGACCATCCAAAAGGCCATCACGACAATAATAGTCGTCGGACGGATCAGCATAGTAAGCCCTGATAAGAGGCCAAGCCACAAGGATGTCTTCCATTGTGCACCACTGTCGCCCCCTTTTAAGAGATCCAAGGATAGCCCTAATTGCAAGGCGATGAGAGGAAGAGGCGGAATATCCGTGTACATGGAGTAAAAATAAGGCGAGTAACAGATTAAGAGCACATAGAGGGTATACACCCAGTCTGCCACTTTTTGGTCATAATGTTTCAGCCCTAAACGATACAAGAGGATGGCTCCTGCATTCACAAAGACCATGTTGAGGACTTGCATGACCCAGAGGCCTGCCCCACCAAAGAGTTGGTAGAAAAAGCGTTCGTACAAGAACAAGGGAAGGTTATTGGGATTCCGGCTCAGGTAGCTAGAGATAGAGGACTCTTTTAGAAGGCCAAAGGCTCCCGTATAGACCACCGCAGCATCCCGACGGATAAAGAGTTCCGCAGACAGCATAAAAACAATCTGAACCAGAATCGCTCCCAGCATCAATCCAGTCTTGTGTTTCATCAACCAGGCAAAGGCCCTTTTGAGATAGGAGCGACCAACATAAGCTAGGAGAAAGATAAGTCCCCCAACTACAAGGCCCCATCCCGAAATATCTTTTAGGTATACGATGCTAATGACAAACCAGTGCACCATCAGGAGCAACATGACCAGATGGAGCAATCCAAATAAGACATTTTTACTTTTTACTAACATAGCTCCATTATAGCAAAAAAATAGGGATTTCGCTGGATTCTATCGGCTCTCCATCAAATAGAGGACCTCTGTTTGGATGGTGAAGCCAAGGCTTAGATATAGACTCAGGGCTGCTTGATTCTCTTTTTCAACGACAATCTGAAATTGCTGCTCCACTTCTGCAGCCATCTGATTCATCACACTTCGTAAGAGATAGCGTGCGTACCCTTTGCGGAGATGATCCGGGTCAACGGCTAATCCAAAGAAATAGGTCGTTCCCTGAGATAGATCCACCGTAACAGAAGCAAGAACTTGCTCTTGGTCACGCAAGACAAAGAGACGGGTATCCTGCCCCTCGAGAGACTCGGTCGCATACTTGAGGGCATAGTCAAGATCCGTCTCAAACGCCTTGGATTGAAAATGCGCGATCTCTTGGAGAATGGACTCCACAGCTTCCAACACCATCAGTCCTTCTCTCTTCTCATGGTCAGTGACTTGACAAGGTGCTTCTAACCACAGTTCGTGGTCTTCCTCCTCTGCCTCCACTAAATGAAAATGGCTAAGTAAGTCTGGGTTCTGGTCCAAAAAGCGAAGTTCTGATACATACAGTCTATCGTCTAGCTGATAGTCCTTGCCCAAGTCCATAAAGTCTTCCCATAAGGAACGAGCAATCCCTTGTCTACGAAAAGAAGGTGTCACAAAGAGCTGAACCTCAGCCTCCATGGGTTCATCCGCATAGATGGACAAAAATCCTACCAGCTGCCCCTCCACCGATGCAAGGATAAAGGCTGGCATTGTTTGATCAGCATTGTAGAGATTGTCCAAATAGGGCAAGCGATAGGTTTTATCGACTTGGTGACAGGCTCTCACAAGCTGTTCACACTGCTTTTTTTCTTCTAAACTTAGACGAATCCGTCTTTCAAGCTTCATGAAATTTCCTTTCATCACAAAAACAAAAGAAGAGCCAAGCTTTGGCCCTCCTCCATTATTTCTTTAGTCTTGCCAGGTTTCTTGGTTTTCTTTGAAACGGCGTAACAGTTCCAAACCTTCAGAGGTGATGTAACCTTGTTCTTCAGCCAAATGAATCAATTCAGTGTAGTTTGACAAGGTTTCAAGTTGAACGCCAGCTTCCGCAAATTTCTTATCGGCTTTCTCCAATTGGTAGGTGAAGATAGCCACCACACCAAGGACATCTGCTCCTTCGCGCTTCGCAGCTGCGACAGCCTCCAGAACAGACCCACCAGTAGAAATCAAGTCTTCCACTACCACCATCTTTTGACCTTGTGGTACACGGCCTTCGATTTGGTTTCCAGCTCCATGGTCTTTTGGTTTGCTACGGATGTAGGCAAATGGCAAATTCATCTTGTCCGCAATAATGGCACCATGAGGAATCCCCGCAGTTGCCGTTCCAGCAATCACCTCTACTTCTGGGAAAGCTTCATTGATTTTGTCCACGAAGCCATTTTCAATCAAGGTACGAGTTTCTGGATAAGCGAGGGTCACACGATTATCCGTATAAATAGGGGACTTGATCCCAGAAGCCCAAGTAAAAGGCTCTTCTGGCTTCAAATAAACGGCTTCAATTTTTAGAAGATGGCTGGCAATATCTTTAGCTAATGACATGATAACTCCTTTTTACGATTTTAATCGAATACGAATTAAATCAATAATTGATTTTTAAATGACTGTACAGGTTAGTGAATAGTTTAGCGAAGGCCCTATCGGGCTTCCCGTAGAGCTACAAAAGTTTCACTTTTAGTAGCTCTTACGCATTCCATTGTCTCTTAATTTCATGATAAGCATCCCATGGGTTTTCTGCTTGAATGATCGGACGTCCAACCACGATGTAGTCTGAACCGATGGCATGGGCTTCTTGTGGGGTCATGACCCGTTTTTGGTCACCAATTTCTGCTCCCGCAGGACGGATCCCTGGGGTGACGCAGACAAACTCTTCTGAGGTAGCTTTCTTGATCAAATCTACTTCATGGGCTGAGCAGACAACGCCGTCCAAGCCAGCTTCTTGCGCCTTACGAGCATAATTAACAACTGATTCTTGGACAGTGGTTTGGATGTTTTGGCAATCACGCATGTCTTCTTCACTGGTTGAAGTCAACTGAGTCACCGCCACCAACTTAGCTCCTGGTCCAAGTGCTTTTTTGGCTTCGCGCATCATCTCTACACCACCGGCTGCATGAACTGTCACCATATCCACACCAAAGGTGCCTAGGACAGACATGGCTGACTTAACCGTATTTGGGATGTCGTGCAATTTTAGGTCCAAGAAAATGCTGTGGCCACGACCTTTCAGATAGTGAACAATTTCTGGTCCGACTGCATAGAAAAATTCCATTCCGATTTTTACAAAAAGTTTTTCATCTTCTGGAAAATGTTCTAAAAAGTTTTTGACATCTTCAAAAGCTGGAAAGTCAAGGGCGATGATGGGACGTTCTTCACGCATGGGTTTCTCCTTTTTATGGCTGACATTTTTTCCACAAAAAAACCTTGCCCGAGGCAAGGTTACACGAAAATTAGGTAGTATCTACCCTGATTCACCGTCTAGACCTTAGGAGCCTCTCTGGACCGCTTTAAAGGTTTTTCTACATTGTAGTACGATATGAAAGAAAAGTCAAGAAATAATCATAAAACGTTCGGATTCAATCTGTTTTTTTCATCTTTCGATTAGCGAAAATTCACAAACATTTCAAATTCTTGACGAAGATCCGATTTTCCTGTAAAATTTTTGTATGCTGAGTAAGGGTTGTTTTAGTTGTAGCTTACTCAGTAGCCTGTTGGAGTTGTAGCCAGCAGGCATTTTTTATTTTCTTGATAATCCTTATAATAGATTTTCTCGGACATGCCGACGCAAATCTTCCAAGCTAGTTATTCCATACTGATCCATGACCTTCGGTAAGTATTGGATAATGGTCGGACAAGCATATGGATCTGTAAAGTTAGCAGTTCCGACTCCGATTGCAGAGGCACCAGCAATAAACATCTCGAGGGCTGCTTCTGCTGAATCCACACCACCCATGCCAATAATTGGCAGTTTGGTCGATTGGGCTACTTGGCGGATGAGTTTCAAGGCTACTGGGAAGATAGCTGGACCTGACATACCACCTGTGCCATTGGCAATGATGGGCTTACCAGTCTTGAGGTCAAAGCGCATCCCGACTAGCGTGTTGATCATGGTCAAGCCACTAGCCCCTGCATCTTCTGCAGCCTTGGCGACTTGAGTAATATCGGCCACACTAGGGGTCAACTTAACATAGACAGGAACGGAGGAAGCTTCTACCGCAGCTTTTACGGCTGCATAGGCCAACTCTGGAACCTGTCCAATTAAGAGGCCATTGTTGCCATGGTCTACGTTTGGACAAGAGATATTGAGCTCGATGGCCTTGACATTTTGCGCTTGCGAGATCTTGCCAGATACCGTTGCATACTCTTCATTGGAGAAGCCAGCTACATTGGCGATAATCGGTAGATCTGGATAATGCTGAGCCAACCAAGGGAGTTTCTCTGCTAGGACCACGTCGACGCCAGGATTTTGGAGTCCAATGGCATTGAGCATGCCTGCAGGCGTCTCAGCAACGCGTGGTGTCGGATTTCCGAAGCGAGCCTCAGCAGTTGTCGCCTTGATCATGATGGATCCTAATAAGTCTAAATCATAGTATTTGGCATATTCCTGACCAAAGCCAAAACAGCCGGAAGCCGGAATGATGGGGTTTTTCAAGTCTAATCCTGGTAAGGATACAGCTAATCGATTACTTGTCATACTTTCCTCCCTACATCACAATCGTACCAGTTTCAAAGACTGGACCGTCTTCACACACTCGCTTATTAGCTGCTTGGCTTTCATTTTCTAAATGCACCACACAGGCATAGCAAGCACCCATCCCACAAGCCATACGCGATTCCATAGAAATGTAGGCGCGGGGATGGTCATGGAATTTGGTATTAACATATTTGAGCATGCCAGGTGCCCCACAAGAATAGATAGCATCAAACTCCTGGTCCATCTGATCAATGACCGTAGAAACATAGCCCTCAGTGCCATAAGAACCATCGTCTGTTGTAATGGTGACTTGGCCGTACTGCTTCAATTCTTCTTCTAGGATCACCGCTTCTTTATTGGCAAATCCAAGGACGGAGTGGACTTCTACTCCCTGCTCATGTAGCTGTTTAGCCACTTGAACCAAAGGAGGTACTCCAATTCCGCCGCCGATAATCAAAGCACGCGCCCCTTGACCAAGACCTTTTAGGTCGAAGCCATTTCCCTGAGGACCCATGACGCTGAGGAAGCTACCGACAGGCAAGTGAGAAAAGATGGCTGTCCCTCCCCCTTCTACCCGATAGATGAGGCGACAGGTCTGGCTGTCTGGATCTATCTCAGAGATTGAAATAGGACGACGGAGGAGCTTAGAGTCATCCGGTACACGAATATGGAGAAACTGCCCCGGCAACATCTGCTCCACCATTTCCCCCTTCAAGACCATTGAAAAAATCCGTGGCGCAATCTCTTCTTGAGCGATTAACTCCATGTCTTCCATCATGATTTTTCCAAACCGTTTTTTACAGCTGTCACTGACCATTGGTTTCCTCTTCTTTCTTCCAGCAAAAAAGACCTCGCAAAAGCAAGGTCCTACAAATGATCAGCTAGACTCAGTCCGCTGATCTTTTTTCTGTCTTTCCTTGCAGGCCTCTCTGGACCCCTTAAAGGTTAAATTTGTCTCATTATATCGCTCTCCTTGTCGCTTGTCAAGTAGAAGCCCGATGGCTCCGCTCATTTCCCATCTGTCTCAGGAGAAAACCCTTCTGGTACCGGTGGGATATACTGTAAAGCGATACGATTTTCAGGCTTGCGATCGACCAAGTAGAGAACCAACAAGAAGAGCCATTCCAGGGGCTTCATCAGATAGTAAATGATATCCATGGCCCATTTCTTCTTGATATGTTTGGCAAAGGGATAGCCATAGCGGTCATAATTACGACGCAAGAAGCGATGGAATCGTGGCGTCTTTTCTTCTAGAACCTGCTCAAAGGCATTGGCAACACAGAGCTGGCGATTCACTACAACAGGATGACCATGCCGGACTCCCATCCGTTGGGGCTTGACAACTTTTTCATGGCCACCAGCCGCAACCGTACAGAGATAGTGCTCATCCATGATGAGATTCTGAGGAGGGATCTTTGCCGAGAAGGTCCAATCTGCCGTATTGGTCCAGGCCTTGACCAAGCTATCAGGACGTTGACCAAAGAGCATGAGGACCATGACCAATAGCGCTAACAAGGGGAGGGCAAAGACGACTGCCAACCAAGGCCAGTGTCTGGATTGGTGGAGGATCAGGTGAAAGCGCTGGAGAATTGGATTGTCATAGGTCCTAATGGGATCAGCACCCTCCCACTCCTTCATCCTGGTTCTCAGGAGGCTAATGGAATAAACAAACAAGAAGACCGTGTGACAACCGATGACTTGCAACTGGATGTCAAACACCGCTAACAATACCAATCCCATCAATATCCCACTGATACAAAAGATATTTAAAAGTGGAGACAAGGAATTAGCATCTCGGTAAGAATAAATGACCAGAGCTAGGAAGGAAATCAGTGCCAAAGTAAAAATCGTCGGGAGAGCCTCCGACCAAATCATGGTATGCTTCTGCTCATTGATGAGCTGTTTGGTCCAATCATAATCTGTCAAATCCTTTACTAGATAGATGACGAAGGATTCCAGGATACAGCCAAAGACTCCTATCCAAAGGATTACAAAGTACTTGCGATTGTTAACCCTTCGTTTAATTTTTTCCTCTTCTCTCTCATCATAGACACCGACCAGTTCCTTTTCCAAGGTCTGGGCCTGTATCGTAGACCAGCGAGAAATAACATACAAAATCACAAAAATATTGGGAACAAAATAACTAACCCCTAGGGCATGAACAAGAATTGTAACACTGTATATTGCGACTCCAAAAATAGCATTCCAGAAACCCAAAGATTGGATATTTCCTGGCAAGCTACCAAGGATTAGAAAAACAGACAAACCAAGAAAAATCAGTAAATTGGTCATAAAGTTTATCTTTACTAAACTGGCTAAAAATTTGGTCTCCAGTTCCTGATTCCATTTTTTGTACCAGAAAACGATTTTCTTCATCACATCTCCTCCATCATTTCCCTCATTTTATCAAGCTACAATCAATCCTTCAATTCTAAACCTGTTTTATAGGGAAAAATCCTTCTAGAGACTGATACTAGCTGGGATTTTCTGTCAAAAATATGTTAAAATATAAGCATGAGAATCCAACAATTACATTACATTATCAAAATCGTCGAAACAGGCTCTATGAATGAGGCGTCCAAACAACTCTTCATCACCCAGCCAAGTTTGTCCAATGCTGTGCGGGACTTGGAAAAAGAAATGGGAATTGATATCTTCATCCGTAATCCCAAAGGAATCACTTTGACCAAGGATGGGATGGAGTTCCTTTCTTACGCCCGTCAAGTCGTCGAGCAGACCCAACTCCTAGAAGAACGCTATAAAAATCCAGTAGCCAATAGGGAGCTCTTTAGCGTGTCCTCCCAGCACTATGCCTTCGTAGTCGAAGCCTTCGTCTCTCTCCTCAAGAAAAGCGACATGGAGAAATACGAGCTCTTCCTACGGGAGACCAGAACCTGGGAAATCATCGATGACGTCAAGAACTTCCGTAGTGAGATCGGTGTCCTCTTCCTCAATGGGTACAACCGGGATGTCCTCTCCAAAATGCTGGATGACAGCCACCTCAAGGCAACCCATCTCTTTACTGCCCAACCTCATATCTTCGTCAGCAAGACCAACCCTCTAGCTAACAAAGAGGTGGTGAAATTAGAAGATCTAGAAGACTTCCCTTATCTCAGCTACGACCAAGGGACCCACAACTCCTTCTACTTCTCAGAAGAGATCCTCTCCCAAGAGCATCACAAGAAGTCCATCGTTGTCAGTGACCGTGCCACCCTCTTCAATCTCTTGATTGGTCTAGACGGCTACACCATTGCGACCGGTATCCTTAATAGCAACCTCAACGGAGACAATATCGTTTCCATCCCGCTAGATATCGATGACCCAATCGAGCTGGTCTACATCCAACACGAAAAAGCTAGCCTCTCTAAGATGGGTGAGAAATTTATCGAATACTTACTTGAGGAAGTCCAATTTGATAAATAAGAACTAACCAGCTACACAAGCACAATAAAACACCTGAAACAAGTGGATTTCCACTTCTCTCAGGTGTTCTTTTATTGTCTTAATTTCGAAAACACTTGGCCAATCTTCCCTTCGATGACCAGGTCTGCCTGCTTGTCCTGTGGGATACTGGTCTTATTGATGACGACCAGCTTCTCCCCTTGGAAATACTGGATCAGGCTGGCTGCTGGGTAGACGATGAGGGAGGTACCACCGATAATCAGTAGATCAGCTTCTTGGATGGCTTTGGCTGCTTGGCTAAAGACGTCCATATCTAGAGGTTCCTCGTAGAGGGTTACATCTGGCTTGACCACCTTACCACAATCGAGACAGTGTGGAACAGGCCCTTCCAAAGCTAGAAAGGACTCTAAATCATAAAATCGCTGACAACTCGTACAGTAATTACGGTCGGCACTACCATGGAGTTTCAAGACTTTTTTAGACCCTGCCATTTCATGGAGACTATCAATATTTTGCGTCACCACTGCCTTGAGCTTACCGGTCTCTTCCAGCCAAGCCAGATAGCGATGGGCTGCATTGGGCTTGGCATCTGGATAGAGCAAGTATTTCTTATAGAAGTCGAAAAAGTCCTCTGGATAGCGCTCAAACATGGTATGAGAGACCAGTTGTTCTGCAGTAAAATGGCGCCCCAATGTGACGCTATAGACGCCGTCCGAACTCCTAAAATCTGGAATATTGGATTCTGTAGAGACGCCTGCCCCACCGAAAAAGACGATCCGTTGACTCTGATCAATGATTTCTTGCAAGTCTTTTATTTTATCCATGTATTCCTCTTTACAAGAGTGCTTCGATAACAGCATTGGCCTGATCGAAATAAAAAGGTTCTCGCTGGTAAACAATCCCCGTCTCCTGAGCCAAACTCACCAAGAGCTCCATAAAATGCTGGGAAGAGAATCCAGTCGTCCGGTGGAGTTCCTCTTCATCAAAGGGTTTGATCAAGTGAGCTAGAGGATTGCGGACAGATTTCTCCAACTCCCGCAGTTGCTTGGCCGCATCCTTAGTAGAATCCGGCAAGTCCAAGTGTAAGATCAACTCCGTCAAACTGGACGAATTGACCGCACTCTCACTATGGAATTGTTGCAAGGCTGGATTGTCAGAGGCCCGAATCTTGTCAAACTTCCAATGGTCATAGCTGGACTCCTTGGAGTTGTGGATGTAGTCTGCAATATCTGGGATTTGCATCTCAATCAAGCGCATAAAGATCCGATAGATAGCAGGACTCACCGCCCGAATGAAGTCAATAATCTGCTCGTTGCGAAGCTTGGCTTCTAAGTCATACAGATAGTTCGCCAACTGTTCCTCTTCTGGGTCCTCATGCCAAAAAAGCTGAAAACCAGTTGCATCTAGCAACTCGGTTCTCAACTTTTGGTTCATGATTGGTTGGATATTGAGCTCTCGACGCTCGGCCATTAACTGCAATAAGGTCAAGACCAGCTCTGGCACGCTCTTCTGCTTCTTAGCAGAGCGAAGGGCCCGACTATACTGGTAGGTCTGAAGATCGTAGAGCCACTCATCATGAAGGTATTCTGCCATTAGTCTGCGATCAAGGTTTCTAGACCAACTTTCATCATATCAGTGAAAGTATTTTGACGTTCTTCTGCAGTCGTATCTTCATCTGGATTAACCAGGCTATCAGAAATGGTCATGATGGCAAGGGCATCCACATGGTGTTGGGCAGCAAGATAGTAAAGAGCCGCTGCTTCCATTTCTACAGCTTTCACACCCCATTTACCAAGCTCGATGTTCTTTTCACCATAGTTTGAATAGAAGACATCAGAAGACAAGACATTCCCAACGTGAGTGGTCATGCCAAGGTCCTTGGCAATGTGGTAGGCTTTATCAAGAAGATCAAAGCTAGCGATTTGTGGGAAATCGTATTGAGGCCAGTCGTTACGGATGATGTTTGAGTTGGTTGCAGCAGCTTGCGCCAAGACCAATTCACGGACGTGAACATCGCCATTCAAAGAACCAGCTGTCCCCACACGGATTAATTTTTTCACGCCGTAGTCCACAATCAATTCACGCGCATAGATTGAGATGGATGGCATCCCCATTCCAGTACCCATGACAGACACACGATGACCCTTGTAAGTACCCGTGTAACCAAACATGTTCCGAACTTCGTTGAAGCATACAGCATCCTCAAGGAAATTCTCAGCAATAAATTTCGCACGAAGAGGATCTCCAGGAAGGAGAATTTTATCAGCAATTTCACCTTGCTTAGCAGCAATATGGATAGACATAATTAAGATACCAAGGGCGTTAAAGAGGCAAAGTAAAAATAGGAAATCCGACAAAGATGCTACGCATCTAGAAGGATTTATCTTTTTTACACAGCCTCTAGCCCAGGTTCAATTCAAACCCGAACTACCCTTCCTTTCATTTTTTGTTTTGAAAAGCTTTCCGCTCGTGTTCAAATCAGAACACATGCTCTACCTTTCTGTGTGTATTTTTTAGAAAGCTTTCTGCTCATGTTCAAATCGCAACACAAACTCTAGCTTTCTGGATTCATCATAGAGGCCAGGCATCAAAAGTGAGGTTTATTCCAGCACCAACAAGCCTGGTTCCTTATATGCTTAGTTAAATTATACCATAAAAAGATAGGTTTCATCTAGCTTATAGGGTAAATCCCCTATATAAAAACTACTGAATCTTATCTACTGGAGACTCCTTGATTATTTTCCCCATGAGATGATCCAATCCTTTGGAGAAACCAACAGTTAGAAAAGCTGTCAGCAAGAGATAGGGTAGAGCTGTTAACCCTTGTCCCGTAAACCCAAGGACCAAGCCAGTTGCAGATAAGGGAGCTTTTAAGGTCACTGTCAAAAAGCAAACCGAACCTAGGAGAAAGAAAGCTGGAGTATTTCCAACACCAAGTACCAAAGAGATGAGGGCTGCTCCTGCCATTCCCAGTGCAAAGGAAGGCGTCAGAGTCCCTCCATAGGCACCTGCCCAAAAGGTAAGCAGAACGACTAGAGCTTTTAGGGTAAACAGGAGTAGAATCGTCTGCCATGTGGCCCCATTGAGAATCTCCTGAGCCATCATCCGTCCATTTCCAAGCAGGTGGGGCTGAAAGCTTGCTAGACTAGCTAGGAAAACAAATGCTAATGGCAAAGTGATGAGAATTCGTTTGTCCTTAATTCGATAAATGGATGCCTTCTTTGTGAAACGGGCAAAGAGCCAGGCGACTGGAGTAAGGATGACTATTCCAATAAGCATCTGCCATAAGACAGTAGGTGACCAAGTTATTTCAGGCACTTGATAGAGGGCTCTGTCTGAAATGACCCAACCTGCCGTATAAGCAGCCACATAAGTGGTAATCCCGGCCAAGACAAAGCGTTTCATCGAAAAAGCCAGCGCCAAGGTTTCAAATATAAAAAACACACTCGTTAATGGGACTTGGTAAACCGCAGCCAATCCTGCTCCCGCCCCACAAGCGATTAGGAAAATACGATCTGTCAGAGATAGGTCAAAACCTTCCGCAAGAGGCCCTGCCAACAAGGCGCCAATCTCCCGGGGCGCTCCTTCTTTTCCAATAGGGGCCCCAGCTCCTACGGCAACGATTTGCCAGCTAGAATGGAGCAACTGTTTCCAGAAATGAAGGGTGGGACGAGCATCCTCCTCCTTCATCTGACCCTTGATGGAGAGGAGCTTCCCCTTTCGTTGCAAGAAATACCAGACTAAGGCCGAGGCAAGACCTACAATTAGTAAACTGATACCTATCCGATAAGGAGGAACTCCATCCGTCAAAAAGTTAGACTGATGCTCTGATTGACCAAAGGCCAATCCCTCCACTAATTCTAAAAGAAAATGAAGAAAAATACCCGCTAAACCCGAAACAAGCCCTAGCAGACAAGTTGCTAGGACCATTTTCATTTTATAGGGAATTGCTTGAATAGATATCACAATTCTTTCCATGTTTTTTACAATTCAGCAAGAATCGCTTTAAGCAAGCCTTTGAAGTCTCCTTTAACGCGCTCAGTGACTTCTACCACTTCTTCATGGTTGAGCTCTTCTTGGAAACCAGCCGCAAAGTTGGTAATACATGAAATCCCAAGAACCTTCAAGCCAGAGTGAGCCGCAATGATGACTTCAGGAACGGTTGACATACCTACAGCATCAGCGCCAAGTGTCTTGTACGCACGGATTTCAGCTGGAGTTTCGTAGGTAGGACCTGTCACACCAATATAAATTCCATCATCCAATTTGATGCCAAGTTTGTCAGCTACTTTGTGGGCGATTTCGCGGTAGGCTGGAGTGTAAGCTTTCGACATATCAGGGAAACGAGGACCAAAGTCATCCAAGTTTTCACCGATTAATGGGTTTTGACCTGTCATGTTGATGTGGTCAGTGATAGCCATCAAGGTACCAGGACCGAAGCCGATACCACCTGCAGCGTTGGTTACAAGAACCCCTTCACATCCTAACACTTTCATGACACGAACTGGGAAAGTCACCACTTCCAATGGGTTTCCTTCGTAGAAGTGGAAACGACCTTGAAGCGCCAATACCTTACGTCCAGCAAGATCACCATAAACCAATTTACCAGCGTGTCCGACCACTGTTGATTGACCCCAGTTTGGAATGTCAGAGTAGTCTACTACGACAGCATTTTCGATTTCTTCAGCCAATTCTCCAAGACCTGAACCAAGGATCAATCCGAACTCAGGAGCTTCGATTCCTTTGCCCTTCAAAAATGCTGCTGTTTCATTGATTTTTGCTAATAATGTCATTGTGTTTCTCCTTTTATTTCTTAAGTAATCTACCAATTTTGTCAAAGGTGTTAGCGTTGCGAATAGTGATCTCACGATAGAAAGGCATCTTCATCAGATGTTTGTGGTAGGCGGTTTTAGCGTAGCTTGCTTCTGAGAATTTCCCCCAGAAAACAGCTAGCTTGCCAAAGTGGAGCACTTCATCCCCTAGCTTCAAAGCAAGCAACTTCTCTTCTAGGGATTCCCTATCCAAGCCCTCGGTGTAAAAGAGCACATCCTTGCGAGCCATCTCTTCTGTCCACCATTGCGGTAAGTTTGCACATTCTGCTTCATAGTCTTTTCGACTCAGCAGAGAAAAGCGTTCAATAAAGGGATAATGTGTTTCAAAGAAGGTCGACAGGCACTCTAATAACTGAGATCGAGAAAGACCTGTCGTAAAGAAGATATTGCCACTGTTGATGTAGGTTTCCACTTGTTCCAATCCCAGCTCCGTCAATTCTTGACGAAGTTGAGCCATGACCACCTTGTTTTTGCCGCCAACATTGATTCCTCTTACGAGGAGAGCAAAGCGCATCATCTTAAACCAATTTATCTAAGAAGCTTTCTCCGATCATGGCTTTCTCAACACCAAAGTTGTCCGCCACAGTAGCTGAGATATCCGCAAAGTGACCAACTGGAATCAAGCCGCTACCTTTGAAAGATGGGCTGTAAGCCAAGAATGGGATGTATTCACGAGTATGATCAGTACCAGCGTATGTTGGGTCGTTACCATGGTCAGCCGTAATCATCAAGAGATCGTCTTCTTTCATTGCAGCGATGATTTCTGGCAAGCGCTCATCGAACTCATGCAAGCAATCACGGTAACCATGTGGATCACGACGGTGACCGTAAAGAGCATCAAAGTCCACCAAGTTAGTGAATGAGAAACCATGTTTAAAGTCTTCTGATTTCATAGCTTTGATCAAGTTGTCAATACCGTGGCTGTTTGATTTGTTGTGGCCCATATCGTGGTTGATACCAGCACCGTTGAAGATATCGTTGATCTTACCAACTGCATAGGTATCGATACCAGCTTCGTTCAATTTGTCCAAAACAGTTGGAGCAAATGGTGAAACAGCCAAGTCACGACGGTTAGCCGTACGAGTGAAGTTTCCAGGCTCACCAACGTAAGGACGAGCAATGATCCGACCGAGAAGAGCTGGACGTTCCAAAGTGATGGAACGAGCATATTCGCAGATACGGTAAAGTTCATCCAAAGGAATGATGTCTTCGTGCGCTGCGATTTGAAGAACAGGGTCAGCTGATGTATAGATGATCAACTCGCCAGTTTCCATTTGGCGTGGTCCGAAGTCATCGATAACAGCTGTACCAGAATAAGGTTTGTTGGCTTCGCGGATGACCTTGCGACCTGAGAATTCTTCGATTTTTGTCAAGATTTCTTCTGGGAATCCATTCCAGAAAGTATCAAAGGGTTCTGTAATATTAAGACCCATGA
Source organism: Streptococcus sp. KHUD_013 (assembly GCF_052588545.1). NCBI lineage: Bacteria > Bacillati > Bacillota > Bacilli > Lactobacillales > Streptococcaceae > Streptococcus > Streptococcus sp. KHUD_013. Next base: position 1,140,767 of record NZ_CP186264.1, read on the forward strand.
TTTCCCAGTGACCTGTCATGGTATCTTTTCCAAGAGAGACTTCTTCTAACTTCGTAGCGTAACCAGTTGGATTGCTCTCAGCTGGAACAGTCTTCAAGGCTTGTTCACGCGGAATATTTCCAAGACCAAGTTTTGCCATGTTTGGCACATTCAAACCAACTGCTTTTGAGATGTGTCCAAGTGTGTCAGATGCGCCGTCAGGTACACCGGCATTGACAAAGTTATTAGCATCTGGAGCTGCTCCGATCCCTACAGAATCTAGTACCACCAAGTGAATACGATTAAATTTTGACATAAACTGCCTCTTTCCTTTATTAAACTAGCTATATTATACCACTTCCCTATAAGAAGAGAGCCGTTTTAAACCCGGCCCCTCTCTAGAGAAACCCATTTTTCGATGATGACAGGGCCTTCTGGTGTCCCTACGATCACTTTTGAAATCATGTTCAAGAACAAACCGTGCTCTACAACCCCTACGGTGTGATCCAGTTCATTGGCCAGAGCTTCCGCATCCTGAATCACCTTGAGATCCAAGTCAATGATATAGTTGCCTTGGTCGGTGACAAAGCGTTGACCATCCTTTTCACGATAAGCTGGAGAATAGCCCTTCTTCTCAAAATGACGGAAAAGATTCTCTGCTCCGTATTGAACGACTTCTACTGGCAGTTTAAAGGCACCAAGCGTTTCCACTTGTTTTGACTCATCGACAATCCAGATGCAGTCTTTTGAGTTGGTTGCAACAATTTTCTCCATCAAGAGGGCACCGCCTCCACCTTTGATCCCATTCAAAGCTAGGTCTACTTCATCCGCACCATCTACAGTTAAGTCAACCACTTCTACATCGTCAATCGCTTTTAGCGGAATTCCCAAGCCTTCTGCCTGCTCATAGGTCACGCTTGAGGTCGTAACAGCTGTAATCTTCAAACCTTCCTCTTTGATACGACGCCCCAATTCAGCCACAAAATAATAAGCAGTTGACCCTGTACCGAGACCGACAATCATGCCGTCAGTGACAAACTCAGCCGCCTTAATACCTACCTGTTCTTTTAGGTTTACCATCTTAGACCTCCATTTCTATTCATGTTTAGTATAGCATATTGGCGGACAGATTTCACTACTTAACTGAAAACCTTTTCAACTCCTCCTTCTAAAAGCAATGTCTTGCCCCTCTTGCCAGTTTACGATAGAATAGAAGAGAATACACAGGAAAAGAGAAGATAGATGATTACTAGAGAATTTGATACCATCGCTGCTATCTCGACGCCACTCGGTGAGGGAGCAATCGGGATTGTCCGCCTAAGCGGGACAGACAGCTTTAAAATTGCACAAAAGATCTTTAAGGGAAAAGACTTAACCAGCGTGGCTAGCCATACGCTCAACTACGGTCACATTGTGGATCCAGCTAAAGATGAGATTCTGGATGAAGTCATGGTTGGCGCTATGCGCTCACCTAAGACTTTCACCCGTGAAGACATCATCGAGATCAACACCCACGGAGGGATTGCGGTGACCAACGAAATCCTGCAGTTGGTCATCCGTGAAGGAGCTCGTCTGGCCGAGCCAGGTGAATTTACCAAGCGGGCCTTCCTGAATGGTCGGGTCGATTTGACCCAAGCGGAGGCGGTCATGGATATTATCCGGGCCAAGACCGACAAGGCTATGAACATCGCAGTCAAACAGTTGGACGGATCCCTATCTGATCTCATCAACAACACGCGCCAAGAGATCCTCAATACTCTGGCTCAGGTCGAAGTCAACATCGACTATCCTGAGTACGACGATGTCGAGGAAGCAACCACTGAGATCATCCGCGAAAAGACCACTGAGTTTGAAGCCCTCTTGACTAACCTCCTCAAGACAGCTCGCCGTGGTAAAATTCTTCGCGAGGGGATTTCTACTGCTATCATCGGACGGCCAAACGTCGGTAAATCCAGCCTTCTGAACAACCTCCTGCGCGAAGAAAAAGCCATCGTGACCGATATCGAAGGGACGACCCGTGACGTCATCGAAGAATATGTCAACATCAACGGGGTTCCCCTCAAGCTTGTCGATACAGCCGGTATCCGGGAGACAGAGGATATCGTCGAACGCATCGGGGTGGAGCGCTCTCGGAAAGCCCTCAAAGAAGCTGATCTGGTCCTCCTGGTCCTCAACGCTAGCGAGCCTCTGACTGATCAAGATCGGCAGCTCCTTGAGATCTCCCAAGACAGCAATCGCATCATCCTTCTCAATAAGGTCGATCTCCCGCAACAAATCGAGTTGGACGAGATCCCAGCTGATCATATCAAGATTTCTGTCCTCAAAAACCAAAATATCAACCAAATTGAAGACCGCATTAACGCCCTCTTCTTTGAAAATGCTGGCCTAGTGGAGCAAGATGCTACTTACCTCTCCAATGCCCGCCACATCTCTCTCATCGAGAAAGCTGTTGAAAGCCTTCAAGCAGTTAACGAAGGCCTGGCTATGGGCATGCCAGTGGACCTGCTTCAAGTCGATCTGACCCGCACTTGGGAAATTCTCGGAGAAATCACAGGAGATGCTGCTCCGGACGAGCTCATCACCCAACTCTTCAGTCAATTCTGTCTTGGAAAATAACCTAAAAAAAAATCGTATGTTGCAAACATACGATTTTTCTATTATTAATTTCCTTGGTCCAGACTTTGAACAGTGAGGTAGGCTTGGTAAATCAAGAAGAGTCCTACTGCTGTCAAGAATGGAATGGCAAGAGGGAGTTCTGTCTCGATCTGGCCAAATGGTGAATTGCCGACAAAGTGAAGGCCAAAGCCAGCTACAAAATAGAACCAACCCGTCAGCATCAACTCCTTGCGACCTTTTGTCGCTTGAAGGATCAGGTAGAGACCCACCATGAAAAGAGCTGTGTAGGCCCAGTGAGAGACGACCCCATTCATGATCCGACCTAGGATACCAGATACTGCATAAGAGAAACCTTCTGGCATATCTTGACGGATATAAGCAAAGTCCTCCACAATCTGGAAACCAAGACCAGATGCAATCGCTAAAAGGAAGATGGATTTGATCCGACGCACATTGAACAAATAGAGGACAAAGAAGATCGGAATCAACTTGAAGGGTTCCTCAAAGAGGGGCCCTGCGATGGCACTCTCATACTGGTTCCAAAAATCACTATTAGGCGCTACTGCCTGAATCATCTCATGGAAATAGGTATTGGCAAAACTAGACAGCCAACCTGCGATAAAGCCCCCACCTAAAAGAGAAAAGAGGACCGGAATCCAGGACAACTTCCACTTCTTGGCGAAATGAAAGAGAGCCCAAACAGCAGGAATCGCATAAACTAAGAGCAAGAGGACAGAGATACCAATGATCCCATACTGGGATCCAGTCATCCAACCAGCTGTGATAGACTGCGTCTCATAGGCCAGACCAATCGAGAGCAAGAATAAAAATAGAAACAAAATCGATTTGCGTTTCATAAAAAACCTTTCTTCAAAACAATTAAAAAGGCTGGAAAACCAGTCTTTTTATCTATAAGGCTATTGTAACAGGAAAAGCTTAAAAAAACAATAAAAGGCTACGGAAATGGCGACTACTGATTGCTGCTAATTATTTATGACATTTTGGACCATTCGAAATAACAGAGCTCTTAGTGATTGGTTGCTTTTTATTGTAAAACTAACTGATTTCATCATAGACTACTTTCTTACTATCTTAACTATATAGGGAGATTTTTTCTAGTTCGAATTAGAGAAAACTTTTCAGCCTCGATTGGTAGAGAGCAATAATACAAATGTCCATACCTACTTTCAACTAAATTCTCCTTCTTCCATAGTCCGTTTCTTTTTAAAAATTGTATATCGTCAGAAACAATAGTTACCCATGAATTAGGCTTATCTAAATTATCGTCACTTCGTTGAAAAATATCCCATTTCTGTTCATTGAACCAAATATGATCTATAATTTTATACTTTTTTTCAATCTGTTTTTCTGTCAAGTATTCTCTATATTGTTTCAATTCTGAATCAAATAATTTATAACCATTATTCTCTGATAAAGGATCATAGGAAATCAAATAATATCCTGTACTATCACAATCAAAGTATTGATGTTCAATTCCATCAACAACTATGTATAATTTATCCATCATCCCTCCACGTAATACATTTTACCATTTTTATTGACTCTACCACCAAAGTCTTCCAAACCTTGTTTATATAGAGGTAATTTCCCATCATAAATGCCTTTGATCAAAAAGCCGTAATTGATATAGAAAGACTTCTCAAAGTTAGATTTTTAAAAGCCAATAAATACCTTTAAATCAGTATTTTCAAATGTATAATATTTATTTTCATAAGCAAAACCTTGTGATTTCAAAGTTTCGCCAACAATTTTTTTGAATTCTGTGTTATTCATTAATTACTATAACCTCAGATACCTAAATTTTTATAGTTTACTTCGTTTCTTGGTAGTCTTCAAAAATCTTTTCCAATAGAGTTAATCAATTTTTCGTATGACTTTCACTGAGCATTAATAAATATCAATCCTTCTAACACGAAATTCAACAAATTCACCATTCTCAAGATCATTTGGAATTCCTCCACCTATATTAATCAAAAATTCTCCTACCTGAGCGATATTTCTTGTTTTATCAATTATTTTAGCAATTATAAAATATTCAAAACTATTCAGGTGCTTTACTAGAAATAATTTATCTTCGCTTTTATATACGTCTCCATCAACAATAGCATATAGCATGTCATCAAACTTTCCCCCAATCTTTCCAAAAAATTCATCTGAAAAGCAAACTAATTCATATTGATTATCCGATAAAGTGACCTCCGCTTCTTTGGTATCAATATCTATCCATTCTATTTTTTTTACAAAAATCATTAAATTTCTCCTTAACGTTGAAATCCTAGACTAGGTCCCTTTTTGATAAGATAATCAACAGTTTTTGCATGATATGTCGTTATATTTCCAGTATTTAGATCTAATCCGACAAAGGCGTACAAAGTATTTTTGCCTTCATATTCTATAAATTTTACATATGCATTTAATTCTGGTACATAAGTACCCGTTTCAATTACAAAATTTGCGTCTTTTAAATATTGTTCTATTGAGTAATCCGTTCTTTTCAATGCGTGAGCAACCTCTGCACTGTGTTTATCAAAATGATTCACTAATTTTTGCTTACTATTAAACTGTAAATTTGCATTCTGTGCTTTTCCTACAGATGGTACTGAATTGTTCTCGAATTCTACCCTTGACACCACTGAAGAATTTCCAGAACTTGGTTGAAAAGTTGGTTTTGGAAAACTGGCATCCCCAGAGCTATGTATATCCTTCACCTTCGGTACATCAACATCACTTGGCTCGACTCCGCCGACAACTCCAGCTACACTTTCTGCTGCCACCTGGCAAATCAACTGCTAGGTCTGGTGTACCACCACGACCAAACTTCGTATTCATATAATCGCTCGCCTTGCCGAAACCAAAGCCCATCACTTGACTCAACACCAAATTCTGAAGCGCAAGGTACTAGTCGGAAAGAGTTTCCTTTTCCCATTATACCAGATTAAAATCAAGTACAGAAAGGATGGGAAAGTCTCATTAATAATGAAAAAGAAAAGACAAACGTCTCTTCTTATATTCACTTCCCTGAACTCACTCCGGCAATTCTACCTTCAAGCTCATATCCGTTGGTTGCAATACCTTCTGAACAGCTGTGAGAAAGGCTAGTCCATTATCCGATGGAGAATACTGGAATGTGATATGGATGACTTTTTTATCAAAGCTATCGCCATATCTCTCTACATATTGCTTGCTTTCAAGGAAATGAATATAATTGTTAATTTTTTCTTGCAGAATTTCAAGATGGACTGCTTCTATTTCTTCCTCCCAGCCGATTGAATCCACCAGAAGAAGCTCTAAATGATTATCAACTTTACCAATAGCGTCAAGTTCAGTTGGTTTTAGTTCTGAACTAATAGCTTTTCGTATCAGTTTTTCAAATTCTTGAATAGAAAACAACTGTTTAATGGATGATGGATTTACCAAAATACGAACCGGTGAGGATCTAAAGTAATTTTGCCTAGCTACTTCTTTACTCTCCTTTGTCACCCATTCTCCAGTTTGTAAGAATAGCTCAACCTCATAAGCATCCTGTTCTGACCTTAAAGCCTTGTCCACTAATTCTTTACTAACTGGATAAGTAACTTCTATATCTTGAAAACCTCCTGTCATCCAGGACATTGTATATTTGCCATTTTCTTCAGTTATAATAAACCCATTTTCTTTTATAATTCTCATATCGTCTTATTCCTTCACAGGAATCTAGTTCCTAACACTTAATCCAATCTCATTATAAGGAGAGAAATCCCAATCAAATTAGTACCTATACTTTCTCCTATTATACCACACCATGGATATCTTATGAACTTGTTCAAAATTTGGTCAAAAAAAAGAGAGTGGGACAGAAATCGGTAATTCGTTAGAATTCGATTTCGTCGTCCCACCTCCGCACAGTTGAGTAGGGCTGTAAAAGCTGATGAAATCAGCGTAGTAGAGCCCACTCAACCACTGCGTCTTGCTCGACAATCCAAAGACAATTGAGAGGCTAGGACTTTTGTCCCAGCCTCTTTGTGATTGAATTATTGTCCCCTGCCGGAATCGAACCAGCAACTACTCCTTAGGAGGGAGTTGTTATATCCATTGAACTAAGGGGACCTATAAAAAAAAGAAGCGAGATCACTCCCGCCTCCTTATTCGTCTTAACGACGGATTTCTTTAATACGAGCTGCTTTACCTTGCAATGCACGAAGGTAGTACAATTTCGCACGACGTACTTTACCGTAACGTACAACTTCAATCTTTTCTACACGTGGAGTGTGTACTGGGAATGTACGTTCAACACCGACACCGTTAGAGATTTTACGAACAGTGTACATTTCAGTGTGTCCTTGACCTTTACGAGCGATAACAACGCCTTCAAAGATCTGGATACGTTCACGAGATCCTTCGACAACTTTCGCGTGTACACGAACAGTGTCACCAGGACGGAATGCAGGGATATCAGTACGAAGTTGACCTTCAGTCAAGCTTTGGATTAATGGATTCATTTTATTCTCCTATCTTCGTCAATCTTGAGGGCTACTCCCCCAGCGGATAAACTGTATTTTTGTGCTTCCATTACGCACAAAGTTTATAATACCAAAAGAATGGTCGTTTGTAAAGGATTATTGCAACTTTTTCGCAACTTTTTGTCCACCATAGATAGACAAGGCTGGAAAAAGACGCGTAGCGACCAAACAGACTAGGAGAAAGGCTGGCCAATGCTGGAAACCAAAGACCTCACACCCGATCAAAATGGGACCAATGGTCGTCGAGGTTGCCCCGGCGAAGACTGCTGCATAGCCCAAGGACGCTACCAGATAAACCGGCAGTCCAAAGAAAGGAGCTAGCCAGACACCTAGACTTGCCCCGATAGAAAAGAGCGGGGTCACTTCTCCTCCCTTATAGCCTGCAGCAATGGTCGTTACCGTAAAGAGGAGCTTGAGGATCCAGTCTGCCCCAGTGATCAAGCTCTTGCTATCAGCTCCCGCAAAGCTTTGAGAGATCAGGTTGGTCCCCAGTCCTGTATAGCGACCTGTTCCAATCAGATACAAGAGAATACTCAGACCGAGACCGACCACTCCGATCCGCACATAAGGATTGGCAAAGGTCTTGGCAAAGCTAGTTTTTAACTGCCCCAAAAGATAGGCAAAGAGCTTACCTGTCAGACCAAAGATGACTCCTAAGACCAGCAACTGCAAGAATACGTGAGGCGATAGGGAGAGCTTGTCTGAAATGACCTGAGTGAACTTCTCTAGCCCCAAGGTGTGAGATGTCCAGCTAGCGACAAAGGCTGCAATGGCCGCAGGATAAAGAGCCCGCCACTCTAGTCTCCCAACCACTAGGACCTCCATAGCAAAGAAGATGGCAGCTAGAGGCGTCTGAAAGAGTCCCCCGAAGCCGGCAGCCATCCCAGTGACCAAATAAATCCGTGAAGCGTGAGGGCCAAGCCAGTCTCTTCGAAGAGCATGGGCCACTGTTCCCCCAAGCTGGACCGCTACTCCTTCTCGACCAGCAGATCCACCAAAGAGATGGGTCAACCAGGTAGAAAGGATGGTCAAGGGAATCAAGCGCTTGGGAATGGCTTTCTCCCTTCCCTCTCCTACTTCAAAGAGGAGCTCCATCCCTTTTTGACTCTTACCTCCATAGGTGCGATTGAGATAGGTGATCAAGATACCGGCTAGAGGCAGAAAGGGTAAGAGATAGAGAAGGTAATCCGTACGAACTTCTCCAATCCCAATCAAGACACGCCCGAAGAGAGTATCAATCACCCCGACGATCCCCCCGATCATAATGGCATCTAGGGTATATACTAAGGTTCTTTTACTTATCGTCATCTCAAGCACCTTCGTCCCCATCTAATTGATCGGCCTGGTAGCCTCTGGAGCGCTTCATTAAGTCTCGATAAGTCGCAAGGATGGTCTCTTCATAGCGCTTTTCCTGCACCAAGCCAGCGACATTGGCTAAGACCTCATCTTCTCTGCCCCGATCCAAGATAGGATTTTGATGAGTTTCTTTGTACCGAATGATATCTTCTACACAGTGCATCCGGCGTTCCAATAAATGGACCAATTCTTTATCGATGCTATCAATCTCTTGGCGAATTTTCTCTAACTCCATACTGGTCTCCTCACTTTTTGCTCCCATTTTATCAAAAATCGTGCTATCTTACAAGCCCTATCCAGCTATTGAACATTTTCAACCACAAAAAAAGTGCCTGCCACATGCAAACACCTTTCTTAGCTATGGTTTATCCTACTTTTGCTACAAGTTCTTCTGCAAAAGCTTCTAATTTTTCAATATCTTCGTCTTCAGCTGACAAGTCTACCTTGACGCACTCAGAACCTTTAACCGCACCAGTTGCTGCAAAGACACGATCAAAGTCATCGACTGCTTTACAAAACTCATCGTAGAAGGTATCACCTGAACCAACAACACCGTAAATCTTACCATTCAAATCAAGACCAGCTAAGTCTTCATAAAAGTCTACGATTTCGTCAGGAAGCTCACCATCACCGTAAGTATAGGTTGCTACGACTGCAATGTCAGCTTCAAGAAAGTCCTCTGCGTCTACTGTTGTACATTCGTCGACTTCTACTTCGACACCAAGATCACGAAACTTATCGGCTACGATATCAGCAATCTCTTCTGTATTTCCTGTCATACTTGCAAAAACAATCTTTGCTAATGTCATAATTCCCTCCAAATAATAATCTTATGACATTATACCACTTTCGCTCGAATTTTGCATAGGGAAGTACTGGGGACCTGGCATTGTTCGGAAATTCCCCACCAGAGAGCCAGACAACCTTTTTCTTTTCCAAATGCCCTGCTTATGCTAAAATTGAATGAGAACTAAATGAGGTACTATATGCAGATTACACAGGACATTTTAGAGAAAATCAACCAATACGATACCATTATCCTTCACCGTCATATGAATCCCGATCCGGATGCGATCGGAAGCCAGGTCGGCCTGAAAGAGATCATCCAGACCAACTTCCCAGACAAAAAAGTCTTAGCTACCGGCTTTAATGAGCCGACTCTTGCTTGGATGGCTAGCATGGATGCTGTCACAGATGAGGACTATGCGGGTGCCCTGGTCATTGTCTGCGATACTGCCAACACCCCTCGCATCGATGACAAACGCTACACAAGTGGCGATTTTCTAATCAAGATTGACCACCATCCAAACGATGATGCTTACGGAGATCTCCTCTGGGTAGACACTGACTCGAGCTCTACGAGTGAACTCATTACCCTCTTGGCTCTTGAACAAAAGCTTGAAATCACTCCAGAAGCAGCCCGTCTCCTCTATGCCGGTATTGTCGGAGATACTGGACGCTTCCTCTACCCTTCAACGACGAGCCGGACTTTCGAGATGGTTTCCCACCTTCGTAGCTTTAACTTTGATTTTGCAGGTCTTTCTCGTCAGATGGACAGCATGAGCTCCAAGATCGCCAAGCTTCAAGGCTATGTCTATGATCATCTCGAAATCGATGAAAATGGAGCTAGTCGCGTGACCCTGACACAGGAGCTCCTCAAACATTACCAAATCACAGATGCCGAGACTGCTGCGATCGTCTCAGCACCTGGTCGGATCGAAGACGTCAGCGTCTGGGCCATCTTTGTCGAGCAAGCTGATGGCCACTACCGCGTCCGTATGAGAAGTAAGGCTCTGGTGATCAATGAGATTGCCAAACGCCACGATGGTGGAGGCCACCCACTCGCCAGTGGAGCCAATTCTTATTCCTTAGAAGAAAACGAGCAAATCTATCGAGAACTACAGGAAGTTGCCAAGGCAAAATAGATAGTGAAAATCAAGCAAGCAGGTCAGTCGTTTCTAGTGGAGACGATTGGCCTTTTTTCATTTTAAACAAAAACGAATGAATTTTAATAACATTTAGAAAAATGTGAACGATTTCTTAAATTTCCATTCCAGTTTGAGCTTATTTATGCTATAATAATCACAAAAAAGGAGACGTTTTATGCATAAACATCGTATTTTTATCATCGTCGCAGCAGCTCTTACTGCCATTTCTACCTTTTTGCCATGGAGTACATTCAATGGTGGATCCTACGGAAGTTATTCTTTCAGTGGAATTCGAGGTGAATTTGGATGGGTCATCGTTGTCCTAGCTATTGGTGCCATCGTTCTAGCTTGCCTTCCAAACATTGCTCCACCAATGAACAAAAATTTTTCCATTGGTGTCATTGCTATCGGTATTCTTGAAAGCTTAATTACGATCATCACTATGTTTAGAGTCTTGGGTGCTTCATCTGAATTCGGTGATGGCTTTTCTATTGGTTTTGGTTTGATTATTGCAGTCATTGCAAGTATTGCTCTTGTGATCACAGGACTTCTTGCCATGTCTGGTGGTAAAATCACTAAAGGGACATTCCAAGAACTTGCCTCAACAAGTAGAGGATTCGCACAGTCTGTTGCATCATCTGTCCAATCACCACAACAACCGGGTCAACCTGGTCAACAACAATGGCAACAACCGCAACAAGGGTTTGGTCAGCCTGCCCCAGGACAAGGATTCCAACAAGCGCCTCAACAAGGATTTGGTCAGCCTGCCCCAGGACAAGGATTCCAACAAGCGCCTCAACAAGGGTTTGGTCAGCCTGCCCCAGGACAAGGGTTCCAACAAGCACCTCAACAAGGGTTTGGTCAACCTGGTCAACAACAATGGCAACAACCGCAACAAGGATTTGGTCAGCCTGCTCCAGGACAAGGGTTCCAACAAGCACCTCAACAAGGGTTTGGTCAACCTAATCAACAACAATGGCAACAACCGCAACAAGGGTTTGGTCAACCTGCTCCAGGACAAGGTTTCCAACAAGCGCCTCAACAGCCTCAGCAAGGTTTCCAACAAGCGCCTCAACAGCCTCAACAAGGTTTCCAACAAGCGCCTCAACAGCCTCAACAAGGTTTCCAACAAGCTTGGCAACCACAAGAGCAACAGCAACCTCAACAACCAGAACAGCCAACTACTGAACCTGGTCAAGAATAAAAGATTTCTGTTGATCTTACAGGGCTAACTATTCCTTTCTAGGATTGTTAGACAGAGTGGGAAAAGCTTACCTAACAGGATAGGCTTCTCCCACTTTTTTTCTTTATAAAATGCGAAAAATTTGGTAAAAATCCTTGCCAAACTCTTTTGTTTTTGATAAACTAACTTAGTAACAATCTATGGCTCGGAAAGAGACCATGGCAGAAAGGAATTATTGCAAAATGAAAAAAGATATCCATCCAGAATATCGCCCTGTTGTCTTCATGGACACTACTACTGGTTATAAGTTCCTTAGTGGTTCAACTAAGTACTCTAATGAGACTGTTGAATTCGAAGGTGAAACTTACCCATTGATCCGTGTTGAAATTTCATCAGACTCACACCCATTCTACACTGGACGTCAAAAGTTCACTCAAGCAGATGGACGTGTGGATCGTTTCAACAAAAAATACGGTCTCAAATAAGAAACCCATCAAAACCACTTCCACTTGGCAGTGGTTTTTTCTTGTCCTGACCAGCACAAAAATGAGAGTGGGACAGAAATCGGTAATTCGTTAGAATTCGATTTCGTCGTCCCAACTCCGCACAGTTGAGTAGGGCTGTAAAAGCTGATGAAATCAGCGTAGTAGAGCCCACTCAACCACTGCGTCTTGCTCGACAATCCAAATAAACATAGAAAGAGGCTAGGAATTTTGTCCCAGCCTCTTTCTTGTTATTCGTAGTCGCCACCGGTAAAGTTGAAGTATTCTTCTAGGCTTTTTCCTGATGCTGCGACATCTTTTGCATCTTCTCCGATATAGCGAAGGTGCCAGCTTTCCGGCATGTAGCCCGTGCTCGCTTCTTTTCCTTCTTGATAACGGACGATAAAGCCATACTTGGCAGCGTTCTTGAGCAACCATTTGCTTGCGCCTGCTTCTTGAACGAGATTGCCACTGGTATCGATGAGGTCAAATGCTAGACCTGTCTGGTGCTCGCTATAGCCAGGACGAGCTGAGTAGCGATCTGCTGCAGCGGCACCGTCTTGATTGACATAGCTTTGGTAGAGATCTACTTGGGTCTCATAACTGCGGAAACCACTGTACTGATCGCTGATAGCATACCCTTCAGCCTGCATGGCCGCGATCAACTCGTGCAAAGCCTCAACAGCTGTTGGATCCTCACCTGGATTGTAGTCTGCAGCTAAGGGGTAGTGCTTGTTGGCGATGACGATATCTCCAGACTTTCCTTGGACACTGTAATAAGAGCCATTAAAGGAAACACCTTGGTCCACCGTTACTTTGCCTGCCTTCTTCGTTGACTTGTCGCTATCATCAGATGAAGTTGCTTGGGAAGCACTGGTTTCTTTACTGGCTGACGACTGAGCTACTTGCTTACTGGAAGCAGGCTCTTTTTGAGATGAGCTCTTTGACTCCTTCTGTTGGCCACAGGCACCTAGGCTCAACAGAACAAGGCCAGCAAGCGTCCACTTTGTCATGCTTAATTTCATCATAAACCTCCTAATTACCAGCCGTGACCGCAATAGCCGTAATCACGTAAGTATCCCCTACAGGTTTCAGGGTGTAGGTCTTGTCCTTGCTACTCTGGCTATCTTTTCGGCTGGTCACATAGTGCACAGTATATTCTTCATGGGTTTTCACGATCACCATTCCATTCTCTTCGTTAACGCTGAGAACGTTGAAAACACCTGGTGTATAGTAGTCGATTTCAGCCTTCTTGACTCCGCCACCTGTTGTCCACTCCACCATTTCCTTATAGGCATCACTTGAAGTGTCATAGTACTTGGAGTAGGTGTTGGATCTACTTGAGACAGATGAGAAGATTTCTGTCCGGTAGTCTTGGAGGAAGGAGGTGATAGCAGTTTTCTTCTCTTCTGCCTTCTTGGCTTCTTCTTCCTTGGCTTTACGAGCTGATTCTGCATCTTTCAATCGTTTGGCTACATCCTTAGAAAGCTTCAAAGTGATGACTTCATCATCATCCGGAGTTTCACCGATCGTAACCTTGGCCTTTTCAGTTGTATAGCTCTCATTGTTGACACTAAAGACTGCATGGACCTCGATTTCTTGATGGGCTACGACATCGACTTCAAATAGGGTACTTGTGCCGACTTCCTTGCCATTCACGGCCACCTTGATATCCGTTGGATTGCTGACTTCCTCTGGAAATTCAATTTCAAGAAGACGTTTCTCAGAATTGAAGGTCAAGTCCAGCTTATTTTTCGAAGCTTGAGCTGGATCTAGCTTGACCTCACTAGAGATCTTTCCAACTTCGGTCTTACCGTCTAGTTGCATATCTCGTGGTGCAAAGTGAACCTTTCCAAGCTTGGTCGTTTGGTTTTTCTTGAGCACAGTCGACTCTTTTTCACTGGTCTTAAGCTTGGCATCATCCAGATTCGTAGTCGCTGTGACTTCAAGTGGATAGGTCTCGATGCGATATTCTTGGAAGATACCGAATTTCTTATCCGCCTTCTCGATTCCAATCAGTAGATTCTGGTTTTTGTCCTTGACGATCCCTGTTTTGGAAGACTGAGCGATATGATCTAATTCGTAAATGACATCAATCTTCTGAGCAGTCATATAGTCTAGCAAGCCCTGAGCTTCTTCTTTGGTCCACTTATCCTTATCATTTGAAAGGATGCTAGCCACTTCCCGGTAATCCTTTTGTTCAATGGCTGTGACCAATTTGTCCACTGTCACCTGTGGGCCTGTCGTTGATGAGAAGTAATAGCCTAGACCAGACAAGGTCAAGACCAACAAAGTTAAAATACTGAAGAAGAAGACTTTCTTTTTCTTGCCCTTTTTCTCTTTTTTGACTTTCTTTTCTTTCTTTTTCTTGCCTTTCTTGACAGCTTCTTCTTGTTCTAGTGCTTCTGCTACCGCTACGGCTTCAACTGGCTGGGACAGGCTTTCTGAGGCCTCTGATGGACTCTCTACTGGTGCGAAGACCTGTGTTGTTTGATTGGTCTCATCCAAATGAATAGTTGGAGCAGGTCCTTCCACAATTTCAAAGTTCTGACTACGTGCTGATTCGATCTCTTCTGGAAGTGGCGCACGTCCATAAAGGGCGAAGAAACGTTCTTCCCAGGCCTGTTGGAGTGGATTTACAAGCTCTTCTACTGGCTCCTGCTCTCCTTGCACTGGAACTTCTGATGCCACTTGATCGATCGCTACTCCAGCAATTGATTTGATTGCCTTAAAATCAAAGCCGGAATCTCTTCCGGCAATGAATTCTTCAGGAGTAGGTTTGCGACCGATCACTTTTTCAAATAATTCTACCCATTTTTTGTTCATCGGTATGTTCTCCTAAAACCTAAAATATTTTTTATCCGATATCTATATGAACAAGAATTTTATGACAAGGTTCCTACCCGATTAAAAGAAGGAAGCGATATAGACGGATACTTGTTCTAAAATGCGTCTGTCAACGATGCCAACAATTGTGAAGATGACTAGAATGACCGCTGTTGAAGCAAGGAGCAACAAGAATTTGTCAGCCTTGATTTTTGTTCTGTTCAAACCTTGGTAAACAGTGTATAGCAAGCCTAAGAAATAGAGAACGAAGATTAACGATCGAAGGAAGCTAAATCCTTCAAAGTACTTAACTAGAGAAAAAATTAAGACAATGAGGGATGCTGGCAAGGCATAGATAGACAAGCGAGCAAACTCATCGAATGAACGTTTGTAGGTGTATTCTTTATCTTGCAAGACAAGGTGACGAACCAAGAAACCAGTTAATTGAGTGGCGTAAATTGTAAAGAAAGTTACAATGACAATCAATAGGTAAGCCGTAAATCCTACTTCAGCGTAAGGGAAGGCACTCGCCACGAAGAAAAGTGAGAGGCTAAGGATAAATGCAGTTAAGACATAATGAAGAATACCATTCAATACTCTTGGTTGATTTTCTACTGTTGGTCGAACCAAAGCAGAAACAAACCATGACCAGAATCCTTTCATTGCTTGACCAAAGGCATTTGGTTGAGCAGGTTGTGCATAATAGGCTTGACCTGGTTGAGGTTGTCCTGGATAAGGTGCTTGCTGGAAGCCTTGACCTGGGGCTGGTTGACCAAATCCTGGTTGTGGCTGTTGTTGAGGCGCTTGTTGGAAGCTATTTGGTTGAGCACCAAAGACTGGTGCTTCTGGGGCAGCATTGAATTGTGGCGCTTCTTGAACTGGTGCTTCTGGAGCAGCAGCAAATTGTGGCGCTTCTTGTACTGGTGCTTCTGGTGCAGTAGCAAATTGTGGTGCCTCTTGCACTGGCGCTTCTGGCGCAGTAGCAAATTGTGGTGCCTCTTGCACTGGCGCTTCTGGCACAGTAGCAAATTGTGGTGCCTCTTGCACTGGCGCTTCTGGCACAGTAGCAAATTGTGGTGCCTCTTGCACTGGCGCTTCTGGGGCAGCAGCGAATTGTGGTGCTTCTTGAACTGGCGCTTCTGGAGCAGCAGCGAATTGTGGTGCTTCTTGAGCTGGCGCTTCTGGCGCAGCAGCAAATTGAGAAGTCACTTCTTCAGGTGCTGCTGGAGCAGCAACAAATCCAGCGTTTACTTGGTCTGGAGCTACTGGAGCCCCTACAAATTGTGAAGCTTCTTGGGCTACCTGTTCTTCTTGGAACTCACCTGCAGCCAACGCTTGAGCGATCTCTGCTTCAGTTGCTGAACGACCGTTCACAGCTTCAAAGTAATCAAGCCAATCCTGTTTGATCATAAAATAATCTCCTTATAAAACAAAATACAGATATATTATATAAAAATTTCCACTAGAATTCAATGTTCTACCGGAATTCACAAGCTGGGCCATCCCAACTACTCAAATGCATCCATGCCTCCTTGGACGTTGGTTACATCATAGCCCGCTTCTTCCAAAAATTGGCAAGCACGGGCTGATCGCCGACCAGACTTGCAGATGACATAATAGGCTTGGTCTTTTTTCAGCTCTGAAAAGCGTTCTGCCAATACTGATAAGGGAAGTAAGGTCACTTCGTCCAGATGAAGAGCATCGTACTCCTCTTGCTCGCGAACATCGACGACGTTAATTTCTCCTGCTTGGTACTTTGTTAAAAAGTCATTAAATGGAATTTCTTTCATGATTTCTCCTTTTTGATGCCACTATGGCAAGTTTAGTATTTCATATTTAAAATCAATGGATTCTAAAAAGCGGAATAGGTCTTGGGTTTTGATAAAGATCGTCTTTTCATTCGTGTTAGGATGGAAGGTCATGATTTCCTCTGACACAATGTCCTGATCAAAATAGACGAGAATATCCTTTTCTTCATTGTTTAACAAGCCAAAAGGAGATACTGTCCCAGCTGGTAATTGCATTTTTTCTGCCAGAGATTCAATTGAAGCCATGCGGATCCGATTGGCTCCTACTTGCTCTTTGAAATCCTCCATATCCAAGAGTTTCTGGTCATCCATGATGAGCAGATAGTACTGGCTTTTCTTTTTATTGGTCAAAAACATGGTCTTTGTCCGGACCCCTTCTAGACCTTCAATATAGGAATCGGCCTGCTCGGTAGTCAATACTGGTGGATGCTCCACCACATCAAAATTAATCCCGAGCTCGTCCAATTTGGCTTTGACTTTTTGATATGCATCCATGGGAATTCCTCCTATTGGTGGTTATCACTCATTTTTTCTTTTTGTACTCTCTTAAAATCTGCTGGACCCGAGCTTGAAGAGCCGGCACCACTTCTGCTTCAAACCAGGGATTCTTGGCCATCCAGATCTGATTGCGAGGCGATGGATGGACCAGAGGGAAATAGTCGGGCAGATAGTCCTTGTACCGACGCACCCGCTCTGTCACCTTGCCACTAACCTTCTCATGGAGATAGTAGGCTTGAGCGTACTGGCCGATCAAGAGGGTCAACTCAATATCCGGACACTCCTTAAGGAGCAGAGGGTGCCACTTTTCCGCAAAGCCCTTGCGAGGTGGCAGGTCCCCTGACTTGCCATGCCCAGGAAAATAAAAGTCCATGGGAATAACCGCAAATAGACCCGAATGGTAAAAGGTCTCTTCATCAACTCCCAACCACTCCCTAAGACGGTCTCCACTCTTGTCCTTCCAATAGAGGCCGGCTTCTTGTGTTTTCAGTCCAGGTGCCTGTCCGATGATATTGATCCGAGCAGTCTTTGGTGCCGCAAACAAGGGCTCGATCCCTTTATCCGTATAGTTTTTGTTTTGTGGATCGGCCATGATGGCCTCTTTGATCCGCTCCAGTTTCTCCATTTCTCCTCCTCTAAGCAAAAACTCAGCCAGCAAGTGCCGACTGAGTAGAGTCTTATTTGATGAGTTCGTAGATGGCTTCTGCGTAGATTGCAGCTGCACGGTAGAGATCTTCTACATCCGCAAATTCATTGGCTTGGTGCATGGTGTTCACATAGTCTGGGAACATGGCACCGAAGGCAACCCCACGTTTCAATAGACGACCAAAGGTTCCGCCACCGATTACTTGCTCATGACCTTTCAGTCCGGTTTGTTTTTCATAGACACGCAAAAGCGTTGAGACCAATTCATCTTCCATTGGAACATAGTGAGGGGTGTGGCCGTGGGCAGACAAGCTGACGGATGCCACTCCTTCTACTTTTTCAAGTCCAGCTTTGATGGTTTCTGGATCTGTTCCTTTAGGGTAACGAATGTTCAAGGCAATAGTGTTATCTGAGCTGTTTTCGTCGAAGTTGAAGACACCCGCATTCATGCTGAGGGCCCCCATCTTTTCATCCACATGGGCAATGCCAAGCTTCTCACCAGCAAAGTCTTCATGAAGAAGAGATGCTGACACTTGCAAGTATGCTTTGGCAGCTCCACCGAAGTCGAACTGGTTCAAGAAGAGAGCCAAATAAGTTGCTCCATTGATTCCAGCTTCTGGAGTAGAGCCATGGGCAGATTTCCCGATAATGGTAACTTTAAATTTACCGTCATCCTCTGTTGCCACTTCATAACGAAGTTGGTGTTCATTGGCAAAGGCCTCCAAAAGACCAGCTAAATCTGGTAATTGCCCAGAAACGACTGCTGTCGCTGACTCTGGGACCATGTTTTCGCGAAGGCCACCGGTGAAGCTATGAAGATGCGCTTGACCTGTATTTTGGCCTCCGAAGTGAAGGTACTCGGTGATATTTCCTTTTTCCCCGTTGATGATTGGGAACTCGGCATCTGGTGAGAAACCAAAGTCTGGGTCAGGAAGGCCGACATGTTTGAAATAGTAGTCCATATCGCCCCAGCCAGATTCTTCATCTGTACCGACCACGAAGCGCACGCGCTTAGATACTGGCAATCCCAGATCCTTGATAATCTTCAAGCCGTAGTAACAAGCTACTGTAGGACCCTTGTCATCTGATGAACCACGCGCATAGAGCTTGCCATCGATAATCTCAGGTTTATATGGGTCTGTATTCCAGCCACTACCTGCAGGTACCACGTCCATGTGGGCAAAGATTCCAAGCTCTTCTTCTCCTTGTCCAAAGGTGAAGTGTCCAGCATAGTTGTCCACATTGGTTGTTTCGTAGCCATCACGCTCAGCAATTTCCAAGAATTTCTCAAGGGCTTTGACGGGGCCAGGTCCATAAGGGTGAGTCTCATCTGCTTGGCTGTCATCTCGTTCTGAGTTGATTTCCAAGAGGCTGAAAAGGTCAGCCATCATTTCTTCGCGGCGTTTTTCTACTTCTGCTTTAAAGTCAATTGTTGTCATGCATTCCTCCGTTGTTTCGATTTAAATTGAATCCTTTAGAATCCCTTCAGCGACTGCCAAAGGATTCTAGAAAACCGGACTTGTATCGTAGAGACGAGACCATCCGGTTCTTTCAGTTTCTATTAGCGTTTTTCAATGATTTCGTCTACTGGCAAGCGGTAGCTAGGTTCTACCTTCTCAGCAGCATAGCCGACAGTAATCAATAGTTCTGGACGGAAACGCTCTTCGATTTCCAAGACTTCATTGACTTTTGATTTGTCAAAGCCAAGGATGATGTTTGAGCCGATCCCTTGGTCCGTCAAGGCCAATACCAAGTTCATCGCGACCAATCCAGCATTAAATGCCAAGTAATCGCTAATCTGTTGTTCATTGTAGCGAGCATATTCTGCAGGAAGGTTTTGCATGAAGTATTGCAACTGCTCCTCTGTGAAGTTCTTGACCCCACCGACACGCGCAATCTTCCGAGCCCGACGTTGCAAATCAGTATCCGTAAAGAGAGCAATGGTCACAGGTGCTTCCATGACTTGGTCATAGTTCCCACCATAGGCTACTTTTGCCAATTCTGCATTTTTCTGACGAACGACCACGAATTTCCATGGTTGGCTATTGTGCGCACTTGGAGCCAAGGTCGCAATTTCAATAGCTGTTCGTACATCCTTTGGATCGACCGGTTGGTCTGTAAAATGCTTGATCGCATGACGTTTTTTGTTGAGTTCTAGGAATTTCATAGTCAACTTCCTTTTCTAATTCTATTACCTCTATTTTAACACAAAATGAAAGAGCTTGCAGAGTTTTTTCATTGATCATTTAGGAAAGAAAATCATAGAAGTACTTGACGTCTTGGTCATAACCATACTGCTTATTCAACCTTGCGAGGAGCTCATTGTTATGACCTCGATAGTTATCCTCTCGTCTCAATTCTTCGTACATTTCAATAAAGGGAAGGTCCTTGTCCTTGGCATCTTGGAGCTCTGCTTCATAGTCATAGGCCACCTTACGAAAGTGCAGGTTGGTCACCCATCTTCTTCAACATCAATCAGCGCATACTGAGCTCTGTGGTTTTGTAGGGGCATCCAGTCAAAATAAGGCATGCCAATGGTTCCTGGATTAAGAATCTGCTGACCCTGATTGCCATAGCGAAGCAACTGCTTGTGGACATGACCGTAGATGGCCATATCCGTCTGGTCATCCAGCAGTTGATCAAAGTTCTCCGTCGCATTAGCTGGACGCAAGTCTCCACCATAATTCTTTTCTGGCAAGTTGTGGGTCAAGGAAAAGCGAATGCCATTGACCTCCTTCTTCTCCATTAGAGGAAGCGAGCGAAGCCAATCGATCCGCTTAGGATCCAGTCCTTCCATGACATACTGAGTGAGACGAAGCATCTGGATCTCCTGCGGATCCTCAAGCCCGTACTCGCCATCCAAAGCCTCTAGGACACAATCGTCCCAATTCCCACGAACAGCCGCTGTAATAGGAATCGCATCCAGCAAGTCAAAAAGGTCCTCTCTTCCTGGACCTGGTAACAAAATGTCCCCTAAAAGCCAGTATTCCGTCGCGCCTTGAGCACGCGCATCCGCAATCACTGCCTCCAGGGCTGTCGTATCTCCGTGGATATCAGATAAAATAGCGATTCGATGGTTCATAACTACTCCTTTTTGGATTGAAAAATCTGTGTATATTAAGTATAACAAAAACAAATAAAAATAGTGAAAACCATCCATTTGGATTGGATGGTTTCTCTTACGTTTAATGAATAGACTTACGAAATCGGAAAAATTTCTTCATCGCAATCGTTTAAAATTGAATGGATTTCTCCATCATTAACAAAAACTAGATAATCAGTTGGTAAGACCAACACTTTTATAAGTTTTAGATTCCATTTCAATAGTTCAAAAGCGTGAATGCCAACAAAGTCTTCATTATCTTGCCTTTGGTAGCCCATAAACCAGCCTGAGTCTCTCCGTCTTTGAGTATTTTGTCTTTGCAGATAGGTATGCTCATCCTCAAAGACACCTTTGGCAATCAGGATTTTATCGTCAAATCGAGTTTCTGTGGGATTTATCTGCAATTCTTTAGCGAGACTAGCCTGTTCGGACTGGATCCAAAGTGCTACCGTTAAATCCTCTGTAAAATCTTTAAAAGGGTTAGCTTCATAATCAATGGAGACAAGTCTAAACTGCTGTTTTTCCACTTCTATCAGCTTATAAATACTAAACCCAACCTGAAACAAGAGCTCATTTTGAAGGTCACTTTTAGATGCCAGTATAGTTGTGATTTTTAACCACTCTTGGAAAAGACCCTCAGAGAATTTCCCATAAAAAATAAAACCGTTACTTTCAATTTTTGTATCAAGAAGTTCCATTTTTTCCCCTAAAAATAAAATCCTTTACTGCAAGTCTTTTACCGGCTCCGCCACTTCCATCAAGGGACTTGCTTCTTCTTGCTTTCCTTGATGGAGCTTGGCTTGCACCGCCTCCGCGACTGCTCGTGGGATACCGACCGTAACGATCTCATCCACAGTGGCTTCTTTGATCTTGGTCAGTGACTTGAAGTGCTTCATCAGCAGTTGCTTGCGTTTTGGTCCCAAGCCTTCAATGCCGTCCAACTGAGAGGAGAAGGAATTCTTGGACCGAAGCTGGCGGTGGAAGGTGATGGCGAAACGGTGGACTTCATCCTGGATCCGTTGGAGTAGGAAAAATTCCTGAGAAGTCCGTGAGAGTTCAATGACTTGGAGAGGATCCCCGAAGAGCAATTCATGGGTTTGGTGCTTGTCATTCTTTTGCAGGCCTGCGATGGGAATATCCAACCCCAATTCTTCTTGGATGACTTGCTTAGCGATATTAACTTGCCCCTGACCCCCATCAATGACGATCAGATCTGGTGGCGTCAGGCCATCCCGCATAACCCGGCTGTAACGTCTGCGAATGACCTCCCGCATGCTGGCATAGTCGTCTGGCCCGACGACAGTCTTAATCTTGTACTTGCGGTAGTCCTTTTTACTTGGTTTCCCATTGACAAAGACCACCATGGCTGAGACCGGACTGGTCCCCATGATGTTGGAGTTATCAAAGGATTCAATGCGCACAGGGGTTGGAATTTGCAGAAGTTTTCCAAGATTTTCAATAGCACCTTGGGTCTTTTCCATGGATTTTTCAAGGAGATTGAACTTCTGCTCCAGACTGACACGCGCATTCTTAATAGCCAGATTGACCAACTGCTTCTTCTCCCCTCGCTGGGGCTTGAGGACCTTGGTATCCACTAGGGCCTTGACCGCTTCCTCATCGATATCCTGAGGGATCAGGATTTCATTGGGAATCAGGTGAGATTTCTCCTGGTAAAACTGCCCTACATAGGTCAAAAAATCCTCGTCTGGATCATTGTAGTAAGGGAAGAGGTTGACATCCCGCTCGATCAGCTTGCCCTGACGGACAAAGAAGACCTGCACACACATCCAGCCCTTGTCCACGTAGTAGCCAAAGACATCCCGGTTCTGCAAATCCTTGGCCATGACCCGCTGTTTGGTCCGCAGGGTCCCGATGGCCTGGATCAGATCCCGATACTCGGCCGCCCGCTCAAATTCCATGTTTTGCGCAGCGGTAGTCATCTTGAGCTTGAGCTCATCGATAATCTTGTCATCCTGCCCCTTAAGGAAATCAGAAACCTCCTGGGCCATGCCCTTGAAATAGGCCTCGTCCTTGTGACAGACAGTATGGGCCATACACTGCCCTAAATGGTAGTAAAAGCAGACCTTGGAAGGCGGATTAGTACACTTGCGGAAAGGGAAAATCCGATCCAAGAGCCGCTTGATCTCATTGGCCGCTCCCACATCTGGATAGGGACCGAAATAGAGACCGCCATCCTTTTTGACCTGGCGCGTGATGATGAGACGCGGATAGCGCTCATTGGTAATCTTGATGAAGGGATAGGACTTGTCGTCCTTGAGCATGATATTGTACTTGGGCTTGTTCTCCTTGATGAGGTTGATCTCAAGAAGCAAGGCTTCAATATTGGACTCAGTGACGATAAACTCAAAATCCACAATCTCAGATACCAGGGCTTCCGTCTTGGTGTCGTGGCTCCCTCTAAAATAGGACCTCACTCGATTGCGAAGATTCTTGGCCTTCCCCACATAGATGATGGTACCGTTCTTGTCTTTGTGAATGTAACAGCCCGGACTCGTCGGCAAGAGCTCGAGCTTGGATTTAATCAAGTTATTCATACTCTCTATTATAGCAAAAAAGAGAGTGGGACAGAAATCGGTAATTCGTTAGAATTCGATTTCGTCGTCCCACCTCCGCACAGTTGAGCAGGGCTGTAAAAGCTGATAAAACCAGCGTAGTAGAGCCCACTCAACCACTGCGTATTGCTCGACAATCCAAAAAAAATTGAGAGGCTAGGACTTTTGTCCCAGCCTCTTGATATTAATAACCTCTTAGGTAAGGAAGTAAGGACATAAGGGTTGTCCCAAGGACCAAGACCCAGAACCAGAAGGAATACAGGCTTCTTTGGAAGACGCCTGGTGCTGGTCGGTTTTCTTGAATGTAGTGAAAAATAGCTTTTCTCTTTAAAATCAAGACGATGGTAAAGGCGATGGTTCCCCCTAAAAAGACAAGAATTTGAACCCATTCGGCCACATTCATATTGACATGCGTGCCGAGGTAATGAAGCCCTTGAGAGAGGACCAGGTTGTTAAAGATATGGTAGAAAATGGCCCACCAGATCGAATACTCGAAGGTCAAGTAGCCAAAGCCTAAACCAATAATCGTCGCAAAGAACAACTGATCAAAATTGGCATGGAACATTCCAAAAGCCAAGGCTGTCATGACGATCGCAAAGACTTTTCCATACTTTTCTAAGGCTCTCAAGCCAGCCGCCCGGAATACCAATTCCTCTGTGATAGGACCGATCAGGGTCGCATAGAGTAAGAGACTCCAAGACTGGCTGAGTTGTTCAGACATGTCCTCTTGAGGCTTGAAAAAGCCCAAGGTTTCCATCATGTGGTCTAAGAGCTGAGATAAGGCACTAGAAGCCAATTGGGCAAACCCCAAGAAGGCAATGAACACTAAGAAAGTCTGCCAGGTCATCTTGCGTCCCTTTTGTCTCACATCTCCTTTAAAGAGGGAGCCTTGCCGATAGAGGGCAAATAGGAGGACTCCTATACTGACAGATATTAGATAGCTAATCCCATTCCCATTGATGAGATTTTCTACATACTCCTGCTTCTCTGCCATCTCCAATCCATACCGTCCAAACATAAAGAGGGTAATGGCAAAGGTCAAAATGATGCTAACAAAGACCATGACCAAGAGATAGAGACAAACCATCCCCGAAAAGCTTCCCAAATCCTTTTTGGGATCTAAAAATCGATTAAACTGTTTCATCCATTCACTCCGCTAATCTACTGTTTTTGTTTTCCGGCTCCATCCGTAGCACCATCCAAAAGCCCCCTCATAGAGAACAAAGAAAATCAGAAAGGCATGTAGGAAATAGTCCTCCGGAAGAGCTAATATGATGGGATCCTTGTAGGGATCAAAGAGCCAAGTAGCATCTCCGACAAAGAGGACTTGGTGAAAGAGGGTAAAGAATTGATCAAAGCCAATAAATAGGGTCACTCCTCCTATGACGATAGGCAAGAGAACCATCCCACCAAATACAGGGCGATAGAGACCTGCGTAGCCTTTACGCATCACTGTTCGAATAAATCGTATAGCCACTGGCAACAAGACCAGGAACAAGATCTGAGTCAGGTGAAAGAGGTACTTGACTGCTTGAAAATGATGGAGGCCATCTGGAGAGGATGGAAAATCTGGCATCTCCAGCTTCCAATTAAAAGGACTGGTCAAATACTGCATGAGGACTTGAAAGTTCTTCTGAATGACTGCAGGAGTCAAACCGGTCCGATTCTGAATCCGTAACCAGCTAATCTCCATGGGATAAATCAACCAGGCTACGAGGATGGTACCTAAAATCACTGTTGCTAAGAGCCAGAGGACAAAGCCCGTTACCTTTAACCGATCACGCATCGAAATCCCACTCCGCTAAGCTAGATAGGACGTGCGTTGGTGGCAAGGGCAGGTCTGGCACTTCTTCTGGCTTGGTAAAGCCAGTTGTCACCAGCAAAGTAGGAATGCCATTGTCAATTCCTGCTCGGATGTCGGTCAGGTAATTGTCTCCCACCATGACCACTTCTTCGCGCTCTAGTCCCAGGTGAGCGATGGCCTTGTCCATAATGATGGCATTGGGCTTACCGATAAAGGTCGGCTTCACGCGCGTTGCCGCTTCGATAAGAGCATTTAGAGCTCCTGCCCCTGGCATCATTCCCCGCTCTGTCGGGATATTGAGGTCAGGATTGGTCCCGATGAAATGGGCTCCCTTTTGAATGGCCAAGGTAGCGATAGAGAATTTCTCATAGTCCACTTCCCAGTCGAGACCAACCACGACATAGGCTGGATTGACAGTATCTTCTACGAAGCCTGCCTCAGCAATTGCTTGTTTCAAGCCAACATCTCCAATGACATAGGCGGTTTTTCCAAGATTCATGTCCACCATATAATCAATGGTCGCTAACGTCGCTGTATAGATGGTATCCAGTGGCGTTTCGATGTTGAACTGGCCTGCCAGCATCTTTTGGACCATTTCCGGCGTCCGCGTGGTATTGTTGGTCACAAAGAGGTAGGGGATCTGACGCTCTTGCAATTCGTGGACAAAGGCTTCCCCGGCTGGGATCCGCTCTTTCCCTTTGTAGATGGTTCCGTCTAAGTCAATTAAATAACCCTTATAAGTCATGAGATTCTTGGTCTCCTTTTTCACTTACTTCCTCTGCTTCTTTCTCCTGAACTTGAAACTGGCCACCTGCTCCATACAGAAGCAAGCAAGCCCCGTATAAGGCAAATTGAAGGACAAGACCGAAGAAATTGATACTTGCTTTTCCAGCCTGAGTAAAGAGGAAGGATGAAATCATCAAGATGACGATGGTCACCATTAAGCCACCAATCTTAGCCTGATCAATGGTAATGGTATAGACGCCAGTTTCTTTTTCCTCATTAGTCTCTTTGCCAGCCTGAATAGGCTTCATGGTCTCAATGAAATCTGTCATTAAAGTCGCTGCGAGGCTGACAGTCGTACTGAAGAGAACACCTTGTGAGAGCTTATCAAAGAAGTTACTCCAAAAACTACCTGATTGGCTAGTGATACTCAAAGAAAAGACGACGACAGGCAGGATAAAGGCCAAAATCAAATGAATCCAAACACGATACCAGCGTACATCTTCCTTGAGAAAACGAAGAAAGTCTTCAAAACTCAATCGGTAGCGTACAAAACGAATCGCTTCCTCAATAAAGATATAAAAGGCTGCGACTAAGGTTAAGAAACCATCTCCCAATACATAGAGAGGATTTTTCTTACGACGAGCATAGGCAACAACCCGTCGTTGAACCTCCATCAAGTCTTCTTTTTTCTGTTTTAATCTTCTTTTTTCCATAATGTTTCCTTATCTATTTCTTCCCAAGTGATGAGGGCTTGGGCGTGTACTTGGCCTTCTGATGAGATGACATGATTGCTGATCATCCCTTCTCGCTCAACGCTAGAGGTAATCATGCCCCCAGGCAGGACCTCCTTAACATACTTGAGGTGGACCCGTTTAGGGATATGCTGGGTTAGGAATTCTGCTCCCATCACTTCGAAGACCCAGTCTAGGTACTTGCTGTTGTTCACATGGCCGTTCATGTCTAAATCATAGAAACGTACATGGTAGTTCTGCTCCATGGCCCCATTCAGTTCTGGATAGCGTGGACCACGGCGGATCTTCTTCTCAAACGGTGACTCATATGGATCGGTAATCTCCTCCGGTACGGATTGGACCTTACGACTATCCCGATCCATCAAGACAAAGGTGGCCACCATCTCGACGATAGCTTCCCCATTCTGGTCTCTGACCACAAAGGAACGGTAGCAAAAGAGACGATTGTGGGCCAGGGCCTGAGTCTCAATGGTAATCTGTTCATCAAAGACCGGCAGGCGATGAACCGTGATGTCATAGTCGGTGATGATCCAGACTAGATTGTACTGTTCGAGCAGGTCCCTGTCACTGATACCAATCTCCATCGACTGCATGCCTGAGACTTGCAAGGACAAGAGGATGAGCTGTGGCATTTTGATAAAGCCATTCACATCGCTCATATCAAAGGGGACTTTCATGTCATACTGATAAATTTTAGCCATCGTTTACTCCAATATAAATTTCTCTGCTACGGTATCACCAAGGAACAAACCTCTCTTGGTCATCCGGACTTGCTTGTCATCTGGAACCAAAAGTCCCTGCTCCGTCAGACTGGCAACCACTTGTCCATAGCGTTGGTCAAAGGACACACCGAATTTCTCTTCAAAACGTGCCTTGGACACACCTGTCTTTTTCCGTAGACCGAGGAACAACTCCTCTTCCATCTTCTCTTCCAGTGTCAGGTGCTCCTCTGTGATTCGAGCCTTACCTGCTTCAACTGCTTCCAGATAATGCCGGATAGGTCCGTGATTCTTGTAGCGAATCCCATCCACATAACCAGAAGCTCCTGCTCCTAGACCATAGTATTCTGCATTATCCCAGTAGACCAGATTGTGGCGACTTTCAAAACCAGGCTTGGAAAAATTGGAAATCTCATAGTGCTCAAAGCCTGCTTTTTCCAATTCCTCAATGATGTACTCGAACATCTCTGCTTCCAGCTCCTCTTTCGGTAGAGGAAGCTTGCCCCGTCTCATCCGATTCATAAAGACCGTGTGGTTCTCTAAAATCAAGCTATAGAGACTCATGTGGGGAATGTCCAGGTCGATGGCCTTAGCGACATTTTCCTTGACCTGGTCCATGGTCTGACTCGGCAGAGCATAGATTAAGTCAATGGAAATATTGTCAAAGCCAGCCTGCTTGAGGTGGCGGATATTGTCATAAATATCTTGCTCCTGGTGGCTCCGACCAATCTTCTTCAACATCTTATTATCAAAGGTTTGGACTCCCAGAGAGACCCGATTGACCTGAGAGTCCTTGAGGACTGCGATCTTATCCGGATCCAAATCTCCAGGATTGGCCTCGATGGTAAACTCCTCTACCTCCGATAGGTCCATGACCTTGGGCAATTCTGTCAAGAGATAGGCCAGTTGCTGGGCAGATAGAGCTGTCGGTGTCCCTCCACCGATGTATAGGGTCCGGAGTTTGCCAATCTCATATGACCGAGTCTCCTGGATCAGGTGTTCCAGATAAGCATCGACCGGCTGATTCTTGATAAAAACCTTCGAAAAGTCACAATAATAACAAATCTGGGTACAAAATGGAATATGCACATAGGCAGAGGACGGTTTAGCTTGCATAACCTTTATTATACCACATTTCGCACCAAAGCCCGAGCAGAAAAGGGAGGGTAAAGTAAGGATTTCCTTGACAAGAAGGAATGAAAGGAATAGAATAAAGCTAATCACATTCGGAGGTAAGGAGATATGAACAACTAAGTTTCGTTAAATAAGATACTTTATTTAGTGGACTGCTTGTTCTATCTCTTTTTGTGTACCCTCTTGCCTATTCTCCAACTTCTTGTTGGCTATATTAGGTCTTTTTCTGCTTGGGTTCCACTTGAATACAGCTCTACTAAATAGGTAGAGCTGTTTTTTGTCCCAATAGAAAGGAATCTTATGCTAAAACTATCCCACCTCACCATCCGCCATACAAAAGATTTACGAGATTTGGTTCGCGATCTGTCCCTAACCATTCATGAAGGGGAAAAGGTTGCCATTATTGGCGAAGAAGGAAATGGAAAATCTTCCTTGCTTCATGTCCTCATGTCCCCAAAATCCCTACCAGATTATCTGACCATAGAAGGCCAAATCACCACTTCCTTTCACTCCTATGCCTATATCCCCCAGACTTTGCCGGAAGCCTTGAAGGGAAAAACCTTGGAAGAATATTTTTTTGGAGAAGACGAGTTAGACTATGCCACCCTCTACAGACTGGCTGATCAATTGCATTTTGACAGCGACCGCTTTGCGAGTGGCCAAGCTATTGGAAGTCTATCTGGAGGAGAAGCCCTCAAAGTCCAACTGCTACACGAACTTTGTCGTCCTCATGAAATACTATTTTTAGATGAACCTTCAAACGATTTGGATTTGGAAACCCTAGACTGGCTCCAGCAGATGATTCAAACGAGCCCCCAAACCATTTTATTTATTTCCCATCATGAGGATTTTTTGACTCAGACAGCGGATACGATCATCCATCTAAGACAGATCAAACACCGCAAGGAGGCTGAAACCATTGTAGAGCACCTAGGCTATCAAGACTACAGTAGCCAGAGGGAGCAACAATTTAAGCAACAGTCCCAGCAAGCTGCCAACGATCAACGAACCTACCGAAAAACAATGGAGAAGCATCGTCGCGTCCGTCAGCAAGTCGAAACATCCTTACGAAACACTAAGGATAGCACTGCTGGACGTCTCCTGGCAAAGAAAATGAAGTCCCTCCTCTCACAAGAAAAGCGCTATGAGCGAGAATTCCAATCCATGACTTCCCAACCCTATGATGAGGAAATCATCCATCTGCATTTCCCTCCCCTCACTCCCTTGTCTCCCCAAAAAAGAGTCCTTCTCTTAGATCAGGAAGAGCTCGTAATTGGCGATCGGGTCCTGCTTAAGAACCTCTCCCTCACTCTTCAAGGGCAGGACAAGATAGGGATTATCGGTTCAAATGGTGTTGGGAAATCCACTTTCCTAAAAATGATCTGGGATCTTTTACAGGAGAATATGAGTATCCGCACTGCCTATATGCCACAAGATTACACGGAACTCCTCCCTCTGACTCAGACACCCGTTCAATTCTTACAGCATTCAGGCGATCGCGAAGAAATCAATACCATTCAATTGCATTTAGCCTCCCTCAACTTTACCTATTCTGAAATGCACCATCCTATCTCTGAACTTTCTGGTGGCCAGCAAGGAAAACTCTTTCTCCTTCAATTAGTACTCACAAGGCCCCAGTTTCTGCTCTTGGACGAGCCTACTCGTAATTTTTCCCCCACTTCCCAACCAGAAATTCGACGCCTATTTGCAGACTACCCAGGCGGACTAGTCACGGTCTCTCACGACCGGACCTTCCTCAAAGAAGTCTGCCAAAAAATCTATCGTCTGACCGAAAATGGTTTGGTAGAAATAGAGTCGCTCTAACGTAAAAAAGATTGGCCAAAACCAATCTTGGAGAACAAAGAAAAAATGTTCTATTATACAAATCTAACAAATCAAGAATTATCCAATCCTCTATTGAAACTTTTCCGCCGTGAGAAAAGTGCCTGAAACGTAATAGTTTCAGGCACTCGGAATTATTGAGACCTTAGGCTCAATAATTAGTCATGGAACTTCGAGGAAGTTCGCTGACGTCCAATCTCACCTAAGGAAAGTTTCTAAGAGGACATTATTTTCAATTTGAAAGATTGGCCAAAACCAATCTTTTTTCTATTTCTTCGCTGCCTCTTGTCCCATTTCTTGGGTGCGTTTGTAGGCTGCTTCCACTCCTGCAATAATGTCGCCCCGTAAGCCAACTTGTTCCAGACGATTGACTCCTGCGATAGTAGAGCCACCTGGGCTACAAACTGCATCTCGCAAGCAGGCTGGATGCTCGCCTGTCTCTAGGACCATTTGACTAGCTCCTTGGAAGGTCTGGGCGGCCATCTGCAAGGCTTGCTCACGTGGAAGCCCTAAGCTCACTCCAGCATCTGCCATGGCTTCGATCATTTGATAGACAAAGGCTGGACCACAGCCTGCCACAGCAGTTGCAGCATCCATCAATTTTTCTTCCATTTCGTAGAGGGCTCCTGCTCCTGCTAAGAGCTGTTTGACTTGGGCTACTTGTTGGTCTGTCACTACTTGGGAGCGGGCCAAACTGATGACACCTTGCCCAATGGCTACGGGCGTATTGGGCATGATACGAATGAGCCCCACTCGGTCATTCTTAACCACAGCAGCCATCTTTTCTAGTTCTAGGCCTGCAGCCATGGAAACCAACAGGAGATTGGATCGTTGGGTCAAAATATCCAGGTACTCTTCTAGTAAAGGGCAGATCTGATAGGGTTTGACCCCTAAGAAGATGACCTCCGCCTCTTCAAAGGCCTGTTGCAGATGAGACGTTGTCCCCCCATACAGGCTGATAAACTCTTCCACTTTTTGCGAGGAACGGTTGACCAAGAGCAAGTCTGTGGTAGCCACTTCTTTTGAGACCGCTTTGGCCAGACTAGCTCCCATATTTCCAAGACCGATAAATGCTACTTTCATCTCTTACCTCACTTGACCGTTTCCAGTGACCAGATACTTATAGCTGGTCAGCTCACGCAAGCCCATAGGACCACGCGCATGTAATTTCTGGGTCGAGATCCCCATTTCACAGCCTAGGCCAAACTCTCCGCCATCTGTGAAGCGGGTCGAGGCATTGACATAAACGGCTGCCGAGTCTACCTGGTTGCTGAAGAGCTCAATGGCTCTTGGATCTTCAGAGACAATGGCATCTGAATGGTGGGTACTATGGGCTTCAATATGAGCAATCGCTTCTTCTACAGAAGGGACCACCTTCACAGCCATGACATAATCCAAGAATTCCGTATCAAAGTCAGTCTCAGAAGCCGGTGTCCCAGTAATAATTTGTTGGGCTTGGGTATCTAAGCGTAGCTCCACTGGCACCGGAGCCTCATCTACCAAGACTTTCTTCACCATCGGAAGAAAATCTCCAGCAAGGGCTTCATGTACCAAGAGGACTTCCATGGCATTGCAGACAGAGGGGCGACTGGTTTTTGCATTTTCGATAATGGCGAGTGCTTTCTGGAAATCAGCTTCCTTATCCACATAGACATGCACAATCCCTGTCCCTGTCTCAATCACGGGTACAATCGCTTGCTCTACGACTGCCTGAATCAAGCCAGCTCCCCCACGTGGGATAAGAAGGTCTAAATCCCCCTTAGCCTTCATCATGACTAGACTACTCTCCCGACTAGTATCTTCTACCAACTGTAAGACAGCGGGATCAATGGTGGTCGCTTGCAAGCCTGTTTTTAAGGCTGAAACGATAGCATGGGCTGTCTGATAGGCATCCTTGCCACTGCGAAGGACAACAGCACTCCCACTTTTCAGAGCTAAAGCCGCTGCATCAGAGGTCACGTTGGGACGACTTTCATAGATAATCCCAATGACCCCCATGGCTACCCGTTTCTTCTGAATGACCAAGCCATTGTCCAGGGTCCGCTCCTCCAAGAGCTCTCCAACCGGATCTGGTAGGGCAACCACTTGGAGAATCCCATCGGCCATGGCTTGAATCCGCTCTTCCGTCAAGAGCAGGCGATCCAGCATCACCTCCGAAATCCGTCCCCGAGCTGCTTCCATATCCAATTGATTAGCTGCTAGAATTTCAGCTGTGGCCTCGACTAACGCGTTGGCCATAGCTCTTAAGGCTTTATTTTTTTCATCACTTGTCGCAGTATTAATACTTTTTTTGGCCTGTTTGGCCAGGCGAATCTGTTCGATTGTCTCCATCTGATTCCTCCTTTAAAATTCTGTAAATAAGAGTTCTACCTCAGGTGTGATGGTAATCCAATCATCCCGGTGAATGACGATGCCTTTTGGCTTTTGACCGTGGAGCAGATCTTTAATGGCGGCAGCCCCCAAGCGGGTACGCCCTTTCCCAATAACCTGTCCAGATACGGCATCATGCACCGTGATAATATCCGAGTAAGTGAAGCCTCCCTCAACCTTTACCACACCGGACACAAGGATACTCTTGCCCTCTTCTTTGACGGCCTTAACCGCTCCTTGGTCCAGCCATACAGAACCTTGACTAGGGGCATAGAAGGCCAGCCATTGTTTCTGATTGCGCAAAAATTTGTCCTGAGCTGTAAAATAGCTGCCATCCTGGGTCTTCTCTGCCGCTTCAAGCAAGGCATCTTCTTTCAAGGATGAACAGATGTAAACAGGGACTCCTGACTCTGTGGCAATCGTAGCTGCCTTGATTTTTGTCAGCATGCCCCCTGTCCCATTGCTAGAGCCCGCTCCACCGGCCATCTCGATAATCTCCTTGCTGATTGAATCAATTCGATCCAAGAGTTTGGCAGTCGGATCCTTTTGAGGATGGCCCGTATAGAGACCATCGACATCTGTCAGTAAGACCAAGAGATCCGCCTGGACCATAGCCGCCACTTGGGCACTCAGGGTATCGTTGTCTCCGACCTTGAGTTCTTCAATCGAAACTGTATCGTTTTCATTGATAATCGGAATAGCCCCTCTTTGCAAGAGGACAGACAGAGCCTGGTGGGCATTTTTATAGCGACGTTGGTCGACAAAGTCATCCTGGGTCAAAAGGACCTGGGCAGAGACGATGTCGCGTACCAGCAGATTGGAGGTATATTCTTCTAATAGCAGACCTTGACCAACTGCTGCAGAAGCCTGCTTGTCTGCGATCTTGGTCGGGCGTTTTTTGAATCCAAGTGCACCAAATCCAGCCGCAATCGCCCCCGAAGAGACCAAAATCAATTCATGCCCTTGCTCATGTAAGAGAGCCAGTTGCTGGGTGATGGCCTTGACCTTACTCCGAGACAAGCTCCCATCTTGATTGGTCAGGGAAGAGGTCCCCACTTTAAACACAATTCTCTTATTCTTCATATCCTTCATTCTCCAGAGTATTCGATTGTAACATTATACCATGAAAGCCTTAAAAATTACTAAGAGCGGACCAGGGGAAGGCTCTTTGCCCACAAAAAAACGAGTTTGAACCAAAGGTATCAAACTCGTTTTGATGATTGAATGCTTATCCTTGGCGAAGCTGCTCCAAGGTTTCTTGGAAAATCTCTGGTACCTCCACTGAAAACTCCATGACTTCTCCCGTCCGTGGATGAGTAAAGCCCAGTGTCTTGGCATGGAGGAATTGGCCATGGCCTTTCAAAGTCTTGCGAGGGCCATAGACTTCATCACCAGCGACCGGATGACCAATGTAGGCCATGTGAACCCGAATTTGGTGAGTTCGCCCTGTCTCCAATTGCAGTTCAACCAAGCTATAATCCCCGAAACGCTCCAAGACATGGAAACGGGTCAGGGCTGGTTTTCCTTTGGCTGTCACAGCCTGCTTCTTACGATCCTTGTCACTTCGCCCAATCGGCGCCTCAATGACACCCCGATCGTTGGGTAGATTGCCATGTACAATGGCCCAATACTTACGCAGGGACTTCTTAGCCTTGAGCTCATCTGCCAAGGCTACATGGGCCGCATCGTTCTTGGCCACCATGAGGAGACCAGAGGTATCCTTGTCAATCCGATGAACAATGCCCGGACGAAGCTCGCCATTGATCCCTGACAGGTCCTTAATGTGATACATGAGGGCATTGACCAGGGTCCCACTGGTATGCCCGGCACTAGGATGGACCACCATGCCCTGGGGTTTATTGACTACCGCGATATCCGCATCCTGATAGATGATCTCTAAGGGGATAGCTTCTGCCTCGTAGGTCACTTCTTCAACTTGAGGGACTTCATAACTGATGACATCCCCTTCTTTTACGGTATATTTGGCCTTTTTGACTTGACCGTTGACAAGGATCTTTCCTTCCTTGATCTGTTCATTGGCCAAGCCACGTGAGAGTTCCGTCAACTCTGAGACGGCCTTATCCAGTCGCGCACCAGCGACTTCTACTCTAACTTCCATGGCTCTCCTCTCTCAAAAGATAAATCAGTAGCAGTCCCACCCCAATGCTTAAATAGATATCTGCTACATTGAAGATGGCAAAATTCATAAAATCCAAGTGGAACATATCGACGACAAAGCCCTGACGGAGTCGGTCAATAAAGTTACCAATACCACCAGAAATAATCAAGGTCAATCCCAACAAGAGCCAAATGGAACCTTCGATATGACGATAGAGATAGACAAAGGCTGCTCCCATCGCAATCAGGGTAATGATGGTAAAGAACCACTGTTGGTTTTCTAACATGGAGAAGGCCGCTCCAGAATTCTTGAGGTAGGTCAGACTGACCACTTTGGGAATGAAGCGACGCATACCCCCTAACGGGATCTCCTTGACAACATATCCCTTCACCGCTTGATCTAGGAGAATCAAGAGGAAGATACTAATAAAAATACTTACTTTTCTCTTCATTACCTACCTCTTCTCATCAAAGTAGGCTTCCATAACTTGGACAAACTTCTCAGCCACTGGTGAGAGATCCACCTCTTCCCGCTTGACATAGACCATTTTATTATTCAGATCATCGATTAAGGGGATTACCGTAATACCATTCACCGACTGGCTATCCAAGAAGCCAGACCCGGTCGCATAGGCATCGGTCCGCTCTAAGATCCCATTCAGGGTTGCGCGGTCCGTCACATTGAAGAGCTGGGAACTGCTACTCGTATCGACGAAGTTCTCCGAATAGTAGAGATACTCATCCTTTTCCTGGGTGAAGCGAACGGTCGGTAGATGTGCCAAGTCCTCCATCACTAAGGATTCTTTCTTAGCTAATGGATGACCCTTGCGCAAATAGATATGGGTCTGGAAAGGAATCAGGTCAACGACTTCCAAGCCCAGTTTATCCACCCGTTGCATGATCCCTTTGGTATTTTGCTTATTGAGGTAGATAATCCCCAGTTCACTATGACCCTGAGCCACTTCATCCAGGATTTGAACTGTTGTCGACTCAAAGATCCGGAAGTCTTTATTCTCAGGATAAAGGACTGAGAATTGGGTAATCAAAGGGGGAAGGAAATCATAGTGCTGACTCGAGATCGAGAATTCCTTCTTTTCTTCCTCAGGATTGGCATACTGGTTTTGAAAAACATCAAAGCCCTTGACCAATTCTTGGGCCTTTTCATAAAATTCCATCCCGCGGCGGGTCAAGAAAGTCCCTGAACTAGTCCGACGGAAAATCTTAAAGCCCAGTTCCTTCTCCAAGTCTCTCACAGAGATGGACAGACTCGGCTGACTGACGTACATTTTTTCAGCTGCTTCACGAAAAGTACCACTATTGGCAATCGCGACAACATAGCGTAATTGTTGAATATTCATGTCTTCTTCCTTCTAACAATATCACTCCATTATACCATAATCTAGAGGATGAAAAAAGATAGGGATATCAATCGAGAGAGATCAAAAAAACTCCCTGATGAATCAGAGAGTTTTTGAATCCGTTTCTTCGCTTTTTATTTTGCGATTGGGTAAACAGAAACTTGTTTCTTATCGCGACCTTTGCGTTCGAAGCGTACTACGCCTTCAACTTTAGCGAACAAAGTATCGTCTCCACCACGTCCAACGTTCACACCTGGGTAGATGTGAGTACCGCGTTGACGGTAAAGGATAGATCCACCTGTTACAGTTTGTCCATCAGCTGCTTTAGCTCCAAGACGTTTAGCTTGTGAATCACGTCCGTTTGATGTAGAACCTCCACCTTTTTTGTGGGCGAAAAGTTGCAAGTTAGCAAGATTCAATTTCAACATAATTGTTTTCCTCCATGTTAGTTTTCTGTGATAACTCTTGTTTGGACGAACTCGGATGAGTTCTCCGATAAGTTTGCCATCCCTAAGAAAAATGATTCAAAGAATAGTTGGGTCATTTCTCTTTGATGAGGTGGAATGTCTGTCGGGATTGTGACCCGCATGAAGCCACCCTCTTCTTCGTTTAATTCTAGTTCCGGTTCATAGCCTGCAAATTTCTCAACTGAGTTGACA
Source organism: Streptococcus sp. KHUD_013 (assembly GCF_052588545.1). Classification (NCBI taxonomy): domain Bacteria; kingdom Bacillati; phylum Bacillota; class Bacilli; order Lactobacillales; family Streptococcaceae; genus Streptococcus; species Streptococcus sp. KHUD_013. The sequence continues at coordinate 1,177,766 of NZ_CP186264.1, forward strand.
AAGTTAATGGCAAGCGTAGAAACCGATGCACACACGACATCTAAGCCGTATTCGCCACTTTCGGCGTGACCAGTAATTTCTGCACTCCTCAGCTCGCCATCTTCGGCTCGTTCAAAGACTGCTTGTATCATGTGTTCTCCTAAAAATTAAGCGTTGATTGCGTTGATGACAACTTTAGTGTAAGGTTGACGGTGACCTTGTTTACGGTGGCTACCTTTTTTAGGTTTGTACTTGTAAGTAACAACTTTCTTTTGTTTTCCTTGTTTTTCAACAGTTCCAACAACAGTAGCTCCTGAAACAAGTGGAGTTCCGACAACAGTGTTTTCACCACCAACAAGAACAACTTCGTTAAATGTAACTTCTTGACCAGCTTCAACGTTCAATTTTTCAACGTAGACTGCTTGACCAACTTCAACTTTAACTTGTTTTCCGCCAGTTTTAATGATTGCGTATGTGCTCATTATGCACCTCCTATGTATTTTTGGGTTTCCCCGTATTTTGTGAAGACTCGCCTAGCATCGTGGGACGAACCACTTAAGCTCAAAGGATGAGCGACGATGATCGAGCGGTTGCACAGGCATGTGCATAGTCAACTCTCTAAGTATATCACTTCTATCAGACAAAGACAAGCATTTTTGTCTCTTGAAAACGAATTTTCATCATTTAATGATAAAAATAGAGGAAAACAAGCGTTTTCCCCATTTTCATCGATTGGTCTCGCTGACTCTTCAAGCAATTTTACTAGATCTTACAACAAATCCTCAATCAGCTCATCGACTTCATCTGCTTCTGCTTGAGGCGTGATCTCTGTTACGATAATACCTGCGACAGCCCGCTCCACCAAGGATTCCACGTCCATACGTTGCTCATACTGCTCTGCATTTTTGAGTTTTGGATTAGTCTTTGGACGATCCGGAGCAAAGATGGTACAGCAATCTTCGAAAGGCTGGATAGAGATTTCAAAGGTATCGATGGCCTGGGCGATGTCAATAATCTCCAACTTGTCCATGGTCACCACTGGACGGATGACGGGCGTATTGGTCACGGCATTGATAGCCTGCATGCTCTCTAGCGTTTGGCTGGCAACCTGACCAAGACTTTCCCCATTGATGATGACTAGGCCACCACGAATTTGACGGATGCGATCTGTGATCCGCATCATAAAGCGACGGGTCAGAGTCATGAGATAAGCTTCCGGCGCCTTGGCTTTAATCTCTTCTTGAATCTCAGTAAAAGGTACCTCGATAAACTGGATATTGCCCCCAAACTTGGTCAATTTACGAGTTAAATCGTGGGCTTTTTTCAGCGCACCCGGGCTGGTATAAGGCGGGCTAGCAAAGTGAACCGCTTCAATGTCCACACCTCGCTTCAAGGCTAGGTAACCCGCTACTGGAGAATCAATCCCACCAGATAGCATGAGCATGCCTTTACCAGACGTCCCAACTGGCAGACCACCTGCTCCCTTAATGGTTTCATAAGAGATATAGGCTGCTTCTTCCCGGATCTCTACTTGGAGGTTGATATCCGGTTTTTTCATTTGGGCTTGGATACTTGGGATCGCTTCAAAGACAGCGCTACCCAAGGTTTGGTTGAGCTCACGGCTATCGAGTTCAAAGGTATGGTCACTGCGCTTACTTGAGATTTTAAAGGTCAAGCCGTCCTTGTAAATCTCCTTCATGATCTCTTGCACCGCCACTTTTAGAGTTGGGACTGATTTTTCAATCTTGTAAACGGGTGAAAAATTTTGAATCCCGAAGACCTGTTTAAGAGATTCAGCCACCGGTTCATAATCCGTTCCATTTAGATAGGCATGAGCTCGGTCTCGATCGGCCGTCACTTTGACAGCTGGGTAAATGGACAAAACATCTGAGATATTATTGCGCAATTTATTAATGAAGCGCATCCGGTTCTTTCCTTTAGTAGAAAGCTCCCCATAGCGGATCATAATTTCTGAATAAGTTAATGGCATAGTAACTTCCTTTTCTTTTCCTTAACGCACCTTTCGCGTCTTTTCATAGATCAGTTTGAACTTGGTCAAAAATTGCTCGACCTGACTCATGTCATTTTCGAGATCGAGGCTTAGGCGGACTGCTGTTTGTGCCAGAGCCTTATCGACTCCCATAGCAATCAGGGTTCCAGCTGGTTTGCCAGCCTTAGAAGAGCAGGCAGAGGTTGTCGAGATATAAATCTCATACTCTTCGAAAGCGTGGACGATGACTTCTCCTCGCACTCCCTTGATACCAAAAGTTAAGATATGGGGTGCAAAGCCCTCATCTCCTGAGAAGACAGTCACATCTGGGTAATGAGTTAATTCCTCACGAATGACTTCCTTCAACTGATGGCATTTACGCTCAAAATCCTCTTGACGCTCCATCGCCAAGCGCAAGGCCTTGGCAGTCGCTGCAATTCCAGCTAAGTTCTCAGTCGTCGAACGAAGGTCCTTTTCTTGTCCGCCACCTGTTAAGAGGGGACTGATCTTTTTGCCTTCTTTGAGATAGAGGAAGCCAACCCCACGAAGTCCATGGAACTTATGACTGGAGAAGGTCGCTAGATCCACCCGTTCTGGTAGGTAGAGAGCGGTTGAAACCTTAGCCAGCGCCTGAACCCCATCGACATGGAAAGTGATGGTCGGACGATCCGCCAATAGGTCTGCAATAGCTTGAATCGGCTGGATAGAACCCACTTCATTATTGACAGCCATGATCGAAACGAGGGTTGTATCCGGACGCAAGAGTTTTTCCAGCTCTTCTACTTGGACAAAGCCATGCGCATCGACTGGAGCAATATCCACTTCAAATCCTTGACCTTGTAGCCAAAGGGCCGATTCCTTCACAGCTGGATGCTCAATAGCTGAGACAATGATATGCTTTCCATAAGGAGCTTTTTCAAAAGCAACTCCCTTGATCGCCCAGTTGTCTCCTTCAGTCCCACCTGAGGTGAAATAGATTTCTTCTGCTTTCTTGCCTAGGAGGGAAGCAATCTGCTTACGAGATGCCTCCAAGATCCGAGTCGCTTGACTTCCCAGGTTGTGCAAGCTGGAGGGATTGCCCCAAATTTTGCTTGCGACTTCCGTGTAGGTAGCCAAGGCCTCGGGATAAGGTTTGGTTGTTGCTGAATTATCAAAGTAAATCATCTTCCACTCTCTCCTAGTCAATTTTCAATCATCTTATTGTAACATTTATAGGTTGGAGGGACAAGGATTTGGCAGGCTTCATTTTGTTCCTAGTTTCAGACAGAAAACTTGTAAATTTCTCAAAATAGCTTATGATGAAGATGGAGAGTTTTGTAAAACGCTTACAAGATCCCCCTGTTGTTTTTTATGACCTACTCAAGTCCAGAACTGGTCTTGATTGAAGTTACAAGGAGACAAGCATGAAACGACCGATCTATTTTTCCATTGCTCTAGCTGGAAGCCTTGCTCTTGGAGGACTGCTCTCTGCCCTACCACCACTTCCATTTGCCCTCCCTTCTACCCAACTAGCCTGTCACGGTAAAGGACAGTGTGACCTACAACAGCCCTTGGAGAAGCCACCTTACTTTAGGGAAGATGAAGGCAGTCTCCGCGAAATGAGCCTTATCCAACCAATCCCTGGTGAATCCGATAGCCACATCGAATTCAAATGCTTGGTCGAATATAATGGCTGGTTCCGTCGTATCATCCGTGTCAAAGATGTAAAAGTGATTTCAAAAACCAAGGAATTCAAGGGTAAGATTGACTACTCTATCCCGGATCCAAACAAGATAGAGATTCAGGCGAATGGCCAGTTTATCTCTCCTAATGACTCCTCTAGTTTTAGTAACCATGAAATCATCAGCCAGCCTAGTCAAACAAACCAAGCAATTTCCGTCTCTGAAAAAGGACAGGCAAACTTTGAAACGTCCTCTGAAGCAAGCGAGACTCAAAGCGTCCAGTTTGAAAGCAATTTGAAATTTTAAAAACCTCTTCCATTTCTTCTTAGACATTTTCATAAAAATAACGTATAATGACTAAAGTGTTCACATAAAAGAACCAAATATGAAATGAAGAGGGAACAGATTATGTCACAATACTCACGAAAAGAAAAACACCAAGACAGCAACAGACCATCAAGAAGCGAAAAAGTGAAACAGAGCCTTTCTTTATTCCAGATGATTGTCGCAACGATTGCTAGTTTTCTCGGGATTATCGTTACTTCCTTTACTATTTACAGTATCATGAAACCGACAACTAAGACAGAGGAGAAAAAAGATGGCTCCACTAGCGTTGTGGTTGTCCATGAAAAGGATGGATCTGCTACTGATTCAAGTGCTACGGGAACAGATACCAGTGCTAGCAGCAGCCAAGCATCGGAAGCAAGCTCTGAAAAAACTGATTCATCACAGGTAGAAACCAGTGCCAGTGAAGCTCCTGCAGACACAACACCATCTGCTACAGATACCGAATCATCTGCTAATTAATAAAAAGACCATTTGGTCTTTTTATTATAGAAAAGAGTACTTTTAAAAAAACTTTCCTTAGGTGAGTACGGACGTCAGCGAACTTCGAAGAAGTTCCATGACTTAGTTTTGGACCTAAGGTTCCAAAACTCCCGAGTGCTTGAAACATTATTGTTTCAAGCACTTTTCTCACAGCGGAAAGTTTTATAACTACCTAAATGAATCAAACTATTAGACATCACTTTTTTAAAAAAATTAACTAGTTATTTTATCAAAAAAAGTTTGTATGCATTCTAAAAAACAGTATAGTCTATTTTAAAAATATAGAAAAGCCTCTATCGGTCAGAAATCCTGACTGATAGAGGCTTGATTTTATTTGATGACTTCTTGTGTCTTCGCGTAATTGGCTTCGACAGCTTCTTTTTCAGCTTTCCACCAGTCTTGGTTGTCTGTGTACCACTTGATGGTTTCTTCCAAACCTGCTTCGAAGTTTGTGAATTGTGGTTCCCAACCCAATTCTTCACGCAATTTTGTTGAATCAATAGCGTAACGCAAATCGTGACCAGCACGGTCTGTTACACGGTCGTAAGCATCTTTTGGTTGTCCCATTTTTTCAAGGATGAGCTCAAGCACTTCCTTGTTGTTCTTTTCACCGTCAGCACCGATCAGGTAAGTTTCACCGATACGACCCTTAGTAAGAATCGCCCAAACACCAGTTGAGTGGTCGTTGGTGTGGATCCAGTCACGGACGTTCTTGCCTTCACCATAAAGTTTTGGTTTGATACCAGACAAGATATTGGTAATTTGACGTGGGATGAACTTTTCGATGTGTTGGTATGGTCCATAGTTGTTTGAACAGTTTGAAATGGTTGCCTTAACACCGAAGGAACGAACCCAAGCCTTCACAATCAAGTCTGAAGCAGCCTTGGTTGATGAATAAGGGGATGATGGGTTGTATTTGGTTTCTGCAGTGAATTTTTCACCAGGACCTTCCCCATGTCCAGGAAGATCTTCTCGCAATGGAAGGTCTCCATACACTTCGTCTGTTGACACGTGGTGGAAACGAATATCGTATTTACGAGCAGCTTCCAAGAGTGTGTAGGTACCAATGAAGTTTGTGTGGATAAATGGTGATGGGTCATTCAATGAATTGTCATTGTGGCTTTCAGCCGCATAGTGAACGATCGCATCAGCCTTAGCAGCCAGTTGGTCAACCAATGCTGCGTCAGCAATGTCACCCACAACCAATTCAACACGGTCCCCAAGGATTTCTTCGATGTTGGCACGGTTACCTGCGTAAGTGAGTTTGTCAAGGACAGTCACATGCACGTCTGGATGGTTGTTGTAGACATAGTGTACGAAGTTTGAACCGATGAAACCAGCGCCACCGGTTACGATGATGTTTTTGTATTCAGTCATTTTTTCTCCAAAAAATTGTTTTTTCTTTATCGTTCCTTAAATCAATCTTTTTTTAGCTTTCCTTAGGTGAGTACGGACGTCAGCGAACTTCGAAGAAGTTCCATGACTAAGTTTTGAGCCTAGTGTCTCAAAACTTCCGAGCACCTGAAACACAATGGTTCAGGTGCTTTTTTCACGGCGGAAAGCTAAGCATATAGCTCGCTTCGCTCGTTTATAGCAAACCTAAAAACTATATAATAATTGTCTTGATTGTTTTAAGAGCTTCATTTTTACAAATCTTCTGCTTTTAGGGGTTTGACGTCTTTGAGCAATGGGTGATTCTTGTCAGCTTCTGAGACTTCTGCTTCTTCCAAATTTTCCCACTGGATGTCTAGACTTGGGTCTGCATAATTAACAAATGCATATTTTGGCTTGAGTTCCAATGCCCAGTAATCATTGACCAAATAGCTGTAGGCTACTTTGTCAGACAAGACTTGGAAACCATTGGCAACGCCACGTGGGACGAAGATTCCTTTAGAAGCATCAATCACAGTTTGGTAAGTGTTCCCAAAGGTCTCACCTTCACGAAGGTCCACCCAAGTTCCGAGAACCTTGCCTTCATCTGCTACAGAGATGTACTTATCCCAAGGTTCTGCATGCAAACCACGCAAGACATGCTTGCGAGAGAAAGACACATTGTTTTGCAACTTGCCTTCCGCAAAGAAGCTCTCAGGAAATCCAAGGGGAAGCATCTTCTCTTTTTGAAAGTTTTCTTTGAACCAACCACGGTTATCTCCATGAACTGGAATATCAAATTCCAGCAAACCTGGGATCGCTTCAATCTTACGGGCTGCTAATTCTTTTCCGAAAAATTGTTCTGTCATTAAGCTTCTCCAATCAAACGGAGCAAATATTGTCCGTATTCGTTTTTCTTCAGAGGTTGAGCCAATTCATAGACTTGCTCTTTAGTAATATAGCCCATACGATAGGCAATTTCCTCAAGGTTGGCTACTTGGACATTTTGCAAACGTTGAACCGTCTCGATATATTGAGAAGCCTGCAAGAGACTTTCATGAGTTCCTGTATCCAACCAAGCAAAGCCACGGCCCATAAGCTCAACAGAGAGATCTCCACGCTCCAAATATGCCTTGTTGACATCGGTGATTTCGAGCTCTCCACGAGGACTTGGTTTGATATTTTTGGCAATCTCTACCACATCATTGTCATAGAAGTAAAGCCCAGTCACCGCAAAATTCGATTTTGGATGTTCTGGTTTTTCTTCGATTGAGACGGCATTCATGTCCGCGTCAAACTCTACCACACCAAAACGTTCTGGATCTTTGACTTGGTAACCAAAGACAGTCGCGCCTTTTTCTTTGGCTTCCGCCCGTTGCAACATCTTGGTTAAGCCATTTCCGTGGAAGATATTATCTCCAAGTACGAGGGCAACATGATCATCACCAATAAATTCTTCTCCAATGATGAAAGCTTGCGCCAAGCCATCTGGACTTGGTTGCTCTGCATAAGAGAGGGAAATTCCTAGTTCAGAACCATCTCCAAGAAGCTCTTCAAAACGAGGAAGATCCTGCGGAGTTGAGATGATCAGGATATCTTTGATCCCTGCCAACATAAGGGTTGACAGTGGATAGTAGATCATTGGTTTGTCATAAATGGGCATCAACTGTTTGGAAGCGGCACGGGTCAAAGGATACAAACGAGTCCCCGAACCACCAGCTAAAATAATACCTTTCATAATGTTAGGCCTTTCTACGTAGTCATTACCCTTATTTTATCATGTTTATATAAAAAAGTCACCTTGCATTTGTGTTGCAAGGTGATGACACTTTATCCCAAAGCTACGTCTAGGATCATCATAATGACAAAGCCAACCATGAGACCGAGGGTCGCAACATCTGTGTTGCCATTCGTCTGTGAGTCTGGGATCAACTCTTCGACCACTACAAAGATCATAGCGCCTGCTGCAAAAGAGAGGGCATATGGTAGGATGGCTGTCATAGATAAGACGGCAACTGCTCCTAGCAGGGCTCCTACTGGCTCAACCATGGCTGACATGGATCCCCAATAAAAGGCATTGAGACGGGATTTTCCATCCGTCCGGATTGGGATCGAGAGGGCAGCTCCCTCTGGGATATTTTGCAAGCCAATCCCAATGGCCAAACCAACCGCCCCGATAAAAGCTTCTGGACTTGGATTACTAGCCAGAGCTCCAAAGGCCACTCCGACCGCCAAGCCTTCTGGGAAATTGTGGATGGTAATAGCGAGAAAGAGGAGGGTCGTTTTAGACAACTTCTTCTCTCTCGGCGTATGGATACTCTCTGCCTCTTCAATCTCCTTCGTCATATGAAGGTGAGGGACGATGACGTCGATCAAGCAGAGGAAGAATCCTCCAGTTAGAAAACCAATCGCCACTGGCAACCAAGCCAAACTTCCATAGGAGTTTTCCGCATACTCAATAGACGGTTGCAAGAGGGACCAAAAAGAAGCCACAATCATAACACCAGCCGCGAAGCCCATCATGATGTCCAAGAGTTTTCGACTAATATGCTTGAAGAAAAATACAATGGCTGACCCTACGATGGTACAGCCCCATGTAAACAATCCTGCGAGAAAGGCCTGTAAGACCACGGATTGTGATTGAACCCAATTCATAACAACTCCCATTTTCTTGTTGATTCGCTTGTTCTATTCTACTATTTCTATCCGAATGAAGGAAGATCTTTCGAAAAAAAGAGAGTGGGACAGAAATCGGTAATTCGTTAGAATTCGATTTCGTCGTCCCACCTCCGCACAGTTGAGTAGGGCTGTAAAAGCTGATGAATTCAGCGTAGTAGAGCCCACTCAACCACTGCGTCTTGCTCGACAATCCAAAGAAAATTGAGAGGCTAGGACTTTTGTCCCAGCCTACTTCTTCACATATTGTTCAACTGGATAATCTGCTGGATCTAGGCGCACCTTTCCTCCTGCCACTAGTTGGGCCAGGTGCCACCCAATAAGGGGACCAGTTGTGAGGCCAGACGAACCAAGTCCACTAGCGACATAAATACCAGCTTGATCGGGAAGAGCTCCCCAAAAGGGCGAGAAGTCGCTGGTGTAAGCCCGGGTACCTACGCGCTCACCGACAACTGTCGCTTGAGCTAGTTCTGGATAGTAGGTCAAGGCTTCTTCTTCCATTTGATTCAGCAAAGCTTGATCCACTGTTAGGTCAAAGCCTAGCTCATTCTCATGGGTAGCGCCCATACTGATCTTGCCTTGCTGGAAGGGAATGATATCCAGTTCTCCTTCTGGCATAACCACAGGATAATTATTCGTATCTAGGTCTAGCTGATAATCCCTCAACTGTCCTTTTTGCGGACGGACATCCACTTGGTAGCCAAGTGGCTCAAGGATTTGCCCCAACCAGGCTCCTGTCGCTAGGATTACTTGGTCATAGCTCTCTCCTGCTATCTGAAAACCATCACCCGTGACGGAGAGAGTAACCTCTTCCTTGATCACTCTTGCGCCACTTGCTTTAAGGAGAGTTTCCGTTAGAAGGGCTCCCTCTACATGGGCCCCACCCGTGGCATAAAGGAGCTGTTCAAAGCCTTGCAGACCTGGGAATTGTTGACCTACTTCTTCTTTGGTTAAAACCGCCAATTCCCCAATCAAGGGAGATTCTTCCCGTCGACTCAGCGCCAACTGATAGAGTTCATCTAATTTCTCTTCCTTTTTCTTAAGAAGATAGACCCCTGTCTGCTGGTAAAAGTCTGTTTTGATTCCGTCTTTGGCTAGGTCCTCTACCAATTCTTGGTAGAAATCAGCTCCTAGCCGAGCTAGACGATACCAAGCCTTGTTTCGCCGCTTAGAAAACCAAGGGCTAATAATGCCAGCCGCTGCCTTGGTTGCTTGGCCAACTCCGTGATCATAGACAGTGACATCTATCTGTGCTTCCTTGGATAAATAATAGGCTGCAGTGGATCCAACAATCCCTGCACCGATAATGGCAACTCTCATGATAACCCCTTAGATATGATAAAAAGGATTGGTGCTGGCTTGACTGCCAATCACTTCGATTTCCCACGCTTCTTCAGACTTCCACTGATTGAGTTTTTCGACTAGTTTCGACACAAAGAGAACTTCGATATGGTGACCTGGATCCAAGGCAAGGAGACCATCGCTCAGCATGTCTTGAGCCGTGTGGTAGTAGATATCTCCTGTGATATAGACCTCTGCCCCCTTAGCAAGAGCATCCTTGTAAAAGGATTGGCCACTTCCGCCACAGATAGCGACGCGCTCAATCATCCGATCCAGGTCCGCCTGGTCATAACCAACCAAGCGTAAGGCATCTAAGCCAAAGGTTTCTTTTACCTTATGAGCCAACTGGCCAAAGGTTTGGGTGCGCACTTGACCGATCCGGCCGATTCCTAGACCTTCTCCTGTCATGCTGAGGGGCTTTGTATTTTCAATTTCTAAGAGCCGGCAGAACCAATCGTTCAATCCATCTGGAACAATATCAATATTGGTATGGCTGACATAGACCGCAATATCATGCTTGATCAAGTCAATGTAGATCTGATTTTGAGCCCGATCGGCAACCAGATCCTTAATAGGACGAAAAATGGGCGCATGTTTGACAATGATCAAGTCCACTCCATGATCAATGGCTTCTGCCACCGTCTGCTCCCGGATATCCAAGGCTACCATGACCTTCTTGATGTCTTTTTGCAGCGTCCCGACCTGTAGCCCACGGACATCTCCCTCCATGGAAAGTTCCTGGGGACAGTAGGCTTCATAGCGTTTGATAACTTCACTTGCTAGCATTTAGGACCTCCTTGATTTGGGCGATGCGCTCTTCTAACGATGCTCTGGCGGACTGATTCTCAACTGGGACCTGCTCCAAGGCAAAGGCTAATTTCTCCACTTCCTTGGACCATTTTTGAACAAAGGCTGGAGCTTGTTCTATCATCAAATACGGACCAAAGCGCAATTCCTTAGCTGTCAACTCTTGAGAACCCTGTTCGACCACGAGGATCTCATAAAACTTCTCATTTTCTTCTAAGATAGCTTCATCAACAAGGCGGAAATCATGGTCTACTAACCAAGCCCGCAGTTCATCCTCCCGATTATTGGGTTGCAAGACCAAGCGAGAGACACCGGCTAATTTCTCAAGCCCTGCTGCTAAGATATCTGCAATCAAGCGCCCTCCCATTCCTGCGATGGTGATGCAGGAAATACTATCTGTTGCTTGAAATGCAGCCAAGCCATTAGCCAGGCGGACTTCAATCTTGTCCTCTAAACCATTATCGGCGACATTTTGCAGGGCAGACTGATAAGGTCCTTCAACCACTTCCCCTGCAATAGCAGCCTCAATCTTGCCTTCCTGTAAAAGAGCGATTGGGAGATAAGCGTGGTCACTTCCCACATCTAACAGACGCGCTCCTTCTGGGACGAAGCTAGCCACCAAGTCCAAGCGATTTGATAATTTTGTAAATTCCATGTTCTACTTTCTAAACTTTTATTCCATCCTTAAGTATACCATGTTTGCACCATTAAAAAAAGGCGCGACGGCGCCTTTTCCTTATGCATCAATTTCCTTATATTCTACTTCCAAGCCACGTTGCACTGCTGGGCGATTAGCAATTTTCTCTGTCCAAGCTTGCAAATGCTTGTATTCCTTCACATTCAGGAAAATTCCCGCACGATCCCAAACCTTGTCTTGGGCTAGACGGCCATACCAAGACCAGATAGCAATATCTGCAATGGTATAATCCTCCCCTGCAATATAAGGTTTGGTCGCCAATTCTTTGTCCAGTAGGTCCAATTGGCGTTTGGCTTCCATGGCAAAGCGGTTGATGGCATACTCGATTTTTTCAGGAGCGTAGTGGAAGAAATGGCCAAAGCCCCCACCTAGAAATGGCGCAGCCCCTGTCTGCCAGAAGAGCCAGTTAAGCACTTCGGTCCGTTTAGCAGGATCTGTCGGAATCAATTTTCCAAATTTCTCTGCTAGATACAAGAGAATATTGGCTGATTCAAAGACCCGAATGGCTTGGTCACCTGATTGATCCAACATGGCTGGAATTTTCGAGTTTGGATTGATGGCCACAAAGTCACTGCCGAATTGATCCCCATCACCAATCTTGATGCGATAAGCGTCATAGCCCGCATCTACACCCAACTCTTTTAGTTCTTCCAGCATAATAGTCACCTTGATCCCATTTGGGGTTGGAAGAGTATAGAGTTGGAAAGGCTGGTCGCCTTTTGGAAGAGTCTGTTCAAAGCGGGCACCTGCTGTTGGTTGGTTCAAGCTACCCCAGGCTCCACCCATTTGATTTGGCGCTTCCCATACTTCCGGTAATTGATAATCTGACATCTCTGTTCTCCTTTGTCTATGTTACTACTACCATATCAAATCCTGCCTCTAGTTTCAAAAATCTGCTACGCTAGCTTTACTTGACTTTTCTTGGCAAAATGATAGTATAGAAAAAATACATTTTAAGGAGAAAAAATATGTCCACAATTGACTTTCATAGTTTGGCAAAGACAGAACTCCACTGTCACTTAGACGGTTCCTTGTCTCTACCGACTATTCGCCAATTGGCAGCCATGACCAATATTGACCTTCCTGCTAGCGATGAAGAGCTCAAGCACCATGTCACTGCCCCTGCCCACTGTGAGAATCTTTTGGACTATTTGGAGGCCTTTGACTACATTCGCCCTCTCCTTCAGACCAAGGAAGCCTTGACACTTGCTGCTTACGATGTGGCCAAGCAAGCTGCTTTGGAAAATGTCGTCTACATTGAGGTTCGTTTTGCCCCAGAATTGTCCATGGACCAAGGGCTCACTGTCCCAGAAACTATCGATGCTGTCTGTGAAGGATTGCACCAAGCCCAGGATGAATTTGACATTACAGCCAAAGCCCTCGTCTGTGGTATGCGCCAGTCGGATCAAGAACTCACCTCTCGCATCTTGGCAGAAGCCAACCAAGTCACAGATCAGGATTTTGTCGGCTTTGACTTCGCTGGGGATGAGCATCACTACCCTCCACAAGCCATTGATGCCCTCATCCAACAGGTCAAAAGTTACAACCGACCCATGACCCTGCATGCTGGCGAGTGCCACTGCCCAGCCAATGTTGCTCAATCCATGGCCTACGGCATCAAACGAAATGGTCATGTGACCTTGCTAGCAGATGAACCAGAGCTTCTAAAAGAGTTTGTGAAAAATGGAGTCACCGGTGAACTCTGCTTGACCAGTAACCTTCAAACCAAGGCTGCTGCCACTGTGGCGGACTTCCCTTACCTCAAGATGAAGGAAGCTCAAGCTCATATCAGTATCAACACCGATAACCGGACCGTCTCTGATACGGATTTGACCAAGGAATATGCCCTCTACCATCGCCACTTCCAAACGACCCCAGCTGACTTTTACCAGCACAATGTCGATGCCATCCAGGCTTCCTTTGCTAGTGAGAAGGAAAAGCAAGAACTCCTGACCAAACTAGAAGAAGCCTATGCAGACTATTTATAAACGAAAAAAACTAGCACTTTATAAGTGCTAGTTTTTTAATCTTTCCACAAATCCATCGCCTGTAAGAAATCATCTGAAACTGTGACATTTTCAGGCTGTAGAGCTTCACGCTCTTGTTGCTTGATTTTCAACTGAGCCAGGCTATTAATGCCTTCCCGACGCCAATTGCGCAGGATGGCCTGGATGTATTTCCAGTGAGGCTTGCCGTTAAAGACTGCTTCTCTCAAGGCAGCCTTCACAATATCAGGGTCTGTTTGGTCCTGTTTGACTGTCTGCGTCAAGTCTTCGATTTCAAAGGGAGTCAATAAACGGCCTAACTCCTGCTCAAAGGTTTTGACCAAATCAGCCAGCTCATTTTCTGCCTGCTTGTCTTGCCCACGCTGTGCTACTTCCGTCTTACTTTGAAGCAAGTCATCCAGGCGTTCGAGCGCAACAGTCGCATCAAAAAGAACTTCAATCTCCCCATCCAGCTCAATGGTTCGATACTGGAGCAAACCTTGGTTGGTCAGGCGAGACATGGACTGGTTCACTTCTGCAACAGACTTGCCAATCGCATCTGCAATTTGATTCGGCGTGAGGCTGGATTGGTTGGTCGTATTTTGCAAATAAAAGAACTGCCAAACCAGAAAATCCTCTGCGTCTTTAAATAAGTGTTGATAATGGAAAAGTAAGGCACTTGGTAAGACCAAATTGCCCGACTTAAATGCTTGTGAATATGTCATACTACCCCTTTATAGGTAACCATAAAATGAAATATCTTTTTCTAACTCCTCCAAACGATAAGGAGTTTCTTGGTAAACTGCATAATTGATCCAATTACTAAAGAAGTTGGCTGCCGCTAAGTTCCACCGCATCCGAGGGTCACGACTGCTGTCATCCTGATCAAAATAATTCTTGGGAAGATCTGGATTCAAGCCTGCTTTCACATCCCGCTGGTATTCCTTGGCCAAGGTATCACGGTCATATTCCAAATGGCCAAAACTATAGACCTCTCGAAGGTCTGGACTGGCCAGGATCGATAGTCCTACTTCACTGCCTTGAGCTAAGACTTGCAAATTGCTCTTGTCTAGCACTTCTTTGAGGGGGACATCCGTATAACGTGAGTGAGGGGCCAAAAAAGCATCGTCAAAACCACGCATCAAACGGTTTTGTGGATTCAGAACGGTTTGCTCATAAATCCCAGATAACTTGTCGCACAGAGCTACTTTTTCAATGCCGTAGCGGTAATAGAGACCAGCTTGGGCACCCCAACAAAGATGCAGGGTCGAAAAGACATGGCGTTTAGACCAATCAAAGACTTTTGTTAACTCCTCCCAGTAATCCACTTCCTCAAAGGCTAATTTCTCTACAGGAGCTCCCGTAATGATCAAGCCATCATAATAGTTCTCTTTAATATCCTCGAAGGACTTATAGAAGACTTCCATATGTTCCGCCGCTGTCGTCTTAGACTCATGGCTAGTCATATAGAGGAAATCAACATTGATCTGCAAGGGAGTATTGGCCAAGAGGCGTAACAGTTGAGTCTCAGTTGCTACCTTAGTCGGCATGAGATTCAAAATCAGAACATTCATAGGACGAATATCTTGGTGAGTTGCCCGAATATCATCCATGACAAAAATATTTTCTGAGCGAAGAATATCAACTGCTGGTAATTTCTTATCTAAGGTAATTGGCATAAAAAGCTCCCATCTTACAAGTTGTTACCTCTTATTATAAGACAGGAGCATATAGTTTTCAATTATGGTTTTTCTCTATCTAGATATAGCTCTAAACTATATTAGTAATGCATCAAGACCTTGTAATCATAGTCTCCGATAGCTTCGCGGCCTTTGAGATCATCGAGCTCGATCAAGAAGGCACAACCTGCAACGATCCCACCGAGTTTTTCAATCATTTCGATGGTTGCTTTAACTGTACCACCTGTTGCCAAGAGGTCATCGACGATGAGGACGCGTTGACCTGGTTTGATGGCATCAGCGTGCATAGTCAAGGTATCCACACCGTATTCTTTTTCGTAGTCCGCTGAGATAACTTCACGTGGCAACTTGCCAGGCTTACGAACAGGCGCAAATCCAATTCCCAACTCAAAAGCAACAGGACATCCAACGATGAATCCACGCGCTTCAGGGCCGACGATCATGTCGATTTTCTTATCGGTTGCGTATTGAACGATTTCACGAATCGCATAACTATAAGCATTGCCATCTGCCATCAAAGGGCTGATATCACGGAAGGTAATTCCTTCTTGCGGATAGTTTTCAATGCTTGCAATGTAATCTTTTAAATTCATGGTTAACTTTCTTTCATATAAAAAATTTTTACATTCCATTATACCATGAATTCTACTAACGTGCATCATTTTTGCCAAATCATTTTCCCGAGCTCCCGATTCAAAAGCAAAATCCCACATCCGCAAAAGATGTGGGATTGGATTCGAAAAAATCTCTTACTTCTTTTCTACCAATTCATTGTACTGGATTGTCATATCGCCCAGATTTTTCAAAGAATAGCGCGAGCTTCCATTCTTGAACCAGGTACCAAGGATGTATTGTTCGGCGACCTTCTTGCTTTGGTTTCGAAGCCAAGTAAGGTCTTTGCCGTAGCTAGCAAGTTTCTGTAAAAAATCACTCCCCTCGACCGTTTGATTATCCTCGTAAAGATACACTTTTTCTTGAATCAATGCTCTTTTTTTAGAATTGTATTTGAAGGTCATCCAAACGTATGCATTTTCGTTTAGATGGTATTCATACCAGTAAACCCATTCAGAACTGTCTCGAAACATCATGACAGATAGTTCTTCCTGACCACCAACGATGTCATCTGAATAGGGATAGGACTGAAATCCTTCATCCTCCTTCCAGATGCGATCACTACCGATCGTCTCTGTAAAGGGCTTAAACATCACATAGCGCATCCAGCTGCCATTTTCAGCGTAGTTGATTTCTTCCATGGGATTTCTCAAACTCCAGTAGATTCCCAACCAATAAAGGCAAAAAAGTAGGATGGGTGTGAGCCAGAGGAATATTTTCTTCTTGTTCATTAAATCGATCCTGTTAAATAGTCATAAATTTCTTGCACAGATCCTAGGGCCATGAGTTCCTGGTCTTTGACCGTCTGCACCAAGTCCTGATAGATGGAACTAGAGGCAATCTCCTTCTTCTCCGCATCCTTGTTGACCGTCATGATGCCATTTTCAATCTGGACAAAGCCTAACTCTTGGAAGATTTGGATCATCTTAATCAACAAAACTTGTGGAATCTTGAGGTAGTCAGATAGTTGGCTGAGCTTATGGCGAATATCAAACTCAGGGAACTGATACAGCGTTTTGTAGAGTTTGGCATACTGATCGCGACTCCCGTAGCCTGTCAGGTAATAGGCCTTGTCTAGGTGATTTTTAAAATAGACCGCTTGGAAGTTCTGTTCTTGGAAGAGGGCTTTCAAGTCAGCCAGGTCATCGGGTATGCGATCGATAACAATGGCAGGGGAATCTTCCCCTTCTTCCAACTGACTAAAGAGTGGGACGGCTTGTGGGAGGGGAGCATTTTTCCCTCGGATATTGTAGAGCTGGACTCCTTCTACACGAGCATCCACCACCATCAGTTGCAGGGTGGTCTGTCCATTCCACTGATTGACGGACAAGGATACCACCAACTCCAAGTTTTTCGCTTGGGAGTACTCCAATTCCAAATGGCCCTGGCCAAAAGCCACCACATCAAAGCGGGCATCCCCTTTTTGAATCTTCAACTTCAGATGGCTATTGCCGGCCCCCATAGTCCGGCTAGACTCCACTTGAAAATCACGAATGTAAAAGACTGGCTTCTTATGGTCCATCCCAAAAGGAGCGAGACGGTCAAAACTCTTCAAGGTATCCAAGGTCAGCTCTTCTAGGTCCAACTCCTCATCCACAAAGAGTGTGGATTTGGCCGTCAGGTCAATCCCTTTTTCTACAATATAGTCAGAAAAAATCTCGGTCAGACGAGGGAGCTTGTCCACTTCCAAAGTCATACCAGCTGCACCCGCATGGCCTCCAAAGGCGATAAAGAGATCACGATGCGGATCTAGGGCTTCAAAAATATGGACACTTTCGGGACTTCGTGCACTTCCCTTGGCCTTGCCTTGGTCTATGGTGAGGACGATGATAGGCTGATGGAGCTCTTCAAGTAGTCGACCGGCCACAATCCCTAGGACACCAGGATTCCAGCCTTCTTTTGCCAAGATTTGGACAGGAAGGCTTGGGTCAACCATGGCTTTGGCCTCATCGTAGATGGCTTGGACGATCTCCTTGCGCTCTTCATTCTTGGCTTGAATCATCAGCGCAATTTCCAGCGCTTCTTCGTCGTCAAAACCTGTCAAGAGTTCGACCGCTGGATTTGGATCATCCAAACGCCCCAGGGCATTGAGACGAGGGGCAATCTGAAAACCAACTGTTTCTTCATTTACATCTTGAGGGGCGATGGAGGCCAGCTTGAGCATTTCCTGGAGGCCGATCCGTTGGGTTTGACGAAGGACACCTAGGCCATACTTTACTAGGATGCGGTTTTCATCTGTCAGACTGACCATATCCGCAATGGTCCCAATGGCCACCAGATCAAGGAAATCTAGGGGCACCTCTTCTAGGAGGGCACAAGCCAACTTAAAGGCAACCCCACAGCCTGCTAGGTGCTTAAAAGGGTAATCGGCATTTGGATGCTCGGGGTGAATGATGGCATAGGCATCGGGCAAGACTTCTGGCATGGCATGGTGGTCGGTCACGATAACATCTACTCCCATGCTTTGGGCCAATTCAATGGCTTCATGACCAGCTACCCCGTTATCCACTGTAATAATGAGGGATATTCCCTGCTGTTCAATAAAATACTTGTAGACACTGGCATTGGGACCGTAGCCATCCGTAAAGCGGTTAGGCAGATAGACGGTTACTTCCGCCCCCATCTGCTCCAGGGTTTCCTTCATAATAGAAGCGGCCGTCATCCCGTCCGCATCATAGTCCCCATAAACTAGGATTTGTTCATAATCTTCAATGGCTTGGCAAATGCGATCCACTGCCTTGTCCATATCGTGAAGCAGGTAGGGATCATGCAGATCTTCTAGCCGAGGTTCAAGAAAACGATCCAGCGCCTCTTCCGTCTGGATCCCTCGTTCTCCCAGTAACTTGGCTGCAGATGCTTCTAATCCTCTCTTCTTTGCTTGCGCCAAAAAAGTATCATCTGAAAAGGGCGCAGCAAACTGCCATTCATATTTTGACGTGATCATCTGTTTATCTTTTCTCCCTGTTATCTAGTCTACTTATTATATCATGAATGAATTTATCAGAGGGGATAAAAGCCTATGCTTCCTAAAGAGAGAATAGAAAAAAACGGATGGCGATTAAACTCACGGTACCTTTACCATCAAGACTTACTTTTCTAGACGAAAGAAAAGACTGGGAATCAACTCCCAGCCTTGCTATTTGACTTGCGGTCTATTAGATAGTCCCTTTTTCATCTTCCTTATTCTTGATTCTCTAGTTCGTCCTGTTGATCTTCATAAATAACAACTTTCCCATCTTTCACTTTGAAGGAGTAACTGAGCGTGTCTTCCGAATCATCTTTATGATTGGAATAGTAGAAACTATAGGAACCATTCGGTAGCTTGCTCGCATCTAGCTTTTTAGCTGCCGCTTTTAGGTCTTGCTCCTTAACGGACACGGCATCATCTACATAAATGGTCATACGGATTAACTCTTGATCTATCAAGGTTTGAAAAGGAATTTGATAGTAGCCGGCAAAGTCTTTTTTCCCTTCTTTGAGATTTTGTCTTGCAATGCTATCCAGGATTTCCTCTTTTTCTTCCTGATAAAAGTTACTTAAAAAGATAGAGAATTCAATTGGAAGGCCGAGAGATTGCTTCTTTATTTCCTTCTCTAGTTTTTCCTCGATATTTTTTATGGATTTCTGCTCTAAAAACACTTTCTTATAGTCTGGAAGAAAAATAATAGATGAACTTGACCAGTCATCATGAAAAGTTGTTTCATTTTCCAATCGTACCGTTTGATCATCGTAGGTTTTCTCAGAGTAGGTGTAGCTTACATGATAAGTTGGGAATTCTAGGGCAGTCCAAGATAACTTGGTGATAGTTACTTTTCCATGAAGACCAGCTTGAGCAAGCTCACTGCTAACAACTTCTTTAGCCTTTTTGTAATCGCTCGATGTCATGATCTTACAACTGGTTAGAACCATCGTTAAGAATAAAATGGGAACTAGGAGTAAAAGGGAATAACCTTTGTTTTTCATAGGTCTACCTCCAATAATAGAAAACTTCCAAAAGTTAGATAGAGGACTATATAGGATGAAAGATTCTCACAAGTTGAATTACTCATCAACGTATTCATTTATCTAGCTCTATTCTACCATTATTTACAAGGAATGTCAGGAAAAACAAGAAAAGAGGCTGGGACAAAAGTCCTAGCCTCTTAATTGTTTTTGGATTGTCGAGCAAGACGCAGTGGTTGAGTGGGCTCTACTACGCAGGTTTCATCAGCTTTTACAGCCCTACTCAACTGTGCGGAGGTGGAACGACGAAATCGAATTCTAACGAATTACCGATTTCTGTCCCACTCTCTCTCCGTCAATTATTATAAATCATCCCTGTACAGGCTTGCTCTGAAAGTTCAACAAAGCCCAGAGATTGGTAAAAGGCAAGATTCTTCTCGCTCCGTTCAGTGGCGAGGAGGCGTTGATAGACATTGGGGAAGGTCGCTAAAGCCTCTTCTAAAAGTTTCCTTCCGATACCTTGGCGCTGGTGATCTGGTCGTACCAGGAGGTCCTGCACAAAAATGACTGAGTGACCATCTCCTACCAAGCGGATGTAGGCAACGAGCTCTTTCTCATCATAGACTCCCAACTGCCAGAGACTGGCTTTGACAGCTTCTTCTAGCATAGTTGGATTGTTGGTATAATTGGTCCAGCCGACCGAGCTGTAAAGTGCGACTAAGTCTGCCATCGCTGGAATCTCTTGTTTGTACTCTAACATCTTAACTCCTTTTTAAGGTATAGTGCTGGAAGAAGGCTATATCCCGATAAGGGGACTCCTGACAAACGGCCAGCTCCATCTGAAGCATGGACTCTCGCCAGCCTTCTCGGCCTTTGAAGCGATTGTCCTGCAAGGAATAAAAGACTCGAATTCCTTGGTAGTTCTGGACTTCAAGAGCTAGGCCTTCGACTGCTGCACCGAGATCATAGGCTTGAGCCAAGCCCATAGAGTGGGTTTCCAGATCTTGGCCAGCTAGTAAATCGAGGGCCTTCTGAGTATCATTTTCAAAGACCACCGTCTGCAAGACGCGGCCAACCTCATTGTGCTTGACGATAGAAAGCAAGCCTCCTGGTTTCAAGAGACGAGTGAATGCCTTGAGGACAGACTCGCGATCCTCTACATACTCCAAAACATTGTGGCAGAGGATAACATCAAAGCTGGCATCTTCAAGACTTGCTAACTGGTCCAAACTTCCGACCAGTTGCTGGTAGGGACGGTCCTGGGACCGCAAGGCGACCATTTCCTCGTTTGGTTCCACAGCAAGGACCTCATTGTCTTGTGCCAGGTGGTTGGCCACGAGACCAAAGCCACTGCCAAAATCAAGGACCTGCTTGCCCTTGATGTCTTTTAATTGGGCAAAAAGGATATCATAATAGATCTGTCCCCAAGGTTGCCGGATGTTTTCTAAATAGGCTTGAATATTGGCTGCCATCTGACTCCTCCTATTTGAAGTTAAACATCTTGCTGGCTAGCTTGTCCGAGATGCGAGGGAAAAGGGTATAGAGCTTGTGGGTCAAGTTCAAGAGCCAAGGGAGATTGAGCTCGCGTTTTGCTTTTCCAAAGTTCTTCACAATCTTCTTGGCTACAAAGTCAGGCTCCAAAATATAGCGGTCTACAGCCTTGACATAGCTTCCATCGGGGTCTGCCTGGTCAAAGAAAGTAGTCCGAATGGGGCCTGGATTGACCGTCGTCACATGGACACCAAAGGGCATGAGTTCCAACCGCAGGGCATTGGAGAAGCCAATGGCCGCAAACTTGGTCGCCGAATAAAGGCTGGATTTGGCTGTTGCGACCAGTCCTGCCATACTGACGATATTGACGATGTGCCCCTTGCCTGCTTCCTTCATGCGGGCACCCATCAAGCGCGAAAGCTGCATGAGGGCAAAGGTATTGACTTCAAACATGGCATGGATCTGCTCGTTTGTAATCTTGTCAAACTCTTCAAAAATCCCATAGCCTGCATTGTTGACCAAGACATCGATCTGTCCATAGCGCTGATAGAGCTCTTCTACCATATCTTGAACAGCTGAGGAATCTGTGATATCAAGCCCGATGCATTCGGCTTGAGGATGGTCAGCATAGACTTGTTCCAGTTTCTCTTGATTTCTCCCTAGGAGAATAAGCCGGTCCTCAGGGAGGAGCTTGACCATTTCTTGTGCTAAGCCTCCACTCGCTCCTGTGATGATGATAGTTCGCATCTTAGATCTCCACTTCTTCCAAGTCCTTGACCACATGGACCTTCTCAAACACAGTCGCAGCATCCTTGCGCAATTGACTGACGTCCTTGGAGAGGAAGCGGGCACTGATATGGTTGAGTAGAAGGTGTTTGGCTCCTGCTTCACGCGCCACTTCTGCTGCCTGCATATTGGTCGAGTGGCCATGCTTACGAGCAATCTTCTCATCGCCCTTGCCATAGGTAGACTCATGCACGAGAACATCTGCATTGACGGCAAGTCTGACGCTGGCATTGGTCTTCCGGGTATCGCCCAAGATGGTGATGATCTTACCCGGTCGAGGGGCTGAGATATAATCCGCAGCAATGATCTTGGTACCATCTTCCAGGGTAACATCCTGCCCATTTTTGACCTGGCCAAAAAGTGGTCCAAATGGAACCCCTGCTGCCTTGAGCTTGTCTGCGTCTAGGGTCCCTTCCAAATCCTTCTGCATGACCCGGTAGCCGACACAGAAAATGGTGTGGTCCAAGGCCTCGGCATAGACCGTGAACTTATCGGTCTCCATGATTTTCCCAAGTGAACCTTCATCGAACTCATGAAAATGGATCTTGTAAGGCAGGCGGGAACCAGAAACCCGAAGACTGGTCAAGACAAAGGATTTGATCCCGACCGGTCCATAAATCTCTAGATCAGTCTGCTCTTCATTGGCCTGAAAGGCGCGGCTAGAGAGGAAACCTGGTAAGCCAAAGATATGGTCCCCGTGTAAGTGGGTGATAAAGATCTTGCTAACTTTTCGAGGACGGATGCTGGTTTCTAAGATTTGGTTTTGCGTCCCTTCCCCACAGTCAAAGAGCCAAACTTCATTGATTTCATCCAAGAGTTTAAGGGCTAGACTTGAGACATTACGAGATTTGGACGGCTGTCCCGCACCCGTTCCTAAAAATTGAATTTCCATTGTATTCTTTCTAACTAATATAGATCATAGCAGTCCGATTTTTTGATCGAACGGCGATTTTTCCTGGGTAGGCCCTAGCTAATTGAGCCAATTCGTCCTGGTTGTAGCCAGCCAGGCGGATGCTACCATCTGAAAACTCTTCAAATTGAGACAAAGCTGACAATTCCTTGGTCTCCACCACCTCTTGATCGTTCACCGGACGCATCAAGATCAAGCCTTCCTCTTCATAGACGAGATAGTGAGGGAAGATTTGCGCAATCTCAAACAAGAGGTCCATACGAATAGCTTCTGCTTGCTGAGCAAAGACTTGAGCCAAGCCCTTTTCTCGGTAGCAAAAGCCATAGGCCTTGCCTGACAGATTGAGACGGACAAATGGTTTGTCCTCCTCAAAGCTAGGACTGGTCTGATAGAGGTCAAAGGCCTCAGTGACTTGTTCATAATAGTCTGTTGCTGCTTCGGGGCTCTTCTTTTGGTAAAGCTCAGCAAAATAGGCATTGATGACACTGGGCGGTGGCGTGATAAACTGGAGCTTTTGCTCTTCTGTCAATCCCGCTAAGACCCGCTCCAAATAGACCTTGTCTAGACTGGTATAGCCTCCATAGCTGAGAGCGATATTAAGATAATCCATGATGATAAAACTCCTCTAGTCTCCATGCATTTTTAGGGGCGATGTAGCCTGTTATGACCTCACCAGTTTCCTCATAGGAACGCTCAGCCAATATGGCAATTGTCTCCAATTCATGGATGCGGTAGGCTTGATCAAAAGGAACCTGAATCGTAAAGGGATGGAAGAGCTCCTGCATCTTTTCAAGTAGAATGTCCTGCAGTTTAGTCCGACTATCGGGATCCTTGGCCGAAACCAGGCGATAAGGTGTCTGAGTCGGAGTAAAGTCCGCGACCTTATCAGCCTTATTGTAGAGAGTTAAGCGTGGAATCTCCAGCATCTCCAAATCCTTCATGATCTGAAGAACTGTCTTTTCATGCTCTTCATGGTTGGGATCAGAGGCATCGATGACATGGACCAAGAGATCCACATTCTTGCTTTCTTCCAGGGTCGACTTAAAACTGGTCACCAACTCTGTCGGCAAGTCCTGAATAAAACCAACTGTATCTGTCAGAGTTACTTGTAGATTGCCTGTTAGATGAATGCTCTTGGTGGTCGCATCCAAGGTCGCAAAGAGTTCATCTGCCTCGTATTGGGTCTTACTGGTCAAGGCATTCATAATGGTTGATTTGCCGGCATTGGTATAGCCAATCAAGCCAATCTTAAAGATGGGGGATTCTAGGCGTTTTTCCCGGACCACTTCACGGTTCTTCTCGACCACCTTGAGTTGACGCTCGATATCGGTGATTTGATTGCGGACACTCCGGCGGTTCAACTCCAGCTGACTTTCTCCCGGTCCACGGGAACCAATCCCCCCGGCCTGACGGCTGAGCATGATCCCTTGACCCACGAGACGGGGCAAGAGGTACTTGAGCTGGGCCAGATGAACCTGGAGCTTGCCTTCGTGGCTTCGTGCCCGCATGGCAAAGATATCCAAAATCAACTGCATCCGGTCGATGACCTTTACACCTAAGATTTCTTCTAAATTCACATTCTGGCGAGGGGTCAAACGGTTGTTAACGACAACAGTCGAAACCTCATCTGCATCGACCATTTGGGCAATTTCTTCTAGCTTTCCAGAGCCGACAAAAGTCTTGCTATCGTACTTTTCTCTCTTTTGGGTGTAGATCCCTACGACTTCTGCTCCGGCTGTCTTGGCTAGACTGGCCAACTCCTCCATGGACATGTCAAAGTTCTCCATGCCTTGGAGCTCGACACCAACAATGAGGACCCGCTCCTGTTTTTTCTCAGTTTCTATCATCTAAAAATCTTTCTATATCTTGAAGAATCCGCTCCTTGAAGCCTTCTTCTCCAATCTGGTAAAAATGAACCGTCATCCGATTGCGAAACCAGGTCAACTGGCGCTTGGCAAAACGGCGCGTATTTTGCTTGAGCTGTTCAAGAGCCTCTTCTAAACTTTGCTCCCCCTTGAAATAAGGAAAGAGCTCCTTGTAGCCAATCCCTTTCGCAGCCTGAACCTCAGGATGGTTGTCATAGAGCCACTGGGCTTCTTCGAACAAGCCCTGCTCAACCATGAGATCCACCCGTCGATTGATGCGGTCATACAAGGCTTGGCGATCATCGTCTAGACAGATGATATAGGGTTCATAAGCTGGAGCTTGATTTTCCAAGTCCTGACCGAAATGGGCGATTTCCAAGGCCCGCATTGCTCGTCTACGATTGATCTGCGGAATTTCAATTCCCTCTTTTGCTACTCGGTCAAACAGTTCTTCATCAGTGAGAGGAGACAAGGACTCCCGATAGGTTAGAATGTCCTCGTGGGCAACATCCCCTCCTAGGTGATAACCTTCTAAGAGACTTTGAACATAGAGGCCTGTCCCTCCAGCAATAATAGGAAGGTGCCCCCGTCCTTGAATCTCCTCGATGGCTTGGCTGGCTTCTGTCACAAAATCGTAGGCTGAGTAAGTCTCTGTCACCTCGCGGACATCGATCAGATGATGGGGAGCTGCTGCCTGCTCTTCTGGACTAGCCTTGGCCGTTCCAATATCTAGAGTGCGGTAGACCTGCTGGCTATCTCCGCTGATGACCTCCCCCTGAAAGCGCTGGGCCACCTCGATAGCGAGGGCTGTTTTCCCAACAGCGGTCGGTCCCACTATCACAATTATCTTGTTTTTCATCGTTTTTCCTTGCAAAAATCGCATTTTTTCGTTACCATATATTATAACATAAAAATTTAAAGTTCTAAAAAGGAGAAATTCTCATGGCTAAAGGATTTGGTAAAGGTTTTGTTACTGGTGTTGCTGGTACAGTTGCTGCTGTAGCAGGTGCAGTTTACACATTCAAGAAAAAAGTAATCGAGCCTGAAGAACAAAAAGCAGCTTTCATCGAAGAAAACCGCAAAAAAGCAGCACGTCGTCGCGTATCACACTAATCAATCAAAAAACTCCGGTTTCCCGGAGTTTTTTTGAATGGAAACAAACTATTTTTACATTAACTAGCTAGATAATATTTCAAAAATTTTTTATTAGATAAGCATTTAAGCAAATCTAAAACTTTCCGCCGTGAGAAAAAGTGCTTGAACCACCATGGTTCAAGCACTCGGTAGTTTTGAAACCTTAGGTTCAAAACTAAGTCATGGAACTTCTACGAAGTTCGCTGACGTCCGCACTCACCTAAGGAAAGTTTTTCTATAGACTTTATCTTCAATTTGAAGAGGCTGGGACAAAAGTCCTAGCCTCTCAATTGTCTTTGGATTGTCGAGCAAGACGCAGTGGTTGAGTGGGCTCTACTACGCTGATTTCATCAGCTTTTACAGCCCTACTCAACTGTGCGGAGGTGGGACGACGAAATCGAATTCTAACGAATTACCGATTTCTGTCCCACTCTCTTTATGTGATATTACACTCCCAATCGGATATGAGGGAAGTGGTTGTAGAGGTAGTCAAAGGTTGACTGAAGTTTAGTGTCTGTTGTTTTACCAATGTTCTTAATAGGCATTTGGTATTTCTTTTGATTGTTTCGAACAGCAACTAAGGTTGAGTTTCTGTTTGAAGCAACGAAGCCACGATGCATGGTGAGAATGTGGTGGTAGAGATGGACGACCTGTTTGAGATCAATCGCCTTGAAACCTCTATAGTAGGTAATGAGATGGTCTTTATAAACAGCAATTTTCAGCACATCGTCGTGGAAAGAAGCTTGCTCCAGCAGGATATTGAGATTGTTCTTGGCCTCTGGATAGGCTGCATAGATTTCTTCGTAGGCAGCGATATTTTTCTTGCGGCCGATAATTCCTATAACGACAAAGAAAACACAGAGTCCAATCAAAAACAGAATGTAGAACATGAATGCAAGATTATCAGATTCAAATTCAGTGATAGAGATATAGGAGCTGCTTGACATTACTGTGATGACTTCGGGATTGTCTGCTAGGAGACCGCGAACGAGGCTGCCATAATTAGAGATATATCCCTGATTTTTTTAGGGGAGTTAGCATTAACATAGGAGCCAACGATTCGGACAGGATTTTTTTCCAGCTCGCCCTTTTTCTCTTTTTCCAAGAGCTGGGCAATCTGTTTGTCTCCCTTTTTAGCCTGCAGACCAACATATCCGTCTTGGTAAGCAACCAGCCAAACTTGAGTATTATCTTCTACTTCAATCAGAGCCTCTGGAAAAATATATGACACTTCAGCATAGACTGCTGAATCTGCTCCGGGATTGCTATTTCGGTCATAGGCAGTCTTGGTGTTGACTTTTTGGTATTGGATAAATCCCATCACTGCAGCAACTGCTAGAAAAATAAAAGTAATTACCAGTAGGGCGATGGTACCCTGGTTACGTCTTTCCTTGAGCATAGCTCAACCTTCAAAATATAGTACAAAAAAATAATTTGATTAGCAAACTATCTTTTTTGTATAGTATAGCATAAATGCTTGACAAATGGCAAGAATGTGTTAAAATATGAATGAATATATAGATTGATTCATTCATAAAAGAGGCATGGAAATGGATAAAAAAAATGAGCTCTTGGCTGCGGCTAGAGAAGTATTTGCAGAAAAAGGCTATAAGGCAGCTGGAATTTCTGATATTGCTAAGAGAAGCCATATGGCTGTCGGATCATTTTACAAGTATTATGAGTCCAAGGAAGCTATCTTCTTGGAGGTTTATGTAGCTGAAAATAGCCAAATACGTGAGGGAATCATGCAACGCGTAGACTGGCAGGGCGAGCCCGAGGCAATCGTTGAGCAGCTTTTTGCAGTCACTTTTGAGTTGATTTCACCCAATAAAATTCTGGCTGAGTGGAACAAGCCAGGCATTTCTCAGATTCTGCACGATTACTATAATCAGGATGCCGGACGAGCATCCAATGCCTTTCATCAGTTTCTGATTCAGACCTTCAGCCAGCGCTTGCAGGAAGAGGGCTTTTCGAAGGAGAAAATAGCTGAGATCATGAAGGTTTATGACTTGATTTATTACATAGACATGCATGTCACAGAGCAGGAATTTTCAGGCTATTTCGATAGTCTTGAGACTTTAGTGAAATATTTTGTTAAGGGGATTTTTTCCAAATAGAGGAAATTCCTTTACTTAGAAGCAAGCATGAATGAATTTTTAAAATCATTCATTCATAAACAAAAGGAGGTGATGTCTTATGTAGTGCGAATAGGAATTGGAAGGTATTCAAGAAATGTGATTGGATAAGTATAAAGTGAATTATTTTTTAAAAAGTTTTGAATGAATATTAGAAATCGTTCATTCAAAAACGGAAAGTGAGGAAATGAATGAATAAGCAAGGAGGATTTGCTATGAGCGGATTGGCTATTTTGGGTATCTGTCTGGTGCTGATTGGTCTTTTGACCATTGGTTACGGCGGTGCGACAGTTGGTTTTAGTTTAAGTGTGGATTTTCAGTCATTTTTAGTCGGAGGTCTCATCGTTGTCCTGATCGGAGCAGCTTTGATTCCGGGCTTGCCGGCAGTTGTTAAGCTGACGGCACTGGCTTTGACAACTTTGTCATTGCTGATGTACATTCACATGATGCCAGATTTAGAGTTCATGCTTATGCTCATCTCAGATGTCGTGGTTTTAGGCTTTGCGGCTTGGTTTGCTATCCTTTTTTTAAGAAAGTAGGTGATGAAGATGATTGTAGTTTATGATTCAAATACTGGTATTGGTAAACGATTTGCAGAATCACTGGGCTATCCGACCCAGACTATCAAGGAGAAACTGGAAGAGCCCTGTATTCTCATTACTCGAAATGCTGGTGCTGGGAAAATTCCCTGGTCTACCAAACGCTTTATCAAGAAACATCCTGGGCTGATTAAAGGTTTTGTTAATAATGGTGACTCTGTTAAACACGGCCGGACCTTCTGCGGGGCGACTGCCTTGATTATCGAAAAATATGGGCTCCAGCATATCTGCGATATTGACCGAGGCGGTAGTCCAGAAGATGTCGAGACTGTGCAGGAATTTTTGGCGGAGTGCTAGTCTCATCAAGTTTCGTAAAATGGAGGACTCGTATGTCTAGATTCAAGAAAATTGGGAGCTTGTTTCTGGCTCTGATTTCTGTCTTTATCCTAACGGCCTGCGGGCATGTACAGAAAGAGCCCGACACTTTAGATAAGACGGAAAGAAATTCTTCTAAACAAGAAGAAGCAGATCAGAATCAGGTAGACGCAACTTCCAGTGCGTCACAGAAAGATTGACTTTTTTGTCAAAATAGAAGAGCTTAATTTGTTCAATGATTTTTAGGTCATCTGTTGACCTGTTTTGCGTATCAATAGAGGCTGGGATAAAAGTCCTAGCCTCTCAATTGTCTTTGGATAGTCGAGCAAGACGCAGTGGTTGAGTGGGCTCTACTACGCTGATTTCATCAGCTTTTACAGCCCTACTCAACTGTGCGGAGGTGGGACGACGAAATCGAATTCTAACTAATTACCGATTTCTGTCCCACTCTCTTTTTGTGTTCTTATCGTTCTTTTAACATCTTGGTCGCAAGGTCTAGCATTTCCACTGCCTTTTGGTAGTGCTCGTCCAACAAATCGTAGACGGCATCTTCCGACAGAACACCACAATAGACCTCTTCAGGAAAGTCTGGTTGATTGGACAGTTCGACATCCTCCATATAGACCTGGCTAGTGTAGTAATCGCGAAGGGCGATATAGCTATACTGGCCTGCTTCTACTCGTTGCAAACATGCTTCAAGCTCTTCGATTAAACCTTGGTAGGCGTTGAGATGGCCTTCCATCTCTTGGATTCGTTCGATAGGAGTCATGATTAATCCTTTCTATCTGCTAGAGAAACGACTTGCAATTGCTCGCCTCCTAGTAAGATTAAATACGATTCGATGCAGTCTATACCATACGAGCGACGGAGGGCTTCTGCGTAGAGTTCCAGTTGGGCCTGGTAACGATCTAGCAAGTCCTGAGGGTTGCGGTAACGGTCTGTCTTGTAGTCAAAGAGAAGAATCCGATCTTCTAGAAGCAAGTAGCCGTCCAAGATCCCCCGAACTACAAAGTCCTGACCACTAGCTGGATCCGTCTTGAGCATGGCAAATGGGGCTTCACGATGGACTTTGCCTGACTCCTTGAGCAAGAGTTGTCCCAAGTCGGTCTGGAAGAAAGCCAAAACCTTCTTGAGGTCGATCCGCTTCTTGACAGCCGGACTGGCATTGACCTCTTGGAGAACCATTGCTAGGCTCTCCATGGTTGGAATCGTCGTCAATGGGATCCGTTGCATCAGTTCGTGCAGGGCACTACCGACTGCCGCCCCTGTCACAGCTTCTTCCTTGCCAAAGGTTGGAAACTCAAAGCTTGCTAAGGCAAGATCTGCTTTTTCCATGAGGTCCACTCCGTCGATATCTTGGATAGGTTCATAGAATTTCTTAATTTGGCTCGGAGTCCGCACACTCGGAAGTTGGATGGCTGCTTGGTATTGGGTGTTGAGCCGGTCCACTGATTCTAAGACGTCTAAAGCCCGGCGGATCTCATCTGATTGACGGTTGTCCTTGAGGTCATCAACTGGAAGAGAAGACTTCAACTCCAAGTGACCGATTTGCTCCGGCGTCAAGTCTTGGTCGGACACAAAATGAGTCTGATAGGCTAAGTGTTGCTGGGCAAAGACTGCCTGAATGGCATAGAGCCAGTCTTGGAAACAATTGATCTCCTTCCGAAGAGCTGGGCTCAAGCGTCCATTGACACTGGCTCCCCATTTTCTCTCTTCTAGCTTATCCTGCCGGCCCTTACCGACAAGATAAAGCTTACGCTCTGCCCGGGTCATAGCGACATAGAGGAGACGCATCTGCTCCGACAAGGCTGCCAGACGAATTTCCTCGACATTTCGCTGGTAAGGCAGGGTCTCAATGACCAATCGAACCGCCTCAGGAAGTCCCTCTTGATCAGACTCGACAGGAAGATTCGCAATATACTTGATGCCCACCCCATTTTTCCGACTGATAACGGCATTGGTAGACAGTTCTTTGCCGACAAACTTTTTATCGGTGTTGAGGATAAAGACATAGGGGAACTCAAGTCCCTTGCTCTTATGGATGGTCATGAGTTGGACAGCATCCTTAGGAACTGCCTGGGCAACATTGGCCAAGTCATGCTGGTTTTCCAAGATCTTATCAATCATGGAGATAAAGCGAGGCAATCCCTTGAAACTAGAACTTTCGAAGTCATTTGCCCGAAGAGTCAAGGCATAGAGATTGGCCTGCCGTTGGGCACCATTTGGCAGGGCACCCACATAATCATAGTAGTGGCGATCCTGGTAAATCTTCCAAAGCAGGTCATAGAGAGAATGCGTCTGGGCATAGTCACGCCAGCCATCCAGTGTCTCCATAAAGCGAGTGAGTTTCTCTCTTAAGCTTGAATCGATCAACTGAGGAGCACTTCCAGTCTGGTCTAAAGCATGCTGCAGTTTCTCATAGAGATTTTCTGCTTTCTTGCCTTCAACTCCCTGTAAAGCTAAGCGAGCTAACTGGTCCTCGTCAAATTCAAACATGGCTGATTTCATGAGGGCCACCAAGGGATAGTCCTGTAAGGGATTGTTAATGGTCCGGAGGGTATCCAAGAGGACCATGACCTCAACAGACTGGAGGTAGTTTTCCTCTCCCCCGTCCGCAACGATAGGAATTTGATAGGCTTCAAAGGCTGAAAGCACCTTGTCGTTACGGGTCCGTGAAGCCGTCAAAAGCGTGATATCTTTGAAAGGTACCCCTTCTTCATTGTGGAGGCGGATGATCTCCTTGATGACCAAAAGGACTTCACCTGAGGATAGGCTATCCCCTTCTTGCTCCTCTTCTTCACCTGTTTCAGCTGCGTCCTGACTCCCATCATAGAGCAGGAACTCCGTCTCATAAGCTGGTGTCGGCTCTTTCTTCTCCGGATTTCCCGCAATCAAGCGATGGCTCTGGTCATAGAGAATCTCTCCAACTTCCTCATCCATGAGGCGTTCAAAGACATGGTTGGTCGCTTCTAAGACTTCTACATGGCTCCGGAAATTCTCTTTGAGCAGGATCAATTTGCCATCTGCCCCTTCTTCTTGGTAGGCCTTAAACTTGTCATTAAAAATCTGAGGATCAGCCTGACGGAAGCGGTAGATAGACTGCTTGATATCTCCCACCATGAAGCGGTTGTGGCCATTAGACAAGAGCTCCAACATCCGCTCTTGAGTGTGGTTGGTATCTTGGTACTCATCGACCATGACCTCGTGGTAGCGCTCCTGATAGAGACTGCGGATATGAGGAAATTCTTCAAGAATCTGGATGGCAAAATGGCTGATGTCGCCAAATTCAAAGGTATTTTCCTGCTTCTTGCGTTCCAAATATGCAATCGAGAAAGCTTGGACAAAATCCCTGAGCAAGACTAGCAAAGGCAAGGGTTCATCCTTGAAGCGAATCTGATAGGTTAGTTGGTAGTGCTGGGAGGCTGCTGCCCGCAAGGCTTCGATACGTTCTTTGCGTTCGTCATTAAAGGCAGTCGCTAACTCTTTCAGGTCTTCTTTTCGAGTCGTGATGGTCAGACTTCGTCCGCCACTGGCACGGGAGATCAAGACCACCCGCTCCAAGACCTCAAAAATCGCTTCCTGGCTGGATTTCTCATTGAGACGAGCAATCAAGTCTTGAATAGCGGTGACATTTTCTTGGTACTTGGCCCCTGAAAATGCTTGTCCTTCATTAGCCAGATGGAAGGTAAAGAAAGATTCCAATTCAAAGAGTTGCTCTTTTACCTCTTGGGCTAACTGATCCAAGGCTTCATCATAGTCCAAATCCTGATAGCCTTTGAGGAAGGACTCCTCCAACCAGGCGAGAGGATCCGCAGTGGATTGCAAGAAGTCTACTAGGGCGTATACCTGGTCCTTAAAACCTGCTAGCGACTTACCCTTTCCTGTGAAGTTCTTAACCAAGCGACTAAAGAGGCGTTCAGGCCCTTGCTCCTCATAAAACTGCTCAAAGACTTGCTCGAAGCAGTCATTCTTGAGTAAGGACTGCTCACTAGCACTTTGGAGGATACGAAAGGTCGGCGAGAGGCCTAATAAATAGCTATATTTGGAGACCAGTCGCTGCGTGAAGGCATCCATGGTCCCGATATCACTAGTTGGTAATTCTGCAATTTGTTGGGCCAGGTGGTGCTTGAGCTCCTCGTCCTTGGTAGCCTTTAGGCTCTTCTCCAACTCCTTTTCCAAGCGTTCCTTGAGCTCAGTCGCTGCCTTGACCGTAAAGGTTGAGATAAACAATTGCTGTATGGAAATCCCTCGGTGCAATTGATCCAGGATCCGTTGGACCATGACAAAAGTCTTCCCAGAACCGGCCGAAGCTGAGACTAGGATATTGGTTCCTGACGAATAGATAGCTTCTATCTGCTCAGGTGTCCGCTTTGGTTCCTTATCAGACTGGGCCTCCTGGACTTGGAGGTCTTGAATCTGACTGGGACTTAGAAATTCAATTGGTTTCATTGATTCAATTCCTCCTTCATTTTTTCTATCCAGGCCTGACGGAGCTTGTCACCGACTGGGCGTTTATCATAGCGACTTGGGTCCAATTTCTCCAAGAAGCGAGCTTGTCCTAGGTGGAGATTGGCTTCAAATCCCGTAATCGATTTATATTGTTCTACATACGGAGCAATGCTTCGACCATTTTCAGTATAAGGGTTGATAGCAAAGTCACCCGACAAGATGCCCTCGGCTGCTTGTTGATAGAGATGGGCATTGTAGAGCAAGAGCAGGTCTAGCTCCTCTTGACTCAGCAACATAGCCTTGTTTTTCTCATAGCTCTCCCCTAGTTGGTTAGCTTGGTCTGCCAAGAAGAGCCCCTTGTATTGTTGGGATTTTAGAACCGCTTGGACAGCATCATCAACCGCCTTGGTATCCTTGAGAGGCACCAAAGGATCTGTCATCTGCAAGTACATGGCTCCAAAAATCCCCTTGTCAGGATCAAAAACCTTAAAGTCTTTGATAGCAGACAGATAGGTTGGCAACTGGGAGTTGAGTCCATTAAAGAACTTCTCAAAATTAAACTTAGTCTCTCCAGACTTGTAGTCCACCACTCCCAAGGCTCCTGTATTAGAGAGACGGTCAATCCGATCGACCTTGCCCTTGACCAAGAGCGGACGGCCATCCTCAAGGGTTAAGAAGGGACGATCTTCTCGGCCAAAGAGAGCTTCTTCCCCAATGGTTTCGATGCTGTCATTGTGAGCGAGGACACGACCAGTCGCCCGAGCTGTATCCAGGAGCAATTCTTTTGAAAAAGCAGCCATGGCATTCTCCTGATATAGGAGGGCAAACTCTGTCTCCTGGCTGGTTTCGCGAATGGCCTTGTTCAAGCGCTCATCAAAATCCCCTTCTGAAGGATCTTTCAGCACACGTTCAAAAATTCGGTGCAAGAAATTCCCATGGCTTCTAGCATCTGGACGCAAGTGCCACTCCTCCTGTAAGCCTAGGACATAGTGAAGATAATAGCTGTATTGGTTTTGGTAGTAGGTGTTGAGAGCTGAAGCAGATAAAGACAGGGCCTGCCCTTTTGGATAAAGGACTTCCAGCGTCTCATCCTCTAAGACCTTGGTCGTCAAGCTTTGGCTAATTTGCGGAATGTGCAAGCCTTCTGACGCTAATTTTTTCCGAAGGACGCGAATAGCAACTGCCCAGAAAGTCGCTTCTTCCTTGCTCAACTCCTGGTCTATTTCTCCCTGGTGCAATTCAATCAGTCGAGCTAAGAGAGCCTGGTAAGACCCCATATCTTCACTAGAGGCCCTTGCCTTCTTCTGAATGACGGGTAGAGCAAGCGGTTCCTTGGTCAGCTCAAGCAAGTAAGGCGACATCTTGTCATCCACTTCATTGACTAAGATAGGACTGGACAAGACTAACTGTTTGGTGGCCGCATTGAAGAGAGACAGGGCGACGAAACGATTCTTCCGTAAGTTGTCCTGACTAGCAATTTGGAGATTAGCCTGTTCCCCTGAAGCTTGGTTCAAGACCTGACGCTCCTCATCTGTCAGCAAGGATTGGTCCTTGGCAATCTTAGGGAAGCGCTCCTGGGTCAAACCAATAGCATAGACATAGGGAGCTGATAAGGGCTCAATCAAATCATAGGACTGGACCGTCACCACATCTACAGTCGCTGGGACCGTCCGATAGCTTGCCAACAAGATCCCTGACAAGAGGATGCTCAGGAAATCATCCAAGGTCACTTTGAGTTGATCAAAGACTTGGGCAAATTGTTCTAGCACATGGCTAAAGGACTTCCAGACCTGGTCATAACGTTCCATCTCCTGCTCAGAGCCACGACTAGCTAAGGTTTGCATATTTTGCGCCAACTGGGCATCTTGACAAAACTGGGCAAACTTCTTCAGAAGTCCCTGGCTGGTCTGACTCTTGGTCTTGTAAAAGTCCTGCAGAGGACCGATGACTTGCTGGCGAATCTGATTGAGACGCTCTAGGTCAAATTTGTCCTGGTGGTTGGCTGTAAAGTCACGAGAAAAGGCAGCCAGACCCTTGATTTCTGCAAAGCGAACATATTGTTCGAAATGGTCAATGTCCTCTCTTGTCAGCGTCCCATAGAGTCCCGTCTTCAAGAGGTTGACTACATCCTCGGCCAAAAACCGATAACGACGAAGGCGATCCAAGGATTCTACCCATTGGACCAGGGGATGCTGGGCCATGGATTCACTCTTTCCAAGATAGAAAGGAATCTGATACTGGTCAAAGATGGTCTTGAGCTGGAGTTGATAAGCATCCACATCCCCCAAGAGGACGCGAATATCCTTGTAACGTGCTCCCTCATACAGGCATTGGCGAATGGAGCGGGCTACAGCCTCTAGTTCTTCCTTTTGATGGTTGCAGGTCCAAATCTCTACTGCTTCTCGGTCTTGGTCAGACAGCTTCCCCTCTACCTCCGTAAAGTCATAGCGCGCTTCCAAGATCCGCGTCATCCGGCTAAAGGCATCTTCTTTTCCTTGACCGACGTAGCTTGGCGTGACCTGGTAAGTTCTGGCCAAGTCTAGCAGGAAGTCCACACTGGCCTGGTAGAGGTTTCCCTCACGAAAGGTCGAGCGATAGGCTTTCTCACTGGCGTAAGCCCCAATAATGATCTCGACCCCCTTGTCATGTAGTAAATGAACCAGGTAGTCCTCCTCGGCTGAGAAACGGGTAAAGCCGTCAATCACTAGAGCCAAGTCTTTTAACTCCTTATCCAAATCTCCCTTGATAAGGTGAGAGGCAAAACTAGCCAACTTAGACTCAGACTCAAAGGAACCTGCGACTAACTGATCTTGAACAGCTTTCAAGATATGGACCAGATCTTCTCTCTTCTCCTGATCTGGCAAGGCATCCAAGTCTGACGGAGTCATCTGGGCCGTCTGCAACTCATGAAAGAGCTGGATCAATTGTTGGATAAACTGGGGATCTTTTTTGAGACGGGCATAGACCTTGAGCTCTTCATCTGGCATCTGAGAAAGCACCTTAAAAAAGAGCATACCGAGACCGATATCATCAAGTGCTTGTTGCTGATGGCTTTCATTGAGTGTAAAGTAGCGTGCCATCTGGGCAAAGCGCGTAATGGTGATGGCAAAAGAAGCCTTCTGGTCTAGAAGTTGCAAGACTTTGCGCTCCTTCTCAAAAGATAGGGAGTTGGGCGCGATATAAAAGACCCGCTTCCCTTCTTCAACCAAGCGATTGGCTTCATCCACCAAGACCTGGGTTAAAGGCGTTCGAATATCTGTATAGACTAATTTCATAATGTACTGATTCCTGTAAAATGATAGTTCTATTATACCATCTTTGCGCCTTTTCTACAGGGATTTTCCCATCATTCAGGAGATTCAAAACAGATAAAAAAACCGGACAAAACGTCCAGTTTTTCAACTCTTTTATTAACTTCCCCAGTTGATTAAAAGATAGAGTATGCTAGAGCCAAACATATCGGCCAATGCATGCATGAGGAAGAATGGTAAAAGGTTTTTGATCACCTTCTTGTAAAGAACATAGTAGAAGAGTCCATAGATCACTCCGATGACCACTGCCCAAAGCAAACCTTGGTAGGTATGGAAGGAAATCCGAATCAAGGTCGAATAAGCCAGTGCCCACCACTTGTATTTCTGATTAACAGATGTCATGACTCCTAAGAAGAAGAACTCTTCGTAGAAACCATTGAGCAAGGCATAAGCAATCGCCATGGGACTAAGAGCTAAGAACTTGTGGATAATCTGCATGGGATCGATATAAGCGAGGAGATTGATATTGAAGTAATCATACTCTCCACTCACCGTTGTCACGATATCCCCAAACAGACCAACGATGGCAAAAATAAAGGGTACCCAAAAGAGGACGGACCATTTAAAACGAATCGGAAGCTGTTTAAAATCAAAATTCCGTAGAAGCAAGTAGGTCAAAGCAAGGGCTAATAAGATGATTTGCAAGGTGAAGTTGCTAGAGTATGCTGCGCCATCCGTAGCTGTATTGGCAGTCGTTTCAGTAGTTGCGGTAACGGTTTGAGCAACTGGTTGAAGACTGGCAAGGAAGAGTTCTGTAGACCATACAATAAACTGCCCAAACATGATCGCAGTTACAATGGCGATATCATACCACTTGAGCTCTTTTAAGGGCTTCTCTGGTCGTATAAACTTACGAATGTTCATCATTTATCCTTCTATTCCCACAAGGGAAGTATTTCTAATGATTCTACTATATAAGAAATAGCTTAAAATAACTTTAATTCTTAATTAGTAATAAAATGGTATCGATAAAGAGGCTGGGACAAAAGTCCTAGCCTCTCAATTGTCTTTGGATTGTCGAGCAAGACGCAGTGGTTGAGTGGGCTCTACTACGCTGATTACAGCAGCTTTTATAACCCTACTCAACTGTGCGGAGGTGGGACGACGAAATCGAATTCTAACGAATGACCGATTTCTGTCCCACTCTCTTTTAGTTCGATTCCTCTAAAAGGTCTTGGATTCTATCCAGATACTGATTATCAGTCACCGCCATCACGCGCACCCCTTCTGGCCAGATAAAGTCGGGACCAATCTGACTTCGCAAAGGCTGGTCTTCCGCATCTCGATAGCCAATAATATTGAGTTGATATTGGTCTCTGATTTCCAAGTCTCGGATGCTTTTTCCTACCCAGCTAGCTGGAACCGTAAACTCGACCACCACCACTTCTTCATCCAACTGGAAAACTTCAATCCCATGTTGGAAGAGAATCATCTTAGCTAGGGACATTCCCGCTTCCACCTCTGGTAGGATGACCAAATCAGCCCCAATTTTCTCAAGGACTTCCTTGGTCACTTCATTCTTGACCTTGGCAATGACATGCTCGACGCCAAGTGACTTACAGTGCATAACAGCCAGCACACTGGACTCCAGGTTTTCACCCGTCGCGATCACGACTGTGTCACAGTTCCCAATATCTGCTGCATCCAAGAGGTCCAACTCCGTAATGTCTCCAACAATTCCAGTCGAAATCATGGATTCATACTGATTAATCACATCTGCGTGATCATCAATTGCAATAATATCCACATCCTGGTCCTGTAGGGTTTTGAGGACACTCTGTCCAAAAATTCCTAATCCTAAAATTCCAATGGTTCGATTCGCCATGAGTTTCTCCTATCCGATAATGATGTCTGCCTTGGCATACTGCAAGGTATCTGCTTTCTTAGCTTGGTAATTGTTTAAGCTAACCATGAGGGTCAAAGGACCAATCCGTCCGATAAACATGAGGACCATAATAATGGCTAGTCCCGCTCCATTTAAGGTCGAGGTTACATTAGCTGTCACTCCCACTGTCGCTAGAGCGGATACCACCTCAAAGACCAAATAAATAAAGCGTTGGCCATCCGGCGTCACTAAACAGATTCCTAATAGACCCACTAAGAAGGTCAACTGGAAAATCACCGCCGTCCCAAAGGAACGTTGAACAATGTCTGGTGAAATCGTACGTTTTCCTAAATTGGTATGTGGTAGCCCCAATAGTTCCTTCCGAGCCAGGAGCAAGAGGACCAGGAAGGTGGTGATCTTCATGCCCCCTGCTGTCCCGCCTGGTGCTCCACCTAAAAACATCTGCAAGAGATAGACGAAGAGCGTCACTGGTCGGACTGCTGTATAATCTAAGGAAGCAAAACCAGCTGTCCGCATGCTGACGGTTTGGAAAAAGCTGACTAAAATTTTCTCTCCCAAGGGGAGGGCCCCAATGGTTGCCGGATTATCAAACTCGGTCAAGAGACTGGTTACTGTCCCAAAGAGAAGGATCGCAGCTGTTAACCAGAGAACCACCTTAGTATGGAAGCGAAGAGTCCGCCGTCCTGATTGGTTACAGGTCTTGGTAGCGAGGTCAAACCAAACCATAAAGCCCAAGCCCCCAGTAATAATAAGGGCAGACAAGGTCAGGTTCACCAGCCAATCGGTCTGGAAACTCATCATACTATCGCCCCCAAAATTATCGAAGCCCGCATTACAAAAAGCTGAAATCGCGACAAAGATGGAGTTAAAGACTCCATGCCCCCAGCCGAAGCGAGGAATGAAGCGAATCATGAGGAGCAAGGCCCCCAGTCCTTCGATGGTAAAGGTGGTTATGAAAATAGAACGGACAAAACGGGCCAAGCTCTGGTTATTGCTAAAGCTAAAGCTGTCCCGAATGGTCTGTCGGTCCTTGTAGCTGAGCTTTTGACGACTTTCCATAAAGAAGAGACCGATAAAGGTCAAGATCCCCAGGCCACCAATCTGAATCAAGAGCATACAGATCAACTGCCCCCAGGCATTGTAGGTCGAGGCTACTGACTGGGTAAAGAGGCCCGTCACACAGACCATGGAGACTGCTGTAAAAAGGTGGTCGACATAACCTGCTTTTGAGCTTGCTTGCTGGACAAAAGGCAGACTCAATAAGAGGGAGCCAATTAAGATAACCAAGAAAAAGCTGAAAAAGAGCCTCCTTGCTGGAGATAGACTTTTCATCTTGGACTGCCATTGTTTTAAAAATAATTTGACTAACATAGCTTCATTGTACCATAAAAAGAGAATAGACCTACAAGTGAAGAACCATTTCTAGGCACAATTCTAAGGCTTTATCGAATGCTTCAGATCCCCAGTCACGCTGGTCATAATTTTCCAGGTCTGCAAGAGAATCTGCGGTAAATAGGAGCAAGCCCCAAACCGCATCACGAAGCTGGGCTACTGCTGCCAGTGAGGCGCACTCCATCTCCACCACACTACACCCTTCTTCAATGCGATAGGCCACCTTGTCAGGCGTTTCTCGATAAAAGCCGTCTGTCGACCAGGTCATCACTTCTTGGTAGGGAATGGACTCTTGTTTTAGGACCCTTTCAATGGCAGTCAGTGCTCGACGATCTACTTCTATATAACGAGAAGGTGCTACATAATGGTAACTGGCTCCCTCATCTCGCAAAGCCTTGGTCGGGATTAAAAAGGCATTTTCTTCCATGTCCACCAAGACGCCACAGCTTCCTGCCGAAATGATCTTCTTCACCCCATAGCCGATCAACCAATCCATGAATTGGGCTGCTGCTGCAGATCCAACTGGCGCTTGAGCCAAGCAGATTTCCTCTCCTTGGTGCTCCATGACATAAACCGGATAGGTCTTGGTAGCTGAGACAAAGCTAGCTACTTGTTTGGCTCCAGCAACTTTGGCAAAGCGGTCAATCTCATCCTCTAAGAAAGCATAGATGCATTTTTCAGGCAGGTGTAGATCAAGCCCCTCATGGGTCGGCATAATAACTGCCTGTGGATTGTCGTCAAACTCTAAAATAGGAATTTCATGTTTATGAATCATCTATTGCCTCCAAACTTGTTTGTAACATTATATAAGTCCATCTAGTCTGTGTCAAGGAGAGATAGCGAAAAGGACTATTTTCCTTCCACAGCAACTCCCCATATAACTGGATACTTTCAACTATGATATAATGGGGACAGTACAAGGGAGGAAACCAATGTTACAAGAACTAGCCTTTACAGGCCAATGGAGACACTATCAAAAACGCTTTCTCGATAAGAGTGACGCTTTTATGGCGGATGGCCACCTGCATTTGGTAGCAGCTCCTGGCTCTGGAAAAACAACCTTGGGTATCGAATTTATCCGGCGCTTTGGCCAGCCAACTCTGATTCTGGCACCTACGGTCACGATTCGTCAACAATGGGTCGACCGGATTGTCCAAGCATTCTTAAAAGATGAAAGCCAAGCGGAGCAACTGATTTCTCAGGACCTCAAACATCCTAAGCTGATTACAGTGGCTACTTATCAGGCCCTCCACAGTGCCATGAATCAAGTCGTCGGCCAATCACAAATCGAGGATACCGATGACCAGGCAGAGATTGAAACATTTGATTTCAAAGGCTTTGACATCTTTTCTACTTTCAAAGAAATCTCACTGGGAACCCTCTGTTTAGATGAATGTCACCACCTTCGCAATGAATGGTGGAAGAGCTTGGAAGCCTTTCGTCAAGCCTTCCCTGACTTAAAGATGATTTCCCTCACCGCTACCCCTCCTTATGAAGGGGACCCCGCCCTTTGGGAACGCTATATCCGCATGTGTGGTGAGATTGATGAGGAAATTACGGTTCCCGAATTGGTCAAGGAAGAGACCCTTTGTCCCCACCAAGACTATGTCTACTTTGCCTTTCCAACCAAGGAAGAGCAGGCTCAGTTGGATGCCTTTAGCCAACAAAAGAATGCCCTCTTGCAACAACTGACTTCAGACCTCCTCTTTTGCCAATACCTACAATCCTGTCAGGCCTTATCAGGTCAGATTAGTGATGATGAGTTGCTCAATGAACCCAAGTATCTCTCTGCTACCCTGATCTTTCTTCGGAGCAACGGAATCGACTTTCCCCAACGTTTCCAGGACCTTCTTGGAGCAAAAAAACTTCCTGCTTTCACCCTAGACTGGCTTGAAATTCTCCTGCAAGGTCTGCTCTTTCAGGTGCCTCACTGGTACAATCTACCAGAAGAATACGAAAAGCAACTCCTCCATGAATTAAAAGCAGCCAGCTTGATCGATCGAAAACAAGTCAAACTGGTCCGCAATAAAAAACAAGACCTCCTGCTGAACCAATCCCTGGGAAAACTCAATGCGGTTCGAGAGATTTTCAAGGCAGAATATCAGGCTCTTGGAAGCCAACTGCGCCAACTGGTCTTAACAGACTACATTCGTCAAGACTTTGAAGTTCATCTAGGGGACAAGGACGCCCAATTTACTCAATTGGGAGTTCTCTCGTATTTTGAATCCATTCGCAGGGAAAGCATAGAGCAAGCTAGTCCACCTGCTATCGCTGTCCTAACAGGTAGTATCGTCATCATCCCGACAGTTGCTAAGGCAAGACTAGAAGAGCTTCTAGGAGCGAACCGACTGACTTACCAAAGTGTCGGCCAATTATCCCCTGGTGATTTTCTCAAGGTTCGCTTGGTTGGCTCTCAGCATGACTTGGTGACAGCTGTAACCCAACTCTTCCAAGAGGGGCTCATCCAAGTCGTGATTGGAACCAAGTCTCTTCTAGGAGAAGGCTGGGATGCTCCTTGTGTCAACTCCCTGATTCTAGCTAGCTTTGTCGGGAGTTTTATGCTTAGTAACCAAATGCGAGGTCGTGCCATCCGAGTGTGGCCCGAAGAGCCAAATAAGACCAGTAATATCTGGCATTTAGTCTCTATCAACCTTTCCCTAAAGAAATGGTATGAAAAGTCAGATCTTGAAAAGGAAGAAATCGAAGCCATCACAGATCAGCTGAAACAATACAGTCCTGACCTGGAGCTTTTAGAGAGACGGATGAAACAATTTTTAGGTCTCCACTACAAGGAACCCTTCATCGAATCCGGCATCGAGCGTCTGGCCTTTGATCAGATTCGCTATACTAAAAAACACTTAGAAAAACTGAATGCAGAGACCTTAGAGCGCTCCACCCATCGTCAAGAACTCAGAGATGGCTGGCAAAAAGCCCTCCCTATTTTAGAGAATATGGAGATTGCAAATGAGGTCCAAGTGGACAAACACTTCCTACCTCTGGCTCTATTTTTCGATGCTAGAAAGCTGGCACGGTGGCTTACGGCCGGCGCTTTGACCGATGCTTTCGCCAACCTTATTTACTATTCACATAGAGGAGGAAGGAATTCAGCTTCTCTGATTCTTCTCTTCTTCTTAGCTGTTCTCTCACTCCTTGCTTGGCTTCGCTACTATCTCTATAAGAGTCCTTACAAACGCTTAGAAGTCTTTGGCCAAGCTATTCACAAAGTCCTGCTTCTTTCGGGACAGATTCAAACACAGGAAACCCGCATCCAAGTAGTACGAGACAGAAAGGATGCTATCAACACGCTGATTTATTTGAAGGGCGGAACCATGCGGGAGAAGGAACTCTTTTCGCAAACCATGATCGAATTTTTCGCACCAATTGAAAATCAACGTTACATCCTGAAAGCACAGGAAAAAGTGTCCGATCAGACAGAATATTTCGCTGTCCCAAGCCTCTTTGACAAACGGAAAGAGGATGCGCAAGCCTTTCTTGAGCAGATCCGAAAGAGCCTAGGCAAGTATGACCTCGTCTATACCCGGAGCGCTGAAGGCCGTGCTATTCTTTTAGATGCACGCATCAAGGCACTCGCCAACAAACAAGAGCGCACCTTCACCAAGAAGCAAGTGATGTCAGATTTGAAATAATCGTTTATGTAACTAAAAAGAGGCTGGGACAAAAGTCCTAGCCTCTCAATTGTCTTTGGATTGTCGAGCAAGACGCAGTGGTTGAGTGGGCTCTACTACGCTGATTTCATCAGCTTTT
Source organism: Streptococcus sp. KHUD_013 (assembly GCF_052588545.1). Classification (NCBI taxonomy): domain Bacteria; kingdom Bacillati; phylum Bacillota; class Bacilli; order Lactobacillales; family Streptococcaceae; genus Streptococcus; species Streptococcus sp. KHUD_013. The sequence goes on from NZ_CP186264.1 coordinate 1,221,353, forward strand.
ACAGCCCTACTCAACTGTGCGGAGGTGGGACGACGAAATCGAATTCTAACGAATTACCGATTTCTGTCCCACTCTCTTTTCGTTATTCAATCACAATCATAGCCTTAATTGTCTTGCGCTCATCCATATCTTTATAGGCTTGATCAATTTCGTCCAAGCTATAGCTATGGGTGAAGACGCGTCCTGGATTGATGTCGCCATCAAGGACAGCCTTGAGCAAGAACTGCTTGTCATAGGTAGTGACAGAGGCTGCTCCACCTGCCACGGAAATGTTTTGGGCAAAGGTCGAGCCAAGCGCACGATTATTGTAGTGAGGCACACCGACAAAACCTAAGCGTCCCCCATTGTGAAGGACCCCAAGGGCTTGGTCGACAGCTGCAGCAGTACCAACACATTCAAGAGCCGCATCTGCTCCTCCTCCAAGGATTTCACGGACCTTGGCAATCCCTTCCTCTCCCCGCTCAGCTACGACTGCTGTTGCACCAAATTGCAAAGCCATTTGTTGGCGGTCTTCGTGACGGCTCATGAGGACAATTTGCGATGCTCCTCGCATCTTAGCAGCAATCACAGCGCATTGCCCCACAGCTCCATCCCCGATGACCACGACTTTGTCACCCGGTTTCACATCTGCGACACGCGCCGCATGGTAACCCGTCGGCATAACATCTGCTAGCGTCAAGAAGGATTTGAGCATGGCTTCAGTATAATCAGACGGTTGCCCCGGGATTTTGACGAGAGCCCAGTTGGCATAGTCGAAGCGCATGTACTCCGCTTGCACCCCGTCAGACCAGTTGGTCCCAATATGGCGGTCACAAGTCCCGTCATAGCCCGCACGACAAGCATCACACTCCCCACAGCCATGGGTGAAAGGGGCGATCACAAAGTCACCCGGTTTGACCGTTGTAATGGCCTCACCAATTTCTTCGACGATTCCGATGGCTTCGTGACCACTATTTTGGTGGCCTGCTTCAATATCTGGATTGCGGTAGCTCCAGAGATCAGAGCCACAGACACAGGTACGCACAATACGGAGAATGACATCATCTGGTGCTTCGATCTGCGGACGCTCCACTTCTACTAGACCAACTTGTCCAGCTTTTGTATAGACTGTTTTCTTCATAGGCACAACCTACTTTCTATTGCTTACTTAACTGTAGTATACACTTTTTAACAAGAAATCGCTCACATCAAACACTCCCAATTACGGTCATATTTAGTTACTTAATCATATTTTTTTCCATACTTCTTTTCAAGCATTTTCTTAACTAGATATGGCATCTTGACATTCTCTCGACCTTTTTTAGCAATCAATTTTTTGACGAAATCAGGCATCTGAATATCTTCTGACTCTTCTAAAATCTTTCCTGTGGTTGAAGGGGCTTCCAACTCATCAAAAGTCTCTAGTTGAGGTTGATAGTAACGATAGTCACCGTCTATATGTGACTGAATGGTTGAAAGAAGGGCTTTAATCAATCGAGAATCACTATTTGGCATAGGAGGACGGTGATAGGTCACACCAAGCTCATGACAAAGCTCCTTACACTCCACATCATTATCAAAAAGAACCTCAATATGCTCACTAATAAAAGCTATCGGGACAAAAATATAGTGGTCAGGGTGTTCCTTCTCATCACGAAGGTATTCTAAGACATCCGGCTTAATCCAAGGAATACCAATATCACTTTCACTCTGCCATGTATTGGTATACTGGTCTTCTTCAAGGCCTAAAATTTCCACAATCAAGCGAGTATTGTCATAAATCTGATCGATATAAGGATCGCCAAAATCAAGTGCCAAAACTGGGACACTATGAGCTGAAAAAATCACCTTATATCTGTCATCTCTAATTTGATCTAAAATATTTCGAATCTCATCAGCCCAATAGTGGAGAAGTGAAGGTTCTTGGTACCACTCCTTGATAATTTGGAACCTAATCTGCTCACTTTCTAAAAATTTCTCATATCCCATGACAGAATAGTAAGAATAATGGGGCTCTAAAATCAAGCACAAACATTCTTCAATTCCGTCATTCTCCATCTCTTTGATTACATCAGTAATAAAAGGGCGGGAAAATTTATTAGCAAAGTATACGGATGCGTGTTCTCCAAGAGCAGAAGCAACCAAATCCACTTCTTCTCTAGTTATCCTTTGGAGTGGAGTTCCGCCAATTCGTACGTAATTGTCATATAAAGTCTGAATTTCATGTGGTTCAGGACGAACCCCACGGCGTATGTTTGTGAAAAATTCCGCTACTCCTTCATAGGTAATCTCTTCTGGTGAACCAAAGGTCATCATCAACACAGCTCTTTTACTCATAATTACTCCTTGTTCCACGTTTGTTCTATTTTAGCACGAAAAGGCATACTTTAGAGAGTTTAGTGTAAAAAAACTCCTAGAGAAGCCTCTAAGAGTTTAAAAACAAACCTTAATGCTGGTGATGATCATGTCCGCTCTGACTCTCTATGGCATGGATATCCCGTTTATGGCAGGCATGACTATCTTGATCGCTATCCACTTCAATGGTAATATTATGAAAGCCAATGTCCTTTAGATGATGACGGATAGCTGTTTTACTCGCTTCCATGTCTTCTATCTGCTTGAGACAAACATGAACAATGGCATTTTTTTCCAAACCATCCATGGTCCATAGATTAAGCTGATTGATACTAGCGACATTGTCCAACTGCTCTAAGTCATTCTTAACTTGCTTGATATCTACCCCTTCTGGCACAGCATCCAAGAAAATCTTAAGGGTGCTCCAAAAACGTGGAAGAGCTTTTGACAAGATAAAGAAGGAAATGACAAGCGACAAGAGAGGATCAAGGAAATACCAGTCCGTATAACGCAAAATAATGGCGACGACAATCACAGCTAGCCACCCTAGTGTATCCTCAAGGAAATGGAGACTCAGGATGGATTCATTCTTGGTCTGCCCCTTCCGGACAATGAGGCTAGCCATTAAATTGATAGCAATGGCGATGACGCCCAACCAGAGCATGCCCTCATGATCCACTACTTGGGGCTCAATGAATTTGCTGATATTTTCTAAAATAACGAGAGTGGAACCGGTAATGAGGATGACTGCCGTCAGGATGGCACCTAAGAGACTAAAACGCTTGTAGCCCAAGGTATAGCGACTGTCCTCCTCTCGGTTAGAGATACTTTCTAGAAAAGCAGAAATGCCAATAGCCAAGGCATCTCCCAAGTCATGGACGGCATCCGCTAAGATCGCACTGGAGGCAAAGAGACCACCAAAGATAAATTCGATAATGGCAAAGCTAAAATTTAAGAGAAAGGCTAGCCAAACGGCAAATTTTGAACTCAATTTTTGACCTCCTTTGGTATATGGTATAATGGGAATAGATGATTCTCTCACTAGTATTATCCCCCACTCTATTTAGAAAGGATAGAAGCAAACCGTTCTCTGTGTACGTTATTGAACAGTTTGTTCAAATTGTCTATATGAGCCAAACTGATCGACGAATTGCTAAAACAAAAAAAGCGATCTATACAGCCTTCTTACAACTGTTAAATAGCAAAGGCTACCAAGCGACGACTGTTCAAGATATTATTGATCTGGCAGATGTGGGACGCTCTACCTTCTACAGTCACTATGAGAGCAAGGAGCTCTTGCTAGACGAACTCTGCCACTACCTCTTCCATCATTTATTTGAACGAGAAGCTCATGTCTCGGCAGAAGATTACTTGGCTCACATCTTTCTTCATTTCCGAGAAAACCAAGATCACGTGACCAGCCTCCTTCTCTCCAAAAATGACTATTTTCTCCGTCAACTCCATAAGGAATTAGAAGCCCATGTCTTTCCGATGGTGGCGGATGATTTAAAAACAGCCCATCCTAGGATTCCCACTTCTTACCTCAAGCACTTTGTCGTTACTAACTTCATCGAAACTCTGACTTGGTGGTTGAAAAAAGGGAAATCTTATAACGAGCAAGAAGTTGTTAGCTTTTATTTAGACGTCATGGAAATGACAACTAAATAAAAATATATTATTATTCTAGTTAGAAAGGGAATCTTATGCTCCTCCCCATTCTTCTCGGCTTTTTTACAGCCTTCTTAGCCCTTGCTTTTGCTCTTCTTCACTTATTGGCTTCTCTTACTGAAGTTAAAAAAGGGAATCACACTCTAGGAAATACATTTCTCCTCATCGGAAGTGGCCTTGCGACCTTCTCTCTCATCCTCTACTTCCTTTTGCCAATTGTCGCACTATCTCTTTGGGTGATTGGTTGCGGGTTGATTTGCTACGGAGCCTATTGGAATGGCAAGCACAAAGAAAGCTTCCATCCCGTCCACCATGTTATTCGGATTGGAATCGCTCTGGTGATTACGATTTTGTTAACCTTTCTCTAACAAAAAAAGGATCAAATGATCCTTTTTTTATATACACCTAACCTAAGATAATCATTCTTTAAAAATTATTTCTTGATAATACCTTCCTGAATCAAAAATTCACGCGCTACTTGATTAGCTGACTTTCCTTCCACACCAACTTGGTAGTTGAGCTGGCTCATTTGGTCTGCTGAAATTTTTCCAGCTAGTTTATTAAGAACAGCTTCCAATTCTGGATGCTTTTCGAGTAATTCAGATTTCATGAGTGGGGCCCCTTGATATGGAGGGAAGAGTTGCTTGTCATCTTCGAGGACCACGAGGTCATAGCGAGCAAGCTCGGCATCCGTTGAGTAGGCATCTGTTATCTGGATATCACCGGACTGGATAGCCTGGTAGCGAAGGGCTGGCTCCATGGTGGAGACTTGTAGATTAAGACCATAGACCTTTTTCAAGCCCTTGTTCCCATCCTCTCGATCATTAAACTCTAGCGTAAATCCTGCCTTGAGTTGTCCTTCCACCTTTTTCAAATCGGAAATGGTCTTGAGGCCATACTCTTGGGCAATTTTCTTAGGCACTGCGACAGCATAGGTATTCTGATAAGCCATGGGTTTGAGCAAGACCAGATCGTCTTGTTTCTTGATCCCATCTCGGGCCGCTTGATAGACTGCTTCTGGATCATGACTGACTTGCGGCGCCTGCTTGAGGAGACTTTCGGTCACGGTCCCTGTAAACTCTGGATAGATCGCGATATCCCCTTTTTTCAGAGCTTCATATAGGAAGGTGGTCTTGCCAAAATTTGGCTTGACGGTCACTGTCATGTCCGTGTTTTCTTCGATCAAAATCTTGTACATATTGGCTAGAATTTCCGGTTCAGGCCCTAACTTCCCAGCAATGACCAGGTTTTCTTTTTCCGGTTTGGGAAGAAGACTTGGTGTATAGCTAGCTCCCAATCCCAGGATCATGACCGCAAAGGCCGCAAAGATGGTCCGCAATTTGGCCTTTTCCATCCATTTGAGAAGAAGGTTAAAAGCAATGGCTAAGAAGGCAGAAGATAGGGCGCCGATCAAAATCAGACTCGCATTATTGCGGTCAATCCCCAGAAGGATAAAGGAACCAAGTCCCCCTGCTCCAATCAAGGCAGCTAGGGTAGCCGTCCCGATAATCATCACAGCTGCTGTCCGAATCCCAGACATGATGACGGGCATGGCCAAGGGAATCTCAAACTTCTTGAGTCGTTCCCACTTGGTCATCCCAAAGGCCACCCCTGCTTCTTCTAGACTTGGGTCAATCCCCTGTAAACCGGTGATGGTATTTTGAAGAATTGGAAAAATGGCATAGATGACGAGAGCTGTCAAGGCCGGAAGTGTCCCAATCCCCATGATGGGAATGAAGAGCCCCAAAAGGGCCATGGAAGGAATGGTCTGGAAGATCCCAGCTAGCTGTAAAACCCAGTTGCTGGCTCTCTTGCGACTACTTAAATAAATAGCCAGTGGAACAGCTAGAAAAATCGCAAGGAGCAAGGTCAGTAATGACAGTTGCAAATGTTGCCCCAGTGCAGTGAGCCAGTCTCCAAAGCGTTCTTGAAAGGTTGCAACTAGTTTAGACATGGTGAGCACCTCCAAATAAATCCGCAACAAAGTCGTTGGCTGGTTGGGCTAGAATGGTATCAGAATCCGCCACCTGCACAATCTCTCCTTCTTGTAGCACCGCAATCCGATCACCTAATTTCAAGGCTTCATCTGTATCATGTGTTACGAAGATAGTCGTCATACCAAATTCTTTGTGCAAGTCTTTGGTGAGAGCCTGCAACTGCTTGCGTGAAATAGCATCCAAGGCTGAAAAAGGCTCGTCCATCAATAGAATCTTTGGCTCTGCAATGATGGCCCGCACAATGCCGATTCGCTGTTGCTCCCCACCCGATAACTCGCTTGGTAACCGATGAGCATAATCTGTAGCGGGCAGACCCACCTTGTCCAAGAGTCCTTCTGTTTTAGAGGCAATTTGTTCCTTGCTCCAGCCCTTCATCTCAGGAATGAGAGCAATATTCTCAGCGACAGTTAAATTTGGAAAGAGGGCAATGGCCTGCAAAACATAACCAGTAGAAAGACGCAACTCTCGTTCATCATAGTCCTTGATGCGTTTTTCATCCATATAGATATTGCCATCTGTCGGCTCCAAAAGACGATTTATCATTTTGAGCATGGTGGTTTTCCCAGATCCTGAAGGTCCCACCAAGACCATAAATTCTCCTTGCTCAATACGGAGATTGACATCTTTTAAAATGTCAGTATCCGTGTAGCGCAGGACTACATTTTTGTATTCAATCATGTTCTTCCTCACCATCTTCTTAAAAGCTAAGATTCTTATCCCACTTTTTATAAGAGTGTAATCATTATCATAACATTGTAATACTAGATATTACATCTGTCAACGATTTTGATTTGAAATTATATATAAGAAAAAGAGGCTGGGACAAAAGTCCCAGCCTCTCAATTGTCTTTGGATTGTCGAGCAAGACGCAGTTGTTGAGTGGGCTCTACTACGCTGATTTCATCAGCTTTTACAGCCCTACTCAACTGTGCGGAGGTGGGACGACGAAATCGAATTCTAACGAATGACCGATTTCTGTCCCACTCTCTTTTCTTACCTTCATTAGGCCAACTTGACACAGAAGGCATCCCAAGGGGCTAATTTTCCGGATTCAAGTACTTGCTCTACCTTGGTATTGGAAATGATGACCTTCTCAACTCCATTAACCAGCGGTAACTCTTGCTCTTGGCTTGAAAGATTGACCACAACCAAATAGGCTTGCTCTCCTTCTACCCGCTTATAGGCAAAGACCTTGTCTGCTGCGTCCACCAATTCATAATGAGCCGTTACAAGCCAAGGCTGCTCTTTTCGTAAGGCAATGAGAGCTTGGTAGGTATAGAATATAGAGTCTGGATCTGCCAGGGCAGCCTCTACATTGATCTCTTTATAGTTTGGGTTGACTGCAAGCCATGGACGGCCTGTCGTAAAGCCAGCTTCTGCTTCATCATTCCACTGCATCGGTGTCCGCGCATTGTCCCGACCAATATGGCGGATCTGATCCATGATTACTTCAAGTGGCACTCCTTTTTCTAAGGCTTCATGGGCATAGTTGATTGACTCGATATCTTCTACGTCCTCAAGGGTCTCAAATGGATAATTGGTCATTCCAATTTCTTCGCCTTGATAGATATAAGGAGTTCCCTTCATCAAGTGAAGCAGAATAGCCAAAGCCTTGGCGGATTTGACCCGATAGTCGCCATCATCCCCCCAAGTGGACACAATCCGTGGGAGATCATGGTTGTTCCAAAAGAGCGAATTCCAGCCTTCTTCTGTCCCCAATTCTGTCTGCCACTTAGTGAAAATTTCCTTTAATTTAGGCACATCCAATTCCTTGGCGTAGTGCCATTTTGGTTGCCCTGGTTGGTATTGAAGACCGATGTGTTCAAATTGGAAGACCATGGACAATTCTTGATTTTTTGGATTGGAATATTGCTTGGCAATCTCAGGTGTCGCCCCCCACGTTTCCCCTACCGTAAGCAAATCCTTGTCTCCAAAGGTAGCGCGATTCATCTCTTTCAAGTAAGGATGGAGCATGGGACCATTGCTGATGATTTCCTGATCTGGGATCTTGCCGATCATATCGATGACATCCATACGGAAGCCACCAATGCCCTTGTCAATCCAGAAATTCATCATGTCATAAATCTGATGACGAAGCTCCTCGTTTTCCCAGTTGAGGTCTGGTTGCTTCTTGCTAAAGTTATGCAGATAATATTGACCAGAGGCCTCATCAAATTCCCAAGCAGAACCACTAAAAGCAGAAATAATACCATTTGGCTCATCCCGCCAAATATAGAAATCCCGCTTAGGGCTGTCTGGATTTTCACGCGCTTCGATAAACCAAGCATGCTCATCAGAGGTATGGTTGACCACCAAGTCCATAATGATTTTGATCTTGCGTTTATGGCCTTCTGCGATCAATTCTTCCATATCTTCCATGCTACCAAAAATGGAGGCAATATCCTCGTAATCCGAGATGTCATAGCCGTTATCATCCATGGGACTCTTGTAAACTGGTGAGAGCCAGATGGCTGTAATCCCTAATTTTTCCAAGTAGTCTAGCTTGCTCGTGATCCCCTTGAGATCCCCTATGCCATCGCCATTACTATCCTTGAAACTTTTTGGATATACTTGGTAAATTACGGCATTATGCCACCATTTTTGTTCCATTTTCTCTTCTCCTTTATGATTGTGAAATCACTTTCATTTTACAAAAATAGGGGTGAAATTGCAAGAATTTACAAGTCTTCATTCTCTTCACTGGAATAAATCACTTCAAAGAGACGTTGACGCAAACCTTCCTCTAAAGGCGTAATGATCTTCATCAACTGTTTCCAATCCTTGGCTGTTGAACAAGCCACAAACAATTCATTCTTCCTATCGTAGGGCAGGTTGGCAGATTTCAAGAGCTCAAACATCCGATCTTCTTTGGCAGTAGGACGCGATTGCAACACACCCATCGCAATCTCCTGACTGTGATTGTCCACTAAGATAGGGGCTGTCTCAAAGGTATGGAGGAAGAACCGGTGCTGTCTCTTTTCAGGAAGCAGCGTTAGATCACCTGTTAAATCCAGCCTAATCTTTCTTTCATCCCAATTGACAGTTAGGCGGGTTTCAACCCGGTTATCTCCTTCTCCTTCAACGAGTACGAAGGAACGATTGTCACCTGGGAAAAGATGCCAGTCCAGCATTTCCGGGAGCTCTACCCCTGTCTGCGGTTGTGCATCCATAGGGATGATGGCTCCTGCACGCGCAAAGACCGGAATATCCTGGCTAGCTCTAAAGACTGTGAGTTTGCCTTTTCCTTCGTACTTCCAATCATGGAAGAAATCATACCAAACTCCGTTTGGGAACCAAACACTCACAGAAGCACTATGAAAGACAGGATCCAGAGCCTCTGTAATTGGGGCCACCATGAGTTCACTGCCAAAGAAATATTGATTTTTAGCCTCATAAGCATCTTCTTGGTTTGGATAATGGTAATAAAGGGGTTGAACCAAAGGCAGTCCTTCTTCATGCGTCGCCACATTCATGGTGTAAAGATAAGGTAGTAAGCTGTGGCGCAGGCGCAAATACCGCTTCATCAAGCGACAGGTCTCAGGTGAGTAAAACCACGGTTCCTTGCTATTAAAGGCATTACAAGAACTATGGAGACGATTGATCGGGCTAAAGACCCCAAACTGCAACCAGCGAAGAGCCAAGTCTTCATCATAGTAACCCCGCATATGGCCACCAATATCGTGACTCCACCACGTGTAGCCGATATTTGAAGCTGTGCTGGTAAAATAGGGTTGAAAGGCTAGGGATTCCCAAGTCACAATGGTATCCCCTGAAAAACCGATTGGATACCGGTGGCTTCCAGGTCCCCCATAACGTGATAAGATGAGACCAGCTTGACCTGTTCGGCAATTGTCTAGATAATGATAGTGATTTAACAACCAAAGGGGATCCATCTTGCCATGACTTCCCTGTTGCCAATCAATCCACCAAAAGTCCACTCCTTGATTTTCCAAGGGATGGTGGACATCTTCGAAATAAGCTTCGCGAAAGGCTGGACTGTAAAAGTCAAAGCTAGCCGCTTCTTCTTTTTCCGCATCTAATCCCAAGCGTTTTGCGACCATGGGGTAAGCATCTTCAAAGGCGCGAATGCCATCGGCTGGATGGACATTTAAGGTCACCTTTAAACCACGCTTATGCAAACCATGTAAGAAGGCAGCTGGATCAGGAATCAAGTTCCGGTTCCAACTATAGCCCGTCCAACCACTTCCAAAGCGAGCAGGAATCGCCGTCTTGTGCCAGTCCATATCGATCACGCTGACAGCTAGAGGTACCCCTTCAGCCTTGAAACGATCCATCAAATCTGTGTATTCCTGACTGGTATAAGGCCAATACCGGCTCCACCAGTTTCCCAGAGCATATCGTGGCAAGAGGGGTGGCTGTCCCGTCAGATGGTAAAAATCTTTCAAGGCCCCTAGATAATCGCGCCCATATCCGAAGAAATACAAATCCACTTCTGGACATGGCCGTGCTCTATATCCGCTTTCGACATCATACAAATAAGAAGCAGAATCGTCTAAAAGAGCATAGCCTGCTTTGCTTAAAATCCCATCTTCCAACTCCATAGCTCCATCGACCTCATCGAGCGTCCGACTGGTCCCCTTTAAGGTCTCAGGCCGATCCCCATAGTGCCATCGGCTACCATAGACTGCATACTGGCCCTTGAGTTCGATAAAAAGCCGATCCGGTGCAAAAGGTCCCTTTTCAAAATGAAGGTGGAGATACTCCGTATGCAGATCGAGGACCTCTTCGGTCTCTGTGATCTCACAAGAAACTGGTCCAAAATCTCTATCTTGCACAACTTGCGTCTGTCCATCCTCAAAAACACCATTCTCTGAATATTCCAAGCGCACCAAAGATTCCGTTAACACGGAGATTCGGTAGTGCTCTCCAACTATCACTGGTCCTGCCATTTGTTTTTTCTCCTCTTTTTATAAGGCATCTAACTTGCCCCTCTTTTCATCTACTTCGTTCTACTGTGTAAGCGTTTACGATTTTACTATAGCATTCAAAAAAAGGCCTGTCAACACTTGACAAAGCCTTTCCTAAAATTTTATAAGATCAACTTCCCCAATTGATCAAGAGATTCTTGACGACCTTGAGGACGGATGTTAGGTGAAATTATCCAGTGGATGATTTCAGCAATCCAGGAAGTTCCATGACTAAATCAAGATACAAAGGGCGTCTGCGGATAAAGTCAAAATAGGGAGCTGGACAGAAGCACTGTTGTATAGGATTGCTTCGTTGTCCTGCCCCCACAAGGCTAATTAGGATTCTACCGAGCTAAAAGGTGAGAGAAGAATTCAATCAGCTACTGTGTCTTGGATTTAGTACTAATGTATTTTGCGCTTTTGACACGATCCGCAGCCCGTGTTCAATTAGTTTTAAGCCACTTCGCTTTTTAATTTATAGTCTTAAAACTCCCGAGTGTTTGAAACAATCATGTTTCAAACACTTTTCTCACAGCGGATTGTCGAGCAAGACGCAGTGGTTGAGTGGGACGACGAAATCGAATTCGAACGAATGACCGATTTCTGTCCCACTCTCTCTATTATGATTGACTATTCTTCTTCCACCAAACGTTTAAACTCCGTTTGAATTTCTGTATTTTCTGTTGGTTTTAAGTACATGACTCCACCATTAGTCGTCGGTGAATGAAAGACAATCGTTTCTCCTGTATTGGTTATCGCAAAGAAGTAACTATGAACATCCGGGTATTTATCCCAATTGCTATAACGCTCTACAATTCGGTACTGGGCATTACCGAGACCTGTATCCGTATACTCGGCATTCATTTTCTCACTTGGTCCATCATCCCTAAGTGTATAGAGGTGGTCAGGCCCTACATCCCCTCCTGCGATTCCCTTCTGATAATTGGGTTGTCCTAGTTTTTCTCCCCAGTCTTTTATAAAAGCTTCCAGTTTCGCTGATTTGTTAGCGTTCCAAGGAGCTTTCAATTGTGTTTCTGATTTAGTTGTACGACCAGAAACTTCAAATTCCTGCCAATCGAGACCTCTTAAATCAATTTGATCGGATGCATTTTTTCCAAAATCAGCTCCAAGATCATTTGCTTGTATTTGAATCTCTTTTTCTTGGAAGATAGTCGCTTGCTCTTGCTTGGCATTAAGTCGATAAAGAGTCCCATAACCTTGCCCCGTTCCCGAGGACCAGCTAAGCTCTAGAACTTCTCCTCCTTTATAGACAAGCGCAGCATTTCTTGCTCCACCATGACCTGCCACGAACCCTTCTGCCAAAAGGACAGGTTTCCCAGCTTGCAAATAGTAAAGACCGGTTAAGAAATATTTGCCACTCACATTTAGATCTGCAATCAACAGTTCCTCTATCCCATCATTATTCAAATCCGCAAAGGCATAGCGCATTTCATCTGCTTGGTTAACTGCATTCTCGATTGCCCAACTATTGATTGGACGCTCAGTTGCTTGTAAACTTTGATAGAGACTTGCAATACTTGCTGTATCCTTTGGAGAGGTCAAAATCTTTTGATAATCCTCAAATATGGGCTGGTACAACTTCTTGTAATCCTTTTTCACCTCTTTTTTAGTAACTTTTTTACCGGAAGATGATATCGACGATGTTTCCAAGCTGTTATTCAACTGACTAGAATGTCGGGGAGTCCGTTTGCTACAACCAACCGTAATAAGTCCTGCTAGTAGAAGAATGAATGCTCCTAATTTCTCTTTTCGTTTCATAAGTTTCTCCTTTTGTGTCATCCTTGATAGCTGTACTTTTCTCTTTATATTATACCAAAAAAGAAGGCTACACCTAATAATTTGTGTAAAACCTTCTGATTATCTTTGATTTAATTCGGATTTTTTTGCTCCCGCTGATTTTGATGATCCTGATTTTCAATGTGTTGCTTGATCAAGGCGACCACTTCATCATTGGTCGGAAGGTCTGAGTGTTGAGCATCCTCTCCTGTCACCGTAATCTCTGTATAACTGGCTGCTTGATTTTGATAGATATACTTACCAGCTGACACACTAGCATCCGGAACCAACTCATCCGAGTCATAGGTAATGGTACCAGCTACCGAATACATATGAAGGGTTGTCGGAATAGCTTCTCTGTTCTTTATAAAGTCTGCCAACATCTCTGATTTATTTTTGATGTTGGTCTCGGTAAAGTTATAAGGGGTCCCAATGGTCATGAGGGTCTTGAGATCCACGTCATAATCCCCTAGATAATTTTCAATAAAGGCTGTATAAATCAAGCCTCCATTGGAGTGGGCCAGTCCCTTAAAGTTATTGAAGTTATATTTTTCTTGCAAGGCTTCAAAGGCTTGGTTAACCATCTTGGCTTGCTTTTTGATATTGCTGTAGCCATCCTTGTTGTTTTCAAAACCAAGGACGATAATCGGTTCATTGTCCTTGGCATCGATACTCCCACTATAAGTAATGGTACCATCATTCCAGACCTTGACCTTGAGCAGGCTGTGTTTGGTTCCTTGCCGGTCTTGGTTGAGCTTAGTCACCAAGCCATCAAAGCGATTTTCCGTCGCGGAACTTCCCGGGATCATGATGATGGGAGACAATTTTGAATTATAAAATTTCTCGATTTTTGAAACATTGGTTCGAGTCCAGCTATAAGAAGGCACGGCCAAGCCAATCAAGAAAAGGCAGACCAAGGTGAAGACCAGCGCTGTTTTTTTAGAGATTTTCATGGCTTCCTCCTTCTTCTAGCAAATCTTTCCGAACTTGGTTGCCCATACGGACAAAGGGAATATAAAGGGCTACGTCTAGGGCAAAGCAGAGGAGACTCACAGCTAAAGCTCTCAGGCTTCCTCCCGTCCCAATAAAAGCATAAAGGATGCTTGGTGTCCCATCTGGCACTGGATAGACAGCTGCTGGCATCAGTTTGAAGCACAAAGCCAGAGCTGCAATTCCCATATTGACCAAGGGGATCAATAAGAAGGGAATCACATATAACAGGTTGAGGAGGACTGGGATTCCTACCATAAAAGGAGCGCCATTGTTAAAGAGGCTTGGAAAGATACTAAGGAAACTAACTTTCTTGTCCTTTTGACTTCGTGAAACCAGTAAGATTGCAACCAAAAGCGCTAGGACGGCACCAACTCCTGCCACCATGCCATAACTGCGGTACAAATTGGTCAAGGTGTAGAGATAAGGAATGCCAGTCGTCGTATGATTGGTGACGGCATAAGTCAGATTTTCCAAGGCAAAACTATCATCCGCTATCGAGTTCAAGGCAAAAACCTGACTGTTTCCTACCCAACCCGATAAGCCATTCAAGAGTCCCATGACAAAAGTGGATAGGAGGTGATGACTGGTCACGGTCAGTGAACTGAAAAACTGACCGATGGTCTGAAAGACACGGTACTGATTGCCCAGGACTAAGAGGCCATTTAAACTGACTCCTAAGAGCAGAGACAAGAAAATCGGACGTACAGTCTTGGGTTGATAAATAAAGTCTTTATTGACGATTTGGTCGTCACTGGCTTTGGAAAGACGAAAAATCTGGCCAACTAGGTAACCTAAAAAAATCGCCAAGAAAATATTGGTCGTCGCAGGTAGATTGATGTGAGATAGTTGCCCATCGCGAAGAGGCCCCATCAATAATCCCTGTGAGCTAACAAGAAAACTGACCATAAGAGCTGTCACACCAGCCGTTCCTGTACTTCTCCCATAATGTCCAGCTGTATATTTCCCTGCAAAATAGGTTGCTAAAGGTCCAGCCAAACCACTTGTAAAATTAGAAAGATTGGACAAGACTTGACCCGTGAGCTGAAACCCTGGGAACCAGTCCGAAACAGAAAAGAGCATATTTATATAGCCTCTATCTGAAAAGAAGGACTGGGAAATCACGCGAACAATTGCTGAGAAAAGTAAAAATGGAAAGAGAGATACCAAGGTCTTCTGGGTGATTTGTACAAATCCACGCTCTCGAAACCTGAGAAATTTTTGCACCAAATATTTTATCATTCTTGCTCCTACTATCCTTATTGACCCGTTAGGTGACATTACTCGTGCACACCCTTCTGTTTTCTTCATTATAGCATATTCCCCCACACAAAAACTCAAGCCAACTGACTTGAGTTTCCTCCTTATCGATCATTGTAGCCATCTGGATGGCTACAATGCCAAGTACAGGGTATTAAGTGGAATAGCTAGAGGAGAGAGGGTTATAGGGAGAGGTTTTTCAACTCTTCCCGCACTTGCATTAAGAGAAGACCTAGCTTGTTCTTCCCAGAGCCATCTCCACCATCAGCCCAGTAAGCGTCGTTTTGCGTATGTTCGATGATGATGGCATCTCCTGTCGCCAGCAATTCCCTTGCAATTTCTGGATTTTGGCTAAATTTCATCCGAAGTGCCTGGAGCATTACCTCATCTTTGACCTCTTCCCAATCTGATCTCAAGGGATTTTTACGATTGCGTCCCTCCAAAGCAGCATCCATTGGAGATGCTATCTGACGAATTTTCTCTTGAATTTGGGGTACTAAAAACTTTTGTGCTTGAAAATAATGCTCTGATGTTGGCCAGATTTTGCTACCATCTGAAAAAGGGTAGGGAGCAAAATTGGACATAAAACCATAATCATCATTTACTTTATAAAATTTAATGTCTTTCACCTTTATCCTCGATTCCAAAAACTCCCAATGATTTTTGCTTTTCTTTTAATAACTGTGTCACATAATCAGGCTCTACCTTGAGGAATAGTTTCAAGGTATCATGAATTCGCCAATAATTATCCTCAGGTTTGTCCATAATAGTTGAAAGGAAGTGTTTCAGGTAGGGGATGTATTCAGAAAAACCATTATCCTCAACTAAATAGTAAAAATATGAAATATGATAATAACTGTTACCTGCCTGATCTATAATATGACAGACATAAGGAAATATATCTTTCCTCGCTTGATCGCCATTACCACTATCTGACTGAGTAGCCCAATAGCTAATAAGAGCATCCAATATGATCCGATTGGTATCATCATAGCCATACAGACGATGCGAAATCATCCACTCTAATTGCCCTCGACTGAACATCTGAGTCAAGATATCAAAGCCTTCTCTAATTCCCCAAATGGTCAATAATCTAGAGGCTTGATAGCGTAAATAGTCATCATCACTGTCCAATAATGAAGTCAACTTTTGAATCGTTTCTTCAGGAACATCCTCTAGATCAACATCTTCCAATATATCTGCATAATCAACCTCTTCAGGGACTTTATAAAATAAATCTTTTACTTCTTTATTGTTCATCACTTCTCCATTATTCGGGGAATTATTTCAACATCAATCCTCTAAAGTCACTTGAAAAATATCTTCCCCTCTTTTCATTCTTTCTTCCATTTCTTTCCATTCAATCATTAATTTATACAGTTCTTCGGTTGAAATGAAGCAAGGGTCTCCAAGGTTTTCATCATCTATTTGATAATATACTTCTGTTTCTTCTTTGCCTATATCAATATTGAGCATATTACCGCCAAAGTCTGATTCTTCTTTTTGACCAGTAACAACTGCTTCCAATTCTTTATAAATATGAGGGTAAAAATTATGAACCTCAATGATAATAAAATCACCTAAAGTTTGATAGTTTTCATCCAAAAATTTTATTGATAATCTAATATCACCGTCAGGGTATTTAAATATTCCATATTCTCTTTTTAACATTTGTTACGTCCTATATTCTTCTATTTATTTACTGCTAGGTAAAGTTAGAATCAACTGTTTTTAAATTATTAAAGTTTAAAACTATCTTTCAAATCTTCATATTCCTCATCATTTAAATCCAGCAGCATGATAGTTACTAGTCTTTCGTCTTGAGAAAATCCTAAACAGACTCTCCCGTTAACCAAATAAAATACTTCTTCTAGATCGATTAACTGGATCTTTAACTTATCTTTAGACAATGATACTTCAAATGACTGGTCTAGATCATGTAGAGCACTGTTAAACGAAATATCATCAAGAAAAATAGGGCATCCTTGTTTCATTTCTACGTTTTTTAGAGATAGTTTCTCAACTAAGCTGACGTTTGATGCTTGAACTAGAATAATATTGGTTAATTGATAAGAGGTTGCATCCAATCCAATTTCGAGCAAGTTTTCGCTTTTTACCAAACGAAAATAATTCTTATCTGAATAAGGAGGTATATTGGTTACTTCAATCGAAAGAGGAGTATAGTAGTCTACTTGGACATTGTAAGGATGTTGTATCAAGCGACTTAATTTCAACATAATAAATTCCTTTTGAGGATAAAGAATCCTTTATTTTGAATTGCAAAATTACTGAGCTATCTCAGACCAGAATGAAATCTGCGTCAAATCTGTTAGTGCAGTTTCCTGTGTTATTGTTTTCCCTTTTAAAAAATCTGTTAAACTTGCTGAATAATAAATAATTTCTGATCTAACAATTGAGAATACTGGTGAAACCGCAGTAGGTGCACAAGCAATATATCGATGGCCAACTATCGGCATTAAGTTTGGCGCAGATTTCATTTTACTTTTTATAAAATGATGAACCTCATGAATGGTATTTGGACATTCTCCCCAGTTATCATTCCATTCAATATCACCTATTTCATCCATAATCTCCCCCATCACTTCTTTCATTTGTTTCTTTAAATAGTCAGTATTTTCTCTTGAAAAATCTGCCCAGTTATGCCATCCAATTGGGAGTTGTTCAAGATCACGATATACTTTCTTAAATTCAAGAGGCAAAACCACCCCATAAATTTCTTCAATTTTTGTAAAGACACCATCTGTATATTTGCTAATCATAGGCCACCATATTCTATTAAATGTTTGATAGTGATCCTCAATAAACCAAATTGAACCATCATCACCAATGACTATTCGTTCAGGGCCCCGAGATTTATCTTTTTGATAAAGATTATGTTACCTTAAAGCAGCTCCATAAAAATTTATACCATTTTTCAATTTTCCACTATGTAAACTTGAAAACTCTTGATCTTACCGCCAACAACATGTTTTTCAACATCACTTTCCCACCAAGGAAGAACATCTTCTTCCAAAATTTCTAAAAATAAGTCTTTAGAAGATAAGTCATCTTTTAAGAAACTATCATAATTTTCAAAGATAAAGCTGTATTCTTCAGCTTTTATCCATGAGAGGTCCGATAGCCAATCCGTAATAGACGACCAATTATTCGTATCGGGAAGTCCGACAATTTTTTCAAGAAAATGAAATAGCTCTTCTTTGTTTTGGATCTGCTTCCCATCAAAAATTGCTACAAAGCCACTAAAAGGCAATCGATCTTGCATTTCAAGTTTCGTAATATTATGAATTTTATTTTTCATTCTTTCAAAGCTCTCACCATCTCTTTCTCGGAATGGTAGTTTTTTATTGACATCGAATTCATTTATGGTCACTGGAAAAATATCTTCCTCTCTTTTCATTCTTTCTTCCATTTCTTTCCACTCAATCACTAATTTATACAGTTCTTCGGTTGAAATGAAGCAAGGATTTCCTAAAAGTTCTTCCTCAAATTGGAAGTAAACTTCTGTTATTTCTTTTCCAACTTCGATCCCCAATAAATTACCATCAAAAGCGTACTCTTCCATATTTCCAGAAATGACATTCTCCAAAGCTTTGCGAACATCCGGATAAAAATTATGAACTTCCGAATTTAAAAAATTCGACAGGGATTGAAATTTTGGATTAGTAAACTTCAAAATCAGCATCTGATCTGTTTGCTCATTTCCAAAAACAACTACGGAATACGTTCTTTTCATCATTTTTACCTCTGTGGCTTCTGCATTCTTTCAATTTAAAATACAATTAACTGAATTATTCCCAGTTGTTTGAAATAATATATTCCCTCACCATCCATTTTCGTGATAAAATTTATCAACTAATTTCCAATCATAATGAGAAATTGCTGAATGTTTATCAACATTCCTTACGTCAACTCCCGCTATCATAATGACGTGTTCATCCATTTCACTATTTTCCTTAAATCCTATTCTACCAAAATATGCCCATGAATTCATACCAAAACAAAAAGAGCAGCAAACTGAGCTACTCTCCATTTAGTTTATTTTTCGACCATACCGCCTTTGATAAGACTGTCTTTCGTTACTGAATAACTAACTGTTTTGTCATCTAGGGGATTAAAGCCTGGTACGATTTCTTTTAATTTTTTCAAATCGATTTTTGTGTAATCAATGGTATTGCGGATATAAAAGATTCCATCTTTGTATTCTGATGTCAGTTCAAATCCTTGTCCCATCAAATCTTTGAACATTTCTTGGCTCTTAGCAACGGCTTCTTTCATGGATTCAAGAGGGTTTTCACCAGGAACTTTTGAGACGTCGTAATCATCAACTTTTTCTTGTACTAACAAGGTATCTCCCTTGTAATACAAGGTTACAGTGGACTTACCTGCTTCATCACTCGATTCAAGAACCGTTTTTTGAGCACCTGCTAGTGCATCCTCTTTTTGGCTTTCATCCGTTGATGACTCTTTTGTCTTCTCTTTAGCGGATGATTTGCTTGTTGCTTTACTAGTCGCCTTAGTGGACGATGGACTAGTAGATTTTGTACTCTCTTTTTGTGCGCAACCAGCTAAAAGAAGACCCGCTGTCAAGAAGACGGCTAACATTTTTGTGGTTTTATTCATTTTGAATACCTCACTTTTTTATGATGGTTAGGGAAATGACTGATGTCTGAAACGAGTCATTTAGCAAGATCAACTGTCGTTTTAGATGTTATTAGAAAAGCCTCAAAAATGATGTTCGCAGTCCCTCCTTATCGATCATTGTAGCCATCTGGGTGGCTGGAATGCCAAGCCCAGGCTGTTTGGATGATGGTTTCGATATTGTCAAATTTTGGTTGCCAGCCGAGGATGGCACGCGCCTTCTCAGATGATGCGATCAAGGTATCAGGATCTCCTGGTCTACGATCAGCCAGCTCAAGTGGGATCGGATGTCCGGTCACCTTGCGAGCTGCTTCAACGATTTGAAGATTGGAGAATCCGGTTGAAGATCCTAAGTTAAAAGCAGTCGATGGGTTTCCATTTCGAAGATACTCCACCGCTAAAAGATGGGCATCCGCCAAGTCAAATGGATGGACATAGTCCCGAACATTGGTGCCATCTGGTGTCTGGTAGTCATCTCCAAAAATAGAGATTTTCTCGCGTTTGCCTTGGGCTACTTGCAAGACGATTGGCAAGAGATGGGTCTCTGGTCCATGGTCTTCTCCGATAGATCCGTCAGGCTTAGCACCTGCTACATTAAAGTAACGAAGGGGCACATACTTGATGCCGTAGGCTTGATCAGCCCAACGCATGATGGTTTCCATCATGAGCTTGCTTTCGCCATAAGGGTTGATTGGTTTTTGCGGAGTGGTTTCAAGAATCGGAATTTCTTCTGGAATGCCGTAGGTGGCAGCAGTCGAAGAAAAGACGATGTAGTGCACCCCACATTCATGCATGACTTCCAAGAGTTTGACCATGCCTGCTGTATTGTTGTCAAAATAT
The DNA here is from genome assembly GCF_052588545.1 of Streptococcus sp. KHUD_013. Taxonomy (NCBI): domain Bacteria; kingdom Bacillati; phylum Bacillota; class Bacilli; order Lactobacillales; family Streptococcaceae; genus Streptococcus; species Streptococcus sp. KHUD_013. The sequence goes on from NZ_CP186264.1 coordinate 1,241,826, forward strand.
TTCAATGGATCTGCCATAGACTCAGCGACCAGTGAGTAGGCCGCAAAGTGGATGACCGCATCGATATCTTCGTGTTCTTTAAACACAGTGCGCATAAAGTCTTGGTCCGCCAGGTCTCCTTGGTAAAAGACGGCATCTGGATGCACCGCTGCACGGTGGCCTGTGACCAGACTATCCACCACGACGACTTTTTCCTGTCCTTCATTGACCAAGCGGTCCACCATATGGGAACCGATATAGCCAGCTCCTCCGAGTACGAGTATTGCCATTTGTTTTCCTTTCGCTTCTTTGTCTTCTCTCTTATTGTACCAAATTTCTGCCGCTTCTCCACACTTAAAGTGTCGCAACAAAGCGTCTAAAGGCCGCTTGACCTTCTGCGGTTCGCTTGTAGACACCAGCATCTTCAAGCACGCGCGCAAAGATCTGGCCAACCGATTCACAGACAAGGGTTTCTGCCTCTGCTCCATCTGTGATGGCTGGGTGAGTAGCTTTCAAATCATCTGCCCAAGCCTGGTGGTAGGTTGCCACTGTGCTCTCACGTCCAAGCAAATAGTCTTGAACCTGCTTGAGCTCTTCCTTGAGGCGAGGTGGCAAAATGGCCAGGCCCATGACTTCGATCAGGCCGATATTTTCTTTTTTGATGTGTTGCACATCCGCATGTGGATGATAAATGCCATCTGGATGCTCTGGTGAGGTTTGGTTGTCACGGAGCACCAAGTCCAATTCATAATGCCCATCACGAATCCGTGCAATGGGGGTAATGGTATGGTGAGGCTGACCATCGGATACCGCTAAAACTTGAACGGCTGGATCCGAGTAGCCTCGCCAGGCTGTTAGGATATGGTCTGCCAGGGCAATCAATTGCGCCTTGTCGTCTGATTGCAAACGTAGAACCGACATGGGCCAGTTGACAATCCCTAGCGATACAGCCTCAAAGCCCTCAATGGTAAAACTTTCCTCAACAGGAGCTAGCTCCATAGGGAAGGTGTGGCGTCCGCCTTGGTAATGATCATGAGTCAGGATAGATCCCCCTACAATGGGCAGGTCTGCATTGGACCCTGCAAAATAGCCTGGAAAAGTCTCGACAATGGTCAAGAGTCGCTCAAAAGTCTTGCGACTAATGGCCATGGGAACATGCTGGCTATCGAGGAAAATGCAGTGTTCATTGAAGTAGGCATAAGGGGAATACTGAAAGCCCCAGTCATGACCGTCCATGTCAAAACGGATAATCCGATGATTGGCCCGGGCTGGATGGTCTAGGCGACCTTGATAGCCTTCATTTTCAAAGCACAATTGGCAGGCTGGATAATGACTGGCTTTGGCAAGCTTGGCCGCTGCAATGTCTTTAGGATCTTTTTCAGGTTTTGACAGATTGATGGTGATTTCAAGAGAACCGTAGGGAGTTTCTGCCTCAAAGGCAATGTTTTGTGCAATCGCTTTGACTTTGATGTAATCATTGCGCTTAGAAAGGGCATAGAAATCAGCAATCGCATCTTCTTTAGACTGACGGTAGGTCTCCCAGAAACGATGGTTGACCTGACTAGGGCTAGGTGTAATCCAATCCATCAACTCTGCACCCAAGCTGTCCTTGGCGGCCATGCTATCTTGAATCATATTATTTGCAACCGCAATCTCCACCAGCTGATCTTTGAGCGCAATCAAGTCTTCTTTTTGGGCTGGGGCGTCTAGCCCCTCTTCTCCAACGCGACTCATGACGCGATTTTTTAGATAAATCCGATCCATCTCTTCGTAGTCACTGGCCTTAATGACGGCTGTGACAAATGCATCCAAAATTCCCTGATTCATTCATTCTCCTTCTTACGTTTTAAATAGTCTCTGACACAATCTAAATCCTGGAAAACTTGTTCTGCTTTAGTTAAGAAAGACTGTGCTGGTACTTTTAAATCTGGAACACATATGACTGGGATTCCAGCCCGATAGGCTGCTTCAATCCCTGCTTCACTATCCTCTAGCACTAAGCAATTCTCTGGTAAAGCATTCAAATCACTACAAGCCTTTAAAAATATATCTGGGTAAGGTTTACTTCGTTTGACATCTTTTGCAAAAACTAAATGGTCAAATAAGGACAGGATCCCATTGCTATCCAAGATCATTCTAGCCCGAGATTCAACACTTGAAGTTGCTAGGGCGATTGGGATGCCCTCTGTTTTCAAAAAAGTAAGTAAATTCTTAGCACCTTTTTTTAAATGAACACCTTGGGCTAAGATTTTAGCTTCCAGTTCATAGACTTTAGCCAAGGTTTGGTCAAAGTTCCATGGTAAATCATAGGTATCCAAAAATCGTTGAACATTCTCCTCTTCCCTATGTCCACTGTAGTCTCTAGAATAAGTTTCTTCTGTGAAAGGAATTCCAAAATCTCTAAGCAATTCTTGATAAACTTTTAGAGAAATGATTTCAGTATCGGCTAATAAGCCATCTAAATCAAATATTACAGCTTCCATTATTATCACCTAGTCTAAAACTCGTGTCCCTGCCGCAACTTCTGCAATATAAAAGCTAGGCGCATAGCCAACGACTTCTTCATAGCGGTTGCCGACAGCTTCTTCAAATGCTTCAACTTTATCTTTGTTTACAAGGGCGATGGCGCAACCACCAAAGCCTGCTCCTGTCATACGAGCGCCCAAGACACCTTCTTGTTCCCAGGCTGTATGCACCAAGGTATCTAATTCTAGACCAGTCACTTCGTAGTCATGCTCCAAGGATACGTGGGAAGCATTCATGAGACGGCCAAAGCCTTCCAAATCACCTGCTTCAAGAGCCTTACGAGCTTGGAGGGTCCGTTGGTTTTCAAGTACAGCATGACGAGCCCGTTTGATGCGATTTTCATCCTTGATCAAGTAGCTGTAGGCATCAAAAGCCCAGAGATCCAATTCCCCTAAAGTTTGGATATCCAGTTTTTCTTGGAGTTCAGAGACGGCTGTTTCACATTCCGCACGGCGTTCATTGTATTTTGAATCCGCTAATTCCCGGCGTTTGTTGGTGTTCATGATGACCACGACATTGTCTTTGAGGTCCAGCGGTACCAAATCATACTCTAGGGTGTTGGTATCGAGGTAAATAGCCCGTTGATCAGCTCCCATACCGATGGCAAATTGGTCCATGATCCCAGAGTTGACTCCGATGAAGTGATTTTCGGTTTGTTTACCGATCTTGACCAGATCTAGACGATCTAAGTGAAGATCATATAGTTTCTCAGCGATGACGCCAATCAAGAGCTCAAGCGATGCTGAAGAAGAAAGACCGGATCCATTTGGAATATTGCCGTAGACATAGACATCCATACCGCTATCAATAACATGACCCGCTTCTTGCAAGAAATGGAGCACACCTTTTGGATAGTTGGTCCAGTTGTGTTCTTTTTCAAAGTGGAGATTTTCAAGTGGAACTTCAATGATTCCCTTGTCTTCAAAGTTTCCTGAGAAGAAACGCAAGACCTTATCCTCACGCTTTCTTGCTGCTCCGTAGGTACCAAGTGTGATAGCTGCTGGGAAGACATGGCCACCATTATAGTCAGTGTGTTCACCGATCAGATTAATCCGTCCTGGTGAAAAGAAAGTGTGGTCAGCCTTTTCCCCAAAGACAGCCTGGAATTTTGCTTGTAAATCTTGAGATGTGATTGTTGTCGTCATGAGAAACTCCTTTAGTTTTGTAAACGTTTTTATACTTGTATTATATCTGATTAGAAGTAAAACTTCAAGTATTTTTAGTAAAATTTTATTCATTTTTCATTTCATGCCCAAAAAGGCTATAAAAAAAGCCTTTTCATCCGATCGTAACTTCTATTTCTATCTTGCTTTTTTGAGCTAATTTTAGTAAAAGTTTACCAAAAAATCTCAATTGGGAGATTACCCAATTGAGATTCTTAAAGGTTCTAAAACACCATTTCTTGACCATTTTCTGTCACTTGGTAAGTGCCCTCAGCAAGATCGATTCGGGCTACTGCTGTGACAGTCTGGTCTTTATTTTGGCGCGTAATGACAATGGTATGTTCATCTGGTGTTTCCACCTCAATGCTTCCTTCTAAGTCAAAAGCTTGCGAGTTGTTCCGGAAACTAAAGAGCTTGAGAAGGGATTGCACGACTGGTCGCTCTACTTCTTGAGCAATTTCTTCATTGCTGTAATAATGACGGTTAATATTGCGGCCTTCTTTGGTGTTTTCTAAGAGTTCCAAATCATTCTTCCCAGCTAAGAATCCAACATAATAAACTTGTGGAATACCTGGTGCAAAGGCTTGAATCAAACGGGCTAGGAAGTACTTGCGATCATCATCTCCGAGCGCTGAATAGTAGGTCGAATTGATTTGGTAGATGTCCAAGTTGTTGTATTCTGCTGTGGAATATTTGCGTTTAACATTTGCTCCCACCTTATAGAGTTCATTTGAAGCATAGTCAATCTCTTCATCTGTCAAGATATCCTTGACATCGACCACGCCAATCCCGTCATGGGTATCCAGCGTCGTGAACTGCTTCATGGGGCTCATCTTCAACCACTTGGCAAGGCGCTCCACTTTTGAGCTATAGAGGCTATAGAGGGTTACCATGGGTAGCGCGAAGTCATAGACATAATAGTCGTGATCAGCAATCTTAAATTGGATGGAATAGTGCTCATGAATCTCTGGAAGAAGCTCAGCACCGTAGCCTGCTGCCATATCGCGCACCTTATCCAGCAAGTCCCAAATGTCTGGCTCCACGAAGAAATCATTGGTGTCCAATTTCTTGACTGCATAGGCAAAGGCGTCCAAACGAATGAGGTCACAGCCATTGCTTGCCAGATGTTCGATGGTCTTGCGAATAAAGTCCATGGTCACTTCCTTGGTCACGTCTAGGTCAATCTGCTCTTCCCCAAAGGTATTCCAGAGATGCTCAGTCGTCCCATCCGCAAAAGTGATAGCTTGTTTAGGAGCTCGGTCTTTCCGCTTATAAATCAAATCTACATCTGCTTGAGTCGGACGATTCTCCGGCCAGAACTTGTCCCAGTTGAGGAAGAGATCCTTGTAGGCACTTTGGTCGTGATTTTCTTGGTAGTCTTTATAATACTTAGACTGACGGGAAATGTGATTGATCATAAAGTCAAACATGAGATAGTACTTGTCGCCCAAGCGTTTGACATCTTCCCAATCCCCAAAAGCTGGATCCACTTGGTCATAGTCTACAGGCGCAAAGCCTCGGTCACCAGTTGATGGGAAAAATGGCAAGAGGTGTACTCCACCTACTGCATCCCCAAAGTGCTTCTCCAGATTTTCATAGAGATCCTTAAGGTTATTTCCTAAGCTATCTGAGTAAGTAATTAACATGGTTTTATTTTGAATTGGCATAATGGTTTCCTTTTCTTTATTTGAAAGCCAAGTCTGAAGAGACCTGGCTTTCTTGAGTTTTTCTATTTTAGAATTGCTTTCTAGGATACGATTGAAATCAGCAAGCTGAATCGTCCCTTTGTATCTTAATTGAACACGGGACTTATTCTTAGGAAAAAAGATAAATCTCCTTGTGTGCAAGCACACTACGTCAATTTCCTATATTTCCTCAGCCGTTACTACTTCAGTAGTTTACGGATGTGGATGCCCTAGGGTACTACAGAAATTTTCAGCAAGCTGAATCGTCCCTTTGTATCTTAATTGAACACGCCCTAAGCTCTGTGTGAAAAAGATGAATCTTCCAAGAAGCTGAAGCTTCTTATTCAGATTCCCTATTTTCACTGTGAGCTTTTGACGGGCTTTGTATCTTCTTATTTCACTGCGCCGTTGCTCATTCCTGCGATGATATGGCGTTGGAAGAAGAGATAGACAATGGTGATACTGATAATACCGACCACGTAAGAGGCAAAGCTTGGTCCGTAGTCGTTGAAATATTGACCTGCATAGTTGTATTGGAACAAAGGCAAGGTCCACATTTTTGAATCGCGGTTCAAGACAAGGAGTGGCAACATGAAGTCATTCCAGAACCAAAGGGCATTGATAATCATCGTTGTCGCATGCATCGGTTTCATCATTGGGAAGATGATGCGGAAATAGGTTGTGAATTTATTAGCCCCATCGATCTCTGCTGCTTCATCCAAACTTTCTGGAATGGAGATTTTGATATACCCTACATAGAGAAAGAGGGTCTGTGGAATCGCATAGGTCAAGTAGAGCAAGATCAAACCAAAGGTGTTAGCCAAACCGAGTTTACTCATCATAACCGTTATCGGAATCATGATGACTTGGAAAGGTACGAAAATCCCAAGGATCAAGAGGGTGTACATGATAGTAAAGGCTTTTCTCTTACTCATATTACGTGCAATGGAGTAGGCTGCCATGGGGATAAAAATCATTACTGCAAGTAAAGACAAGACAGTGATGACGACAGAGTTCCAATAATAGCCTCCGATCCCATCAGCCAAGAGACGGCTAAAGTTGTCCCATGTGAAATTTGTCGGGAATCCAAAGAAATTGTCTACGATATCCTTGGTGGGTTTGAAGGAACTAAAGAGGGTGGCAAGGAGCGGCACTAAAATCAGAACCGATCCTAGAATCAATAGAATATATTTGCCAATCAAGGCTTTTCTTTCATCTTGTTTCATCGTGCTTCTCCTCTTAAATTTCAAATTTCTTAGATACTCTCAATTGGATGATTGAAATCACTACAATCAAGAAGAACAAGATTACGGCAATGGCATTGGCATAACCGAATTGGTTGTTTTTAAAGGCATAATTATAAACCAAGAGCCCAAGTGAGGTTGTGGCATTGTTTGGACCACCACCAGTCATGGCAAAGACTTGGTCAAAGGCGGTAAGCCCACCTTTTAGGGCTAGGATAAAGACCATAGAGACACTTGGTAGCAAGTAAGGCAATTCAATATTCCAGAAAACTTGCTTGCTCGTCGCACCATCGATTCTTGCTGCTTCTGTAATTTCAGTTGGAATAGATTGCAGACCAGCTAAGAATATAATGATGGGCATAGCCACTCCTTGCCAAAGAAGGACAAAGACAGCTGCGAAGATTGCTCCCCACTTAGTCCCTAAAAGACTGGTTTGGAGAAACTCGATATGAAGTGCATTCCCAATCGCTGGTAGACCATAGTTGAAGACTTGTTTGAAAATCAGAGCCACTGTCAAACCGGACAAAACTGCTGGGAAGAAGAACCAAGCACGGAAGAAGGTTTGCCCTTTGATTTTAGAGTTCAAGACACGCGCAATGAAGATCCCAAGGGCAATCTCACCAACTACCATGGCAATCGTGATGATCGCAGTAAAGCCAATGGCATTCATGAATTTTGGATCCATAAAGAGGAGCTTAAAGTTGTTTAAGCCAACAAATTTGTAGTTATAGGTCAAACCTGTCCAGTTGGTAAAACTGTAAAAGGCTCCTTGGAACATTGGCACATAGAAGAAAATTGCTTGTAATAAGAGGGGAATGACCACAAAAGCCCATGCCCAATATTTTTGTAATACTTTTTTCATCGTCTCTCTACTCCTAATCCACATCCGCTTTCATCGGGTTAAAGAAGGCATTCAAATCATTGACCATTCCTTGTTTATCACCTGTCAAGACATAGTTCATCGTCAAGGTATGGAAGTCTGCTTCACTGGTCCAGTATTGTTGCAACCACACCAAGTGACGATCCGTAAAGGCATATTTGGTCATCCCAGCAAGCGGTGAATCCTCTCCTGCTTGTTTGACCCCTTCGATCGCTGTTGGCGATCCGTCCACATCATAGTACTTTTGCATGACTTCTGGACGGGTCATGTATTCCACAAAGGCATTGGCTTCTTTTGGATGTTTGGTAGTGGCTGAGATAGACCATGCCAAGTCTCCCGCACCAACGGTTAAGCTTTGTCCTTTTTCTTTCCCTGGAATCATGAAAGTCCCAACCTTGAATGTCGGTTTTTGTTCATTGATCGCTGTGATCGCCCAAGACCCATTTGGTGTCATGAGGACATCTCCACGCGCAAAGGCTCCGATAACGTCTGTATAACCTGCACCTTCCCAGTTCTTTTGTTTAGAACCATCCATGCGAAGGATATCCATGACCTTGATGTCATCTTTCATAATCGGATCAGACAATTTAATAGCATTTGGTTGAGAATAACGAAGGTATTGATTTGCTTCTTTTCCTCCACCTGTTGCTGTCGCAAAGGCTAATTGATTATACCCATTGAGCGTCCAAGCATCTGCACCTGCAATTCCAAATGGTGTTTGTCCTTTTGCAACGATGTCTTTGACTAACTGTTCAAATTCATCCCAAGTTTCAGGAACCTTCAAGCCCAACTCTTCAAATTTATCTTTGTTGTAGTAGATTCCGTAAGCATTGGCTGTGAAAGGAACGTTGTAGACTTTTCCGTTTACAGCATATTTTTCAGCGTAGCCGTTTTTTACGCGTTTCAAATAGTCTTTATTACTTAAATCTTCGAAAACACCCGCTTTCGCCCATTCTTGCAATTCGATGGACTGTGGGTAAATATTAACTACATCTGGTACATCTCCTGCGAGAACACGTGTTTTCAATACTTCACCTGCGTTTGGTACATTGACGACTTTGACCTTGACCTTTGGGTTTTCCTTTTCAAAATCACGCGCGATTTCTTCCAAGGTTTTGGTCATTTCTTTTTTCTGGTTGAAATACTCGATGGTCACTGTACCATCCGCAGATTTTCCATCGTTAGAGCAAGCACCGAGCCCAAACAAGGCTAAGCCTGTTGTCGCAAGAAGTCCGATTTTTTTATACCATTTCATTTGGCTATCTCCTTTTATTTTTTGACAAAAACATATTGTTTAGTGAGGAAATCTCCCTGAGGAAGAACGACGGTTAAGCCGGCATACATGAGCTCAGCTCCTGAATAGACTTGATCTGTCCCTTCTAAGCTATAGAGCGCATCTTCTTCCAAACCCTTGAGTTTCAGGGTCGGCTCGATCTCTTCAACCGTTGATAAGACTCGTACATAGGTTACAACCGTACGGTCTTGATAGGTGAACTGGACGGCTGCTTGATTGCTACCTTGGCTTGGATTGATCAAGCGGTAGTGTTTTCCGAATTGAACAACTGGTCGAATCGTTTTGTAATGAGCGACTTGAGCTGCGATCCTATCCAACTCTTCTTGCGGAAGACTGGTTAGATCCAATTCATAGCCTAGATTTCCCATCATGGCTACATGACCTCGCGTTTCAAGTGGTGTCATCCGTCCCATCTGGTGATTTGGAACAGCTGATACGTGAGCCCCCATGGAAATAGTTGGATAGAGATAACTGGATCCATACTGGATTGGAAGTCTGGCAATGGCATCCGTATTGTCACTTGCCCAGACCTGCGGGAAGTACCGCATCATACCAAGGTCATTGCGGCCACCGCCACCGGAGCAGGACTCAAAGAGGATATTCTCGTACTTCTCTGTTAAGTAAGAAACCACTTCATAGAGACCTAAGATATACGCATGGGATTGCATCTTGGTTTCAAGGTAGGTTTGCCCATTCCCAAGCTTAGTGATATTGCGGTTCATGTCCCATTTGATATAGTCGATCTCATGATTTCCAAGTAAGTTATCCAAGACCTGCTTAATATAAGCCACTACTTCTTTATTGGAGAAATCAAGTACTAGTTGATTCCGTGAATAGGTGTGTTCATAGCCTGGGACTTGAATAGCCCAGTCCGGATGAGCCCGGTAGAGGTCGCTATCAACAGAAATCATTTCCGGCTCCACCCAAAGGCCAAATTGAAGTCCCTTGTCGTGGATGCCCTGGATCAATTCTGCTAGACTTCCTCCTAATTTTTCTTCATTGACAGTCCAGTCACCAAGGCCCCGATTGTCATCATAACGATTGCCAAACCAGCCATCATCAAGAACAAAGAGTTCAATCCCCACTTTTTGAGCCTCATCTGCCAGCTCCAATAATTTGTCTCTCTTGAAGTCAAAGTAGGTGGCTTCCCAGTTGTTGATAAGAATCGGGCGTTCTTTATGGGCAAACTGGCTAGGAATGATATGGTTTTGGACAAATGCTTGGCTCTCTTGACTGAGACCGGTCAAGCCCTCATGTGAATAGCTAATCATGGCTACTGGCGTATCAAAGCTCTGATTTGGCGCTAACTTCCAGGAGAAATTTTCTGGATTGATTCCCAATCCAACGCGAACTTCATTGAGTTGATTCTTTTGAACAAATCCTTCAAAATTTCCACTGTAGAGCAGTTGGAAAGCAAGAGCAGAACCGGCATCTTCTGTCACTTCATGGTCAGCAAGAATAAGGGCAGGAGTCTGAGCGTGTCCAGAAGCACCACGATTGGAGCTGATGGAGAAGATTCCTTGCTCTACTTGCTTGCGGCGGACTGTTTTTTCTCTCGCATAGGCCCCTTGAAGGGTCATGACATCATAGTCACCTGCTGGGACATCTGCCAACACACTAAGAGCCTTGTGGATCACAACCGTTTCATCACTATAGTTTTCAATCTTTGAAAAGCTAGTGATGGTTGCCCGGTCCTCGTAGGCTGTGTAGTATATGGTCAAACGAAGAGCCGCTTGATCATCTTCAAAGACCAAGGCCAAGGTTTCAGCCTGATCTACCGAGTAAGGATTAGGAAGGCCGGTCGCCTCGACACTACCAGAGTAGATATTGGCTCCGACATAGAGGAAATCCGTCACCTCTGTGGCGCCGTGCTGGATCTGGATCGACGGTTTTCGAAAATCTCCTAGTCCGTGCTGGCCCAAGACCTGTCTCTGGGTATCTAGGCTAAAGATACGATTGTCAGGTGTGAGATTTCCTGAGAAAGCATGGTCCTTCTCATGCACGGTATTGGAAAAATGATAAGACGGGATCGGACGTCCCAGATGCTTAAGCATCAGGTAGCCATCGCGATTTTCAAGGATAAGGCTCAATCCCTTACTTTCTACATAGAACAAATTTTGTTCAATACGAATTGCCATGTCTTCCTCCCATTGGATCCTAAAAATCAATTACTATGTATTTTTATTTCTAGTTCCAATATCTTTCTTTTTTAACATGTTTTTATTCTACTTGGTGTAAACGCTTCCGAAAATAGAATTTTGTTGCACATATATGGTAAAATGTTAGGTAGGAGGTTCAACCATGTCAGTCTTTTCTGAATACCAAACCGACACTATTGATCTAGCCCTTGATTTTTATGGCTACGAAGATTGTCCGAAGAATTATGAATTTGGTCCTAGCGTCCGAGATAATTTTGTATTGCATTTTGTTACCAAGGGAAAGGGGGTCTTCCACTTTGAAAAAAAAGAAATCCACCTAGAAGCTGGGGATCTCTTTCTTCTTCCAAAAAATAAGGTGACCTACTACCAGGCAGACTCAGAAGAGCCTTGGTCCTACTACTGGATTGGCATCAGTGGCACCAAGGTAAGTGATTTCATGCGCTTTTCAACCTTACATGAAAAAGGCTTTTTAAAGAAGAATGAGGTGGACACAGAGCGGATCGGGCTGTTTATGGAGCAACTGGTTCATAAGGCAGAGGCTTCAAAGATGACTTCACACTACCAACTCCACCTTCTCTCTCAAATCTATGAACTGCTATTTCTTATCAGTGAAGTGGCTCCCGATATCCATCGGAGCCATCCATCTCCCACCTATCAGCTCTATCTGACCTGCAGGCATGTGATTGAGACGCATTACAATAAAGAGCATCTAAGTATTCAAGAGATTGCTGATGACCTCAATGTCCATCGGTCTTACCTGACAACTGTTTTTAAGGAGTTTCACCAGATTTCCCCTAAGGAATTCCTGCACTCGGTCCGCATGCAGCGGGCCCAGCAATTGCTGGCAAACACAGACGAGAGCATCAAGATTGTGGCTTACTCAGTTGGCTTTTCAGACCCCCTCTATTTTTCAAAGGCCTTTAAGGCCTATAGCCAACTGACTCCTAGCCAATATCGTAACAAACATAAAATTTAGTAAAATTTTATTTCTTTTTACTAGTATTTAGAGTATACTGGAACTAGTAAGCAATAAAGGATGAACTATGGCAACGATTAAAGACATTGCGGAAAAAGCAGGCGTTTCACAGGCAACGGTCTCTCGCGTCCTCAACCAGGATCAAAACCTATCCGTTAGTGATGCAACTCGGAAACTAATATTCGAAACAGCTGAGAAACTCCATTACCAAAAGAAAAATCGAAAAAACAACCCTCTTCAAAGCAAACGCTATCGCATTGCTATCTTAGAATGGGTGACTGAAGAGGAAGAGTTAGAGGATCTTTATTACTACTCCATCCGAGTCGGAATTGAAAAACAAGCCCAAGAACTTGGACACGAAATCTTCCGTGTCTTTAACTTAGAGGATTGGGGACCTCTTGAAAAATCAGATGGAATTATCGCTCTAGGTAAATTTAGTCCCGAAGTTATCAGTCAACTTGAGGGCTATCAGAAAAAACTTGTCTTTGTAGACTCTAATACTTTAATATATGGACATACCTGTGTAATGACAGATTTTGAAACATCTGTTTACCAAGCGCTAGCTTACCTGATAGAATCAGGTCACAACCAAATTGGTCTCCTTGTTGGACAAGAAACGACCGCCGATAATCTCCCTCTTCAAACAGATCCCCGTTACATAAGTTTTAAGCATTACCTAGAAGAGAAAGAACTTTATCAACCAGACTTTATCCGGGTGGGGCACTTTTCAAGTGAATCCGGCTACGAGATGATGAAAGAACTGATTGCTGAATTAGGAGACCGGCTTCCTTCAGCCTTTTTCATGGCCAGCGATGCCTTGGCAGTTGGTGCTCTTCGTTCTCTCCAAGAAGCTAGCATTCCCGTCCCAGATCGGGTCAGTCTCATCTCCTTTAATGACACCTCGATTGCTAAGCATGTCTATCCTCCGCTTTCTGCCGTTACTGTCTACACAGAAGAAATGGGGAAACAAGCCATTCACAGCCTGTTACAAGACCTTAAAAGAGGAGATTCAGGTATTCCAACTATGCATACTTTGGCCACTCGTCTCACCATCCGTGAAAGCACGCGTTAAGAACTTATGAAAACACACGAAATTTTATACCAAACCTTATCCCAATCCCAGGATTATGTCAACGGCGAGCAACTAGCCCAGGAAATGGGCCTGTCTCGCACCTCTATCTGGAAGGCCATCCAGCGTCTAGAAAAAGAAGGTATCGAGATTGAGTCTGTTAAAAATCGAGGCTACAAGATCCTTTCTGGAGACCTCCTAATCCCCCAAGTCATCGAAGACCTTTGTCCATTGACTGTCTCCTATAATCCCCAGTGCCAATCCACCCAGTTAGACGCTAAGAATGCCATGGAAGCGGGTGGCCAATCTGCTACTCTGTATCTGGCTCCTTTTCAAACAGCTGGTAAGGGGCGTTTTGGGCGCGACTACTTCTGTCCTTCTCAAGGGGGGATCTACATGTCCCTCCACCTCAAGCCCAACCTCCCTTTCGATCAAGCACCTGCCTATACCCTCATGGTCGCAGCTGCTATCTACAAGGCTCTGAAAAATCTAGCCTTACTGGACGTTGATATCAAGTGGGTCAATGACATCTACTACAAGGGGAAAAAAGTTGGAGGCATTCTGACTGAAGCCATCAGCTCTATCGAAACAGGCCTTATCACAGATGTTATCATTGGTGTGGGTCTCAATTTTGCCATCACCGATTTTCCAAAGGAACTGAAGGACAAGGCAGGGTCCCTCTTTGGTGCCCAGCCTCCCATTAGCCGCAATGAGATGATTGCTGAGATTTGGAAGGAATTTTTCACCACTCCAGAAGAGGAGCTGATCTACCTCTACAAACAACGTTCACTGGTCCTAGGTAAGGAAGTCCGCTTCGAACAAAATCAGACCAGCTACCAAGGCCTAGCCAAGGATATCTCAGACAGTGGACAACTACTAGTCCAACTGGAGGACGGCCAAGAACGCTGGCTTAATAGTGGCGAAATTTCCCTCAAACAGTGGGACATGTAAAACAGACCAACAGCTCAAAAAAATAAGCACCGTCGGGTGCTTATTTTTTATACTTATCTCGTTTTTTCTGATTGAGCTGTTGATCGATACTTTCGACCAATTTCCCTAAGATATAGCTGACTTGCAAATTTCTCAGTATCAAGAGAGCCCAGAAGATAGCTGCCAGATAGCTTTCTCTCATCACTGCATCATTGAAAAAATAGGTCTCAAAGGCTGTAAAGATAGCCATAGTCCAAAATTGACGTTTATTCATATTGATATTCTACCACGATTTTCTGGAAAAAGCACATCCTAGTCTTCCTGAACAGTAATTTTGTCAGAGAGGAAATCGAAACCTTCCGGAATGACAGACTCTTCTGCTACCTCGACTTCTTCCTTGTGACCACGCGCTTTCTTCGAGAATTCCGCCCGGACCTGGGTCCACTCCTCCATGGAAATAGCCAAAATTTCAGGTGAGAATCCGGCAGCATTGCTTAAAATATTGCCAAACATGGTATTGAGGTTATCTCGCTTCATGGTCTGCTCAGCATTAAAGGCAGACTCAAAAGCTAGGATTGCATGGCGTTCATTGGCCGCAACTGGTTGAGAACCAGCTAGCAAGGCCTTATCTGCCCCTGCTAAGCTTTCAATAATTTCCCCCCAAGCATTTTGCAGGCGGATGAGATTGTTACGAGCTAAATCTGGATTTTCAACCGCTTCTTGTAAGATGGCTTGAACCTTATTGCGATCCACTCGATAGCCCATGCTGGATTTTTGTGGACGGGCTGGAGCCGACTTGGCTACAGGAGCCCCACTCCCTACTTGAGCTAATTGACTTTTCAGTAACTCCACTTCTCTTTTGAGTTGGTCCATTTGTGCAAAGAAATCTGCTGGAAGAGCCGTTTGACTAGCTGAAGAGCCCTCACCCTTGTATTCTGCCAAGCGAATGGTCATCATCTCTGTATAGATCTTGGGCTGCAGGCTGTTTTTGATATCTGCTAAGCTCCTTGTCGCAAGATCAATCCAAGCAAAGAGGGTGGCTTGCGGAATGGCTAGATTCTGGTTAAATCGTTCACTGACATGGAGATTTTCCCCACCTGTCTGAACGATCAAGAGATCCCGTAAATACTGCAAGAGATCTGTCACAAAGCGGGCCATATTTTTCCCATTATCAAAGATGAGGTTTAACTGGTCCAAGGCAGCTGTTGCATCTTGTGCTGCCAAGGCTGCCACGTAGAGATCCAAAGCTTCCTGACTGATGGAGCCTGTGATTTCTTCTGCCGTCGCAGTAGTCAATTGGGCACCAGCTGTCAGACTGAGGGCCTGGTCCAAAATGGACAAGGCATCCCGCATCCCACCTTCTGCCCGACGGGCAATAATGGCTACAGCTTCTTCTTCGTAATCAATGCCTTCTTTATCCAAAACAGCTTTTAGATGGTCTTGGATGGCTGGCGTCTTGATTGATTTGAATTCAAAACGTTGAACCCGCGAAAGGATGGTTGCTGGAATCTTATGCAATTCCGTTGTTGCTAAAATAAAGACCACATTTTCTGTCGGTTCTTCCAAGGTCTTGAGAAGGGCGTTAAAGGCTCCCGTCGAGAGCATGTGGACCTCGTCAATGATATAGACCTTATGAGGGGCCAGGCTAGGCGCATAAGTCGATTTATCACGGATATCACGGATCTCATCCACCCCATTATTAGAAGCAGCGTCAATCTCAATAACATCCTCTAAACTACCATTGGTAATGGCTTCACAGATATAACATTCGTTACAAGGCTCTCCCCCTTTTTGATTGGGGCAGTTCATGGCCTTGGCAAAGATTTTCGCCACACTGGTCTTCCCCGTCCCACGAGGGCCAGAAAAGAGATAGGCATGGCTAATTTTTCCCTGTTCGACAGCTTGTCGTAGGGTCGTCGCAATAACCTCCTGCCCTACAAGCTGGCCAAAGGTCTGGCTTCGATATTTACGATAGAGGGCTTGATACATTAGTCTACTACTCCAAACATCCTAAAATTCCAATTTGTTTTTTCGAGCAAGATGGCTACAAAACGTTCCAAATAAAGGCGATCCAGGTCGTCATAATCTCCCACCCGATCCGAATCTAAATCCAACACACCCAGCAACTGGTCCTTCAAGACCATAGGGACTACAATCTCACTCATGGCCCGACTGTCACAAGAGATATAATTGGCATGCTGGGTCACATCCTCGATGACCAGCGTATCTCTTTTCTCCGCTGCTTCTCCACAGACACCTTTTCCTAGAGCGATATGGACACAAGATACCTGTCCTTGAAAGGGGCCTAAAATCAACTCTTTTTGATCATAGAGGTAAAAGCCTGCAAAGACGGAATGCGGTAGAGCTTGATTAAGCAAAGCACTGGCATTGGCTAAATTGGCCAAAGCATTGTTCTCTCCTTCTAAAAGAGCTTCTAACTGGGTTAGTAAGAGTTTGTAATGTGATTCTTTTTCTTGCGTATTCATACCCTTTATTATACCAAACTTTGGCTAGAAAATTAAGTATTTACCACGGAGCAAGCCTTGATAAAAAACCGACTAGACATCAGAAGTACCAAGCAAATGTTCTCAATAAAAAAGCCAGGGAGCAAGGTCCCTGACTTTGTAAAAATTCATCTAAGCGTCTCTCCGAACATATTGGATCGCCCGATATGTCAGAAAGAGGGTCAGAACAATGGAAACAAACCAAATGGTCCGAAGTCCATAATATTGGATGAGGAAGGTGGATAGGATAGCCCCTCCGACAAAACTCCCAATCAAGGAGGTCATAAAGAGGGATTCCCAGAAAAACTCCATCTTGCGATCCCGCACAAAATTCCCGTAAGCGACCATGGTCTTCTTGAGATTCCCTGTCATAAAGGAATGGTTGTAAGCATAGCCATCGACTTCTCCAAAGGAAATGGCTACAATCCCCAAGCTCAGTCCAAAGAAAGGCACGATCAGAACATTGGGCACTTCTTTTGGCAGAAAGCCTGCCACCAAGGTCGTCAGGACCAAAGGAACTAAGGTACTAAGCCGCCAAACCGAATGACTAAAGAAGCGCTGAAAGACGGTCATCAAAAAAATCCCCATCATAAAGGCCAACATGGTGGCTAGTTTGACCTCCACATCAGATATTTCATGGCCGATTAACCCAACGGATAGAAAGACCACGTTTCCCGTTTGGCCAGCCGCCAAGGTCCCTCCTCTTTCAATAAAGGTGTAGGCATCTGAAAAACCCGCACACATAGTCAGCAGGCAGGCAAAGGCCTTACTTCTGGAGTGAAACTCCCTTCTTAACTTTTTCATATTTCTCCCTATTTGTCATGGAAAAGAGGCTGGGACATTACTTCCTAACCTCTCTCACTTGTTATCTTATCCTTCACGTGATTCGCTCAAAATCTTCTCAATCTTGGTCGTAATCAAATCAATGGCTACGGTATTGGTCACTCCTTCTGGAATGATGACATCCGCATAGCGCTTGGTTGGCTCGATAAACTGATGGTACATCGGCTTCACCACTCCCAAGTATTGCTCGATGACGCTGTCCAAACTCCGACCACGCTCTTCCATATCTCGCTTGATCCGGCGAATGATCCGCACATCATCATCGGTATCAACGAAAATCTTGATATCCATCAAGTCACGAAGACGCTTGTCCTCCAAGACCAAAATCCCCTCAACGATAAAGACATCCTGAGGCTCCTGGCGATAAGTCTTAGCACTACGCGTATGCGCTGCATAGTCATATGTTGGAATATCAACCGGACGTCCACCCAACAACTCATTGATTTGCTCAATCATGAGGTCTGTATCAAAGGCAAAAGGATGGTCATAGTTGGTCTGAATCCGCTCTTCAAAGGTTAAATGGCTTTGATCCTTGTAATAAGAATCGTGCTCAATCATAGCAATCTTTTCATCTGGAAAGTGGGACAAAATAGCTCGAGAAACACTAGTTTTTCCTCCACCAGAACCACCTGTTACACCGATAATAATTGGTCTGTTTCGCATCTTCTTCTCCATTTTCTATAATCCTATTTATTCTATCACAAAAGCGGTCACTTGACCACGACTTGAACCATTTTTCTATGGCTTTCATCCAAAATCAAAGAAGGATCTCCTTTCCCCTTCCGTCCCAGTTCGAAAGGCCCATTCCATCTTTTTAGGGTGAAACATGATATAATGAAACCAGTAAATACCTGATTGAAAGGAGCTGCCATGCTAAAACTCGGTATCATCGGCACCAGTGCCATCTCCCATTCCTTCCTGGCCGCAACAAAAGAAACAGGCCACTATGAGTTAAGGGCAGTCTATTCGCGGACCTTAGAGAAGGCTAATAGCTTCGCCCAACCCTATGGACAAGTGGCCCTCTATGATGATCTGATTGCCTTTTTAGATAGTGACCTGGATGTCATCTACATTGCTAGTCCCAATTCACTCCACTATCCTCAGGCAAAGTTAGCCCTTCTAGCTAAGAAACATGTCATCCTTGAAAAACCAGCCGTCACTACTCCCAAGGAATGGGAAGAGTTGGTCAAATTGGCCAAGGAGCACCAGGTCTATCTCTTTGAAGCAGCTCGCAACTATCATGAAAAAGCCTTTGCGACCATCCAAGACTTTCTCAAAGACAAGACCATCTTGGGTGGTCACATGACCTATGCCAAATACTCCTCTAAAATGCCCGAACTCCTGAAAGGGGCTACACCTAATATTTTCTCTGACCAGTTTGCTGGCGGAGCCCTTATGGATCTGGGTGTCTATCCCCTTTACTTTGCAATCGGCCTCTTCGGTCAACCTGAATCAGTAACCTATCAAGCGCGACAATTGCCTAATTCAATCGATTTGAACGGACATGGTAGCTTGGTTTATTCTGACTTTGTCATCGGCATTCAAGCCGGCAAAGATGTGACCAGCAATCTTCCTGCTGAAATCTACACAACAGATGGCACCCTCTTTCTGAGTGGCATTGAAGCCGTTAACGAGGCTGTTTTTCAAGACCATTCTGGAAACAGCTACCAGCTTCTAATCACTCCTGCCCCTCATAACATGCTAGAAGAAGCCCAGGCCTTTGCTAGTATGATGACAGAAGGCGACCAGATACTTTACCAGACTTGGCTCCAAACTGGACAGATGGTCCATCAAGCCCTCTATGCTATGCGCCAAGATGCTGGAATACACTTTAAGGACGAAAACTAATATGACACTAGCATTCCCACCGCTCTGGCAAGAGCAACTCAAAACCCTCGGCTTTGAGCAACTCACTGAAATCCAAGAACGCCTCTTTGAGCCGATCACCCAAGGGGAGAATGTGCTTGGAGTCAGCCCGACAGGAACTGGGAAGACTCTGGCCTATCTCTTCCCTAGTCTTCTCAAGCTAAAACCTAAAAAAGCGCAACAATTGCTGATTCTCTCCCCCAATACAGAATTGGCCGGACAAATCTTTGATGTCACTAAACAATGGGCAGAGCCTCTTGGACTCAGTGCTCAACTTTTCCTTTCCGGCTCTAGTCAAAAACGGCAAATCGAACGTCTTAAAAAAGGACCCGAAATTCTCATCGGAACTCCAGGCCGTATTTTTGAGTTGATCAAGCTCAAGAAAATCAAGATGATGAATGTCGATACCATCATCCTGGACGAATTTGACCAACTTTTCAGCGACTCTCAGTATCACTTTGTCGACAAGATTTGCCACTACGCGCCACGAGATCATCAATTTATCTATATGAGTGCAACGACTAAGTTTGATCCAGAGCAAATCGAGCCCAATACCCTGACCATTCAGGTAGAAGGGCAAAACTTGGACAATATCCAGCACTTCTATATGGAAGTGGACAAGCGAGAAAAGGTCGAACTCCTCAGAAAACTATCCAATGTCGAAGACTTTCGTGGCCTCGTTTTCTTCAATAGCTTGTCCGACCTAGGGAGCGCTGAAGAAAAACTCCAGTACCGAGGAGTTAGCGCTGTCTCACTTGCTAGTGACGTCAACGTCAAATTCCGGAAAGTCATTCTGGAACGCTTTAAGGATCATCAGCTGACACTCCTTCTGGCAACAGATTTGGTAGCGCGGGGAATCGATATCGACTCACTAGAATGTGTCGTCAACTATGAAGTCCCAAGAGATGCCGAAACCTACATCCACAGATCCGGGCGTACCGGGCGCATGGGCAAAGAAGGCTATGTCATCACCTTGATTAGCCATCCAGAAGAATTAAAAAGTTTGAAAAAATTAAGCCCTGTTCGTCCTTTAATCCTTAAGGGAGCTCAACTCTATATAGGGGAAGAATAAGAAAATCGTTCGTAGTATTACGAACGATTTTTAATGTAGACAAACTATTGTTTTACATAAAACAGCTGGATGATTTTCAAAAAACAACTTATATTTTTAGTCATTTAAGAATATGAAAAAAACTTTCCGCCGTGAGAAAAGTGCCTGAAACACAATCGTTTCAGACACTCGGAATTATTGAGAGTAAAACAGTTTGGGGAACTGTTTTAGCCTGAGCCCAGAAATTAAAGAGCGAAGAGGCTCAAAACTAATTGAACACGGGCTACGGATTGTGTCAAAAAGATAAGTTCTCCTAGAATCGAAAGATTCTGCGTCAAACTTCCTATTTTGACTTTATCCGCAGACGCCCTTTGTATCTTAATTAGTCATGGAACTTCTACGAAGTTCGCTGACGTCCGTACTCACCTAAGGAAAGTTTTTAAAATTACTTTATCTTCAATCTGAATCGTTCGTATTTCTACGAACGATTTTTTTAATTCCGATTGTAATAGAGGCGATGACTTTCCACTTGGTGGTTTAAGAGTTCATCAACCGTGACGATAGTGTAGCCTTGCGATTGAAGGTATTGGATCACAGCTGGGAGAGCATTAATCGAAGTTTGGTGAATATCATGCATCAGGATAATTGATCCTGGTTTGACTTGTTTTTTCACCTCTGCTAAGATCGCTTCGGTGTTATGACTCTTCCAATCCAAGGTATCCACATCCCACATGATAAAGGCTTGATCCACTGCATATTGAATGGCACTATTAATCGAACCATAAGGAGGACGAGTAATCTTCGTTTGCACTCCAGTCACCTTTTGAATCACTTCTTTGGTATCCATGATTTCTTTTTGAGCTGACTCCAAAGGCAACTTAGTTAAGACAGGGTGGTTCCAAGTATGGATCCCGATTTCATGTCCTTCCTGACGGACCCGTTTAGCCACTTCTGGATAGGCAGAGACATTCTTCCCAAGCATAAAGAAAGTCGCTTTAACATGGTACTTGTTGAGGATATCCAGGGCTTGAGGAGTCGTCGATGGATCTGGACCATCATCAAAAGTCAAGGCAACCATCTTAGCGTGACGTTGGGTTTGGTAGGCCTCATAAGCTTGAAAATCTCCAGGATTCAGGCGAGCAGAATCAATCACATCATAGAGCTTCGAAAGGGGCATATCGAAGGTTTCCATTCCCTCAATAGTAACTGGAAGTGTGATAGAAAGAACCCCTTGATTGTAGGTGAACTGCCAGCTTGCCATATCACTTGCTGAGACAGCTTGCATCAGCTCTTCAATTCGATCTTCCCCTAACTGTAAGAAGACCAGCTGAGAGCGCAACTCTGTTAAGAGGGTTTCTTTGGCTAGATCAGCATCCGTAAACAATTGGGAGAATTGGAAGACCGTCCCCTCATCCGTTAGATAAAGGAGGGGAAGTTTGTCGATCCCATCTTTGATGAACTTACCGTTTTTCCACTTGTACTGGGTCTTCTTCACCTGATAAGGGTGAACCCCGACAAATGGGTCCTCTGAGCGTTCGGTATGATAGAACAATAGCTCTTTTGCTTGCTGATTCTTCTTCTTTTCTTGGGGAAGAGAGCCTACGTCAGCCAAAATTCTCTCTTTGACCACTGCGATAGGTTCTTCGTTATTTTTCGGGTAGTAGGCAGCAACATAAGATTGACCGACCATTCCTTTTTGAAGAATGGTATCTTTGTCTTTTTCAACTGCTTCTTCTTCCTGGATTGCTTTGGAAAACTGTTGATTATAATTTTTGATAGCGCGTGCTTCCTCAATCTTCTGATAAGCAAGATAAATCCCCCCGATGAAAAGGAGGTTGAGGAGGATGAGAATAAGTATTTTCAAGTAGGATTTCTTCATACTCTTATTATAGCAATTTTATCACCAAAAAACAGTAGAAAACTCTAGAATCTAAAAAATAAAACCTAAAATATGATAGGGAAATTAAAGTAGCTCAGTCCTATCTCCTGTCACTTTGAACCGGCAACTTTCAAGCAGAAAAAAAGAACAGATGTGGTCACACCTGCTCTTTATCACAAGTTATATGATGCTGATTATAAGGACTTTTCACGAATCACTTCGACTTTGTAGCCATCTGGGTCCACAATAAAGTAATAGTTTGGAAGAGTTCCTGGCAAGCCTTTAGGATCTGTTACTTGGTAACCTTTTTCCTTATGCTCCGCATGAAGGGCTTCAAGGTCTGGCGTACTCAAGGCAACATGGGCAAAGCCATCTCCAATGACGTAAGGACCATGATCATAGTTGTAAGTTAATTCCAACTCATAGTCATCCCCTTCTAAACCAAGATAAACAATCGTAAATTTGTATTCAGGAAAATCTTTGCGACGCAATTCCTTAAAGCCAAACGCATCTGCATAAAAGGCAATTGATTTTTCTAAATTCTCCACTCGCAAACAAGTGTGTAACATTTTTGAAGCCATACGACACCTCTTTCTTTTTTTCTATTATACACTAGTCAGGCAAAAATAGCGATTATTTGAAATAGATAAAAAGAGAGTGGGACAGAAATCGGTAATTCGTTAGAATTCGATTTCGTCGTCCCACCTCCGCACAGCTTCAACAGTCTGGGAGACTGTTGAAGGTTGCAGATAAAGGAAACATAGTTTCCGTCAACATAGGGCATCTTTGAAGCTTAAAAAGCGAACAAAGACTTAGGATACTTGCTTCGCAAGTTCTATCCGCCACCTCAAAGCAGTGCTTTGAGCACTCAACCACTGCGTCTTGCTCAACAATCCAAAAATAATTGAGAGGCTAGGACTTCTGTCCCACTCTCTTACTTGTTTTTCGTTGATTTAGAAGTTGATTTCTTTTTACTATCTGACTTGGTTGCTAGTTTGACCTCGAAAATAGCACCTTTCGGCTTGTTATCTCGAACAGTAATGGTGCCATTAAAGGCTTCTACGATTTGCTTGGCTAAGGACAGTCCTAAACCAAAACCACCCTTTTGACGCGTACGCGCCTTATCCACTCGGTAGAATCGATCAAATATCCGCTTTTTATCTTCGTCTGCAATCCCTGGTCCATTATCCTCTACCCGAAGATAGAGATAGCGATCCTTGAATTGGGCGACAAACCGTATCTTTCCTTCTTCCTCTGTGTATTTGAGGGCATTGTCATACAAAATGGTCATCAGCTGTTTCAGTAGGACCTTGTCAGACACCAGACTCCTTTCGACATGATTCTCATACTCGAAGATTTTATCATTTTCCTCGGCAATGATTTCATAATTGGCAAAGGTTTGGTCGAAAAAAGAAGGAGGGATTTCACAAAACTCAGGTTTAATCCCATCATCTCGACGGGCTAAGTTTAAGAGATTGGTCGTCAGTAAGCGCATATTGCGAACCTCATCCAAAGAGGAGGCGATATTCTCACTGGATTCCATAATTGTTGCCTCTGGCTTTCGGAACAGGGTTTCCAAACGATTTTGCAAAACGGCTAAAGGTGTCCGCAATTCATGAGAAGCATTTTCGACAAAAGCCTTCTGCCGGTTCATGCTCTCTAAGAGAGGTTTCACACTCATTTTAGCCAGGAAGATACTTGCAAAGAGGGAAATGCCCCAGAAGCAAATCATGACCAAGGCGATTTGGCTCTCGTGTTTTTCACTGGTCTGCTCCAACTGGCTGATATTGGTCATGATCACGGCATATTTCACCCCATCGATATAATCATCGGGGTCAATATCCACCAAATAAGCCCGGTAGCTTTCTTTTTGCTTATAATGGTTGGTGATTTGAATCTGCTTGATCTTGTTTAAATAGCTGCGACTAAAGGTCACTGTTTTTAAATCCAGAAAACCATTGTCCGTCGTCACATTTTCAAAATTATCATTCAAGAGGATGGCTGTACTATTGGAAGTGACCGATGGTCTAGGGCCATCCTCGGGATCAGGTTCATTATCTTCTGGTCGGTCATCATCTGGTTCGTCTCTTCCCATCCCATTTCCGGTACGATTGGCCAAGCTAATGATGGAATAACGATCTTTACTCAGTATCTTTAAATTTTCATCAACCGTTGTATACAGACTTGACCGCATTACTTGAATAATAATCAAGGTCATGGTTGAGAAAATCAAGGTAAAGAGTCCGAAATAGCGGATGAAATAAGAAAAGTCATCCGCATTGACAGTTTTTTTAATTTTATTGAGCATCTTTCAGAATGTACCCCACGCTACGCAATGTTTGGAGATTTTTTGCAAATTCTGTTCCTTTTAACTTCTTACGAATCTTAGAAACATACACTTCAACAACCGAGATAGTCGTATCGCTATCAAATCCCCAAAGTCGATCAAAGATTTGTGTCTTGGGCAGGATAACATTTTGATTTTGAAGGAAATAGACCAAAAGATCAAATTCTTTCCCTAATAGCTCCACTTCTTTCCCTTCAACAAGCGTAGAATTTGTCGAAAGATTAACGGTTACATTCCCATAAGAAAGGGTATTTTCATTGACCTTACCAGAGCGCTTCAACAATGCTTGGATCCGCATCTTGAGTTCTTCTAGGTAGAATGGCTTGGTCAGATAGTCATCTGCCCCTAACTCAAACCCATGGCCCTTATCGTCCAAACTCTCTTTGGCTGTCATAATCAATACTGGAGTGGAGACACCCTTATCTCTCAATTCTTTCAGAACTTGGAAACCATCTTTTTCAGGGAGCATGAGGTCTAGCAAAATGAGGTCATAGATGCCACTTTCAGCCTCATAAAGACCTTCGTCTCCATCAAAGACTTGCATGACATCTGCAAAGTCATCTAAAAAATCAAATACTGAATTAGACAAACCGAGGTCGTCTTCTACTAATAAAATCTTAATCATGTGTACTTTCTCCTTCTCATTCTTCCATACAGGGATGACGAGTATTTTCTACTCTATTATAACATGACCAGGCTTCATTCAGTAGCATTCAGATAGCGATTTCAACTTTTTTCTTAGCCTGCTGTCCCTGTCTCATCCTTTGATGAATTGTTTGTATTGCTAGACGATTTTTTCGAAGAGGATTTCTTGGAGGACTTTTTACTCGATTTACTATTTTGTTGCTTGTCTTGTTGACCTTGAGGGCCTCCATTTTGTGGTGGTTGGCCATTCATGTCTCCTTGTCCTGGTCCACCGTTTTGGCCATCTTGCGGTGGCATACCGCCTGGTCCTCCACCAAATCCATCTTGTCCTTGACCACCTTGCGAGCCCCCTCCTTGAGGTGGTTGACCGTTCATTTCTCCTTGCCCTGGACCACCATTTTGGCCATCAAAACCTTGTGAGTTAGAAGGTCCATTTTGATCGTTCCCATGGCTATTTTGTCCTTGATGGTTTTGGGCAGGCTGGTTACTATTTTGTGTAGCTACTGCTGCTTGTTGGCGTTGGGGAGTCGTATTGGCTGTCGCCAACATTCCCAAGCCAAATCCACCAGTCATTCCTACGACAAGTCCTCCTGTTGCTGCGGCAGTTGCCCACCACTTAGGACTTTTCTTAACGACAATCATTTTTTCAGTTCTTTCTTGCTTTTGTTCATTCGAAGCTTGCATTCTTTCCATTCCTTAAATTATTTAAACAAGGCCTTTGTTTAGATAGGGATAGTTTACCGATTCTTCCTTAATCGTGACTAAATTTTTTCTTAAACTTTCCTAAAATGAGGATGGAGACAATTGTCACAGCTGAATAGAGGACTTGACAGGCTTGCATTCTTTTTTGTAGAATAGTTACCATAAAAATAAAGCGAGGTTTACTGTTTTGAAAAAAATAGAATCAATGACATTAATTGCTCTTGGAGCAGCTCTGATTGCTGCCCTATCTCCTTTTACAATCCCACTTGGACCCATTCCTATCACGCTTCAGACTTTAGCGATTGGATTGATCGCCAGCATCTACCGTCCAAAAGAAGCCACCCTTTCTGTTCTCATTTACCTCCTCTTAGGTGCCATTGGCCTCCCCGTCTTTGCAGGTGGTCACGGAGGCATCAGCTCCTTCTACGGTCCCACTGCTGGATTCCTTTTCTTCTTTCCCCTTCGTGCTTTGGTTACCTCTAGCCTCGCTGGCCAAAAGGGACAGCCCATTCGTATCTTCCTAGCTAACGCCTTGGGGGAAGTCGTCCTCTTTATTGGGGGTGCCTTAGGTTTTATGCTCATTACCCACCAGAGTTTGGATCTCACCGTAAAACTGGTCGTCCTACCTTTTGTATTACCAGATTTGATTAAGATCACGTTGACAACGGTTTTCGCAGTTATTCTCTATCGCAATCTCAAACATCTCCCATATTTCAAAAAAGCAAAATAAAAACTCTTAGAGAGGCCTACAAACCTGTAGGTTCCTCTCTAGGAGCTTTTTTTTCTTTATTTAGTTGCTAGAAGGGCTGTTTCAACCGCTGCTTTCTCCCGCTCGATAAGATCGATACGAGCCGCGATCTCTTTAATTCCCATCTTGATATTACGGCTGATCGCCATATCATCCAATTGAGGCTCAAAGAAGGCCTTGTATTCATTCAACCGTTCACGGGTCTTGAAACAGTTAGCTGGGTAGATGACAAACTTATCAAAGCTCATATCACCTCCGAGTGCTTTCTTGATCCAATCCCAGTTTTCACGCGCCCAAGTCCAGGTTCTTCCTTGGGTAAAGTCATGGTGCAAGAAATTGAAGTACCAGCTCATAGCCAAGTCCTGAGGTTTCACCACATCCTTGTTCTTCCACTCTTTCAATAGTGCTTCCAAAGTTTCCTCATCCTTGGTATAAGAAAGGGCAGCCGCCAACTGGCGTTTAAAGTTTCCATCAACTGTCTTCACATAGGTATCCAGATATTGTTGGCTAAGCGCCTTGGTTTCCTGGTGTTTGATTTGGTTGACTAAGATTTGCAAGCGAATGGCAGCTGGAAGTTTTTCCAAATCAGCTGCGTGCGCTTCAAAGATAGCGCTCGCTTGTGCTTGTGCAGCTTCATCATTGGCCTTGATCATATTAGCAATCATTAGCTGACGAACTTTTTCGTCTTCTTCTGATTCACCAGGCTTAGCTTCCAGTCCCAAGCGTTCGAAGTTGTAACGGTTCATCCGTTTCAACAACTCATGGAAGGCTACTTCTGTTTCAGTTCCTTCATCCACAAAGAGACTGATTCCGCTCAAGACGCTCGATACAGCAGAAACAACCAGGAAGGAAGTTTCTTCTGTCAAATGTTCAATCACTGGCAAGAGGCTTGCATAAGAAATTTGACCACTTTCCGCTAAGAGACGGCGTTCTTGAACCACTTGTAGTTTCGAAGTACTATCCAAGCTAGCAAGGTCAGCAAGAATGTCTTCCAACAATTCCCCACGGTAGTCACTGATATAGTGAGCTGTATTTTCTGTATTGAAGCGAAGAGCTCCACTGTTAGCTGCTTTCAAGGCACTGTAGTTTGGAATCTCTAAGACTTCTGTATCCAAGGTATCTGGAATACCTGTCCAGTTGCTATTTAAAGGAACAACCCACTTGCGACATTTTTCTTCTCTTTCTCCGATAAAGAACTGCTCTTGACGGATGATCAAGGTATCGTTCTCTACAACAGCTGAGACAACAGGGTATCCTGGTTGCTCCAACCAAGAATCCATAAAGGCTGCGACATCACGACCTGAAGCTTGCCCAAGAGCATCCCAAAGGTCACGACCGATGGTATTTCCGTATTGGTGTTTTTCAAAGTAAATCTTCAACCCTTTACGGAAGGCGTCATCGCCTAACCAACGGCGAAGCATGTGCATGAGACGGCTACCCTTAGCGTAAACGATGGCTGGGTCAAAGAGGGTGTTAATCTCGTCTGGGTGTTTCACTTCCACATGGACGGATTGAACGCCATCTGTAGCATCGCGTTTCAAGGCAGCAGGCACACCAGTTGTTTGGAAGTCTTCAAAGATATTCCAGCTTGGTTCGATAGCATCCAAGCTGACATATTCCATCATGTTGGCAAAGCTTTCATTCAACCAGAGATCATCCCACCATTTCATGGTCACGAGGTTTCCGAACCATTGGTGAGCCAACTCGTGAGCCACCACTAAGGCTACTGTTTGACGGCTTTGGGCAGTCGAATTCTCATCAACAAGAAGGTAGACTTCACGGTAGGTTACCAAGCCCCAGTTTTCCATCGCTCCTGAAGAAAAGTCTGGAAGGGCGATATGAAGAGATTGAGGGATTGGATACTTCACGCCATAGTAGTCTTCATAAAATTCAATAGCACGAACGGCAATATCCAATGAGAAGTCCAAGTTTTCTAATGGGTGAGCTTTGGTAGAGTAAACACCGACTAGGGTTCCATTCTTGGTCTTAGCTGTCACCCCTTGGAGGTCTCCAGCCGCAAAGGCCAAGAGATAAGACGACATACGTGGAGTTGTGTCAAACTTCCAAATACCTGTTTCTTTGCGGTTTTCCACATCGATTTCAGGCATGTTAGAAAGAACGATTTCTCCCTCTTCTTGGTCAAATTTCACAGCCAAATCAAAGGTCGCTTTGGCTTCTGGCTCATCCACACTTGGGAAGGCTTCACGTGCAAAGTGGCTCTCAAACTGAGTAGAGATCACTTCCTTCTTTACACCATCTACTGTGTAGTAAGAAGGATAAATTCCTGTCATATTATCGGTAATCTTCCCTGCATAAGTGAGGGTAAGGTTTACTTTTCCAGTAGCAGGAACTTCGATAAAGACAGCCTCTTCCTCATCATTGACTGTAAAGGCACAGTCCTGCCCGTCTACTTCTACTGTTTCGATGGTCAAATCCTTTTGGTGAAGAGAGATGCGAGTCTCTTTTGCTTCTCCGCTAATGATCACTTTCCCTGAGAAAGTTTTACTAGAGCGGTTCAAATCTAAGAATAGATCGTAGTGCTCAGGTACAAATGTATCAATAAAATGTGCAACTGCTTGCATGAGTAACTCCTTCTTCATTTTTTCTCATCTTCTATTCTAACATAAATCATACTAACTGTAAGGTAAGAGGGGGCAAAACCAGACCTACAAAAAGACAAAAGTCTGAGATCATGACCTCAGACTTTCTTTTCTTATAATTCCACAATCTTTCCAGTTTCGAAGTAGACAACCCACTCACAGATATTTTTAGCGTAATCACCAATACGCTCCAAGTAGTTGATGACTTGGAAGTAATCACGTCCAGTGATAATCAAGTCAGGATTATGCTTGATTTCTTCCGTTGCCAACTCTTGAATACGATCATAATACTCATTAATCTTTTCATCGCGAGTCGCTACTTCATAGGCCGTTTCAACATCCCCTTTTAAGTAGAGCTCCAAGGTTGCTTCAACAAAGTCTTTGACTTCTCGACCCATTTTGCTAATTTCTTCTTCTACAACCTTACTACGAAGTTCTCCCTTCATACGGATGGTTGCACGGGCGATAGATACCGCATGGTCTCCCATACGCTCAACGTCAGATACAGCTTTTAAGACTGTCATCACCATCCGAAGGTCCTGAGAAACCGGTTGTTGAAGGGCAATCATCTCAAAGGATTTGCGCTCCAACTTCACTTCATACTCATTAATCTCCGCATCATCTTCGATCACCTGACGTGCCAGATCACGGTCATGAGTGACAAAAGCTCGAACCGTGCGGTTGATCTGGGTCAAGACTTCATTTCCCATGGCATAAAACTGGTTATGAAGCTTTTCTAAATCTTCTTCAAATTGTACACGTAACATTTACTTTCCCTTTCTTATCCAAACTTCCCTGATACATAATCTTCTGTTTCCTTACGAGCAGGGTTCAAGAAGATTTTTGAGGTGTCATCATACTCGATGAGGTCCCCATCCAAGAAAAAGGCCGTCCTATCCGAGATCCGACTGGCTTGTTGCATAGACCGCGTCACCAAGAGCATGGTGTAACGATCCTTCAAACCATAAAGTGTTTCTTCAATCTTTCCAGCAGAAATCGGGTCCAAAGCTGAGGTTGGCTCATCCAAGAGGATAATCTTTGGACTGGTTGCCAATACACGCGCCACACAAACCCGTTGTTGCTGCCCCCCTGAAAGCCCAATCGCTGAATCATGGAGACGATCCTTGACCTCATCCCAAATAGAAGCATTTTTCAAAGAGGTTTCGACTGCTTCATCCAAGACTTGCTTGTCCTTGACCCCATTGATCATGAGTCCGTAAGTGACATTGTCATAGATAGACATAGGGAAGGGGTTGGGCTGTTGAAAGACCATCCCGATTTCCTTACGAAGCTCCACCGTATCCGTCCGTGGACTATAGATATTGTGACCATTGTAGAGGACGGTTCCGGTCGTCGTCACCTCATGGTTCAAATCTCCCATCCGGTTGATGGCTTTGAGCAAGGTAGACTTCCCAGATCCAGAAGGACCGATTAAAGCCGTGATTTCTTTAGGGGTGAAATCCAGTGACACACTATTCAGTGCCTTTTTCTTATTGTAATAAACCGACAAGTCCTTGACTTGCAAAATTGGTTCTGTCATGTTTTCATCCTTATGTTATTTCAATGTTGCCAATTCCTATCCAAAGTGACCAGACACATAATCGTTGGTCGATTGCAGTTTTGCATTTTGGAAGATATTGGCTGTTTTATCATACTCGATCAAATCGCCTAGATAGAAGAATCCTGTATAATCGCTGGCCCGAGCTGCCTGTTGCATGCTGTGGGTCACGATGATAATAGTATAGTCCTTCTTCAACTCTAGCATGGTTTCTTCCAACTGAGCAGTCGCGATAGGGTCCAAGGCTGAAGCTGGCTCATCCATGAGCAAAATCTCTGGTTTAACGGAGATTGCACGGGCAATACAAAGGCGTTGCTGTTGACCACCAGAGAGGGTCAATGCGGACTTGTGCAAGTCATCCTTGACCTGATCCCAGAGGGCTGCTTGCTTCAAAGATTTTTCGACGATTTCGTCCAAGACCTTCTTGTCTTTGACACCTGCCCGCTCGTGGGGGAAGGTGATATTGCGGTAGATAGACTTGGCAAAGGGATTTGGTCGTTGAAAGACCATTCCGATATGCTTTCTCATTTCATAGACATTGATATCTGGACGGTTAACGTCAATCCCTTCGTACCAGATCTCCCCAGTCACACGCGCAATATCAATGGTATCGTTCATCCGGTTCAAACTTCTGAGATAGGTGGATTTCCCAGATCCAGAAGGACCGATCAAAGCTGTAATTTTATTCTTCTCAAATTGCATATCCACGCCTTTGATGGATTCATTTGAACCATAGTAAACATGTAAGTCTTTGGTCGAAAGGACCACTTTTTCTTCAGGAAAAGTAATGATATGTTTCTCATCCCAATTGTACTTTGACATTTCTTCTCCTTTTATGCTGAGGTTAATTTCTTATGGAGGTAAGTACCGAGCTTACGCGCTCCGAAGTTGAAAATCAAAATGAAGATCAACAAAACTGCAGCCGATCCAGCAGATACTTCAATCGCATCTGGAATGGTTCCTTCACTATTGACCTTCCAAATGTGGACCGCTAGGGTTTCTGCTTGACGGAAAATAGAGATCGGACTGGTGACACTAAAGAGGTTCCAGTTGCTCCAATCCAAGGCTGGGGCAGACTGACCAGCAGTATAAATCAAGGCCGCTGCTTCCCCAAAGATCCGCCCAGAAGCTAGTACGACACCCGTAATAATACTTGGCAAGGCTTCAGGTACCACCACGTGAATCACAGTTTCCCAACGAGAAATTCCAAGCGCAAGGCCGGCTTCCCTTTGTGTATGGTGGACATTTTGCAAACTATCTTCAATGTTTCGTGTCATCTGTGGCAGGTTAAAGACCGTCAAGGCCAAGGCTCCAGAAATAATCGAGAAACCATATTGGAACTGCACTACAAAGACCAAATAACCAAAGAGACCAACTACGACCGATGGGAGAGAAGACAAGATCTCAATACAGGTCCGAACCAAATTGGTCAATGGGCCCTTCTTGGCATACTCTGACAAGTAGATCCCTGCCCCTAATGAAAGTGGGAAGGAAATAATCAAGGTAATGACTAAGAGGAAGAAGGAATTATAGAGCTGAATCCCAATCCCTCCACCTGCTTGGTAAGAAGAGGATTTGCTGGTCAAGAAGGTCCAAGACACATGCGGCAACCCTCTAACCAGGATATAGAGAATCAAAGAAGCAAGAATAGTGACAATAATTCCAGCAATTGCATAGAGAACCCCTGTCGCTATCTTATCTATTTTTTTAGCGTGCATAGTTCTTCTTACCTCTTTCTTTCGTGATCAATTTGATAACGCTGTTGAATGCCAAACTCATCAGCAAGAGCACCAAGGCAAGTGACCAGAGAACGTTGTTGTTAACAGTTCCCATAACCGTATTTCCGATACCCATGGTCAAAATAGAGGTCAAGGTGGAAGCTGGAGTTGTTAAAGAATTTGGAACAACCGCTGAGTTTCCGACCACCATCTGAATAGCCAAGGCTTCACCGAAGGCACGGGCCATTCCAAAGACAACTGCTGTAAAAATACCTGAGCGAGCCGCCTTTAAGGTGACATGCCAAATCGTTTGCCAACGAGTCGCTCCCATAGCCATACTCGCTTCCCGATAGTGACGAGGCACTGCCCGTAAGCTGTCTGTTGTCATAAAGGTCACAGTTGGAAGAATCATGACAAAGAGGACAAAGACCCCTGACAAGATCCCAAATCCTGTCCCACCAAAGATGGAACGGACAAATGGAACCACCACTTGCAAACCAATAAATCCATATACAACAGAAGGAATCCCTACCAACAATTCAATGGCTGGTTGTAAGAGACGAGCTCCCTTAGGAGAAACTTCTGTCATAAAGACTGCCGCACCAATGGCAAAAGGTGTCGCCACCAAGGCAGACAAAAGGGTTACAATGAAGGAACCCAAGATCATTGGCAAAGCCCCAAATTCTTTCCCTGATGGATTCCATGTGGATCCGAAAAGGAAACTAAAGACATTGACCTTGTTGACAAAGAAGGTCGATAATCCCTTTTGGGCTACAAAAATCAAAATCAAAGCTACGACAAAGACGATTAAACTCATACAGCAGAAAGTAATGGTTTTACCAAATTTTTCCAACCGAGAATTATTGGACTTTGCGAGCATTTTTTTTGCTACTTCATTCATGTTTTACCTAATTCTTCTTATTTCTTCGTAATGTTACCGTCAAGATCACGGCTGACTTTCATATCATTGATTGGGATATAGCCCATCTTACCAACGATTTCCTGCTGGACTTCATCAGTCATCATGTAATCCAAGAATTTCTTAGCCAATTTACTTGGCTCCCCCTTGGTATACATATGTTCGTAAGACCAGATTGGCCAGTTATTGTTCACCACGTTTTCCTTAGTTGGTTCATAGCCATTTAACTTCATAGTTTTAACACTATCATCCACGTAGGTAAAGGCCAAATAAGAAATGGCACCTGGAGTCTGGGAAACAATGTTTTTCACCATTCCATTGGAATCTTGTTCCTGAGCCTGTTTTGGGTCTTTCCCATTCATGATGATATCATCAAACACAGCACGGCTACCAGATCCTACAGCCCGGTTCACAATGGTAATTTCCAGGTCCTCACCACCCAATTGCTTCCAGTTGGTATATTCACCAGTAAAAATCTTACGCAATTGTTCGGTTGTCAAATCGTCTACAGAAATATTCTTATTGGCAATAATAGCTGTTCCTGCTACTGCCACTTGATGGTCTACCAAGCTAGAAGCATCGATGCCATCTTTTTCCTCCGCAAAGAGGTCACTATTTCCAATGTCGACAGCTCCTGATTGGACCTGAGAAAGACCTGTACCAGATCCACCCCCTTGGACATTGACAATCTTACCGGGATGTTCTTCAATATAACGATCTACCACCCCTTCAACGAGCGGTTGTAGAGCTGTCGATCCAACAGCTGTAATCGCTTCTCCACGGTCAATCCAAGATGCACAGGCAGATAGAGAAACTGCAAGTGCTACTGTTGCTAGCCCAAGGACTAGCTTTTTGCATTTATTCAATGTAAGTCTCCTTGAATCATAATCAAATATCGTTTAAATTTTATCTCTAAACACTTGGTCATCTTCTAGTATTCTAGCAAGAATCACTCTATTTCCACTATAACATAGAAAGACCGCATTTCCTAATAATTTATCTAAATCTCAGGCCTTTTGGAAAGAAATTTTTCAAGGTACGGCCCGTTACTTTAGCAAAGCCTAAACCATTGCCTCCAGCTAAGACTTGATACCATCCATTGGTATAGTCCCGCTCCAGTTGAATGGTCTCCCCAGCTACGTACTTGATGAAGTCTTGATCTGATAAGCTGACCGCTTTCTTCACTTGCTCTGGCTTCAGAGCTAGGCCTAAGGCAAAGCTAGGTTCAAAGCGATTTTTCTTGAAGGTTCCAAGGTGCAAGCCATTGCGAGCAATCTTGACCTTTTTCAAATCAGGAAGTCCAACCGGCAATAGATAAAGCTGATCTCCAAAACATTGGTAGAGGCCCTCCAAGTCCATGGCCAAGCAGTCCTTGGCAAAAGCTTGCCACAACTTTTTCTGCTCAGCCGTTAGATTGGAACGGCCTTCCTTGATCTTCTTGACTTCAGGCTCTCCCTGATAATGGAATTTAGCAACAAATTGCCCTTCCCCTTTGAAACGATGAGGGTACATCCGAGCTGTTTCAGGATGGCCGATCCCTTCTACCATGCCATTGATTTTTTCAATCGGTAGCAATTCCAGCTCGTATTCGTCTAAGAGCCAAGAGACAATTTCTTCGTTTTCTTCTGGTGCCCAGGTACAAGTCGAATAAACCAGCTGCCCCCCTGGTGCAAGCATCTTGAGGGCATCTGTTAAGATTTCTCTCTGGAGACCAGCACATTGGGCTGGATAATCAGGATGCCAATAGTCCATAGCATCTGGCTGCTTTCGAAACATTCCTTCACCAGAGCATGGTGCGTCCAAAACAATCAAATCAAAATAGGCTGGGAAAACCTTAGCCAAGCGATTGGCTGATTCATTGGTCACCACGACATTACGGGCTCCAAAGCGTTCGACATTCTCGACCAGAATCTTGGAGCGCCCCTTGTGGATTTCATTGGAAACAAGGAGTCCTTGATTGTCTAAATAAGAGAGCAAGTGGGTTGTCTTGCCACCCGGTGCTGCCGCAAGATCCAAGACCTTCATACCTGGTTTTGGATGGGCTACTTGGGCTACCATTTGGGCAGCCGGTTCTTGCGAATAGACCAGTCCAGTGACATGGGCAACGGATTTACCCGACACCTTGCCATAGTAACTCCAAGGCATGCCTGGAATAGGGTCATCTCCACTGATTTGCTCCGCCTTTAATGGATTAGTCCGATAGGCAGATACGGCCGGCTCGTCAAAGGTTTGAAAGAAGGCCTCAGCCTCCTCTCCAAGTAGTTGATCATATTTTTCTTTAAATCCTTGAGGAAAGGTCATGCGTGTGTTCCTTTCTTCAAAAAGGGTTGAATCTCATCTAATTTACAAGTTGGCACCATCATGATGGGCTCCAAGGTCTCATAGTTGGGTTCTTTTCCTTCTAGAGTCAAAACAGAGTAACCTAGGCACTCGCCCATGATGGCTGCTGCTGCATAGTCCCATGGCCAGATATAGCTGAAGTAGCCTAAAATACCACCGGATAAAATCTTGGTAAAGCTGATACCAGCACTCCCATAAACCCGAATTCCTAAGCATTCTGCCCCCAGATCCGCCATGCCCCAAGCGTTGGACTTGAGCATACCAACATTGGAAGCCACTAATAAATCACTAAGGGGACGATTTTGAAAGGGTTGCAGTTCTTGCTCATTACAAAAGACTCCAAAATCCTTTCCACCAAAAAAGAGATGATCCCGCATGACATCATAAATCAAGCCAAACTGGCCAATCCCTTCTTCAAAATAAGCAACCATAACAGCAAAGTCTTCTTTTTGGGTCACAAAATTATTGGTCCCATCAATGGGATCAATCACCCAGACCTTACCGGAACAAATAGGTGCACGAAGGTCATCCTCTTCGGCAAAAATGTGGTCTTCTGGATAGGCTTCTAAAATCTTGCCAACCAGGGTTGCTTGCACTTCTTGGTCCATTTGAGTCACCAAATCCGTCGGATTTGTTTTGACTGTGATTGCTAGCTGGTCATGCAGGTGTTCTCTAAGATAGCTTCCTGCTTCTTTGACAATGGTCTTAGCAAATTCTAATTTATTGATCAATCGAAAACCATCCTTCCCCTTTTTCTTTCGCAACTTTGGTTGCACGATAAAGTGAGTAGCCGCTGACCTCTTCAAATTCTTTGCCCAGACGCTTTTCTTCGCCAATACTTGGGACAACTTTCTTAAAGGCCTTATAGGCTTCTAGGTAGATGCGGGCATCTGCCTTTTGTTCGTAGGCTTGTTCAACCTGATTAAAAAAAGAAAGCACCGAAGCAAGCTCTTCAGTGCTCCACGATAAATCGAGTGGGTAACTATAATTCTTATTCATATTAATGGATCTCCGCTCTTAATGTAGCAGATCTTAACTCTTCCTTACGATATCCTCGAGGGAGAAATGCACGGATTTCATCCTCATTAAAACCAATTTGCATCCGTTTCTTATCTAGAATAATTGGGCGACGCAAAAGACTAGGATTTTCCTCAATCAACTTGATCAAAGCAGAAATCGATAAATCCTCTACATCAACATTTAGCTTCTGAAAAATTTTAGAACGAGTTGAAATAATATCGTCTGTACCGTTCTCAGTTAGAGCTAAAATATTACGCAACTCCTCAGTTGTTAAAGGACTCGTCATAATATTGTGTTCCTTAAAAGGAACCTCATGTTTTTCTAACCAAGCCCGGGCCTTTCGACAGGATGTACAACTCGGAGACAAAAATAATGTAATCATGTTCTTCTCTTCTTTTTTTGGACACACTTAGCTGACTCTATTATACAAAATTATTCCGCGCTTGCATAGTGATTTTTTAATTTAGACAAAGAAAATTCTCCCCTTAAGGGAGAATTTCTAACAAAAATTATCTGGTCCATTGACGAGCCAGGATCTCGTCCTGATGCAGTTGCTCGACGAGGGCTTCTACACTGTCAAATTTGACCATTTCTCGAATCTTGTCTAACCAAAAAATCCGAATCGTATGTCCATAAATATCTTTTGAAAAATCAAAGATATTGGCTTCAAAGCGAAGTTCCGTCCCATCAAAGGTCGAGTTTTTCCCTACAGAGGCCATCCCCCGGTGACGTTTCCCTAGCACTTCTACTTCGACGACATAAACACCATCTTGAGGAAGATGGGTGCGATCGATAGGCGCCAGATTGGCTGTTGGAAAACCAATGGTGCGACCCCGTGCATCCCCATGGACTACAATGCCACGACTGGATAAGGGATAACCTAAAAGATCAGCTGCTTCTTTGACCTGGCCAGATGCAATGGCCTGCCGAATACGAGTTGAGCTAATTTTTTCGTCCTGGTCTAGGACAGGTGGAACGACGATGACTTGACCCTTAAAATAGGTTCCCAAATCACTAGCTACTTTCTTGTCGCTACCAAAGCTATAATCAAAACCTGCCACTAAGACACGCGCCCGAAGTGCAGTTAGGTAGGCCGCAACGAATTCTTGGGCCGTATGAGCCGCAAAATCACTGGTAAAATCGATAAGATATAGATCATCGACTCCAAGTTCTTCCATCCGTTTAAAGCGTTCCTCTGGGTTTTGGAGATGGAGGAGTAGTTCTGGTTGGTAACGGGCAAAAGCTAGCTTTGGAGATTCTGGAAAGGTCAAGACAGCTACTCGAAGTCCTTGCTCATCGGCAATGGTGCGAGCTGTCCGAAAGAGCTCCTGGTGCCCTCGATGGAGACCGTCAAAATAGCCCAAGACAAGAACGGTATCTGCTTGAGCTTTTATTTCTTTTTCACTAGTTACATAACAAATGTTCATAAATTTATTGTAACACACTTTCTGTCAGAAAAACCTTGCGAGGTTTGTAAAGTTCTTCCCTTTTCTCCAAAATGGCTACCAATTTCCCTTGGTAAAAAGCAGCCAACTCCCTGGCTTCGCTCTCAACTGGAATAAAGCGTCCCACTTGGACTTCGCCGACCTCTTCTACTGTCAGCTCTACTTTTTCCAGATCTCCGGTGCCAATCTCAAGTGGGTGAAGGAAGCTCAAATCTCCTTGCCCCACTTTTTCAGCCACTTCTTCTAAGGTCAGGGCATCATCCAGTGACAAACCGGCAGCACTGGTTCGTGTTAAGTGGGACATGTGAGCCGCATAGCCCAGTTTTTGACCAAGGTCCACCGACAAGGTCCGGATATAGGTTCCCTTGCTGCATTTAACTCGGAAACGAAAACGGGCTAGACTTTCTTCATAGCTAATCTCACTGGTGCGCGTGAATTCATAAATCGTCACCTGTCGGACAGGACGTTCCACTTCTTCTCCTGCCCGCGCATATTCATAGAGCTTACGCCCATTGACCTTGACCGCTGAATACATAGGCGGCACCTGCTCCATCTCTCCCACCATCTGGGCAATCATACGGTCCACCTCTGTTGCATCTAAAGGTGCTTCCACTGGGGTTCGCTCTAGGACATCCCCGCTGGCATCCTCCGTTGTGGTAGAAAATCCCAAAGTGATTTCGCCCTCATAGACCTTGCCTTCATCTTGCATAAATTCGACCATCCGGGTCGCCTTGCCAACTGCAATCGGAAGTACTCCCACCACATCAGGATCCAGCGTTCCCCCATGGCCAATCTTCTTGGTACCTAAGATTTTTCTCAGTTTAAAAACCGCATCATGGGAGGTCATTCCTGCTTCTTTTTTTAAGTTGATAATTCCGTCCATCTGATTTGCTCTTTCTAACTCATGTGTGACCATCCGGGCCACCGACCCTTTATTATACCATGAAACGAGACTTCTTGTCCCTGTTTCCCCCTTCCTGATGAGCTTCCAAAAAATCCCGTAGCAGATTTCAGACTTTTTAAAATGGGTTTGATACAATAGAAAGCGAAAGAAGGTGTAACATATGTTAATGTATGATGTTATTGTGATTGGATTTGGTAAAGCTGGTAAAACTCTTGCAGCGAAATTATCAAGCCAAGGAAAAAAAGTCGCTCTGATTGAAAAGAGCAAGTCTATGTATGGTGGTACTTGTATCAATATCGCTTGTATTCCAACTAAGACCTTGATCGTCGCAGCGGAAAAAGGCTTGGATTTTGAACAAGCTATGAGTGAAAAAAATGCGGTCACTACTCGTCTCAACGGCAAGAACTACGCAACGATTGCTGGAACGGGTGTAGACATTATCGATGCGACAGCCCGCTTTGTGTCCAACAAGGTCATCGAAATTCAAGTTGGAGATGAAAAGGAAGAATTGACAGCTGAAACCATTATTATCAATACTGGTGCTGTGCCAACTATCCTTCCAATCCCAGGATTGGCTGAAAGTAAATTTGCAGTGGATTCAACCGGTATTCAACGTTTGGAAAACCTACCAAAACGCCTGGGCGTCCTTGGTGGTGGACCAATCGGATTGGAATTCGCCCACCTCTACAATACCTTGGGTAGCCAAGTAACAGTATTGGATGCTTCTGAAGCATTCTTGCCACGGATCGAGCCAAGCATCGCAGCTCTTGCAAAAGGCTACCTGGAAGAAGATGGTATTCAATTCTTGCAAGGCGTTCATACCCAAGAAATCAAAGATGGCCAAAACAGCTTAACCGTTGTAACGGATAAGGGAGACTTCGAGTTCGATATCCTTCTCTACGCAACAGGACGGAAGCCAAACACAGTTGGACTTGGTCTTGAAAACACAGATATCCAAGTCACTGATCGTGGGGCAATCCAAGTCAACCGTCATTTGGAAACCAGCGTCCCTGGTGTCTTTGCAGTTGGGGATGTCAATGGTGGTCCTCAATTCACTTACATGTCACTCGATGACTTCCGCATTGTCTTCAACTACCTCACAGGCGATGGTAGCTATAATCTAGAAACACGCGGAAACTATGCGACGACACTCTTTCTTGCTCCTCCACTGGCCCAAGTTGGCTTGACTGAGCAAGAAGCACGTGACAAAGGACTTCCAGTTGCTGTCAAAGAATTGCCAGTTGCTGCCATGCCACGTGGCCATGTCAATGCAGACCTTCGAGGTGCCTTCAAAGCTGTGGTCAATCCAGAAACCAAAGAAATCCTTGGAGCAACGCTCTTTGGAGAAGCCGCAGGTGAACTCATCAATCTGATCACTATGGCCATGGACAATAAGATCCCTTATACTTACATCGCAAAACAAATCTTTACCCACCCAACCATGGCAGAAAACCTAAACGATCTCTTTGCGATTTAAATCTCATAAAAAACGCTGGAAAAATTTTTCCAGCGTTTTTTAATGTAAAAATCCACAGATAGCCTCTTGAAATACTTTATTTTCTTCATACAGAGCATGACCTGAATGCTTAAGAATAAGGAGCTGACAACCCAAAATCGCTTTTGCCAGTTCCTTGGATCCCTTCACACCGATCACATCATCTTCGAGGGCACCAAGGATCAGGGTCGGACATTGAATTTCTTTTAAGACCCCAAGGCTATCGTGAGTGAGGCAAGACTGAGACTGAATGGAAATTCGTTTCTCATCTTTGATTCGCCCCAATCGACCCATGATATTATAAAGCAACCGCCACTTTTGATAGCTCTTTTGCGTGTAGGAGTGCTGTGCAATATCCAGCATGAGATGCTTAAAATTTCCAGATTGACTGAGTTTTTGCCAATGCTCAATTCGTTCTCTAGCAAGTTGACTAGGCTTCGCTGTTGTCACAGCTAGGATGAGCCTTTGAACCCTTTCTGGAAAATCTACAGCTAACCATTGAGCAATCATTCCACCTTGTGAAATCCCCATAACATAAGCGGCGTCTAGGTTTAGTGTCTCCATTGCTTCTGCTACATCTGCTGCCATATCCCGTGTCGTATAGCCCTGCCTCAACTCATTGATTCGAGAAAAAACATAGATTTTATAGCGCTTAGCAAGTAGACGATAAGAGAGGGAAAAGAGCTGGGCCTTTCCTTTAACCGTCTGTAGTCCATCACCCAATCCTGGTATGATAACGAGAGGTTTCTTTCCTTTACCAAAGGTCACATAGTCCATGGTTTTCCCATTCATGGACAAGGTAGCGTTCTTAGCTGAATACAAAGATTATTCCCCCTTCAAGGCATCAAACTTAGCCTTCATGGTTGGATTTTTGCGGGTCAATTTTTTGACTGATACATCATCCAGCTTATTATTGGCAAGTCGGAGTTGATTTTCGGATGTGGTCAAGAATTTCTTGACTTCTTCCATCCGCTTGATGGCTTTGTCGATTTCATCGATGGCCTTACCGAAGTTGACCGAAGCTGAATTGTAGTTCTTAGCAAAGGCAACCTTGAAGGCGTCTAGGTCTTCTTCAAAGTGGGTAATGTCAATATTTTGCTCACGGATAAGTGCTAGTTCTTGCTTGTATTTAAGGGAGTTAAGAGCCGCATTACGCAAGAGCCCAATCAGTTGGATAAAGAACTGAGGACGAACGACGTACATCTTCTCATACTCGTGGCTAACATCGACAATCCCTGTGTTGAAGTAGTCATTATCGGCTTCTAACATCGAAACTAATACAGCATACTCACAGTTCTTTTCTCGACGATCCTTGTCCAACTCCTTGTAAAAATCGGCATTCTTATGCTTCTTTTCAGTCCCGTCAGCTTCATTTTTCATCTCAAACATGATGGAAATGAATTCTAGCCCATTTTCATCAAAATCACGGAAGATAAAGTCCCCTTTAGACCCACGAGCAGAAACCTTGTTGTCCTTTTCGAAATAAGCGTTTGGAAAGGCAAAGCTACGGACCTTGTTAAACTCACTTTCCGCATACTGCTCCAGACTTTCCCCAATGGCCTTGGTTGATTGTTGGGCCTTGAAGTTCTTGTAGAACTCAACCTGCTCATTGGCCGCTTTAAGCTGGGCCTCATAGTTTTGTTTAACCGAAGTCAGAGAAAGCTCGTTTTCTTTTTCTTGTAGAAGGAGCTGATTTTTGACCTGGTCTCTTTCTTTCTCTAGATTAGACAGTGTCTTTTGCAGTTGGTTTTCATGCTCCAAGCGCAAGGTGGCCAACTGATTCTCAAGTTGTTGAACTTCTTTTTCTTTCTCTAGCAGACTTTGGCTAGCGGTTTGCTCTACTTCCTTTTTCGCCAATTCTTTTTCAGTATCAAACTGTTGAATCTGGTTTTGTAACTGGGCAATTTCTTGATCCTTTTTGGCTAACTTCTCTTGCTGCTCATTAAGGGCCTTTTGCTCAGCTAAAGCCAACTCTTGCCGAATCCGCTCATGAATTTCCTTGTCAAACTCAGCTGTCCGAACCTGTGACAAGAGCTCGCTGTATTGACTTTCATTAACTGTAAAAACTTCCCCACAGTTGGGGCACTTGATTTCGTTCATAGCCTGCCTCTTTCTCTATTCTTAGTATATTATATCATGCCACCTGTAAAATCAAAACCAGCAAACGAGCCTTGCTCCTACTATTTCCCTAGTTTATGACAGTGAATAAAGTAAATGAGAGGATTTGAGAAAACAGAACGATGACCATTAAAACTTCCCACCGTGAGAAAAGAGGCTGGGACAAAAGTCCTAGCCTCACAATTGTCTTTGGATTGTCGAGCATGACGCAGTGGTTGAGTGGGCTCTACTACGCTGATTTTATCAGCTTTTACAGCCCTACTCAACTGTGCGGAGGTGGGACGACGAAATCGAATTCTAACGAATTACCGATTTCTGTCCCACTCTCTCGGTAGATTTGAGACGGAGGGCTCAAATCTAAGGTATGGAATCCTAAAGGGAGTCGCTACCGTCCGTCCTCATCTAAGGGAAGTTTTATAAAAGGCAAAACCAGCAAGCTAGGCTTACTGGTTTCAGTTTATTTCTTCTCAATCGGAGCGACACTGGCCAAGAGTTTCTTGAGCCCCACTTCTGGGAAGTTGATCTTGAGTTCTTGGGTACTACCACTACCAGATACTTCAAGCACGGTTCCTTCGCCCCACTTCTTGTGAATGGCAATATCACCAATGGCCCAAGCGACACTTTCTTTGGTGCTAGAACGGTTGCTATTGCCAAAGGGGAGGCTTGATGACGTGAGGGCACTTGGAGCTGCTTGTCTCTTGCGCTCTTGAAGGGCTTGTGACAGGCTCATTCCTTTTCCAAAGGTTGTTCCGCCTCCATTGCTATAAGAAGCCTTAAAGCTAGTGTTGGCTGGACGGGCCAAGCCCTGGTAGGTCAATAAATCCGAGCTAATTTCATTGATGAAACGCGTCGGGCGGTTGTAGCTGGTCCGTCCAAAGAGCAAACGAGAGTTGGCATTGGTCAAGAAGAGAACCTTCTCTGCCCGCGTGATTCCTACATATGCTAGGCGACGCTCTTCTTCCAATTCATCCGGATCCTCAGCTGCTCGACTAAGAGGAAAGACATTTTCTTCCATCCCAATCAAGAAGACGACTGGAAACTCCAATCCTTTAGCCGCGTGAAGGGTCATCAAGGTGACTTCTGAGGTCTCTTGAGCTCCATCATCTGTATCGGCAATCAAAGCCAAATCGTTCAAGAAGCGACTCAGGGTCTCCACACCTGATTCGTCTTCGACGGTCTCTCCGTTTTCATCAAAATTCTTGGTAACAGATAGGAACTCTTGGATATTCTCGATGCGGGCCTGACTTTCCAAATTTCCCTGATTGGTTAGGGCTGTCATATAGCCTGTCTTGTCAAGGACTTCTTCGACCAATTCTGTAATGGTCAGCTGGTCCAATCTTTCTCTCAAATCAAGAATGAGATTGGCAAAGTCCCAGATGGCTTGGGCAGCCTTTCCTTTGATGCCTGAGAGCATGATATTAGCCGAAGCATCTAGAAGTGAGGACTCTTGCATTTGAGCAAAGTCACGAATCTTATCCACTGTACCTGGCCCGATTCCCCGCTTGGGTTCATTGATAATGCGCTCAAAACTGATATTGTCACTAAGGTTGGCAATCAAGTTTAGATAAGCAATGATATCCCGAATTTCCTTCCGGCTGTAGAACTTGGTGCCCCCTACCATGGTGTAGGGAATGTTAGACTTGAGCAGCGCTTCTTCAATGGTCCGGGACTGAGCATTGGTCCGGTAGAGAACGGCAAAATCACGGTGTTTGTAGCCAGCTTCGCGACTGAGCTCTTCAATCGTTTTAGCAACAAAGACCGCTTCATCCTGCTCGTCATTAGCCCGGTAGTAGACAATCTCTTCCCCGTCAGCATTTTGGGTCCAAAGATTCTTAGGACGACGATTTTTATTGTTTTTAATGACATCATTGGCTGCTTGCAGGATGGTTTTAGTCGAGCGGTAATTCTCTTCTAGGAGGACGACCTTGGCATCAGGATAATCC
Source organism: Streptococcus sp. KHUD_013 (assembly GCF_052588545.1). Lineage (NCBI taxonomy): Bacteria > Bacillati > Bacillota > Bacilli > Lactobacillales > Streptococcaceae > Streptococcus > Streptococcus sp. KHUD_013. The sequence goes on from NZ_CP186264.1 coordinate 1,286,376, forward strand.
TTCTCAAAGTCCAGGATATTCTGCATATCTGCTCCCCGCCAGCCATAAATAGACTGGTCCGCATCCCCAACGACACAGATATTTTTAAAACGTGAAGCCAAGAGTTTGACCAATTGGTATTGGGCATGGTTTGTATCTTGATACTCGTCTACGTGGATGTATTGAAACTTCTGCTGGTAATAGGTCAGCACATCTGGATGCTGATCAAAAAGACGCAGTGTCAGCATGATCAAATCATCAAAGTCCACTGCTTCTGACTGACGGAGTTCCTTTTGGTAAGCCTCATAACACTTGGCGACGATCTGGGTATACATATCCCCCGCTTGGGCGACGTAGGCCACTTCATCGATCAGGTCATTTTTGGCATTGGAAATAGTCCCCAAGATGGTCCGTTCATTCCATTTTTTAGGATCCAAGTTCAAGGACTTCAAAATCCGCTTCATCAAGGTCCGTTGCTCACCCGGGTCGACAATGGTGAAGTTGCGGTTGTAGCCAATGTGATCCGCATCACGACGGAGGATGCGCACACACATAGAGTGGAAGGTGGCAATCAAGCAATCTTGGGTGGCTGGATTCAACTGATAAGCCCGCTCCTTCATTTCCCGAGCGGCTTTATTGGTAAAGGTAATGGCCAAAATATTCCAAGGATTGACCATTTTTTCATCGATCAAGTAAGCGATGCGGTGGGTCAAGACACGTGTCTTACCAGAACCAGCCCCCGCCATGATCAAGAGGGGACCTTCTGTCGTTTGGACCGCCTCTGCTTGGCGATCATTCATACCATTCAATAAAGGATTCATCTCATACTCCTCATTCATTCAATCGTTCTATTATACCACATTTTCGCCCTTTCTCCTTTTGGAAACAGTTGGCATCATTTGAATTTTGTACTCAAAAAAGCTATAATAAAGCCTTAAGAAGAACGAATTTTCCCTCTTCAACAACCGCTTATGAGGAAATCTACAGAAGTCTGGAGGAGTTATCAGTGAATCAATCACAAAGTAATTTAAAACTTGCCGAACGTGGAGCCCTGATCAGTATTGTAGCCTACCTGATCCTTTCCGCTGCCAAATTAGCAACAGGCCACCTCCTTCACTCCTCTAGTTTGGTTGCCGATGGTTTTAATAACTTATCAGATATTATCAGCAATGTCGCCCTTCTCATTGGCATTCGCATGGCCCGCCAGCCAGCTGACCGCGACCACCGATTCGGTCATTGGAAGATTGAAGATCTAGCTAGTCTGGTGACTTCCATCATCATGTTTTATGTGGGCTTTGATGTCTTACGAGATACGGTTCAAAAAATCCTCAGCAGGGAAACATCTGTCATTGATCCTTTAGGGGCCATTGTCGGAGTTGGGTCAGCCCTAGTCATGTTTGCAGTCTATCTGTATAACCGCACCTTAGCTAAGAAAGCCCAATCCAAGGCCCTCAATGCTGCCGCTAAAGACAACCTGTCTGACGTAGTCACTTCTTTAGGAACCTCTGTTGCGATTGGAGCTAGTGCTCTTAACTATCCGATTGTGGACCAATTAGTGGCCATCGTTATTACCTTCTTTATTCTAAAAACAGCCTACGATATTTTCATTGAATCCTCCTTCAGCCTCTCAGATGGATTTGATGAAAGTCTTCTTGATAAATACAAGGCGGCTATTCTAGAATTACCAAAGGTAAGCCGGGTCAAATCACAAAGGGGACGGACCTACGGAAGCAATATCTACCTAGATGTCGTCATCGAAATGAATCCAGACCTTTCTGTTTATGAGAGCCATGCCATTACCGAAGAGGTCGAGCGCCTTCTCAAGGAAAAATTTGGAGTCTTTGACATCGATGTCCATGTGGAACCAAGTTCTATCCCAGAAGATGAAATTTTGGACAATGTCCTTCTCAAACTAAAAACCTACGAAGAACGCTTGCAAGCTCAGCAAGAATATTCAACCCTCCTAGCAGACAACTTCACCCTCATCGATGAGTTTGGCCAAGAAAGCCACAAGGAGGACCTGGTCCGTTTGCAGGAAGAGAATCAGATTCCCTTTAAGAATTTCGAGATCGAATCCATCAGTCAAAAGACTAAGCTGATTCGCTATGAATTAAATAACCAGATCCATACCAGTCTCTGGCGTCGCCATGAACATTGGCAAAAGGTCTTTCATCAAATTACCAGTAAAAAGGAAAACTAGGGCCCTCTAACTGGGAGAAACAAAGATAAAAAGCTACTGCAGTTCACATATTTGTACTGACCCCAAAAAGTTAGACAATTAATTTATCCAAAGGATTTAGTTCTGTATTGCACAGGACTGAGTCCTTTTAGTTTTATCTTAATTCGTTTGTTGTTGTAATAATCAATATAGTCTACAATAGCTTGCTCCAATTGCTCAAGTGAGTGAAAGGTCTTCTCATAACCATAAAACATCTCAGACTTAAGAATGCCAAAGAAGGATTCCATCATGCCATTATCTGGACTGTTTCCTTTACGTGACATGGACGGTTGGATTCCTTTACCCTCTAAAAAATGATGATAATACTGATGTTGATACTGCCATCCTTGATCACTATGGAGAATAGTATTTGTGTAATGATCCTCACTGAAGGCCTGGTTTAACATAGCTTCCACTTGTTCTAAGTTTGGTGAAGTTGAAAGATTATAGGCGATAATTTCGCTATTAAAGCCATCTAAAACTGGTGATAAATAGAGTTTTTGACTGCTTGCTGGAATGGCAAATTCTGTCACATCTGTATAACACTTTTCCATTGGTTTGGTTGCTTCAAATTGGCGTTGAATAAGATTATCTGCTTTCTTACCAATCTCTCCTTGGTAAGAAGAATACTTCCGTTTACGACGAATTCGAGCACTTAAACCAAGGACCTTCATCAGGCGTTGGACTCTTTTGTGATTGACCATATAACCACGATTTCTCAATTCAAGAGTCATTCGGCGATAGCCATAATTTCCTCTGTGCTCAGTAAAAATAGATTGAATTTCAGCTTTAAGATCTTTATCTTTGTCAAGCTTATCCAGTTGCTTCAACTGATAGTAGTAAGTTGAGCGAGGTAAACGAGCCGCTTCAAGAAGTAAATCTAGTCGAAATCCTCCTGAAGCCATTTCTCTAATTGTCTCTGCCTTTCTCGTTGTAAGGCTTCGTCCCTGTCTTCTAGCTCTTTTAACTTTTTTAAGTAAGCCACCTCGGTACGTAAGCGTTCATTCTCTTCTTTGAGTCGCTCTAGTTCTGTCATTTCTTCCCAAGTTTTCTTACGTTTACGTCCCATTTTAGGTACTCTCCCTCTTGTTTTTTCAACAATAGTATACCCGTTTTTCTTGTATTGTGCCATCCAATTTGGAAGCATACCACGATTTGGGAGAGCATATTCGAGAGAAACTCTATCTTGAGACCAGTTTTCATGTAGAACTTTATCAATCATTTCTTGTTTTAATTCAGGAGAGTAGTAACGATTTTTTCCTTTTTTGACGAACTCTATTCCGTAACAATCAATCAATTTAATCATGTACCTAAGATTAGAATTGTTTATCCCAAATTTATTTGAAAGCTGCTCTAAGCTATATCCTTGTTTTCTAAGTTCATAGATCTGAACTTTATCTTTATAAGTCAATTTCATAATAAAAACACCCCAAAAGTTAGATTTTTTCTGTCTAACTTTTGGGGTGCAGTTCAATTCTGCAGTAGCTTTTTTGTAAGAAAAAATAGTCCTTCTGGACTATTCTTCGATTTTAATAAAGCCGAATTTATTTAAAGGATACAAGCGGAAATCAACTACCCCTTCAATCTGACTAGCTTTAATATAACCAAATTCACGGCTATCTTTTGTATTGTTGCGATCATCGTTTAGGACTAAATAACTATTACTTGGTACTTTCCCTGCCTTGGTTCCTTTAAGTTCTCTAGAGAAAAAATCATTTGTAAAATAATCGCCACTTGGGGCCGCCAAATGTTTGGTCTTCATTTTATCCAAATACGGCTCTGCTGTAGCTAAACCATTCAAATAAAAGACATCATCCACATAGCTGACCTCATCGCTCTCTATCGCAATGACACGTCCAAGATATTGTTTCTCTTTTACATGGTAGAGGACCAAATCTGTCCGATCAATTTTTCCCTTCTTAGTCGCTAATACTAAATCATCTTTCTTAACGGAGGCATTGGCCATTTGATCAGATACCCACAATGGTTGAAAAACAAATAGGCGCAAAGTAATGAGTACCAAGCCCAATATTCCAATGATGATAATATTCCGAATCAAATCCCTTTTTGACATTCCTATCCCCCCTTTCAGTTCCTTCCATTATACCATTTTATTAGACAATAAAAAAGGCCCACATTCCTAAATCGTCAGAAACTTGGACGAAAAAAACCTTGTCTCCAAGATTTTACACTTAGAGAACAAGGTTGGTTAGTTAGATTAACGTACTGTACGGATACGCATAGTGTTTGTACGAACAGCTTCACCAAGTGGCACACCTGCAACGATAACGATATCGTCACCAGATTGTACAAGACCTGCTTCTACTGCTTTACGTTCTGCGATTTCGAACATATCGTCAGTTGATGATGGAGCATCTGTCAACATTGGGATAACTCCCCAGTTCAACATCAATCCACGTTCAGTCAATTCATCAAATGTCAATGCCAAGATATCAGCATTTGGACGGTATTTAGAAATCAAACGTGCAGTGTGACCAGTCTTAGTAAGAGTAACGACCAATTTGATATCCATTGAGTTTGTTGCATCTTTAACAGCTGATGCCATAACTTCTGTCTTAGAGTTACGTTCGAAAGTATCTGAGTTCAAACGTCCGTATTCGTTAAGAAGAGTTTGTGCATTCTTGTCAATTGTAGCCATTGTTGTTACTGACTCAAGTGGGTATTTACCGTTTGCAGACTCACCTGAAAGCATAGTCGCGTCAGTTCCGTCGATAACAGCGTTAAATACGTCTGATACTTCTGAACGAGTTGCACGTGGTTTTTCAGTCATTGTTTCAAGCATGTTTGTTGCAGTGATAACAACTTTACCAGCAGCGTTCACTTTTGTGATGATCATTTTTTGGTATACTGGAACCATTTCGAATGGTACTTCGATACCCATGTCACCACGAGCGATCATGATACCGTCAGCAGCTTCAATGATTTCATCCAAGTTATCGATACCTTGTTGGTTTTCGATTTTAGCGAACAATTGAACGTGACCGTTACCAGTTTCTTCACAGATTGCACGAACTTCGTTCACGTCTTTCGCAGTACGTACGAATGAGATCGCGATGAAGTTGATACCTTGTTCCAAACCGAAGCGGATATCGTCGTTATCGCGTTCAGCAAGAGCTGGGAAAGGAATCTTCGTATTAGGGATATTCACACCTTTCTGCTTAGCAATAATACCGTCATTTTCAACAACCACTTCAAATTCACGAGTATCATCGTCTTTAGCGAAAATACGAAGACCCAATTTACCATCGTCAACCAAGACTTGATGACCAACTTCAACATCATCGTAGATATCAAGACCACCAGCAACGTTCAAAGCAATCACTTCACGAGTTGATTTGATTCCTTGTTTAGTTGCAACACGGATTTTTTCACCAGTCTTGTATGAGTACTCTTTAGCATCGCCTTCGAACAACTCTGTACGGATTTCTGGACCTTTTGTATCAAGAAGGAAACCAACTTTTTTACCAGCGATTTCTTCTGCACGTTTAACGGTTGCCATACGGTCACCTTGTTCTTGGTGGTCACCGTGTGAGAAGTTGAAACGGAAAGTGTTAGCTCCTGCTTCAATCAATTGAGCAATGTTTTGTGCTGAAGCTTCAACATCAAGTTTTTCACCCCAATATCCATCATCACCAAATTTTTTACCACCACGGATTTCTACCGCAGGACCTAAGGTTGCAACGATTTTTACACGTTTGTTCATGATTTTTGTGACTCCTTTTAAAATACACTGTCTATTTAGACAAATTTTAACAAATAACTATTAGATAGAAGATAAGCTACGGTTCAACTCTGCAAGGTTCAAGTCAGCCTTGTGAGGGTTGTTCACCTTGATTTTGCCGTCTTCAGTCAAGCTGAAGAGAGCACCTTCTTCTGCACTACCAAGAATTGGGTTTTCCACCATTTGTTCATTGCGGATACCAACAGCTACACCACCGATACCAGCTTTCAACAACTTAACAGCATGTGCACCCAAACGTGAAGCAAGGACACGGTCACGCGCAGTTGGTGAACCACCACGTTGGATATGTCCAAGTTCTGTTACACGAAGATCGCTTGTATCTCCGGCATCTTTCAAGGCTTTACCAAATTCAGCAGCTGACATCACACCTTCAGCAAGAACGATGATGTTGTGTGTACGACCTTTTTCGTAGCCCTTCTTGATGCTCTCAACGACATCTTCGATAGCAAAGCCTTCTTCTGGAATGATAATTTCATCCGCACCAGAAGCAATACCAGACCAAAGGGCAATATCCCCTGCGTGACGTCCCATTACCTCGATAACGAAAGTACGGTGGTGACTAGATGAGGTATCGCGGATCTTATCAATCGCGTCCATAACAGTTGTAACTGCTGTATCAAACCCGATTGTGAAATCTGTACCAACGATATCATTGTCAATTGTTCCAGGAAGTCCTACAGCTGGGAAACCATGTTCAGTCAAACGCATCGCTCCGTGGTATGATCCATCACCACCGATAACGACAACACCTTCGATTCCATGTTTTTTCAACTGCTCGATCCCTTTTAATTGACCTTCGCGTTCAGCAAATTCAGGATAGCGAGCTGAATGAAGCATTGTTCCACCACGAGAAATAATATCTCCAACTGATGAAGCATCCAATTGATGGATATCACCAGCAACCATACCAGCGTATCCATTATAGATACCAAATACTTCCATTCCTTCAGAAATTGCTTGGCGAACAACTGCACGGATAGCAGCATTCATTCCAGGGGCATCTCCTCCACTGGTTAAAACAGCAATACGTTTCATTTCGATATTTGCTCCTTTTTTTCTTTTACATTCTAAATGATTATAACACAAAGAGGCTCAAATTTCTCCTATTTTCCGTAGATTTTATCGATAAATCGTTTTCATAGCAATACTTGCCAGTTCATTTTCTAACTTCTCGTTTTTCTGGACGGAAACTCCTTTTAATTGAATGGTCTTTTTCTCCTCTTCATAGCGAATAACGACAGGATAAGGACCTGGATAAGCTTTTAAAATATCTAAGACTGCCCGGTCCTCCTGGTGATCAAACAATTGAATCCAAAAACGCTGATTGGTGGCTTCTTCTGCTTCCATTAAAACCATCTGAAGACGACCATCTCTAGATTGCACTTTTCCTTTGAGATAGTAATAGCCCTTCTCTCTTATTTTTGAACTATACTGGCGATAAGTTTCCGGAAAAAGAGTGACATCCATCTTCTTTTGGAGATCGGAAACTTGTAGAAAGGCCATATTTTCCCCATTTTTTGTTCGAATCGTCCGGATTGATTGGAGTTCGACTAGGATGGTGGCCTGTTCTCCTTCGCTTAAAGAAGCGATCGGCCGTACTGGTTGGCTACTTGCGGCTAGAATTTCCACCAGAGGATGAGGACTGAGACCGACCCCTATGACCCTTTGCTCCATTTCATACTTCTCAGCCTTGCTGTAGTCCTCGGCATCCATCCAGGAATAATTAGCTTCGCCAAATAAACTACCCAACTCATCTGCAAAAACAAATAGATTAGGAAGGTTCTGAAGGACTTTTCTTCGATTCTTTTCAAAGCAGTCAAACAAGCCCAATTCTACCAGTGGCGTTAAAAGAGGAAGTTTGTGGTACTGACTGGGCAAGCGCAAGATAAAATCTTCAATACTCTCAAACGGACGTTGGTCAATAATCCAAAAGGCTAGATCTTTTGGAAGACCTTTGATATTCTTCATTCCTAGATAAATCTTCTGATCTTGGAACTTATCTTTATAAGGAATGGTATTAATGGTCAAAGGAGCCACTTGGAAGTTGAATTGCAATGCATCGGTCAAGTAATCACTGCTAGAATAGTTGAGCATAATGTCAAAGAAGACATCTGGATAATGGACTTTAAAGTAGGCCAATTGGAAGGCCAGGGCTGAGTAAGCATAGGCATGGGAACGATTAAAGCCATAGCCAGCAAATTTTTCCATAATGGAAAACACTTGCTTGGCTTTTTCTGCACTATGTCCAAGAGCGATAGCCCCTTTGATAAAGTCATCTTCCATCCGATGCATTTCTGCAACGTTCTTTTTCCCCATGGCCCGTCTGAGGATATCGGCTTTTCCTAGACTAAAGCCAGCAAAGGTCTGGGCCACCTGCATGACTTGCTCCTGATAGAGCATGATGCCATAAGTTGGTGCTAGAATCTCTTCCAAACTAGGATCGATCATATCGACCTTTTCCTTGCCGTGCTTGCGTTTAACGAAATTATCAATATAGTCACTAGCTCCTGGCCGGTTCAAGGAAGTCGTCGCAACAATTTCTTCAAAACAGCTAGGTTGAACTCGTCTCAGCAAACGAATAGCTCCCGCTTGCTCAAACTGGAAGATACCCTTGGTATTGCCAGCAGCAAATAAAGCAATTGTTTCTGGATCTTCTAGAGGAATGTCCTCGATTTTAATATCCTTTTGATATTTTTCCTTCACTGCTTCCTGCATCCGTTGAGCAAAGGTCAAATTTCGTAGTCCTAAGAAGTCCATCTTGAGCAAGCCATTAGCTTCAACACCATGGGCATCATATTGGGTCAGATTCATCTCCTCACCCATCTTGATCGGAATTTGATTGGTGAGGTCCTCTCCACTCATGACAACGCCTGCCGCATGAATCGACGTCTGACGCGGTTGCCCTTCAATCCTCTTCGCAATTTCAAAGCCCTTCCGGTATTCTGGGCGACTTTGAATGGCTTGACGAAATGCTAAATTCTTTTCATAAGCAGAGGCTAAGGTATCCCGCAAGCCGATCCGCTTGGTGAGGTTGGTTAACTCATATTCTGGGGTCCCAAATCTCTTAAAAACATCCCGAATGGCTTGCTTGGCCCCAAAAGTTGAGAAAGTCACAATTTGAGCCACGTGAGGACTGCGGTAGCGATTTTTAACATACTGGATAAATTTGGGACGATAGACATCTGGAATATCAATATCAATATCTGGCATTGTATAACGCTCTAAGTTCAAAAAACGCTCAAAGAGAAGATTGTTCTTGACTGGATCAATCCCTGTGATATCTAAGGTATAGGCTACTAGACTACCAACTGCTGATCCACGGCCCATCCCCATATAGTAACCTTGGCTACGACCAAACCGTAACAAATCCCAGACAATCAAGAAGTAGTCATCAAATCCCATCTGATGGATGACAGCTAATTCATGACGCAAACGCTCTTGGTAAACCGTCTGGTCCAGCCCCTTGCTTCTCAAGCCCTCCTCAGCCAACTCACGCAATTCCTCGACTGCAGGTTTCTCTGGATTGAAGCGAGGAAGCTTCAATTGCGTATCAATCTCATAATGAACAGTCGCAAGGGTCTTCTCTAGATAAGAAATACTCTCTGGATAATTATGAGCAAAGGCCCGCTCCAACTCTTCTGGTGGCAGTAACATCATAGAAGTGTCAATAACTCCCACTTCTTTCAGACTGCAATTATTACGAATGGCATGGAGCATCTGAAGACTCTCCAAATCACTCGTAGAAAAATAGCGGACTGTATGGAGGGGGAAAACAGGACGAGAAAACTGTTTCGCTGGAGTATCTGGAAAGACACCAATCGCAAAGTCTTGGCCCAAGTCTAAATACTCAATCCCTTCAAAATAGGGAACGATGATGGCTAGATCATCCAACAAGTGTTGAAAGGCCGACCAGTCTGTTGTCCCCATCATTTTCATGCTGGAAATCTTGATTAAATGTTTATAACCTATGGTACCTAATGCAACCAAACGGATAGACAAAGGACCCGCTGGTAACTCGACTTCCAAATCAAGACCTAGGACAGCTCCTATACCAGATTTTTGGCACTCTTCTAAAAACTCGTAGGCCCCATACAAATTATCTATATCCATGAGACCAATTTGTTGGTAACCCATTTCTTTGGCACGCTGAATATAGTCTCGAATAGAGACTAAACTGTCCATAAAGGTATAAACCGATTTTGTGTCCAGTTGTGTAATCACCTTGCACTCCTTTTCGTCCGTTCTTTCCTTCTATTATACAGGAAATCCGCCAAAGAAGACACTCTTACCCATTGCCAATCCTGCCTAACAAAAAAAACAGATCAACTGATCTGCTTTCCTTTCTCTTACGGAAGACATGGGATTCGAACCCACGCACGCTGTTACACGCCTACCGCGTTTCCAACACGGCCTCTTAAGCCTCTTGAGTAATCTTCCAAACTAGTATCCATTATACGGAAAAGCGCTCCTCCTGTCAACAAAAAAATTAGGAATCGCTCACAAGATATCATTGCTTGATAGATTTTAAAGAAACAAAAAACGACAAGGATTTGCCGTTTACATATATAAAAATGGAGCCGGTGGGAATCGAACCCACGTCCAAACACCTGCCAGCATATTTGTCTACAACCATAGGTTATGTATTGGTTTAACAGTCCCTCGACACATAACTCAAGCCAAGAAACTGCGAGTCCATTAATCTCTTATCAAACTGCTAGACAAAGTTTGATCGTATCTCGCTAAAATTAAGACCTGTCATCAGACACGAGCAATCCGAATCGGGTCACGCCTGCTGGTTTTTAGGCAGCTAGAGCGTAAGAAGTGTTATTTTTTGCAGTTATATTTAACTGAGCGTTTACGTCGCCACACGAGTTGCAAAATATGCCTCATAATGCCTGTCGAATCCGTAACGACCCCAAAATGATATAGTCCAGTGTATCATTTTTTGGGTAAAATGGCAAAAGAAAAAGAGGAATTCCTTCCTCTTTCATTCTTATTGTAAGTTCAATTTGAATTTTGTCACATAATGAACTGTAAAGTACATCGCTACAATTTTAACTAGTTCATAGATATAAGCCGGAATAAAGTTAACAGCCAATACATCACTAAGGGTATCATAATAGCCACTTGACAGATATGAAAGGCTGGTTAACTCCACAGTAGGAAACATTCTTCCAATGATGCTAAGAACAACCCAAAGAATAAAACCAAAGACAAAGGCCATTACGACACGATGATTAATAAAGAGTTGGCCCAGTGAAATCGCACAATAGAGCATCAAAATCCCTGAAATGGTTGCTAACAATTGGAAAAACAAGGTTTGCCAAAACAGAGAGCCACCAATACGTTCAAGAAGTAGACCAAGCACCTCAAAGATATTCTGTTGTTGAGAAAGTCCAATTACACCTAGGAAAATAACCAAAGAAAGGACCAAGCTAATAAAACAGAAGATACTCCAAATCAAAGCAGAGGTAGCTTTTGCAAGTAAAACGGTATGAGAGCTAGTTGGCAAAGTCCAGGTCAAATAACCTTCTCGACCAAAAATATTATTGTAAAAACGACGAATAATAATGATATAGTTGGTCAAGGTCAAGCCAATGTAACCCGCAAAAATAACCAGAACAACAATTCCAACAATCGTATACGTTGTATCTGCTGTATAACTTGCTGCGCCAGTAATAACACTAGAAGCTAATAAACCAGCAAAAATTGCGAGAATAGCAAGCACACCCGAAATAATGAGATACCACTTATAGGTTGCTTTTAATTCATATTTCATTAATTTCCCAAACATAAGAGCCTCCTAATACATTCTAAATTGTTCACGGAAGATCTCATCAATCGATTTACCGTATTGGTTACGTAAAACAGTTGTGTTTTCATGCAACAGAATACGACCTTGATTGATAAAGAGTGCTTCATCCAAGACCTGCTCAACGTCCGCAATCAAGTGGGTTGAAATCAATACTGATGAGTTTGGACGACGATTTTGAATGATGGTTCTAAGGATGTAATCACGCGCAGCAGGGTCCACTCCTCCAATTGGTTCATCAAGAATGTACAAATCCGCTTCACGACTCATGACCAAAATTAATTGAACTTTTTCTTTATTCCCTTTAGAGAGTTGTTTCAATTTTTGCTCTGGGTGCAATTGTAAATCGTTCAACAATTGATAGGCACGTTGCACATTGAAATCTTTATAGAAGTCTTGGAAGAAACGAAGGGTTTCTGAAATCTTCATATTTTCATCCAAATAAGTTGTATCTGGTAAATAAGAAACGACTTGTTTGGTTTTTGCAGACGGCACTTCACCATGGATGTAGACATTACCAGAAGTTGGTTGCAAAAGCCCATTCACTAATTTAATGATGGTTGTTTTCCCACTTCCATTTGGTCCTAACAAACCAATGATACGACCCGGTTGAATATTGACACTCACATCATATAAGGCAATGTGCTTACCATACACTTTTTGAACATGGTCTAAGTAGACCAAAGGGTACTGATTCATAATCTTCTCCTTAATTTAATAATGATTCTATTATAACCTTACTAAGAAGTGATTGCAAGATATAATCGTAAAAGAAGATATAATATTCGTACTATTTGACATCCAAACCATCTTCACTAAAAAAGAGGGACATCTGTCCCTCCTTTAAAACAATTTTATTTAATTCCTAATGCAATCCGTGCATAGCGGCTCATTTTTTCAACCGTCCAAGCTGGATACCAGACCAATTTCACATCGACCTTGGTCACTTCTTCCATTCCTGTTAAAGCATCATAAATCTGATCCGTCAGCAAGTCTGCCAATGGACAGCCCATGGTGGTGAGGGTCATATCGATTTCTGTTTCACCAGTTTCACCATCAAACCGAATTTCGTAGACCAAACCAAGGTTGACAATATCTATACCTAATTCAGGATCGATGACCTGCTCTAGATTTTCAAGAATACGGTTTTTAATTTGTTCGATTTCTTCTGTCGTATAACTCATTCTTTACTCCTTCTTCACACGGTTCATCCCCAGGAAGAATATTTTTATTTACAGCAAGACCTAGATTCAAAGGGCACTAGAAAAGGGCACCCGAACCTAGGTTGCTTTTCCATTTCTAGGCAACCGTTAAAAATGTCCACTGGACATTCCTCGCTTCCGAATTTCTGGGCTCGGGTTAAAAAGGTCCCCCGGACCTTTTTAATCCTCTATAAAGTCACGTAATGGTTTGCTTCTGCTTGGGTGGCGGAGTTTGCGGAGGGCTTTGGCTTCAATCTGACGGATCCGTTCACGGGTCACGTTGAAGACTTTCCCCACATCTTCCAAGGTCCGCATTTTTCCATCATCGAGACCAAAACGTAAACGAAGCACGTTTTCTTCTCGGTCTGTCAGGGTATCGAGGACTTCATCCAATTGTTCGCGTAGAACCACACGAGTGGTGTAGTCTACTGGATTTTCAATCACTTCGTCTTCGATGAAATCTCCCAAATGGCTATCGTCTTCTTCCCCGATTGGTGTTTCAAGAGAAACAGGCTCTTGAGCAATCTTCAAGATTTCACGGACCTTATCTGGTGTCATATCCATGCGTTCAGCGATTTGTTCAGGTGTTGGATCTTGTCCCAATTCTTGCAAAAGATTGCGTTGTTCACGAACCAACTTGTTAATGGTTTCCACCATGTGTACAGGAATTCGAATAGTACGCGCTTGGTCTGCAATGGCACGCGTGATAGCCTGACGAATCCACCAAGTCGCATAAGTAGAGAACTTGAACCCTTTGGTATAGTCAAACTTATCAACGGCCTTCATCAATCCCATATTTCCTTCTTGGATCAAATCCAAGAATTGCATCCCACGTCCAACATACCGCTTCGCAATAGAAACAACCAAACGAAGGTTGGCTTCTGCCAAACGTTGCTTGGCTTCTAAATCACCTTGTTCCACCAAGATGGCCAATTCTTGCTCTTCTTCATTAGTTAAAAGAGGAACGACCCCAATTTCTTTCAAGTACATCCGTACTGGGTCATTGACTTTAGCAGAGTTGCTTCCAAGCAATTCCTCATCCGTCAACTCTGGTTCTTCCTCTTCATTGTTCAAGACACGCGCGCTTGGATTTCCTTCCTTATCTGTGATGGAAATTCCAGCATCTTGAATCCTTTGCAACAAATCATCAATCCCATCGGCATCCAAGGTAAAAGGAATGACCAATTGATCATTGATTTCATCATCTGTTGCAGTACCACTTTTTTTATGACTACGAATAAACTCTGCAATTTGGACATCTAAAGTTGTGATATCTTTTTGTTCTTTCGCCATTCCTACTCCATTCTTCTTTTTTGAGCGATTAAGCGCTCTAGTTCCAACAAAGCCTGATCCGCATCTCCACTGTGAGAGGCTTCTCGGACTTTCTTTCCTATTTGTTGACTTTCTTTGCGAAGAAGCTCCCGATTTCTCGTTTCTTCCACTTCTTCCAACTCATTCTCCGCTATTTCATCCGGTAAATTTTCTTCTAGCATCAGATACCAGGCCCGTTGCACTTCCTCTGTCTGCTCTGACAAATCTTGCGATGTCACTTCTCCATTTTGACAAAGAAGTTGGTACAAGGTTTGCAAGGCAGGTGTATCAAATGAAAAATCTGTCCGAAGACGATATTCATTTAAAACATAAGGAAAGTCCTTCATCCGATGAAGGAGATGATTCTCAGCCCGAACCAGGCGAGGCAGTTGTTTTTGCACGACAGTTGGACTAGCAAGTGGAGCCTGTGTCTGAATTTTCCCTTGCTCCTGACGCTGGCTACGCATCTGAAGTCGACTAGTATTAACCGTCTGTTCTACCTGCAAATAATCAAAGTCGACCAAGAGATCGGCTAATTTATAAATGTAGGTGTTTTGTGCCGTTACAGATGGCGTCTGAGCTATTAAAGGAGCCATTTTTTCGACAAATTCAATCTGCGCCTGCAAATTTTCAATATTGTCTGGCTTCCAATAATCCATGAGAAACTCTACGCGACTGAGACGTGTTTTTTCTAATAAGTCCACCAAAGCTTGAGGAGAATTCTTATTAAGATACTCGTCTGGGTCCATCTGATCAGGAATCTGGACGACCTCTACGTCCTGTTTTTCCAGGACCTCCAAAGCCTTTGCTGTCGCTAGCCTTCCCGCCTTATCCCCATCATAGGCCAAAATAACCTTTTTGGTAAATTTGCTCAGATGGGCCACATGTTCCTGCGTGAGGGCTGTCCCCATGGAAGCAACGGCATTCTCAATCCCAGCTCGGTAGGCTGCGATGACATCCATGAAGCCTTCCATCAGATAAAGCTCATGCTTCTTCTTAGCGACCTGCTTGGCCTTGTCCAAATGATAGAGCTCATAACTCTTATTAAAAAGGAGCGTACTGCGACTGTTCTTGTATTTCCCCTGAGGCTTTGCTCCCTCAGCTGGTTCACGCCAGAGTCGACCAGAAAAAGCAATGACTCGCCCAGTATCATCCGACAAGGAAAACATGATGCGATCTTGAAACGCATCATACATGGTCCCCATATCACTAATATGAAATAAACCTGAGTCGGCCAAAATATTTTCTGAAAACTTTCCAGAAACACTCTGATACAGATAATTCCCTTCTGCTGGTGCTAGCCCGATTTGAAAATGCCGAAGCACCTCATCGTCAAGTCCTCGATCATAAAGGTATTGCCGAGCCTCTTCACCCATCTTTGTCGTCATCAGGATGGCATGATAGAACTTGGCAGCCTCTTGATGGATCTCATAAAAGGGCTGTTTCCCATCTGCTTGTTGGGGCCTAGACTGAGATGGAGGAAGAGACTGGACACGAATGCCCACCTGATCTCCGACAATTTGAACAGCTTCCATGAAGGAGACACCACGATAGTCTTCGATAAACTTAAAAACATCGCCTGAGCGGCCACAACCAAAACAATGATAGAATTGTTTATCCTCGACCACATTAAAAGAAGGCGTCTTTTCACCATGAAAAGGGCAGAGACCCAAAAAGTTTCGTCCTGCCTTTGTCAATTGAACGACTTCTCCGATTACATCTACAATATTCACACTGTTTTTAATTTCCGAAATCAGTTGTTTGTCAACCATAAACAGTGCCTCCATTTTACCATAGAATATCATTAACTATTTTAAACTAATTTTTGTCAATTGTAAATCATCCGCATTGATTTTCACCTGATTTTTCCACATTTTTCCCTAGATTTGAAAGCCTTCATTTTCCTTAAATCAACTTTTTTAAAAAATTTGAGCATAATGATTGAATTCGAAAAAAATTTCAGTTATACTATCCTCTGTAAAAAATTATTATGAAAGGACATATTAGGATATGTTAAAAGAATTGAAAGCTTTCCTCCTTCGTGGAAACGTTGTTGACCTTGCTGTTGCTGTGATTATCGGGGCTGCATTTGGAGCTATCGTTACATCATTTGTAAACGACGTTATTACTCCGCTTATTTTGAACCCAGCTTTGAAAGCTGCTGGTGTTGAAAAGATCGCTGAATTGACTTGGAACGGTGTTGCATACGGTAGCTTCTTGAGCGCTGTAATCAACTTCCTTGTTATCGGTACTGTTCTTTTCTTCGTAGTGAAAGCTGCTGAAAAAGCACAAAACTTCGGTAAAAAAGAAGAAGCTACTGAAGAAGAAGCTGCTGCTCCAACTCAAGAAGAGTTGCTTACTGAAATCCGCGACTTGCTTGCAAACAAATAATCAGATAAAAAGATCCGATCTTCTAGCTAGAAGGTCGGCTTTTTTTGTCTTCAATTTTTCTAGAGAAACAAAAAACAGACCGAAGTCTGTTCTTGTATTCAATTAGAATTTTTTACGTTTACGAGCTGCTTCTGATTTACGTTTACGTTTTACAGAAGGTTTTTCATAGAATTCACGTTTGCGTGTTTCTTGAAGAGTACCAGCTTTAGTAACCGCGCGTTTGAAACGACGAAGAGCATCGTCAAGAGATTCATTCTTACGTACTACTGTTTTTGACATGTTTTTCACTCCCTTCAAGTTCAAGATCTACTCTATTCTACACGGAATTCTAAAGATTGTCAAGAAAAAGTTAAAGGAATTCATCTCTCACCATCATCTTAGCTTCAAAACTAGTCTAGAATTTCAGTTTTGGTAAAATCCTTTTATTCATAACGATCATAAATCCTTGACACTGCTTGTTCGAATTCTTCCAATTCCTCCCAATAATTCGTTGGGAGATTGCGAATTCTACTTAGATCATTTGGATCAAAATGATAGACCAGATGGCGCAAAATTTGATTTTCTATCCAGCGCACATCTTTTAGCTGTTCGATACTGACTGATTCTAGCCTTTCTAGATACTGACATAAATCCTCGAGTGCTTCCACACGAAAATCCTTCTCCTCATGCAAATAATATAAAAAACTAAAATGATCCGCTCTTCTATTATCTTCTATTAGATTCTTTTCTTTCATCCCTACTCCTTTTATAAAAACAATATACTCTACAAAAGATAAAAACACTTTCCGTAGTGACTACGAAAAGTGTTCTGGTCTTACTTATAAAGGTAGCTAAAGAGAGCAATGGCAACGATAGCAGCCAAGATTGGTGCTACAACTGGTACCCAAGCGTACCACCATTTTGAATCTCCCTTGTGTTCTCCTAGGACAGATTTTGGAAGGAAGGCGTGAAGCAAACGTGGACCAAGGTCACGGGCAGGGTTCAAACCAGGTCCTGTAGGACCACCAAGTGAAGTCACCAAAGCCATAACGAGGAATCCAAGCGCCAAGTGAGCCACTCCTAAACCAGGAGCATTTGCTTGAGCCAAGGCCAATTTTGCTGCTGTTGAATTCGCATCAAAAATACCACCTTGCTCAGTAGCAGCTCTTTGAGCTAAGCCAACAATCTCTGCACCGAAGAAGTGTTTTGTTAAACCAAGTGCACCGAAGAAAAGGACGAATGATCCAGCAAACTCGTTGACGAAACCGTTGATGGTTGCTGCTTTACGTGATTCTGGAGTTCCTTTATCCAAGCTAGAAATCGTTGAGAATGTTCCCAAGATATTGTTTGGATTCTCCGTTTGAAGGTAGTAAGGACGGTGAGTCGCAACGACAACCAATTGTCCAAACATGGCTCCTAGAATTTGAGCAACGACGTAGTATATAACATTTTCCCATGGGAAGAGTCCGCTCACTGCAAGACCAATCGTGAAGGCAGGGTTAATGTGGTTACCAGAAACGTTACCAAACATCAAAGCTGGAATCATAACACCCATTCCGTACCCGATTGCAATCACAAGCCATCCACTTTGATGCCCCTTGGTACCCTTCAATTCAACGTTTGCAACAGCACCATTTCCTAAAATAATCAAGAAAGCTGTTGCAATAAATTCGGTCGCAACTTTAACCCAAAAATCAAATTGCATTTTTGAATAATCTCCTTATAAATAAAAATAATAATAATTTATTCTAACAGATTATTGAGGACTTGTAAATAAACCGAACATTATTTTTAAAAAATATATCTCAATCCCCTGATTCATCCTTTTCTATCCTTGTACTTCCTACACTTTCTATTTATCCCCGAATTATGATACAATAGGACTAGTTACACATCACAAAGGAGATCTCATGTCTGAAATCTATGACATTACCATTATTGGTGGTGGCCCTGTTGGGCTTTTTGCTGCCTTCTATGGCCATATGCGTCAAGTAAAAGTGAAATTGATTGATTCCCTTCCTCAATTAGGTGGTCAACCTGCTATTCTCTATCCTGAAAAACGAATCCTGGATGTCCCTGGTTTTACGAACTTAACCGGAGAAGAATTGTCCCAACGGTTGATCGATCAATTAGAAACTTTCGAGACCGACATTTGTTTGAACGAAACTGTTTTGGATATTCTTAAAAACGAGGATCACTTCCTCATTGAAACTAATAAAGACCAGCATTTCAGTCGTGCTGTCATTATTGCGATGGGTGGTGGTGCCTTTAAACCTCGTCCTTTAGAAGTGGATGGGGCTGAAGAATTTGAGAACGTTCACTACCATGTTTCAAATATCCAACAATATGCCGGCAAACAAGTTGCAATTCTAGGAGGAGGAGATTCAGCAGTCGATTGGGCCCTAGCCTTTGAAAACATCGCACCGACAACTCTGGTCCATCGTCGTGATAATTTCCGCGCTCTCGAACACAGCGTTGAAGAATTAAAGGCTTCGTCCGTCTCTATTCAAACTCCTTATGTTCCTAGCCGTTTAATCGGAGAAAATTGCCGTGCCAGCCATCTGGAAATTAGCAAGGTTAAATCAGATGAAACCCAATTACTCCCCATCGATGAACTCTTTGTCAATTATGGCTTTAAATCATCCGTTGGGAAATTGAAAGAATGGGGCTTGGACCTCCAACGCCATAAAATCCTCGTGAACCGCAAACAAGAGACCAGCCGAGAAGGCATTTACGCTTGCGGCGATTGTTGCTTCTACGAAGGAAAGATCGACTTAATTGCGACTGGATTAGGCGAGGCTCCGACTGCGGTAAATAATGCGATAAACTACATTTATCCAGATAAGAAAGTTCAACCAGTCCATTCGACTAGTTTGTAAGAAGAAAACCTTTGAATCAATGATTCAAAGGTTTTTCTTATAGTTCATCTAGCTCGTCTGCTATCTTATTGATTTTCCGCAAGCGATGGTTGACGCCACTTTTGGTTAAGGGAGTTTTCAGGGCATCCGCAATTTGCTGGATGGAATAGTCGGGATTCTGGATTCGAACATAGGCAACTTCCTGAAGCTCGACCGGAAGGCCACCTAATCCAATGGTATCCATGATTTTGACGATATTGTTAATGGTCTTCATACTAGCTGTGACCGTCCGCGCAATATTGGCCATTTCAGCATTATTGGCTCGATTGAGATCATTGCGCGCTTCTCGCATGACCTTGACAGACTCAAATTCTTCCAAAGCCTGCTTGGCTTCTACCAAGATAAGGAAATCAATAATATCCTCTGCCCTCTGCAAATAGGTAACGACTCCTTTTTTGCGTTCGATGGTCTTGGCATCTAATAAAAAGTGTTGCATGAGGTTGGCCAAGTCCTGGGCATGGTCGGAATAAACAGAGCTAATCTCTAATTGATAGCGACCAGACTCCGGATCCTTGATGGTCCCACTTGCTAAGAAAGCGCCTCTCAGATAAGCTCGACTCGCTTCATCTTCTTCTAAAATTCTTGGGTCAATCCCCGTCTCAATACCAAAGAAAGAATCTGCTAAGTGCAGGTCTGCAAGAATCTCTTCGACCTTTTCATCGATGGAAACAGTATAGACGCGATTCTTTTTTAAATTGGTTTTTTGGTGGTGACGAATGTCCGATTTGACCTGATAAAACTCTACAATCAATTCGTAGATATGGCGGGCAATCTTAGCATTCTCCGTGGTCAAGGACAAGCTTAAGCCCCCCATACTCAGACCCAAACTACCTGACATCTTAATCAGAGCAGACAACTCACTTTTTTCGAAGCGATGTAAGGTCAAAAGCTCCTCTTTTACTTTAATGGTAAAACTCATTTAATCACCTGTACAATTTGCATCAGTTCATCTACCACAGCTCCTCCATCATGGAAGGCGCCGCCGTTTTCCAAGCGAAGGAAATTGCTTGAAATAACTCGGGGAACCTGCGATTTTAGACCTGCAAAATCGTGTTCTACTTGAACCAGGTATTCATCAAAGCGATTCGTGTCCATATATTCTTGAGGGACTTTTTCAATATTGACCAAAACAGTATCAATAAAGGGCTTCTTCAAGTGTTTATGAAGAACGGAAACATGGTCACTATCGGTAAAGTGTTCTGTCTCCCCACGTTGGGTCATGATGTTGCAGACATAAGCGACCTCTGCTTTTGTCTCAAGCAAGGCCTGCCCAATTTCTTCAATCACTAGATTGGGAAGGATCGATGTAAAGAGGGAACCAGGTCCTAAAATCACCAGATCACTTTCTAAAATCGCATCTACTACTTTTCGACTCGCTTTCGGCGTCTCATCATTATAGGTATTGGTGACATAAACATAATCAATCATGCCCTCATGATGGGCGATTTCACTCTCGCCAGCGACTTCTGTCCCATCCGTAAAGACAGCATGAAGGGTCAACGGTGTATCACTAGAAGGATAGATTTTTCCTGTCGTATGGAAAAACTTGGTCAGCAATTGCATGGCATTATAGGTCGATCCCTGCATTTCAGAAATACCGGCAATAATCAAATTCCCTAGAGGGTGCCCAGCTAGTGGTCCATCGTCTTCCGCAAAACGATATTGAAAGACTTTTTCATAAAAGCGAGGCATGTCTGACATGGCTACTAGCACATTTCGCAAGTCACCCGGTGGTGTCAATTGATGAATATTTTTTCGAAGTTCTCCAGAACTACCACCATCATCCGCTACTGTTACAATGGCTGTAATTTCAACATCTTTTTTTCGAAGGCTGTCCAAAATGACGGAAATTCCTGTACCGCCTCCGATGACGGTCATCTTTGGTTTTCTCATGAACGATTCACCGTTTCTTTCCGTCGGTCTTTGTCGCGATGACTCATATTCACCGTCCAATCTTTCGCTAGATCCCGTCCAAGACGAGCTGCAAAGGCTACTGAACGGTGTTGACCACCTGTACAGCCCACTGCAATCGTCAAAACAGACTTCCCTTCTCGCTTATATGCAGGCAAGATAGGAGCAATCAAATCGTAGAGATGGCGATAAAACTCCTCTGATTCTTGATGGTCCATGACATAGTTATAGACATCATCATCCAAGCCTGTTTGATTTCGTAACTCTGGTTTGTAATAAGGATTCGGTAGGAAACGAACATCAAAAACCAAGTCCGCATCTAAAGGCAAACCATACTTAAAGCCAAAGGACATGACTTCAATCCGAAACTCAGGCTGACTATCTTGTCTAGAGAACTGTTCAGCAATCACTTTTCGAAGATTACGAGGAGTTAATTCCGTCGTATCAATGACATTTTGGCTCATGTTTTTGAGCGGAGCCAAAAGTTCCCGTTCCAACGTAATCCCATCCAAGACACGCCCATCAGCTGCGAGTGGGTGACTCCGACGAGTCTCTTTATAGCGCGCAACCAATTCACTGTCGGTCGCATCCAAAAAGAGAATTTTAAAATCAATTCCTTCGTGGTTCTCTAATTCGTCCAAAATGGAGCGAATTTCTGCGAAGAAAGACCGGCTCCGCATATCCACAACGAGAGCCAACTTATTGTTGTCCATCGACAATTGAATCAGCTCAATAAATTTCGGCAAGAGAGCTGGTGGCATATTGTCAATGGTGAAATAGCCCATATCTTCAAAGGATTGAATGGCTACAGTCTTTCCTGCACCACTCATTCCTGTCACAATGACCAGTTGAATTGTTTTTTCTGTATCTGTCATCCTAATCACCTTTTCCTTACAAAAAAGGAGGAGACCATCATCTTTCCAGTTGGTCAGTCGATGGCTCTCACTCCAGCATTCTTATTTCCCGAATGCATTCCTCTATTCAGACTATACTTCTGCAATAACTTCAATTTCAACTTTGACGTCGCGTGGCAAGCGAGCCACTTCTACTGCAGAACGTGCTGGAAATTCACTTGAAAATGCTGTTTTGTATACCTCGTTAAAAGGTACAAAATCATTCATATCACTTAAGAAACAGGTTGTTTTAACTACGTGATCAAAGTCCGTTCCAGCTTCCTCAAGGATAGCAGCAATATTCTTCAATACTTGTTGGGTTTGTTCTTGGATGGTTTCTCCAACAATTTCACCTGTTTCTGGTGAAAGCGGAACTTGCCCACTTGCAAATAAGAGATTGCCCACAATTTTTCCTTGAACATAAGGTCCAATTGCTGCTGGTGCTTTGTCTGTGTGAATTGTTTTTGCCATTTTCTTCTCCTGATTCCTAATTTTCACTGGATGTTGCTAATTTTTCCCGTTCTAACCGTAACTTACGGTTGGGATTCAGCTTATTAAAGAGTTCTTCCAATTTTTCTGCATTCCAAACGTCTGCAGCAGAGACAAAATTTCCGTCTTTATCACGAAAGGATATAGGTTTATCTCCCATCTTCTTCTCCTCTTTACATCTAATTAGTCAACAAATTCAAATTCAAATTTACCGATCCGTACGATATCTCCGTCTTTGGCTCCACGCGCACGAAGGGCTTCATCGACACCCATTCCACGCAATTGACGCGCAAATTTCATGACAGACTCGTCGCGATCAAAATTGGCCATATTGAAGAGCTTCTCTAGCTTATCACCAGACAAGATCCAAGAAGCATCATCATCGCGATTGATCTCGAAGGCTGGTTGGTCCTCATCAAAGCCGTAGTAAACTTCTTCTTGCGCCATATCTTCTTCCGTATAGAGCAAGAATTCTGGTGTTTTGTCTAACAAGTCTGCTGTTGCTTCTAACAAGTTGTCCAAACCTTGATGCGCCAAACTAGAGATTGGGAAGATCTGTGGTAGTTCATCAAACTCGTCGTAATTGGCGGCCAATTTTTTCTTGAACTCTTTCAAATTTTCCTGGCTCTCTGGCATATCCATCTTATTCGCCACGATAATCTGCGGACGTTCCATCAAGCGAAGATTATAGGTTTCAAGCTCTTTATTGATTTGAACATAATCTTCATAAGGATCGCGTCCTTCACTGGCTGACATATCGATGACATGCAAGATGACACGGGTGCGCTCGATGTGACGAAGGAACTGAGTCCCCAGTCCGACCCCTTGGCTAGCCCCTTCAATCAATCCAGGAAGGTCTGCTACTGCAAAGGATTCACCTGACGGCGTCCGAACCATGCCCAAGTTTGGAACGATGGTTGTAAAATGATAGGCCCCAATTTTTGGTTTGGCAGAAGTAATCACACTAAGAAGAGTTGATTTCCCTACTGATGGGAAGCCAACCAGACCAACGTCTGCCAAGACCTTGAGTTCTAATTCGAGTTCGCGTTCCTGACCCGGTTCCCCATTTTCTGAAATCTCAGGTGCTGGATTTTTAGGAGTTGCAAAACGAATATTCCCGCGTCCTCCACGTCCTCCATGGGCAACAATGTACTCTTGCCCATTTTCAACCAAGTCGGTAATGACCTTTCCTGTCTCAGCATCTCGGACTGTCGTTCCTTGGGGAACTCGTACATAGAGATCTTCTGCTCCCCGTCCGTGCATCCCTTTGGTCATCCCTTTTTCCCCATTTTGGGCTTTGAAATGCCGGTTATAGCGGAAGTCCATCAGCGTGCGCAAGCCTTCGTCTACAACGAAAATGACATTGCCTCCGCGTCCACCATCACCACCCCAAGGGCCGCCATTGGGAACATACTTTTCACGGCGAAAGGCCACCATGCCATCGCCGCCATTTCCAGCCTTGACCTTAATCTTGGCTGTATCTAAAAACATACTCATAGTTTATCGTTTTCCTTTTATAACCAAGTATTGCTTGGTAGTCCCTTAGTAGGATAGTGCACCCAAAGCTGCAGCAAAAATTGCTCCAACCGTTACAATTAACATAATCACAATGACTAGCATAGTCAATTTTTCAAAAAATGTTTTTTTGCGTTTTCCGTTATCTCCAAAAGCCACGTTTTTTACCTCTATTACAATAAATTCATTAGCCCTATTTTACCACGAAAAAGGGCATTTTTCAAACATCCACCTTTTACAAGAAAGATAGCTAATTTATGGCAGGTGTTTTTTACAACCATACTTTTGCATATTTATTTCTAGCATCCAATTAAAAAAGACTGGAGTAATTTCCAGCCTTTTAAAAACGAGGATTATTTTGTTAACTTCTTAGAGCGAAATACTGTAATAGCAACTGCACATCCCAAGATACCGACAAGGAAGATAACAGGCGTCATCTTTTCACCTGTACTTGGAAGAACTTTTTTCTTCCCAGTTTTTGGAGTTTCTTCTTCTTTGACAGAAGTTGATGATGAGTTTGATGAAGTACTAGAACTTAACGAAGATGATGAACTTGACGAAGAGCTAGAACTTGATGAAGACGATGAACTTGACGAAGAGCTAGAACTTGATGAAGACGATGAACTTGACGAAGAGCTAGAACTTGATGAAGACGATGAACTTGACGAAGAGCTAGAACTTGACGAAGAACTTGAACTTGATGAAGAACTTGAACTTGGTGTCGGTGGGGTTTGTTCTTTCTCACCCAATCCTTCGCCAGACCCCGATTCTAATCTTACTTCGCGTGTTAAGCTACGAGGCTCAGGGAAATTGGTTGCTTTCCATGTCAAAGTATTATGAACTAGATCGCCTACTTTTGTACCCGGAGCCACTCTAGTAGAGTATTCAATATACATTGGCCAATTGTAGTTATCTCCAAATTCAATAGTAAATCCTGTGATCTGACCAGCTGCATTCTTGTCGAAGACAGCTTTTTTACTGAAATTATCTAAAACTGGCAGACTTAAAATATGGGCTTCGTTTCTAATTCCACCATCTACTGGACTAAAGCGAACCGCACGGAAACTACCTTCTACCAGTGTCAAGCCATCTCCAAATTGATCTTTAATGACCATGCCACGAAGAATATCTTGACGAGCATTTAAGATAATCCGCCATTTTACAATCGTTGGATCCTTTTGGTCTTGGTAGCCATATTTCATTTCATAGTCACCAGCTTGACCATCTGTTTTTTCGTAGTTTAATGAAAAATCTGTATTGCCAATTTTAAAAGTCAATGGGGATGTTTTTGTAACAACCTCTGTATCCACCTTCACATCAAAACGCAAAGCTACGCGTTTATTGAGTGGGTGGGAAGCAAAGTAATCGTTAAAAGTAACGGTTACGGTCTTGTTTGCTGTATTGACAACAGCTTTCCCAACTGTCTGACCATTTGTTTGACCTTCTTCCACCACATCAAATTCTAGAGCTGTATAGAAGGTTAATTCTTTCGGCAAAGACAAGGTCAGGGTATCTCCTGCTTGAATGGATTGTGTATCTGGAAAGGCTACATTGATGGTAGCAGACAATTTTTCGTTTGATAAGACTGTAGTTCCACTAGTTACTACTTGATTATCCTTGGTTAGGCTTGCTGTTTGCGTATAAGACAGGACTTCTGACGCTTGAATCGTTTGAACAAAAGCATTCGAAAAGAGGACAGTAGCAACAAGGGCTAGAGACCACATCATTCGACGTAAATATTTCATATTGACCTCCTCAACTCTCGCTTGGAGAGTTTACTTCTTTATTTAATCTTCAAGACCAATTTCATCTTTGACCACAGCGGCAATTGTATCCACATAGTAATCCACTTCGTCATCAGTCGGAGCTTCTGCCATAACACGAAGCAGTGGCTCGGTACCACTTGGACGCACTAAGATGCGGCCATTCCCTGCCATTTCAGCTTCCATTTTTTCAATAATTGCGCGAATAGCCGGAACTTCCATCGCCTTATCTTTCATGCTATTTTCAACACGGATATTGACCAATTTTTGAGGATAGATGGTCACTTCTGATGCAAGGTCTGATAAGGTTCGACCAGTTTCTTGCATAATCTTAGTCAATTGAACGGCACTCATCTGGCCATCTCCAGTGGTATTGTAGTCCATGACAATCACGTGACCAGATTGCTCTCCACCAAGATTGTATCCGGACTTCCGCATCTCTTCAACTACATAGCGGTCTCCGACAGCAGTCACAACCTTGTTAATCCCCTTGGCATCCAAAGCCTTATGGAAGCCTAAATTAGACATGACGGTCGTTACGATGGTGTTATCTTTTAAGAGGCCCTTCTCAGAAAGGTAGGTCCCAATGATGTACATGATCTTATCACCATCAACTAGGTCCCCATTTTCATCAACTGCAATCAAACGGTCACTATCACCATCAAAAGCCAAACCAATAGCCGCACCAGATTCTCGGACAGCCTCTTGCAAAGCCTCAGGATGGGTCGAGCCTACTTGGTCATTGATATTGAGACCATTTGGGCTTTCTCCAATAACTGTCAAACGTGCTCCTAGGTCAGCAAAGACTTGACGGGCGCTTGTAGATGCAGAACCATTCGCAGCATCTAGAGCCACGTGCATTCCTTCAAGCTGGGTCCCAGTTGAAACTAAGTATTCTTGATACTTACGAAGTCCTTCAGGATAGTCCATCACAGTTCCAAGACCTTCTGCACTAGGACGAGGAAGAGTATCAGACTCCGCATCCAATAAAGCTTCAATCTCTAATTCACGGTCATCATCCAGTTTATAGCCATCATTCCCGAAGAATTTAATCCCGTTGTCTAAAGCTGGGTTGTGGCTGGCAGAAATCATGACCCCAGCACTTGCCCCTTCAGAACGAACCAAATAAGCTACACCTGGTGTCGCAATCACACCGAGTTTGTATACTTTAATCCCTACAGATAAGAGACCCGCAACAAGCGCACTTTCCAACATTTCACCAGAAATACGAGTGTCTCGTCCTACGAAAACAAGTGGCGTTTCTTTTTCATGTTGACTGAGGACATACCCTCCGTATCGACCGAGCTTAAAGGCCAACTCTGGTGTCAATTCGACGTTTGCTTCTCCACGGACTCCGTCCGTTCCAAAATATTTACCCATTATGATAATCCTTTCGATGAATCTTTATTAATTGCTATTATTTGATGAGGAACTGGATGACGACGAGCTAGAACTTGTCTGTTTCAACTCAACCTTCATGTATAGTTCTGATGGAGAGATGATGACTGGTAAATCATTTCCCTCGCTATCGACTGCCTTCAAGGAGACGGTTGCCGTGTAGGTATTGTTCAAAAGATCTCCTTCAGGGAAGATGGCTTCCACATGATCAATTTTGGCTAAAGTATCCTGGTCGCTGGTGACAGAGACCTTATCTTCAGAAAAAGTAACATGTGAGAGACTCCAACCTGGGGCAATTTGTTTGTCTGGTATCGTGACGGAAACATCAAACTTTTTCGTCTTTTTCTTACCAATTTTTGCAGTGACTGTTTGAGGCTCGATGGTTGCAGTTAAACCGGAAGGTAAGCCTTCCACCTTTAAGGTGATTTCATGCTGGCCCTCTTTCAGATTGCTAAGATCAGCTACCACTTTAAATTTACGAGTACTAGCCTGCATTTCGGATGCTAAGGCGACACGGTTAGATCCCTTCAGAAAAACTGTTACTTCTGAACTAATCCCGCTAACAAAATATTTACTATCGTTATATTTTACATCAATCGGAATATTGGTTAAGGTGTTCGTGTAAGTTTCAGAGCTCACTTGACGCGCACTACTGTTATTCTGGAAATTAACAGAGGTGGCAATGATGAATAAGAGACTTGAGAAAAAGACTGATGTCACAATATAGACAATTTTTCTTTTTGGAATCATTTGATACGTCCTCCAAAAATTCTTGATTTCAAATCTTTTTTCCCTTGATCTTCTGGAATTATGAAGGAACGCAACTCTTGTTCGAATTCTTCGATACTGAGGTCGTGTCTAAAGCTCCCATTTCTCGCAATGGAGATACCACCCGTTTCTTCCGAAACAACAAAGGTGAAGGCATCACTTACCTCAGACAAGCCGATTGCAGCCCGGTGTCGCGTACCGAACTCTTTTGAAATTCCCGTGCTTTCTGTTAAGGGGAGATAAGCACAAGATACAGCAATTTTATCATTGGTGACAATCACTGCCCCATCGTGAAGCGGGGTGTTGGGAATAAAAATATTAATCAGAAGTTCACCCGAAACATCTGCATCGAGGGGAATACCCGTAGAAATATATTCTTGAAGGGTTCTACTCCCTTGAATAGCAACCAAGGCACCAATCTTTCGAGGACTCATATAAGCAACGGCTTTTACATAGGATTGAACCAATTTTTCTTCTGTACTAATCTGGTTGGTTGAGAAAAATTCAGTTGCTCGACCTAATCGTTCTAATCCCGTCCGAATTTCCGGAGAGAAAATCACTACCGCAGCAATGACCCCGTAGGTGATGATTTGGTTGATCAACCAAGAAATGGTCGTCAGACCAATCATATTGGCAACTAACTCAAATAAGAAAAAGGTCAAGACACCACGGACTAAAATCATAATTTTAGTGCCGACAATGGCTTTTATAAAATAATACAATAACCAAGCTACTAGGGCAATGTCAATCAGGTTGACAACCACACTCCATGGAGTGGGAAATAAACTGGCCCAATACTGGGGATTTGACAATTGTTGGATGTTCACGATCTCATACCTACCACTTCTCTTCTAGGCTTATCGAACGGCTAACAAATTGTAGAATCTTACTAGCAACAGCAAGGCTTCTATCAAAAGGATAGCGCGTTCAAACCACTCTACATCATTATATCATGTTTCAACAGATTTTTCTGTAACCTTCTGTTGGTTTTTGTGATAAAATATGAATTATGAAGATTAAGACTAGTATGGGGCTTATTGCCGGAAAAATGAGTAGTCACCTCTTGCGTATGCTTGGACGTGGCTCTACCCTTCCTGGAAAAATCGCCCTTCAAATTGATAAAGATATTTTACAACACCTGGCCCAGAACTACGAAATTGTAGTTGTCACTGGTACGAATGGGAAAACACTAACAACGGCTCTCACTGTTGGCATTCTTCAGGAGGCTTTCGGACCTATCGTGACCAATCCTAGTGGTGCCAATATGATTTCAGGGATTACAACTACTTTCTTGAACGCAAAAGATACTTCTGGTCGTCCGATCGCTGTTCTTGAAATCGATGAAGCCAGCCTATCTCGGATTTGTGACTACATCACACCGACCTTGTTTGTGATTACCAATATCTTCCGCGATCAAATGGACCGCTACGGAGAAATCTACACGACTTATCGGATGATTTTGGATGGGATCAAAAAAGCGCCACAGGCGACTGTTCTGATGAATGGGGATAGCCCTCTTTTCCATACCCTTCCCCTACCAAATCCCGTTCAATATTTTGGCTTTGATACGGAAAAAACTGCTCCACAGCTAGCTCATTACAACACAGAAGGAATCGTCTGCCCAGAATGTCATGGCATCTTGACCTACCAGTTGAATACCTATGCGAATCTGGGGGATTACATTTGTGAAAGCTGTGGCTTCCACCGTCCTCCTTTAACAGTCGCTGTCGATGAATTGACTGAGCTGACCAATACTTCTTCTCACTTTAAGATCAACGGAACAAACTACCACATTAATATCGGGGGCCTCTACAATATTTATAATGCCCTCGCTGCAGTTGCGGTGGCCCATTATTTTGATGTCAGCCCAGACGTCATTAAGCGTGGTTTCGATAAGAGCAAGGCTGTCTTTGGCCGTCAGGAAACCTTTAAGATTGGGGATAAGGAATGTACCCTAGTCCTGATCAAAAATCCGGTTGGAGCTACTCAGGCTATTGAAATGATCAAACTAGCGCCATATCCCTTCAGCTTGTCCGTTCTTCTCAACGCCAACTATGCAGATGGGATTGATACCAGCTGGATTTGGGATGCGGACTTTGAGCAAATCACCCAGATGGACATTCCAGAAATCAATGCTGGTGGGGTGCGACACTCAGAAATTGCTCGGCGACTTCGGGTCACTGGCTATCCGGCTGACCAGATTACTGAAAATGCAAAATTAGAGGATGTCTTTACCCAGATTAAAGGACAGACTACTCCTCACGCCTATATTTTAGCCACCTATACAGCCATGCTAGAATTCCGTGAATTGCTAGCTCAAGAACACCTGATTGAAAAGGAGATGAATTAATGACGTATACTTCACTACAATCCCCTGATCAGGAAAACTATCAATATGAATTGAGAATTGCCCATCTTTATGGGAATCTGATGAATACTTATGGGGATAATGGCAATATCCTCATGCTCAAGTACGTTGCGGAAAAGCTTGGTGCTCGCGTAACGGTGGACATCGTTTCGCTCAAAGACCGCTTTGATCCAGACCTCTACGACATTGCCTTTTTCGGTGGAGGCCAAGACTACGAGCAGACCATTGTATCTGAGGACCTACCAGATAAAAAAGAAGACCTCGAACGCTTTATTCATGACGATGGGGTGGTCCTGGCTATCTGTGGTGGCTTTCAGCTTCTAGGCCAGTACTACATTGAAGCTTCTGGCAAACGTATTGAGGGCCTTGGTATTATGGGGCATTACACTCTTAACCAAGAAAACAATCGCTATATTGGCGACATCAAAATCCATAATGAAGAGTTCAATGAGACCTACTATGGTTTTGAAAACCACCAAGGTCGGACCTTCTTGGCGAAGGACGAAAAACCGCTTGGTAAAGTCGTCTACGGAAATGGGAACAACAAAGAAGATGGGTGCGAAGGGGTTCATTACAAGAACGTCTTTGGCAGCTACTTCCACGGTCCTATCTTGTCCCGAAATGCCAATTTGGCCTATCGCTTGGTGACAACCGCTCTAAAGAAAAAATATGGACAAGACATCGTCCTACCGACTTACAATGATATCTTAAGCCTTGAAAAAGCAGAAGAATACGCTGATGTGAAAAGCAAGGCTGAATTAGAAGAATAGGGAGACAAAATGAATAAACGAAAACTACAATATGTTGCACTACTGATTTCTGTACTGCTCATTGCGATTATTTCCTTGGCTAATATGCAAACGGTGACCGTGAACTTTTTGCTGGTCCAATTTAAACTCCCTCTCATCATTTTGATTCTGGTTTGTGTCCTTCTAGGTTCGCTGGTGACTTTCTTAGTCAGCCTTCCAAAAAATTTCTCATTAAAACATGAGTTAAAAGCCGCGAAAAAACAACTAGGACAAAAGATGTCAGGTGATAAAGAAGAAAAAATCAAACAAATCGAAAACTGAGAGTGGGACAGAAATCGGTAATTCGTTAGAATTCGATTTCGTCGTCCCACATCCGCACAGTTGAGTAGGGCTGTAAAAGCTGATGAAATCAGCGCAGTAGAGCCCACTCAACCACTGCGTCTTGCTCGACAATTCAAAGACAATTGAGAGGCTAGGACTTTTGTCCCAGCCTCTTCATGTTGTTCTAATGACTTTGTGATGGTAACTGCTTGGCTACTAGTTGGGCTAGGAAGGAAAAGAGAATGACGCCAGCGCCAATCAGGAGAAAGGATTCTACTCGGACGCTTGGCAACCAAGTCATCAAGCCTTTTGCGATGGGCATTAAGAGAATGGCCAGGGTAAAAATGGTGCTTAAGACCCTTCCTAGATAGTCTCCTTCCACCTTGGTTTGTACTTGGGTAAAAAAATGGATATTAAAAATCGTCATAAAGAGTTCACAGACTAAATTTCCAGAAAAGGAAAGAAGAGGAGGAAGAGGCAAGCCCATCATGAATACTCCTACTCCTGTTAAGATCAATAAGAAGAGAAGCATCTCCATGCTTGATTTAAATTTATTAGCGATCAAGGCTCCGATGATGGAGCCAATAGCCCCCAAGGTTAAGATGGTCGCATAAGCCCCCTTGACTCCGTAAAGTCGATTGGAAAAGGGAAGTAAAAACTCAAAAGCTGCAAAGAAGAAATTGACACTGGAAGCCACCAATAAGAGAAAGAAAATTTCTTTCTGCTGCCAGATGTAGTGCACTCCATCCTTGATATCAGAAAAAATATCCTTTGCCGTAAACCCTTTCTTTTCTTGAACCTTTTCTTCTTTCGGCAGTAAAGCAACCAGTACAAAAGCAATGAAAAAGGTCAGTGCATCCAGTAAGAGGGTCCCATGGAGACTGGCAAATTGTAAAACAAGAAAAGAGAAGACAGGTGAACTAACACCGACAACCTGTAAGACCAACTCCAAGTGGGCATTATAAGTCACAATCTCGTCTTTCTCTACAAGTTCTGTAATAATGGCTTTATTGGCAGTTCTAGAAAAAGCGAAGGCAATGGCCTGGACAATATTGGCAACAATCAGGGCTGCAATCATCCAACGATCGTTCCTGATAAAAGAAATGCCCAAACAAAGGAGACCACACACCAAGTCGGTTGTCATCAAAATCTTACGACGAGAAAAACGGTCTGAGATCACGCCTCCAAATGGATTAACTAGAATGGAGGTAACAAGTTCAGAAATCTGATAAATCCCTAATACCGTCTTTCCTATAGTCCCCATCGAGGCCAACCAGACACTATTCCCGTAATCATAGAGCATATTCCCCATTCTATTGATTGCTCCACGAGCAATTAATTGGACTGCATGTCGCTTCATAAAAAACCTCCTTCATTTTCTGAAACTATTGTATCAGTTCATGAAAGAGGTTTTCATTTTGTCCCTTATTTGGGAAAAATAATAGATTGCAATTTTATAAAAGGATACCTACTGTTCTTTTAATTGAAACTGCTTAGCTACTAGCTGAGCCAAGAGTGAAAAGAGAATAACTCCAGCTCCAATCAGGAGAAAGGATTCTACTTGGACACTTGGTAACCAAGTCATCAAACCTTTGGCGATGGGCATAAAAAGAACAGCCAAAGTATAAATCGTGCTCAAGACTCTCCCCAGATAATCATCTTCCACCTTGGTTTGCACTTAACTAAAAACGTGGATGTCGAAAATGGTCACAAAAAATTCACAGACCAGATTTCCCGAAAAGGAAAGATAAGGTGGGAGAGGCAAGCCCATCGTGAACACTCCGACCCCTGCCATAATCAGTAAAAACAGGAGAGTTTTCATACTTGATGCAATTTTATTGGCAACAAGTGCTCCTAGAATAGATCCGATAGCTCCCAATGTTAAGATGGTCGCATAAGCCCCCTTGACCCCGTAGAGTCGATTGGAAAAGGGAAGTAAAAACTCAAAAGCCGCAAAAAAGAAATTAACACCGGAAGCCACCAAGAGGAGAAAGAAAATTTCTTTCTGATGCCAGATATAGTCTAACCCCTCCTTGATATCAGAAAAAATATCTTTCACCGTAAACTGTTTCTTTTCTTGAACCTTAGCTTCTTCTTTCGGAAGGAATGCCACTAGGACAAATGCAATAAAAAAGGTCAGCGCATCTAGTAAGAGGGTCGCATGGAGACTGGCAAATTGTAGAACTAGGAAAGAAAACACAGGTGAACTGACACTAACAACCTGTAAGACCAACTCCAAGTGCGCATTATAGGTTACAATCTCTTCTTTCTCTACCACCTCTGTGATAATGGCTTTATTGGCAGGTCGAGAAAAACCAAAGGCAATGGCCTGAACTATATTGGCAAAAATCAGTGCCGCAATCATCCAACGATCACTTCTGATAAAAGAAATCGCCAAACAAAGGAGTCCACAAACCAAGTCGGTCGTCATCAAAATCTTGCGACGAGAAAAACGGTCTGAAATCACTCCTCCAAAAGGATTGACGAGAATCCCTGTCACTAACTCAGAAATCTGATAGATTCCTAATACCGTCTTTCCTATAGTCCCCATTGAGGCCAGCCAGACACTATTCCCATAATCATAGAGCATATTTCCAATTTTGTTAATCGCTCCACGACTAATTAATTGGACCGCATGTCGGTTCATAAAATCTCCTTTATCTCTTGCTTATTTAGGAACATTCATCTATTACAAATTTATCAAAGTGTTCTTGATAGTAAGCTACCTGCTCTGGTAGTCCCAACACATCAAAAATATTCATGGCTTCCTGCATTTGCTGACAGCCTTCTTTCTTTTGCCCCTTCTGATAGAGGGCAAATCCCTTGAGGTAATGAAAGACATTGCGCTCGTAGAGTTTAATTCCCTTGCCGATAATCTTTTCCACATAGGCTTCAAAATAACTAGCATTTTCAAAAGAACGGTGTTCTAAACAATGCTGGTAACAATTCAGAGCTAGAATCAAGACCAGTTTTCGATGGCGACCAATTTCCTTGTAGAAATCTTCACGCTCCATCACTTCTCTACCAAGCCGAGTAACATAATCCACATCATAATAGCTATAAAGATTGCCAAAGAGGATCAACTCATACATGGTCCACTCTTCCGTTTGAAAGAGATAATCCGCCACCTTGTCCAGATCACTCTGCTTCATGGTGTAGCTGGCATCTCTCTGGCAAATCAGCCCTTGTAACAAAATCCAGTTCAATTCAAAATAGAGGGGATTGGTCGAACTTTTAGCCTTTTCAAGTTGTTCTCCTTGAAGCCTTTGAAAACCAGTAATATCATTTGAATAGTAAAGAGGAATAATCTGGGCCATCAAGGCCACATGTTCATGGTGTTGAAAATTTCTGGCCTTATCCATAAAATTCTCAATCGTCACATGGATATTGTCCAAAATGTCAAAGAAGCGCGACGCAGCCAGATCCGACTCCCCCAATTCAAAACGGGATAACTGGGAGGTCGAGCAGGCCTCTCCTGCAGCTTCTTTCAACGAATAATTTTTACTGATTCGAAATTCACGAAAAACTTTGCCTAAATCTTCCATTTGATTACCACTTAAATTCCTTTAAGTGCCTTTCTAACTCTTGCAAGTACCCTTCGTAGAATCCTTGATCTTCTTTCACGGAAACATCTAATTGTCTTAAGTAGGAAATCAGCCAATCAACCAATAGATCATACTGATGAAGAGGTAGGCGTTTCATCTGCTCTTCAACAAAAGAAATGGCCTCTTCGAAGCGCTGCTCTTCTAGGACTTGCTGAAGATAGTGAGCCCCGTTGATGAGTTTTCCTTCCTCATCCTCATACTGCCCCAAATCTAAATTTTGAATCTGTAGGCGCAAAGTTGTACCAATCATGTCGGCTACACCTTTAACCTGCTTCATAAACCAATCATTTTCAGTCGCCATTATGTTCTCCTTATACAAACTAGAAAACTATACTTACTGGGCTAGCGCTTCCCATTCTAGCATGGCTTCTTCTTGCGCGGCGGTCAGCTGGTCGATTTGCTACTGGCTCTCCATGAGTTCGCCAGCGTCAGTGGCCCGCAGCTTCTTTTAACGAATAATTCTTACTGATTCGAAATTCACGAAAAACTTTTCCAAGATCTTCCATCTATTCCACCTGCTCTGACAGTTCTGCCCACTCTTCCATGACCGCTTCCTGCTGGACAGTTAGTTGGTCCAGCTCGCTTTGCAGTTGAACCAAGTCAGCTGCATCGTTGGTGCTATGCATGGTTTCGGTAATGTCTTGGATTTTCTGGTCCAGCTCTTCCATCTCTGCTTCCAATTGCTCAATGCGACGAGTGATTTTCCGGAGTTCCTTTTGGTTTTGCTTTTGCAGATGATAGTCATTGCTGGTGACTTCTTCGGCCGAGGAAACAGGCACAGCTTCTGCTTGTGCTGCCGCAAGGGCCTCTAACTCCGCTTTTTTCTCCAGATAATAATCATAGTCTCCTAGATAAAGAGTTGAGCCCTCTTCTGACAGTTCCAAGACCTGTGTAGCCACCCGATTGATAAAGTAACGGTCGTGGCTGACAAAGAGCAAGGTCCCATCAAAATCAATCAAGGCATTTTCCAGCACTTCCTTGCTATCGATATCCAAGTGGTTGGTTGGCTCATCGAGAATCAAGAAATTGTTATTCTCCATGGATAGTTTAGCCAAGAGCAGGCGCGCCCGCTCTCCACCTGACAGCATGCCGACGGTTTTCTTGACATCGTCCCCTGAGAAAAGGAAGGCTCCTAGGCGATTGCGAATTTCTACTTCTGGTGTTAGCTTGAAGTCGTTCCAGAGCTCATCCAAGACACTGTTGTGAGGGGTTAGCTTACTTTGGGTCTGGTCATAGTAGCCCACCTCGACATTGGCCCCAAAACGGGCTTCTCCTTTGATAAAAGGAATCTGTCCAACGATGGACTTGATTAGAGTCGATTTCCCGATTCCATTTGGTCCTACAATAGCGACCGCATTCATCTTGCGGATATCCAGATTGATGGGCTCTGATAGGACTTGATCGTCATAGCCGACAGCTGCCTCTTCTACTGTCAAGACGACATTGCCAGAGGTCTTATCAGAATGGAAGGTCATATGGGCAGACTTGCTCCCAGCTTCGGGCTTGTCTAGGCGCTCCATTTTTTCCAACTGCTTGCGACGAGACTGGGCCCGCTTGGTGGTCGAAGCCCGCACTAAATTGCGATTAACAAAGTCTTCGAGAGCAGCGATTTCTTTTTGTTGCTTCTCGTAGTTCTTGGCTTCGGTCAGGAGTTTTTGCTCTTTTTGCTCGACAAAGCTGGAGTAATTGCCGACATAGCGGTCCAAAGAATGCTTGGTCAAGTCCAGAGTAATGGTTGCTACCTTATCTAGAAAATACCGGTCGTGACTGACAATGAGAAGGGCCCCACTATAATTGACCAAGTAATTTTCCAACCAGGCGATGGTCTCAATATCCAAGTGGTTGGTCGGCTCATCCAGTACCAAAAGATTTGGCTTTTCCAAGAGCATCTTGGCCAGAGCTAAACGGGTATTTTGCCCTCCAGACAACTCTTCAATCTTCATCTGCCACATAGATTCATCGAACTTGAAGCCGTTTAAAATGGCACGGATATCTGCCTCATAGGTAAAGCCACCAGCCTGACGGAATTCTTCCGAGAGCCGGTCATAATCCTGCATGAGTTTCTCCAAATCGGCTCCAGTTTTTTCCCCCATATCGAGCTCCATCTGCCGTAAGGTTCTTTCCGTCTTACGGAGATCGTCAAAGACATGGAGCATCTCATCGTAGATGGTATTGGACGACTCAAAGCGGCTATCCTGGGCCAGATAAGAGAGAGAAAGGTCGCGTTTTTTATTGATTTCTCCTGAGGTCGGCTCTTCTTCTCCCACCAAGATTTTCAAGAGCGTAGACTTGCCTGCGCCGTTCTTTCCGACCAGAGCAATTCGATCCCGTTCATCCACTTGCAGGCTGATATTATCAAAAAGAACCTCCCCTGCAAAAGAGCGTTCAATTTTGTTGGCTTGTAAAATAATCATAGTTTCATTGTACCTTACTTTTGACAAATTGACAATTGAAGAAAAGGCCAAACGCTAGACGCGCTTGACCTTTCTTCACTTTTTAAATCGCTGAGACATTGGAAGCCATTTGACTGTACTGACAGGCTAGGAAAAGCCCGATGCCAATCACTAGCAAAAACAAGCCCCATTTGATGACGCCCTTCACAAAGCGAATCACAAGCAGGATAATCATGGAGCCAATCAGCCAAGTAATGGCCGAATGGGAGAGGAAAGCTTGAACAGCTTCCCTATTGTTCCCGAAAAATTGACGGACTCCCTCAGGAGCATAATTTTCCCAAGCCTGTTGAATGCCTAATTCATGGGAAATTACTTGCCCTTTTTGGGATATCCAAAGAAAGATTCCAGAGTTAAACACAAAGAGTGCCACTTGTTCTGGAAAGGTTCGAATAAGATACAGTATCCGTTTGATCATTCTGACTCCTTATATAGTTGACGAACAGCTTCAATATCCCTCGCTTGGATGCTATAAAAGGAACCAGCCGACTGCATGACGGACTCTTCCTCATTATGGTCCAAACCAATGGCATGGCCTAGTTCATGCTCAGCTGTATTCACAATCCGTTGATGGGAATAGTTGTACTGCTTATTTAATAGGTAATAGCGATTCAAACGAACAATCACACGTTTGAATCGATGGGTTAAAACATTGGTCTGGGATTCTGCTTCACCTGCTGCAGAAACCGTGCTATCATCCATCTCTGTTAGGAGGATATCCGCCTCTTCTTCACTGGTGACAAGTTGGAAAGTGAAGGCCCCTGTCTGATTCCAAGACTCAAGCGCTTCCTCATAAGCAAGGGTAAAGGTCTCATCCATCGCAGGATCTAGATAAACTTTTGCAGTTGCCTGATCCCACCTTGCTCCTGTAGAGGTATGGCCATCAGTTGCTAGGCCTTCTTGAGCAGATGGGCTCCCTTGACTTAGCATAGGACCAGTTCGATGAAAGTAAGCATCCACCTGCGTGACAACCGTTTGGGCCGCACGACTGATGCCGTCTATCCCGCTACCGGTTTTGCCACTAAAGAACAGAACACCAACTACTAGGGCAAAACTGAGAGCTAGGGTCCAGAACAAGCCCCAAACAAGGCTCCAAATGGCCCGTATTAGAAAACGAATCATGGCTTTAATAGTTCTCACAAGCTCCTCCTTTCCTTGGGAAGACCTCTGTTTAGGTCTAGAAGAGCATAGTATACCTTAGTTTTCTTAAAATAAACTAAAGATTGCAGTCATGAAAAGAAAAAGATCCAGTCGACTACAAAGCCAACCGAATCCTTCTCATCTTGCTTCTTCTTTTCCGTTTAGCTTAACGATGCACTGTTACTTTTCCCGTACGATAATCCAAACTAATTCCACTCTGAACATTTGGAACAAAGACGTTAAACTCTAGACTACCATCACTAGATTTTGCTTCAATTTGACTGCCGACTGGTACCAAATCATCATCCGATGCATAGTGGAGAGTCACTCGATAACGAACCCGCTTATTATTGTCTAAGGCCTTCCGAACAAGGGTCTCATAATAATTTTGTCCTGTCGAAAAACTATCACGAGCTTGATTCGCCCAAGCTGTTTGAACCGCTATATTTTTTGGATTGCTCGTTGAGGCATCAAAACCATCAAGCTTACCTATCAAGGCATAGCCGAGAAGGTGTCCCCGATCAACCGCATGGTCGTATTCCCCAGCTAAATTGGTTACTTGGTGCCAGCCAGCTGGCGTCCAATCTACATCTGTCTGCTCTCTCTTTTGGTATTGACGAGTCGCCTTGGTCATCAAAGCGTTGGCAACTGTGGGAATTTCTCGTCCTTTTACAGTCTTTGTCTTCGTATCTGCATAAGGGAGACTCGCAACATCTGCATCCAGATTGGTTTTGTTCTGGTTAATAATGAAAGCGCCCGCTTCGTTCCATTGAATGTTCTTTCCTAGTTTTGTACGAACACCATCCGTCAGAACACTCTCAGCTAGTTCCTTACTCGGTGTTGCTTGTTGACTCGAAGTGACAACCGTTTGAACTTGAGAGTGACTAGCGATTGGCTGGGGTTGACTAAAATAATACCCGCCGATCGAGAGAGCTGCAGCCACCACCAAGCCTAGTAAGGTTTGTCCCGATTTTTTCATTTTAAGTGGTTTCTTTTGATTATTTGCCACACTGGTTTCCTCTGTTTCTACTGAATGGGAAAGAGCCTGGGATCACGATCTCAAGCTCCTCTTTTGATAAATAGTTACTTACCTGTAAATTTCTGAAGGATTTCCTTCCATGTATCTGGCGAGAGAATAGACCAAGGATCCTTCCCATTACCAATGATACCATATCCAATGACCAAGCCAAGAGCGAAGACAATCGCTAAAATAGTAAGAACCAATAGGACGATTCCCAATTGTTTTCCAATTGCTTTTAATTTAGTTTTCATCATCATCTTCCTTCACACGACGTACATCTGCTCCAAGAGCCACCAATTTCTCATGGAATTTAAAATATCCACGGTCAAGGTGTGTTAACTTGCTAACTTTGGTTTCTCCCTCAGCTACAAGCCCCATTAAAATCAAGGTCGCACTAGCACGCAAGTCTGTCGACATCACTTCAGCCCCTTGTAAGCTAGCTCCACCTTGGATGCGGGCTGTATCTCTCATAATGTCTGAATGTAAGCCCATCCGACGCATCTCTTCCAAGTGTTGGAAGCGATTTTCGAAGACTGTTTCAATCATAGTCGATTCACCAGAGGCCATGGCCATCAAAGCAGTGAATTGGGCTTGCATATCTGTAGGAAAGCCTGGATAAGGCAAGGTTTTTACCGTCACTGGTTTCAATTTAGAGACATCTGAGCGAATGCGAATACCATTTTCTTCTTCCGTTACTTCAACACCCATTTCTTGCATCTTAGAAAGAAGAGGGCGGTTGTGTTCCCAGATAGCATCCTCGATTAAAACGTCTCCACCTGTCATGGCTGCACCAACCATGAAAGTGCCTGCCTCAATTCGGTCTTGAACGACATTATGAACCGCTCCATGCAGGCGATCCACCCCAACAATCGTCAAGGTTTCTGTCCCAGCTCCACGCACCTTAGCGCCCATCTTATTCAAAAGAGAGGCCAAATCCACAATCTCAGGTTCGCGGGCTGCATTTTCGATAACCGTAGTTCCATCTGCCAAAGTTGCTGCCATCATGATATTTTGGGTGGCACCTACAGATGGGAAATCCATATAGATATGCGCTCCATGAAGACGATCTGCTTTTGCTTCAATATAGCCCGCAGTTTGAGTGATCTTCGCCCCCATAGCTTCCAATCCCTTCAAGTGCAAATCGATTGGACGACTACCAATGGTACATCCACCCGGCATGGAAACTTTGGCATGACCATTCCGAGCCAAGACAGGACCTAATACGACGATCGAAGCCCGCATCTTGCTGACATATTTGTAAGGCGCTTCTTCTGTTAATGGTTGAGTTGCATCAACGACTACTGTATTGGTCTCTTCATCAAACGTCACTTGAGTGTTCAAGCCACGAACGACATTATTCATGGTAAAGACATCAGATAAAACAGGAACATTGGTCAAAGTCGTTGTTCCTTCACTGGCCAAAACAGTTGCTGCTAAAAGGGGAAGGACGGCATTCTTTGCTCCTTCAATCTTCACAGTTCCAACTAGGCGATTTTGACCACCGTTTACAATAATTTTATCCATACTCGTTATTACTCCATTTCATTCAGTCACGACTACTATCATACCATAAATTCATCAAAAAAGAAGCTAAAAGTTCCCGTTAAACAACTGCCGACTGAATTCATAGATACTGATAAAGAAGCTACTCGTCAAATACCCTAAACTAATGCTGATCAATAGAATAAGAAGACGAATTTTCAAGGCTGTATCAGCACTTACCTTTAAAAAACGCTCCCACTGAACCACCGTTGAAAGAAGGTGGTAGGCAAAAGAAATAAATAATAGGTGACTGCAAAAAGTAAAAATCATTTGAATCATACCTCTATTATACCACAAGAAAAAGTTTCCCTTTATATTCTTTAGATTCAAAAAAAGAGAGTGGGACAGAAATCGGTCATTCGTCAGAATTCGATTTCGTCGTCCCACCTCCGCACAGTTGAGTAGGACTGTAAAAGCTGATGAAATCAGCGTAGTAGAGCTCACTCAACCACTGTGTCTTGCGCGACAATCCAAAGACAATTGAGAGGCTAGGACTTTTGTCCCAGCCTCTTTAACTTTTTATAATCGATTTCCGACATTAATCCGGTTAATAGCTCGTTGAAGGGCAATTTTTGCACGACGCTCCATATCAACAGAATGTTGATCTTTGGCTTCTTCAAGGGCTTTTTCAGCACGCAATTTCGCACGCTCAGCCCGGCTAATATCAATGTCTCGAGCGCGTTCCGCCGAATCCGCTACGATGGTAATGACATTATCTACCACTTCGATAATCCCACCATTCACGGCGATCCAATCAATGTGTTTTTCGTCATCGACCCGACGGACCTTGACTTGGTCTACAGCCAAAACCGCAATGGTATTGATATGACGAGGTAAAATCCCTAATTCACCATCAATTGTCTTGACAGATACAAATGCGGCATGATGATCATAAACCAGTCCATCCGGTGTAACGATTTGGACGTTCATTTGACTCATCTTTCACCTCTTCTTAGAATCCCATTTTTTCAGCTTTTGCAATCACATCTTCGATCGAACCGACACCACGGAAGGCATCCTCAGGTAAGTGGTCGTGTTTCCCGTCCAAAATTTCTTTAAAACCACGTACAGTTTCTGCAACCGGTACATAAGAACCTGGTTGACCAGTGAATTGTTCCGCCACGTTAAAGTTTTGAGACAAGAAGAATTGGACACGACGGGCACGAGCCACCAAGGTCTTTTCATCATCAGACAATTCATCCATCCCCAAGATGGCAATGATATCTTGCAGTTCATGGTAGCGTTGAAGGACGCGTTTGACCTCAGAAGCCACTGCATAGTGCTCTTCTCCGACGATGTCTGGAGAAAGGGCACGAGAGCTAGATGCCAATGGGTCAACGGCAGGGTAAATCCCTAATTGAACCAATTTACGCTCCAAGTTGGTCGTTGAGTCCAAATGGGCGAAGGCTGTTGCTGGGGCAGGGTCTGTATAGTCATCGGCTGGCACATAGATGGCTTGGATCGATGTAACAGAACCTTTATTGGTTGAGGTAATCCGTTCTTGCAATTGACCCATTTCAGTTGCCAAGGTCGGTTGGTAACCAACGGCAGAAGGCATCCGTCCCAAAAGGGCTGATACTTCTGATCCGGCTTGGGTGAAACGGAAGATATTATCGATAAACAAGAGAACGTCTTGACCTTCCACATCACGGAAGTATTCCGCAATGGTCAAACCAGTCAAGGCTACACGCATCCGTGCTCCTGGTGGTTCGTTCATTTGTCCAAAGACCATGGCTGTTTTTTCGATAACGCCAGATTCCTTCATTTCCCAGTACAAGTCATTCCCCTCACGGGTCCGTTCACCAACCCCGGTAAAGACGGAGATCCCACCGTGCTCTTGGGCAATGTTGTGGATCAATTCTTGAATTAAGACGGTCTTCCCAACTCCGGCACCACCGAAGAGGCCGACCTTCCCACCTTTCAGGTAAGGGGCCAAGAGGTCAATGACCTTGATCCCTGTTTCAAGAATTTCTTCTGAAGTAGAAAGCTCATCAAAGGATGGAGCTTTTTTATGAATGGATTCACGAGGAGCATCTTCTGGAAATGCTTCTTCCAAGTCAATGGTATCTCCCAAGACGTTGAAAACACGTCCAAGAGTTTCTTTTCCGACAGGCACAGAGATTGGACGACCAGTGTCCAATACTTCCATCCCACGAGTCAAGCCATCTGTTGATTCCATGGCAATGGTGCGAACGACACCATCCCCAAGTTCAAGAGCTACTTCAAGAACGACTTTTGATTTTTGTTGGTCATTTTTATAGACTACAAGCGCATTATTAATCTCAGGGAGTTTATCGCCCGCAGCAAAAGCTACGTCAACGACAGGACCTACAACCTGAGAAATTTTGCCTAAACTCATGTCATTCTCCTATTCTATTAAGTTTCTAAGCTTGGTCATACATATAAGCAAGCTTATTTTTGTATTGTTAAAATGTGCATCGAATCAACTACTCAAGCGCACTCGCTCCTGCAACAATTTCCGTAATTTCTTGCGTAATGGTCGCCTGACGAGCTCGGTTGTATTGAATGGTCAATTCATCAATTACCTTCTTGGCATTGTCTGTTGCTGTTTGCATGGCCATCATACCGGCAGCATTTTCAGCTGTTTTGGCATCAACGATGGCTCCATAAATCATACTCTCAGCAAACTGTGGAAGCAATTGATCCAAAATCGCATCTCGGTCTGATTCCAACTCCAGATTCAAGATATAATCTTCATCTGCTTCGTTGGGG
Organism: Streptococcus sp. KHUD_013; assembly: GCF_052588545.1. Taxonomy (NCBI): domain Bacteria; kingdom Bacillati; phylum Bacillota; class Bacilli; order Lactobacillales; family Streptococcaceae; genus Streptococcus; species Streptococcus sp. KHUD_013. The sequence continues at coordinate 1,330,615 of NZ_CP186264.1, forward strand.
TCCAAGTCAATGATCGGAAGCATTTGCTCAACCCGCAATTGACTGGTCAAACTATTGACGTGGTGGTTATAACAGACATACAATTCATCAAACAATTCATTTTGATACATTTGGACTGTCTTGTTAATGATCTTCCGCACTTCATCAAAGCTTGGTTGATCAGCTAGGCCACGTAGTTCATAAACCGGCTGGATGCCTCTTGCTCTAAAGAAATCTGCCCCAATACTTCCAATACAGATGACTTCGAAATCCTCACCCGTTGGATGGTATTCTTCCTTCAATTCCATGACAGACTTGAGAATAGAGGCGTTGTATCCTCCCACTAGTCCACGGTCAGAAGTGATGACAATATAAGCAGACTTTTTGACAGGCCGACTCTTTAAAAATGGACGGTACTTAGAATTCTCAGCCTCATGTCCATGTAAGAGGTCGGTCAATAGCTTACGAACCTTAGATGCGTAAATTTGGAAGTCCTTGGCAGCTTGCTCAGACTTCCCAAGTTTGGCAGCAGATACCATCTGCATAGCATTTGTAATTTGACTAGTATTCTTTGTCGATGCAATTTTATTTTTGATATCATTTAAAGAAACTGCCATCTGCCACTCCTATTTCTATTTGAAACTTGATTGGTTGACAAAGTCAGTAATCACTGCATCCATTGTTTCTTCACTTGGAAGATCTTTGGTCGTCCGAATGGTTTCAAAGATTTCTGGATGATGCACTTCTACAAAGGCAAACAATTCCTCTTCAAAGCGAAGGATATCATCAACAGGTACACTATCCAAGAATCCATGTGTCAAAGCATACAAGATGACTACCTGTTTTTCGACAGTTAATGGTTCATGGACTGGTTGCTTCAAGACTTCTACTGTCCGGCGACCACGGTTCAACTTAGCTTGAGTAGCGGCATCCAAGTCACTACCAAACTTGGTGAAGGCTTCCAACTCACGGTAAGAAGCTAGGTCAATACGGAGAGTCCCCGCAACCTTCTTCATAGCCTTGATTTGGGCTGATCCACCAACCCGTGACACAGATGATCCTGCGTCAATGGCTGGACGAATTCCTGAGTTAAAGAGGCTATCTTGCAAGAAGATTTGGCCATCTGTGATCGAAATCACGTTAGTCGCGATATAAGCAGAAATATCCCCTGCTTGTGTCTCAATGATTGGAAGCGCAGTAATGGAACCACCACCCAATTCATCCGATACTTTCGCAGAACGTTCCAATAAACGGCTGTGAAGGTAGAAAACATCCCCTGGGAAGGCTTCCCGTCCTGGCGGACGACGAAGAAGAAGGGACAATTCACGGTAAGCAACGGCTTGTTTTGACAAATCATCATAGACGATTAAAACGTGTTTGCCATTGTACATGAACTCTTCGGCCATTGCAACCCCTGCATAAGGTGCCAAATAAAGCAATGGAGACGGTTGAGAAGCCGAAGCAGTTACCACAATCGTATAATCCATAGCTCCGTATTTACGGAGAGTTTCTACTTGCGTCCGAACTGTTGATTCTTTTTGACCGATCGCCACATAGATACAGATCATATCTTGCCCCTTTTGGTTCAAGATAGTATCGATGGCAATCGAGGTTTTCCCTGTTTGACGGTCCCCGATAATCAATTCCCGTTGACCACGTCCAATTGGAACAAGGGCATCAATGGCTTTCAAACCAGTTTGTAGAGGTTCTGAGACAGATTTCCGTTGCATAACACCAGGAGCTGGCGTTTCAACTGGACGGAATTTATCTGTCACAATCTCACCCAAACCATCCACTGGTTGGCCAAGTGGGTTGACAACACGACCAATCAAGGCATCTCCTGCAGGGACTTCCATGATTTTACCTGTACGACGGACAGAGTCTCCTTCACGAATATCCGTGAAATCACCCAAGATGATAATCCCGACATCCGTTGTTTCTAAGTTTTGGGCCATCCCGTATGAGCCATTTTCAAAGATCAACAACTCACCACTCATGGCATTTTCAAGCCCATGAGCGCGAGCAATCCCGTCACCAATGTAGGTTACAACACCTGTCTCAGTGACGTCAAAGTTTGGCTTGAAATTTTCAATTTGTTGCTTAATTAAAGCGCTGATTTCTTGTGCGTTAATCGCCAAAATTCACACCACTTTCTATTTCAATTTAGATTTTATAACTTGCAATTGGTGTTTGAGACTGGTATCCAACGTTTTATGATTGGCTGTCACGACAAAGCCACCAATTAAATCTGGATCGATCTTTTGTTGGATCGAGCGAACTTGAACCCCAAATTTTCTTTCGATAATGGGTACTAGCTTTTGCTCTTGAATGGGATCCAAACCTGCAACTGTCGTAACTGTGACGACAAAAGCGTTGCTCAGTAATTGAATCTGCTCCAAACAAACCGTTACAATGTCATAAAATAAGGCTTCACGATGATTGAGAATCACCACTTCAATCAAATGGTCGAGTAATTGTGAATCAGAGGGTTGAAAAAGCCGTAGACTTTTTGCTTTCTCTTCATCCTCTACACCGATATGAGCTAAGAAGTTCGCAAGTCCAGTCTCCTCAAGAATGCCCTTGATTTGGGTCAATTTTTCAAAGACAAGATCTTGTTCTCCTTTTTCAAAGACCAATTGAACAAAAGGCTGGGTATATTTCTCAATCACCATCAGTTGCTTTTTGTCCATTAGGCTTCTCCTAATTCATCAAGATAGCGATCGATCAGTTGGCGTTGACCTTCAGTATCCAGCTGTTGGCTCAACAATTTGCTGGCAAGATTGACAGTGAGATCTGCCACATCGCCTTTGATACTGTTCAATGCTTCTTCTTTGTTATGCGCAATTTCTTGTTGCGCTTTTTCTTTCAAACGTACTGCTTCTTGAGTGGCTTCTGAAAGAATCTGAGATTTGTTCTTTTCTGCAGTTTCCTTTGCATTTTCGACGATAGACGCAGCTTCTTTGCGGCTACCCGCTAACTCAGCTTCGCGTTTGCTAGCAAGTTCCTCTGCCTTTTTACGGGCTTCCTCGGCACCATCAATATCTGAAGAAATCTTTTCAGCGCGTTCATCTAAGACACTGGTAATATTTCCCCAAGCATATTTCTTCACTAAAAAGATCAATAAAAGGAAGGAACCAGCGATCAGAATAAAGTCACCAATAATGGTACTAATAGTTAAATCCATCTTCTAATCCTCCTCTACTTACTCTTCCCCTTCATTTATTTTTTTACCAATGTACATAGATGACAACATGGTAAATACATAAGCTTGAATACATGAAATGAAAATCGAAAATGCTGTCCATAACATGTTTGCAATAAAGGCAAAAGGATACCAATACAAGGCATGTTGTGACAAGGCCAATAGCAATCCCGCTAAGACCTCACCGGCAAAGATATTTCCGTAAATCCGAATCGCCAAGGAGGCAAAATTGGTGAACTCTTCTAAAATGTTCATCGGAGTCATAAAGCCAGGTGTAACAAATGCTCTCAAATATTCTTTAACGCCTCTACGACGAACTCCTTCTACATGAGCGATCAAAGTGATCAATAATGAGAGGGATAAATCGTATCCAAGGTTGGCTGTTGGAGAAGTCCACAAGTTATAACCGTTTGTTGTTTGTACTTTTGCCATTAAACCAATATTATTGGCAACCAAGATAAACAAGAATAGAGAAAACAGAAACAAGGAATAATCCTTGATGTATGATTCTCCAATGTTTGGTTTGGCAAAACTAATCACAAAGTCATAAATCATCTCAAGAGCATTTTGTTTACCCTTTGGACGGATGGTCATTTTACGACTTGCCCAGTAGACAAAGGCAAAAACCATCAAAACAGTTACAAGAGACATGGCAAGCAGGGTCAAATCAAAGGATATTGGTCCAATGTTAACGGTTGGGTTCAAACTTTCTTCCATGGTTTGACACCTCCTTTTCTAAATAGAGTTGTCTATTTAATAACGAAGGCCATGGCCAAAGTTACAAAGAAAGTACCTTCGACAAAGGCAACACCAAGAATCAAGAGACTACGCAATTGACCAATAATTTCTGGTTGACGTGATGCAGATTTGAACAGATTGCTCATCATCAAACCTTCCGCAAGTGACACACCAAAACAGGCTAAACAAAGACCTAAAAATGTTAAATTCATGATGAATTCTCCTTTTATAAATTTTACCTCTTTAGTTTACTCCTAAAAGATAGAAAAGTCAAATGTTTGCTTAGAAAGAAAACGTTTTACTATGATTCTGTCACCACTTTTAAAATACTTCTTGCCACTAGCATTCGAAAGAGTTTGGTCATTTTCAAACACATTGTCTATTTTTGTTCTCCATACAAATTTATACTATTTCATCAGTTGGAGATCCAATTTTATAAAAAATAGAAAAACTCACCTGCTAAGCAGATGAGCATTTTCTTCCTATTTGAAAATAGAGGTTTTGAAACTGTCTGTTTGTTGCAGCAATTTCTTAAAGACTTTTTCTTTCAGTGAAACAGTATTGCCAAATTTGACAGATCCGTTACTTAGGGTAGCCTTATCTTTATCAACTGCTTCAGCAAATTCACGTTTCAAGTCTTCATAGCTATTGTAGGTTTTACCATCGATTTCAATAGATTGAACTCCTTTTTTGGCACTTGTCACAACTTGATTGAAGTAAGCTTTATTCCAATCTTGACTGCATTTATTGAGGACAGCTTCCCCTTCTAGATAATCCAGAAGTATGAGCGTATCGTTTTACCCCTTCATTTACCGATCAATCTCCTCGCGTGAGGTGAGGTCATTTGGATTGGTATTGTACCATTGGTTTCCATCGTTGGGACGTTCGTAGGCCATATTGAGACCCAGAGCTTTGTATTTCCCATTTGAATTAGATACAGATGGTGTTTGCAACATTCCTTGGGCAAACTCTTCCCTGCAAAAGCAAAAAAAAACGCCTAAAATAGGCGTTTTCCATTCATCTTATAATGATTGATAGAGATCAGCATAATGTTGACTAGCTGTATCCCATGAGAAGTCACGGCTCATGGCTTGTCTTTGGAGACCAAGCCAAGCATCCTTATCATGAGTATAGACTGTCAATGCTTGATCTACAGCCCAGTTTAGCCAGTAACCAGAAAGGTTGTTAAAGCTAAAGCCAGTACCACTACCATCAAGCACATTATAGGCTTGTACTGTATCTCGAAGTCCTCCTACCTCGTGAACCAATGGTAGCGTGCCATAGCGCATGGCCATCATTTGAGATAGTCCACATGGTTCAAAACGACTTGGCATCAAGAAGACATCAGAAGCAGCATAAATTTCCTGCGCTAACTGGACATCAAACATAATATTGGCAGAGAGTTTATCTGGATAAGCTTGACCAAACCAAGAAAAGGCATGTTCAAAGCCAGGATCTCCTGTTCCCAAAAGAACGATTTGGATATCCTTTTGTAAGAGGTTATGTAATTCTTCAACTACCACATCAAAGCCTTTTTGGTGAGTCAAACGAGAAACGATTCCAAACAAGGGAACATCATCACGAACCGGAAGTCCGACACGTTCCTGAAGAGCTCGCTTACTTGCCGCTTTTCCTGATAAATCATCTTTACTGAAATGATAGGTCAATAGCGGGTCTGTTTCAGGATTGTAGAGGTCAGTATCGATTCCATTCACAATCCCCGTCAATTTACCAGATTCCATGCGCAAGATTTGATCAAGGCCACAACCATATTCAGCCGTTCTGATTTCATAACTATAACTTGGTGAAACCGTCGTCACACGATCAGCATAGAGGATCCCGGCCTTCATCCAGTTCAAGCAATCCTTCCACCGAAGGGTACCATCTTCGTAGCGCTCAAATCCAACTCCAAACAGATCCCACAACATTCCTGGATCAAACTGACCTTGGAACTCCAGATTATGGATGGTCAAGACAGACTTAATTCCATTGTAAGCTTGAATCCAACGGTATTTCTCTTTTAGTAGGAAAGGAATCATGGCTGTATGGTAGTCATGAGCGTGGACGATATCTGGAATAAAGTCTACACGTTCCATCATCTCAAGCGCTGCCAATTGGAAGTAGGCAAAGCGCTCCCCATCATCAAAATCTCCGTAGACATGTCCTCTAAAGAAATATTTTTGGTTATCAATAAAATAGAAGGTAACACCATCACGATAGATGCGTTTCACACCAACATATTCACTTCTCCATCCCACTCTGGTCTCGAAGTGCAAAACATCTTCAACTTGGTCGCCAAATTTCGCCTCTACCATGTCGTAGTAGGGGAGGACGACACGAACATCATGTCCTTTTTTAGCCAAGGATTTAGGAAGTGCTCCAATCACATCTCCTAGCCCCCCTGTTTTTGAAAAGGGAGCTCCTTCTGCGGCAACAAACAATAATTTCATTATCCAATATCCTCTGTAATCACAGCACCTTTTTTAATCACAAGAGGTGCCTCTTGGGTTCCACGAATGGTTACACCAGCCTCAACCACAACTCCCTTGTCAAGAATCGCATGCTCGACGACTGCTCCCTCATGGACAACAACGCCTGGGAACAAGAGACTGCTACGAATTTCAGCCCCCTTATGTAGATGAACACAACGAGACACAATCGAATCATGCACCAAAGCTTCTACAATACTTCCTGAGGCAAATTGCGAATTCTTAATTTGCGAACCAGGAGCATAGTAAGTAGGCTCTTCATTTTTCACCTTGGTATAAACTTTTTGGTTTGGTGAGAAGAGGGACATGAATTTATTGGTTTCCAACATATCCAAGTTAGCACGATAGTAAGATTCAACTGAATGAATATTGGCAATATAGCCAGTGTATTCAAAAGCGAAGGCCCCGTGTTCTACTGCTAAATCACGAAGGATATAACGCAATTTTTCTGGATGTTCTTTATGGATTTCTGCTTCTAATTTTTCAATCAACCATGGTGTATCAACGATAAAGATATCCGTTGACATATTATAGAGAGCATCTGGATCTGTTCCATCAAACAATTTTTGTCCACGTACATGGTCTGTCTCATCGATTTCTAAAACCGCATTTACTTCAGAAATGTCACGATGATGCATTTTCTTGTAGACCACTGTGATTGGTCTGTCAACGGTATTGTGCAAGTGGAAGACTTGGTTCAAATCAATGTTTACTAAGATATCACAGTTAAGAGCGACTGTCTGGTTCGAACCAGAGCGTTTCAAATAGGTCAATAGTTGCTCATAATATTCCTTGCCAACGTTTGAACTTTCTACTGGAGTGTTGTAGATACCGAGATAGTAGTGACTCAAAAGAGTTGACAAGCCCCACTCACGACCAGAGCGAATATGGTCAAAGACAGAACTGATATTTTCTTGCTGGAAGATACCAAATACACTACGGATTCCTGCATTAGCGAGGCTAGAAAGCGGGAAGTCGATCAAGCGATATTTCCCATCAAATGGCAGACTGGCAACAGGACGATGATCTGTCAATGACGACATATCATGGAAGCCTACTGTGTTTCCTAAAATAGCTGAATACTTATCAATCTTCATCTGTTGCTACCCCCACTTTTTCGTTATATCCAACGACTTGTACTTCTTCCGTTCCATCGATGACAACACCTTCTGAAACAACTGCTCCTTCACCGATAATAGCACGTTTAATCACAGCACCTTGACCGATAATGGCACCACTCATGATAACAGAATCTTCAACGACTGCACCTTTACGAACTTGTGCTTCCGTAGACAAGATAGAACGTTTTACGGTTCCGTCTACCAAGCACCCATCCACTACCAAGGAATCTTCAATATTAGCATGTTCGCCAAAGAAGTTTGGTGGTGAAATCAAGTTACGAGAATAGATCTTCCAGTGACGGTCGCGGCTATCCAAGGCATTGTTTGGATCAATGTATTCCATATTCGCTTCCCAGAGAGATTCAATAGTCCCCACGTCTTTCCAATAGCCCTTGAATTCATAAGCATAGACGCTTTCTCCAGATTCAAGGTAAGTTGGAATAACGTTTTTACCAAAGTCAGACATATCGATGTCACTCTTCTCTGCAGCCACTAGCATATTGCGAAGGCGAGCCCAGTCAAAAATATAGATTCCCATGGAAGCTTTTGTCGATTTTGGCTCTGCAGGTTTTTCTTCAAACTCTACAATACGATTGTTGGCATCCGTATTCATAATTCCAAAACGGCTAGCTTCTTTTAAAGGTACATCCAATACAGCTACTGTAAGACTAGCATTGTGATCTTTATGAGACTGAAGCATTTCATCGTAGTCCATCTTGTAGATATGGTCTCCAGAAAGAATCAATACGTACTCTGGATTGATGCTATCGATGTAGTCGATATTTTGGAAAATCGCATGACTTGTTCCTTCAAACCAACGATTTCCTTCACTTGCAGAATAAGGTTGAAGGATAGAAACCCCAGTATTAATACCATCAAGACCCCAACTTGAACCATTTCCGATATGATTGTTTAAGGCAAGCGGTTGATACTGAGTAATCACGCCAACATTGTGGATACCTGAGTTGGCACAGTTGGATAAGGCAAAGTCAATAATACGATAACGTCCCCCAAATTGCACTGCAGGTTTGGCAATGCTTTGAGTGAGTTTTCCAAGGCGAGTTCCTTGCCCACCAGCAAGGATCAGAGCTAGCATTTCATTCTTCATTGATTACTCCTTTTTGGATTGACGAGACCTTCTTCCCAGTTCTGAGGAGAGGCACTGTGGCCTCTTCTACAGAGTTAGGAATGGGATCATAGACCGCGATCAGTAGATCACCAACAACTATTCTTTTGTTTTAGACACATTGGAACGAAGTTTTCGTTTCACTTTCCATACACTAGCTCCAAGAGCCGGTAAAGTAAAGGTTAAGGTTTGTGGATAATCTTTCCATAATCCCTCTTGAGTCTTCACTTCTTGGTTGTGCTCTTTCCAGACACCTCCCCATTTCTCTAATTCTGTATTCCAAATTTCTTCATAGACCCCAGCTACAGGGACGCCGACTGTAAAGTCCTTGCGCTCTACTGGTGCCATATTAAAGATACAAAGCAAATGATTTCCTTTTTTATCCTTACGAGTAAAGGTCAAAACGCTTTGATCTCGGTTATCTGCATCAATAATCTCAATACCATCATAGCTATCATCAATTTCCCACAACATCTTGTTGTCTTTGTAGAATTGATTGAGCTGGGAAGTAAATTCTTGCATCTTGCGGTTCATGTCATCTTCCAGATTAGACCATTCTAACTGTTCTTCAGACCTCCACTCTAAGAATTGGCCAAACTCTGAACCCATGAAGAGCAATTTCTTCCCTGGGTGACAAATCTGATAGGTCAAGAGATTTCTCAAGCCGGCGAACTGATTGTAGCGATCTCCCCACATCTTATGCATGAGACTCTTCTTGCCATGCACCACTTCATCGTGAGAAAACGGCAACAAGAAATTCTCAGAGAAAGCATACATAAAGCTAAAGGTCACCAAATTGAAATCAAATTTCCGGTAAATAGGATCTTCCTCGTAGAAGCGAAGGATATCATTCATCCATCCCATATTCCACTTGTAGTCAAAACCTAAGCCACCGTATTCTTCTGGACCAGTAATCTTAGTTCCAGATGAACTTTCTTCAGCAACCATGATCACATCAGGATGCTCAAGTTTAATCACCGCATTCATTCGTTTAAGGAAATGAATCCCCTCATAATTGAGATTTCCACCATCGATATTTGGTGTCCATGGACCACTATCGTAATCTAAGTAGAGCATGTTGCTGACCGCATCGACCCGGATTCCATCCAAATGATAAAACTCAATCCAGAATTTTACACTAGAAATAAGGAAGGATTGGACCTGGTTTTTCCCTAGGTCAAAGTTCATTGCTCCCCAACCATAGTTGTGAGCCCGATGATGGTCCTGATATTCAAAGGTTGGTGTCCCATCATAATAGGCCAAGGCATCATCATTGATCGTAAAGTGTCCGGGCACCCAGTCCACAATCACCCCAATGTTATTCAAGTGACAGGCCTCAACGAAATCCTGAAACTCTTCCGGTGTTCCGTAAGTATGTTCCAAGGCAAAGTAACCCATCAATTGATAGCCCCAACTTAGTCCGAGCGGGTGAGCCATCACCGGCATGAACTCCACATGGGTATAGTTCATTTTCACCAAGTAAGGAATCAAATCTTCCTTCAACTGAGCAAAGGAATAAGGACTTCCATCTTCATTCCGTTTCCAGGATCCAGCATGAACCTCATAGATATTAACTGGTCGAGATCGAAAACCAAGTTTTCTCCGTCTCGCCATCCACAGTCCATCTTTCCATTTCCGCTCTGGAATATCAGTAATAACCGCTCCTGTACCTGGACGTTTTTCCATGCGTACCGCTAAAGGATCCACCTTCATCAAGCGGTGGCCATTTTGTCTTGTAACATGGTACTTATAAATATCTCCCACTTGAGGTGCTGTTGTAAAAACTTCCCAAACACCAGCTTCATTTCTCACCATAGGAATTTCATTTTCTTCCCATTGGGTGAAATCACCTACTAAGTGTACTGCCTGTGCATTTGGAGCCCATACGCGGAAACAATACCCCTCCACACCATCTACTTGCTCTTTATGAGCCCCTAGATAATGTTGAAGATGAAAGTTCTCTCCGGTTCCAAATGTGTACAATGCTTGTTTCGTATCCATTCACTCACCTCTCTCGCCTCTTATGAAAGCGCTTCCTAATAGTATTATTCTACTATAAATAGTTGAAATATTCAAGATTATTTCTTGAATAATGCGATGAAAATATATGAAAATAATTCAAAACTTCCAAGTTTTCCCTGAAATTTCCTAAAATCAATTCACAATTGTTCAGCTTTCAAACTATCTTTCTAACATTATACTATAAAAATCATTGTAATTAAACCTATTTCCGAAAATTTTTAGAAAATTTAGATTTTTTGTTTTGATATAGGGATATCTACTCTATTTTTATTCAGCTACTTCCTTTATAAGACAAATAAAGTAGCAAAATAAAAAAGCTACCACCTCTTCCAAGGTGATAACTTTGTTATCAGATTCTTAAAATCAATTAATCTACGTTCACGTATTCTTTAGAAAGTTCAAGAACTTCTTCCATTGTTGAACATTCAGTAAGAGCACGGTTAGCGTATTCTTGCATCTTAGTTGTATCCAATTTCTTCATCAAGCTACGTGTACGAAGGACTGATGTAGCTGACATTGAGAACTCATCCAAGCCCATTCCGACAAGGAGTGGAACAGCTGTTTGGTCACCGGCCATTTCACCACACATACCAGCCCATTTACCTTCAGCGTGAGCTGCCTTGATAACGTTGTTAATCAAGCGAAGGATTGATGGGTTATATGGTTGGTAAAGGTATGATACTTGTTCGTTCATACGGTCAGCAGCCATTGTGTATTGGATCAAGTCGTTTGTACCAATTGAGAAGAAGTCAACTTCTTTGGCAAATTGGTCAGCCAACATTGCTGCTGCTGGGATTTCAATCATGATACCTACTTCGATGTCGTCAGCAACGGCAACACCTTCAGCAACCAATTTCGCTTTTTCTTCTTCAAGAATACCTTTAGCGGTACGGAACTCCGTCAACAAAGCAACCATTGGGAACATGATCCGCAATTTACCGTGAACAGATGCACGAAGCAAGGCACGTAATTGAGTACGGAACATTTGGTTACCAGTTTCAGAGATGGAGATACGCAAAGCGCGGTAACCCAAGAATGGGTTCATTTCTTTAGGAAGATCGAAGTAAGGAAGTTCTTTATCCCCACCGATATCCATCGTACGAACGACAACAGGCTTACCGTTCATACCTTCAAGAACTGCTTTGTAAGCTTGATATTGGTCGTCTTCAGTTGGGAAGTCTTGAGAATCCATGTACAAGAATTCAGTACGGTAGAGACCAACTGCTTCTGCACCGTTTTCGTTCACACCTTCAACGTCTTTAGGTGTACCGATGTTAGCAGCCAACTCAAAGTGTTTACCATCTGCAGTAACGGTTTTAGCATCTTTCAAAAGAGCCCATTCAGCTTTTTGTTTCGCATAAGCTTCACCAGCTGCTTTAAAGGCTGCAATTTGTTCTTCACTTGGGTTGATGACTACTTCACCAGTGATTCCAGATACGGCCAACACATCACCATCTTTTACAAGATCTGTAATGTTGTTTGTACCAAGAACAGCTGCGATTTCAAGTGTACGCGCCATGATCGCTGAGTGACTTGTACGGCCACCAATGTTTGTAACAAAAGCTTTAACGAACTGTTTGTTCAATTGAGCTGTATCTGATGGAGTCAAGTCATGCGCAACCACAATTGCTTCTTCATTGATGGTCGCAGGGTTTGGCAATTTTTTACCAAGCAAGTTTGCAAGAACACGTTTGGTAACATCGCGAATATCTGCTGCACGTTCTTGCATGTATGGGTTATCTTCCATTCCTTCAAAGATGGTGATAAACATGTCTGTAACTTCTTTTAAACCAGCCTCAGCATTCACCTTCTTCGTGCGAATTGTTTCCTTGATCTGACCAACCATTTCAGGGTCAGAAAGAACCATCATGTGAGCATCAAATACTTGTGCTGCTTCCTCACCAAGGCTCGCTACTGCATTCTCCCGAATAAGAGAAAGCTCGTTTTGTGAAGCTTCAAGAGCTGCATCCAAACGAGCTTCTTCTGCATTTGTATCTTCAACTGAGATTGTTTCAAATGACAAGTCGGGTTGAACAAGTAGATATGCCTTAGCAACGGCAACACCATCAGATGCTGCAATTCCTTTAAGCATTTCTGTCATGTTTATGCCAATCCTTCTTTTTCCATTGTTTCAGCGATTGCTGCAAGAGCATCATCAGCGTCAGCACCTTCAGCTGAGATTACAACGTCAGCTCCTTGACCAACACCAAGGCTCATAACACCCATGATTGATTTCAAGTTAACTGATTTACCTTTGTATTCAAGAGTAATATCTGAAGCAAATTTGCTAGCAGTTTGAACCAACAAAGTTGCTGGACGTGCGTGGATACCTGTTTCTGCCACGATGTGGAAATCTTTAGAAGCCATAGTTTGACTCTCCTTTTAAAATTAGTTTTGAGTTATCTGTGATAACCCTTACAATTTGCTATTATATCATCTTCTCCAATATTTTTCAAGATTTTTATCACACACTTACTGAAAATACTTACAGGAAGCACTCAATTTTTCTCTTCTTTTGAACTGCTTTTTTTACTTTCTTCTATTAAATAAATAGAATTGCTTTCATGGACACAGTATATAGAATTTTAGGAAAAAGATAGGAATTCCTTTGACTTTAAAAACCTATATTTTATCACGTTTTCCTCAATTTTCACTAATTCTTACAATACTACATGTTGTGGTATCTTCCGGTATAGTTAATTTATGTGCACAATATTTAGTTAAAACTCTTGACAAGGAAAAACCTTTTGTTTATACTAGATACAGATTTATGAATTTAGAGGAGTTAGATCACATTATGGTGACAATTTATTCAAAAAATAATTGCGTTCAATGTAAAATGACCAAACGTTTTTTAGATACCAATCACGTTGAATACCGTGAAATTAATCTAGATGAGCAACCTGAGTTTGTAGACCATGTGAAGAACCTTGGTTTCAATGCTGCGCCAGTTATCCAAACGGCAGATGAAGTCTTCTCTGGCTTCCAACCAGCTAAGCTCAAAAAATTATCTTAACATTATCAAACAGGATCTGATTGGTCTGGGGAATGAATTATTGTAGTCCTTGACTACGGTATTCCCTGGCCCTTTTACTTGTACAGGGGGAGCTTGCCTCCCCTTTGTTTTTGAACTAGAAAAAGGAACATTATGGGATTAAAATCACTTGAAGACGTAACCTACTTCCGTCTTAATAATGAAATCAACCGTCCAGTAAACGGTCAAATCATGCTTCATAAAGACAAAGAAGCCTTGGATGCTTTCTTTAAAGAAAATGTTGTGCCAAATACCATGGCCTTTGATTCAATAACGGATAAAATCAATTACCTTATTGAACACAACTATATCGAAACAGCTTTTATCAAGAAATATCGTCCAGAATTCTTGGAAGAACTTTATCAATTTATCAAAGACCAAAACTTCCAATTCAAGTCCTTCATGGCTGCCTATAAATTCTATAACCAGTATGCGCTGAAAACAAATGATGGAGAATACTATCTCGAAAGCATGGAAGACCGCGTCTTCTTCAATGCTCTCTATTTTGCAGATGGAAATGAAGACATTGCCAAAGACATCGCAAACGAAATCATCCACCAACGCTACCAACCAGCTACACCATCTTTCCTAAATGCAGGTCGTGCACGCCGTGGTGAATTGGTTTCCTGTTTCTTGATCCAAGTAACAGATGATATGAATGCGATTGGACGCTCTATCAACTCTGCCCTTCAACTGTCACGTATCGGCGGTGGGGTTGGAATCTCCCTCAGCAACCTTCGTGAAGCTGGAGCACCGATCAAAGGCTATGAAGGAGCTGCTTCTGGGGTCGTTCCTGTTATGAAGCTCTTTGAAGATAGCTTCTCTTACTCTAACCAACTTGGTCAACGTCAAGGGGCGGGGGTTGTTTACCTCAACGTCTTCCACCCAGACATCATCGCCTTCCTTTCTACTAAGAAAGAAAATGCCGATGAAAAAGTTCGTGTGAAGACTCTATCACTTGGTGTTGTGGTACCTGATAAATTCTACGAATTGGCACGTAAAAATGAAGAAATGTACCTCTTCAGCCCATATTCTGTAGAGCGTGAATACGGAGTGCCATTCAACTATATCGACATCACTGAAAAATACGATGAGTTGGTTGCTAATCCAAACATCCGTAAGACAAAAATTAAAGCCCGTGATTTGGAAACAGAAATTTCTAAATTGCAACAAGAATCTGGTTATCCGTATGTGGTTAATATCGATACTGCTAACCGCGCAAACCCAGTTGATGGCAAAATCATCATGAGTAACTTGTGTTCAGAGATCCTCCAGGTTCAAGAACCAAGCTTGATCAACGATGCTCAAGAGTTCATTAAAATGGGAACTGACGTCTCATGTAACCTTGGTTCAACCAACGTTGTCAACATGATGACCTCACCTGACTTTGGTCGTTCTATTCGTGCCATGGTTCGTGCTTTGACCTTTGTGACAGATAGTTCTCACATCGTCGCTGTTCCTACGATCGACCATGGAAATAGCCTAGCGCATACCTTTGGCCTCGGTGCGATGGGACTTCATAGCTATCTTGCGCAACAATTGATCGAGTACGGATCACCTGAGTCTGTTGAGTTCACTAGCATCTACTTCATGCTTATGAACTACTGGACCCTCGTAGAATCAAACAACATCGCGCGTGAACGGGGTGTTACCTTCCACAACTTTGAAAAATCAGACTACGCAAACGGTACTTACTTTGAAAAGTACACGACTGGAGAGTTTGTTCCAAAATCAGAGCGTGTCAAAGAACTCTTTAAAGACATCTTCATCCCTAGTGCAGAAGATTGGGCTGAACTTCGTGATAAAGTGAAAGCAGATGGTCTTTACCACCAAAACCGTTTAGCTGTAGCACCAAATGGTTCTATCAGCTACATCAATGACGTGTCTGCTTCTATCCACCCAATTACACAACGGATTGAAGAACGTCAAGAGAAGAAAATCGGTAAGATCTACTACCCTGCAGCAGGATTATCAACAGATACCATCCCTTACTACACTTCTGCCTACGATATGGATATGCGGAAAGTCATCGATGTCTATGCTGCCGCAACTGAGCACGTAGACCAAGGGCTCTCACTGACTCTCTTTATGCGCAGTGACATTCCAAAAGGTCTTTACGAATGGAAAACTGAAAACAAACAAACCACTCGTGACTTGTCTATCCTTCGTAACTATGCCTTTAATAAGGGAATCAAGTCTATCTACTACGTCCGTACCTTTACTGATGATGGTGGAGAAGTTGGCGCAAACCAATGTGAAAGCTGTGTCATCTAAGACACTCTGATCCATTGCTACCAAAAAGTCGGTTCGCCGACTTTTTGTGCGGTATTCTAACAATTGTGTTAGAATAATAATGATTGTATGATCGAATGAATTAGAAAAAGAAAGAGATTTCAAATGGAAACTTACTACAAAGCCATTAACTGGAATGCCATCGAGGATGTCATCGATAAATCGACTTGGGAAAAGCTAACCGAACAATTTTGGTTGGATACGCGTATTCCTTTGTCAAACGACTTGGACGACTGGAGAAAATTATCTCACAAGGAAAAAGACTTGGTTGGTAAAGTCTTTGGTGGATTGACCCTTCTAGATACCATGCAATCTGAAACAGGTGTTCAGGCTCTTCGTGCGGATATTCGTACTCCCCATGAAGAAGCTGTCTTTAACAACATCCAATTCATGGAATCTGTCCATGCTAAGTCTTACTCTTCTATCTTTTCAACCTTGAATACCAAGTCAGAAATCGAAGAGATTTTCGAATGGACCAATACCAATCCTTTCCTTCAAAAGAAGGCAGAAATCATCAATGAAATCTACCTCAATGGGACTCCCCTTGAAAAGAAAGTTGCCAGCGTCTTCCTTGAAACCTTCCTCTTCTACTCTGGTTTCTTCACACCCCTCTACTATCTTGGAAACAACAAGTTAGCCAACGTTGCTGAAATCATCAAGTTGATCATTCGGGACGAATCTGTTCACGGAACCTATATCGGTTACAAGTTCCAACTTGGATTTAACGAATTACCAGAAGACGAACAAGAAAGACTCAAAGAGTGGATGTATGACCTGCTCTACACCCTCTATGAAAACGAAGAAGGCTATACAGAAAGCCTCTATGACGGTGTGGGCTGGACAGAGGAAGTCAAGACCTTCCTTCGTTACAATGCTAATAAAGCCCTCATGAACTTGGGACAAGATCCACTTTTCCCAGACTCAGCAGATGATGTCAACCCAATCGTCATGAACGGAATCTCAACCGGAACATCCAACCACGACTTCTTCTCTCAAGTCGGAAATGGTTACCTACTCGGTGAAGTAGAAGCCATGCAGGATGACGATTATAATTACGGACTATAAGTCAAAAACCTTTCCAGACGGAAAGGTTTTTTGTTGCAATCTTTTTCTGATTGGAGCCAATTCTTTTTTGAAAAAAGAGATTGGACAAACATCCAACCTCTCCGATTCTTACAATTTACCTGCTACAGCATCCAACAATTCTTGGATTTTCGCTTGGTTGCTTCCTCCTGCCATGGCCATGTCTGGTTTACCACCACCACGTCCATCGACGATTGGAGCCAATTCTTTAATCACATTACCTGCATGCACCTCTTTTGTCTTGCTGGCTACAAGGACATTGACCTTGTCACCAATTGCTGCGACAAGAACAAGCACATCAGAGTAATCTTTTTGTTTCCAGTTATCCGCAAAGGTACGAAGGGCACCTGCATCTGATACAGAAACTTGGCTGGCAATATAACGGTGTCCGTTTGCTTCTTGAACATTCTTGAAGACATCACCTGCCGCCGCTGCTGCAGCTTTTTCCTTCAATTCTGCATTTTCTTTTTGCAATTGACGGAGTTGTTCTTGAAGTCCTTCAACCTTGTGAGGTACTTCCTTGAGTTGAGGTGCTTTCAAGGTTGCTGCGACTGCTTTCAGTGCATCTTCTTGTTCACGGTAAGCTTCAAAGGCTTCCTTACCAGTCACTGCCAAGATCCGACGAGTTCCTGATCCGATCCCTTCTTCCTTGACAATCTTGAAGAGACCGATTTCAGAAGTATTGCCAACGTGGGTACCACCACACAGTTCCACTGAGTAGTCCCCGATAGTGACAACGCGAACTTCCTTACCGTATTTCTCACCAAAGAGGGCCATAGCTCCCATTTCTTTAGCGGTGTCAATATCTGTCTCAACAGTTTCCACTGCGATGGCTTCCCAAATCTTCTCATTGACTTGTTGCTCAATAGCACGCAACTCTTCTGGAGTCACAGCTTGGAAGTGAGTGAAGTCAAAACGTAGGAATTCCACTTCATTAAGTGATCCTGCTTGAGTGGCATGGTGGCCAAGGATATTGTGAAGAGCTGCATGGAGCAAGTGAGTGGCTGTGTGGTTCTTCATGACACGGTGACGACGATTGCTATCGATAGCCAAGGTGTATTCTTGGTTCAAAGCAAGTGGCGCAAGAACTTCAACAGTATGAAGTGGTTGGCCATTTGGTGCCTTTTGTACATCTGTTACAGTCGCTACGACATTTCCTGCAGCATCCAAAATTTGACCATGGTCCGCAACTTGTCCACCCATTTCAGCATAGAATGGTGTTTCTGCAAAGATCAGTGATGCAGTCCCTTCTGAAACAGCTTCTACTTCTGCATTGTCCGCTACGATAGCCACCAACTTAGAAGGCAGTTGGCTAGCATTGTAGTTAAAGACACTTTCTACAGTGATGTTTTGAAGGGTTTCGTTTTGCATCCCCATAGATCCGCCTTTGACAGCAGATGCACGCGCACGCTCTTGTTGTTCCTTCATGGCTACTTCAAAACCTTCACGGTCTACAGTCATACCAGCTTCTTCAGCGATTTCTTCTGTCAATTCCACTGGGAATCCGTATGTATCATAAAGTTTGAAGACATCTTGACCAGCAATCACAGTTTGGCCTTTTTCTTTCAAGTCTGCTACGATACCTTGGGCAAAGTGTTGACCTGAGTGAAGGGTTCGCGCAAATGACTCTTCTTCGCTCTTGACAATTTTCTCAATAAAGTCACGTTTTTCAAGCACTTCTGGGTAATAGCTTTCCATGATTTTTCCAACAGTTGGAACGAGTTTGTATAGGAAAGGCTCGTTGATGCCCAATTTTTGACCATGCATAGAGGCACGACGCAGAAGACGACGGAGGACATAACCACGACCTTCATTTCCAGGAAGAGCACCATCCCCAATCGCGAATGAAAGCGAACGGATGTGGTCTGCAATAACCTTGAAGCTCATGTTGTCGCCATCTTGGTCGTAAACCTTACCAGATAATTTCTCAACTTCACGGATGATTGGCATGAAGAGGTCAGTTTCAAAGTTTGTCTTAGCCCCTTGAATCACCGCCACCAAACGCTCCAAACCAGCTCCCGTATCAATGTTCTTGTGTGGCAATTCCTTGTACTCGCTACGAGGAACAGCAGGGTCCGCGTTAAATTGTGACAAGACAATGTTCCAGATTTCGATGTAACGGTCGTTTTCGATATCTTCTGCAAGAAGGCGAATACCGATGTTTTCTGGGTCAAATGCTTCTCCACGGTCAAAGAAGATTTCTGTATCTGGTCCAGAAGGTCCAGCACCGATTTCCCAGAAGTTGTCTTCGATTGGGATCAAGTGACTTGGGTCCACGCCCACTTCGATCCAGCGGTTGTATGAATCTGTATCAGCTGGATAGTAGGTCATGTAGAGTTTGTCTTTAGGGAAGTCAAACCACTCCGGACTTGTCAAGAGTTCATAAGCCCAGGTAATGGCTTCGTCACGGAAGTAATCCCCGATGGAGAAGTTCCCCAGCATTTCAAACATAGTATGGTGACGCGCCGTCTTCCCTACGTTTTCGATATCGTTGGTACGGATGGCTTTTTGCGCATTGGTAATCCGTGGGTTTTCAGGGATGATAGTTCCATCAAAGTATTTCTTAAGGGTTGCAACCCCTGAGTTGATCCACAAAAGGGTTGGGTCGTTTACTGGAACCAAGCTAACAGATGGTTCTACTGAGTGACCTTTGGTCGCCCAGAAATCAAGCCACATTTGGCGGACTTGTGCACTAGATAATTGTTTCATGTTTTCTCCTCTATTTATTGTTTTCTATTGATTGGCTTAGGAGCCATTTTCCATCATTTCTACATAGTCAATGGCAAGACACAAGGAAATCACCAGATTGGCATATTCCTCTTCATAGACGGAAACCTGATAAGTCGACGTCAAGGTAAAGACTTGCTTGCTAATCTCTGCAACCAGCTGGTCGCGATCATCCAATAACTTGAAATCCAAATCCCAGATATTGCCTTCGATGCGTAGTCCTAAATTAGAAATTTCGTACTTATCACGGAGTAAGGTCAGTTTTTTACGGATAAAAAAACTGGAGCCATCCGCTAATTCTACAGTGAATTGAGGTAAGAGGCTAAAAGGCTTCTTCGTGATATGGCTGACCTTCTGGCCTTCCACATCAAATACCGTAAAGGTTTTAGGAATTTTCAAAAATGAACCTTCTACCTGGTATTCTACCATTCCCAGATCATTTTTGATATCAAAGCGTTCCCCTCCAAGTCGAAACTTTTGTTTGACCAGATACGTTTTCATCAGTTTCCTCCTGCAAATCCTTATTAAAACCTTTCTCTTATTAGAAAGGATCTCCGGTAGAAATGCTGAAAAAAAGACAAGCTCACTAACGAAGGGCGAAAAACCGCGGTACCACCTTCATTCAATGAACTTGTCATTCTTCATTCGATTATGTAATTGTTCTATTGAGTAGCAAAATCATTCCTCTTCCATGGCTCGCACCCCCGCCACTTCTCTGAATCTGATTCTAAATGATTTATTCTCAACTATCTCATTATACAGATAAATACAATGCTCGTCAACTAATATCCTTATTTAGAAGATGAGCTATCTTCTGTTGTTGCACCAATATTTTGCATGTATTGGTTGAAGGTTGCCTTGAAGGCATCATCTTTGACCTTGATATTGGCATTTGTCATTGCTTTGGCAATGATGCTACGGATAAAGTTGGCATCATTTTTACGTTCTGCCGTCAGAATTTCTTTCAAGCGTTTTTCGTATTTCTTCCAGTCAGATCCTTTTTCTTCCTTCTTAGTTACTTTAACGATATAGTAGGCACCAGCGCTTTTTTGACTAGCAGGATCAATAACGACATCTGAAATACCATTTACATCAAGCTTAGATGCTGCTTCCTTGACACGGGTTGGAACAGTTGTTGTTCCAGAGTCAAATTTGATTTCTCCACCCTTTTCTTTGGTGCTAGCATCTGTAGAATTTTCTTTGGCAATTTGTGCAAAGTCAGCGCCTTCAGCTTTTACACTTGCAAGAACTTCATTCGCTTTTTCTTCTGAATCCAATTTTATCACATTTGCAGTGATTTCTGGTGTATAGCTTTCAAAGGCTTTTTTATAAGCTTCGTCTGTCAACTCTTTTGAAATAGCTTGGTCAACCGCATACTCTAACAAAAGGTTACTACGGATTTGTTGTTTGTTGGTTTCTTCTGTCAACCCTTGTTGAGTGAGGTAGCTATTGAAGGCTTCACCCAATTGTTTTTTCTGCTCATCAACTTTTTTCTCAACATCTTTGTCTGAGACTTTTGAGCCGTATTCTTTTTCAAAGACTTTATTAATGGTCATTTGGAACAGGTATTGTTGTGCACCTTGGTTATGTTTGATTTCATCATAGAAATCACCAACAGTGATCGTGTCACCCTTCATGGTGACGATATCTTTGTCACTGCCACTTTTTGCACAAGCTGCTAGCGCTACGACTGATAAAAGGGTCACCGCTCCAGCTACAAATTTTTTCTTCATGTTTATTTCTCCATTCTAAAATTCACTGCTACTATTTTACCACAAAATCAAAAGAATAACTTAAATAATTCTAAAAGCTACTCTTCTGTCGGCAAAGAAACCTTTTCCTGATTTTTACGAATCATAAGAATGCCGTCACCGAGGGGAATCAGACTGGCTGTCAAGCCAGGATGATCCAAAGTGGCATCAAAGAGACGTTGCAATCCTCGATAGATGGTGCGTTGTCCACGACGAACTTCCATGATATCACGCGCCACATCTCCTCCTTGAAAGATATCGTCCAAAATCACGACTCCTCCAACTTCCAATCGTTTGAGAACTTCTGGAAGAAAGACGATGTACTTAGACTTAGCCGAATCCATAAAAATCAAGTCAAAGCGTTGCTCAATATGCTCCAGCAGGTCCACCGCATCCCCCTCTAAGAGGGTGATCTGCTTGCGTTGATCAAAACGAGCAAAGTTTTCTTTAGCAAAACCAATCATTTCCTCGTTGCGATCAATGGTCATAATCTTTGCATCCGGCACTTGCTCCGCCATCAAGAGGGCCGAAAAGCCGATCGCTGTCCCAATTTCTAAAATAGACTTGGGCTGCATGGTCTGCAAAAAGAGACGAAAGAAAGCGACCGTTTCATGAGGGATAATGGGAATATTTTCCCGACGAGCAAATTCTTCTAGCTCCTTTAAAGCATCGGTTACCGGTGCTTGGCGCTCCCGCATAAAGGAGACAATTTCCTCCTTCACAACTGGTCTGCGCATATTGTGGTTAGCATTTTTACTATAAGACTCAACCATCTTAGGCCAATCCTAATTTTTCAACCAGGGCCTCAAATTCATTGAGACGACGTTCAAAGACTTCAAAGGCTGCATTGAGGTAGTCTTCTTTTTCCATATCGACACCCGCCTTGCGGATGACGTTGAGTGGGTAATCTGAATTTCCGGCCTTCAAATACTCTAGATATTTGTCCTTATCTTCTTGTGTTCCATGAACGATTTTCTCAGCCAAGGCAGAAGCTGCTGCAAAACCGGTTGAATATTGGAAAACATAGTAGTTATAGTAGAAATGAGGAATACGAGCCCATTCGTATTGGATTTCTGGATTGTCTTCTTTAGAAAGACCATAGTATTTCTCGTTCAAGTCCGCATAGAGCTCATTCAAGAATTCGCTGGTCAAGACTTGTCCTTCTTGATCTGCTTTATGAATGGCATGCTCAAACTCAGCAAACTGGGTTTGACGGAAGACGGTACCACGGAAACCATCCAAGAAGTGGTTGAGAATGGCAAAACGGGTTTCATCATCTTCTACTTCTGCCAACAATTGCTCAGTCAAGATATTTTCATTGGTTGTGGAAGCAATCTCAGCAAGGAAGATAGAATAATCTCCATAGACATAAGGTTGGGTCTCACGTGTATAGCTAGAATGCATACTGTGACCAGTTTCATGCACCAAGGTGAAGAGGTTGTCCAATGTATCTTGCCAGTTTAACAACATAAAGGCATTGGTATCGTATGAACCACCTGAATAGGCCCCTGAGCGTTTCCCTTGGTTGACATGGACGTCGATCCAACGTTCGGTGAAGGCGCGCTTCACGCGGGATAGGTAATCATCACCAAGCACCGCCAAAGCCTGCTCAGATTTAGCAAGGGCTTCTTCGTAGGTGAACTTGTAATCAGTAGAAGACAATGGTGTGTAGACATCATACATCTTCAAATCTTCAATTCCCAAGATTTTTGAGCGAAGTTTCACGTAGCGTTGTAACAAAGGCAAATGCTTGTTAACCGCTTCTACCAAGCTATCATAGACGCTCTCTGGGATAAAGTTAGCAGAAAGAGCTGCTTCACGCGCGCTAGAGAATTTGCGAACCTTAGCATTGTAATTGTGGACCTTGACGTTGGTCTGAAGGGTCTTGGCATAAGTATGTTGGTACTGTTCGTAGACACCATACAAGGCTTGGTAAGCTTCCTTACGGACTTGGCGATCCTTCGACTCTACCAAAGAAATATAGTTTCCATGAGTCAACTGCACTTTTTGCCCTTGGTCATCTTTCACCATTGGGAAGACGATATCGGCATTGTCCAGAATCTCAAAGGTTTCACCCGCAGCAGCAAAGATTTCACCCGCTCCTGCTAGCAATTCTTCTTCTTTTTGAGAAAGAACGTGCTCTTTGGTTTTGAGCAATTTGTCAAAGTAATGAGCATAAGCTTCTAAGGCAGGGACTTCTTTCAAGAAGTTGGCATATTGCTCTTCGGTGATCTCCATAAATTCTGGTTCGTAGAAGGCAAAAGTCTCCCCTAAAAGGCTGTAAAGGGACATGGCTTTTGATTGGAATTCTTGGTATTTGGCTACGCGCGTATCCTGATCATTCTTCATATGGGCGTAGACATAGACCTTCTCCAAACGACGGCTCAAGTCCAAATAAACTTCTGTTGTTTCTAATAGGTTGGCTGGAGAAGACAATAAAGAGCCTGCAAAATGGGCAGCATCTTTAATCGCTGCAGCTAAAGCAGTTGCTTCTTCTTCCCAAGCTTGGTCTGTCGCAAAAATGGTTGACAAATCCCATTGGTATTTTTCATCAATTTCATTTCGTTGTTTTACCATTACAAAAATCCTCCAATGTTTCTATTTTATCACATATATTACCATTTGGGGGTATTTGATTCACGGAAATTTAAGCTTTCCCATTCTGATAAAAACGAGGTGAATAAAGAGTCTGCGTCGCTTTCATTCCAGTTGAACGATAGTAGGTCATAAAGTCCTGGTAATAGCTTCGCCAATCTCCCCTAATCTGGATAAAATGGGAAGACTTCAGCGGCCGACAAAGGGGATAAAAAGCTTCCAAGTCCAATTCCAGGAGATGCTTTCCTTTCAGATAGAGTTGTTCCTGAAGAGCCATCCATTTAGAATGCCGGTAGTACAGCTGTTGACGAAGATAGTCCTTAAACTGTCTGTCTAGAGGGACTGTCATTTGTTGCAAGTTTTGTTGGGCATAAGGCGTCCGCAAAACTTCTAACAGATTCCCTCCATAAAAAGGAAAATGTTGAGTCCGATAATAAAGACGCCCTCGCAAGTCTTGATGAATGAGATAGTGGAGACGAACTTCCTGCTTCTCTAGGTCCAACTCCCAGAGATGAAAGCCCCTATTTTGACTAAAATAGACAAAACCTTCTTGCAGAGCAGACAAGCTTTTCTTAAGCCACAAGTTTTTCCCTAACAACCAATAGACCTGATAACCATGCTTGCGATAGGCATCGCTCCGTTCTTTCAAACGCTCCATAGACAAGGAACTACATTGCACTTCTAAGGCAATCTTTTGATCCGGAAGGAGAACATCCGCAATCTGTTGGAAAGCCTGCAGAGGACTTTCTACTTCAGCATCTGAGTTTTGCTTGGCCCATTGATAAAGCCCCAGCTTTAACTCTAGATGTTCGGGACTTTCCGTCTCATGATGAAAGGGGCAAGCCTCTAGGCTAACGTGAGCAAAATGAGGACGCATCACGACCCCTTTCTTTAAGCGGACTTCCTTTCCACACAAGAGACAGAAAAAAGGACCTTCCTTTTTCATCGGGATCTTCTCCAAACAATTCCAACGCTGTTGCTTTGCATCTGTCGCAATAAACATGTCATCACCTCCACTTATATAATTCGTAACCGAAGAGGCTTCTATAGAAGAGAAAGAAAAAAAGGAGCCCAGCTCCTTGTTGAATCCAGACAAACTATTATTTTTTTATAAAACAGCTGGATGATTTTCAAAAAATGACTTTCATTTTTTAGTCGTTTAAGAAGATGAAAAACTTTCCGCCGTGAGAAAAGTGCCTGAAACACAGTTGTTTCAGGCACTCGGGAGTTTTGAGACCTTAGGCTCAAAACTAAGTCATGGAACTTCGTAGAAGTTCGCTGACGTCCGTACTCACCTAAGGAAAGTTTCTAAAATTACTTTATCTTCAATCTGAAAGGAGCCAAGCTCCTTGTTTAGATATAATCGTCCTTACATGTAAAGCAACTGCTCATCCATCCTAGACGAGACGTTTAAAAACATCCCTCGCTTATTGATCTGACTCGCTCGAATTCTCGTCTGATGCCGGATCTGGAGTTTCCGATGATGGAGCGGTCCCATTTTCAGATGCTTCAGCTTGTTTTCGAGCCGTTTCAAATTTTTCAACAATGGTTGCACGAGTAGCTTCCGGAACTTCGGTATCTTCGGACCCTATCGTATCCATGGATTCATTAAAGCGGGCCTTGCTCGTTTCCATTTTCTCTTTCAAATCTTTCAGATAGGTCTCATAGGTCTCTTTAGCTGAGCCCGTCAGTGATGCTCCTGCTTCCTCTGAATGAGCAACGGTTCGGTCCATCATCAAAGCATAGAGCGCTTTAAAGTCTCCAACAGTTCTAGCATTTTCAAGTTCCTCATCTGTATACAAGACAAAAGGAGACTCTGAGGATCCTTTCAAGCTGGTCACTTTCTTGCCCTGAGAAGAGGTTGATGACTGGCGTGTTTCCTTTACAGACTTTTCACTGGACGAGGTCCCTTCTTGATTCGAGCAGGCTACTAGCCCCATCACTCCCAGTAAAGCAAGCGTCGATAATAGTATTTTTTTCATTCACTCTCTCCTTTTTAAGCTTCCACTACCATTTTAGCATCAAGCTAGGTTGCCGTCAATTCATGCATCCTCCCTGAGACTTTCTAAAAAAGACCAGAGATCAGTTGATCTCCGGTCTATCGATTTATTTGGATGAGGCGCACCTCTCCCTTATCTCCAGATACTTAAAGGTTGATTCACTGTCGAAATCCTAGAAAATATCGGCATCACGTGGACAAGTTCTTCTATCTCTACAACTTCTCCAACATGAGGTATAAGAGAGGATACCCTAAGGGAAGAGGGAGATTCTTGCAAGTAGAAAATCCCTCCACTCGTCTCCTCCTTTTGGCTTTTAACCAAAAAGTCCAATGCTAGCCATCTATTTATTCATCTGAATCGCTGTCTTCATCGTCTGAATCATGGTCCACTGGTGACTCTGATGAATCTTTGGCAGAGTCGCGAGCATCCTTCAACTGTTCAATAAAGGTTTCACGAAACTCTTTTGGAACTTCCGCATTATCATCCCCATAACGCTCAACCGCTTTGTTAAATGCTTCCTTAGATTTTGCAAGAGTCTCCTTAAGAGAATCTGCCGTTTGAGCAAATGTCTCTTTGGCACTTTCAGGAAGAGATTCCATTGATTCAGTCATCAGGCGATTGGATTCATCCAAGATTTTTGCGAAACACTTTTTAAAATCACCAACTGTTTTTAACTTCTCAAGCTCTTCATCTGATGGGAATATATCACTAGTTGTTTGAGAGCTAGTATTAGAAGAAGTCTTTTCTGCCTTAGATGAGCTAGAAGACTTGCTTGTTACCTTTTCTGTCTTCTCAGTAGATGAAGAAGCTTCGGTTTTTACTTCTTGCTTACCTGAACAAGCTGCAAGCGAAGCAGCTGCCAACAAGGCTGTAGTAGATAAAATCAATTTTTTCATTCGATTACTCCTTTAATATTGATTCGAGACCATTGTATCATCGAATAATTTGACAGTCAAATCAATCACTAACTGATGATAGATTGTGAAATCAAATCCGAAAATGTAGGAGAACAACTGCTCTAGCACTGCTTCTCTCCTCCCAGGAAGCAGCGGTTCCTTTTGTTCACTACAAAAAACTCTAAGCAGGCTTAGCCTGCTAACTCATGACAGAAAAGAAAGTTCGGCTTATAATGAAGGTGAACAATACAAATCCGTGGTCTTTAATAGGGCTTTTCCTAGTCTGTACAAAAAACTGGATGAACAAGAGTCATGAGATAACTCGAATATGCCATGAGCATGAAAATAAAATTACTAGTAGCCTCTTGTTCTATTGTTCAAATAGTTAACAGGAGGTTTTTATAATGGAAGTCATGATTGAAACTTGTTGTGGAATTGATGTCCATCAAAAGTCTATCGTTTGTTGTATTCTAGATGGTCCACTAGATACCAATAAGCCAAAGAAAATTCAGAAAAAATTTGGGACAACTACTGTAGCTCTTCAAAATGCCTTAGCTTGGATGGTAGAAAACCATGTAACACATGTCTTTTTTGAAAGTACTGGGCAATATTGGCTCCCGCTCTTTAATATATTTTCAGATTCTGATCTCGTCTTAGTACTTGCCAATCCTCAACATATCAAGAATGTACCTGGTCGTAAGACAGACGTGAAGGACGCTGAATGGATTGCTCAACTCGGCCGTTGTGGACTAATTGAACCTTCCTATATCCCTGCCCCTGAAGTGGTACAGCTTCGTTTATTAACTCGTCGATTGCGTTCTTATAAACAACGTCAAACTCAAGTCAAAAATGAAATTCACAATCTCTTACAACGAGCCAATATCAAGCTAACCAGTTGTCTTTCTGATATTTTTTCTAAGACGGGGCATGCACTTTTAAAATTATTCATTAACGGAGAAACAATTGATGTAGAATCTGTTATCCTCTGTATACAGAAGCGAGTGAAAGCAAGTCCAGAGAAACTCGTTGAAGCGATGGAAGGTAAGTTGTCACTAGAAGACCGCTTCCTCTTAGACCAGAGCTTAGAGGAATATCAGATGTATCAGGAACTCATTGAAAAACTGACCGATGAGATTCAACACTACATCGAAAAGGAGTTCCCCTGAGGAAAATAGGATACTTCAAACCATTCCTGGTGTGAATGAAAACTGTGCTGCCACTATTCTAGCTGAGATTGGACCAACTATTACAGCCTTTCCATCCGATGCACATTTAGCATCATGGGCTGGACTCTGCCCAGGGTCTTATGAAAGTGCTGGCATTAAAAAATCCTCACATATCACGCAAGGAAATCGATATATCAAACAGGCTTTGACCATGTCGGGATTAATTGCAGCACATTCTAAGGATCCAGCTTTTTCTTCTTTTTACAATCGAATTTCCCAAAGAGGAAGCAAGATGAAAGCCGTCGTTGCTTGTGCTCATAAGATTCTTAGAATCATTTACAAACTACTCTCCACCAAGCAAACTTATCAAAAAGAAAAGGCGCTAGGACTGGGGAAACAGTTCTAACGCTTAAATTAAAAAATTTTCAATTACAGTATAGCACAGGAAGTGATTTTTTGCGCTTTTTTACTGCTTTTTTTCAAATAAAAAGATTTCCGTATTTGGAAATCTTCGAATGTAGAGAAACTATTTTTTACTTAAGATAGTCGGATGATTATCAAAGAATGACTTATATTTTTTAGGCATTTAAGAAGGACAAAAACTTTCCGCTGTGAGAAAAGTGCTAGAAACACTCTTGTTTCTAGCACTCGGGAGTTTTGGAGCCTTAGATCCAAAACTAATTGAACACGGGCTGCGGATTGTGTCAAAAAGATAAGTTCTCCTAGAATCAAAAGATTCTGCGTCAAACTTCCTATTTTGACTTTATCCGCAGACGCCCTTTGTATCTTAACTAAGTCATGGAACTTCTTCGAAGTTCGCTGACGTCCGTACTCACCTAAGGAAAGTTTCTAGGAATACTATTTCTTTAATTTAAGATTTCCAAATCTGGAAATCTTTTTATTTTCTCTTATATCTGATGTTAAAGAAAACTCTTAAGAAAATAAAGGGAAGGAAGCAACAGAGCCACATTGGATCCCAGCCTTTTTGACGACTACTCGTGGTCTTCTGGTGGGGCGCTTCTACTGCGCTTACAGCCTGCGTTTGCTGAATGGACGGAGATACCGTTTGCAAGCCATTTGCGATTTGTAGTTGTCCATTTTGAACACTAATCTCTGGATTGGTCCCTCTTTTCACTGTAGCATAGAAGGGTTTGTCTAAGTGATAGGTTTGCCCCTGAATCGTGTGATCCCCTGCAGGCAGCACCTCTTTGTACTCATAATCCTGATAGAGTCTTTCAATCAGGGCATTTCCAATGACGTGGCGCAGGCTCTCTGCAATCTCCACATCGTAATGGCCAACTCCCATAATGACTTGAACAAATCGCTGGTTCCCACGGTTAACCGTCAAGGTGTAATTATAATCTGCGGTCGGACTAGAGCCTGTTTTCAGACCATCCGCTCCCTTAAGAGAATACCTTCCACCTTCTAAGGAATAATTATAATTCTCATGCGTTTCTTCATAATCTGTACCTTTGAAGAGGGTAATCTTGGCATTTTTGGTGTAGTTGAGGATTTCAGGGAACTCATTGACCATGTGATAGGCCAAAATAGCCATATCTCTCGCTGTTGTTTGGTTAATGGCATTTTGATCATAGCGTGTCGGATTATAGTAGCCATCCAAGACTGCAGTTGGGGCACCATTAGGATTGTTCCACTTGGTATTGGTCATTCCAATTTCCTGAGCCCGCTGGTTCATCAAATCCAAGAATTTATCCGGATCTCCTCCAGACACCTTATTGGCAATCATGATGGTAGCAGCACTTGAAGAAGGAACAAAAATCATATTTAGGAGGGTTGATACCTTGTATTTAGCACCCGCCACAATGGGACTATTGCTCAACTTCTGATTTTGAGAAATGATCACATCCGTATCCGTCGCTGTAATCAGGGTATCATAATCCAGCTGCCCTTCTTTAATAGCTCTCAGAAGCACGTAGACGGACATCAATTTAGCCATACTACCGGAGTCACGAGGAGCATCAATATTATCTCCGTAAAGAATAGCTCCTGTATGAGCATCAACGACAATATCAGCCTTGGGACGGAAAAATTCATCCACCGAAGTCCCTGATTTTTCTGTGATCGACATGATATCTTCTTGTTGATAAAGATCATCCGCCTTTGCTAGCATTGGGAAAGACAGGCAAGCAAGGGAAAGTGTCGCAAATAAGGCACGTTTAAACTTCATTCTCTCTCATTTCTTTCATAAACATCATCGTTCTCCATTATAGCATAAGTCCTTCTATTCACAAACTCTATTTCCTAAACTTTTTACTCCTTCGTGTTCCCAAAGAGACCTGGAGATTTTCCTTTTGGCATCTTTAAAAAGAGACTTAGTAGAAGGACGAGGACCAGGACAGCCACCAAGAAGTAACTCATCATTGAAAATCCTCCGTGATCCACAAAGAAAGCTGCTAGCGGTTGCAAGAGAATGGTACCAAGATAGCGGACTCCTTGCACAAGAGCCATGGCTAATACTAGATCTTTTTTATCCACCTGTTGGGAGATAAAACGCAAGGAGACCATGATCAAGACCATCCCTGTCGTATGCTTAGCCAAGAGGGTGACCAGCACTTTTAAGAAGACCGGACTCGGAAGAGCATAGATGAGATACTGAAGCAAGAGAATCCCCACAGGAAGCAAAATCAGGAGACGCAAGGGCCAATGGTCCATAAAACGGTCCGAGAAAAAGATGAGGGGCGCTTCTACAACGACAGATAGGGCCACAACCGTAGACGCTATCTGAACAGGGAGCCCACTATCCATCAAGAGAGCTGGAATATAGGTATGGCCAATATTACCCACGCCCGACACAAGCCCCATCAGTAGTAGGAAAAAGAGATAGGGACCATTGTGGAGCAAAGGACGGATCGATACAGCTTCTTTCTGTACCCGACTGGTCTTGTCGATACGAATAGCTCCTAAAGTGAGGAAACTAAGAAGGATAGTTACCAAAACACAATAGTATACAGACTGGGGGCTAAGATGAGCATAGAGCCAACCAGCTAGTTGCGCTCCAGCCGCATACCCTAGTGTCCCCCAAACGCGGATTTTTCCAAAAGCATAGGAACTCTGGGTAGCGAAAACCTCCATCATGGGAGCCGTCCCATTTAGACACAGCAAAACTAAGCCATAAAAAATTGTCAACCAAAAGTAGTTAGGGGCCCAGATGAAGCCAGCCACTCCTGCCATGAGGACTCCTAAGCTCAAAGTGGTGATTTTAACAATACCAAATCGTTCATTGATATAACCAAATAAGGGCTGGGTAAGCATGGATAGGAAAAAGGCCATTGATACCAAATGAGAGACTTGACTGGCTGAATACTGCTGGCCGATAAGATAGACAGAGATTAGAGTCGTAAAGAGAGCAGTCGACATGAAGTAAAAACTATATAAAAATAAATAAGCAGAATAGGAATTTCGAAATGCTTTCATTAGTTTCCTTTCAAATTTAAATATAAGAGGCAATGACAAAACCCAACTGGATTTCAGTTGAGTTTTGATTATTTATTTTTTGTATCGATCCTGAGCCTTGAGCGCACGTTCTTTACGACGGGCTTTTTCTAAATACAGAATCATAGCAAGAATGAAAATTGGAATCAGAATGATCAGGCTTTCAAGAGGAAAATGGAAGGATTTCCCTGTAGTTGAAGCCGTAGTACTTTGGGTATCCGATTGATTCACGGCTCCTTCTTTGACTGGAAGTCCATCAGAAATCTTTTCTGATAGGGTCATCAAGCCTGAATCCGCCTCTACCAGTCCATTTTTGACAACGAGTTTTGGATTCTCTTCTCCTTTTTTGACCGTGGCATAGAAAGGTTGATCCAGTGTGTAGGTCTTTCCATCAATCGTCTGAACACCCTTATCCAATAACTTCTTATAACGATAATCTGCAAAAGCTTTTTCGATCAAGGCATTGCCAAATGGATGTCGATAGTATTCGCCATCCTGGTCAGACCAATCACCAACTCCCATGACTACGGAGATAATTCGTTGTTCTCCTCGTTTAGCAGTTGCGATATAGTTGAAGGCACCGCGAGGACTCGAGCCTGTCTTCAGACCATCTACTCCTTCAAGAGCATATCTAGCTCCTGGCAAGGAATAGTTATAGGTATCAAAGGTCTCCTCATAAGGAGTTCCTTGTTTGACAGTCACCTTAGCCTGATTGGTATAGCTAAGGATCTCAGGATATTCTTTCACGAAATGATAGACGAGAATCGCCAAATCTCTTGCGGTTGTCTGGTTAGCAACATCATTTGGATAGTTATAACTGGTATATAAACCTCGGAAGGTTGAAATGGCCGCACCACTAGGATTGTTCCAAATGGTATTGGTCATCCCCAACTCCTTGGACTTTTCATTCATCCGCTGAATAAAGGCATCCGCATCGTGGTTAGAAAGGAGATTGGCCAACATAATCGTGGCCACATTGGAGGATGGAACCGCGGTCATGGTAATCAATTCAGAGACCGTATAGTCTACGCCTGCAACGATGTTATTGTTGGAAATCTCATAGATTTTTGACATGGATTGATCCGCAGCTGTTGCAGTGACAACCGTATCTTTGGTAATCTTCCCCTCTTTCATGGATTCGAAAAGCAGATACAACGTCATGAGCTTACTCATACTTGCAGGATCCCGCACTTCATCAATATTGTCTTTCCATAAAACATCCCCGGTATTCGCGTCGATAACGAGGGAAGACCTTGGTCGGTTATAGGCCTGCACATGATCATTGGGATACATTTTTTGCGCCATATCCACTAACTCATCAGCCACGATCGACAAAGGTCGGAACAGAGATAAGACGATGATTCCTAAAACGAGCAACTTCTTTTTCAAAATATATTTTCCTCAAATATAGAATTTTATCTTATTGTACCATACTTCAATCTATAAAAAAACCTATCTTTCAGGATATTTCAGATAGGTCTCTCTTTTTCAACTGGTTACAGTAGGCTCAAGGCTGCTTGGTCTGCAATAATCACGACATCTGGATGACCTTGAAGGGCACTCGCTGGTAAACTCTCTGTTTTTGGACCATTGACCATTCCTGCAATCGCTTCTGCTTTTGATTCTCCATAGGCAAAGAGAATGATAGACTTGGCAGCGAGAATGTTCGCGATCCCCATGGAGATGGCTTGAGTTGGCACATCTTCAATTTTTTCAAAGAAGCGAGCGTTGGCTTCAATCGTTGATTGATCCAAATGGACCAAATGCGTTTGGCTGTCAAACGGGGTGCCTGGTTCGTTAAAACCAATGTGGCCGTTGCGACCAATTCCTAGAATTTGCAGATCTACTGGGTTTTGGGCCAAAATTTCATTGTAATGAGCTGTTTCTTCTTCTGCAGTATCTTCATTTCCTTTCGGAAGATAGCTGACTTTAAACGGTTTCTCATTGAATAAATTTTCCTGCATAAAGTAACGATAAGATTGAGGATCTTCTCCCGTCAAACCGACATACTCATCCAAGTTGACACTGACCATGTCTGAGAAATCCAAGTTACTTTCTCGAATCAATTTATAAAATTCAAGTGGACTACTTCCAGTCGCAAGCCCCAGCGTTTTCGCACCTTGTTCTAACTTTTCTTTTAACAGGCCAAAAGCAACCTGCCCTCCTTCAATTTGATTGGCTACTTCAATAACTTTCATGATTAAACCTCCGCTTATTTCTTATACTCATTATATGGTATAGACCAATTTTTGTCAAGCGCTTTCTTCATA
This sequence comes from Streptococcus sp. KHUD_013, assembly GCF_052588545.1. Taxonomy (NCBI): domain Bacteria; kingdom Bacillati; phylum Bacillota; class Bacilli; order Lactobacillales; family Streptococcaceae; genus Streptococcus; species Streptococcus sp. KHUD_013. Next base: position 1,364,559 of record NZ_CP186264.1, read on the forward strand.
CGAAAGAAGGATTTTTTACCTTCATCCCTTTAAAATTCGCCTAGTGATTTCCTTTTTTTCACTCTTATTTCATGATATAATGGGGAAGGTTAAATGTAAGAAATAGAAGAATTTAGAAACAAGGAGAGACCATGAATACAAACGACTTTGATTTCCACCTCCCCGAGGAGTTAATTGCGCAAACTCCTCTAGAAAAGCGCGATGCCTCAAAACTACTGATCCTCAATCGTCAAACAGGTCAGATGGAAGATCAACATTTTGACGCCATTATCAATGAATTAGAACCAGGGGATGCTTTGGTGATGAACAATACCCGTGTCCTTCCAGCTCGTCTCCATGGGGTCAAACCGGATACAGGAGGTCATGTGGAGCTTCTCCTCTTAAAAAATATCGAGGGCGATCAATGGGAGGTTCTTGCCAAACCTGCCAAACGTCTCAAAGAGGGAGGGGTCGTCAGCTTTGGTGATGGACGTCTCCAAGCAACTCTGATCAAAAAGCTGGAACACGGAGGATGTATCGTAGAGTTTTCTTACCAAGGGATTTTCCTTGAAGTCTTGGAAAGTCTAGGGGAAATGCCCCTACCACCTTACATCCATGAAAAATTAGAAGATCAGGAACGTTACCAGACGGTCTATGCCAAAGAAAATGGATCCGCCGCTGCTCCTACTGCTGGCCTCCATTTCACACCCGAGCTCTTACAAAAAATTGAAGACAAAGGGGTTCACTTGGTTTATCTAACCCTCCATGTCGGACTTGGTACCTTCCGTCCAGTATCTGTCGACGATCTCGACCAACATGAGATGCATTCCGAGTTTTATCAACTCTCTGAAGAGGCTGCCCAAACCCTTCAGCAAGTTAAAGCGAGCGGTCACCGCATCGTAGCCGTTGGAACCACTTCTATCCGAACCTTAGAAACAATTGGGAACAAGTTTAATGGGGAGTTACAAGCCGACTCTGGTTGGACCAATATCTTTATCAAACCAGGCTATCAGTGGCAGGTTGTCGACGCCTTTTCAACCAACTTCCACCTACCAAAATCAACCCTAGTCATGCTCGTTTCTGCCTTCGCAGGTCGAGAACTCACTCTGGATGCTTATCAGCACGCTATCGACCAAGGCTACCGTTTCTTCAGCTTTGGAGATGCTATGTTTATCAAATAAGGAGAGCCCCTTATGAATAAGATTGAAAGTCGCCACCGCCTGATCCGGTCCATTATTTCAGAAAAGAAAATTCGAACCCAACAGGAATTGCAGGACAGCCTGGAAGCTAACGGCATCATCGTGACCCAGTCAACTCTATCAAGAGATGTCAAATCCTTGAATCTAGTAAAAATTAACGAAGGGGATACCTCTTACTATGCCATCAATAGCATTGCCCCATCTCGCTGGGAAAACCGACTGCGTTTTTATATGGAGGATGCCCTCGTCATGCTTCGTCCCGTCCAAAACCAAGTAGTCGTCAAAACCCTACCTGGTTTGGCCCAGTCCTTCGGAGCCATCTTAGATGCCCTTGAATTGTCGCAAATTGTCGCAACCGTCTGCGGGGATGACGTCTGCCTCATCATTTGTGAAGACAATCAGGGGGCCTTGGACTGCTTTGAAAAATTGAAAGAATTCACCCCTCCCTTCTTCTTTAGCAAATAAAAGAAAGAGAGTGGGACAGAAATCGGTAATTCGTTAGAATTCGATTTCGTCGTCCCACCTCCGCACAGTTGAGTAGGGCTGTAAAAGCTGATGAAATCAGCGTAGTAAAGCCCACTCAACCACTGCGTCTTGCTCAACAATCCAAAAATAATTGAGAGGCTAGGACTTTTGTCCCAGCCTCTTTTTTCTAATCTCTATCAGGCTTCCTTGGCTGCTAATCGTCGAATGGTCTCTGCATAGATTTCCATTGCACGATATAAATCATCCAGTTTAGCTCGTTCATTCGCCTGGTGCTCTGTTTGGAGAGCATCAGGGAAGAGGGCCCCATAAGCCACACAATTTTCCATGGTTCGCGCAAAGGTCGCTCCCCCTGAGGACATAGCTGGGGTCTGATCCCCCGTTTCCTCTTGGTAGACCGCCATCAGAGTACTCACCAATGGACTGTCTAGTGGGACGTATAGTGGAGCTACATAATCAAACTCTTCATACTGAAGTTGATAGCTAGCTGCCACCTCACTTAAACGTTTTACCAAGGCCTCCTTATCCGCTAAGACAGGGATCCGAATATCAATCCCGATTTCAGATTGCTGTTCATCAATGGAGAGGGTTGCAATATTGAAGGAAAGAGCACCACTTGGTTCATCTTTGATTTCATCAAAGAGAGCTGCTCCTGTCGCATCTTCCCCAACGGCATCTGCGATAAAGAGAAGGGCTGGATGAGGCTGGATCAAGGAAAGACTTTCAGCTAAGCCTACAATGGCATTGACACCCTCAGCCGAATCCTTGGAGTGTTTAGATAGACCAAGAACGGTTACTGCTCCTGCTTCTTCTGAATACTTCACACCACTTTGCTCGATGACTGGTAAGAGTTCCTCTAAGCGGTCACCCTTATAAGTTGCCTTATCTGGCACCACATTGAGGGCACGACCAGCTTGTAAGGGACGATCCTCCCATCCTGGTCCATGGAGCTTCACTTGAAGCAAGCCTTTTTCAGCATAGGTTAATGGGAAGGACGAATCTGGAGCAAATCCAAGATCTGCTTTTTCTTCTATCTGATTGTAGCGGTTCATACAGCGCCAGAGAGTTTCCTCGTCCGTACCAAATATAAAGCGGATCCGTTTGGTAAAGACAACTCCTTGGTCAAGCAGACTCTTAACTGCGTAAAGCGCCGCAAGCGATGGTCCCTTATCATCTTGCACTCCACGTCCAATCAACCATCCATCTTTCAGAGTCGCCTCAAAAGGTGGCGTCTGCCAATCTTCTAAATCACCGGCTGGAACAACATCCAAGTGACAAAGAACGGCCAGGAGTTCTTCCCCCTGACCGATCTCTGCATATCCATAGTATCCTTCAGGATCTAGATAGGTTTGAAAGCCCATTTCTTGAGCAATTTCTAACGTTTTCTCAAGGACATCTTGGATAGCTTGTCCAAACGGTGTTCCATTTTCGCCTTCGTTTAAAACCGAAGGATAAGAAATGATGGTTTGAAGAGAGGTTAAAAACTGCTCTTTTACATCGTCCTTTATTCTATTTTTCATGAAACACCTACTTTATTCTATTGTAAGAATGGAACCACAGTTCCTAGTAGAAGAAGGGCAATGGTAATCACTACAATCGCTACGACCAATTTACCCATGAATTTCCACCATGCACTCAATTCAACACGTCCAAGAGCAAGAGCTCCCATTACGATACCTGAAGTTGGTGCGATCAAGTTCAAGACACCAGATGCAGATTGGTAAGCTGTAACAATCAAGCTAGCTGGTACATTGACGAATTTACCAAGAGGTGCCATGATACCCATTGTCGCGCTGGCAAGACCAGATGATGATGGAATCAAGAATGACATTGGCAAGTAGAAAATGTAAGTCAAGACAATGAACAATTGAGATGAAAGACCTTTAAGTCCTTCTTCACCCCAGTGAAGAATTGTTGCAGTGATCATACCGTCGTTCATGATGACTTGGATACCACGTGCTACTGCTACGATAATAGCAACACTCAAGAGGTCAGCTGCACCATTCATGAAGGATGAAATGATTTGTTCTTCTTTCAAGCCATAAATGATACCAACAAGGATTCCCATAAAGGCAAAGAGCATAGCTGTTTGAGGGAAGTACCAAGTACCAAGAGCATCTGTGTTACCGATCAATTGACCAAGGTAAGGAACTTTATGGAGAGACTCGTTAAAGCTGTCAAAGAATGTAATACCCAAATCTTTGAATGGGATAAATCCAGCAACCATGATAACGAATGTTGAAATGAAGACGAGCAAGACACGTTTTTGTTTCTTGTTCATTTGTGAAGGAATTTCTTCGCCACTATCAACGTTGAAGTGTTTCAAATCTTCTTCACGAGTAGCATAGGTGAGAGATTTGGTTGGGTCTTTTTGAATTTTATCAGCGTAACGGTATACATAGTAGGTGCTAAGGGCTGTCATGACAATCCAGAAGATTAAACGAAGCAAGAGACCTGAAGCACTTGAGATACCTGCAGTATCAGATGCGATAACTGTCGCAAATGGGTTCAAGGTAGATGCCAAACATCCAATCTGTGAACCAAGCAAGATAATGGCTACCCCTGTCAAGCTGTCAAAACCAACAGACATCATAACAGGTACAAGAAGTGGATAGAAGGCCATGGTTTCCTCACCCATACCATAAGTTGTCCCACCAAGGGCAAACAATGGCATTAAGATCAAGATCAACATTTTTTCGCGGCCTTTGTATTTACGAACGATAGAAGCAATCCCTACATCAAGGGTACCTGTTTCGTTCACAACACCAAGGAAACCACCGACCATCAAGATAAAGAAGGCTACGTCAATGGCTGCACTGGTTGGTGCTTTACCAAGCATGGCATTGATTGGGGCCATCAAGACGTCCCAAATCCCTTGAGGATTTTGTTTCACAGCTTCATAACTACCTGCGATGATGGCACCACCATCGTCAACTTTGTATTGACCAGCTGGAATAATCCAAGTTAACACTGCCATAATGGCAATGATGATTAACAATACGGTGTAAGATGAAGGCATCTTAAACCCTTTTTTCGCTTTTTCACTCATTTGTTTATCCTCCTAACGCAACAAAGTTTGAGTGAGTCTTTCAAAAGGTTAAACTTTTAGAAAGCGCTTACCTATATGTTTATTTTATCATATTTAAGATTAAAAAACTAGTTTTTCCTAATCTTTTTTAGAAAAAAACGAGGGGAGGCACTTTCTACAAACTCCTGTAAATATGGGGTTCACTCCCCTCACTCATGTATATGAATTAGTCTTTTACGATAATCGTTCCACTTTCAGACTCAATCAAAGCGCCAAGGTTTTCAAGTGAAGTGATGACTGCTTTTCCTTCTGGACGACCGTTTACAAAGGCGATGGCAGCTTCTACTTTAGGAAGCATGCTTCCTGGTGCAAATTGATCTTGTTTGATGTACTCTTCCAATTGAGCGACATTGACATGTTCCAATTTTTCTTGGTCTGGTTTGTTATAGTTCACAAAAACATAGTCCACACCTGTCAAAACGATGAAGAGGTCTGCTTCTACTAATTCAGCCAAACGTTGAGATGCAAAGTCTTTATCGATAACAGCTTCAACACCAGTCAAGCTACCATTTGCTTCTTTCACAACTGGGATACCGCCACCACCAGCAGCAACAACGACTTGTCCGTCGTTCAACAAGGTACGGATGGTATTGATTTCTTTGATATCCACTGGTTTTGGTGAAGCAACAACTTTACGCCAGCCACGACCAGCATCTTCTTTGAAGGTTGCTCCTGATTTTTCAGCTTCTGCTTTTGCTTCTTCTTCTGAGTAGAATGGACCGATTGGTTTGCTGAGGTTGACAAAGGCTGGGTCGTTCTTATCCACAACGACTTGTGTCACAACTGAAGCCACATCTTTTTCAATTCCTTCTTCAAGAAGAGCATTTTGAAGAGCATTTTGAAGCCAGTAGCCAATGCTTCCTTCGGTCATAGCAACTAATGAATCCAATGGGAAAGCTGGGTTCTTTTCAGAATCTGCAGCCAAGTGTTGGAGCAAGAGGTTTCCTACTTGAGGACCATTTCCGTGAGTGATGATCAAGTCATCCCCATTTTTGATTAATTTTACTAAGTGTTTTGCTGTTTCTACAAGTGCTTCTTGTTGAGCTTTTGCAGAAGGATCAGATGAAAGGATGGCGTTTCCTCCCAAAGCAACGACGATTTTTCTTGACATAGGTTTTCCCTTTCTATAAAAAATAGGGGCAGGACTAAAGCTAGCAGTCCAGCCCCTATAGCTGTTGGTATACGGTTATAAAGTCTTAAACTTTTGGAATGTACAAGTTACCAAGAGTAGCTGCCATAACCGCTTTGATTGTGTGCATACGGTTTTCAGCTTGGTCAAAGTGACGAGCATATTTGCTGCGGAACACTTCGTCAGTAACTTCCATTTCTTTTACGCCGAATTTTTCAGCAACATCTTTACCATAAACAGTGTTTGTGTCGTGGAAAGCTGGCAAGCAGTGCAAGAAGATCAAGTCTTCGTTATCAGCTTTCTTAACCAATTCCATGTTCACTTGGTAAGGTTTCAAAAGGGCAACGCGTTCTGCAAATTTGTCTTCTTCACCCATAGATACCCAAACGTCAGTGTAAAGTACATCTGCACCTTTCACAGCTTCGTCAGCATCTTCAGTGATCAAGATATGAGCGCCACTTTCTTTTGCGAATCCTTCTGCCAATTGAACAATTTCTTGTTCTGGGAAGAGTTCTTTTGGTGAGAAGATGTGTACGTTCACACCAAGGATAGCACCTGTTACAAGAAGGCTGTTTGCAACGTTGTTACGTCCGTCACCACAGTATACAAGTGTCAAACCTTCCAAACGTCCAAAGTTTTCTTGAACAGTCAAGTAGTCAGCAAGCATTTGAGTTGGGTGCCATTCGTCAGTCAAACCATTCCATACTGGAACACCTGAGAATTCAGCCAATTCTTCAACCATACGTTGGCTGAAACCACGGAATTCAATACCATCAAACATACGTCCAAGAACTTTTGCAGTATCTTCTGTAGATTCTTTTTTACCAAGTTGGATGTCGTTTGCACCAAGGTATTCTGGGTGAGCACCAAGGTCGATGGCTGCAGTAGTGAAGGCTGCACGAGTACGAGTTGAAGTTTTTTCAAACAAAAGCGCAATGTTTTTACCAGATAGGTAGCGGTGTTCAATGTTGCGTTTTTTAAGGTCTTTCAAGTGAGCTGAAAGTCCGATAAGGTATTCTAACTCTGCACGTGTAAAGTCTTTTTCTGCTAAAAAGCTACGTCCTTGGAATACTGAAGTTGTCATTAATTATCTCCTTTTATTATGCATGATAAGATCCTGTCAATCAGTTTAGAGGGCTCAGTTTAGACACTGAGCCCGTCTAACCTGTAGAAGGATGATTAGATTTCTTCACGTTCGAATGGCATTGACATACAACGAGGTCCACCACGACCGCGAACCAATTCACTTCCGCGGATCTTGATCAAACGAAGTCCGTATTCTTCTAATTTCTTGTTGGTAACAGTGTTACGGTCGTATACAACTACCACACCAGGTGCGATTGTAAGAGTATTTGATCCGTCGTTCCATTGTTCACGCGCAGCAGCAACGATGTTGCCATCTCCACATGGAATCAAAGTAACTTTTTCAACACCAAGGTTTTCAGCAAGCAATTCAGCCAAATCACCTTTTTCTTCAACGATCTTCAATTGTTCGTTTTCATAAGTTACAGAGAAGACGCGAAGGTTACCTTGGATTTCAGGGTGGATTGTGAATTTATCGTAGTCCACCATTGTGAATACTGTATCCAAGTGCATGAATTTACGGTTGTTAGCAAATTCGAAGGCCAATACTTTCTTGAAGCCAACGTTCTTCTTGAAGATGTTTACCAACAATTTTTCGATTGATGCAGCATCTGTACGTTGTGAGATACCAACTGCCAATACATCTTTAGAAAGTACCAACTCATCTCCACCTTCGATACGAGTATCTTCTTCACGGTTGTAGACAAGTTCAACTTTTCCACCGTAAACTGGGTGGTATTTGAAGATGTATTTACCATACAAAGTTTCACGGTTACGTGTATCTGCGTACATGTGGTTCAATGATACTGCATTACCAATTGTAGCAAATGGGTCACGTGTGAAGTACAAGTTTGGCATTGGGTCGATTGCAAATGGATAGTCAGATTCAACAAGGTCTGTCAATCCTTTTGCTTCTTCAGGAATTTCTGGAAGTTCAGCTTTTTGAACCCCAGCCATTGTTTTTTCAACCAATTCTTGGTTGTCTTCAATGCTGTGAAGCAATTCACGGATCGCAACTTTTGTTTGGCGTCCACGAATGTTTGCTTCTTCAAGGTATTCTTCGATGAATTGATCACGAATTTCTGGAGAAGTCAATGATTCAGCAGCCAACTGCTCAAGATAAAGTACTTCGATTCCTTCGTTACGAAGTGCTTCAGCAAATGCGTCGTGTTCTTTTTGAGCATCTTCCAAGAATGGAATATCATCAAAAAGAAGACGTTCAAGATAGTCAGGCATCAAGTTTTCTAACTCTTTACCTGGACGGTGCAAACAAACTTTTTTCAGTTTTCCAATTTCTGAGAAAACATGAATTGGGTGTGTAGACATCTATAGTCCTCCTTTTTTCTTGCGGTTTAGCTTAGCTAATCCCGTTTACATGTTTCATTTTATCACCAATTGGTACCGCTTTCACAACCAATCTTCCATTACGAATGCCAAGAATTTGACACTTTTTTAAATATTACCCTCGTTTTATGAAAAATGAACCGCTTTCTTTGGATATTTTGCTAAATATATTCTTTTTGTGAGTAAATATTTTTTTATTTGATTTTTGAAACTTTTTAACGTTTTTGACAGAAAATAAAAGAAGCCCTACTAGGCTTCTTCAAAACTATCTAAAAAGAATGGAAGATCGAGAAAAGTTAATTTCTTATGCTTGTACTCGATTCTCTCCTCTTCTAGGAGCTTCTTTAACACTTGATTGACGGTTTCCCTCGTCGTCGCAGCTAATCTAGCCAACTCTTTCATGCTCATTGGAAAAGGAATGGTTGGACCAAACTTTTGATAATCCTTACAGAGTAGAGCTAGGGATTGAATCACACGATCACTGGCACTGGCTGCCACTACATTACGAAGCCGCAACTCCTGGAACTCCAAAATTTTTGAAAGTTTTCTCGTAATGAAGAGAACTTGTTCCATACTGGACTGGACAATTTCCTCATAAAGCTGAACAGGAATACTGAAGTATTTTACGGTTGTCATGGAAGTGGCTGTATAGTGATAAGTTGAATCTGTAAACATACCACCGTATGGGAAGACAGCTCCTTCTTTAATGTAATCCATATACGAGAAGGTGTCTGAAGAATCAAACTCCTCAATACGGACATAGCCTTCCACCACTAAAAAAATCCGATCGCGCTTATCACCAGCAAAAAATAGGATCTGTCCCTTTGGAATTTCTCTATAATGGATTTCTACAGCCAATTTATCGAATTTTTCAACTGGAATTTCAGAGAAAGCTGGATGGGATCGAATCAACTGATAATCTTCTTTTGTAATCATTTCTATTCTTTCTTAAGGTTCTTTAGTTATTATATCATATTTATTCACTGACCTCAAAGAATGTCCCCAAGATTTAACCATGAAACAATATTTTCCATAGAAAAAACCTTCCCAAAACTGTTTTGGGAAAGCTTCTAAATCGTTAATTGACATTTACACGGTGCCATTCATTGATCACATAGCAGAGTTGGCCAAGTAAATGAAGACCATAGCCACTGATCTCCGTACTTTCTGGAGTAGTTCCCCCTAGACCAGCTGTAAAAATCGAGATGAGGTAAGGTGTTTGTTCGTAAACGATGGCTTCGACATTGAGGGCTTCCGCTACATAACCAGGTTTTTGCTGAATGACTAAATCTGGTAAATACCGTTTGTAGTATTCATTCGGAAAGGACTCTCCGATTAATTCTAGCAAGGTCGCATATTTTTCTTTATGATTCCAAAGATAGTCTAAGACTTGAATATAGTAATCAGATGTTGTTTTGTTTTCAGGACTGATGGTTTTTATTTCTGCACGGGATTTTCCATACTTTTCATACTTTCCGTAAACATTGTCCATACCACCAAAGCGGTCGGCCAAGGCATATGCCGGCGTATTTTCTGAATAGACAAGAGAATAACGTTGCATATCTGGGATCGTCATAGCGCCACCAAAGGCAGCTACATAATTATCGTGCTCTCCAAGGTACTCGTAGTAAGTATTGGTAATATCAAACTCATCCGTTAAGTTTAACTTCCCTGCATCGACTTCATCCACGACTAACATATTGAGGGGGAGTTTATAGGTACTTCCAGCTGTCATCGGCTGCAACTCATTCATCGAAAATTGTTGGCCTGTCGCAGGATTTTTGTAGGTAAAGGTAATTTGGGAAGGATCAATACCATATTCAGCCATGTAGTCTTGTACAACTTCAACTAAGCCTTTATTGGCATAATCATAGACAAGACCCAAATTCTCCATTGTTTCACGATCTTGATCTATGACAGCTTGTTTTTCTTCAGGAGTTTTGACACGAGGAGGTTGGAGGGGCTGCTTCTCTTCCTTGGACTCAACTGGTTGAGCCGTCGTTCCCTCTTGAGCAAGTGGTGAGGCCGGAGCCTGATGAAGATGGAGGTAAGTTAACGCTCCAACTCCTCCTATACATAGTAAAATTCCCAACACAATCATGATCGATCGAACATTAAATATTTTTTTCATATGAAGTTAATTATAAAAGATTCTCTTTAAAATAACAAGGTGTTTCCGGATCAGAAAACGATTTCTTCTAGAAGAAATTTTTTAACGATTTCCAGGTCAATCCTTCTTCATTTTCCTAATAGTCCATCCCCTTTTGACTGTCTTATTTCCGCTTAAAGGATCCCATGATCAGTTTTGCCACTTCACGCGCAATGGTACGGAACAAGGAACTGATAAAGGAATCTTTGGCCTTTTCTAAACTAGATTTCCGCGGACGGCCCGGACTCCGTTTTTGACTGGCCTTCTCTTCTGCAACTCTTGCTTTATCTTCCTCTTCCCGCTCCTTTTCCTTCTCTTCTCTAGCAGATTTTTCAGTCAATTTTTCATAAGCTGATTCATTGTCTACTCGAACAGCATATTTTTGATGGAAAGGAGAGCTGGTCATCAAGGCCAACTGTTCACTCTCGTTTAACAAATCAAAACTCGATTGTGGAGACAAAATATGGGAGCGTTCAACCACACTTGGTTGCCCCTTTTCATTTAGGAAGGAAACGAGAGCTTCCCCTGTTCCCAACTCCGTCAAGACAGTTTCCGTATCAAATTCTGGGTTTGGTCGGAAGCTTTGAGCAGCAACTTTGATAGCCTTCATTTCCTTTGGCGTATAGGCACGCAAAGCATGTTGGACACGATTCCCAAGCTGGGCCAATACAGATTCAGGAAGATCTTGAGGATTCTGTGTAATAAAGTAGATCCCCACTCCTTTAGACCGGATGAGTCGAACGACTTGCTCAACTTTTTCAAGGAAGAGCTTGCTCGCATCATTAAACAAAAGGTGGGCTTCATCAAAGAAGAAGACAAATTTTGGTTTTTCTAAATCTCCAACTTCTGGCAAGGTTTCGAACAGACGAGATAACATCCAGATAAGGAAGGTTGAATAGAGCTTAGGGGAGTTGAAAAGACGAGTCGCTGATAGAATGTTGATGTAGCCTCGTCCACTGCTGTCCAATTGCATAAAATCTTGAAGATCCAAGGCAGGCTCTCCGAAGAATTGATCTGCCCCCTCTTGCTCTAGCACTAACAAGCTTCGTTGAATAGCTCCTACTGATTGTTTACTGATATTGCCGTATTGAGCGGAATAATCTGAGGCATGGTCATAGACTTCCTTCAAAAGACTCTGCAAATCCTTCAAATCAATCAAAGGCCAATTTTTTTCTTTGGCTAATTTAAAGACGATGGCCAAAATCCCTGTTTGCGTTTCGTTGAGGTCCAACAAGCGCGCTAGCAAAAGAGAGCCCATTCCTTCAATCGTTGCACGGACTGGATGGCCTGCTTGACCAAAGACATCCCATAAGCGAACTGGAAAAGCTTGAGGTTCAAAAGGATCTGTAATACCTAGTAGCTTATAGCGCTCTTCCATCTTTGGAGTCCATTGTCCAGCTTTTGCAAGACCTGAAAGATCTCCCTTGATGTCTGCTAGAAACACCGGAATCCCTTGCTGACTTAATTTTTCAGTTATGACTTTTAAGGTCACGGTTTTCCCTGTACCAGTAGCTCCTGCAATTAAACCGTGGCGGTTGAGCATTTTTAGATAAAGTGGCGTATCCACTGCTCCTTTTGTAATCGTAATACTTGTCATTTTCATTCTCCCTTTTGTTAAGGCACAGTTTTTTCAGAAAAAGTGACAAGGCTTCTTTCTTATGTAGGAAGCCTTTCTCCTCACTTTCACATACTCTTCTAGTGTATCATTTTCAGGTATAAACGCAAGAAATATCCCTCCTAAAATGGGGTATTCATTTGAGACTATGTTGGCTAATTTGAAAAATAAAAAGCCTGAATCGAGAAGTGATATGTACCCAGAATCCTGGACACATGTTATGAACTAAGTGGAACACATGGATGCTATCCTGTACATTACAGGTGGCATCCATTTTGTTTTTCCTTGTATTCTTTCATTGTTGTAATAACTTATGTATTCATCTAGTGCTTTTGAAAAGCTCTCAAATGATTCATATTCTTTCTCGTAGCTGTAGTACATTTCATTCTTTAGACGTCCAAAGAATGTTTCCATAATGCAATTATCTATACAATTGCCACGTCTAGACATTGATTGGATAATTCCCCTGTTTTTTAGTTCCTGACGATAGTAGTTGTGTTGATATTGCCATCCTTGATCTGAATGAAATATTAATCCTGTAAGTGATTTGAACTTTTTAAACGCCATCTCTAGCATTCTCTTGATTTGATTTAGGTTTGGACTCATCGACAAGTCATATGAAATAACTTCATTTGTGTACATATCAATTATCGGAGAAAGGTAACACTTTCCCCATGAAAAGTTAAACTGAGATACATCAGTTGTCCACTTCTGAAGTGGTGCTGTTGCTGTAAAGTCTCTATCTATTATGTTTGGTGCTACTTTACCTACTTCACCCTTGAATGAGTGATACTTTTCTTTAGGTCTTTTGCCTTGCAATCCAAGTGAATGCATGATACGTTGTACTCTTTTATGATTGACAGAATTTCCACGTCTTAAGAGCTCTCTATACACTCTTCTCACACCATATCTACCTTTATGCTGGCTAAATATTTTCTTGATTTCTTCAGTGAGCTTAATATTTCTAAAGTCTACAGTATCAACTTTACTGATTTCGTAGTAGTAAGTTGATTTAGGCATATTTAAACCTTTTAGTAGGTGCTTTAATTGGTATCCTTCTTCTCTGAGCGCTTTGATGATTGCTGCTTTTTCGCCTTGAGTTGCGCAGCCCATCTTTCTTGCCTCAAGGCGATCCTTTTTTTTACTACTTCAATCTCCGCTTTCATTGCCGCAATTTCTTCTCTTAGTCTGATTAACTCTTCACGTTCTGATTCAGTTAAAGGTTTGGGCTTAATCGTTTTCTTTTTCATAACAGGGTTCTTACTCTTGCGACCTTTCTTTTTATTCACAAGACCATTGTAACCTAATTCTTTGTATTTGCGAACCCAGGTATATAGCATTCCATTATTTATACCTGCAGAAACAGCAACTGACTTGTTGGATTGTCCTGCTAATACTTTAGCAACTAATTCATATTTCGCTTCAGGGGTCCACACTTTGTTATTACCTAAGTGCTTTAATGCATCTGGTCCATTTTCTTCTTCGATACGAGCCCAGTATCGAACCATTAGATGAAAGTTTGATGTTTTTATTCCTTCTGGTGTTTCAGGCCATATTCCTTTTCTATATAGCTCAATACACTCTAACTTATACTCATGACTGTAACGCATGAAAATACCCTCCTTACTGGGTGTCCAGTAAAGAGGGTACATATCAAAGCTCCTTTAAGGGACCTCTTGATTCAAACTTTTTTATTATGAAAGCTTATTTAGCTGCTGCGTAAAGCTCGTCTACTTTGTTCCAGTTAATCACTGAGAAGAAAGCTTTGATGTAGTCAGGACGAACGTTGCGGTATTTCACGTAGTATGCATGTTCCCAAACGTCCAAGCCCAAGATTGGTTTCTTCCCTTCTGAGATTGGTGTGTCTTGGTTTGCTGTTGAAGTGACTTCAAGCTTCCCTTCTTTGTTCACAACCAACCATGCCCATCCAGAACCGAAACGAGTAGTTGCTGCTGCAGTGAAAGCTGCTTGGAATTCTTCGAATGAACCGAAGGCTTCATCGATTGCTGCTGCAAGTTCTGCTGAAGGAGCTGTCTTTTCAGGAGTCATCAATTCCCAGAAAAGAGCGTGGTTCAAGTGTCCACCACCATTGTTGATAAGCGCTTGGCGGAGATCAGCTGGGATCGACTCTACATCTGCCAACAAAGCTTCAAGGTCTTCACCAATTTCAGGGTGTTTTTCAAGAGCTGCATTTGCATTGTTTACGTAAGTTTGATGGTGTTTATCATGGTGCAAGTGCATTGTTTCAGCATCAATGTATGGTTCCAATGCATCGTATGCGTACGGAAGATCTGGTAAAATAATTGCCATGGAAAATACCTCTATTTCTTTATGTATATAAAAATGATAACGCAATCATCAAATTTATTCAACTATTCTGCTTACACAGATGGGTTAGCTAGCTTTAGTACAGCCAAATCAAATAGATAATCTTTCTCATAGGTTCCCGATTTCATTTGGAAGTCGGTATCAATCAAAAGACAAATCGCCTGCTCCAAATAAGCTAGAGAAATCCCTCTACTATCTCTTAGAGCAAATTTGACTTGATAGGGATTTACTTTTCGACCGGTCAGCTCTGATAGGTCTGAAACGATTTGGGATTCTGTTCGTCCCTCTTGCTTCAACAGCTTGACCTGTGTGTAGATGCGGAACTGACTCAATAAAATGGCTAAAAGCTTGATTTCATCCTCTCCTTGCAGCCGAAGGTCCTTGACCAAACTGCGAGCGGAATCAATTTGTTTCTTTAGAATCATCTGGATCAGATCAAACAGATTATCTTGGAGTGTCTTCAGAATAGCCTCTTCTATATCTGTGATAGTGATGCTTGAAGCTCCCTTGTAGGTTTTAAGAAACTCCAAGTTTTTCTGAATCTCACTAAAATCAAAGCCAGATTTGATCAAAAGTTGGTCGAAGGCTTGTGAATCAATCGCTAGCCCTAGAGACTTGATCTCTTCCGCGAAATGGGCACGCAACTCCTGTTCCTTTAATTCAGTTGCTTCTAGCAACTGGGCATCCCTTTTTAAAAGCTTGACAATTCTTCGTTTGCTATCCAGTTTTCCTTCCGCAATGACAATCAAGCGAGTTGTTTCTAAAGGTGCTGATAAGTATCCTTCAAAGGACTGCAATTCATCATCCGTCAGGTATCTTTTTTTTGCGGTCGTCACATCGACAAAATGATCCAAAATCACTATTTTTTCGTCCGCAAAAAATGGAAGGCTAACCAAGTCAAGCTCGACTTCAGAATAAGCTGTTTCCTTCATGTCAAAATAGGAATAGTTCAAATCAGACGAATCGTAGCCAACTTTCTTTAAAAGTTGCTCTTTCATCCACTCAAACTGACCGATGTCATCCCCTGATAAAACCAGGATAGGAGGAAGGTTCTCGGCACTGATTTTTTTAATTGTTTGTAAAGCCTGCATGTTCTGAAGGTACCTCATTCCACTCTCTAAACTGATGCTGGGGCTGTTCCGATTCCATTTTCTTTTCAAGCGGAGCTTTCTCTAGTGGAGTTGGTGGAGCCGAAACAATCTGGGGAATAGCTGAAAAACTGTTGGGATCCATCAAATGGGATGGCATACTTGGCGAAGAGACCTCGGGACTCGTCGAAGCAAATCCTTGAGAAGCATTCTGGTCCGGTTGTGCAAGTCTAGCACTTGGAAGGACCAGGAGACAAGCCAAGCAGAGCAAACCCGCAAGAGCTAAGACTAGAAAAATGGAAATAGGAGATAAAAGGTAGAGCAAGATAGGGCCTAGAAATAGGAAAATCAAAGACCAATGAAGACCTGCATCTCTCAAACGCCGAACGACTACTGCTTGCTGGGGAACAAAAATAAGATAGAGATAAAGGAGAAAAAAAATGCTGAACCAAGCTGAAACGTCCATCCCGGTCAAGGGAATCACCTCTTCCTCTGATTTCGAATTTGAAAAGAGTAAGACCAATTGGTAAATCCAAAATGGACTTGTAAATAGTAAATGCCAGGCTTGGCTGATCCAAAATTCTTTTCTATCTGATCTTCTTGAAAAATCAGCATATTGCGTCCAAAACAACTGTAATGATTTCATACTTGTAACCTCATTTCCTTGACTTTATCATAGCAATTTTCAAGCTAGAAATCAAACAGCTCCTATCGAACGGTTTCAATCGTCCACTGATTCCACCCTCTAAAACGAATCGCTCCTTGCTGGTCTGTACGAAAAACAGTCATTTGTAACTCTTTGAAACGCTCCAAGGTTTCCTGATGAGGGTGCTGATAACGATTTTTTTCGCCTGCAGATATCAGGGCAATTTTTGCTTGTATTTTCTCTAAGAAGGCAGGGTGAGAAGAACCCTTAGAACCATGGTGGCCTGCTTTGAGGACATCTACGCGCAGTTGAGGATAACGGGCTAACAAGGTCTTTTCCCCTTCTTCTTCTAAATCTCCTGTAAAAAGGAAGGACAACCCATAAAAGCGACCATAAAGAACAATGGAATCGTTATTACTCCCATCTCCTATTTCTACCGGATAGAGGACTTCTGCACTCCCATCAAAGATCGACAATTGATCACCAGCCTCCAACGTTTTTACCGGTAAGTTCAACCGTTTGAGCAAACGGACAAAAGAGTCTTTTTTTAAGCTCCCCTTGGAAATGTTGATTTCCTTTATCCTAACCTTAGTCGCGAGCACTTCCAAATCTCCCATGTGATCTGTGTCAGTATGCGTGAGAATCATATGATCAATCTGGTCAATCCCCCTGCTCTTGAGATAGGGAAGCAGGGTCCGTTCTGCATTGCTAGTAGACCTTCGCTTCTTCCATGCCTCCTTTTGGCCAAAGTCCACTTTTCCTCCTGTATCAATTAGGATGGTTTTCCCACGCCAATCACGTAGTAAAATACTATCACCTTGACCAATATCAATGATAGTAATCTCATTTTCTAAAGGATGCTTCACAAGGGCAAATACAGAGCATACTAAGAGTAGGAACAGGTATCTCCATTTCTTAACCTTTCGCATCTCATAGAGACAAGCTAGCAAGCACAAGAGCAAGATGAAATAGTAAATGCTTGGTTGCCCGAAAACCAAGGATTGACTAGTGAAGCCCGCTAGATACTCCATACTTTTTTCCATCCAGACGAAGAAAGGATTCCAGAAGGTCAAGGGATACAGAAAAGAGAGGAGAAAAACGACACTCAGTCCTGGCAACAACAGAAGGTCAAATAAGAGAGAAAAAATGAAGGTTAGAGGAAGGGACCAGGGTTGGTATTCTCCAAAGAAAAAAAGGAGAAAAGGAAGAACCCCTAGTGTTAACACTAGACTCTCCTTGATGACTTTTCGGATTCCCTCCTTCTCCTCTTCAGAAGAGGTTAGCGTCAATACAAAGGCGTAGGCGCAGGATAAGAGACCTCCAGCAGTCAACAAGGAGGATGGTAAAAGAAGGACTAACAAGAGGAGAGTGACCCCCATATTCTCCATTCCTTTGAGCCCAGCCTGGGCCAGGAGTTTCTGTAAGAGGCTTCGAACGACCGAAACCGAAAAGCCTGTCATTCCAGCATAAAGAAGCGAAAATGGATAGAGGAGGTAGGCAACCTTTTCCTGCTCCAGTCCCAATCGGAGAAAGAAGCGCCGAAAGGCATCTAGGAAGAAGGCAACCTGCATGCCCGACAAGGCGAACAAATGGATAATCCCCAAATTCGAATACAACTGGCTCATTTCTTCAAACTCTACATCTAAAAAACCAAAAAGCAAGCCCGTCATGTAGTGACTCATGGGCTGGGGGAAATGCTGGTGAACCCATACAAGGGCCTTTCGCCTCCAACTAGACAGCAGCCCTATGAAATCTCTAGGCTCAACAGGTCTCTTTTCAAGAATGTGACTGATTTTCAAAAGGTGATAAATCCCTTGTGTTTTCAGATAAGCCTGGTAATCAAAACCCATAAAATTACGTTGTTTTGTTGGTGTTTCCAATTCCCCTTTGATCCGTAATTCTATCCCATGATCCAGGTGTTTAAAATAGGCTTGTTCTTCCTCTGACTGAAGCTGGTAGAAAACCTGAAAAGTACGGCTACCTGACTTGGCTCGAAAGGATAAAGCATCTCCATTCACCTTGATGGTATCCGGTAAAAGCTGAATGACCCTTGGGACCCTATGATCGCTTGACTCTTGTTTTCCCTGTTCGATTCGGAAAGCAAAACAAAGGGTAAAGAGGGAAAGAAACCCTATGAGGCACAGAAATCGTTTGCCATCGTAGCGTCTCCTAAACAAGATGAAGAAGGCCAGAAGGAAGAACGAAGCGAGCCAGTGTCCCGTGTAGATCCAATAATAGAGAGCTAAGACCGGCAGGGTGAGATGAAAGGGATGAATGTTGAGACTTCTAATCCACTGTAACATGCTCTTTTAACTTTTCTAGCGTCTTTTGGCCAATCCCAGAAACATTTTTCAATTCATCAACAGACTGAAATTTTCCTTTTTCCTCTCGATAAGCAATGATATCTTGGGCTCGCTTTTGACCTATACCAGAAATCGTCTGTAGTTCTGCTTCTGTTGCCGTATTGAGATTGACCTTTCCATCTTTTGACTGCTTTTCACCACCGGTCGTCCCAGCAGATGCAGATGCGGACGCAACAGGCGCTACCTCCTCTCCATTCTTAGCAACATAGACGATGGACTCATCCTCCAATTTTTGCGCTAAGTTGACGGATTGGCTATTGGCTTCGTCTGTCATCCCTCCTGCTTTTTGGACAGCATCATAGACCCGGCTCCCCACTGGAAGTTCGTAGACCCCTGCTTGTCTAACAGCACCCTTCACATCCACCATGATTTTCTCTTGAGAGGAGTCCGTCTTTTCCTCACTCCTCTGTTGAGAGCTAGAAGGGAGGCTTGTGTCTTCCTTAGGAGAAGCCTCCTGATCCACCATTTCTAACTGGGAAATGACAGTTTCTGGTCCTTGTGGAGCTTGCTTGGGCCAAAAGAGAAATACTCCTCCCATCACTAGCCCCACAGCAGCCAAACCTAAAAAAAGTTTATATTCCTTGATCTTCTCAATCCACGTCTCCATAAATACCCCTTTTATTTTTATTATTCGTAAAAAATCGAAGAAATAAAAAAAGAATGTCAAAAATCACATGATTTTTGACATTCTTGTTCTCACGAAAACTCATTAGTCTTTCCGATGCTTGTCCGGATCCCATACAAAACTTGCGATATAACTAAACAAGAGGGTCAGTAAAGCGACAACCAAGACAAATGGCAGCAGTAAAAACTTCAATAAACGGATGAGGATAAAAGGTTTCCGGTCGTTGCGGAGTGCCTGAGATTCCGCATCTAAGCGATCAAACTCAGCCTGGATACGTCTTGCAACTTCTTCCACTCCCTCATCATTCATTTTTGCAATATCAGAGATATCAATAGGGTGCCCAAAGTTCATGTCAACCCGTTCACAGGTCGCTAGTCCTTTCAAAGCCATTGGACCCGTATAAGTGACAGGCATAATACGTACCTTGGCCATCTTGGCAATCACAGCAACTCCACCCTTAACATCCTGAGAATGACGACTTCCACTTGGAAACATAATTAAGGAACGCTTGCTTTTTTTGAGCATATTCACTGGGTATTTTATCGCTGCTGCACCTGGATTTTCACGGTCAATTGGGAAAGCCCCGCACATGCGAATCCACCATCCAAAAATCCGATTGGTAAAGAGTTCCTTCTTAGCCATAAAGATAAATTGCTTGGGTTTGGTCGCAAAGGCCATGTAGACAGGATCCCACCAAGTTCGATGAGGAGCTACGAGAATGTAATTTTCCTCTTGGCTCGGAATCAGTTCCTTATGATGGTAATGAGCATTTCCATTCAGAACCCATAAAATAAAGGTCACTAAGCCACGTAAATAGGTATAAAACATGCTTTCTCCTTTGATAATTCTCTTGTTTATCCATTATACCTTATCCTTCTCTTCCCCGCAAATCTTTTCAAAAACTGGATGAGTCAACAAACCGACTGCACCTAGTCTTTTTCTTAAAAAAATGATATGATGTTTTTATGGAAATGAATGAATTAAAGGGATTAACCCATGAAGAGGTCCGCAAAAAAATACAGCGTGGCCAAACCAACGAATTTAAAGCGAATACCAGTACCAGTACCTGGCAAATCATCAAGCGCAATGTCTTCACCTTGTTTAATGCTTTGAACTTTGTGATCGCCCTCGCTTTGGTTGCGGTACAAGCCTGGAGCAACCTGGTCTTTTTTGCAGTCATCTGCTTTAATGCCTTATCCGGAATTGCCACAGAGCTCCGCGCTAAACGGATGATTGATAAATTGAATTTGATGAGTAAGGAGCTCGTCATTGTCATCCGAGCCGGGGAAGAAGAAACCATTGATCCAGAGAAAATCGTCCTTGGCGACCTGATTAAGCTATCAGCTGGAGACCAAATTCCGAGTGATGCCATCGTTCAAAAGGGAGTTGCTGAAGCCAATGAAGCCATGCTCACAGGAGAAAGTGACTTGGTTCTCAAGGAAGAGGGAGATGAACTTCTATCCGGAAGCTTCTTAGCGAGTGGTCAGGTCTACGCTCGTGTCAGTCGTGTGGGGGCCAATAACTATGCTAATAAATTAATGGTAGAGGCAAAAACTCTCAAACCCATCAATTCCCGCATTCTCTATAATCTCGCAAAAATCTCTAGTTTTACTGGAAAGATTATTATCCCATTTGGAATTGCTCTCTTCTGTGAAGCCTTTTTAATTAAACTGCTTCCAATGAAAGATTCTGTGATTACCTCTTCCACTGCTCTCTTAGGCATGTTGCCAAAAGGGATTGCCCTTCTGACAGTGACCTCTCTCTTGACAGCCGTGATCAAGTTAGGGATGCGCAAGGTCTTGGTCCAAGAGATGTACTCTGTGGAAACCTTGGCTCGTGTTGATACTCTTTGTTTGGATAAGACAGGAACCATCACCCAAGGAAAAATGACCGTCAAAGGCATTCACTCCCTGTCTGAACACTTTTCTGAAGAAACTATCGAAGTTATTCTCGCTGCCTATATGCAAAATTCTGAGGATAACAACCCAACTGCCCAAGCTATCCGCAAAGCATATGGTGAGCTAGAACACGCTTATACAGCCGAATCAATCATTCCATTTTCAAGTGATCGAAAATGGGGTGCCATGACTCTGACCAACTTGGGGACCATTTATTTAGGGGCCCCAGAAATGCTCCTCAAAGAAAATCCTCCAGCGGTATTGGAAGCCCAAGCCCATGGATCACGGGTCTTGATCTTAGCTCGCAGTGTGGAAGCCATCGATATGCATGATTTGACTTTGCCAAGTGATGTAGAAGCAATCGCCGTCATTGAAATCCTCGATCCAATCCGCGAAGGAGCTGCCGAAACCTTGGATTATCTTCGCTCCCAAGATGTAGATCTCAAAATCATCTCTGGTGATAATCCTGTCACTGTTTCTTACATTGCTAAGGAAGCTGGTTTTGAAAGCTACGAAAGTTATATTGACTGTTCTAAGATTGAGGACGATGAGTTGGTGGACCTAGCTGAAAGTACAGCCATTTTTGGACGGGTTTCTCCTCATCAAAAGAAACTTTTGATTCAGACCCTCAAGGCTGCTGGTCGAACCACTGCCATGACAGGGGACGGGGTCAATGATATCCTAGCCTTACGAGAAGCTGACTGTTCCATCGTGATGGCCGAAGGCGATCCTGCAACTCGTCAAATTGCCAATCTCGTCTTGTTAAACTCAGACTTCAATGATGTTCCAGAAATTCTCTTTGAAGGTCGTCGGGTCGTCAACAACATTGGACGAATCGCTCCTATCTTCTTTATTAAGACGATCTACTCCTTCATTCTGGCCATTATCTGTATCGCAAGTGCCCTTTTCTTTGACATCAACTACTTGTTGATTTTCCCATTTATTCCGATTCAGATTACGCTGATTGATCAGTTTGTCGAAGGATTCCCTCCATTTGTCTTGACCTTTGAACGAAACATTAAGCCAGTGGAAAAACACTTCCTCAAACGCTCCTTGCATCTGGCCTTACCAAATGCCTTGATGGTTGTCTTTAGCGTCTTATTTGTTCGTTTATGGGGAGCTCATCATGGCTGGTCTAGCCTGGATATGTCTACACTTTCCTACTACTTGTTAGGATCTATTGGCTTCTTGTCCGTTATTCGGGCTTGCTTGCCACTCAATATCTGGCGAGGTCTCTTAATCATCTTCTCTGTCTGCGGTTTCTACCTTGCTGCCTTTTACTTGAAAGGTCTGATTGAAATCGGAACATTGACAGCTGTGACCTTCCCAGTCTACCTTGCCTTGATGGCTCTCTTTACGGGAATCTTCATCTTGGCGACCATTTATCAAAAATATGAATTTGATTAAACAACTCTTGGATAAGGATGGAACGAAAGTTCTGTCCTTATTTTTTCTTATCCCTTTCTATGCTTTTCCCCGCCCTCTTTTCATGCTATAATAGAGCCATGAACGATATCGAATTAAAAGACGGCGAACGCGTCAACCAACTATTTTCAAGCGATGTGAAAATCATTCAAAATAGAGAAGTTTTTAGCTATTCCATTGATAGTGTCCTTTTGTCACGCTTTCCCAAGTTGCCCAACCGTGGTCTGATTGTCGATCTTTGTGCCGGCAATGGTGCTGTCGGACTCTTTGCTAGCACGCGCACCAAAGCCACCATCGTTGGAGTGGAGATACAAGAAAGACTAGCAGACATGGCAGAGCGTTCCATCCATTTGAATGGCCTCTCCGACCGCATGTCCATGATTACCGATGATTTAAAAAATTTGCCCCACCATTTCCCTGGTAGTAAAATCGACCTTATTCTCTGTAATCCTCCCTACTTTAAAGTGGACGAGCATTCCAATTTAAATGAGAGCCCTCATTATTTGCTAGCCCGTCACGAGATCACCACCAATTTGGACCAAATTTGTCAAGTGGCCCAACGGACTCTCAAGTCCAATGGCCGACTCGTCATGGTGCATCGTCCGGATCGCTTCTTAGATATCATTGAAACCATGAAACACTACAATCTGGCTCCTAAACGGATTCAATTTGTCTATCCCAAGGTCCATAAAGATGCCAACATGCTTCTCATTGAGGCCATTAAAGATGGATCGCGAGATGGTCTAAAAATTCTGCCTCCACTGTTCATCCATGAGGAAGATGGAAGCTATACGCCGGAGATTCATGAGATTTATTATGGAAACTAAAGCTTATATGTATGTAGTCCAGTGTGCAGATGGGACCCTTTATACTGGCTACACCACCGATATCGAACGCCGTATCAAAACCCACAATGCTGGCAAAGGCGCCAAATATACACGTCCCAGACTTCCTGTGACCTTGATCTACCAAGAGTCTTTCCCCGACAAAAGAGCTGCTATGTCAGCCGAAGCACTCTTTAAACGGAAGAGCCGAGAGGAAAAACTGACCTATATCAAGCATCAACAATCTAAACTAGATCCAGAATAGAGGTAACCTAAATGATCTAACAATCATCTGTTTGCATGCTAAAAGGAGCCACAAGAGCTCCTTTTTTTAATCATCTAGGATTCGTCATCAAGGGTCTTCAAAAATGCCCAATTTCCAACACTTTGTTTTCCATAGTCAAGCACCATAGAATCTAATAGAACGAATTCATTTTTTTCATAGAAAAAGACATTTTGCTGGGTACTGGTAATCAAGCCTAGACGCTTACAACCTTTGGCCTTGACGTAAGGCTCAATCCCGTTTTGGAGAAAATGACTACCAACACCTTGGCCCTGAATAGTTGGGCTCACAGCAAACATCATTAAATACCAGTCGAAGTTTCCGGATTTTTTCAAATGTTGCTCCGAACGCTCCACCAGGTCCAGATATTTCATTAATTTCCAAGGGCTAATGTAACGGAATAACTTAAAAATTCCATTTAGTAGGTAAGAGACCATTGAGAAATCTTTTTGTTGCAAGAGTCCTACAGCTATAATTTCTCCATCTCGTTCAGCAACTAGGCAAGTTTCCCCTTTGATGTAGAGCTTGACTAACAAGGTATGCAATAGCTCAATAAAGGCCGGAAAGTATTCAGGCTTTTTTAAATCTTCTTTAATGACGGTTAAAAATGGATAATTCATAAAAGCATCAGCGCAGACTTTTCCAATTAGCTTGTACTCATCTAGCCTTGCTTCTCTATATACGATCCTTTCCATACGCCAACTCCTTCATTCTAATAAAACTATTATACTGTAAAACACTCTTTTTTTCGATTGTAATGTGAAATTATCACATAAATCCTTACAAATCAGAAGTCATTTGAATAGTGATTGAAAGCTTAATCAGATTTATGAACATTGGGAACCAATTTTTGATGAATGACGGAACTACTCCTGCATAGAAACAAAAAATAGTCCTTCTAGATTTTTCTAGAAAGACTATTTGATACGTTAGGAACTAAGGAATTAAATACGCTCTTTCCAAGAAGTTGCGACTTGGTCCAAGACTTGGTTGAGTTCTTCAATGTTGCGACGACCTTCGGTACGCAACCATTCACGAGCTGCTTCTTCGCCATTCTTGATGTAGGCTTCTACAGATCCAGCCCAAGTTGCACGGCCACAGAGAACTCCATTGAAGTTCGCTCCTGCTTCATGCGCAAAGACTAAGGTTTCTTGGAAGAGTTTGGCAGATACACCGGCACTCAAGTAGATGTATGGAAGCTTGGTTGCTTCTTCTTGTTCTTTAAAGAAGGCAGCAGCTTCTTCACGGCTATGAACAATTTCTCCATCGCCAAAGCCTTCAACGTATTTGACATTAACTGGCACTTCTACCTTCAAGACATCAATGTTGAAGCGTGGGTCTGAGAAGACTTTCATAGCTTCGATGACCTTACGAGGTTTTACTTTCGCATATTCTACAGAACCTGCATCCGCGATTTTTTCATCATAGGCCAAGATTTCAAGGAAGAATGGAATTTCTTCTGCTGCACATTCTGAACCGATGCGTTCAATGTAGGCCTGTTTTTCTTGGTTAAGTTCATCTGCACTATCCACATCATAATAGAGCAAGAATTTCACTGCATCTGCACCCTGTTCTTTGATGCGTTTAGCTGACCAAAGGTTGAGGCAGTCTGGCAGACGTTTAGTGCTAGAAGTGTCGTAGCCTGTTTTTTCATAAGCCAACAAGAGACCTGCTTCTGCATCCAAGACCTTAGTTGCTGGAAGTCCATACTCAGGATCCAAGAGCATAGAAGATGCGAATGGTGTCAATTCTTCAGCTACTAGGACCTTCAATTCTTCCATTTGCGCCACGGTTGGTTCTGTGTCTTGGTACTGAGCCATAAGGCGTTTCAAGGCACCACGTTGGTCAAAGGCCAAGGCTGAGATCACACCCTCTTTGGTGCTCAATTTTTCTAAATAGTTGCGTTTTTGTTCTGTTAATACCATCTTATACCTCTTTTACAATTATATTCTGATACAAATCATCGTAGTGGGCCATATTGACATGCCCTGTCATCTTTTCTTGGGCATTTAGCATCCCTAGGACCATAGCATGGGTCAAGAGAGCCACGTCATCTTTTCCGCTACTGAGGGCAGCAGAAATCCCAGCCACAGTTGAATCTCCAGATCCCACTGGATTGACCACTTCAATTTTTGGAATATCGACCTTATAGAAGCTGTCTCCATGTTTGGCAAAGGCACCATCTCCACCTAAGGAGACGATAATCCATTCGATTCCTTCAAACAGTGGGTCTTTCAAAACTACTTTTAAGTCCTCAAAATCCGCCGAAACATCTCGTCCTAAGAGTTGAGATAATTCTTCGCGATTGGGTTTAATCACCGTTGGTTTGAATGGTGAGTGAAGGACCGCTTCTAAAGATTTGCCTGATGAATCAAGTACAACCTTGCGTCCTGCTTCTTTTGCAATCTCAATTAGGCTCGCATAATAGTCCACTGGTAGCCCTGTAGGAAGACTCCCCGAAATAGCAATCACATCCGCTGTCGGCATGAGGAGTTTGAAATGATGAAGGAATCCTAAAGCTTCCGTCCGGATAATTTCTGGACCCGCTTCTAAGATTTCTGTTTGATTTCCTTCATGCAAGATGGCGATACAGTTCCGCGTATCTCCCAAGATATCATAGAAGAAGGATTGGACATCTCGTGGAAGATGGGTCTTGATGAATTGACCATTGGTCCCCCCAACAAAACCTGTTGCTCCAACTGTTTCACCGCTCTCAGCTAGGACACGGGTGACATTTAACCCTTTACCACCAGCCGTCTTAGAAACTTCCGACACACGATTCACAGTATCCAACTTTAATTCTTCCAAGGGATAAGAAATATCAATGGAAGGATTCAAGGTGACAGTTAAGATCATAAGCTCACCTCTTAGTCGTGGTATTCACCACGATCCCATTTTTCAAGGAATTCTGTAAAGAAGTCTGCATCCTCTTGGTGATCATTATGGGTTTCCAAATGTTGAATCTTGGCAATCAATTTCTTGTTTTCTTCACTTGGTTTGTATTCTGCATGAATGAAAGCTTCAATGATATCACACATGAGCAACTCACCGGTTACTTTCCCACCAAAACCAATCACGTTGGCATTCAACTCTTCTTTCGCATAAAGAGCAGTTGTCATGTCGCGAACCAAGGCTGAACGGATTCCAGGAACCTTGTTAACAGCGTTGTTAATTCCAACACCAGTACCACAGATACATACTCCAAGATCTGCTTGACCACTAGCGACTGCTTCTCCGACTTTTTTCCCAAAAATTGGGTAGTGGGTACGTGCATGGTCATAGGTTCCGAAGTCAAGGACTTCATAACCTTTTGATTTCAAAAATTCAGAAACAGCCATTTTTTCATTTGTGACAATATGGTCACATCCAATTGCAATTTTCATTCGTTTACTCCTCCCCTTAGCACATCTTGTTGAGCATATCGACACGGATTTGGTGGCGACCGCCGTCATACTTACCGTTTACAAAACCTTTGGCGATATTTTTGGCCAATTGGTCACCCACGATTTGAGCACCCATGGTGATCATGCGAGAATTGTTGTGGCCACGAGTCATGTAGGCAGAACGCTCATCTGAAACTTCTGCCGCAACCATTCCTTTAATTTTAGTAGCGACCATGAATGGACCAGCACCATAGGCATCAATGACGATACCAAGATTGTCTTCTGCTTGTTTGACTTCCTTAGCGACAGCCAAAGTCACATCGACAAAGTCTTGCCCTTCTTCTGTCACATCCACCACTTGGAAACCTTCTGCTTCCAAATATTCTTTGACTACTTCTTTTAAGCGGATACCTGCTGCATCCGCACCAATAATAACTGACATATTATGCTCCTTCTTTTAATTCATTTTTCAATCAAATACAGAAACTTCTATATTCAACAACATTATTTTCTATAAAATTTCGATTTCAAAACTAAGTTCTGCTTCTTGACCTGCTGGCAAAAGTCGAACTTGCTTTTTATATTCCAAATAATCACTCTCTTCAAGGGAAGTGGATAAACCAGACCAAGGCTCTAAAGCGATAAAAGGCCCTTTATTTGGCGTTGTCCAGATAATCAAGTTTGAAAAATCTGGAAAATGAAGGCTTACTCCTTTTTCGTGCTTTTTAGAGCGGAGGATCACCCTTCTTGATTGTAAGCAATCTAAGGTGATGGCATCCTTTTGGAAGAGATCGTAATCGAGATTTAGGATTTTCTCTTGCTGTAAGAAAGGTGTCCGATCAAAGACGTTTAGCAAGCCTGTCTCTGGATAGGATTTAGGAATACTACAGGTCTCTTCTTGTTCGAATTCCAGGTAGTAATCTTCAAATCCTTCATCCGCCAGTAACGGACAATTAAATCCTGGATGGCCACCAACGAAAAAGGGCATGACTCCTTCCTCACCAAGATGGTGAACCCGATAGGTTACTTGAATCTTCTTACCAAGTAATTGATAAGAAATTTCTAATCTGAAATGATAGGGATATTGCTGATACATTTCTTCCGTATCTTCTATCCCAAAAGTCACCCGATCTTCTGTTTGCTCTACCAGCTCAAAGTTTTTCTTGCGAACCAGCCCGTGGCGAGGGATCTTCCCAACACCTTGAGGGCGATACATGGTTGTATCATTTCGAACCGAACCACAGATAGGAAAGAGAACTGGGGCTTGGCCACTCCAATACTGAGCATCACCCTGCCAAAGATATTCGATACCTTCCTGATCCTTGATAGAGGTCAGCTCACCACCTAACTCCTTGAAACAAACTTCCAGATCATTATTTTTTAAAGCTATCCTCATATTTCACTCCTTAGCATGTTATTTTAGAGAAAAAACTAGGCTACCCCTCCATGTCTGGAAAATTGATACCCTAGTTTTATCAAGTTACATATTTAGGAGCGGATTATTTTGCATTTGCTGCGTATTCTTCGTTACGTTTGATCATTTGTTTTCTGTACCATGCAAAGATTCCAACGTAGAATGCTAAGAAGGCAACAACACCAATAATCAATTTAATATCACCAGTTGTTGCATTACCGATTGTCCAACCAAGCAATTTTTCAACAGGTCCTTCAAGAGTTGAGTGAGTGATCAATTGAGCTTTGTCAACTCCTTCTGGAAAGGCTTTTACACTTTTCGCCAATTCAGTAGCGAATGGTGCGATAAGAGTACCTGAAAGAAGGAAGAGTGGCAACAAGAGTGTTCCAAACACGATCATACGGATCAATTTACCACGTGTTACAACCAACAAAGCTGGAGTCACACCCATAGCGATGATCCCTGCAAGTGGCAAGATACCATTTCCGACTTTAGAAAGAAGCACTGCTTCGATCAACATGATTGGTGCAAGTACGTTTGCACAAGCCCAGATTTCTGCACGACCAGCGATAAATGGCCAGTCCAAACCGATATTGAATTTACGTCCTTGAAGACGTTTAGTAGCAACGTTTGTAATACCTTGTGACAATGGTTCTACCGCTGCGATGAACCAAGAACCGATCAATGAGAACAATTCCAAGCAGACACCGGCAGTCAAACCAAGGCTCAACCAACCTTTAATAACCAATTCCCAAGTTTTAGCATCAGCTACATCAGCAACTGGATGTGGAGTACCCATGATACCGATGACGATACCAAGAAGGAAACCGATGAAGAATTTAGATCCCCAGAAACCAATTTTCTTGTTCAATTTAGCTGCGTCAAAGTCGTATTTGTCAAGACCTGGGAAGAATTTGTCAAAGATTTTATCCAAAACCATGATGATTGGGTTCATCATGTAGTTCATGTGAGTTGAAGTCATAGGTGATGAACTTGGTGCATTCAACAAATCGTCAAATGTTGGTTTCATCAAGTCTGAGTTGATGATTTTCATAATCCCTACAAGAACAACTGCAAGAGTGGCAACTAAGAGGGAAACTCCTGCGCTAACTCCATTTTTATCCGCATACCATTTAATCAAAAGACCTGTGATAGACAAGTGCCAGATATCAAAGATATCGACATCAAGTGTATCTGTTTTCTTCATTGCAAGCATGACAATGTTGACAACCAACATAACTAGCAAGAAGTAAAGTGTCCAGGCAGACCCCCAAGTGATGGTCGCAAGTGGTGCCCAACCAACGTCTGTGATATTCAATTGAATACCAGTGTTCTCAACGAATTTTGCAAGAGACGCTGAGAAAGCGCCATTCAACATACCGATGATTGCACCGATACCTGTAAGGGCGATGGCAAGTTTAATACCACCTTCAAGCGCTTTGGAGAATTTCACTCCAAACAAAAGTGCCAATAGAGTTAGGACGATCAACATGATGATCGGTGCACCCATATCTAGAATGGGTTTGAAAAACTTATTGGCAAAATCGATAATGCCATTCATAATAAATCCTCCCGATTTATATTTTTATATTTTACAAAATTAAGAATGTCAGCAATTCCAGGCATAGGAACCGCTTACAAAATACAGATAAACGAATTAGCTTAAACCGTGTTCTTTGATGGCTGCTTCGATATTGTCATATACCGGAGCGCTCATAGCTGGAATACGGAATAAGATTGGACCAGCTTCAACTACTGGAATACCAGGATCAAAGCCTAAATCTGTTGCAGCGATTGGTGTAAAGATATCATAACCTTTAATCAAATCTTCATTCACATCTTTTACCATTACCGCATCACATTGTACATCATATCCACGGTTTGAAAGCTCTTCTTCTAGAGCGCTTTTGATTTGGTGGCTTGAGTTAACCCCTGCACCACAGGCAGCTAAAATTTTAATCATTTGAATGACCTCCATTATAAATATTTTTAATTTTTACTATTAAGCAATCGCTTCTGTGATATAGCGATATAAGTCTTCTTCAGTTTCCAATTTCGACATGTTTTCAAGATTTCCATTTGTCGTAAAGAAATCCATCAAATGCGCCAAAATGTTTGTTTGGCTGGAACTAGAATTGTTAATGATGAAGAATAAAAGAGAAACTTCTACTTCTTTATCAGGTGCGATCATATTGTGGAAGGTTACCGGATTTTTCAATCGAACAACTACAATATTCTCTGTTAGGTTATGGATGATATCCGTATGAGGAATCGCTACATTCGGAAGATCCTTTCCTAGAAATTCCATATCCAAGCCAGTAGGGAACGATTTCTCTCTCTCTTTTAATGCAGCTCGATAAGAATCTGTCACAATCTGACGTTCTTCCAATAAAGTTGCAACCTGGTCAAACAATTCTTCTTGATTCGCAACATCTAGGCAAAAGACTAATTCCCGATTAAACAGTTGATTTAATCCCATCTTTTCACCCCTTCCACTTTTAAAATATCTTTTAATTACATGATAAGTATATCACTATATGAATGCGCTGTCAATTACAATATGTAATTTTTTGTTCTTTTTTGTTTATTTTTTATAGATTTATTTATAACCCCTCCCCTATTAAAGGATATAAAAAAGACCAGAATCTGCTTGAATCCTGGCCGTTTAGCTGTTTCTTTTCTAATTTTTACAAAATTTTTGTATAAGAATTGTATTTTTCTCGCACCTTATTAGAGATAGAATGATCGGTAATCACCGCATCTAAATCATCTAGACGGTAAAAAGCATAGAAAGAATAGCTGTCAAACTTACTGTTATCTGCTACTACATACTTTTCAATGGCATTGTTAAGAATAATTTTATTACCATTTCCTTCTTCTTCGTTTGCAGTCATTGCTGTATGACCGTCGATTCCATTTACCCCGATAAAGGCTTTCGAAACCTTAATTTCCTTTAAGAGCTTATTAGCAAACTGCCCTACAAAGGTCTGTGTCTTGACCCTATATCGACCTCCCACTAGGATAATGTCATAATTGGGTTGATCTTTTAATTTTTCAAAAATAGGTAGGGAATTGGTGACAATACTGACATGTTTCCCTTCAAGATAATCGCCAATAAAATCCGTAGTGGTTCCAGCCCCAATAAAAATTGTATCGCCTTCATCGATTAAAGCCGCACATTTTTGAGCAATCTCCCTTTTCTCTTCCACGTTCAACATGTTCTTTTCTGTATGAGAGACTTCTGTCAGACTATCCTTGATTTTTCGATGGGCCCCTCCATGAACACGAACCAATAGGTCTTGCTCCTCTAAGTCCATCAAATCCCGTCGAATTGTCATATCCGTTACACCCAAGAGATCACTTAGATCCTTAACAGAGACCACTTCATTTTTATCCAACTCTTGTAAGATTGCTACGTGTCTACTCTCTTTCATATGATGTCCTACTTTCCTATTTCTGCTTTCATTATACTATAATAGTGAACATTTTCAATAAGAAACAAACATTTTATCGATTTTTTTCTATATTAATCACTTATTTTGTTGGTCATTTTTGTAGAAAAAATTTATTTTTTGTTCATCTTTTTAAAAAAAGTAGATTTTTTTTAGCAAATCTGTTGACAGGACTTATAAAAAGTTGTATTCTTAATATGTTAACAGAATTGATAACGCTATCACAGAGTGATAGCAAACGTTTTGTTTACGAATTTCGGTCTCCTTATAAATATACAAGGGTAAACATGTGTTTACCCTTGTATTTTTTATTTATCTCCTTTGTTACGAATCACAAAGCCTGTTTTCTTCTCGCTTGAAGTATTGCGAGGTTTTTTATGATCCTTACGGTAACGTTTCTCTTTATCAAAGCGATCCTTTGAACGTCCACCTTTACGATAGTCATCACGACGACCATTGCCACGGCGATCACGGTCTCGACGGTCATCCCCACGACGGCCTCCTCGACCACCCTTGCCTTTGCCATCGAAGCCACCACCAGATGGTTTAAATGGTAACGGTTTTTCACGTGCAATCTCAACCTCAGGAAGACTATCTGGGTCTTGAACAGTTAAGCTGAGGATATACATAGCCAATTCTTCAGGACTGAATTCTGATGCTAATTGACGAGCATCCTTGCCAAACTTTTCAAAGTTGCTACGGATCTCCTCATTCGCAAAATCACGTTCAATTTTCTTCAGTGCAACCTGCTTCTTAGCTTGGAAGGCTTCTTCTGCACTTGCCGGCTTGAGACCTTTCATACGTTTCTTAGTTAAGTTCTCAATGATTTGGAGATAACCCATTTCATTAGGTGAAACGAAGGTAATAGACTGACCTGACTTACCTGCACGTCCTGTACGACCAATACGGTGAACATAACTCTCAGGGTCTTGTGGGATATCGTAGTTGTAGACATGAGTCACACCTGAAATATCCAAACCACGGGCAGCTACGTCTGTTGCAACGAGGACATCAAGATTGCCATTTTTAAAATCACGAAGGACACGAAGACGTTTGTTTTGGTCCAAATCTCCATGAATCCCTTCTGCACGGAAACCACGGATTTTCAGCCCACGAGTCAACTCATCTACACGACGTTTGGTACGACCAAAAACGATTGACAACTCAGGTTGATCAACATCCATAAGACGAGTCATGGTGTCGAATTTTTCTTGTTCCTTAACGCGGATATAGTACTGGTCTACCAGTTCTGTTGTTAATTCTTTAGCAGCAATCTTCACATGCTCAGGTTCTTTCATGAACTGAACACCAATACGTTTGATAGCATCTGGCATAGTCGCTGAAAAGAGCAAGGTTTGACGATTTTCCGGTACACGAGAGATGATATCTTCAATATCTTCAAGGAATCCCATGTTCAGCATTTCATCTGCTTCATCTAAAATCAAGGTTTCAATATCATGTAATTTCAGAGCCTTGCGTTTAATCAAGTCAAGTAAACGTCCCGGTGTTCCTACAACGATGTGGGCACCTGATTTAAGAGCCTTGATTTGTTTTTCAATACTTGAACCACCGTATACTGAACGGACTTTCACACCTTTACTACGGCCAAAGCGGAAGAGTTCTTCCTGACTTTGAACAGCTAGTTCACGAGTTGGGGCAATTACTAAAGCTTGGATAGTTGCTTCTTCTGTACGAATTTTTTCAAGAGTTGGCAAGCCAAAGGCTGCAGTTTTCCCTGTACCAGTCTGTGCTTGACCGATAACATCTTTTCCCTCAAGAGCCAAAGGAATGGTTTGCTCTTGGATAGGACTTGCTTCTACAAATCCTGCTTTTTCAATTTCTGCTAACAAATCAGCAGAAAGATTAAATTCATTAAATTTCACGTTATTCTTCTTTCTAAAGATGGTGCGAAGCCATCCTATAGCGCTTAGTTTATACTTTTCTTGTCATGACGTACTTTCATAGCTTTTATGAAAGACCGTGTTGCTTCTTTTCCACTAAAGAAAAGTACTGCTTTCTTTGCAACTTATCTAGTATACCATAGACTAGGGTTAAAAGATAGTAAAACGAAACAGGTTAAAAGGTTTTTATTGCGTAACCCCTTTCAAAAAAGTTCTTTCTACCTTTGGATAATTAGTATAATTTATTTTTTAAATTTGCGATAATATAAAAGACTGTGAAGTCTCTTCTTTACTTTGAATCACCTCATAAAAACAGCGTTACAATAGGCTTTCTAAAAATTTTCACTCACAATAAATCCCCTTTTATTTTGGGATTGTTTCCTTGATTTTTAATATGAAAATATGTATAATGATTCTAGTATCTAGGTTATTTCAGTATCATTAAAATGCTTCATTCATTTAACTGATTCAACGATTCAATCCAATTATAAATTGTTTATAATCCACTCAGTACTTTTAAATCTACTCCTACTATTTCCAAGAAGATTTTGTACAGTCGATCACTTGTATCAAAACTGCCTCTTCTTCTTAGGGGAGGCAGAGTTAAAAATGAAGGATTTTCTGAAATAGCCAAGATACGAAAGAGGTAAGGAATTTCTTCCCTACCTCTCTTTTTTTATCGTTTATGGGCAATCCAGCGCAAGATTCGTGATAACATCAACCACAAGACGAAGCTAGCGACCGAAATATAAATCCAGGCATTGGGATCATTTGTAAACGGCAATGGAACATTCATTCCAAAGAAACCAGTGACAACTGCTAAGACCGCTAACAGAGCTTCTAAGATGGTCAAGGTGGTCAAATTATCATTCAAATTGTTATTTAGGATGTTATTGTAAGAGCTAGACAATTGCTGCAAGACCTGAGAGTTCAACTCCGTCATATACACCAACTGTCTGGCCTCAATCATGGCATCATCAAATTGTTCTTTTTCCACATCATCAAATTGTCGGTAGATTAGGTGAGCCCTGATATGTTCCAGAAGCATGCGATTTTGCTTGGCAGCGGATGCTAGATAGACCATACCTGTTTCCACGTCAGAAAGAGCATAAAGGTTCTTACTAGTTGTCGTTTTTCGTAAGAGACGAGTAATCTCATCCTTGTGCTTATCTAGACGCTCAATAATCGGATAATAAGCATTACTAATCATCTCAAGGCCTGCAAACAAGAGTTTAAAGGTGGATAAACTTTCATGAGCATCAACATAGCGTTCCATTTGTGCAATAATATAGGCGTTGTCTCGGTTACTAATAGTTACAAGACGTGGCCCCTGGACAATGAAAGTCATTGGAATCGTTTCATAATATTCCTTTTCCTTTTCCATGTCCAAGACATTATAAATAAAAGTCACAGTTCCATTTTCACGGTTGTAATCCATGTGGGCACGTTCATTTTTATCCAATGCATATTCAATGGTTTCTTGATCAATACCATACTTTTGGTACAACTGGGATGTTTCTGCAATCAAGTCAGAATCAATATTAATCCAACTCCGACCATCTCCTAACTTTTTTTCAACGAACATTTCGTTTCCTCTTTACCTTATCTACCAGTACTCCTACCGATCACCCGAAATCGCTAGATGAGTCCTGTCCTCAATCACTTATCAACGCAATACAGCTGCTGCCAAGGCCTGCTGGATTTCGATGACACTATTATCACTCTTAAATTGGAGTGTTTCTGATGGTTCTACAGCTGATGAGACCCAAATTTTTAATTCAGCATCCAAATCAAAATGACCAGATGTTTCTACTGAAAAACGCGAAATAGAACGATATGGAAGAGATTTATAAGATGTTTTCTTCCCTGTCATTCCTTGCTTGTCCACCAAAATCAGACGGTACTCCGTAAAGACAATCAAGTCACGAATCAAACTAAAAGCCAGAGTTACTTGCTCACCTGGAACCAGGATATCCCCTAAATCTTTTTCAACCTTATCGACGTCTTTTTGAGAAGCATTGCCCATCAAACCTGCAAAAATACCCATGATTTTTTCCTCCACAACTTGTGCATTTTCTATCTTAATAACTATACCATATTTTTTACGAGTTAAAAAGTTGCGTGAACGTTTTTTTGATAGTATAATGAGAGAGTCACAAGAGGAGCAATTGCTGAGATTGGTTAGCTTGGATACCAGAGGTGTTCGTTGCTGGCCTAAACTCTTACCACCTGATCAGGTTAGGACCTGCGTAGGGATGTGTCTCAAAACAGAATGAAATAGAGAACTTCTATGACAACGTTTTGATGTGGCAACAAATGAGCCAATCAAAACGATTGGTATAGGAGGTTTTTTTATGTCGAAAACTACGATTCGACCAATGATTGAGGTTGCTCTTTTAGCGACCATTGCTTATATTTTGGATCTGGTTACTCAACCCATGTCCTTAGGTCCTTGGATTTCTCTATCTTTTAAGATGGTTCCCATCTTTCTCCTCAGTTTCCGCTGGGGCGTTAAGGCTGGTGCCATGGGTGGATTCATCTGGGGTTTGCTGCAAGTCGTAACGGGGGAAGCAGCTGGTGGTTGGTTGACTCCAATCCAAGGTTTCTTAGAGTATTTTGTAGCCTTTAGTCTAATTGGACTGAGTGGAACTGTCAAACCTGCGCTTGATAAGGCTATCAGAGATAAAAAACGAGTTCAGACACTCACATATATTACTGCCGGAGTCGTCTTAGGAGGGTTCGCACGTTACACAATTCACTACATTGCAGGGGTCATCTTCTGGGGAAGCTATGCACCAGCAGGCCAAAGTGCCTATCTCTACTCTCTGATTGTGAATAGCTCTTCCTTCTTAGGCGAGACAATTGCCAGCCTCATTGTCTTCTTTATTCTACAAGAATTTTTGGGAAGACTCCTTATTACAGAACAATAAAAAGCCAGCTCGCTTGAGCTGGTTTTTTCGATTTATATATTCTATTCAGCAAAGTGAACCAAGAGACTAGTTAGCTAGACTACTATCTAATTGCTACGACACGAAGAGGCGAAAACGATTATTTTTCGTCGATGAGTTAGTGAGACAGTTAGAGAGTGGGACAGAAATCGGTAATTCGTTAGAATTCAATTTCGTCGTCCCACCTCCGCACAGTTGAGTAGGACTGTAAAAGCTGATAAAATCAGCGTAGTAGAGCCCACTCAACCACTGCGTCTTGCTCGATAATCCAAAGACAATTGAGAGGCTAGGACTTTTGTCCCAGCCTCGTAGTCTACTTAGATTGTTTTGCAATCAAGTAGACTTACTGAATCACATCTTTTCCTCTAGTTCAACATCTGGATACTTGTCCGCAAACCAACGGAGGGCAAAGTCGTTTTCAAAGAGGAAAACAGGTTGGTCAAAGCGGTCTTTGGCCAGGATGTTTCGGCTTGAAGACATGCGTTCATCTAGATCTTCTGGTTTGATCCAGCGAACCGTCTTTTTACCCATTGGGCTCATCACCACTTCGGCATTGTATTCATTTTCCATCCGGTGCTTAAAGACTTCAAACTGGAGTTGCCCGACAGCACCCAACATGTATTCACCCGTTTGGTAGTTGGTATAGAGCTGGATGGCTCCTTCTTGTACCAATTGCTCGATTCCCTTATGGAAGGACTTTTGCTTCATGACATTCTTGGCAGATACCTTCATGAAGATTTCAGGAGTAAAGGTTGGCAGTGGTTCAAATTCAAACTTATTCTTCCCAACTGTTAGCGTATCCCCGACCTGATACGTACCGGTATCGTAGACCCCAATGATGTCTCCTGCTACGGCATTGGTGACATTCTCACGGCTTTCTGCCATAAACTGGGTGACATTAGATAACTTAGCACTCTTACCAGTACGAGGCAGATTGACACTCATCCCCCGCTCAAATTCACCAGACACGATCCGAACAAAAGCAATCCGGTCGCGGTGACGAGGGTCCATATTGGCTTGGATTTTAAAGACAAATCCTGAGAAATCCTTGTCAAAAGGATCGACAATTTCTCCATCTGTCTTCTTGTGGCCGTGTGGCTCTGGGGCAAACTTGAGGAAGGTTTCCAAGAAAGTCTGCACACCAAAGTTGGTAAGAGCCGAACCAAAGAAGACTGGAGTTAATTCACCTGCAAGGATAGCTTCTTCTGAAAATTCATTTCCTGCTTCATTCAAAAGCTCAATATCATCTTTTACTTGTTCATAGAATGGATTGCTAGCAAAAAGTTTATCGCCATCCTCTAGGCTGGCAAAACGTTCATCACCTTTATAGAGTTCCAAGCGTTGGTTATAGAGGTCATAGAGTCCCTCAAAGGCTTTCCCCATCCCGATTGGCCAGTTCATTGGGTAACTAGCGATGCCCAATACTTCTTCCAATTCTTGTAAGAGATCTAGTGGTTCACGACCGTCACGGTCCAGTTTATTCATAAAAGTGAAGACTGGAATCCCACGGTGTTTGACAACCTCAAACAATTTCTTAGTTTGGGCCTCAATACCCTTGGCAGAGTCCACTACCATGACCGCAGCATCCACCGCCATCAGGGTCCGATAAGTATCTTCTGAGAAGTCTTCGTGCCCTGGAGTGTCTAGGATATTTACTCGTTTGCCGTCGTAGTCAAACTGCATCACAGATGAAGTTACCGAAATCCCACGTTGTTTCTCGATATCCATCCAGTCAGATTTTGCAAAAGTCCCTGTTTTCTTTCCTTTTACGGTACCTGCTTCCCGAATCTCTCCTCCAAAGTAGAGCAACTGCTCAGTAATGGTTGTCTTCCCCGCGTCCGGGTGAGAGATAATGGCAAAGGTACGGCGTTTTTTAATTTCGTCAGTGATTGTCATTCTTTCATCCTCAGTTATTTTTTAAAAGCATATTTTTTAGTAAGTAGGATCCTTCTACATTGGTTCTCTCCTTTTACCTTAACTAACTTATTATAGCGGAAATAGAGCCTTTTTTCAATCATCAGTGTATTTATAAATTAAAAGCCTGAGGGAGAACTACAATGGTTCTACATCCCAGACTTCATTCAATCACAAGGGCTATTAGAAGGCTCCAAATCCTCCACCACCACCGCCATCAGAAAAGCCACCGCCGTCAAAGCCACCACTGCCATCTGAGGAGTTAATAGAGAAGCTTGAAACACTATAGGAATCATCTGCATAGTTCATCAAGGTAGAACCGTCTAGGAAGGTATTTGGAGAGGATGTCAGCCAAAGAACAGTGTCCCAGTCTTCATATGGCACGGAAATCTGATGATTTTGGAGTACCTGACTCACTTTTATAGCTTGGCCATACAAGGTCGCATAGACTAAGATACGATTCCATAGGACAACACTCTCAAGTTCTGCTTGATTGAAATTTGGAATACTTTCAATCATATTTCGAAAGGCCATCCATTCAAATTGTGAATCCAAGTTCTCTAAGGATTGTAGATGATCTTCACGAAGTTTCATAACAATATAAAATGGAATGAATAACAAAATCAAACATAAAATAGTCCAAAAATAGAATGAAGATAGGTATGAACCAAATCCAAAAGATAAGAAACACATGCTCACAAACAAGATCAGTAAGAGCCAAAAGTGTAAGGCACAGCCTGTTTTTGAAAAAGCTGCCTCCGTCTCAGATAAGTCTCTAAAATAAGAGGGCAAACCTAATTTCGCAATTTCCTTATCGACACCTTTTGACAATTGCTGGGCATCCTTTTGTAAAAGCGATCGAACGTCACTTCCGACCTTTCGAATACGGTCTCTTTGTGTGTCTGTTTTAGCAGCTCGAAAATCCTTTTTTAGGGCTGCTTGATTAATTTTATACTTTGAAAATACTTCGCTGATCCTGATTTCAGTTTCTTGATCAAAGATCATTTCAATAAACTTCAATTCAAAATCAGCCAAGCCTTCATGGTGTAGACAGGTCAAGGTTCCCCCATTGTCATCTCTCGTCAAACGAAGATTTCCTCGATCAATGAGATCCAAAATACTTGCTTGGATGAGATGATTAAATTTTAGTTGACCTTTCTCTCTAGACATGACCATCTGTTCAAAATCAAGTTGATACAAGGCCTTGGCTAGGACAAAGGGTGGCAAATTCTGTGGAGGTTCGTATAATCGTACTCCCTTTGCAATCCGACGAGTTCTGGTACTGATCATATAGCGGATCCATGGAATGAAAGCTAGAACAAATAAAAGAATTGCTACAATTGGAATGACTCTGAGAAACAGTGTCTTGTAGATGACTGTTTTTTGTTGAATGGATTTTTCTTTTTTAAGAAATTTATCCTTTCCCTTTTCCTTTTTAATCTCATTAGATTGGCCTCGACGTAGAGCTTCTGTCATGGGCCAGTATGCGTGGAGCTCCAATTTTCCATTCTTTGGGAAGTTCCATAACTGAATGTGATAGCCAGTCTCAGTCCGTTCAATCTGGGCTGGTGGATTAAAATAACCGGTATGAGCATACAAGTCTCCCTGCTTGGCATCCAAGCCATCCACATAAAAATCTAATTTTTCTACGTCCTCATCCCCATCTGAAATAGGGAACCAATTGAGCTCGGCGATATCGGAATACAGTTCTAGAATATGATCAATCTTCCATACAACCTTGATGGTAACTTTGCCACCAACAATCCTCGAATTGTAGATTTTTAATAAACGTCCATTTCCGAGATCCGATTCTTCTACACGGATCTCTCGTTTTTCCCCATCCACATAGGCTTCCACTTGAGGATTTTCATGGATTTTAAATCCTTTGGGAAGGGGATCTACACTCCCTAAAGTTACATACTGCCCATTATAGCCTGTTGAAAAAATGTAGGTAATCTCTTGCGTAAATGTCGCCTGGCTATCTTCCTGCAAGTGGAGGTGTCCCACATAGGATTCTATCGAATAGCGAACTTCATCATCTGCCTGAGCCGGACTAACCGTACAAAAAAAGGCACACAATATACCAATGACTAGTAAAAACCTCTTCATTTCAAACTCCTATTAACTAAAAGAAGGCTGAGACTGATGGTCCCACCCTCCTTTTTCTTTTTATCGAATAACTCTTTCTCTTGCAGGCTTACGACTGAAAAATACATTAAAGAGAAGCAAGGCTGCTGCTAAGATGCTAGAGACCACGACGTAATTCACCAAGAGGCTGTCCCCTTTGATAATCGGTGGCCGGGCCATGAGTCCATAATTCCCTCCAGTGACTTGGTTGACGCCGACTAGAAATAGATCCAAAACGAAAGTATAGAGAACAATCTCTCGATTTTTTAAGAGGCTCGAATCATAGCATCTCAAGAGATAAATCAAAGAATTAACCAAAAGACAGTAATGCCCGAGGAGGAAAGAAAAGCTCGTAATATGAGGGAAGGTGTAGGGATCAAAGACTGGATAGCCCAAGGCAAAGATCGCTCCACTCACTCCCATCAAGGCAAAGAACTGCTTGCTCTTCCATCGGTCTGGCAACAGCAAGACAGCAAACATAGCCAAACGACAATGGTACAAGGGTAAACTATTGGACCAGGGAAGCTGAAAAGCAAAATACCAGATATAGAGACAGATCAATTGAAATATTTGTAGGTTTCGAAAGATCTTCCGAAATTGTTCATTTTGGTAGTAACGTAATGAAGCCCATACTGCCATTACGATTAAAAGAACCATGACCCCATACCAAAGGAGCGGTATAACAGGTGGTACAGTGGATTCAGTTGTAAAAAAATGATGCATAAGGTCTCCTTATTAAACGGATTCAGATGTTCTTTTTCTTTTCTTACTGGACTTAATAAGATGATTGATCAGGATGAGGGTCCCTGTCATCAGGATAGTCACGATCAAGTAATTGAGCACGAGCCCATGATCGCCAATTACAGGAGGACGACGCATAAAGCCGTAATTTCCACCCGTTACGAGATTAGCAAGCTGAATAATAGCGTTGACACCAAAGGTCATCTGACAGATTTTCCAAGCATCTCCTTCTTCTACTTGGTAGAATTGGACCAGATAGATCAAGCAATTGGCCAAGAGGGCCCAGTGACCAAAGACATTGTTGATCGAGGAAACGTGAGGAAAAGGATAGGGATAAAAAACAGGATGAACCAAGGCCATAATGGAGCCAAAGACTCCCACGAGGGCAAAATATTGTTTGAAGCTGCTCTTAGGAACTAAGAGAATAATCCACATGGCCATCCGACTATGATAGAAGGGAAGACTCTCTGAAAGAGGCAAGCGAGCAGCTAGGTACCAAGAGTTGATGATGAGCAACTGGATCAACTGCCCATAATACCAAAAGTTTTGATAGCCTTTGGAAGAAGCAAATCGAATAGACAGATAGCCTACCACCATCAATGAGGCCGGCAACAAAAAGTACCAAGCTCCCAATTGAGGAGGGGCCGTTGGTTGACTGGTGAAAAATAAATCCCAAAGTGGCATGATTTCCTAACCTCAGCTCATCAATTTTCTATTCTGAACGTGAAACGACCGTCTCTTCAACCATCTTGTATTTGTACTTATAACGCTGGTTGACCAAGCAAATTCCAGCCACCATCACCAAGCTAACCAAAAGGTAGTTCAAGAGAGCTCCATGATCCCCAATGATTGGTGGACGCCGTAAGAAGCCATAATCCCCTTTCGTCAATAGGTTCACCAAGAAAATCAAGGCATTCATGCCAAAGGTGATCTTAAAGATTCTCAAGGTATCTTGTTTTTCAGATTGGTAATAATCTTGCAGGTAAATCAAACTATTGGCAAGCAAGGCCCAGTGGCTAAAAATTAGATTCAGAACGGTGATATGAGGGAAAGGGAAGGGATCAAAGGCTGGGTAAACCAAGGCCGCAATCGACCCTAGAACTCCCAAGAGAGCAAAATATTGCTTGATATAGGTCCCTCTAGGTGCAAAGAGAATCACCAGCATGGCCAAGCGGCAATGATAGAAAGGCAAATTATCCGTCAAAGGCATGTGGGCTAGAATATACCAAGCATTAATGGTCAAGACTTGGATCAACTGTGCCCAATACCAAAAGCGTTGGTAACTTTTGGACCGTGCATGTCTAATGGAGAAGTAGCCAACCACCAACAAAGAAGCTGGCAGAATGAAATA
The DNA here is from genome assembly GCF_052588545.1 of Streptococcus sp. KHUD_013. NCBI lineage: Bacteria > Bacillati > Bacillota > Bacilli > Lactobacillales > Streptococcaceae > Streptococcus > Streptococcus sp. KHUD_013. The sequence goes on from NZ_CP186264.1 coordinate 1,407,339, forward strand.
CCAGAGCCCAAATTCAGGTGGGGCTGATTTTTGGTTTGTAAACAATAAATCCCAAAGTGTCATTTTCACATTCCTTTAATTTATAGATCATTTTTAATCACAATACAAATCTCGTTTTCCATCATAGACCTCCCAAAGGAAGTTCAATTGTTCTTCTGTATTGCGCTTGGTAGAAAGAGCAGGTATTTTTTCTCTCTCAAAAAAGGCAAGGTCGGAAATTTCCTGGTTCTTTTCAAAATTTCCATCTAATAATTCACATTCAAATACCAATTTCACATATTGGCGACTTTGCAATTGGTAGCGATTGGTATCAAATACTGCCAACAATCTGATTACACGCGCAGAATAGCCCGTTTCTTCTTGGATTTCCTTTAAAATGTTTTCCGTCGGAGAATAGCCAACCTCACCAAAGCCACCCGGCAAGGCCCAGGTCTCTTCTCCCTGACCTTTCACCAGACAAAGTTTTCCATCTTTGACAATCCATGCCCTAACATCAATCAAGGGAGTGTCGTAATGGTCTGTCGGGCGAAACAAATCCGATAATTCTTGTGGATTCAAATCAGTCGCTTCTCTCACAAGATCCTGTAAAATGGCACGAATATCCTGATAGCGCTCTTGATCAAATGGATCTTTTGAGAACGCTAAGCCTGTATTAGTGATTGAAATCAAGCGCTGAATGTTCTTTAGCACATTATTACTCGCCATTCTCCAACTCCTCTACCAATTTGGCTAAATTCATAGAATTGCTTCCCTTGATGAGGATTTGGTCCTGCTCTTTTAAGCTTTCCTTGACTTGTTTGACCAGGTCCTCAAACTGGTCTTTCTCAGCGGTCTTTTTGAAATAATAGACATGTCCGAGTGGGAACATCTGACTCGCTAATTGAGCCAGTCCCGCAATATCTTGACCGTAGAAAATAACGGTATCCAAGACATCCGGTGACAGGCTGAGAATCATTTGGTTGTGCAGATCAATAGATTGCTCCCCTAGTTCTTTCATATCCGCTAAGACCGCTAGCTTGCGGCCATTTGGATTGGCAGGAATGGTCGAGAAGGTTTCTAAAATCAGGCGCATGGCCGTCGGATTGGCATTGTAGACATCGGATAGGATATCCGCTCCGTTACTTGCCTTCTTCCATTCTGTGCGGTTCTTCGTAAGCTCTAGGCCTTTAAAGCTTGCACGAATGGCCTCTTCGCTGACTCCTTCTTTTAGGGCAACATAGGTAGCAATCATGGCATTGGTCGCATTGTATTTACCTGTTACAGGAAGATCAATGGCTTCTTCTAAGAAATTCGCTTCAAAGGTCAAGCTGTCCTTGCGTTCGTCCAACTTGGTAATGCGGATATCTGCTCCTTCCCCAAATCGCACAAGTTCTTGTTGGTTGGGTAAAAAATCCTCTACAATGGGATCGGCTGGTACTAGGAGCAAGCCTCCAGCTGGCATGCCGTCCGCAATTTGCAATTTCCCTTTAGCGATTTCTTTGCGATCTTTGAAAAACTCCAGGTGAGCTTCCCCAATGAGGGTCACGATGGCTGCTTTTGGATGGGCAATTTCTGAGAGGAGGTGGATATCTCCCAGATGGTCCTGTCCCATTTCAAGGACAAGCTTCTCTGTCCCTTCTGGCATATGGAGAACCGTGTAAGGGAGACCAATCTCATTATTGTAGTTCCCTTGTGTTTTATAGGTTTTATAAGTAGTAGACAGCAGTTGAGCCAACATATCTTTGGTCGTTGTCTTACCGTTTGAACCAGTGACTGCCAAGACATCTACTTGACTCTTCTCCAAAACATATTGGGCTAATTTTTGAAAGGCCGCTAGAACATCATCTACCAATAAATAAGGGTGGCCTTCTACTTCTTTTTCAGACAAGGTCGCTACAGCCCCATTTTCAAAGGCGGTTTCAATAAAATCATGCCCATCACGCGCCCCCTTGAGAGGGACAAAGAGATCCCCCGGGCCAATGAGACGACTATCAAATTCTGGTTTCTGTAAAACAAAATCTTCAAATTGACTGATATCATTGCTAGCAGCCAGGACACGAGCCACTTCGTGCAAGGTTACATTCATGGTATTCTCCTCTAAAAAGTGGGAGCAGGAAGAAAAGCGACTCCTCTATGAGTTGACTTCATCTCCCACTCCCGCTAGGAACAGTTTCTTAAAGTAAGTGCGCTTCACGCGTTTCAAAGGTTTCTTTGGCTAATTCTACCAAGCGCTCGATTAAATCAGGATAGGCCAAGCCCATGTTATCCCAAAGTAAAGGATACATAGACCATTGGGTAAAGCCAGGCATGGTATTGAGCTCATTCAAGTAGATGCCCCCGTCCTCTGTGTAGAAGAAATCACAACGGGAGAGACCTTTGCCACCAATGGCACGGAAGGCTAGTTCTGCATTCTGACGCATGGTCGCAGCAACTTCTGCTGGGATTTCAGCCGGAATTGCCATCGTAATCTTATTATCGATGTATTTGGCTTCGTAGTCATAAAAGGCTACATCTTTGACCACTTCACCAGGGAGGGTACTTTTCACATCGTAGTTGCCTAATAGTCCCACTTCGATTTCGCGCGCTACGACACCTTGCTCAACCAGAACACGGCTATCGTATTTAAAGGCCAATTCCAAAGACTGACGGAGTTCTGCCTGGTTCTCTGCTTTTGAAATCCCAACACTAGAGCCCATATTAGAAGGCTTGGTAAAGACCGGATAAGTTAATTCTTTTTCGATCAAGGCAATCTTAGCCTCTAGGTCGTCTCCTTCAAGGACAGCCACATAAGGAACTTGTGGAATCCCTGCAGATTCTAGGACCCGTTTCGTGGTAATCTTGTCCATCGCCACACTAGAAGAAAGGATATCACAGCCCACATAAGGGAGTTTCAAGACTTCTAGGAAACCTTGAACCGATCCATCTTCGCCCATCGGTCCATGAAGGACTGGAAAGACAACCGCTCCTTCTTGGTAGATGCTGCTCGAAGATACTTTTGCGTCCCAATCAATGGTCTCATTGGTCATTAAGCGTTCGGTTTCAGCAGGCTTCTCTTCAAAGGTTTGGGTCTTGATGAAGTCCCCAGCCTGAGTAATGAAATAGGTCTCGACCGAATACTTGTCATAATTAATCGCCCGCATGACGCTTTCAGCTGAAAGTACAGACACTTCGCGCTCTGCGCTACGGCCACCATAAAGAAGTACAATTTTTTCTTTTGCCATTGTTTGGTCCTAATCCTTTGTTTAATTTTGTGCTTCCTGATTGACTTGTCAGAAGCACTCCTCACATACGAGTTCGTCCCTCTAGTATACCACACTTTAAAAAGAAAGAAAACGAGGGAGAACACCTAAAAAACAAAAAGAGAGTGGGACAGAAATCAGTCATTCGTTAGAATTCGATTTCGTCGTCCCACCTCCGCACAGCTTCAACAGTCTGGGAGACTGTTGAAGGTTGCAGATAAAGGAAACTTTGTTTCCCTCATTAGGTCATATTTGGAGCTTAAAAAGCGAACAAAGAGCCCACTCAACCACTGCGTCTTGCTCGACAATCAAAAAATAATTGAGAGGCTAGGACTTTTGTCCCAGCCTCTCTGTAACCGCTTATAACTCGGTTCGATTTTCAATCGCTCGAAGAAGGGTCACTTCATCCGCATACTCGATATCGGCTCCGACGGCTAATCCACGTGCCAGGCGGGTCACTTTGATACCAGCTGGTTTGAGGACGCGTGAGATATACATAGAAGTTGCTTCCCCATCTGCTGTTGCATTGGTCGCCACAATCACTTCTTGGACCTCATGATCCATTAATCGTGTGATCAAGGACTTGAGATTAATATCATCCGGTCCGACCCCATTCATGGGCGAAATCAAGCCATGAAGGACATGGTAGCGTCCGTGGTACTCCTGGATATTTTCCATGGCCGACACATCTCGACTATCTTCCACCACTAAGATGGTCGATGGATCGCGAGTCTCGTCTCGACAAATGGCACACTCTTCTTCATCTGTTAGGTTCCCACAGATGGAACAATAGCTTAATTCCCGCTTTGCTGACAAGAGATTTTTAGCAAACTCATTGACATCATCATCACTCATTCCGATGGTATAAAAGGCCAGACGAGTTGCCGTCTTGATCCCAATACCAGGGAGCTTCGAATAACTTTCAATTAATTTTGCGATAGGTGTTGGATAGAGCATAGCTTCCTTTCTAATTCATAGGATGTTTTTGCTGGTAGAGATTGATAATCTCTCTGGTAATACTGTGACTAACTGTCGCTTGGAGATTGGTGTTGTGAGGAAAGACCACTGCAACTGCAATCTGAGGATTTTCAGATGGAGCATAGGCGATGACATTGGTATTTACAGCAGGGGTCCCACCATTTACAAATGTTTCTGCAGTCCCGGTCTTCGCACTGATTGGAACTGACGCACCTTCTCCGATGGTTTTACCAGTTGTTAAGCCACTGGTTCCGTATACAACCTGATAAAAACCTTGTTTGATGATGGCTAGATTTTCGGGGGTTAGAGCCACTTGATTGAGTTCTTTTGTTGCAATCTCTTCTTTCAGAGGGCCCAAGCCTCCCTTGGCGTCATTTTCATAGATCCCTTGGACCAGGTGTGGAGCTACACGTTTCCCATCGTTAGCAATGGTTGCAACATATTGAGCCAACTGCATAGGCGTATAGTTATCAAACTGACCAAAAGCGTCTGTTAGGTAATTGCCAATAGTATACTCTTTGGGAACATAGCCCGTCGATTCGTTCGGAAGGTCAATCCCTGTTTCTGTTCCCAGACCATAGGAGGCGAAAGTCGAACGCAGTTTCTCCATAGCAGGATCCAATTGATCCGTCTTTAAGGTCATATTAGGCTGATAGGGTTGACCCATCAAATCAAGAGCAATCTGCACCATATAGGTGTTGGAAGAATATTCTAACGCTTGCACCGCGTTGATTTCTTGGCTTCCAAACTGGGTGAACCAAGAAGTAATTGGAGCTGAACCAGAAAATGAGATTGGTTGATCCAATAAGACTTGATTCCCAGAAATCACCCCATTTTCCCATCCTGCTGTCAAGGTAGCCGCTTTAACAACCGAACCTGGGACAAAGACATTGGTCACCGTCCCTAAAGCATCAGGAGTAAGATCTTGAGAACCGGCTTCATGCTTCATCCCCGCCATAGCAAGGATTTTACCGGTTTTAGGATCCAAGGCAACAGCATAGACCCCTTCTGAGTAAGTCGCATTGCCAGCAGCTAATTCTGCTTGGAAGGACTTTCTCAAGATATCTTCCACTCCTCTTTGGAAATCCAAATCAATCGAAAGCTTGATATTATTCCCTTTGCTTCCTTTTGAGAGGGTTTTGATCTTTTCGACATTGCCATTCTTGTCCAAATGGATTTCTTTTTCAACCCGTTCTCCTTGGAGGACAGACTCATATTGTTTTTCTAAATAAGAAGTTCCGACGCGATCATTTAAGGCATAGCCTTTTTCCAAATAATCATCGGCTTCTTCAGCTGGTAGACCGGCTTGCTCTGTCGACACACTACCGACAATAGAAGCCAAAGGACTATCGACTACTTTTCGATCCCAACTCGTGATCACTTCAAATCCTGGAAATTCTTTTAAATGATCTTTGACTGTCGTCACCTGCTCATCGGACATCGGATCCGTCACAATCGTAGCACTGGCGAAGTTTTCGACTGCATTCATTTGGCTAAAGAGATAGATGGCCTTTTTTTCTTCATCCGTATAGCCTAATTTAGCTGGGTCAATACTGTCCACCGCATACTGGTAGATTTTCGCTTCTGGAAGTGGGTTACCATCCGTATCGATGCGTTCCTCCTTCGGCAGTTTGTCCACTACTTCTTTGTAGACTTCTGTGTTTGCGAGATAAAAGTCAATTTCTTGACGCTTGGTGACTTGAGGATTTGACACGCTTACGTAATTTAGGAGAAGCTGTGCTGTTTGACGCATCTCTTCCGCAGTAAATTTATTGCTACGTGTAAAGGACAAGACCTTCTTATCGACATTCTCTACCAGCGGCTGACCAGAAGCATCATAAATCTGTCCCCGGATACTTCCTCTTGTTAAATGTTTTTTGGTAGCTTTTGCTAATTTTTGTGTATAAAAGCCTTGATGAGTAATCTGCATGTACCCTAGTCGAGCAATTAAAATCAGAAAGAGGGTACAAACAATGCTGAATAGTAAATAAAGTCGCCTAGTAATCCACCGATTATCAAATTTTCTCACCTTCGCATTCGCTTTTTTTGAACGTTTCGATTTTCGAGCCATACCTCTCCTTTCATCTGGATTCTCAGCCCCAGCCCCTATCAAGGCAACCTAAAAATAGGATAACTTTAAAGGGAACCTGAGGAATATTTCTATTTTAAACTCAACCTCCATTATAGCACATTTCATCCAGACGCGAGTCGCTAGACCGGATAAAAAAATAGCCATTGTGAACTCCATGGCAACTATTCTTTTAGCAATATGAACAATATAAACAATTTTCTACCAAAAGCGGATCCTTCATCAAATCACAAGAGACAGGAGACTGGATATTTTTTGGTATAATAGAAGCATCGACAAAGTTAGTAAAGGAAACGATATGAAACTAATCTCATGGAATATTGACTCATTGAATGCCGCCTTGACGAGTGACTCTGCGCGCGCGAAGCTCTCGCAAGACGTCCTCCTTACCTTGGTTGCAGAGGATGCGGATATCATTGCCATTCAGGAAACAAAATTATCTGCCAAAGGACCAACGAAAAAACACTTAGAGGTCTTAGCAGAACTCTTCCCTGGTTATGAAAACACCTGGCGCTCCTCTGTAGAACCAGCCCGCAAAGGCTATGCAGGAACCATGTTCCTCTACAAAAAAGAATTGACACCAACGGTAACCTTCCCAGAAATCGGTGCTCCCTCTACCATGGATGTCGAAGGTCGAATTATTACTCTTGAATTTGATGACTTCTTTGTGACCCAGGTCTATACTCCGAATGCTGGAGATGGGCTCAAACGCTTAGAAGAACGCCAAATCTGGGATGCCAAATATGCAGACTACTTGGCAGAACTAGACCAGCAAAAACCTGTCCTGGCAACAGGAGACTACAACGTAGCCCACAAGGAAATCGACTTGGCCAATCCAGCCAGCAACCGTCGTTCCCCAGGCTTTACCGACGAAGAGCGCGCTGGCTTCACCAACTTGCTAGCCAAAGGATTCACTGATACTTTCCGCCACTTGCATGGGGACCTTCCAGATCAATATACTTGGTGGGCACAACGTAGCAAGACATCTAAAATCAACAACACAGGCTGGAGAATTGACTACTGGCTCACTTCTAACCGAATTGCGGACAAGGTGACCAAGTCAGCTATGATTGACTCAGGTGCCCGTCAAGACCATACACCAATTGTCATGGAGATTGATCTCTAAGGAGAAAACGAATGGACTATCAAGCTGTCATCCCTGAATTTGTCGTATCGGATATCGAGAAATCGCGTCACTTCTACTGCGACTTATTGGGATTCTCTATCCAATACGAGCGTCCTGAGGAAAAATTCCTCTTTCTCTCGCTTGAAGACTGCCAGCTGATGCTAGAAGAAGGCAAGGAAGAAGAATTAGCCCAACTGACCTATCCTTTCGGGCGCGGTGTCAATATTTCCTTTGGTATCAAGGATGTCCCTCAGCTCCACCAAAAACTGTTGGAAGCCGAATATCCCATCCATCGTCCGCTGATAAAAAGAGAATTTCGAGTCGGAGATAGCTTTATCTATCCTCAGGAATTTGCGATTTTGGATCCAGATGGTTATTTCTTAAGATTTAGCGAATAAGAAAAAGGGGGCTCTTGGCCTCTTTTTCAGTAGGTAACTATCCATTGACAGGCTTGTAAATCTATAGTCAAAAACAGTTGCTAAACCCTATGAAATCAACATGTCAAAGAACTTTGATAGCCCTTTTTTATAAAATTGAGTAGAATGAAATCAGGAAGCGAGGAAATCTTATGCAAGTAGGAAAACAAATCCAGCACTATCGTAAAGAGAATAACTTATCTCAAGACGAATTAGCTGAAATTATCTTTGTCAGCCGTCAATCCATTTCCAACTGGGAACGCGGCGCAACCTATCCTGATATTCAAAACCTGCTCTTACTAAGCAAGGTCTTTGAAGTGTCATTGGACAAACTAGTCAAAGGAGATTTGGAAACCATGAAACAAATTATTCACGACCAAGAATTTATGCGCTATCAAAAAGATGAAGTGGTCTTTAGCTTACTGCTAATTGGCAGTCCTATCATCAGCACTCCCCTCATTCTTTATTTGGATGGATACGGTATCGCTATTAGTTGCTTGATTCTTGCTGTCGCTATATTCTACGCCCTACGCATTGAGAAATTCAAGAAAAAGCATAATCTTCGTACTTATCGCCAGATTGTCGCCTATGAACAAGGACGCAGTCTGAGCGAGATTGAAGAAGCGGAAGAAAGGGGTAAAGCTCCCTACCAAAGAATCCTCCTTCCTATTCTATTTGGCCTTGGAATTGGCGCTATTACTCTACTGATTTCTTGGCTCTTACTGACGTTCTTCCCTATCAAATAAAAGCGAAGTCATTAGACCTCGCTTTTTAACTGTCTTTAAAGTTATACAATTGCGGATAGTGATCACATTCAGGATTTTTAGGATGGCAGATAGCCCGTCCAAAATAGATCATGGCCTGATGAGCTGGGAGCCAGCGTTCAGGAGGAAGAACGTCCATGACTCGTTTTTCCACTTCTAATGGTGTTGCTGATTTCTTGACGATGTCATGGTGCTTGCAAATCCGCTCTACATGGGTATCAACAGCAAAGGCAGGAATTCCGAAACCGACACTCATGACCACATTGGCTGTCTTGCGTCCCACTCCGGCTAAACTCTCCAGTTCCTCCCGTGTCTGAGGGACTTGGCCATCAAAGTTGTCCAACAATTGTTGGGCACATTTTTTGAGAAACTTAGCCTTATTGCGATAGAGACCTAATTTGGAAATATGCTTGGCAATGTCGGCTTCACTAGCGACCGCCATGGCTTGAGGAGTTGGGAAAGCCTCAAACAAGGCAGGAGTTGCCTTATTAACCGCCGCATCCGTTGTTTGAGCAGAGAGCATCACCGCTACTAATAATTCAAAATGATTGCGAAAGTCCAAACTTGGCTGAGCATCCGGAAAGAGGGCAATAATTTCTTCAATCACATGACGTGCCCGTTTTTTTGATAAGACCATAACTTCTCCTTTGCATTACTAGACTTTATTATAGCATGAAGTCAGTCTATTTCTAAAAAAATCAGCTTCAGAAAAGGACTGGTCCGTAGACGAGTCCTTTTCTATTAGTCTATAAAATGAGTATGTTTGGTAACCCATTGAGTAACCTTGATATTTAACCAGAACACATAGATTCCAAATGTAATGATGGTAAAGAACCACCATTTGATCCAATTACCAAACAATTGCATAGCTGTTCCATCAAAGTATTGACGATGACCATCAATCACGGTATGCTTGACCTTCCAGTTATACATAATACACATGCCCCAAGGAGCACATATACCGAAAGTAAATACTGTAATTAATGTTGATAATAAAACATGGCCAATATATGAAAGTAGGCCTCCATCAAAATATGATTCCCGATACATGTTCAATCTCTCTATCTTTTTCTATACTAATCTCTTCAAGAAAGTCATCAAGGTTTGAGCAGAACGCTCGCCAGCCTCTACGATAAATTCATCAAAAGAGATATTAGCTGCGTGATCTGCCGTGTCACTCATAGCCCGAATAACCATGAAAGGACGGCCAGCTGCATGAGCCGCTTGGGCAATAGCTGCCCCTTCCATTTCAACGGCCAATACTTCTGGGAAATGTTCCCTAATCGCTGCGACTTTTTCTTCACTCGCGATAAAGCTATCCCCAGTCGCAATCAGGCCAACATGGGTTGGTGTTTGTTCCTCAGCTAGCACTTTTTTCATCTCTGAAACAAAATAGCGGCTGGATTCAAAGTAAAGAGGTTGCCCTGCCATCTGGCCATAGTCATAACCAAAAGCTGTCACATCGACATCATGGTAGGCCAATTTGTCCGCTAGGACGATATCTCCAACAGCCATCCCTGGTGCTACGGCACCTGCAGAACCTGTATTGATAATGGCTTCCACCTTAAAATCGTTGGCCAACACAGCCACACTCATGGCTGACATGACTTTTCCGATACCACTTTCAACCAAGACCACTTCATGGCGACCAATCGACCCTGTATAGTAGACCTTTCCTAGGCGAAGGTGTTTCTCTCCGTTCTGCAAAGCTTCCACTAAGATTTTTAATTCTTGTGGCATGGCCGCAATGATTCCAATTTTCATATTCGTCACTCCTTTAGTAGACGCAGCTTATAAGCGCCAGATTGCAAGAATTAACAAGATGAGGAGCAGGATGACCCAAAATAAGATCTTATTCAATTTTGATTGAATCACCTCATCTTTTTGGTTCTCAATCCGACGGCTCTTGGTCACTGTAGGTTGGACTCTGATTGGAATAGTCTCCTGAGGATACGATGCTCCATGTCCACTATCTCCTTCCCCTGAGGTCACTGGCCGTTCATAACCAAATCCCCTGTTTCCAGTCGGGAGAATTTTTGTTTCTTCCTCATCAAAGAGAGGGGGACCAGAGATAGCTTCTCCCCGGTTGGCCCGCTCAATCATTTCATCGGTTAATAAAGGTTTGCCCATGGGTGTCTCCTCTATTCTTTATTTGTTTTGTAGGTGTTTCCAATATTGAACTGCCATGATGGTTTTAGCATCGCAGATATCACCCGTTTGGATCAAGTCCTCCGCTTCTGCTAAAGTCACCTCAAGGAGTTCCAAGGTCTCGTCTTCATCTTGAGGGCGAGGATTTTCCACTTTTTTCAAGTTGGTCGCAGCATAAAGTTTGATCCGCTCATTGCAAAATCCAATGGCAGAATAAAAATCATACAACAACTCTAGATCCGCTGTGTAACCAATTTCTTCTTCCAATTCACGCAAAGCAGCTGCTTGAGGATCCGCATTTTCACCCTTTTCCAACTTCCCTGCTGGGATTTCTACAGAAGTCCTCTCGATCGCCTTGCGGTACTGCTTGACCAAAATGGTCTTGCCCTCATCTGTGATCGGTAAAACCGCTACTGCTCCATTATGGAAGATTAAATCACGCTGCGCTTGACCTTTTCCGTCAGGTAGTTCCACTTGATCTGTGACTACTTGGAAAATCGGTCCTTGATAAATCTCCTTGCGCTCAATGGTTTTTTCTTCAAATTGCATGAAAATCTCCTATTTATTTTTAGGATGGTGGGGAAGGCGAGTCGCGTACTCATCTTTATTGACTTGGCGACCACGACCAATCGCAATCGCATCTGCTGGCACATCCTTGGTAATGGTAGATCCAGCACCGACTAGAGAATTATCTCCTAGCTCAACTGGAGCAATGATGGTCGAATTCGAACCGACAAAGACATTGTTGCCAATTACTGTCTTGTATTTATTTTTCCCATCATAGTTGACGGTAATGGTTCCCGCACCAAAGTTGACGTTGCTGCCAACTTCACAGTTGCCAATGTAGGTCAGATGACCAGCTTTGGTATTTTCGCCAATAGACGAACCTTTGACTTCGACAAAGTTTCCAATATGGACATCTTTTGCCAAGCTAGATCCAGGACGAATATGGGCGTAAGGTCCTACTGTCACACCATCCGCTACCGTGCTCTCTTCAATCATAGAGTTGGTAATAACGGCACCTGAACCGATTTCACTGTCCACGATATAGGTTCCATTGGTTAAGACTGTCTCGGCCCCAATTTTTGTGTGCCCTTTTAGAGTGACATTGGCTTCGATTTGTACTTCTGGTGCGATCTCAACATCGATATCGATATAGGCCGCATCAGGATTAACAAAGCTCACTCCATTCACCATATGAGCTTGGTTAATGCGGCGACGCATGATGCCTTCTGCTGTCGCAAGGGCTACGCGGTCGTTAACGCCGAGGCTTTCATCAAAGTCTTTGAGCGTATAGGCTCCAACTTTCTCTCCTGCTTCTCGGAAAATCCCAATCACGTCTGTGATATAGTATTCGCCTTGGGCATTGTTGGTGTTGATATTCTTCAACGCTTCAAAGAGGCGGGCATTGTCAAAGACATAAGTTCCTGTATTGATTTCTTTGATTTGCTTTTCAAAATCTGTCGCATCTTTTTGCTCGACGATGCGAAGCACTTCCGCATTGTCATTACGGACAATCCGGCCATAACCAAATGGATTAGCTGCCTCTGCTGTTAAAATCGTTGCCACATTCTTGTGGTTGATATGGAAATCGATCAAGTGTTTGAGGCTTTCACCCGTAATCAAAGGTGTATCCCCTGCAATGACAAGGGTGTGACCTTCCAAGGCTTCAAGAACTGGCTCCGCCATCATCACAGCGTGACCTGTTCCTAACTGCTCCGTTTGCTTGACAAATTCTGTTTGTCCCGCTAAGACTTGCTCCACCAATTCAGCCTTGTGGCCCACAACCGTTACAGTCTTTTCGGGTGAGATGGCTCCAACACTACGGAAAACGTGTTCCAACATAGAGATCCCAGCAACCTTGTGTAGAACCTTCGGCAAATCTGATTTCATACGGGTACCTTTTCCCGCTGCTAAAATAATGGCATAATTTGGCATATACATTCTCTTTTCTGTACAATATCGCTTACATTATACCATTTTTTAGCCCTTTTGGAAAATTAGATCCGAACCAAAGGGAGTGGGAAAGAAATCGGTCATTCGTTAGAATTCGATTTCGTCGTCCCACCTCCGCACAGTTGAGCAGGGCTGTAAAAGCTGATGAAATCAGCGTAGTAGAGCCCACTCAACCACTGCGTCTTGCTCGACAATCCAAAGACAATTGAGAGGCTGGGACTTTTGTCTCAGCCTCTTGTCCTATATTGGATAAACCTTACGAAATTCTTCTAAAACAACCTTACTATCAGGGGTAAAAGTCAACCCTGCTTCTCCAAAGCAGTCTTTGAAAAAATCTTCATGAACCTGACGCCAATAAGCTAGAGATTTGTCTCCCTCACCTTCCTTGTAAGCATGGTCAGCTGACACTTGATGAAAAGGCTGAACGGAAACCTTGGTGATTTCGACAATGCAGACAGCCTGATCTTGACTGTCTAAAATGACATCAAAGGTCCCTTCTTGGGGAAGGGGTTCGTCCTCTAGTGTATAGAGGTCGTAAGCAGAGGCTGTTGCCGTCTTTTCACCTTTTAAAACTAAGTCAGCCAAGAGATCAGCTTCCACTCCAAAAGCCCAGGCATCTATCTCATCTCCAATCGAGGGGTTGATTTGCTTGTAGGCTTTCCACATTTCTTGAGGTGTCATGGGGGCTCCTTTGTAATTTTTTACTCTCTTCTTTTATGCGTTTGAGATGGTCTGGATGGTCAATTTCTAAATCAAAAATCTCTGGAATAGAGCTGTAATGGAGAATACATTCGATACCCATCTGATTCATTTTTTGTATGAAAGAAAGATTCAGATAACCTGCTACAGCGAAATCAATCTTTTTAGTCTTTGCTTTTTCCTGCATCTGTCTCAGCATATCTAACATAATTGGATTTTCCATATCATGCCATTGACTGTTTCTCACAGTCGCAAAAATAAAAGAAGTTAAATCATTCATTCCAACTACAATCTTTGAAATACCAGTTTCCAGTATCCTGTCCAAGTCGAAATAAGCTGATGGTAATTCAATCATCGTGCCGACTTTCCCGGTAAAACCATACTGACGCAATACTGTAATAGCTTGTTTTAATTGTTCGGCATCATTGACAAAAGGAAAAATAACAGACAGATTGAGATTGGTTTGAAAAACTTCTGTAACAACATTTGTCTCAGCCTGAAATTCATCTGGACACGCCAACAAACGCCTGATACCTCTGTATCCAAATAAGGGGTGGCGTTCGTCAAAATACTCTTTAGTCCCGTCTAGACTATTTGCTTCTGCATTTGTTAACTCTGAAAAGCGATACCAGACTTCTTCATCTGAGTACAAATGACAAATAGTGTCTAGATAATCTTTCACAAATTGCTGACAATTTGGTAACAGGATGTTTTGGTTGAGCTCTCTTAGCAAGTATTCCCCACGAATCATACCAATGTGGTGAAATAGTTGAAGATAAACTTTTTCAATAATTTTTTCTCCACTAAGAGCCAGTTGATTTTGCATGTCCATTCACCTCGTCTTATAAGATACAATATCAGATATCATTATACGACACTTCCCTCTAGTTCAAAAGCTTCATAAGGTTCAACTAACTCATATCCTAAAAATTCTGCTACTTTTTTGGAAGCCTCGTTATGAGCATCCCAAAGTGGAAACATATCTCTGTTTAAACTCTCTAGAATCATTGCAGCACCAAGCTTTTTAGCAAATCCATTTCCTTGTTCGTTTGGTCTAGTTGCAACTTCCACTTCAACTGCACCTTGGTAAACTAACCCTGAGGAAATCCCAGCAATCAGTTCTTTATTTTTAAGAATCACAAAGCCAAATCCACCTTTTAAAGCAAAATCCTGATAGGATTCAAAATCCCCTTGTAAATCTTGTGACCATTCTTCCTCAGAAAAGCTGTCATAAATATGATTATCAATAGGCACAATATTGTAATCTTCCTCTAACTGACTAACTAGATTATTTAGAAATTCAACTTGAAAATTTGCCTTATCTTTAAAAGAATAACGAGTAAAAGAAATTAGCTCCACTTTCTGATGCAGAAAATCTTGCCAATTGGTATTTTCTGAAATAATAATCCTATAATCTAGACCATATTGCCTAACAAAATCTTCCCAAAATCTAGAATTTAGCTCCCCTGCTAGGTATAGAAAATTCCCAATATCATAAAAGCTCGTTGTCCTATCACTGTTTCGATAAACAGTCCCGATTTGAGATTTAAGACCATAGAGAACCATATATTTCTTCCATGTTTTAAATAGTTCCATTATCCCTCTATTTTACCTTCCAATTCTTATAGCTTGTCCGTTCTAATTCTGGAAATCCTCGTAACTCCGCCTTGGCCTTCAATACTAAAGGCGAGGCATTTTCTTCGGTCATCTGCTCAAGAGGAAGCCAAATTGCATTTGCTGAATCATTGCTTCCATCAAGAAGCTCCTGAGGAAGGGATTGTTGAGAGCGTTCGAAATCGAGGACGATATCATAAAAGGCCATGATATGGTGTACTGCGAAATCTTGCCCTTCTTCCTGAACCAGCACATCATAAATCCTAGGTTTTGAATAAGAGCTTATCGCATATCCTGTCTCTTCCTGAACTTCTCTCTTGAGAGTTTCTGTCAACCCCTCACCGAGTTCCTGACTACCACCCGGTAAATCAAAACGATACTGATAAGGTCCTCTCGTTTTCTCAATGCAGAGAAGTTTCCCGTCTTGAAAACAGACTCCATATACACCAAAGTGTTTTTTGATTTCCATATTCCATTCTTTCTAATACTCAATGAAAATCAAAGAGCAAACCAGGAAGCTAGCCGCAGGCTGTACTTGAGTACGGCAAGGCGAAGCTGACGTGGTTTGAATTTGATTTTCGAAGAGTATAAAAATCCAAGATTGCTAGCTCACCTTATCCTTTAAAAGGAAAGAGGCTATAAATTTCATGCTCCTTGATATACTTCTTTAGTATCTCCATATTCTCTTCGATTTTTGTCTGAATATCTGTCTCTTCACAAGTTGACTCAGTAATAAAGAGGTGAATCTTCAACAAATCTGCCAAGTATAGCAGACGACGTTCCATTTCTGATTCAGGGCTTGGAGCCTTTTCGATTTTTGCAAGCTTTTGCTCCAGGCTATCGCCATTCAAAAATCTCTGATGAACTCTCCTTCTAATTTTTTGAGTTAATTCCTCCCCTTGTTCTAACGGAGACAAAAGGAGTTTTTTATAGACGAATACCTGATTTTCTACCTCTCTTTCCAGATAAGCCAATAAAACCAGAGAGCTATCAATAAAGGTCCAGGTGTTAAAATTCCCTTCAAATGGAACCTGTATGATCCTATCTAATAATTCCTTAGCCGTTTCCTCTTGACCATCCAGATAAAGTAAATAGGCCAGATGATTCAGTGATTCGAGATAGACAGCTTGGGTCTTCTTATTCTTTTTGGGTACAAGACTGATATAGGATGCTAAATCAACATCATTTTCAACCTCTTCAATTAGTTCTTTAACATTCATTTCTTTTCTCCTATCCAGTTCATTTTTTGTTATAGAGAAGGGCTTTAATTGCAAATCTATCTCAGCTCACTCTTACCTTAATAGAAATTCTTTCGCTGTCGCTTGGACGTCTGGGGAAAGGTAGTGCTCTATTAAGTCACCTGTCCCAGCAATAAATTCCTCCAGAGGGACATCTTCTCTTTGGCCCCAAAAATTTGAAAAAGCGAAATAGAACTCCAAAAACTCCGTCAAACTATCGCTGAGTTTGTAGAAAATAGGATCTCCAGGCCTGCCCGCGTAAACTGGAGAACTTTCATCTTGCATATCACAGAAAAGAATATCGTCTGTATCTGTAGTAGCATATCTGGTATTGCCCTTCACTAAACTGAAGAACATCTTGTAAGGCCCAACATTCGACTGTCCTGGTAGGAGAATCTAATGGCAACAAAATGATATTAAAATTTTGATTGGCAAAAGATAAATTCTCTTTGAACACTATATGTTGATAGTAATCAAGTAATTCTCCTGTCAAATTGAAAGACTGGGTACTTAATTTTGTATCTGAAAAACTCACCGATTGGGGGATAAACGTTGTTTCCTCATAGAGTCTAATGATCTTTTTTAATACAGTAACTACTGCCATTTTTTCTCCTTGGTCATTCCTCTTACGTCTCCTTTAAGAATTCAAGCCATATCTTCACCTCTGGATTTATGTCATGCGCTATCTCAGCATGCTTCCTATAATCCATATCCAAGTAGCCTTGTTCATTCCGGAAAATAATGCCTTGTTCATAACATGCTTTAAGGGTTGCAAGCATAGATTTCAATGACCGGTATTCGACCTGGGTCTCTTCTTCAAATACATAAAAACCAAGAATTTGTCCCTGAGCTTCTGAAGCTAGGTTCATGGCATAAAAATCTCCCCCTCCGCTGGAAAAAATTGGGAACCAGCATTGATTCCAAGTAGAAGTCTTCCTCAACTCCTGATAGGTCTGGATACTTTCTTCCAGAGACATCAAATAGAAACCAGGAAAAAATGCCAGCTCACCGAGTGCGATTCCCTCACAATCTTTTGACCCGTTTCTCCAAGTATAAAGAGCACGCAAGTCCTGAGTTGGCTGCAATGGGATTTCCTCAAACAATTCTTGAATTTTTTGAGAAGATATTCCCGAATTAAGATGGTCTAAACAAGGATGATCTAACTGTTGGAGACATTTTTCAATCTCATTTAATAATTGGGGGATCATTTCCATTTGTTCTCCTTGCCTTGTAAATCATTAGAGACGAGTTCCTTCGTCCCTAGAAAAGAGATTACGATTATTCAATCCCATCCTCTTTGTTATACTCTATCATGCATTTTACCGCATATTCCACCCATTCCCAAAAATCGTTAAACTCTTTTCGTTGCTCCCATCCTTCGGTAGCAAAATCATGAATGAGTTGGACCTTATTGCCCTTTCCTATTTCAAAACAAGCTGTATCATCACAATCTCCTCTTTTAGCAAATGGAATCAACTTTCGGGTTGGGTACCTTTCCTGCAATCCCTCATACAAAGACAGGGCCCATTCTGAATCTAACAGATACCAAATATCAAAATCAACTAAATTGAGTTCGATCAATTTTTTAAACGATTCAGGATACTGAAATATCCTTTCATCCAGTAAATAGTTTTTCATCTCTTATTTCTCCTTTTAGAATCATCAAACCATTCTTTCTTGCCTATCCGCTATTTTGCGTAAGTACTCTTCCCATGTGAGGATTATAAACCTTAAATAGATCATCCTCACTCAGCTAAGTCTTGGGTTGAGGCTGTCAACTACTCTTAAAATACGCGACCTCGAAGTCCATAAATTTCATTCTTAAAATTCAAAGGAAAATAGATGACTAGTCTGAGATGGACAAATAAGAGACTAATATATCCTTAACCAATTCTAGAAAGGCAACTTTATTTCTTGGCTCTTTTGAAGCAAAACCAAATTCATATTCAAAAAAATGCTCAACCACTTTATCTCCAGCCCGTATAACATCCTCAATGGTCTCAAGCACTTGCTTCTGCTTCTCTTCTTCTAGGCTCAAGAAATCCTCTTTCACAAATGCATCAAATACTTTAAGGACATCTTCCTTTTTACTCATATCAAAAGGATATAGAAACTCAGCCTCTTCACTGGTTACAACATTACTTTCTATGGACATCATTAGGTTCCACAATACTAAATAGTGTCTATGAAAATTATCTCTACTTTTCAACTTTTCCCCCAATTTTTGCGACACATCCTTTACTGAACAGGTTTAGACTAGCATTCTTGACTATTACTTACTTTATTGAGAAACTCTCCCCTTTGACCATCATCCCTTCCTAATCTCAAATTACTGGTAATATTATTTTAAAACTTCTCCCGAACGAATATAGGTTTTAAAGAAGTTTTTAGGTACAGAGGCAATCTTAGGTGTAATGGATAAGCCATAGTTTGCAAAATCTAAAGCTACCTTCTCAGAATCGATGGTATCATAATACTCAACATACAATCTGCATAAGTTCACTTTGGTGATAGAGAATTCTTTTAGCAACCCATCCTTCTCAAGATCCTTCTCGGGATTTATGCTTGAAAATACGGTAGGATACGATGAATACTGAGTAGTAAAATCGATGGCCTCTTGGACAGCATTTTCCAATTCAGCTTGATCCATGCCATTTCTATTATCGATAGAACCTAATCGAGTCCTTAGAGCACAATCCACTTCTTCTAACAGTCCCGAGTCCAGAAAGAGGGGATGAATGCCAATATTAACGAAATAGGCAGTCCCATCTGATTTTCGTTGAAAATAGATCACCGTGTAAAAATCATGATTGATTTTATAATAGTTATTGGTTCGCTTTAGTCGCGAAAAGCCATTTTTTACGAAGAGTTCTTTGGCCTCTTTCATTTCATTACCTGCTCTTTCATAGGATGTTAAGAGTTGTTCGTTACAGTTTACTAGGAGTCTAAATGGATATAGATCATTCCTACAACTTTTCCATTCTCAATATTGTATTGTTTCACTGTATCTATGTAGCCAATCAATCCTTCATCACTAATCTCTTCTAGCGTTGCTGGTACTATGTTATCTTTTAATTTAAAATCCCTAGCTTTATTCATGTTACCTACATCCTCAATGGAGGTCCAAAAAAGCATATATTCATCGCAATAAAAATAGATCCGATCATCACAAAACTCCGGTATTTTACAGAACTCAACTCCGTCACTTTGCCTTTCTATCGCTCCACTATCTTGATAAACAAAGTATGTTTTCTTCATATCTTATCTCTCCTTTTAGAAGCATTTTCTTCTGATATTTTCTGCCTGAAATCTCGAATGATGTAGACTAGAGTCTTATTTTTTAAAGGAATACTTAATGTTAGGGTAATTTAGGCTTTGCTCTTTTTAATAAACTAGTAAAATCCTTAAAACTATTCTTACAATATTCTTCTTGAGCTGTTTCAATCGGTAAAAAACGAATGCCTCGACCACAGTGATTCGTTTCGATGGCTTCTTTTACTTCCTCCGTAACGACAAAGCCAGCCGCTGCAAGTAATTCAACCCTTCCAGGCTTAAAAATATCATAGTCAACATCCTCTTTTAAGACCAGTTTTCTTGAAACTGTATACATCGTTTTAGAAGGTAATGATTCTGTTTTCTCATAATCAATAAAATCAGGAGCAGGATTATCTTTGGTATAGGTATTAAATTTTAATAGATAAAAGTCAGGAGATTCCATGACATCGCCATTCACTGTAAATTTAAGCTTTTTCCAAACATGACCTTGAATCTTGAATTGTTTAAAAATGGTTGCTAACTTTTTAGAAAGGATAAAACCATGGGAATACCAATAATAATCATAATCAAA
This sequence comes from Streptococcus sp. KHUD_013, assembly GCF_052588545.1. Lineage (NCBI taxonomy): Bacteria > Bacillati > Bacillota > Bacilli > Lactobacillales > Streptococcaceae > Streptococcus > Streptococcus sp. KHUD_013. The sequence continues at coordinate 1,427,432 of NZ_CP186264.1, forward strand.
ATTTATTTTATTTATGTATTGTTTTTTATTCACAAAATTATAATAGATCACATCAGGACAATTTGGATCGTAAATATAATCTATTGGTTTAGTCCATTCTTCTTCGTAAGGTTTTTTTTGTATTTCAAAATCAACTCGCCCATATTCAACATCAAAATTAAAAGTCTTATTGGATTTATCATCCATTATAAAATAATAATTCATCGTTTTCTCCTAGCTTAATCTACCTTTACAATTAATAATTCTAGATTTTGGTTTTACCATTGCCCCTATCAGTAACTTCTATACTTTTTACCAGCTTTTAATGCATCTAAAGCAGCCTCTGTTACAGAAAGCTGTTCATTATCAAGAGCAAAATCTCTGGCTTTTAGTATTTGCTGATTGCTGTTCGTTTACTTTTTTTATTTGAAATTCTTTTGTTCCTATTGACTTCTCCATGTATTCTACATTGCTACTCTAAGATTGTTCCAAGTATCATCTTATTTTGCTCGGATATCTGAAAGTCATCCATGAAATAGGGTAAAAAGTCATCAAGCAAGGGATGGCTAAGACCGTCGATTGGGAGGCCTCTTTTCTGACGTTCTTTTAGTAAAACTAAGATTTCAATTGGGAAATACTGCCATAGTAAGGTATTGAAGTCTACTAAATGACTATCTTTGGTGTTCGCTAAATGATAATCACACATGGATAAAATTGTTTCTCTAAAAACATCAACATCCTCTGAAAAAATAGTTTCCATAACCTGTTTATAGGCATCATTCACATTATGATAAGGGTTCGAGTCCAATGGTTTATATTTAGGATCATAAGCATTCTCCAGTAGGCTAGCAAGTCGATTATGCTCTCCATTTCCATAAAGAAAAACGACTAAAGGCAATAAACTACTGGATGAAAAGAAAATAGGTTGCTTCCCTTTTTCAACTTGAGCTTCTTTAAAATAGACTAATTTATCAATTAAAAACTCTACATAAGCATCATCTAAATAGGCAAGGGCAAATAAGATATTCAAACAAATATCTGTATCAAAGTTTGAGCCACCTTTAGCTAAATATTTAGCAGAAGCCATATCACCCATTACAGAACAAAAACAGCCATTTAGCAAAGATTGATAGGTTTCTGATGTTTTGTTTTCTATAAATTCAGCAACCAAAGTATATGATCGAATAACATGAATCATTCGCACATGTTTATAGGTGTAGGTTTCAGTTTTTCCCTTTTCCTCCCAATTGATCTCAAGGCTTTTTTGACCAGCTTCTAATGCTTTTAAAACAGCCTCTGTCACAGAAAACTGTTCTTTTTCAAGAGCAAAATCTCTTGCCTTCAGTACTTGATTTCTAATGCTTGTTAATTTTCTTTTTTGATTTGAAAGTGTTTTATTCATATTGACCTCTAAAATTTCATTTCTTACTCTCAACTACCGGTGTTTTTGAAGTTCATCTCTCCCCGGCTTCCTACATTATCCATGTATATCACAAAAAAGAATTAACCCACTTCCTATTATCAAGCCATTCTTTCTTATCAATCCACCATTTCCCCTTTTGAAACACCATATGAATACGATAGAGGGTTTCTATACCAGAACGATTCTCCTTGATGTAGAAATAAGCTTGATTCCCGTCATGCTCTTCATCAACGATGGGATGTGTTTCTAATTTATAGTCAAACGGAAACCGGACAGATAAAGATACTTCCCTTTCTCTGAGTGTTTTTTTAGATATACAAAACTGATCAAAAATAGTAGCTAATTCATCCTTCAACATATCTTTATAGGCTTGGTTTCTTAGGCTCCTAGTGGCCTTTTTCTCCCAAGAATACATAGCCTGCATAAACTGGAGTAAGGTTTCTTTTGCTAGATTCGTATGAGTCATGTTTCCTCCTACTTTTCTCATTCTCCGGTTTTTATCATCAGCCCATCATAAAGTCTATAAAATCCTTTTGATAGTCTTTAGGAATATGCTCGTTAATAATAGCCATAATCTCCTCCAAGAAGCCCTCTTTATAGTCCAATAAATCCTCATCAATATAAATATTGTTCTCAAACTGGGTGATTTCTAGCTTTTTCATCAGCATATAAGTAGTTAAGAAAGTAGAGAGAGAAGGACTGAGAGCATAGAGCTTAGAATCTCCTGGGATTCTCCCATAGACTGGACTGAGATTATTCTCGAGGTCACAAAAGATAACTTCATCCCCCATCATGTGAGCAAAAACCACATAACTCTCTTTCCAGCTAGGATCCTGCCATCCTTCTGATGCAGCTTCACATAGAGGGAGAGGAATTAGAGCAAGATCATAGGGAGCTCCTCTAAAATAAGCTTCTTCATCAAAGTCTAAATGCTGGTAGAACTCTTTCAATTGACCAGACAAATCTGGCTTTTCGACATAGAGACTTTCACTGGTAAATTCTAACTCTCCCAAGCCCTTGTTGAGGTGATAGATTTCTACAAATTCCTTCAACAAATTAAGCATCATTATTGGACTCCTCTCACATTTTTGGGATTCTATTTGGCTATTTTCAACTGACGATTACGTTTCATTCTGACCGCTAGCGACAGCCTGAGTCCAAATTCGTTCAAATTCCTCTTGACTAATCTTGATGGAGTCTGATAGATCCAACTCATCTTTTCGACCATCATAGAGTAGAAACCCTACTTCTGGAACATAATCCTGTAGGCAAGAAGAAGCATAAGAGTGCCCATTCAAAACGTTAATTTGTCGACTTGCACGCTGACCAGTAAACTCTGTATAAATAACTCCTAGACCTGACATAAACTCACTATTGCCATAATAATAATATTCTTTTTCACACATTAGAACCACCTTTACCATTTGTCTCTACAAGAATGGCATTCTTTCCTCTTTGCCTCTTTCATCGACTAATTCTATGTTCATTTTCAATTTATAGAATCTACCGGTTCTTAGCCTTATTCTCCAAGACTCTCACTTCTACTTTATCCTCCGCTAAATGGAGATCCAGTACTTTTTCCTGGTCTCGAAAGAAAAGTGTCAGGTCTCTGGTAGAAAATTCAGTAGAATAAGAGGGCAAAAATTCATCCAAAGACTCCATTTGAAACAAGACGTAAACTGGTGAAAACTCCCAAAAAACTAGGATAAACCGACTGCTATTGCCAACAAGACTTTGAATCGACCTACTTAGATCTTTAGTAATAAGGTCGGCAGGAAACTCATAAAGGCAAGCAATCGGAGAGTCTATAGGATTCAACTCACCGGAATACCAAGCAATTTCTTTCGGTTTAGTGGTCAGAAAATGGACATCCTTTATCCCCTTCAAACTCTTGATTCGTCTTTCCACTTTTAATAAGGATAATTTCTTTTTTACGTCACTCATTGTTCTTGCTCCATCATTCTGAAACAGAAATTTTGCTCACAATCTCATTCTGTTTATCCAACAGATATAGGAAGTTCCCTTTTGCTTCCAGTTTACCAAGTTTAGCCCCATAATCCATCTCATGAGGAGGGCAGGATTGAATCAACTGATGGATAGTCTTGTCCTTATGTTCTATCTTCCAAAACAAATCCACCTTATCAAGCTGGTGCTCCACTTGAATAGAATAGGTCGTGGAGTGGATCTTCTTCCTTTTCCACTCCCAGCTATTTTCATAATCATTTTTCTCTATTTCACTTCGTACATCCTCTATCAAGGAGCATGGAATAGAGAGTTCCTGAAACACGCGCTTCACCCCTTTTAGCAAGGCTTCCAAGAGCATCTTTTTCTGATCCAATGGGCTTAAGGTTTCATAGCTAGAAAAATCAAATAAGACCTGGACAGTATAGGCACCAAGTAGGTTCATGATAGCTGGATTGCTAATCGTATCTACACACTCTACGATGATTTTCCAACAATCCTTGGTCACAACTGGTTTGAAGAGGCGCTCTACCATAGAGGTCATACATTTGGATTTATATACGAACTCTCTTCGCAGGTCTTTCCAATTCTGTCGGTAGTCCTCAACTCTAGCTTCCTCGTATGTTAGTGTAGCTGAGTCCATTAGCTCCTCAATCCTCTGACGATTTTCCACATAGGGCCTATCTAGTTCAAAATATTGTAACTTCATATTTGTGATCTCGCAGTGTTTTTCTTGTATAAAGGTCCATCCTTAAGTCAAGGTCCAATGTTTGTACTCTTTTAAATAAGTAATAGTTTTTTCCTTTAAATAGACTTTAAAAGAGACTAATCCTCCTGCCGTCCTTTCCTTTTGTAACGTCATTGATTAAGTCCTTGACGGTAGATATATCGAACTGACGGGAAAAGTCTACAATTTTCTCTCGATTTTTCTCAGAAAATAAATAAGATGCTGCTAAAATAAATAAAAATGGATTTGTGACTTTGCCAATATGCTCAAGGTATTTAGGCTGAGTTACATAAGACATAATTTTGTTAAAATCATCATCTTTAAGTACTATCTTTTTCATATAAATAGCAGCACAAGCACCTGCAACTTGCGAGAAGTTATTCGATTCCAAGGACTCATAAACAAAAGACAAGTTCTCTGTTTCTAAATTTTCTAAATAAGCAATCGCTACTGCTAGAGAGCGGTAGGTTACAGGTGTTGGGATGTCTCTCAGCAGTAATGACTTGAGATAGGTGACTTCTTCTGTACAATCCGTTGCGGCTATGGCGTAGAGTAAGTACATTTGTGATTCCCATGATTTAGGTTTTTCCATCTCCCCTTCCAAGGCCTGATGCAAAAATGGTCCATATCCTTTTAGTTTGCCCTTTAAAATTTTCTTAGCTGCTTTTTTTACCAAGGGCGTACGTCCTGAAGTTAACTCATCTACATAGTCCATCTAAAACTCCTTTATTTCATCTGCTTGCCAGTTCTTCTTCCAATATTCTGTTATAAACTATACTTCCGACACAGGCTTCCCAGTCCAGCTCCTCAACTTCTTCCCTAGAAAAAATCTTAGGTTCTGTCCTACCATCTATCCAGACCTTCCCAAAGTGAGGACCATTTGGATCTCCCCATTTAAAGGCTAAATCCTTAAAAGGGCTTGGATCAAAATCCACTTGATGACCAATTATCTGCCAAGACCATACTGGACTTCGATCAAACAAGGTGTAAGAATCTACAATGATGGGCTTACCTATAAATTGAGCACGATTTAGCTCCTCAACTGTTATAGTAGGACTTGCTTGAAAGATATCGAAAAATTGGATGACATGACCAACGTTCACTTTTCCAATAATTTGACCAAATACAAAAATTTTCTCCAAAAATTGATAGCAAAAAATATCACCAATTTTAATAAATCGGAGTTTTGTTCTTGGCTTTTCATTCCACTCACGAATCTTTATCTGGGGCAATTTTTTCTCCATGATTAATTTAATTCTATTCCTACTGCTCTTTATTTAAGATATGAAAGAGATCATCTCTTAGTACAATTCCATCGTCTTCTATCAAATAGGCCATGTGCTCCCAGAAGGGCAATTCTTGTTCAGGGTGAGCTTCCAAGGCAAGTACTTGATTCTTCAAGTTTACTGCAATCTCTTCGACTTCAACTTGCTCAATTTCATAAAATTTTGCTTTTAAAAGAAAGAGTGCTGATAGAAAAAGCGAATAAGAGGAAACAAAAGCTTGCAAGGAAGAATTGACATAAATCCTCGCTTCTTGAAAAACTTCCCTTCCTTCTTGATTGCAAAGTAAAAAGATTTGCTCCTCTTCTCCAATGACAAAAAATCCTAAAAAACACCGGCCAACAAACCTATAACTCTCCTGATTTTTCCTTAGTTCGACTAGTTCGTCACCTGCTTTAACAAAAGAAAAACCCATTTTGGAATAATCTTCTAAATAAGCAAAGAGGTTGAAACGAATCTCATCAAGACGAAATGGTTTCTCCTCTGAAGTTACCACAGAAAAGCCGTGCTCCTTCACGAATTCATCGATATTGACTGTCATTTTTCTCCTTATCACTATCAGTCATTGAATACCATTTCTCTAATCGGCCTAGCTAATCTTCAAATGGCATAAAGCTATCATGCTGCTGATAATAATTAAAAGCCTCGACCAAGTCATTGTGACTAGCATTTGGTTTTTCCTCAAGTGCGACTGCAAGAACATCAATCAACTGCTCTCCATAGTAGACTAGCTGCAGATCTTGCTCCGTCACTTCTGTCGGGTAGACATCACGGTCTTCCACGACATCCGGATAATCGGATACCCAATAGAGCCTAGCTAGTGCCAGTTCTCCATCCTCCTTGCCATAGAGGCAAAAATCATCTGATACTAATTGATCTACGCGCACCTGCTCAATTATCTGCTCTAGTGAAAGTTCTTGGTGTTTTCGCATCCCGTCTCCTTTTGAGTCTCTCTTCCCAAAGGCTTTTTTTATTTGACCTCCATATTACAGGTCCCTTTTAGGCTATCATACCATAAGATTTCCTTTCCATAAAGCTAAAATAGAAAATGAGTCCAGCTGTTCAACTAGACTCATTTCATTCTTATCTTTTATGCTTATCTCAGCCCTTACTTCAAACTCCAGCCACCATCAATGGTCAGGATTTGCCCCTGCATGGCAGAGGCCTTCCCACTGGCCAAAAAGAGGCTGACTTCTGCCACTTCTTCTGGCTCTATCCAGCGTTTAATAGGGGTCTCACTAGCCACCCAGTCTGCTAGGCCTCCTGGTTCAAAGTCCGCTGCGGTCATGCCTGTTTTGACAGCACCTGGTGCAATGCCAAAGACTTGAATACCAGCTTCTGCATAATCTAGGGCCAACTGCTTGGTAAAGCCCGCTAGGGCATGCTTGGAGGAGGTATAAGCGTGACCGCCTCCACCCGCTAGGCTAGATGCAATGGAGCACATATTGATGATGATCCCTTGCTTCTTCTCCAACATTTGAGTCAGATAATGCCTTGTCAACTCTACCGGAGTCACATAGTTGATCTCAAAGATCTCCTGAATCTCCTGAGCGCTTTGCTCAAGAAGTGGTTTGTAGTCATCCAAAACGCCGGCCGTATTGCACAAGACGTCGACCTCAGGACACCAGTCAAAAATCGGCGTCAAATCCAAGGTCAAGTCCCGCTGCAAAAAATGGAAAGCCCCTGGCAACTGGGGATCAGCTCCCTGGTCCACCCCATAAACCTGGTAGCCCTTTTCTAGAAAGAGACGAGCTTGAGCCAAACCAATCCCGGAGCTCACGCCCGTAATCAAGACCCGTTTAGTCATGGACTTCCACCCAATCTGTCGCTAAGACATCACAAGGAGTTGGACTCCACATGGAAAATCCTTCGCCTTCACCAGAGACATTAATGAGAAAATAAGGCGTCACTTCTAGAGCCACTCCATTTTGCTCGATGGTATCAAAAAGCTGAACATAGTTCTCTGCTCCACCCCAACCCGTACGGACATATTTCTTTTTTGCCTTTAGTCCCGGCAAGATTTCTTCAAATGTCATCATCTTCTCCTTTGATTTATAGTCCCTTTCATTATAACAAAAATCAAGCTTGCTCGTTGTTTTTCAACAGAAAAAGGGGAGTTTCCTCCCCCTTTTCACTCTATTCACCATTTTCTGTCTTGTTCTTTTTCAAGGCGCGAATCGTGAACCAATAGTAAATCATCAATCCTATAACAATGATTACCGTAGGCAGAATGATAGTCATGGTAGAATTCTGAATTCCTTGCGCCAAGGTCCAGCGATGCAAGAATCCCACTACTAAGAAGGACAGAATAGGAAAGATGAAGGCACGAGCAAACTCTTCTTTCCACTGCCACAGGATAAGTCCTGCACAAGCCCCTGTAATGAGGAAGGTATCCCATGGATTTGGCACTGTTAACCAAGCAATAGCTGGCAAGAAACGGACACCCACTATCTCACTAGCGAAATAGAATCCTAGAACGAAAACGACTGCTACATAAATTGCTTTTTTTGACTTCTCTTCTGCAAAAATAAGGCGACGAAGGAGATAGAATAGTAACCCAACGACTAAAATACCTAAAATACTATCCGTTAGATAGACGAGTGGCTTGAGCACCAGGACTGCTTGCGAAGCAAAATCACTTAAGAGGCGATAAAAAATCACAATTCCCGAGATGATCGCGCCATATTTCAAAACGGATTGCGTGGATTCTTTGGGCATATTCTCTAGGATTTGGTCTGCCATTCCCTTGGGATCTTGTCCAAAATAGTCCTTAGCCGTCAATCCATCTCCGCTCGCTTGCGAAAAATCTAGGGCCAAATTATAGACCTGCTCTCTTAAAGCCCTCTCCTCATATAAGAAACCAGCGAAATTGAAATAATCCCAGAGATCTTGGAAGTAAGCTTGGTCCTCCTGGCTAAAGGTTTGAACCAAAGCCTGCGTTTCTTCATAATAAATAGCTGATGTCATATTGCTTTCCCCTCCTTTTTCACGCGTTCTACTTTAATGACCAGATCCTGCCACTGGTACCAAAATTCCTCTAGGCGCTCTCTTCCTTCCATGGTTAGAGAGAAATATTTGCGATCAGGTCCACCCGGAGAGGGCCTCATCTCTCCTACGATGACTCCCTGCTTCTCTAGCTTCTGAAGCAAGGGATAAACGGTCCCCGCAACTATCTTATCGAAGCCGGTTTCCTTGAGACTTTGGATCAATTCATAGCCATAAATAGATTTTTTTGAAATAATTTCTAAAACACAACCTTCCAGGACACCCTTGAGCAATTGCGACTCTTTCATCCTGCTCCCCCTTCTATACCGCCTCTTTTTGGCTAGTTTGTTTTACATACTAGTCCTTTCATTATTAGTATACTCCTCCTTAGCTAGTTTGTAAAGCATAATAGTTAAAAATACTGCATGAAACTCTATAAAAACGAACATTATGACTAAATATACAATTAATTTCAAAAAAAATTTGCTTTTTATAAAAAAAGGTGTATAATAATACAAAATCTTTATTAAAGGAGATAAGTGATGAAAAAATCTAAACTAGCTTTCCTTGCAGGTGTCACGGCTGCTTCAGCCCTGTTCCTTGCTTCTTGTGGATCATCTGCAAAGTCTTCTCAGACGAACACTTTTTCATACGTGTATAGCACTGATCCAGACTCTTTGAACTACCTCCTTTCAAACCGTTCAACAACAAGTGATGTCACAACTAATTTAGTAGATGGACTTTTTGAAAACGACCAATACGGTAACTTGGTCCCTGCCCTAGCAGAAGATTGGTCTGTTTCTAAGGATGGATTGACTTATACTTACAAACTTCGTAAAGATGCAAAATGGTATGACTCAGAAGGGAACGAATATGCAGATGTCACTGCACAGGACTTCGTCACTTCTCTGAAATACGTAGCGGACAACAAATCAGATGCCCTCTACTTGGTTCAAAACTCAGTAGCCGGCCTGGATGACTATGTCACCGGTAAAAATACGGACTTCTCTAAAGTTGGAGTCAAAGCTGTTGACGACCATACCCTCCAATACACTTTGGCTCAACCTGAATCTTTCTGGAATTCTAAATTGACAACTTCGACCATGATGCCCGTCAATGAAAAATTCCTTAAGTCTGCAGGTAAAGACTTTGGTAGCGTCAAACCTTCTGGAATCCTCTACAACGGTCCTTACTACTTGAAATCCTTCACTTCCAAATCGTTGATGGAGTTCACCAAGAACGAGAACTACTACGACAAAGACAATGTGAAGATCGATGATATCAAATTGACCTACTTCGATGGTTCTGACCAAGACTACCTGGCTCGTAACTTCTCTGATGGAAACTTGACCACTGCGCGTCTCTTCCCAACGAGCTCAACCTTCAGTACCATTGAGAAAAAATTCAAGGACAATATCGTTTATTCACCACAAGATGCGACTGTCTACTATGTCTACTTCAACGTAAACCGTCAAAACTACGGTCATACTGAGAAAACAACAGACGACCAGAAGAACCAAACCAAAACAGCTCTTCAAAACAAAAACTTCCGTCAAGCCATCAACTTTGCCCTTGATCGTACTTCACTAAGTGCCCAATCAAACGGGAAAGATGGTGCTAGCAAAACCCTTCGTACGCTTCTTGTACCTCCAACATTTGTGCAAGTGGACAACAAAGACTTCGGTACTGTTGTTGAAGAAAAACTTGCTGCAACAGGAGATGATTGGAAGGATGTCAGCCTAGCTGATGCGCAAGATAGCATGTTCAATGCGGACAAGGCTAAAGCACAATTTGCTAAAGCCAAAGAAGAGCTCCAAGCACAAGGTGTTCAATTCCCAATCCACATCGACTATGTGGTTGACCAGTCTTCTGCTAGCATTGTGCAACAAGCTGATTCAATGAAAGACTCCATCGAAAAAACATTAGGAAAAGAAAATGTTGTCGTGGATGTTCAGAAATTGTCTACGGAAGATGCGGACAATGCAACCTACTTCGCTCAAAGTCCTGATCAAAAAGACTTTGATATGGATATCGCTGGTTGGGGGCCTGACTTCCAAGACCCATCAACTTACTTGGATATCTTCAATCCAGTCGATGGTTCAGCCTTAGCAGGTATGGGAATCAATCCGGCAACTGACCAAGCCCTAATTGAAAAACTAGGTTTGAACGAGTACAAACAACTATTGGATGATGCCAATGCAGAACAATTGGATACCAAAACTCGTTATGAAAAATATGCTGTTGCTCAAGCTTGGTTGACAGACAATGCCTTTGCACTTCCTGTCTACTCTAAAGGTGCTGTTCCTTCTATCACGAAGATTAAACCATTTACAAAAGCCTTCTCCTTGATTGGTATCAAAGACGGGGCTAGCTACTACAAGTACATGGAATTACAAAGTGATACAGTCACAACGGCTGACTACGACAAAGCTTATAAGAATTGGTTGAAAGAAAAAGAAGAATCAAACAAAAAAGCGCAAGAAGAACTTGCAAAACACGTGAAATAATCACGATAAAAACACCGAGGAAAAATCCTCGGTGTTTTAAAATGTAGACAAATTGTTTCTTTATATAGAACAAATTAGGAACACATAAATAATTAAGATAATACATCCAATTAGCTCATTCAAGCATACACTGAAACTTTCCGCTGTGAGAAAAGTGCTAGAAACATTCTTGTTTCTAGCACTCGGGAGTTTTGAAACGTTAGGTTCAAAACTAAGTCATGGAACTTCCTAGAAGTTCGCTGATGTCCGTACTCACCTAAGGAAAGTTTCAAGGGGAGCTTTATCTTCACCTATTTTCTTAAGTTTCCATCGTATCAAACGCTATCTCACGACAATCTTCCGATAACTTCTAGAAGTCAGAAGAAAGACGAGGACATAAGAGATGAAAAAGACAGCGCAGATGGAAAGAGTTGTTTGAAGGACCAAGCCCGCATTGGTCGCTCCTAAGATGGCTACGATTTTTGCAATCATCTTGTAGGCCACTCCTAGGTACAAGAAGGAGAAGAATAGTGGAAGGAAAAAGACGGTGAGAATCTGTTTGCGAATGGTGGTGCCGGTTTGCTTTTGGTCCAATCCTACTTGTTGCAAGATCACAAAATTATCCCGATCCTCATGACCCTCTGAAATCTGTTTGTAGTAAATGACGAGTACTGTAGCTAATAGAAAGATGACCGATAGGAAAATCCCAATAAAGAGGAGAGTCCCTGCTGTTTCACGCCACTCCTTCTCTATGCTGTATCGTTCAAATCCACCAAAGAAAGTCGCACCATATTGACTCATTTTGTCTGTCGAATAAAGGTCTTTGATCAAGCCACTGATGAAATCTTGATTCTCTTTATCTTTTGCAGTAATAGCGAATTCCAAATTTTTATCAACTTTTAGTCCCAGTTGGTTCAAGTCAGGGAGGACAAGGTACAAACCCATTTGATGTTGAAACAGGTCGGATTGAGGGAGTTTTCCTTGGATAAAATTGGATTCTAGTTTTTGTTTAATCGTGAAGGTCTTCCCATTGATTTCTAATTGCGAATCTAATTTTCCTGGATACTGATACCCATAGGCTAGGATTTCATTTTCCCCAAGCTCAACTTTTTGACCCGTCAGTTGCTCGTAAGTCGCCTGATCAAAAAAGTAGACGGTCCCCTCTGTCTTCATCTCCATCTCCTGACCAGCTTCTTGATAGGACTGCTCATACACCTCTAAGCTCCTTCCATCAATCTTTCGAATTTCAGCCGACCAGTATGTTGTCTGTGCCACCTGATAATCTGATAGATTTGTCGCATCGGCTGTTTTCTTAATTTGAGCTTGAACATCCTCAATAACCGATTCTGTCTCAGCATCTGAAGGCATATGCCCCACACTAATCATGTAATCAGAAGGGTAAACAGTATCTAGGTAATTCTGCCCTCCAATAAAGATATTGAGCGACCCGGTTAAGGTGACCAAGACCATGGTGGAAAGAATACTAATGGTCGCGAGGCCCGCTGCATTTTTTCGCATCCGAGCTATTAAGTTAGAGACAGATATAAAATTCTCTGGCTTGTAATAGTAGGATTTCCGACCTTTGAGAAATCTTAAGAAGGTAATGGATCCTGCGTTGAATAAGAGATAAGTCGCTAGAATGACCAAGATGACGGCAATAAAGAATCCTTGGACAGCCGCAACCGGACGCTCAACGGTTAGCGCTATATAAAAAGCAATTCCTAAGAGCCCTAGTCCTAACAGAGTTTGAACCAGCAAGAAGCGTCCCTTCTTCTCCCCTGCCTTTTTCTGTTGCATGAGGTGGAGGGAACTGTAGCGCAAGAGACGGAAAGAATTCAACAAAAGAATGAGTCCAAAAGCTAAGGCTAACCCAAGTAAAGTGTTAAGAACAGCCCCTATCTGGAAGGTTGATTGAATGACGACTGGTAGCCCCATACATTTTAGGAGCAAGGCAAAAATCAAGCGATCAAACAAGAGTCCCAAGCCCAGTCCTATTCCAACTGTGAGAACATAGAAGGAGAGCAATTCCCATAAGGTCATGACGAGAAGGTGCTTCTTCTCCATCCCCAAAACACTGTACAAGCCCAGTTCTTTGGAACGATTTTTCATGACATAGCCATTGGCATAAGCCACTAAAATGATGACGACTAATTGGACAACGAAACTACCAAAACCAAGAACAGTTCTCGCCGCTCCCCCTCCGTAAGAATCCTCTAAATGAGGGGTCGATGACAAGGCGATAAAACTATAAAGGATCATGGTCGTTAAAATAACAGCCAAGGCAAAGGGATAATAGAGCTTGCGATTTTGTTTGAGGTTGGAAAGAGCTAATTTACTTGTTAATTTGAACATCACGATCCTCCTTTCCCGCCATGACCGTCAAGGTATCTGAGATTTCTTGGAACATCTGACGCTCTGTCTTTTCTCCGCGGAAGATCTGGTTGTAAAGAATCCCATCCTTGATAAAGAGCACGCGCTTGGCCCGAGCTGCCGCTGCGGTTGAGTGGGTCACCATGAGAATAGTTTGCCCCATGCTATTGATGTCTTCAAAGACGTCGAGCAGTGCAGCCGAAGACTTGGAATCCAGCGCCCCTGTTGGCTCATCAGCCAGGAGAATTTCAGGTGAGGTGATGATAGCCCGTGCTACGGCTACCCGTTGTTTTTGCCCACCAGAGATTTCGTAGGGGTATTTTTCAAGCAGTTGGTGAATGCCCAACTCTCGACTGACGCTATCGACCTTACTCATCATTTCCTTGACCGGTCTGCGAGAAAGGACCAGAGGGAGAAGGATATTGTCCTTGACAGACAAGGTATCAAGCAAATTGAAATCTTGAAAGACAAAGCCTAGTTTTTCCCTACGGAAGCTCGACGCATCCTTGTTCTTGATGGTCGAGGTGTCCATGCCATTGAGGTAGACCCGTCCTTCGGTCGGCTGATCCAGCATGGCTAGGATATTGAGAAGGGTCGATTTACCGGATCCTGATTCCCCCATGATAGCGACATACTCCCCCTTCTCCACGGTGAAGTGGATGTCTTTTAGGGCTTCGACTTGCGTCCCTTGAAAGCGGGTTTTGTAAATTTTTTTCACATGTTGTACATCTAATAAGGCCATTTTCATTCTCCATTTCTATCTGGTTATATGATTGACATCCATAAAACTTTTTTACACCTCTATTGTAACGATTTGGAGAGAGTTCTACAATAAGCTAACCTTTCATTTTTAGCCTGATTTCTTACATTTCTGTAAGGTATTAAAAAACTAGCGTCCTTGCGGGAGCTAGTCCTTTCTTATAAAGCTGTGATGGCTGTGATCAAACCAAAGATGATCCCTGGTGCATTGGCTGCAGCAAGTGGGATATCACGTTCTTTTTTAAAGAGTCCGTAATAGACCCAAAGGCTACAGTTGATAGCGGCAACTAAAGGTTGAACAAAGTTTCCTTTGTGACCAGCAAGGTTATCCATGATTTGTGGGAAGTAAGACACGTACATCATCACAGACATAAAGGTCGCAACCCAACCAAGAATTTTCATTTGTTTTTCATTCATTTTCAAAATACCTTTCATTTTTTGAGTACGCACTATTCTAACGCTTGCCCTCTTAAAATTCAAGTGCTTTTTTCAAATGTTACTGAACTGTAAAGTGTCACAATCTTGTGATTTTGCAGGAAGATGGATTTCTCTTCGAGAGAGTCTTCTCTCTAGTAATTATTTTAGACACTTTGTCTAATTTTTTTGCAAATATAATCATTTTCATCTTGAATAGCATGCAAATTAATTGCATTATCTTCCTATTTATGCTATTTTGATACACAGAGGTAAAATTTTATGAATAAACAAAAAATCAACCAAATCGTTGGCTCGATCGGTGCCTTTATTGGGATTATCGTTTTCATTGCCTACATCCCACAAATTATTGCTAATTTACAGGGAAACAAGGCCCAACCTTTCCAACCCTTGTCAGCTGCTATTTCTTGCTTGATCTGGGTCATTTATGGTTGGACAAAGGAACCTAAAAAAGACTGGATTTTGATCATTCCGAATTCGGCAGGTGTCATCCTAGGAGGATTGACTTTCCTTACATCACTTTAATAGAAAGCGAACAAAGACTGAACTCGATTGGTTCAGTCTTTTTTATATCCCTTTGAAAAGCAAAAACAATCGCTGTCGATTTTCGCACAAAAGCCCGCCATGAGCGAGCTTAAAAAGTTGACAATTTTTACTTTGAATAACCTAATCTGGACTATTGTGCAAAAATATCCAAATGATTTCTAATTATTATTTAGAGTATATTGAAACTTTCTGCTGTGAGAAAAGTGCCTGAAATAATCATGTTTCAGGCACTCGGAATTATTGAGACCTTAGGCTCAATAATTAGTCATGGAACTTCTTCGAAGTTCGCTGACGTCCGTACTCACCTAAGGAAAGTTTCTAATTTGATTCGAGCTTCTTTTTCTTATATCTGCACAATCTTACGGTAGCTCCGAGAGGTGATCCAAAAGACGATCAGGTAGGTGATGAGAAAGACAGCACAGACACTGAGAGTCACGACGAGGACTTGGCTACTATTGATGACACCGAGCACTTTGAGAATGAGTCGGATCATATGGTAGGCAAAGGCCAGGTGGATAAAGGCAAAGATGAGAGGGAGGAAAAAGACAGTCCGTACTTGACGGTTGATGGTCCGTTTGACCTCGTGTTCATCAAGCCCCACCTGTTGGAGAATGACGAAGCGATCACGGTCTTCATAGCCTTCTGAGATTTGCTTGTAGTAGATGACGATGACCGTTCCGACCATGAAGATTAGTGACAAGAAAATCCCGATAAAGAAGATGCCACCAAAGAGACTATTCATCTCTGCCACATCATTGGCACGGTTGCCTCCATAGACAAATTTTCCTTGGGTCTGTTGGCTACTCAATTCATCGATCATCTTGTCATAACTAGCTGCTAGCTTGAGTTGCTGATCTTCACCGACATTGACATTGAATCCACCATAGATATTGGTATAGATGGCAAGATTTGGAAATTGGGCGATAAAGGCTGAGAGATCTGGCACGATCAGATAATTGAAATCCTCTGTAAGCAAATTGAACTGATTTGGAACATGATCGGTGATAAAATCCTTGGTCACTTCTTTCTTGACTT
This sequence comes from Streptococcus sp. KHUD_013, assembly GCF_052588545.1. Taxonomy (NCBI): domain Bacteria; kingdom Bacillati; phylum Bacillota; class Bacilli; order Lactobacillales; family Streptococcaceae; genus Streptococcus; species Streptococcus sp. KHUD_013. The sequence goes on from NZ_CP186264.1 coordinate 1,443,422, forward strand.
GGAAGTCTTGGCCATTGATGGTAAACTGCTTTTGGCCTTTGAGAGCCTCGTTATGAGCAAAGAGGATAACTTGGTTGCCAGTCAGATCGACTTGTTCGCCTGTCATATGTTCATAACTAGCTACATCAAAGACCATAAAGACAGTTTTAGGAGTGACGCTGCGTTCGTCAGCTGGATAGACCGTAAAGTCTGTGCCCTTTTGGGATTTGATTCCAAAGTTGGCATAGGTCATCAGGTCACGATTCTTGATTTCAAGCTGGTGCTCAGAAGCAAATTCATCAAATTTCTGATTGATTTGCTCCAGGTCTACCCCTTTTCCTTGGACAGAGAAATCATGAGGAGCCATAATTTTCTTGACCATTTCGCCACCAACATAGATGTTGGTCGCAGCAGAGATGGTCACTAGCACCATGGTTGAGAGGATGGCAATAGTCGCAAGTCCCACTGCATTTTTCTTCATGCGATAGATGAGGTTAGAGACCGAGATCATATTGTTGGGTTGGTAATAATAGCCCTTCTTTTTCTTAAGCAGATGCAAGAAGACGGTGATCCCAGCATTAAAGAGCAGGTAGGTTCCGATCATGACCAAGACAACCGCTAGAAAGAAAATCACAATCGCAGACAATGGGTCTTTGACTGACAAAGCCAGGTAGTAGCCAAAACTAAGAGAAACTAAACCCAGGATGGTTTGGGGCCACAAGAAGCGGGATTTCTTTTCACCACTAGCCTTCTCACGCGTCAACTGCAGGGCATTCAAACGGAGAATTCGCCAAGCATTGAGAAAAACTAGGAGGCCAAAGATGAGACCAAAGGTGACAAAGACCAAGATGACAATCCCAGGTTGGAAGGTGGATACCAGCTGGACCTTCATCTTCATGAGTTTCAAGAGAAAGGCAAAGATCAGCTTGTCAAAGAGAGCCCCGATCAACACTCCGCTTGAGATAGTCAAAAAGCCAAAGATCAAGAGTTCCTTGAAAATCATGCTGATGAGATGGCGCTTCTCAAGGCCCAGCATGCTGTAGATCCCCAGTTCCTTGGAGCGGTTTTTCATGACGAAGCTATTGGCATAGAGCACAATGATGGCCCCCGCAGCGTTGACCACAAACAGTCCCAAGCCAAGGGTGAAGAGCATGGGAGATCCCCCTCGAAGTTTTGAAATGTGGGGATTAAAGGTCAGGGAGTCAAAGAGGTAGGCGATGGTCACTGCGAGAATGACCGCAATCGCAAAGGGATAATAGAGCCTGCGGTTCTTAATCAGATTGGAGCAAGCTAATTTAGTGGTTAATCGAAACATCTACCCCACCTCACTTGCCATGACCGTCAAGGTATCCGAGATTTCTTGGAACATCTGACGCTCGGTTTTCTCCCCGCGGAAGATTTGATTGTAAAGAATCCCGTCCTTGATAAAGAGCACGCGCTTGGCCCGAGCTGCTGCTGCGGTTGAGTGGGTCACCATGAGAATAGTTTGCCCCATGCTATTGATGTCTTCAAAGACGTCGAGCAACGCAGCAGATGATTTGGAATCTAGCGCCCCTGTTGGCTCATCCGCAAGGAGGATTTCTGGCGAGGTGATGATAGCCCGTGCTACGGCTACCCGTTGTTTTTGCCCACCAGAGATTTCGTAGGGATATTTTTCAAGCAGTTGGTGGATGCCCAATTCCCGACTGACGCTATCGACCTTACTCATCATTTCCTTGACCGGTCTACGAGAGAGGACCAAGGGCAGAAGGATATTGTCCTTGACAGACAAGGTATCCAACAAATTGAAATCTTGAAAGACAAAGCCTAGTTTTTCCCGACGGAAACTGGAGGCATCCTTGTTCTTGATGGTTGAGGTGTCTATGTTATTTAGGTAGACCCACCCTTCGGTTGGCTGATCCAGCATGGCTAGGATGTTGAGAAGGGTGGATTTCCCGGATCCTGATTCCCCCATGATGGCGACGTATTCCCCTTTTTCCACGGTGAAGTGAATGTCCTTTAAGGCTTCGACTTGCGTTCCTTGAAAGCGGGTTTTGTAGATTTTTTTGATATGTTGAACGTCTAGTAATGACATGTTTTTCTCCTTTAACTAGTAGATCAAGAAAAATTCTTGGGTTTGTTGCAAGACTTTGCGACCAAATTCTACCTTTTCCAGATCAGTTTGGTTATTTGGTTTCTTAATCTTTTTGGGTTGTTTCATCCATTTCAAGAGTTTCATTTTCTTGACCTCCTTTATTTGATGAGACTATTGTATAAAAAATAAAAGGTGGTCACCATAACCTAACCTTTCATTTTTAAAATCTAACCTTACATTTTTGTCATTTTCAAATAAAAGAGAACCTTAGGGAGAGAATCATTAGTATAGGCGAGTTCCCCTAATCCATCACCAATTTCTTCTCCTCAAAACGTATGGCAACAGTCGTCCCTTGGCCAACTTGTGAGGTCATTTGGAGTTGATGCCCTAGCTGGTCTGCAATCTTTTTAGACAGATAGAGGCCTAGTCCCGAAGATTGCTGGGTCAAATGCCCATTGTAGCCGGAGAATCCCCGCTCAAAGACACGGAGTATGTCGCTATCCTTGATTCCAATCCCACTATCTTTCATATAAAGCGTCTGGTCTTTGAAATAGATCTCAATCCCGCCAGTGCTGGTATACTTGAGGCTATTAGACAGCAATTGCTCGATGATGACCAAGAGCCACTTGCGATCGGTGATGACCCTAGCATCTAAATCATGCAGATCCACCGTTAAGCCCTTCTGGATAAAGAAGATGGCATACTTTCGCACGACTTCTTTGACCAAGTCCTCTAGTGACACGCGCTTCAAGACCAGATCATCGTGAAAGCTTTCGAGTCTCAGATACTGGAGGACCACGTTGGCATAAGAGTCGATCTTAAAGAGTTCCTGCTCCATTTGCTTTCTCAGGTCGCTGTCTTTTATATTTTGAACCAAGAGTTGGCTGGCCGCAATGGGGGTCTTAATCTGGTGGACCCAGAGGGTATAGTAATCCATCAGATCATTGTAGGTCTCAATACTCACTGTCGTCTGCTCCCGCTGGGCTTGCTGACTGGCTGCTAGCTTTTGACTCAAGACCTTTTCTAGAGGAGTCTCAGCTACCCCCTCTCCATAGAGCACTTCCTTCTGATAAGCCTGATACTTAGCAACCGTATCCCAAATAATAAGGAGAAGAGTCAAGAAAGCCAAAATTCCCGTCAGGTAAAGGAGGAAATGGCGGTAGCCTTCGAAAATATAGGCAAACAAGAGGAGGGAAGAAAGGAGTAATCCCAACAAATAGAGATAACGACGATGAGCAAGCAGATAGTGCTTAACAAAAAAGAATCGATTACCCATTGCTCAACCCGTATCCTATCCCTTTTTTCGTTTCAATAAAATGTTCCAGTCCTGCTTCTTCTAGTTTCTTCCGGAGTCTAGCTACATTGACCGAAAGGGTATTGTCATCAATGAAGAAATCACTGTTCCACAATTCCTTCATCAGGTCATCTCGAGCCACTACACTTCCAGCCTTCTCAAACAGAATGCGAAGGATTTGAAATTCATTCTTGGTTAGATTGACCACTTCTCCCTCGTAGACCAGATCCATGGATTTGAGATTGAGGATAGCACCCCGGTGTTCTAACAAATCTTGATCAGTCCCAAACTCATAAGAGCGGCGAAGGAGTCCCTGAATTTTCGCCAGGAGGACATTGGGATCAAATGGCTTGGTCACATAGTCATCTCCTCCCATATTGATAGCCATAACGATATCCATGGCTTGATCGCGTGAGGATAAAAACATGATCGGCACTTTGGACACCTTGCGGATCTCCTGGCACCAATGATAGCCATTATAAAGAGGAAGGCCGATATCCATCAGAATCAAATGAGGATTGGTCTGGACAAAGGTACCCAGTACATCCATAAAGTCATCAACTGCAATGACTTCAAAGCCCCACTGCTCCATGATGATCTTCACTTGTTGGCGAATGGTTTCATCATCTTCGACAAGAAGAATTTTATGCATGCTCTTTCCTGCTCTTTCTTACTAGAATGTTACCCTTTCATTATATCAAATTATCCAAGAAGCATACATATTTTTCGACAGCATTGCATAGAGGTCATCAATTTCCTATTTTTATTGAGGGGCTTTTCAGGTATTTTATGCTATACTGAACATACAGATACAAAGGAGAATCCCATGTCCACGATTTTTGATTATCTAGACCATGTCAGCTATGATTCTATTTACGATCGCCCCTTTAAGGAACTCGATGTTCTGGCTCTGACGGAGCTGACCTATCTTCCTTTTGATCGGATCGTGCCCCAAGGAGATACGACCAATATTGAAGTCCGCTTGTCTGATGCGACAGAGCTGGTCGATCAGACCACCGATTTTATCGTGACGGACCAGCACTTGCAGTTAGTTGATAAGCTGGCTACATCGAAACGCTTTAAGAATATCAAACTGCTCAACTATGTCGATGAATATGACCTTGATGTTCAGAAACAGTTTGCGGCCATGACTTATCGTCTCACCATGGATGTTTATTTGGTTGTCTTCAGAGGGACGGATGATACCTTGATTGGTTGGAAGGAAGACTTCCACATGACCTACATGGACCATATCCCAGCTCAGAGACGTGCAGCCAGCTACCTACAACATGTCATGAAGGAGTTCCCAAAAGGACACTTCATGGTAGCCGGACACTCCAAAGGGGGCAATCTCGCAGCCTACGCCTGCTCCTACCTTCCTGATCAGCTGTTCAAACAAGTCGATGCCATCTACTGTTACGACGCTCCAGGTCTCAACAAGTCCATTATCAAAACAGAGGGCTACCAACGAATCGCACACCTCATTCATCGCTATGTCCCACAAGGATCCATCGTCGGCATGATGCTGGAAGTTCCTGAGCCTGCTACGATCGTCAAAAGTCGAGCTTTTGGTGGCTTTGCCCAGCATGACGCCTTTACTTGGATGGTTGAAAAGGATGGATTTGTGACACTGGATCAAACTAGTCCCGATAGCCAGCAGATGGTCCAAACCTTAAAACAGTGGGTACAAGAAGTGCCTGACAGCCAACTCAAGAAATTTTTCGATACCTTCTTTGGCCTCTTCTTGGATGCAGGAATTACTTCAATAAACGATTTGATGAACTTGAAAAATTTCTCCAAGATCAAAGATATCTTTCAAAACACTCAGGAACTAGACCCCACCGAGCGGGAAATGCTGGAACGTCTAGCTAAGCAACTCATCGATACCCGTGTCCAAGCATGGAAAAAATGGCAAACAGTTCCTCGTATCCTGGTTCAAATGGCTGCATTTTTCAAACGAAAACAAGCAGTCGAAACCACCTCCCCACTGCTCCTTGAGCATAAAGAGTAAGTTTAAAGAGACAGGTTGAAGTAAGAAATAATCAACTCCTTCAGCACCTAGTGATAAACAATTGAACCAAAACAAAACCCAGGAAATTGAATTTCCTGGGTTTTTTGATTCTTATTGACGATAGAAGTATTGATCTGCTGGATAGTTTCCAGCTGATTGGGTAACAACTAAGCGAGGTTTGCTCTTATCTGACTGGTCTCCATCAGGATTTTCAAAACCAATCTTAAAGAGGCCAACTGCCACTCCTGTTTCTCCCACACGTAGATCTACATAAGGGACTTTACTTGTCTTATCCGAGTTCGGCACTGCTTTTAATCTTCCTTGGCCCTTTACAGTTCCATCTTCTTGGATGACCATCTCTTGTCCTTTGGCATTGCGCCATGTCCCTGCCAGACTTGAGAAATCTCCATTATTGATGGCCGCAATATCGAGGTCTGCTTCCTTCTTCGGCTCTGGGTAAGCTTCCCACCACTTGTCCTGGTAGGCATGGAAGGAGGCTTGATGGTAGAAGATACGTCTCAACGGTGAAACGACGCCATCAGGACCTTGAACATTTTCAGGAATCAAGGTGACAATCAATTCTTGACCAGGACTTGCTCCGGTTGTCCCAGCTTGGACAAAGTAAACCTGATAGGTCGCGCCTGCTTTCTTAGGTTTCTTATCTTTATTGAGGACAAATTGGACATTGGTGGCTCCACTCCAGAAGCTCCATCCATTGTCCTTATCAGAGTAGATAGAAGGAAAGACAGTAGTCCGGTGATTGTAATAATCTTCTGGACTATAGCCATACAACTTAAAGCCTGAATCTGCAATCTGTTGTTCAATAGATTCATTAGAATAACTTCCTGAGAAGGTTGTCAAATCTCCATCCAGTACTGCGTCATCTGGATTCGTCGACTTGAAGAAATCCTTCCGATTGGCAAAGACCATTTCGTGATCAGGATCTTTGTCTGACATGGTGACCGTAATGAGAGGATCTTTATCTGATTGGTATTTAAAGATACGAACAGTGATGGTAAAATCAGTATTTCCATCTGACTTTTTCATCTGACTGGTAGAAACTTTATTGGCTCCTTCTACTTTGAAATCAGTTGAGAAAGTTGCTGAAACAGCACCATCATCTGTTTGATAATCAATTTTCCAAGATTTCCCATCTTTCTGTATCTTGGCCTTATCACGCGCGCTAGAGACATATTCACCAGACAAATCGATGGCTTTTTCCTTAGATGAGGACGAGGTCTTCGAGGTCTGGTTGAACTCTTTTTGATGATCCGGTTGGATATTGGAGCTAGAGTAGAGATAGACTCCTCCAATTAGAACCACTGCACTCACAAAAGCGATGATCATCCAAAGATATTTCTTATCTAACTTTTTGATCATTTCAATACCTCCTTGAAATGGTAGTTACCTATTAGTATACCTTAAATTCTATTTAAAGCAAACTTTGACCGAATTTCATAAATTTTTTATCGTTTTTCGATACTTTTTTATTGACTTATTTTTTATAAAGAGTATACTATAAGTAAATAATAAATAAACTTTAAGGAGGCTTGCGATGAAAAACTCAAAAACCTTAAAAAATGTTATTGAAGTCTTAACGGCTTTCATTTACTTCTGTGGCTTTATGACTGTGGCAGCACTGGTCATCCACCTGCTTTCACGGATGGGTGTGTTTAAGGATCTCGTTCAATCTGGGCGCTTGTCCTTTGAGGTGAATGGCATCCAGCTTTTCCCAAAACATCTGCAACCCCTATGGCAGTTGCTCTTCCCACTAGCCTCAAGTGCTATTTATATTCTTCTTCTCATCACCATTCGTAGCTTCCTCCAAAATCTCTACCAAGAAAAGATCTTTTCTCACTCCAACATTGATCTTTGCAACCGAGCTTGGAAGATCTTATTGGTCTTGTCCTTTATGTCTGGTACACTTGAAACCAGTGGCGACGTTTATCTCCTTCCCTTTACCTTCCAATTGACCTTTAATACGGGACTCCTCCTCGCTGTCCCAATTGTCTGGGTCCTTGGCAAGATTTTAGAGAGAGGAATTGCGATCGCTGAAGAAAATGAGCTGACCATTTAAGGAGGGGACCATGATTATCGTCAATCTAGATGTCATGCTGGCCAAGCGAAAGATGAAATCCAATGAGCTAGCTGACAAAATCGGCATCACTACCGCCAACCTCTCCATCCTTAAGACAGGCAAGGCCAAAGCTATCCGCTTCACCACCCTTGAAGCTATCTGCAAAGAACTGGACTGCCAGCCCGGAGATATCCTGGAATACCGGCCAGATGAATAGGAAATATCTTAAGAAAAGTAATTGGAGACTTTCCTTAGGTGAGGACGGACGGTAGCGAATCCCTCTGGGATTCCATACCTAAAATTTGAGCCTACTGTCTCAAAACTTCCGAGAGTCTGAAACGAAACTGTTTCAGACTCTTTTCTCACTGCGGAAGTCTCCGTTAACATTCATGACTAATAGGGCCCATCTAACATCCTTGTAATACTCAATGATGAAAACTATAGCGATACAACAAAAGCTCTCCCATTCAGGAGAGCTTATTCTTTATCAATCGTTTAGCCAATGATGCTTCCATTTGGCACAGATGGATCAACGGTTAAGACTGTTAATTGATCCCCATGTTCTGCAGAAAGAATCATGCCTTGGCTGACATATTTCTTCATCATCTTACGTGGTTTGAGGTTGGCCACGATTTGGAGTTTCTTGCCGACCAATTCTTGTTCATTTGGATAGAATTTTGCGATACCAGAGAGGATTTGACGGTCTTCGCCATCTCCTGCATCTAGGCGGAAGCGAAGCAATTTGTCAGATCCTTCGACGCGTTCAACTTCTTTGACCTCTGCCACACGGATTTCGACCTTGTCAAAGTCTTCAAATTTAATCTCATCTTTTTCAGACTTAAGTTGCACTTCTTCTGGAATCCATTCTTTTTCTTGTGGTTTACCAGCAGTCATTTGAGATTGGATGTAGGCAATTTCTTCATCCATATCCAGACGTGGGAAGATTGGAGTTCCTTTGGCAACCACTGTGACATTTTCAGGGAAGCCTGCTAGGGTCAAGTTTTCAAGATCGAAGTCCAAGCCCAAGCCAAGTTGTTCCATGATAGCATTTGAGGTGTTCATCATGAATGGTTGGATCAAGTGAGCCACGACACGGAGACTTGCTGCCAAGTGAGCCATGACCGCTGCCAATTGTTCCTTGTCACCATCTTCTTTAGCAAGTACCCATGGAGCTGTCTCATCGATGTACTTGTTGGTACGAGAGATGATGTTCCATACTGCTTCCAAAGCGCGTGGGTAATCAACTGCATTCATTTGTTTATGGTACTCTGCAATACTTTCTTCGACCACCTTGGCCAAATCTGCATCAAATGCAGTGGCATTTTCGACATAAGCAGGGACTTGACCACCAAAGTATTTATTGATCATGGCCACCGTCCGGTTGAGGAGGTTTCCAAGGTCATTGGCCAATTCATAGTTGATACGAGCCACGTAGTCTTCTGGTGTGAAAGTACCATCTGAACCAACTGGCAGACTGCGCATGAGGTAGTAGCGAAGCGGATCCAAGCCAAAGCGTTCTACCAACATTTCTGGGTAGATGACATTTCCTTTAGACTTAGACATCTTGCCGTCTTTCATGACAAACCAACCATGGGCAATCAAGCGATCTGGCAATTTGATATCGAGCATCATGAGAAGGATTGGCCAGTAGATAGAGTGGAAACGAAGAATATCTTTTCCAACCATGTGGAAGACCGTTCCGTTCCAGAATTTGTCAAAGTTGCCATGCTCATCTTGGCCATAACCAAGTGCCGTCACGTAGTTGAGAAGGGCGTCAATCCATACATAAACTACGTGTTTTGGATCGGATGGGACTGGGACTCCCCAGGTAAAGGTGGTCCGAGATACCGCCAAGTCTTCCAAACCGGGTTCGATGAAGTTTTTCAACATTTCATTGAGACGGCCATCCGGCGTGATGAAATCCGGTTGGGATTTGAAAAACTCAACCAAGCGGTCTTGGTATTTGCTGAGGCGAAGGAAATAAGATTCTTCAGAAACCCATTCTACTTCGTGACCTGATGGCGCTATCCCACCGATGACTTTACCATTCTCATCTCGATAAACCTCAGCCAATTGGCTTTCTGTAAAGAACTCTTCATCAGAGACTGAATACCAACCAGAGTATTCACCCAGGTAGATGTCATCTTGAGCCAGTAAGCGTTCGAAGACTTGGGCCACCACTTTTTCATGGTAATCGTCTGTCGTACGGATGAATTTATCGTATGAGATATCGAGTAACTGCCAGAGTTCTTTCACTCCAACCGCCATCCCATCTACATAAGCTTGCGGCGTAATGCCAGCTTCCTCTGCTTTTTGCTGGATCTTTTGCCCATGCTCATCGAGACCAGTCAGGTAGAACACATCGTAGTTCATCATACGTTTGTAACGCGCCAAGACGTCACAGGCGATGGTTGTATAAGCTGAACCAATATGCAATTTACCAGATGGGTAATAGATAGGGGTTGTGATGTAGAATGATTTTGTCATGTTTCTTTTCCTTTCAGGGCTAATGGAACCCAATTTAGTAACACTCTATTATAACACTTTTAAGGATCGCTGAAAACCCAAAACCAGCTAGAATCTAAGGAAGACAAGCAAAAAAGCTGACCGAAGTCAGCTTTTTGTATGGATAACAAATCCCGCTAGAATTGCCTCGCTTTGGCATTTCTAGGCTCGGGATAAAAATATCCACTGGACCTACCTCGCTTTGGCATTTCTAGGCTCGGGATAAAAATATCCACTGGATATTTTTATTTACCAAGATAGTATTCAGAAACTACGTTCAATTTTTCGTCAAATTCAAATACCAATGGTGGGAAGTTAGGGATTTCCACATCCATGATTTCGTCGTCTGACAAACCTTTGATGTGTTTTACAAGGGCACGGATTGAGTTACCGTGTGCTCCTACGAATACATTCTTACCATCTTTAAGAGCTGGAGCGATTTTATCTTCCCAGAATGGAAGGGCACGTTCCAAAGTAACTTTCAAATTTTCAGCATCTGGAATTACTGAATCGTCAAGTGAAGCGTAACGACGGTCAGTGTGTGCTGAGTGCTCATCATCGCGAGCCATTGCAGGAGGCAATACATCGTATGAACGACGCCAAATGTGAACTTGCTCATCACCAAATTGTTCAGCAGCTTCAGCTTTGTTTTTACCAGTCAATCCACCATAGTGACGTTCGTTCAAGCGCCATGATTTTTCAACCGGAACCCAAAGTTGGTCAGATGCTTCAAGAGCCAAGTTAGTTGTTTTGATCGCACGTTTCAATACTGAAGTGTAAGCTTGGTCAAATTCGATACCAGCTTCTTTGATCAATTTACCAGCGTCGATCGCTTGTTGTGTACCTTTTTCAGACAAATCAACATCAGCCCAACCAGTGAAAAGGTTAGCTTTGTTCCATTCAGACTCACCGTGGCGAGCAAAAACCAATTTTACCATTAGATGGATCTCCTTTATATTCTCCGAGGTTTCCCCCGTTTATCTATTTTATTCTACTAGATTTTCAGTAAAAAATCTAGTGGTGACCATAGAAAAGTGCAATTTCTCACAAAAAAAGTCTGAACGGAGATTTAGTGAAATTATATCAATTCTTTTTCATGGACATTTACATTTTTCACTCATCAGCTTCTAAATCTTTCCTCTCTATCTTTTTCCGCAAACCATACCAAACAAAAAAACCTCTAACAAGAGGTTTGCTTATAATTGCTTCTTCTGACACTCTGGACAGATTCCATAAACGGTGGTTTGGCACTTGGTAATGATGTAGCCACTTTTTTCTCTCGCTTCTGCTCTCACGTCTGGAACTTCGATGTCAACATCGTCAATCTTCCCACAAGACTCGCAAATCAGATTCAAATGATCGTGTCCCATAAAATCAAAGTAGGTCGTGGTATCATTGCGTACTTTTATCTCAGAGACAAAGCCTTCATCAATGAGGACCTTGAGATTGTTATAAACGGTTGCCAGGCTCATATTGGGAAAGGCTGGTTTTAAATCTTGGTAGATGGCATCCGCACTTGGATGTTCCTGGCTTTTGACAAGATAGGAAAGGACCGCTCGACGCGTCTCTGTAATCCGTACAGATTTTTCACGCAAGTGTTGCAATACATCTTCTACTTTTTGTTGTTGAACGGAATCAAGTGTTAAACAAGCTAGCATGGTCTTCCCCCTTTCTGTCTCTTCTTTAAAACTATTATATCACGAATGCCAAATTTTGCCTAATTAGAATGTTTGTAAATAAGAAAAGAGGCTGGGACAAAAGTCCTAGCCTCTCAATTATCTTTAGATTGTCGAGCAAGACGCAGTGGTTGAGCGGGCTCTACTACGCTGATTTCATCAGCTTTTACAGCCCTACTCAACTGTGCGGAGGTGGGACGACGAAATCGAATTCTAACGAATGACCGATTTCTGTCCCACTCTCTTTTGTATTCTATTCTTAACTTCCCCAATTAAGGATCCATCTCATGGTTCCTAGTAAAAATTTAACAAAGAGGAACATAAAGAAGAGTTCCACAATAAACCAGAGACCTTTCAATAGATAAATAATTGGTTTAATCATGAGTAGAACAAAGATTCCAAAAATCCATCTCATGGCCCACCCTCCATTTCTCACTTTTTTCTATTATACTCCTATTTATAGGCCCTGTCTAGAAAGGACTCCAATACAAAAAGTTCCCTCTAGCAAGCTAGAAGGAACTTTCGTAATCACAATTATTTAACTGCGTCTTTAAGAGCTTTACCAGCTTTGAATGCTGGAACTTTAGAAGCAGCGATTTTGATTTCTTTACCAGTTTGTGGGTTGCGACCTTTACGAGCTGCACGTTCACGAACTTCGAAGTTACCGAAACCGATCAATTGAACTTTTTCACCTTTTGAAAGGTATTCTGAAACAGCTGCAAATACAGCGTCAACTGCTGCTGCTGAGTCTTTTTTAGTCAATTCTGTAGCTTCTGCCACTTTTGCGATCAAATCTTGTTTGTTAGCCATTTAACAAATCCTCCAATTTTTTTTAGGTTTTACCCTTAACATCTCTATCATATCTAAAAAATGCTTTTAGGTCAAGTACTAAACCTGTTTTTATAAACTTTTATGTAGGAATAAATTCCTTTATTGACGGGCTTCTATGCAAATCGGACAAGAACTGCCCAAGCATCTTCACCAGTGTGGGTTTGAATGATCGAACCTGTTTCCAAAACAGAGATTGGAGTTGCAACCAAAGGCTGTAATTGCGCCTTCATTTCGTTAGCAAAGTCAGGTCCACCGGCATAGGAAATTCCTATCTCAGCGATTTCTTTACCGGATAAGTCTTGCATCAACTCGTCCAACCATTTTTTAAAGGTTTTCTGTCCGCGTCCTTTGACAATCGGTTGCAGTTCATCGTTCTTCATTTCCATGACGACCCGAATATTCAAAAGGGAACTCAATAAACCAGTTACACGTCCAATCCGGCCTCCTTTAACCAGGTTTTCCAGAGTAGAAACCCCAATATAGAGTCTAGAATTTTGCTTGACCTCTTCAATGCGAGCTACAATTTCCTCTACGCTAGCACCTTCTTGAGCCAGTTTTGCTGCTTCGACCACTTGGAATTTCATGGCTTGGTCCGTAAAGCTACTATCGATAACTGTTACATCTGCATTGGCTAAGGTAGCTCCTTGACGTGCAGCTTCCACTGTACCTGATAAGGCATGAGACATATGGATTGCAATAATTTGCGCCCCTTCTTCAGCCAAGTCTTCGAAGATTTCTGCAAACACACCTACTGGAGGTTGGCTAGTCTTTGGAAGGTTTTTACTGGATTTCATCAACTGAAGGAACTCACCTTCGGTTAATTCCGCATCTGAGTAGAGAACACCGTCCACCATAACAGAGAGGGGAACGATGGTAATTCCGTATTTTTCAACAACTTCAGGCTCAATCGTTACGGATGAGTCTGTAACAATTTTTACTTGTGACATAACATTCCTACAATCTTTTCTTAGATATATCCATTCTATTATATCAAATTTTCTAGGCTTTTGTGGGACAAAGTCCTTTTTGCTTAATCATCGATGGCTGCAAATCCATCATTAACCAAAGCAACATCGGACCTCATTCCATTTTCATCAAAGAGAATACCATGGAGGACACCACCATAAACAGCCCCACCATCCATGCCAATCTTCCCATCTTCGGTCACCCAGAGTTCTTTGGTTCCAATCTTTTGATCCAAGAGATAGTGGACAGGGGTATGGCCAAAAACAATGGTCTTTCCTGTCTGATTGGTTGCTTCATGGAAGGGCTGGCGAATCCAGACTTTTTGGTAATCCGTCGTTTCATGCCAGTCCGTTAGAGTCAAGTCAATCCCAGCATGCACGAAAATATAGTGTTCTGTTTCATAAACAAAAGGAAGCGAACGGATGAAAGCGACGAGGTCCCCACAAGTCTCTTGCACGCGACGAGCATCCTCTACTCCATCGACTGGAGTCGTTAGGGGACGGCCAAGCAGAGAGTTGATCGTGGTATCACCACCATTTCGTCGGTAATGGTCATAGCGTTCGATCGGGTTATCGATCCAGGCTAAAAACATGTATTCGTGGTTACCAGAGAGGCAGATTGCCCCTTGATGGTCGACAAAATCTTTGACCAGTTCGATAACTCTACGACTATCTTCCCCACGGTCTATCAAATCTCCGAGAAAAACCAGCCGAGACTGACCATCCCAATGGGTCATCAGTTCCTCCAACATGCCTGCTTTTCCATGAATATCTCCCACTACGAAATAGCTTCCCATATCGGTTCCTTTCTTCTTAGCTTGGCCGTTTTAGCAATTGCTCCGCCTGCAGGCGGGCTGCTTCTGTCACATCTTCACCAGCAAGCATCTTGGCTACTTCTTCTACCCGTTCTTCATGACTGAGCAAGCGAACGGTCGAAACCGTTGAAAATTCGTCACTCACCTTTTCGATAAAGAATTGGTAATCGGCTACTGCAATTACCTGAGGCAAATGAGAGATGGCTAGCACCTGACCAAAACGTCCAATTTTATAGATCTTAGAAGCAATGGCTTGAGCGACCCGACCAGATACCCCTGTATCCACCTCGTCAAAGACGATACTGGTCTTGCCTTCTTTTCGAGAAAAGGCGGACTTGATGGCCAACATAAGACGGGACAATTCACCACCTGAGGCTACTTTTACCAAAGGCTTAAAGTCCTCTCCAGGGTTGGTCGAAATATAAAATTCAACCGTTTCGTTTCCTTCCCGATTAAACTTAGATGGAGTAAAACGCACTTGGAAACGGGCTTTTTCCATGTAGAGATCCGCCAATTCCTGCTGAATTTCTGCTTCCAGCTCTTGAGCTAAGGCATGGCGCCCTTGACTCAGTTCCTTGGCCAGGGCAACCAGCTGGCCTTCCATAGACTTGAGTTCTTTCTCTAAGTCTTCAGAAGAGGTTCCACCTCCTGTTAACAGGCTATATTCCTTACTGATTTGCTCCAAATAATCAAGGACATCTTTTACCTGACCGCCGTACTTACGCGTAATTGAGTGGATCAGGTCTAATCGAGCTTCTACCTGCATCAAACGGTTGCCGTCAAAGTCCAAGCCATCTACCAGATCCTCCAAGCGTTTGGTCAGATCTTCCAGAGTATAGTAGGTCTCAGCCATTTGATCAGACAAGGTCTTGTAGTCCGGATCATACTCTTCGATACTTTGCAGATCATTCATGGCCGATCGAACATTGCTAAGACTGGAGAAGTCTTCTGCATCCAGCATAGCGTAGGCATTGCTTAGGGTATCTGCTATCATCTTATGATTTAGCAGGCGTTGCCGTTCTTGCTCTAACTGGACATCTTCATCCAGGGACAAGGCCACTGCCTCGATTTCCGAAATTTGGTATTCCAGCATCTCGATTCGAGCTTGGTTTTCCTGGTTATTTTTTTGGATCTGCAAGACCTGCTTGCGCAAGGACTTATAATTCTCAAAGGTCTCTCTGTAGGCCTTCTTGGTCGCAAAAAAAGCATCCTCCCCAAAGCTATCCAGCATAGCGATATGCAATGGAGCCCGCATCAGTTCTTCCTGATCGTGCTGACCATGAATATCTACCAAATGCTGACCAACGGCCTTGAGGACAGAGAGGTTGACCATCTGCCCATTGATCCGACTGACACTCCGGCCATTCTGGAAAATTTCTCTGCGAATAATCAACTCCTCTGCCCATTCTAAGCCCTGCTCCTCAAATAACTGCTGAAGAGCACGGTTTTCGTCAATCGCAAAGAGGCCTTCAATCTCAGCCTTAGGAGCCCCGTGGCGGATCACATCTGTCGTTGCCCGGCTGCCTAGCATCATATTCATGGCATCGATAATGATGGATTTTCCTGCACCAGTTTCACCGGTTAAAACCGTCATCCCCGTTTCAAAATTCAGAGCGATTTCTTCAATGATGGCAAAGTTCTTAATTGAAATTTCTAATAGCATCTCTCTCCTACCATTCCATCAATCGTTGTTCGATAAACTGAGCCTTTTCTTCCGAGCGGGCCACAATAAAAATACTATTGTCGTCTGAAATCATACTAAAGATGATGTCATCGAAATCTTCCTGTAGATGGCGCTTGACTAAATAGGCTGTCCCTGGGACAAGCTTGAGGGTCAGAAAACTCCCCATGCGTTCAAAAGATTGAAGATTATTTTCTGCTAATTTTCCACTATGTTGGACACGTGGCAATTCATAGACATAGGCTGAACCTTTTAATGGCGTTTTAATAATGCCCAACTCTTTAATATCACGGGAAACAGTCGCTTGTGTCGCAGAAATTCCCGCTTCCCTCAGATGTTCGACAATTGCATCCTGAGTGCCGACTTTATTTTCTCGGATAAAGCGTCGTATTTTTTCTAATCGGTTTTGTTTACTATTCATGTTTAAAATCAGTGTGGGCTTTGTCGACGACAGCTACAAACTCTTGCTGATCGAGACGATTTTGCCCGGTATTTTTTTCTAAATAAAGTAAAAATTCAATATTGCCATGGCCCCCTTGAATCGGAGAATAATCCACTCCCAAGACGGAGAAGCCATGTTCTATCGCAAAGCCTTGAACCTGTTCCAAGACGGACAGATGGACCTTGGCATCCTTGATAATCCCATTTTTTCCAATCTGCTCCCGACCAGCTTCAAACTGGGGTTTGACTAGAGCGACCACCTGGCCTCCTTCTTGCAAAATCCCATGAAGAGCAGGCAAGATAAGGTTGAGGGAAATAAAACTAACATCAATACTAGCAAAACTTGGTCTTTGCTCAAAATCTTCAGACGTCGCATAGCGAAAGTTGAACTGCTCCATCGAGATGACACGAGGATCCTGACGGAGTTTCCAAGCCAACTGATTGGTCCCTACATCCACTGCATAGACCAAGGCAGCTCCATTTTGGAGCATGACATCCGTAAAGCCCCCTGTTGAGGCACCAATATCTAGCGTGATCTTGTCCTGCAAGTCAATCTCAAAAAGGGCCAAGGCCTTTTCTAACTTGAGACCACCTCGACTGACATATTTGAGTTTTTCACCCTTGAGTTTTAATTCAGTCGCTTCATCAATTTTTTCACCTGGTTTATCGAAGCGCTCGCCATTATGGACCGCAACGACCAAACCAGCCATCACACCGCGTTTGGCCTGCTCCCGGGTTTCAAATAGTCCCTGCTTGTAGGCCAGTACGTCAACTCTTTCCTTGACCATGAATTCTCAGTCTTTCTATTATGTTCTTGATTCCAGTCCCTTCGAAGGAAACTTGATTAGAAATGCGATCGAGCAAGTCCTCACAGGCATCCAACTCTCGATCCAAATAAGCCTGAGCTCCATCTAGACCAAGTAGCGCAGGATAGGTCGACTTTTCTGCCTGCAGGTCCTTCTGAGGGGTTTTCCCTAAAGAGGCAAAATCGGCTATCACATCCAAAATATCATCCCGAATCTGAAAGGCCAAGCCTAAATGGAGGCCAATTTCCTCTAAGAGAGTCGCAACAGCTGGCTCAAGCTCTAAGAGGATCCCCGCAGCTTGGAAAGGATATGCTAGCAGTCGTCCCGTCTTATTGGCATGGATGACTTGCAACTGGTCCAAGTTCAGGCTCGCTCCTTCCCCTTCCATATCCAAGACTTGGCCTGCCACCATCCCAGCTGTCCCTGAAGCATCCGATAATAAGGCAATCAGTTGCACCCGAATAGAAGCTGGAAGGTCCGCTTCTGCCACACAGCCAAAGGCATCTAAGAAGAGAGAGTCTCCTGCTAAGATGGCTAGGTCTTCCCCAAATTTTTTGTGGTTGGTCAATTGACCACGACGGTAATCATCATTATCCATCGCTGGTAGATCATCATGGATCAAGCTTCCCGTATGGATCATTTCAAGAGCGGCTGCCACCTGAAAATGAGCCTCAAGGATTGGAGCATGAAAAGCCTCCAGCAACTCCAATAAGAGCAAAGGCCGAATCCGTTTGCCCCCTGCATGGACTGAATAAAGGATGGATTCTACCAAACGGGGAGCGATTTGTTTGGCCTCGTAGAAGCCTTCAATCGCTTTTTCGACCCCTTGCAGTTTTTCTTCTAAGATCATACCAGTTCCGTTTCTGAGCCATCTGCTTGCATAACCTTGACCAAGGTCTTTTCAGCCTGATCCAGCGTTTCTTGCAAGTCTTTTGATAGCTTCATTCCTTTCTGAAACTCTGAAATGGCCTCTTCGAGAGGCACTTGCCCACTTTCCAATTTTTGGACAATAGCTTCCAAATCAGCTAAATTTTCTTCAAATTTCTTTTCTTTCGACATGCTTTACCTCTACTTCTACTTGCCCATCCCGCATGACTAGCGTCAAGGCATCCTTTTCTTTGATTGTATCCACACTATCCAAAACCTGATCTCCAGCCTGTACCAAGGCGTAGCCTCTAGCCACAATGCGACTGGTATCCAACATCAAGAGAGCTTCTGATAGGCGCTTGGCATCTGCTGCTTTTGTTTGGTAGAGCTCCTTGATTTTCAAGATCATCAATCGCTCCATTTGGAGAATCTGGTCTCGATAGCGCTCCAGCTGATGCTGGGGCGCTTGAGAAGCCAGCCGATGGCGGAGTTCTTGTAACTGACGGCTATTTCTGGTAATTGACTCTGACACGGCCTGTTTCAGTCGCAATTGAATCTGATCTAATTTTTGCAGATAAGAGTCATACAGCCGCTCTGGTTGACGGAAGATGACCGATTGGCTCAGTTTTTGCAGGCGCTCCCGATTATATACTAGGCGGTTGCGCATAGCGGTTGCCATCCGCCCCTCCTGCTTCTGCAAATGATTAAGCAGGTCCAACTTGGTCACAGGCGTTGCCAGCTCAGCCGCAGCTGTAGGAGTGGCTGCCCGGCGATCTGCTACAAAGTCTGCCAGAGTGGTGTCTGTCTCATGGCCCACACTGGAAATGATGGGAATTCTGGACTCAAAAATAGCCCGCACAACCGGCTCTTCATTAAAAGCCCACAGGTCCTCGATAGACCCACCACCACGACCGATAATCAAGACATCTAAGTCCGTCCGAGCATTGGCCTTTTGGATATTGGCGACAATTTCTTGGGCAGCTCCTTCTCCTTGTACCTTGGTTGGAAAAAGGAGAATCTCCACACCAGGAAAACGCCGAGTGACAGTGGTGATGATATCCCGAATAACTGCCCCACTCTGACTGGTAATAACCCCGATTTTATTGGAAAACTGGGGAATGGCCTGTTTGAACTTCTCTTGAAAGAGCCCTTCTTCCTGGAGTTTCTTTTTCAACTGCTCAAACTGAATAGCTAAAGCACCGACGCCATCTGGCTCCGCCTTTTCGATGACAATGGAATAACTTCCACTTGGCTCATAGAGTTGGATCCGACCGATGACATTGATCTTCATGCCTTCTTCTAGCTCAAAGCCAAAACTCTTATAGATCCCCGCCCAAACAGTCGCCTGAATCACGGCTTTTTCATCCTTTAGAGAGAAATACTGATGGTTGGGACGCTTCCGGAAATTCGAGACCTGACCCGTCAAATAGACCCGCTCCAAATAGGGGTCCTTATCAAATTTTAACTTGAGGTATTTGGTCAGACTGGATACCGATAAATACTCTGACATGGTTCCCCTTTCATACGGAAAATTCTAGTATAAATTATACCAAAAATAAGCGGAAAAAGCTGATTCTACCTACGGAAAAAGCCCCAGATTTCATGATCTGAAGCTCCTATTCTATCGACTTTTCCTATTGGCTATTTTTTTTCATCCATTTGGGAATTTCTTTACTAATCGCTGTCGGCAAAACCACGTAGACTTCCTTGCTCAAGTCTTCAGCAATAGCCGAATGAAGGTGAGTAGCCACCACCACGCGCTCATAGAGTCCAACCTGTGGAAATTGGCCTGCAAATCCTGCAATCATGCCTGCCAAGGTATCGCCCATACCTCCAGTTGCCTGGTAAGGTCCCCCAACTGTTAGTTGGTAATAGTCTGGTTGTCCTTGTTGCCAAATCTTGGTCTGAGGTCCCTTTTGAACTAAGATAGATCCTTCTGGAAGTTTTCCCACAGCCATTTGTGTCCTATCTTCTCCTTGTTCCCCAATTGCTAGACCTGACATCGCCTCCCATTCTTTCTGATGAGGAGTGAAAACCAACTGAGCTTGAGGAAGAGGCAACGCTAAGCGAGTATAGATACTAATTGCTCCGCCATCTAGAATCAACACTTGGTGAGACTGAACCCTGTCAAAAACTAACTGTACAAGGTGTGTCCCTAGATCATTGTCCTTGAGGCCTGGCCCCAATAAAATAACGCCTGCTTTTGCGATTTGATCAGCCAATAATTCTTGGTCAGTCACAGCAAATGCCATGGCTTCGGGTAGCTGACTATGGAGTGCAGGGATGTTCTCCTGATCTGTCGCAACCGTGACAAGCCCCGCTCCACTCTCCACAGCTGCCAAAGCAGACATCATAATCGCTCCCCCGTAAGGGTAGGTTCCTCCAATCAAGAGAAGACGACCATAGTCACCCTTGTAGGAGTCTGACTGACGACTAACAATAACTTGTTGCAGCAATGTTTGGTCAACTCTTAACATAAGCTTTCCTTCTTTCTTCCTCTATTTTATCACGTTTAGACTAAAAAAAGGCAGGAAAGTAAGTTCCAACCTTCAAAATTTTTTCTAATCTGTCTATCGCTCCAAACACTGTCCCGACTTCATCCAAGCTGGTTTATTTTTTCAAAGCCCGAACAGCCGCTTCATAGGTCTGAGTCATCAGCATAGTAATGGTCATAGGACCCACTCCACCAGGAACAGGCGTAATATGGCTAGCAAGTGGTGCCACGGTATCGTAGTCGACATCTCCGCATAGTTTGCCATTTTCATCGCGGTTCATCCCCACATCAATGACGACTGCTCCCTCTTTGACAAAGTCAGCTGTAACAAATTTGGCACGGCCGATAGCCACCACTAGGATATCCGCTTTTCTTGCAATTTTTGCTAAATGATGGGTCCGTGAATGGGTCAAGGTCACCGTCGCATTCTTAGCTAATAGAAGCTGGGCCATGGGTTTTCCAACGATATTGGAGCGACCAATAACGACTGCACTTTTCCCCTCAACATCGATATCGTATTCCCGGAACATTTCCATGATCCCCGCAGGAGTTGAGGGAACCATGACCGGATTACCCGCCCAAAGATGGCCCATATTAAGGGGGTGGAAGCCGTCGACATCCTTATTGGGATCAATGGCTAGTAAGACAGCCTCATCGTCGATATGTGCTGGTAGAGGCAACTGGACCAAAATTCCATGCCAGAGCGGTTCCTGATTGTAGCGGTCAATAAGTGCCAAGAGTTCCTCTTGTGTAGTAGCCTCTGGTAAGCGGACCACCTCGCTACGAAAACCCGCAGCAAGAGCCGAGCGTTCTTTATTTCGTACGTAGACCTGACTAGCTGGGTTTTCTCCCACTAAAATCACCACTAAACCAGGTACCTCCCCTGTTTCCTCTTTTAAACGTGCTGTATTTTCAGCTAATTCTCCCTGTAATTTTACTGCCAAGGCCTTCCCATCAATCACATGTGTCATCTCAATCTCTTTTCTATTCAATATCTTCTCTATTATATCAGATTTGTGGACCTGCTCCTAACACTTCTTGATTAGATAAGATTATAGGAAGAAACTATAACAGTTTTCTTCCAACAAAAAAGAGACTAGATGCTCTAGACTCTTGATTGATACTTCTTAGTACAACAATTCGTAGATTTCCATTGCAATTAAGTCAATGCTATCGAATGTATAGGTCTCACGCGCTTCTACATCACGAAGAGTAAATACTGATCCATTTTCTTCATCATGGTTGTAGGCTACTTCAGCGACTACAACTCCTTCACGTTCAAAATTACGTTTTAAGTTTCCACCGTCTTTTGTCATTGCTTCCAAACGGCTGATAATTCGTACCAAATGTGATTCCATTTTGATTCTCCTATTTACTTTCTACTCTCCTATTCTATCATAAAAGAAGGAGGAAATTCCAATAAAAATCAACTTTTCCGCTTTTTTCCTCTTTATTCCATGCCTAAAACCGGACTTCATACTAAATTCTTGCAAACTTTTAGAATACTGATATAATGAAACTATAAAAGTTTGACTATTTCTGACCAATAGTTTCTACACTTTTTACCCTAGAGAAAGAGGTAAGAGAATGCTTTGTCAAAACTGTAAAATAAACGATTCAACCATTCATCTTTATACGAATGTGAATGGTCACCAACAACAAGTAGACCTTTGCCAGAACTGCTATCAAATTATGAAAACCGATCCTAACAATAGTCTCCTGGCAGGATTAAACCAACAAAATCGCGGAGGGCGGGATCCTTTTGAAGATTTCTTCAATCAACTGGGCAACTTCCAAGCTCCCCAAGAACCTCAAACGCCACCGACCCAATCAGGAGGAGGATATGGAGGTGGAAATGGCTACGGACAAAATGGGAACGGTCGAGCTACTGGACCAAATAGACCTCAAGCCAAACAACAACCAAAAGGACTCCTAGAAGAGTTTGGAATTAATGTTACTGAAATCGCTCGCCGTGGGGACATTGATCCAGTCATTGGCCGTGACGGCGAAATTCTCCGAGTTATTGAAATTTTAAACCGCCGAACCAAAAACAACCCTGTTCTGATTGGAGAACCTGGTGTCGGAAAAACAGCTGTCGTAGAGGGCCTGGCCCAGAAGATTGTCGATGGCGATGTCCCTTATAAATTACAAGACAAGGAAGTTATTCGGTTAGACGTTGTTAGCCTGGTTCAAGGGACTGGGATTCGTGGACAATTTGAAGAACGGATGCAACAACTAATGGAAGAAATCCGTCGCCGTGAAGATGTCATTTTGTTTATCGATGAAATCCATGAAATTGTAGGAGCAGGATCTGCAGGTGATGGCAACATGGATGCAGGAAATATCCTCAAACCGGCTCTCGCTCGTGGTGAATTGCAATTAGTTGGTGCCACAACACTCAATGAGTATCGTATTATCGAAAAAGATGCTGCTCTTGAACGCCGGATGCAACCAGTCAAGGTGGATGAACCAACGGTTGAAGAAACCATTACCATCCTTAAAGGCATTCAAAAGAAATACGAAGACTACCACCACGTCCACTACACAGATGGTGCTATTGAGGCTGCAGCTCTCCTCTCCAATCGCTATATCCAAGACCGCTTCTTGCCCGACAAAGCCATTGACCTCTTGGACGAAGCAGGCTCTAAGATGAATTTGACCCTCAATTTTGTCGATCCCAAAGTCATTGACCAGCGCTTAATTGAAGCCGAAAATCTCAAGGCCCAAGCGACGCGGGATGAAGATTTTGAAAAAGCAGCCTACTTCCGTGACCAAATCGCTAAGTACAAAGAAATGCAAGGGCAACAGGTCACCGACCAAGATACGCCCGTCATTAGCGAAAAGACTATCGAACACATTGTTGAGCAAAAGACCAATATTCCAGTTGGAGATTTGAAAGAAAAAGAACAGTCTCAATTGATTAATTTGGCTGCTGATTTAAAAGCTCATGTCATCGGCCAAGATGAGGCTGTTGAAAAAATTGCTAAGGCTATCCGTCGTAATCGGGTAGGACTTGGAACGCCAAACCGTCCAATCGGTAGCTTCCTCTTTGTTGGACCAACTGGTGTCGGGAAGACCGAGTTGTCCAAGCAATTGGCCATCGAACTCTTCGGTTCTGCTGATAGTATGATTCGCTTTGACATGAGTGAATACATGGAGAAACATGCCGTTGCCAAATTGGTCGGTGCTCCTCCAGGTTATGTCGGCTATGAAGAAGCTGGCCAGCTGACTGAAAAAGTACGTCGCAACCCTTACTCTCTTATTCTTCTAGATGAGGTAGAAAAGGCCCATCCTGATGTCATGCATATGTTCCTTCAAGTCTTAGATGATGGTCGCTTGACAGATGGTCAAGGCCGTACCGTTAGCTTTAAAGATACGATTATCATCATGACCTCTAATGCTGGAACTGGCAAAGCGGAGGCCAATGTTGGCTTTGGAGCAGCTCGTGAAGGTCGCACCAACTCTGTACTTGGAGAACTCGGGAACTTCTTTAGCCCTGAATTCATGAACCGTTTTGATGGCATCATTGAATTCCAACCTCTCTCAAAAGAAAACCTGCTTCAAATCGTTACTCTCATGCTGGATGAAGTCAATCAACGTCTCGCACAAAATGAGATTCATCTGGATGTGACAGAGAAGGTGAAAGAA
The DNA here is from genome assembly GCF_052588545.1 of Streptococcus sp. KHUD_013. Classification (NCBI taxonomy): domain Bacteria; kingdom Bacillati; phylum Bacillota; class Bacilli; order Lactobacillales; family Streptococcaceae; genus Streptococcus; species Streptococcus sp. KHUD_013. Next base: position 1,467,586 of record NZ_CP186264.1, read on the forward strand.
AAATTGGTCGATCTGGGATACGATCCAAAAATGGGGGCCCGCCCACTCCGTCGTACCATTCAAGACTATATTGAAGATGCGATTACCGATTACTACCTTGAAAATCCAAATGAAAAACAACTCAAGGCAGTCATGACCAGCAATGGAAATATTAGCATTAAAGGAAAGACCAAACCTGCAAACGAGGCAGAAAAAGTAACTGAATAATTGCATTTAAAAGAGGCTAGGACAAAAGTCCTAGCCTCTCAATTGTCTTTGGATTGTCGAGCAAGACGCAGTGGTTGAGTGGGCTCTACTACGCTGATTTCGTCAGCTTTTATAGCCCTACTCAACTGTGCGGAGGTGGGACGACGAAATCGAATTCTAACGAATGACCGATTTCTGTCCCTCTCTCTTATTTTTATCTCCTACTGCTTTTTATGTCTATCTATGTTATAATGATAAAAAAATAAGAAGCGAGTTTTAATATGACTGTTGCAACTTTTGGGACAAAAGAAGAAAATGTTGACTATGTCAATCGTTATGGAGTCTATGCGGTAATTCCAAATCCAACCAAGGATAAAATCATCCTAGTCCAAGCACCAAATGGAGCTTGGTTCCTACCAGGTGGTGAAATCGAGGAAGGAGAAGATCATTTCTTGGCACTCGAGCGCGAACTGATCGAAGAATTGGGCTTCACTGCGACCATCGGCGAGTATTATGGCCAAGCAGACGAGTACTTCTATTCTAGTCACCGCGACACCCACTACTATAATCCTGCCTATATCTATGAAGTAACTGACTTTGTAGAAGCTCAAAAACCGCTAGAGGATTTCAATAACATTGCTTGGTTCCCAATCGACGAAGCCATTGACAGATTAAAAAGAGGAAGTCATAAGTGGGGCATCAAAATGTGGAAATCTGCCCAAAAATTGTAAGCGACTTCTTTCACAAAATAAAAAAAAGTGTTATAATAAATGGAGAAAGAGCTTAGGAGGATCTCACATGAAGCTTATGAATACAACAAATAGTCATGCTACTCTGGTCAAAAGTCAATTAGAAAGTACCGATGCTACCCTTGTTGAGGTCTATTCAGCTGGTAACACCGACGTTATCTTTACCAAAGCTCCTACACATTACGAATTGCTGATTAGTAACAAACACCGTGCCATTCGTGAAACAGAAGTTGAAAAAATTCGTGAGTTCTTTTTAAAACGCAAGATTGATCTTCAAATTATTGACCAATCTGCTATAAAGACCCTCTACTCTGATAAACTGATCGAAATTTCTTTCCCAATTGCTAAGTAAGGTTCTTCTACCTTACTTTTTTCTTTGCTATCTTTTTTTTAAAAAACATCCGTTCACCTCGATAATGAGATGAACGGATGTTTTATTTCTGATAGATCATTTTTACGTGAGGGGTAGAAGCCAAGATAAAAGGCTCGCTCACCCTTTGAAAACCTAGCTTTTCATACAAGCCAACCACCTGTTCTTGGGCCTCAATTTCAATGGCCCGCCCAGGAAAGCTCTGTTCACACAGATCCAAAATCTGCTCCACCATAGCCCTTCCCAGTCCTTGGCCACGACTGTCTTTGGCTACAGCAACTCGGCCAAAATGAATCGTAGTCCCCGTCTCAAAGATCCGTGCATAGGCATCTACATTTCCCTTTTCGTCTTGATGAAAAAGGTGAAGAGCTCTAAGATCAATAGCATCAAGATCATTGTAGATTCTTGTCTGTTCCACGACAAAGGTTTCCAAACGCAATTGAACGATCTCGTAAAACTCTTTTAGTTCTAGTTCTTTAAATTCTTTCCGGTACCACATCAGTTCCTCTTTATTGAAAAGTCGAGGCTGGGACAAAAGTCCTAGTCTCTTTTTTGTCTTTGGATTGTCGAGCAAGACGCAGTGGTTGAGTGGGCTCTACTACGCTGATTACATCAGCTTTTATAGCCCTACTCAACTGTGCGGAGGTGGGACGACGAAATCGAATTCTAACGAATGACCGATTTCTGTCCCACTCTCGATTTTTTCACTTCTTATTATTTGGCTTCAAATCCTTCTGCTACTGCGTCTGCAAAGTTTTCTTCTACGATGCTTGCACAGTGGTCACAGATGGTTGCGTTGTAGCCACGTTCTGCTGTACTTGGATCGATACGACGGCAACGATCACAAACCTCACCAGCTGCACGTTCAACAGTGAAGGCAACATCTTCGAAGACCACCGCACCTTCTGGAGCTGGACCTTCTGCGATGGTCAATTCTGAGACAATCAAGAGTTGAGCAACATTGCTATCCACTGCCCCAAGAAGAGTCTTCACTACTTCGTTTGGATACACCGTCAAGTGAGCTTCAAGAGATTTACCGATCACTTTTTCATTCCGTGCTTCTTCTAAAGCTTTTTGAGCTTGGCCACGGAAATCCATGAAGGCTGACCAGGCATCCAAGATTTCTTCTTGGTTAGCAAATGTTTGAGCTTCTGGTAATTCTGACAATTGAACGAAGTCTTCTGTTTCAAACTCGAGATATGACCAGATTTCTTCAGCAGTATGTGGAAGAATAGGTGTCAAGAGTTTTGTAATTTTCACAAGGATGTCATAGAAGACTGTTTGCATCTGACGGCGTTCGAGAGATTTTGCACCTTCGATATAGACAACATCTTTGGCAAAGTCAAGATAGAAAGCAGACAAATCAACGTTGATAAAGTTCACTAGTGCTTTATAGATTGTCAAGAATTCGAAGTTTGCATAAGCGTCACGAATAGTCTTAACAAGTTGGTTAAAGCGGATAGTCATGTACTTATCAACAGAACGAAGTTCTTCGTAAGCTACTGCATCCTCAGCTGGGTTAAAATCAGAAGTGTTAGCAATCAAGAAACGAAGGGTGTTACGGATCTTACGGTAAGTTTCAGAAACTTGACTCAAGATATCCATAGAGATACGTACGTCGTTGCTTGAATCAACACTTGTTACCAAGAGACGCAAGATTTCCGCACCGAATTGTTTTTCAACATCGCTTGGGGCAATGGTATTTCCAAGAGATTTAGACATCTTCTCACCTTTACCATCTAATGTGAAACCTTGCGACAAGATTTGCTTGTAAGGTGCTACGCCGTGGTTAGCCACAGATGTGATCAGTGATGAGTTGAACCAACCACGGTATTGGTCAGAACCTTCAAGGTAAAGGTCAGCTGGATATTTGAGTTCTGGACGGTTAACCACGACACCATTCCATGATGAACCTGAGTCAAACCAAACGTCCATGATGTCTGTTTCTTTCTTGAACTCTCCATTTGGTGAACCTGGATGGGTAAACCCTTCTGGCAAGAGGTCTTTGGCATCACGTTCCCACCAGATGATGGAACCATGCTCTTCAAAGAGTTGAGCCACATGCTCGATGGTTTCAGCTGTCATGATTGGTGTGCCATCTTCAGCGTAGAAGATTGGAAGTGGGACACCCCAAGCACGTTGACGAGAGATAACCCAGTCACCACGGTCACGAATCATATTGTAAAGACGGACTTTACCCCACTCTGAATGGAATTTCACTTTTTCAATTTCATCCAAGATTTCTTGACGGAATTTTGAAACTGAGGCAAACCATTGTGGAACTGCACGCCAGATGATTGGCTTCTTCGTACGCCAGTCAAATGGGTAGGAGTGAGAGATTTCTTCTTGAGCAAGAAGCAAATCACCAAGTTTTTCAATAACCGTTGGCACAACCTTGTCATAGAATTGACCTTCAAACTCAGGACCAGCATTGGCCATCATGATCCCGCGTTCGTTAACAGTCACGGCAACTTCTAGACCATTAGCAACACCGACATTGTAGTCATCCTCACCAAAACCAGGGGCTGTATGGACGATACCAGTACCTGAGTCTGTTGTAACGTGATCACCAAGGATAACGAGTTCATCTACTGCTGTATCCCATGGGTGTTCTGTCACGATGTTGTTGAGGTCTTGTCCACGGTAAGTTGCCAAAACTTGAACATCAGCCCAGCCAAACTTCTCAGACAAACTGTTCAACAATTCTGCAGCTACCACAAACTTACGAGTTTCGCCAGCTGGTTGCACCAAGACGTAATCAATATCCGCACCTACTGTCAATCCACGAGAAGCTGTAATGGTGAATGGTGTTGTTGTCCAAACAACGATGTAAGTGTCTGTATCAAGGACACCTTTTCCATCTTTAACCTTGTTGGCATAGTAAAGGGATGTTGAAACCAAGTCATGGTATTCAATTTCCGCTTCAGCAAGTGCTGACTCAGATGACCATGACCAGTAAACAGGCTTCGCCCCACGGTAGATATAGCCTTTGTTAGCCATTTCACCAAAGACACGGATTTGCGCTGCTTCATAGTCAGGAGTCAAGGTGACATATGGATTTTCCCAGTCACCTGAAACACCCAAACGCTTGAAGTCTTCGCGTTGTTTATCTACTTGAGAGAGGGCGTATTCACGGCAAAGCTTCAAGTACTCAACCAAGTCCATCTCTTTGCGTTTGACACCTTGTTTGGCCAAAACTTGCTCGATTGGCAAACCATGTGTATCCCAACCTGGGATGTATGGTGCGTAGAATCCTGACATAGATTTCGAACGAACAATGATATCTTTTGAAATCTTGTTCATGGCATGTCCTACGTGGATATTCCCGTTAGCATACGGAGGGCCATCATGCAAGGTGAAATGAGGTTTCCCTTGGTTCAATTCTTGACGGCGTTGATAAAGCTTTGCCTCATCCCATTCTTTTTGCCATACTGGTTCTTTTGTGGGAAGACCTGCCCGCATCGGGAACTCTGTCTTACCTAAATTTAGTGTCTCTTTGAGTTTCATGGAGTCTCCTATAAAAAATTATGATACAAAATAAAAGACCACGACCTCGCCAAAAAGGACGACAAGTCGTGGTACCACCTTCATTCAAGAAAGAGACTAGTCTCTTTCTCCTCTTTTGTCGCTAACGCTGACCAGCGTTAGTGGTTACTCAGTTCACCACTAAGATTTGTAAAAGGATCTACCTTAACAAAGGGAGTACAGGTCTTCCACCATCACCTGCTCGCTAAAACTATTTGATAAGGTCACTGTTTTTACAGATTATAAAATTGAAACAGTTTCCCGTTGTTCTTCCCCTTCTGGAGCGTCGATATCATCAACTTCAGGAGTTTCTACAACAATTTCCTCAATAGAATCTTGAACTACTTGATTTTTTTCTGCTTCTTCCAAAGCTTCTTGAACCTTTTCATTCAATCCTTCAAAAGCTTGAGTCGCAGACAATTCACGGTTTACAGCTTCAATATGTTTTTGCAATTCTTCAATTTCAGCACGTGAGAATTGACGAGTTAAATCAATTGCTTCATCATCGTAGTTATGATGAACCGTTTCTTCCAAAGCTTTTTCGACTACTTCACGGAAAGCCTCATCACTTGTTTGAATATACATAGCAGTTGGGCGAAGAATTTCATCCCATTCTGGTGTATCAATGATGCTCAATTGACTTTCAATAGTTGATTTCAAACGTTGGTGGAAGACACGTGTCTTATTCTTCAATTCTTCCGTTTCTACTGCAACTTTCTTGGCATTGTCTGTAGCATGACGGAGAATCTCATTCGCTTTCGCTTTTGCTTCTTCGACTAAGTGGTGAGCATCTTGCTCAGCTTGACGAATAATCGTTTCTGAACGCTCATTTGCCGCGTGCTTCACACGTTCCGCAGTATCTTGAGCGATCAATACTGATTGACTCAAAGAGTCTTTCATTTCATCAAAGTAATTCAAGCGTTCTTCCAACGCACTAATTTTTGTTTCCAATTCATGTTTTTCACGAACTAATTTTTCATAGTCTCGGTAGACCATGTCTTGAAACTCTTCAACTTCTTTAGCATCGTAGCCTCTAAATTTTACATAAAAGCGTTTATCTTTGATTTCTAAAGCTGTAAGTGCCATAGTTACTCCTTATTTTCTACTGGAAAATACTTCAACTGTTATTTTGTATTTCCCGCTTTTTGATTGGCCGTTTTCTGATAGAAATTTAAAGCGGCCATATTTTCGAACACTAATTAAATCTGCTACTTGAATCATCCGACTAGGATTATCAATTGGCGCATAGTTTACCTTTACTTGGCCAGACTGAATCAATTGAACAGCAACAGACCGAGCAAGCTTAAAAGTCGAGGCTACTAGCTTATCAAGTCGTACACTAGTAACCAATAGGTCTTTGATCTTGGATGGTTCTTCTACAAAAATCCTGTCTCGACAGTCGATCTCACGAATCTTCACAGAGGCTTTTGCAATTTTTCTAAGATTCTCTTTGAAGTAGGAAGAGAAACGTGCATCCACATAAATATGAATTTTCCCCTGCCCAACCACGATATCTCCAAAAGACTTTCTTTCCAAGCCTAGCTGATGGAGAAGCGAGCCCAAAACTTGAGAATGACTTAATCGATAGAATTTTTCCGGATAGAGAACTTCTAATAAGGAAATCTCAAAATCAGATGCATCCAACACATAGTAGCTAGGAGCAAGAATCACCCGTGCATATTCTGTGGGATAAATTTCTGAACTTGAGAATACCTGCAAACCGTGGTGGGCACCAATTTGTCGTAAAATATCAACCTGATGTGGATTTAAAAAAGAAGTCAGTTCAAAACTATACTGTTGCTCTACCCGAGCCACTAATTCTAGGACTCGATCGATAAATACGTGATCTTCTTGACTATAGTGTTGATAAAATCCCTTGGTCATATAAATTGTACCAAAAATTGAAGGACAAATCGTTCCACTACGGACAGAGCGAGCAAGGCAAACATGACCGTAAAGTCTAACCCACCAAATTGCAAAGGAATCTTTCTAAATAGGCTCAAAAATGGTTCGACGATCCGTTGAACCATTTTAGCTAAAGCCGATTCTGATGCATTTGGAAACCAACTAAGCAAAGCATAGATGATTAATACTAGCTCAAAAACCTGAAAGAAATTTCTAACTAATTGTAGGACAAACATATTAACGATTTCGTTTCATATCAAAGTCATATTCAGCAATTTCGACATCATTTGGAAGGCGAATATCTTCAATATTCACAACGACATTGATTGGTGTTAGTAAGTACATAGTACTTGCAACACGACGTAGATTCCCGGCTAATACATAGCGAGCACCATCCAAATAATCCAAACATCTTCTCGCCTGAACTTCAGTCATGTATTGGAAGTCAATGAGAATACTTTCGTTTGCCAACAACAAGTCAACAATTTCAGTTGCTTCTTCGTATTTACGAGGATAGCGGACATCAATTGTAATCTTTTCATCTGCAGCAGAACGATTTCTTGCCAACTCTTGTTGACGTTGATGAAGTCGAGTAATATTTTCAGAAGATGATTTTTGAGATGAAGCTGATTCAACCACTGCTGTAGAAGCTACTTGTGGACGACTTGCTGCAACAGGAGTAGGTTTCTGCTCCTTGGCAGCTACCACAGCTTTTGGACGTGGTTTTGATGATGGTTGTACTGGTTTAGGGGATGATACAGGTTGGCTAGCACCGACTGCTTGAGCAGGCGCTTCTTGCACATCGTACTCATCTCCATCTTCAGTAAAATAATCAATCAATCGATCAAATCTATCTTTAAATGACATAATTCTTTCCTATTTGAAAAATGAGGTCCCAATTCGCACAAAAGTCGCACCGTTAGCAATTGCTACATCATAATCACGACTCATTCCCATGCTTAACTCTGTAAAGGGCATATTTTTCAACTGTTTCTTTTGTAATTCTTTTTGAAGTTGGTGAGTTGCTGCAAATATGGCTTGCAACTCGTCCTGACTTGCCTCAAAAGGAGCCATCGTCATTAAGCCAACAATTTGTAAATTATCCAAGTTTTCCATTTCTGGAAGAAGAGCATCGAGCTCTTCCGGAGCAAATCCATGCTTGCTTTCTTCTCCAGAGATATTAACTTGTATAAAACATTTAATTGGGTGACTCGCCCTTTTTTGAATTTCTTGGGCAAGCTTCATAGAATCTAAAGCATGGAAGTAATCTACATAATTGATAACTTCTTTTACTTTACGACGTTGGAGACTACCGATCAAATGCCAGGTAAGTCCCTCATCTTTTAGAGCTTGGTATTTTTCTAGAAATTTATCAACACGGTTTTCACCGATATGACGGACTCCTGTATCTACCAGAACCTTAGCTTGGTCGATACCGACATACTTAGTAACAGCAATTACATTCACCTGATCAGTGCGGTTTGCTGTTTCCATTGCTTGTGCAACCTGCGAGAATATACGCTCTTTATTTTCAATCAGATTCATTCTTAACGATTACGGAAAAATGGTGGTGTTTCCAACTCATCATCTTCTGAAGAAGAATCCACATAGCGCTCAACTTGACGACCAGTGCTAGTATCAGACTGACGTACAATGTTTTCACGACGAATGTCCCAATCTCCAAACGCAGATCCACGAGGTTTTTCTTGTTTAGCACGTGATTGAGGAGTAGGCATGTCGATTTCTTCCTTCAAATCGAATTCGCGATCAAATTGTGGAGTTTGTGGACGTTGTTCACGTGGTCCAGTTTGATAATAACGTGCTGAACTTGGTGCATGAGATGCAATTCCACTAACTCTTTCAACTTTGTCCTGACGAACACCAGTTGCGACAACCGTTACGCGAATCTCATCTTTCATTGATTCATCAATAGATGTACCGAGCCAAATGTTTACGCCATGACCAGCTGCTTGGTTAACAATTTCAGAAGCTTCTTCTGCTTCAATCAAGGTCATATCCAAACCACCAGTAACGTTGACGATCACATCTTCCGCACCGTCAATGGTTGTTTCAAGGAGTGGTGAGTAGATGGCTTTACGAGCAGCTTCAATCACACGCTCTTCACCATTACCAACACCGATACCCATCAAGGCATTTCCTTTGTTTTCCATAACAGTCTTCACGTCAGCGAAGTCAAGGTTAATCAATCCTGGGCTTGTAATCAAGTCAGTGATCCCTTGAACCCCTTGGCGAAGGACATTATCTGCTTCACTCAATGCTTCAAGAAGTGGTGTTTTCTTATCTACAATTTCTAACAAGTTGTTGTTAGAAATAATCAACAAAGTATCCACATGCTCGCGAAGCTCATTGATTCCTTCGATCGCATAGTTGCTACGTTTGGTTCCTTCAAATCCGAAAGGACGAGTCACAACGGCTACTGTCAAAGCACCAACGGCTTTAGCAATACGAGCGATAACTGGTGCAGCACCTGTACCAGATCCTCCACCCATTCCTGCTGTGATGAAGACCATGTCTGCACCTTGCAAAGCCTCGGTCAATACTTCTTCACTTTCTTCTGCGGCTTTACGACCAACCTCAGGTTGACCTCCAGCACCCAAACCACGAGTCAACTTAGGACCCAATTGGATAACTGTTTCTGCTTTTGCACTTGAAAGTGCTTGTACGTCTGTGTTTGCTGCGATGAATTCTACACCAGCAACTCCTTCGTCAATCATACGGTTGATGGCATTACCGCCACCGCCACCGACACCGATTACTTTAATAACTGCACCTTGTGCCGCTGCTGTGTCAAATGAAAATGTCATAAATACTTACACTCCTTAATCAAACATATTACCGATTAAATTCTTCATTCGGTCTGTAAAGGTAGTTTTTTCTTCTTGTTTTTGTTCTTCAACTGGATGTTGTTGCTCGACGTTTACTACAGGTTCAATTTCGTCCGGTACATAAGCTGGAACTACTGGTTGCTGTGTTGGGCGTTCGAACTGAATTGGTTGCTGACGAAGACGTTGGTCCCCATGTACAGCAGCCTGAGCAAGAATATCTACATCTGTTAGATTTCCTGCATATTCAGACAAGCTAATCACGTGGGCAAAAGCTGGATTGCGGATACCAATTTGATTTGGAACGTACAATTTCACATTTACACCAAAGACTTCTTGTGCCAACTCTTCAATACCAGGGAGAATAGCGCCACCACCGATGATGACAATTCCTCCAGGCAAATCAAGCAAATGTCTTCTTTCAAGATCTTGTTTGATTTGGTCGAAGATGTGTTTAATCCGAGCTGAAATAATTTCTGCCAAATATTTTTCAGATACTTGAACAGGTTCTACTTCACCAATCACTTCAACATGGAAGACTTCATCACCAACTGCAGGAACATAAGCTGCTCCATAGTTGAACTTCAAACTTTCTGCTAATTTTTGAGAAGTTTTCAATACTTTAGAAATATCCTTAGTAACGTAGTCGCCACCTTCTTGATAGATATTTGTAAATTGAAGTTCTTGATTACGAACAGAAGCTACTGTCGTTTGTCCTCCACCTAAATCAATGACAGTCGCACCAAACTCACGTTCTCCTTCGTTTAATACAGACTTAATCATTGCAAGCGGTGAAATAATGATGTTTTCAACTTGTAAACCAGCACGTTCAACTGTTTTCCGTAAATTATGGAGGACAGTTCTTGGACCAGTATACAAGAGTCCACGCATTTCCAAACGAATCCCCATCATACCACGTGGGTCACGAATTCCTTGGAAACCATCGACTGTGAATTCTTCTGGAATAAAGGTAATGACTTCACGGTCAGGCGTCATACTCTTCGTCAAAGCAGACCTTACAACATTTTCCACGTCTGCATCCGTAATTTCTTTTGAATCACTGGTTACAGGAATCATTCCTTGAGTTGCTTCAATTTGAAGAAGGTTCGCTGGCAATCCAACGTTGACAAGATTGATTGAAATTCCTGCTTTTTCTTCTGCCTGACTTACTGCATTTTTAATCGCATTCGAAGCAGCCTCAATATCAACAATAATTCCATCTTTGACGCCAGCACTTTTCGCATTGCTGACTCCAATTACATTCATTTCTCCATTGACATGTTCTGCCACCAATACTTTTATTGAACTAGTACCGATATCTAAACCTGTAAAAAAGCCGTTTCTAGCCATTACACCAGTCCTCTCTCTTTTGTTTTCCTATACGTCAGTTAATAGCTCCATTTAGTTAGAACTATCCAAATTTTATTATAACACAAATATGCCCATAGCGGGCATATTTTCTTCATTTATTTCAGATAATTTATGAGGGCTTACTCAGCGGGAACTTCTTCGTGTTGCTCGGTTACGACTGCACTCTCATCAGAATCTGTCGAGTTGGCGTCCGCTTCCTCCGTTTTGTTCCCTTCTCCTTGCTCTTCTTCTTTCTTTTCCTGAGCTAAAGTAGCCATTGTTTCTGCATTATAACTGTATATACCCGCTTCCATGTCAATGACACTGTCATCTTCAATCAGTTTACGAATCTTATCGTAATAAGGCAATTTACGCTTGATCTGAGATACAGGCACTAAAACCTTGGTGCCATCCTTCATGGTTAGCGTCACCAAATCCTTAGTCACCTTGCTCGGTGTCAAGTCCACTGACTCAATTTTATCTCGTACAGTAGATGGTATTTTCCCCAGTTGTTTGACAAATTGTCGGACCAATTCTCGATCAGAAAAACGAACGCTTAGGTAAGACTTGGGAAGCTGATCCGTAGCAACCGGTGTCTCCACGACTTCTCCATTCTCTAAAATGGGATAGTGGTCTTCCTCATTCACATAGTAACCAAAAACCTGGTATTCCTCAACCTGAACCTTAAAAGTCGTAGGGAAAGCATAGGTCATTGATATATCCTTGACCCAGGGACTCGCCGCCTTCATATTAGCAAGATAACGATCCCGATTTAAGAAAGTTGTCAAGGTATAATCCCGATCTTGGATACGACTTTTTTCGAACAACAGGGTCTGATCCGTATTTTTATTCCCTGAAAATTCGATCACTTTTTGCTTCGCTAGGGGCGTTAAAAGATAGGTAGAAAAGAGAGCAATCAGGGTACTGATAACCAAAACTGGAATAGCTCTGTAGATGTGACGTCTCGCAATTTGGCCTTCCTTTTTAGCCTCCTTCGCTAGTACCTCTTCTTCGAACATAGCTTCTGAAGCTTCTGTTAGGTAGATGATTTTTTCTTCTTCAGACTCTTCTTCTATTTCTTCAGGAAGAGTTTCTTGCAATTCCTCCTCAGCTACATTGGCCACATTCTCATCTTCCTCTTCATCTATAGTCTCGGCATCTTGCTCTACGGCATCTAGATCTTCAGAGGGAGTTTTTTGATTCAGAAGTTCCTGTCTTTCCTTCTCTTCTTGTGCTTTCTTTTCTTTTTCTTCTTGCTCTTCTAATTGTTTTTTCTTTTGATACTCCTGGTTTCGTCTCTGCCACTCAGAGAGCTTAGTGACTTCCTTAGGAGTTTTTTGGTTCTTCTTATCCGTCATTTTTTCCTTTTATTAATTTCTTGATGGACCAGACTGTAAAATTCATCCAAGGAAAGCAGCTCATTCGAAGACTTCATCGCTTGATGATAGCTTTCTGCCCCTTGGAACATTTTATCCATCGTATTTTGCAAACGATCCATGCTCAATTCTGGTTCAGCGATGGTTTCTGCATAACCTTTCTCAACGAAATATTGAGCGTTTTCGATCTGATCTCCCCGACTAGCTTCTTTTCCTAGAGGAACGATGATATGTAGCTTATTCATGGCTAAGAGTTCAAAAATCGTATTGGCACCGCCACGAGTCACCACTAGGTCTGCCTTTTGGAGCAATGGAAGATAGTGATCCGTCACGTAATCCACGCGATAAAGATGAGGAGCTTGCTCATTTAAAGAGGAGTCCCCTGTCAAATTAATGACATTGTAGCTTGCCAACAAGGCTTCTCGATTATTTGTAACAAACTCATTGAACACTCGTGCACCAGCAGAGCCCCCCACAAAGAGAAGGGTTGGCAACTGTGGATCAAATTGAGCAAATACTGCTTCTAATTCTACTGGGGTTGGAACTTGCCCCTGATGAACCTTGGTCACAGCTCCTACATGTTGGGCTTTGACTAGGCTTTTCGGTTGCTCAAAGGTCGTGAACATTTTCGTCGCAAACTTATAAGCAATTTTATTGGCCAAGCCCATGGAACGGTCTGATTCGTGTACCAATACAGGAACGAAACAAAGTCGTGCAGCCACTACCGGAGGAACCGAAACGAAGCCTCCTTTAGAAAACAAGACCTGTGGCCGTACACACAGCATGATCCAAATCGATTGGAGAATCCCCCAGAAGACCTTGAAGATATCCAACATGTTTTGCCAAGAGAAATAACGGCGCAGCTTACCCGTCGCAATCGAGTGGAATTGAATGTCCAAGCCAGATTTCAAAATCTCTTGGTGTTCAATCCCTTTCTTGTCTCCAATATAATGAACTTCCCAACCGTCCTCGATAAAGCGAGGGATAAGGAGAAGGTTCAAGGTGACGTGGCCAACTGTACCTCCCCCTGTGAATACTATTTTTTTCATATTATTTTTTCAACTCTTCTACTGTTTTAAGGAATTCATCGCCCCGCACTTCAAAATTCGCATACATGTCCCAGCTGGCATTGGCTGGACTAAGCAAGACAATATCGCCTGCATCAGCGAATTCAAAGGCTTTGCGCGTTGCGTCTGCCACATCCGTCGCATCTAGATAGGCCACACCTGCTTGATCCGCTGCCCGTTTCACCCGTTCAGCAGACTCTCCAAGGATGACCATTTTTTTAAGACCGGTAATATCTGGCACCAATTCATCAAATTCATTGCCTCGGTCCAAGCCACCAGCGATTAAGATGACATGAGCGTTATCAAATCCAGACAAGGCTTTTTGGGTTGCTAAGATATTGGTAGACTTACTATCATTGTAGAATTTCACCCCTTCAATTTCAGCCACATACTGCAAGCGGTGCTTCACCCCGCCAAAGGCTGATAAGGTTTCTTGGATCGTTTGATTGTCAATGCCACGAAGTTTGGCCACTGCAATGGTAGCTAAAGCATTTTCTACATTGTGACTACCTGGTACTCCGATTTGATCTGCTCGCATAACGGCTTCACCTCGGAAGTAAAGGACACCATCCTCTAAATAAGCTCCGTCCACCTTTTTTTGAGTTGAAAATGGCACCACAGTAGCCTGCGTTTGCTTAGCCAAATCTTTAGCGAGATCTTGGTTAAAGTTCAGTACCACAAAATCCTTGGCAGTCATATTCTTTTGAATAGCCCATTTTGCAGCTACATAACCTTCGAAGGATCCATGATAATCCAAGTGGGTTGGCATGAGATTAGTAATCACTGCGATTTCTGGATGGAAGGCTTCAATTCCCATCAATTGGAAAGAAGATAATTCCATCACCAATGTGTCTTTAGCTGTCGCTGTTTGAGCGACTTGACTAGCTGGAAAACCAATATTCCCAGACAAAAGACCATTTTGTCCAGCGGCAGTTAACACTTCCCCAATCATGGTAGTGGTGGTTGTCTTTCCATTTGAACCAGTGATGCCGATGATCGGCGCTTCTGAAATGAGGTAAGCCAATTCAACCTCAGTCAAAACAGGGATGCCTTTTTCAAGGGCCCGTTGGACCATGGGATTCGTGTATGGAATTCCAGGATTCTTCACCATCACCGCAAAGTCTTCATCCAAGAGTTCCAGAGGATGTCCTCCTGTCACGACTTTGATTCCTTCTTCCAGCAAACTCTGGGCTGCAGGATTTTCTTCAAAGGCTTTTCCATCATTCACCGTTACGATGGCTCCTAAGCGATCTAGTAAACGTGCTGCAGATTCTCCGGATTTCGCCAATCCTAAAACAAGGACTTTTTTATTTTTAAATGTTTCAATGATGTTCATAGCTTTTTTACTCCAATTTGTTCACCTTCTATTTTACCCTTTTTTAGACAATTTAAAAAGCCTTAAGACAGCAAAAGAAGCAACACCTTACAAAAATGACCTCTTCCCCTTCTTTCATAAAAAAGTCGCCATGATTTTACATCACAACGACTCTATTTCTGGAGTAAAAATCTCCAGTTTATTCTGATTTATCCAAGCGTTTAGAAGACTTGGTTGGCAACCGCGAGATATCAACAAGGGCCAGGTAGCCTACAAAAGCAAGGAAGGCACCAACAAAAAATTCTGAAGGTAATTGGAAGATTTGGAAAATTGCTAAGCAAAGCAGAATCACCAAAGAGACCAATAATACGACCAGGGTTACTACATTCAGAGTTCCTCTAATACTCTTTGGAGCTGCAAAAAGATAAAAAAGGAGGATCAAAATACCTATAATTAAATAAACCATTTTGTCACTCCTTTCTTATTTCTTATTCAGCTGCAGCTGATTTTTTCTTTTTGTTTGCTTTTTCGCGCTCTGCTTTGTTGAGGATTTGCTTACGCAAACGAATAGATTCTGGCGTTACTTCCATGTACTCATCGTCATTCAAGAACTCAAGTGATTCTTCAAGAGTCAAGATACGAGGAGTCTTGATAACCGCTGTTTGGTCCTTAGTAGCTGAACGGACATTGGTCATTTGTTTAGCCTTGGTGATGTTAACGGTCAAGTCATTTTCACGAGAGTTTTCACCGATAATCATTCCTTCGTAAACCTCAGTACCTGGGTTGACAAAGATCGTACCACGTTCTTCGATAGACATGATTGCGTAGGTTGTTGCCTTACCAGCATCGATAGAAACGAGGGCCCCACGGTGACGGCCACCAATTTCACCTGGAATCATTGGCAAGTATTGGTCAAAGGTATGGTTCATGATTCCATATCCACGTGTCATTGACAAGAACTCAGTTGAGTATCCAATCAAACCACGCGCAGGAACAAGGAAGACCAAACGAGTTTGCCCGTTTCCAGTAGCCACCATATCCAACATTTCACCCTTACGCTCAGAAAGGCTTTGGATAACAGATCCTTGGTATTCTTCAGGTGTATCGATTTGTACGCGTTCAAACGGCTCACACTTGACACCATCAATTTCTTTGATGATCACTTCTGGACGAGATACTTGAAGTTCATAACCTTCACGGCGCATGGTTTCAATCAAGATAGACAAGTGCAATTCACCACGTCCTGAAACTGTCCATTTATCTGGTGAATCCGTTGGGTCTACACGAAGTGAAACGTCTGTTTGCAACTCAGCTTGAAGGCGCTCTTCAACCTTACGAGAAGTGACCCATTTCCCTTCACGACCGGCAAATGGTGAATTGTTAACCAAGAAGGTCATTTGAAGAGTCGGTTCGTCGATGTGAAGAACTGGCAATGCCTCAACTGCGTCTGTAGGAGTAATCGTTTCCCCAACGAAGATATCTTCCATACCTGAAACGGCAATCAAGTCACCCGCTTTGGCTTCTTGGATTTCACGACGTTCCAAACCAAAGAAACCGAAGAGTTTGGTCACACGGAAGTTCTTGGTTGTACCGTCCAATTTAGAAAGGGTAACTTGGTCACCAACTTTTACTGTCCCACGGAAGACGCGACCAATACCAATACGACCAACGAAGTCATTATAGTCCAAGAGTGACACTTGGAATTGAAGAGGCTCATCTGAGTTATCAACCGGAGCAGGGATGTGGTCAATAATGGTGTCAAAGATTGGCGCCATAGTCTTTTCTTGATCTGCTGGATCATCAGATAATGAAGATGTTCCGTTGATAGCTGACGCATAAACGACTGGGAAGTCAAGCTGGTCATCATCCGCACCAAGCTCGATGAAGAGTTCCAAGACTTCATCTACAACTTCTGCTGGACGAGCTGATGGTTTGTCGATTTTATTAACGACAACGATCGGCACAAGGTCTTGTTCCAAGGCTTTTTTCAATACGAAACGAGTCTGTGGCATAGTCCCTTCGTAAGCATCTACGACCAAAACAACACCGTCAACCATTTTCATGATCCGCTCAACTTCTCCACCGAAGTCCGCGTGTCCTGGCGTGTCCATGATATTAATACGAGTTCCGTTGTAGGCAACTGCTGTATTCTTCGCAAGGATGGTGATTCCACGCTCTTTTTCGATATCGTTTGAGTCCATAGCACGCTCTGCCAACTCTGTACGCGCGTCAAGAGTTTCAGATTGTTTCAATAATTCGTCAACGAGGGTTGTTTTTCCGTGGTCGACGTGGGCGATAATCGCGATATTACGGATATCTTCTCTTAATTTTGTCATGATTTCCTCTACAGTATTCAAAAATTTATTTTCTAACTGAGCAATTATACCACAATTTTAAGCAAATGGCATAACTCAGACAAGTGTAAATGTTTTCATGCTTTCTTTTGAAAATCTTCTTTCTCATTCCCACTCCTAACCACTCTATTCATGAAAATCTTTCAAGTCTTCAATCTCTTTTCTTCACCCTTTTTCCGAATACTTGTGATTCTCTTCATTTCATGCTATCCTGTTTTTTATGAGATTAGATCAATTACTGGCCCACTACCAAATTCCTCGTAAGGAAATCAAACAGAGCCTGGCTAAAAGGCAGATTCTAGTCGACGGGCTTGCTGCAACAAAATTATCCCAAAATGTCGATACAGGTCTCCAAGAGGTTCGCTGGAAAAATCGGGTCCTTACCGACTGTTCCCATCATTATTTTCTTCTCCACAAGCCCCAAGGGCTGGTGACGGCTACCAAGGATGCCCAGCATCCTACAGTGCTGGACCTCCTTCGAGCAGAAGATCGAACACCCAATACCTATCCTATCGGCCGGCTAGATCGGGATACCACCGGTCTGCTCTTACTCACAGACAATGGACCGCTAGGTTTCCAACTCCTTCACCCTCGATACCATATTGAAAAAGAATACGCAGTAACAGTTAACGGCCCTCTCGAACCCGCTCATATCGATCGTTTTCAAGAAGGGATCACTTTTTTAGATGGGACCAGGTGTAAGCCTGCCAAACTAAAAATCCTTACCTCCAGTCCCAAAGAAAGCCGAGCACTAGTCACCCTGTCTGAAGGGAAATTCCATCAGGTAAAAAAAATGTTCCTCTCAGTCGGTGTCAAGGTCACTGCTCTAAAACGAGTTCAGTTTGGGGATTTTACATTAGATTCAGAGCTAGAAGAGGGTCAATATCGCCCTTTGAACCAAGATGAATTACAGATTATTAAAAACTACTTAGAAAACAGTTGCTAAAACAAAAAAGAGGCTGGGACAAAAGTCCTAGCCTCTCAATTGTCTTTGGATTGTCGAGCAAGACGCAATGGTTGAGTGGGCTCTACTACGCTGATTTCATCAGCTTTTACAGTCCTACTCAACTGTGCGGAGGTGGGACGACGAAATCGAATTCTAACGAATGACCGATTTCTGTCCCACTCTCTTTTTTTTTTTAATTAATCCCCGAAAGTTGTGAGATAAACACGAGACAGAAAATTACAGAAAGCACAATCCCTACAATAGAGAGCATTATTTCTGTCGTATAGTCTAGTCCAGACTCTTTTTGATTTAAAATAGCCGAGCCCAAACCAAAAACACCAAAAATAATACTGATCAATGGAAATATAAAGGCAACTATGATAGATATGATACCCAAAACAAATGAGGCATTGTTCTTTTCTTGCAATTTCTAGAAACTCCTTAAAATTAATATCATTTTATTATGATACATCAAGCATCTTTAGCAACATTTTCCTTGATCTTAACTAGTCTTTACCTTTCCATCCCATGAATCCAAACCGTAGGACAAGATATAGATATCTTTATAGCCTTGTTTTTTCAAGAAGAGGGCCGCATTGGTCACACGGGAACCACGACTGTTCTCATAAAGCAAGACTGGTTTATCTTTTCGAAGAGCCGCCAAGCTCACTTTCAATTGGTTGGATGGAATGTTCCGAGCCCCTAAAATATGCTTAGCGTGGAACTCATTCGGATCACGCAAGTCTACTAATTGGCCTTTGCGGATCAATTCTTCAAACTCTACATTGTCCACAATTTTTGCAGCACGACGGATACGGAAGTAATTGTAACCCATCCAGCCGAACATTGCTAAAACAATCAACCATACTAAAATATTTACTAAACTCACTTTTCTTTATCCTCTTCTAAATAACGTAATTCCTGTGCATGTTCTCTGCGTAAGACAGCTTCTGCTTCTAGATAATCCAATTTTTCCATCAGCCCAGCGTCATAGATCCTTTTCAATTCAATCTTCATCAATTCGATGTCGTAAAGCCGTTTTCCGACATAAATGATGATTCCAAATTTTTTCAGAAATTGTTGAACATCGTACAGGGTTTTCATGTGCTTATTCTATCAAATCTTCCAAGTATTTTCAAGATGGTCCCTGTTTTATTTACAGGAAAAATCACTTCCGAGTAAAAACGAGCCTCCCCATCAAGGAAGGCTCGTTTGTTTCTTTTCAGATTACAAACCTGGTGCTTGGCCTAATTCAGCGGCAATCATCCAGATATGTTTTTCCAATTCAGCTTTTGCACCAACAAAGATATCGTTGGTCACATCATCTCCTTCAGCGTCTGTGATATCCAAGGCTTTTTGATAAAGACTTACCAAATAGCGGAAGATAGAAAGGACACGTCCCAAATTTTCTTCCATAGAGCGTTCAAATGAACCTTTTTCTTCTTGGATATTGCTGTGTTCCAAGAACTCAACCATGCTAGCATATGGGGCACCACCCAAGGTAATCAAGCGTTCACTCACTTCATCAAGAGTCGCATCCAAGCTTTCCATGTACTCATCCATTTTTGGATGCCATACGAGGAAGCCACGACCACGCATATACCAATGTACTTGGTGCAAGGCAATATGAGCGACATAAAGGTCTGCCACCACTTGATTCAAAACCGCTTTTGTATCGGTTAAACTCTTGCTTACTTCGCTGATGGTTGCAAATGTTGCTACGTCTTTTGCTGCTTCTTTTTTGATTGTTGTCATAACTAAATTCTCCTTTTTTAGAATTATTCTAATTTAGTTATATTATAATCCTTCTAATTAAGAAATGCAAGAGAAAATGCTTAAATAAGAAAAGTTAGAAAATTGTTTCAGTTCTAATCGTTATTCGTCATCTTTTTTACGAATTATATAAGTATGATTAACTTTTATTTTTTTACAGTCGGTGCCTGCATCGCCTCCTTTTTAGGGCTCGTCATTGACCGCTTTCCAGAAAGATCCATCATCTGTCCGAGAAGCCACTGCGATCGTTGCCAACAGACCTTAAGACCTCTGGACCTGATTCCCATTCTCTCACAAGTCCTTTTTCGATTCCGTTGTCGCTACTGCCAGAGTCCTCTTCCTTATTGGTATGCCCTTTTTGAAGGCTGGAGTGGCCTCCTTTTTTTGCTATGCTATCAGGGCTTTCTTCCCATTCCTCATCTCCTGCTTCTGCTTGGCAGTTGCGTTTTGGCCATCTATGATTTGCGCTCCATGGAGTACCCTCTCCTTCTCTGGCTAATACTCCACGCTCTTTGCCTACTTTTCACCGGCCCTACCCTCTTAATGGGAGTCTTTCTCTTCTTAGGAATTCTATCTTGTCTTTACTCCATTGGCATTGGAGCAGGGGACTTTCTCTTACTGGCTACTTTTTCTTTGACCCTCTCAGCCGTCCAAGTCCTCCTAGTCATGCAAGGGGCTTCCCTCATTGGTCTCCTGGTCTTTCTCTTTAAAAAAGAAAAAGACCGGATTCCTTTCGTTCCCTGTCTTTTTCTGAGTTATCATGCTTTACTCTTTTTTACAATTTTTAGCAGATAAGATTGTTTAGTTTGTAGCTTTTGCTTCTAGATAATCGGCAATAGCAGCTACGTCCTTATCCCCACGTCCTGAAACATTGATGATGATGATCTTGTCTTTATCCAATTGTGGAGCGCGTTTAACCGCTTCTGCAATCGCGTGTGAGCTTTCAATAGCTGGGAGGATCCCTTCTGTCTTACTGAGAAGAAGAAGCGCTTGAACTGCTTCATCATCTGTCGCAGCTACATATTCGACACGACCAGAGTCTTTAAAGAAGGCATGCTCTGGACCAACCCCTGGATAGTCCAAACCAGCAGAGATTGAGTACACTGGTGCTACTTTTCCATCTTCTCCAAAGACAGCATAGGTCTTCATGCCATCGACAACTCCAACAGTCCCCTTGGTCATGGTCGCTGCGTGCTGGTCTGTATCCAATCCATGGCCTGCCGCTTCAACTCCGACCAATTTGACCTCTTCATCACCTACATATTGGGAGAAGGCACCAATGGCATTGGATCCCCCACCGACACAGGCAATCACATAATCCGGCAAACGCCCTTCTTTTTCCAAGATTTGGCGTTTAGATTCTTCACTGATCACCTTTTGGAATTCATGGACAATGGTTGGGTAAGGGTGAGGTCCAACGGCAGAACCCAAGACATAAAAAGCATCCAGATCCGCCATCCATGCTCCAAAAGCAGCATCAACAGCGTCTTTCAAGGTCTTTGTACCTGTTTCAACCGCATGGACGGTTGCCCCCATCATTTCCATGCGGAAGACATTGAGACGTTGGCGTTCCACATCTTCTGCTCCCATGTAGACATCACAGGCCATGCCAAACTTAGCTGCTGCAGCTGCTGTAGCTACACCGTGTTGACCAGCTCCTGTTTCGGCAATCACGCGCGTTTTACCCATGCGTTTGGCCAAGAGGATTTGCCCCAAGACATTATTTAACTTGTGCGAACCTAGGTGATTCAGATCTTCGCGCTTCAAATAAATTTTTGCCCCACCTAAATGTTCTGTCAAACTTTCCGCAAAGTAGAGTGGTGTTTCCCGACCAGAATAATCTTTCAAATAATGTTTGTATTCTGCGATAAATTCTGGGTCATTTTTGTATTGTTCAAAAGTTGCCTCTAATTGATCCAGCAAGTTTTGAATGGGTTCTGGTACGAAAGATCCACCAAATTGTCCGAAATAGCCTTTAGTTCCTGTCATGATTGTGTCCTCTTTTCTATATTTTCAATCCTGTTTATGATTTTTTCTCTCGATGGTCCTTTGAGCTGCAGTCTCACTGGATCCCTTTGAGATACAAAAAACCTCACACAGAAAAATCTGTGTGAGGACGATTCGATACCGCGGTGCCACCTCAATTGTAGGAAGCTATTCTTCTCCTACATCTCTGACCTGTCTAACAACAGGGTGCACGATAAGGTGTGCTCACCGAATTTTTATTGTTTCAAATTCATCATCATAAACGCATCAGCCCATTTCAAGATTCACCACTGCTTGTTCGCAATCACCACAAGCTCCCTGGAAGTGAGAAAAACCTCTACTTTTCTGATGTCTTGAAGCTATTATAGCTCCCGCTTCTGACTTTGTCAACCTAAAATTTGAAATCGTATTCAATCGTTCGGATTTTAGTCCAAACTAAGATAGATTATCCTTACCCATAGAAGCTTGCACCCATTTAAAACACAGATAGGCTAGGTAGCCTCCCAGAGTATTGGTCCACAGATCATCTATCTCAAACACCCGATTGAAATCAAACAAGAGGTCTAACACAATCTGACTAAGCTCGATCCACACACTCATCCCTAGACTAAAGCAAAGGACGCGTTTCCTAGTACCTAGCCAAGGCCAAAGCCACAGCAGTTGAAAAACCAAAGGGAACAAGAGAAAGATATTGGCTATATTTTGTACAAACACCTTAATCAGCTGGAGCAGACTGGTCACTTGACCTAGGTTGATGAGAGAATTAAAGGGAATCAGTAATACGACTACACGACCAAAATGCTGAATCCCAGGTGTTTCCATCCCTGGTTCAGGCCGCTGGGGAAGAAAACACAGGAGACAGAGCAGGACAAAATAGAAGAAACTGCCACCTAGTAGCAGTTGTCTTCCTTTTTTTGTTAATTGCCCTTCTTCTATCAGCCTGTTGTTACGGTTGAGCTTCTTCAACAATGGCTTTCTCCCGGTCTCTCTTCATCGTATTAGAACGCAATTGTCCACAAGCAGCATCGATATCTGTTCCATGCTCTTGACGAACCACGCAGTTGACTCCGTTTTTCTTCAAGGTGTCATAGAAGGCCATCACGCGCTCTCTTGGACTCCGACTATATTGGTCATGCTCACTAACTGGGTTGTATGGGATCAAGTTGACATAAGATAGCTTCTTGATCTTTTTGAGGAGTTCTGCCAATTCCAAAGCTTGCTCGACACCATCATTGACTTCGTTGAGCATGATGTACTCGAAGGTCACCCGACGGTTGGTCGTTTCGATATAGTACTCAATGGCCGCAAACAATTTCTCGATTGGGAAGGCGCGGTTAATTTTCATGATGCTAGAACGTAAGTCATTGTTTGGAGCATGTAGCGATACTGCCAAGTTGACCTGAACCCCTTCATTGGCAAAATCACGAATCTTATGAGCCAAGCCAGACGTTGAAACGGTAATGTGGCGGGCACCGATAGCCAGTCCCTTGTCATCATTGACCGTACGGACAAAACTCAAGACGTTCTTGTAGTTGTCAAACGGCTCACCAATTCCCATCACAACGATGTGGCTGACACGTTCATCTTGTCCACGTTCGTCAAAGTATTTTTGAACCAACATAATTTGGGCAACAATTTCCCCGCTGTTCAAGTCACGTTGCTTCTTGATCAAACCAGATGCACAGAAGGTACAGCCGATGTTGCACCCTACCTGAGTGGTGACACAAACTGACAAGCCATAGTGTTGACGCATCAAAACTGTCTCGATCAACATGCCATCTGGCAATTCAAAGAGGTATTTGACAGTCCCATCTGCTGACTCTTGAACGATTCGTTGTTTCAAAGGATTAATCACGAACTGGTCGTTCAAGGTTTCAATCAAGTCCTTCGATAGGTTGGTCATTTCTTCAAATGACTGGACGCGTTTCCGATAGAGCCATTCCCAGATTTGGGTCGCTCGAAATTTCTTTTCACCATTTTCTTCTGCCCACTCGATCAGTTCTTGTCGAGTCAAGCCATAAATTGAAGGTTTCATCTTATCTCTTTTCTCTCTTTACTTTTGACGGATGACAAAGTGGCGTTCTTGCTCACCCTGTGCATCTTTTTTTCTAGACCGCTGACGGTTCTTTTTCTTTGGTTGAGAAGTCTTTTGTTTTTGCTCTTGTTCACGTTCTCGTGGCTGATTTTTAGAACGATTTCGGCGATTTTGACGACCGCCACGCTTAGCAGAACGGTTGCCCTCTTCCTGTTGTTTTGGAGAAGATTTTTTGTCAAAGGATGCTCGACGGGGTTCTGTATTTTCTAGGACAAAATAAGCACAGCCATAGCTACAGTATTCTAGTAAATAATCTTCCAGACGGCTGATTTTCTCTGCATCTGTGACCGGACGTTCCTCTTTATAGAAGCCACGTAGACGCAACTGTTCATTGCTCCAATCACCGACAATATAATCAAATTTGGTTAAAATCTCTGAAAAACGCTGACCAAAGACCGTCGCATCAAAGGCATCATTTTGGTTCTCAACTAGCTCAAATGTCAATTGTTCTGCTAGCACTTGATTGCCAACCAGACGAAATTCCGGTCCAGGATATTTATTGTAATTAAATAATTCAGGGGATATTTCTTTGCGCATAGTCTTCCTTTATTCATACCTTTAGTTGTAACACTTTATTTTATCATAAATCCCTATCTTTAGATAGAATTTCAACGGAAAAGAGATAATCTGTAAAAAGTCTGACGATTTAATTTACTTCTTCTTCCTGTCACATTATAAAAAGCAGGCTTTGAAAAAAGCCTGCTCAGATGGAAAATAAAGTTTTCTGAAAAACTTTCCTTAGGTGAGTACGGACGTCAGCGAACTTCGTAGAAGTTCCATGACTAATTATTGAGCCTCTTCGCTCTTTAATTTCTGGGCTCAGGCTAAAACAGTTCCCCGAACTGTTTTACTCTCAATAATTCCGTGTGCCTGAAACGCAATTGTTTCAGGCACTTTTCTCACGGCGGAAAGTTTTTTAGATGACTTCGTCTTCAATCTAAAACAAAGAAGGCAATCTTTGTCTCTATACATGTTCATCAGATGATGAAAGGGGCAAAAAAAGAGTAATTTTCGTATAGCTATTGGCCTTAGAATCAATCTCCATATGATAGGCTTCGCCAAATTGGAGATGCAATCGTTGGTCCACATTGTTCAAGCCAACACCTCCTAAACGAAGAAGGGTTTGGTCTGTTGACTCTGATCGGTCAAACCCTCGTCCATTGTCAAAAATCGATACGCAGGCGGAGTCTCCACTGACTTCAGTCGTCACTCGAATGAGACCGGGCCGATCGATCTCTTTAATGCCATGGTAAATCGCATTTTCCACTAAGGGTTGAAGCACTAATTTGGGGAGCTGATAGTCGCCCAACCGTTCATCTTCTAGAATTTCATAATTGAGCTTTTCACCATAACGTTGCTTCTGAATGAAAAGATACTGGCGGACATGGTCAATTTCATCTCTCAGTAGGATTTGTTCCTGGCCTTGGTTGAGAGCTAGTCGAAAATATTGAGCCAGAGACTTAGTGATGTTGACCACGCGCCGACTATCGTTAAACTCCGCCATCCAGACAATCGTATCCAAGGTATTGTAGAGGAAATGCGGATTAATCTGAGCCGAAAGTGCCCGCAACTCGTAACGCCGTGCGTTCTGCTCCTCTTCCTTGACCTGTTGCATGAGGTTATCGATTTGGTCCAGCATGGCATTAAAAGCTTGAGCGAAATCCACCAATTCTGGAGATCCTTTTGCTACAGCTCTCACGTGAGCATCTCCTGCTCCAATCCTCAAAATGATAGTCTGAAGGTCTCGTAAGGGTTTGATCCACAAACGCAGAACAAAGCCAATCCCTATTAAACACATAATCAAAGCTAGCAATCCTAGGCCAATGAAAGAGTACAGGAGCTGCGACTGAAGCATCTGAAGCCCTTCAAGCGAAGCCACTCCAATCAAGGTCCAATCACTATTTGGAATCGGAACCTGATAGATAAAATTCTGCCCTCCTTTTGCATAGCCATCCTTCACAGCAATATAGGGCTGCATGGCTTGCATTTCTTGGCTAGAGGAATAGACCGCCTTTTTAGGATGGTAGACAAACTCATGCTTTTGATTAATGATAAAACTAAAGCCTTGTTTCCCTAGTTGAAGGTGATCCAAGTAAGCCTGAAGGCTATCGTAGCCAATATCCAAGCGTACTACTCCGAGATTTTGACCAGTCTGATCGACCACTTCTTGGGTAATAGAAACCACCCATTTTTCTTTTTCCGAGGTCAAGGATTCCTTTCGAGCTGGCGTCAAGACCGGCATGGCTCTTTCCTTAATCGCCTCTTGATACCAACTTTCATTCATCATATCTGAAGAAGTCTGCATGCTGATTTTGGTATCTGTCGCTACCAGACGTCCGTCCTTAGTCACCAGGACTGCTGAGACCAGGTCCGGATCCGTTTCAATCATCGTTCGCATCAAGTGCTGAACCGTTTCTTGATCCGCACTCCTATCTTGGGCAAATTGGCGAACAGCCTGTTCCTTACTAAGCACTGTTGTGGTCTGCTTTAATTTTTTTAGATAAGACGTGATAAACTGACTACTTTGGTCGATACTATTTCTTGTCGTCCGCTCCGTTAGCTGGCGGATCGCCCCTGAACTCGTTTGATAGTAAAGGCTACCGATGAGACCAAAAAGTAAGAGAATGAAGAGAAAAAAGTAGAGGACCAGCTGGATCAGCAAAGGATATCGTTTCATTCATGCTCTCCTTTTTTGTACTGCCTTGGCGTCACCCCAACAACCTGCTTAAAACGTTGAGAAAAATAGTTCATATCTTCAAAACCAACCTGATCGGCGATCTCATAAATCTTTAAATCTGTCGTGAGAAGCAAGAGCCGAGCCTTCTTCATTCGCTCCTGGATAAGGTATTCTTGAAAAGGAAGTCCCAATTTTTTCTTGATCAATACACTTAGATAAGAGGGATTGAAACCAAGTTGATAGGCCAAATCCTTCAGGGTTAACTGGGAATCTGCTAAACGAGCATGAATAGCTTCTTCCAAGTCTGTCGAATAACCATGACTGACCAAATCTTCGACTTGTGCCTTTTTTCGCTCTTGATCGAGTTTTCCTTTCACCTTTGCTAACATCTCTTCAATATCATCTTTTGAAAAAGGCTTCAGCAAATAATCATCTGCACCTAACTTGATGGCTTTCCTTGCAAACTCAAAGTCATCATAACCTGTCAAAAAAATGATATGACAAGACGGAGACTGCTCTTTGACGAGATGGGCCAGATCCAAGCCATTCATTTGTGGCATATTGATATCGGTTAGAAGGATATCAGCTGGTTGATCTTGAAACTTCTCCCAGGCCTCACGGCCATTTTCTGCCTGGTTGATGACGGTCATTCCAAACTGTTCATAATCCACTAAGGAAGTCAGTCCCTGCCGGATAAGCTCTTCATCTTCCACAATCATGATCGCATACATGTCTTTCACCTACTTGTCTTTGCTATGCTTATTATAGCAAATTGTGGTTCCAAATGTCTCAGACATAGTCCAATAAATAACCGTAGCCCTTTTCTTTCATTTCTGCTTTAGGGATGAATTTGATTGACAAGCTATTGATGCAGTAACGAAGGCCGCCTTTTTCCTTGGGACCATCGGTAAAAACATGGCCCAGATGGGAATTTCCCACACGGCTCCGAACTTCTGTTCGAGTCATATTGAAACTCTTATCCTCCTTATAGATTGCCACATCAGGACTAATAGGCCGACTGAAACTTGGCCAACCACAACCAGAATCAAATTTATCTTTTGAGGAGAAGAGAGGCTCTCCTGTTACAACATCCACATAAATACCGGCATCAAACTGATCCCAGTAACGATTGGAGAAGGCTCGTTCGGTATCATTTTTTTGTGTCACCGCATACTCTTCAGGAGATAACTTCTTTTTGATTTCCTCATCGCTTGGCTTGGAGTAGCGGCTAGCATCAATAACAGGATAAGAAGCCTGATTGACATCGATATGGCAGTACCCATTCGGATGTTTCTTTAGATAATCCTGGTGGTAGTCCTCAGCCTTGATGAAATTGCTCAGTTCCTCTTTTTCCACTGCTAACGGTTTGTCGTATTTTTTTGCTACCTCTTCAAAGACTTGGTTAATAGTTGGAAGGTCTTCTTGAGAGACATAATAGACACCTGTTCGGTATTGAGTTCCTTGATCATTTCCTTGACGATTCTTCGACGTTGGGTCGATAATCCGGAAATAATGCAGGAGCAATTCTTTCAGAGATACCTGCTTGACATTGTAAGTGATATGAACTGTTTCAGCATGGCCTGTTTGAGGGACTAATTCATACTTGGTGGTATCCCCTTTTCCATTGGCATAACCTGATTCGGCATCAATGACACCCGGAACACGGGAAAAATACTCTTCCACACCCCAGAAGCAACCACCAGCTAGATAGATTTCTCGTTGGTCTTCTGGATTGACTTTTTCTTCCTGCTTTTTGTTTGCTACTGGTGTCTGACTCATGGACGCTTTTTTGATCTGCTCAGTCGTCGCATCTGATGTATCCAAGGCCATGGATCCTTTGACAAGGAAAAAGATTCCAAAACAAAATAGCCCCACTAAAAGAATGGAAATGAGTTTCCATTTTGTTTCCATTTTATGTCCTCCTTACTTCATTTCTTTTAGAGCCTGGACGATGTCTTCCTTACTCATATAACCGATATGGGTCTTAGCGAGAGTTCCATCGCTTGCAATAAAGAGTGCCGATGGATAAGAACGAATCCCATACTCTTTTAGCAGTTCCCCTTTACTATCTAGCAAGACTGGGAAATCCTTGTAATCCAAAGACTGGTACCAGTTTTTGAAATCTGCTTCTGATTTTTCACCATTAAAAGTTGGAGCTACAACGGATAAGACCACATAATCCTTACCCGCCTCTTCTTTTGCCAACTCATTGGTATCCTCTAATGTCGATAGGCAAATAGAGCACCAGGAAGCCCAAAATTTGAGGTAAACTTTCTTCCCTTTGTAATCAGATAAGCGGTAGGTCTTACCGTCTACTCCTTGCAGGTTAAACTCTTGAACCTTCTTTCCAGCTTGCTCTGAAGATCCCGTTGTGGATGTCTGTTTAGTCTCACTTTTGTTGGATGATTCCATTCCTTGGTTAGAGCAAGCCCCCAAAAGTCCAGTACACAAGAATCCTGCAGCTACTAAAGCTAATTTCTTCATCATTATTACCTCTTTAAACAAGGAGAAAGTCATCCTCAGATGACCTCTCCCTTCTTTCATTAGTTGTCTGATTTCATATCAGATGATTCACTCTTTTCATCTTTCATTTCTGAATCGCTAGATTTCATCTCATCTTTTTTCATATCGTCCTTCATTTCAGAACTGCTGTCAGACATCATAGATGAATCTTTCATGTCTTCTTTTTTCATTTTATCATCGGACATGGATGAATCCTTCATGTCATCCTTCTTCATATCTTCCTTCTTCATATCGTCCTTCTTCATCATACTACTATCGTCCGTTTTTTTCATGTCTGAATCTGATTTCTGTCCAGAACAAGCTGCTAAAGTGACGATGCTAAGTGTAGCAATAGAAAGTGCAAGAATTTTTTTCATGATTTTTCTCCTTTAATCATTCAAGATTAGTGAAACAGGGATGCGAGGCTATTAAGATTTCCTAGCATCAGCAAGATGCCCATCAAGATGATGAGGGCACCACCAATTTTTTTCAAGGTTCCCATATGGGGCTTGAGTTTAGCAAAATGTTGTAGAACCCAGCTAGAAGCCAAGGCCAAAAGCAAGAAAGGCAGAGCCAAGCCTAATGTATATACCAGCATCAGGAGAGCGCCTTGCAATGCACCATCTCCTCCAGAAGCTGCAATGGCTAAAACAGAGCTCAAAACTGGTCCGACACAAGGGGTCCAACCAAAACTGAAGGTGACCCCTATCAGAAAAGCATTGAAGAATTCATTGCGTTTTTCATCCTTCTTCAGTTGGATACTCTTTTGTTTTTGGAGTTGCTGAAGATTGATGAGGCCCATCTGATGGATTCCCAATAAGATGACAATCCCTCCTAGTAGGTAACGGAACCAGGGAGCATAAAGCACCTGGCCAAGGGCCCCTGCACCGTATCCTAGAATCAGGAAAACAGTTGATAGACCTGCGATAAAACAAAGAGTCTTCACCAGGCCATACCAAGAAATGTCTCTTCCAAAAATACGCACCGTTTTTTCATGCTCAGAATCCAATAGAATCCCTACATAGACTGGCATCAGTGGCAAAATACACGGGGAGAAAAAGGATAGAACTCCCGCTAAGAATACTGAAATGGAAAACAAACTGGTTTGAATCATTTCACTACCTCCCTTTCTTTCTGACACCAGTATAAAGAAAAAATCCCTCTAAAAATAGAGAGATTGATAAGCAAAAACTTGAATTTAATTAGAAGGTGAATGTTCCCCTCTGCTAACACGATGTCATACGTGCAAGTACGAAATTCGTCAAACAGGCTACTTTAGTTCTTTTTCAAATAGTCAATGGCATCCTGCAAGGTTTTGACAGGAACAATTTTCATCTTGGTTTTAATTTTCTTAGCTGTTTCTACCGCTTCGTCGTAGTTGCTCTTGGCATTCGGATTGTTCTTTTTAACTTCCTCTGTCACCGGATTATCAGGGGCAAAGAAGATTTCAGCACCAGCGCGATCTGCTGCTACGACTTTTTTATCCACTCCACCGATATCTCCGACAGTCCCATCATGGTTAATGGTCCCTGTCCCCGCGATATGGCGTCCCTGACGAAGGTCTGGATCCGCTACTTGGGTATAGATGGACAAACTAAACATCATCCCGGCACTTGGACCACCGATGCCAGCTGTCGCAAACTCAATCGGTACATCACTCTTCACTTCTGTCCGGTCAATCAAGCTAATTCCAATCCCATTCTTGCCATTGACCAACTTAATAATCTTTCCTTCAGCAGTCTTGGTCTGGCCATCTTCTGTGTAGGTCACTGAGACCTTGTCCCCAATTTTTTGGGAACCAACATACTCGATGAGCTCTTTTGAGCTCTTGAAGGTCTTGTCATTGACAGCCGTAACTGTGTCCGCAATATTTAAAACGCCTTTGAAGGTAGAGTCTTCTGCTACTTGCATGACATAAACACCGAGGAATTCCATCTCTGTATCTTTTCCAGCCGTTTTTAGTCCTTGGTATTTGGCAGTATTTTGAGAGGTTTCCATATAAAATTGATTGATTCGGAAAAATTCCTCACTGGAACTGCCACCTGTCATTTCTTTTTCAGAGTAGATATCTGTAAAAGGAGTCACCCAGGCATAGACTATATCCGAGAAGGTCGCTTGCTTGACGGCAACAGTGACAAAATCATACGAACCGGATGCTTCATCATTTTTATGGTTGACGCGCATCACTTGGCGAATATCCTCGGAACTTCCTGGCATTTCCAGATAATAGGGCAGGGGAACAAAGAAAGCTAGCAAGGCCAAAATCAGAAGCAGGGTCCCAATCATCGGCCAACGATAGGTTCTCCACACACTATCTTTTTTGCGCACAGGTTCAAATGGGCTTTCTGGTAGCTGAGCCCTTGGTTTCTCAAATTCTTTCATTCCTTTTATTTCATCTCCTTTATAACACTCTCTGGGACATAGGCACTGACATCCTGCTGGAAGGTCAGCAACTCGCGGATTCTCGTCGAGCTCAAGGCCTGGTACTGGGGCTGGGCACAGAGATAGATGGTCTCAAGCTCTGGAGCCAGCTGGTGATTGAAGTAGTCCATATTGCTTTCATAGAGGAAGTCCTGACTATTGCGCAACCCTCGGACCAAACTCGTCACCCCATACCGTCTAGCTACCTCTACTGCCAACTCTGCCTCTGCGGTGATGACTCTTACATTGGGCAAATGAGCCACTGCTTCTGTCACCATGGTTTCCCTTTGCTCAATGGTAAAATAACCCTTCTTCTCATGATTAAAGAAGATACCGACATACAAGCGATCAAACAAACGACTAGCCCGCTCTATCAAATCCAAGTGTCCCAAGGTCATTGG
This sequence comes from Streptococcus sp. KHUD_013, assembly GCF_052588545.1. Classification (NCBI taxonomy): domain Bacteria; kingdom Bacillati; phylum Bacillota; class Bacilli; order Lactobacillales; family Streptococcaceae; genus Streptococcus; species Streptococcus sp. KHUD_013. The sequence goes on from NZ_CP186264.1 coordinate 1,499,427, forward strand.
GTCAAATGAACCTGTAAATAATCCGATTTTATCTGACATAAACCGTCACCTTACTAATTCCGTAGATTTTTTCTTTCCAGATTCCTAGACAAGTAACTTCCTCAGGCAAGTCCACTGCCTTGTCTGTCTCACAGACGACCATGACCTCTTCTCCAAGTAAACCACGTTCAGCCAGGGCCTCAATATCGGCTACGATCTGCTCTTTTGCATAGGGAGGATCCAGGAAAATAAGATCAAAGGTCCCCTGCAATTGATTGAGAGCTTGGTGAGCCTCCATCTTCAGCAATTGAAACTTGTGGCTTTCCTTGGTCATTTGGATATTGCTAGCAATAATCCCTTGGGCTCTGCGATCTTTCTCGACCAAGACAGCCTGCTCCATCCCCCGAGACACCGCCTCGATGGACAGACCGCCTGAGCCAGCATATAAATCCAAGACCCGACCCCCATCAAAATAAGGACCGATCATATTAAACATAGCCCCTCTCACCTTATCTGAAGTGGGCCTTGTTGTCTTTCCTTCGAGCGTCTTAAGAGGACGCCCTCCATAGGTACCTGATACAATCTTCATAGAGATTATTATATCAAAATTTGGATAAAAGATACAAAAACACCCACCTCTCCCATCTGAGATCCGCTGAAGTTAAATCCCTTTCGCTGCTAAAGAAAAATCCTCTCACTTTTCTCTTGAAGTCCGAATTTTTTTTTGCTATACTATACGTAACTTTTAAAACGTTACATAGGAGAATGCAGATGTTTGATGCAAAAAAATTAAAAGACCGGCGACTTGAGCTGGGGCTGACCCAAGCTCAGGTCTACGAATCCTTAGAGATTAGTCGCAAGACCTACTCTAGTTGGGAGAATGGCTTAGCAGAGCCACACGATAAAAATCTCAGGAGGTTGGCCAAGCGCCTCTCCGTTAAAGAGGACTACTTTGTCGACAAGAGCTCAGCGCTTTTCACCTACCCTTTACTAACCCCACCCCATCAGAGAAAGGTCGATCTCTTTGCCAGCCAACTCTTAGCAGAGCAAGAAAAGGTGGTCTCTTTGATCCCTTACCGTGTCCTATCTATCGACTTGGCAGCTGGACTTGGTCATACCTTTTATGACAATGAAACTGACTACGAGACCGTTTATTTCGACCAAGAGATCCAACACGACTTTGCCTCTTGGGTGTCCGGAGATTCTATGGAACCAAGCTATCCAAACGGTTCCGTCGCCTTGATGAAACAGACCGGATTTGACTATGATGGAGCAGTCTACGCCCTCATGTGGAATGGGAAGACCTATATCAAAAAAGTCTATCGAGAAGAGGAGGGCCTTCGCCTAGAGTCTATCAACCCAGCCTATGATGACCTCTTTGCTCCCTACGAAGATGAACCAAAAATCGTCGGTATCGTGGTTGGCCACTTCCTCCCTCTGGAGGTTTAGACATGCTCTTTGATTATTCACGTGAGCCCAGGTCTGATATTGCTTTTGTGGATATGAAAAGTTTCTATGCCAGTTGTGAATGCGTCCGCCTCGGCCTCAATCCCTTGACTACTTCTCTTTGTGTCATGAGTCGGAGCGACAATTCTGCTGGCCTCATCTTAGCCAGTTCCCCCGTTTTTAAGCAGGTCTTTGGGAAGAAAAATGTCGGGCGGAGCTATGATCTACCCTTTGATCTCAAGACGAGGAAATTCAATTACTACCTAGCCCGTAAGCAAGGCCTGCCTACGGACCCAGCCTTTGTCCACTATATCGAAAGTTGGGCCAAGCGCACCTTTATCGTGCCCCCTCGCATGAATGCCTATATTCAGGTCAACATGGAAATCCAGCAAGTCTTTCAAGAATTTGCTGCTCCAGATGACATCTACCCCTATTCCATTGATGAGGGATTTATCGATTTGACCAGCTCTCTCAACTACTTTATTCCCAATCCTCAGCTAGACCGACGCTCTAAGCTGGATCTTCTTTCTGCTCGGATCCAAAAGCGTATTTGGCAGCAAACTGGGATCTATGCTACTGTCGGGATGAGCAATGCCAATCCACTCCTAGCCAAACTGGCCCTGGACAACGAAGCCAAGCACCAGAAAACCATGCGGGCTAACTGGTCTTATGAAGACGTCCCCAATCGAGTCTGGCAGATAAAAAAACTGACCGATTTTTGGGGGATCGGCCATCGAACAGAAAAACGCCTGAACAAACTAGGCATTCACTCCATCTATGAACTAGCCCAGGCCAATCCAGACCAACTCAAAAAAGAATTTGGCGTCATGGGCGTCCAACTCTGGTTTCACGCCCATGGAATCGATGAAAGCAATGTCCATCGTCCCTATCGGCCAAAGTCTCACGGTCTAGGAAATTCGCAAATCCTTCCCCGTGACTACCACCGCCAAAGCGATATTGAACTAGTCTTTCGAGAGATGGCTGAGCAAGTTGCTATCCGCTTGCGTCGGGAAAAGAAAAAGACACAACTGGTCTCCATCCACGCCAGTTACTCCAAACAGGAACAGCTCCCTTCCATCCACTGCCAGCGAAAGATTGAGCCAACCAACTCTACCGCTCAATTAGCTAAGGAAGTCATCCAGCTCTTTCGTTCCCACTACCAGGGAGGAGCCATCCGGCAGATCGGAGTCTTTTATGGGAAGCTCGTAGAGGAGAGCTTCCAGCTGATCTCCCTATTTGATGACCCTGAGCAAACCCAAAGAGAAGAAGCCCTCCAAGAGACCATTGACCACATCCGTGACCGATTTGGCTTTGCTTCTCTACAGAAGGGCTCTGCCCTATTAGAAAATTCGCGCGCTCTGGCTCGAAGCAAACTGACCGGAGGCCACTCTGCAGGAGGTTTAGATGGCTTAGCATGATTGATCGTTCTTATCTCCCCTATCAGTCGGCACGCGACTTCCAAGACCGGGGCATGGCCAAGTGGGCCGGCTTCTTCCTCTCTGAGCATTCGACGGCCTTACAAACAAACCAGCTCTCTCTCGAAGAGCTTCGCCTCCTCTCAAAGCAAGAAATCCGTCACCTCCTCGAGCAGGCTTATCAACAAGAGACTCCCCTCTCCCTCTCTACCCTCCAGGACAATCGAATCGCCGTCTACTACGGCCAGGTCTATACCTTAAGCCCTTCCGAAGTCCTCATAAAAAATAGCCAGCACTACCACTCTCTCCTTCTTTCGACTATTTTTTCTATTGAACCAGGAGATTCTAGCTATGAAACCAGCCCTGAATAAACACGAACTCCAATTCGATTATTTTTCAAACAATTACCAGCAGTTCGAGCACGATTTTTACCGATTGGCAACGACTGCGACCCCCTTGGTCTTTTTAGAAGATGACCTGCTGAGATCCATGTCGACAGGCCAGCGCAACTATTTCAGACTCCACCATACCCAGAGCCGCGACCACCGTGACCACTACTTTCACTTTCGCGTATCCACCCATCCCCAATCCCCACTGACACGGATTTATACCTACCTAGGCCACAGCCTCACCACAGAATACAAAACAACCTCCTAGAAAACTATCTATACTTTTTATAAAGAATAAGCAAATTTAATTAGATTTTAAAAAGCTTAGAGCCATACAATTACAATGTTGGTTCTAAGCTTTTTATAAGAAATTTCTACGAAAAAATTAAATTACACTACAAATCTATCCATTAGTGGCAATCTAATTAGTACACGAACTATCAAAACTCATGCTAAAAGTATGTATTTACACATATATTCTATTTTTTGTTATGTAAAATACGTTTTCTTTCCTCATCAATAATACTGATTGCTTCATCAATTTCATTCTGAGAAAATTCTGGTGATAGAATATTATTATCAATAGCTTTGTACATTATGTTAGCCTTAGCTTCCAGTTTCTTATAAATTTGCTGATCGATATAACCTGGATCACCACTATCATCTGGTTCACATCTGGTTTGTAGATAATAATATCTTGTATATTGATTATCTTCTAACCCTAATCTATGGATTCTATCTCGAGATTGAAGCATAAAAGTTAGATTAAAATTGTATTCAAAATACAAAGCATCATGAACTTCTTTATGCAAAGATACCGATTCACCTAGAGTTTGAGGATTAGAAATCATAACCATAGTATTACCAAATCGAAAATCATCAATGAGATTCTGTCTATCAGAAACGTCCGTACCACCATACACTAAATTAGCTCTCACTCCAATTTGATCTAACCTATTTTGTATTTTTTTCATGGTATCAACAAATATTGCCCAGACTATGACTTTTTTCCCTTCGGATATGAGCTCTTGAATTTTTTCAATACCTTTTTCAAATTTAGGAGAAATCATACTTGAAAAATCATACTCATCATATCCTTTGGCTTCTCTAATTACCGAGTCTGAAGTAATCTGTAGTCGATTATTAAATATTTCTTCAGATATTTCAACGGTATCATCTTGATCATTATCACCTGCAAACCACATATCTTTATATTCAATCTTTTTGTTAAGTAATTCAGGATTTGTAGACGCTTGTATCAATCGAATCAATCTGGCTAAACTCGACGATTCATTATAGTATATGGACTGTGCTAATTGTTTCTGCTCTTCGCTAGGTTCTACATCCAAAAATTTATCTGGATCTGGTTTAGGTACTCCTAAGTCATCTTTGTTTAAGCGCCAGAAGAATGGAATTAAAGCTTTATTAATCTCTTCAATTTTCCTAACACTAGGATTTTTTAATTCATCTAAACTCCATCTAAAAAATGAATTGTACTCATTTGCATAAAGCAAATGAAGAAAGTTATAGATATCTTGATAAGAATTAGGTATAGGTGTGCCGGTTAAAACAAACTTAAATCTTGAATCCTTAACTAGCTCCAAAGCAGCTTGAGCACGAATTCCGAAAGGATTTTTTATTCTATGAACTTCATCAAAGACAATCATTGTCTTAATTGACAGCAATTCCTGCAACTTGTCTTTGTGTTTTGTCAACGATTCATAATTCACTAATATAAGATTTGATGTTTTCCAGTTCAAAGATAAATCAAAATCAAAATTTTTGGAACTTTGACAATCAATTACTTCTAACCGTTTCTTATTTCCAAAAACTTGTTTAAATTCTTCTTTCCAACTGTTGAAAGCATTAATAGGACAAATAACCAATAAATTATCTACGTGCTCACTTTCAACTTTCTTGGAATTCAAAAATGCAAAAACAGCCAAAATCATAGCCGTTTTACCAGAACCTGGCACAGAAAAGTTCGCAGCTCTAGCCATCCTGTATTCGTAGTATGCTGCCTCAAGTTGCAATTTTTTAAACGGCCGTACAACTTCTGAACTAACGACAGAAACAAACTCTTCAAACTTTTCTTGCTCCCCATGAATTGTATATTGTTCAGGTAATTTTAAATAGATTCCTAATTTACTATATTGTTCAATAGAGTATTGATTTGACTTTAGGTAGTCTTGTACTTCCTCTGAGACTTCAACTATAATATTTTTTCTATCACATCTCTTCCTTGTTTCTTTAATAATGTAGTTTATATCCATATAAGAAAATTCTGACTTGATAGTTGAGTTATCATCTTCAAAATATTTATTGGACAAATCTGATCCAGGCTTTAGCTTTCTATCTGAGTTAGTAATTTGTATAGAAGAGTTATCTTGACGTACAATTATATTTCCACTTTTTAAATAAAAATAGATATTATTATCTGACTGATTTTCTTTAACTTTATTTATTGTGGAATATTGCTGGTATTTTTTTATTTCATCATAAACAATTTTTGTAGCATCGATTGTCAGAATATCTTTCTCTTCATTTTTCCATAATCGGTCAAATCTATTCTTGTTAGCTAATATTCGCGTTTGAACATTCTTACTTGAATCCCAAGAAACATCTACGGAAATACTTTCATAATTATATTCTAAACCATTTCTAGTTTCATTAACAGATCCATTAAAAAAGACAGTTTCATCATCTGAATCAATAAGACCAAATTTATCATGAAAAATCCCTCGTCCACTTGGAATAACTGCAAACTTTACCTCTGCATGGTTACTTGCAATCATGAATGCCAGATTACCTAACGATTCTTTTGTTTGATCATTTAGAATAGTTTTCCTTAACTGAGCAGGCAAATCTACTAAACTATTTTTAAGAGCATATCCTTCTTGAATTTTTTTAAAATCTTCTTCAGAGATATCAGTAGAAATGATAAATTGAGCAAATCCATTATTTCCAAATAATTTATCCAATCCCTTCGAATATAATCCCAGTCCCTCACTAGAAAAATAGGCTGAAACTCTTCTATAAATAGTAGCTTCAGATAATACCGGTTCATAGAATTCTTTAACTAAATTTTCACTTTGATATGTAGGTTGTATTAGGTTTTTAAGTTTTAGAGAAAATGCCATTCCTTTTCCCCTTTTCTCTATTTGGATAATTTAAATGCTAAATCTCTAATTTCTTGAAGAATTTCTTTTGCCTCAAAAAATTCTTCTTCATGCAGTTCTTTTAAATCTTCAGAAGATAAATCTTCTAATGTATCTCTGATTTCCTGCAATTTTACCAAAGATTGTCTGCGATTTGCTGTTATTTGGCCTTTGTTTGATAATCTGTTAGTTGTTTGTAATAATTTACTTGATACTTCTGCTATCTCAAGATTGTTATTTAGATTATTTTTTAAATCACTTGCCTTATCTATTGGATTAGACTCAAAAAAGTCAATAATATTATCTACATGCTCATCAGTAGCACTTATGAAATGTTCTTTCATTTCAGGATTTTCTAAAATATTATATTTGACATCTCGGATTTTTCTAGTAATATCTCTATCACCAACTTCAGACTTTGCAATCTGGACTGCTAAAATAGTTAGTACATTTTGAGTTATCATCTCTTTATCTTTTTTTAATTTGTTAATTGTTCTTTCAATATCTTCCAGAGGTCCATCTAACTTCAATTCTCTAGCAAGATAAAATTTATCAATAGGATTTTCGTTGGGAGCGACTATAGATAAGAACTTGATAATCAATTTAGCAAGACGTAAGTCTTTGTTAATTCCCTTAGTATTACCAGCACCACTGGCTTTTTTGTATTCTTCCGGAGTCATTAGTTTCTGAACTTCAATTGTGTTGTATACATCAAAAATACGATCAATTGGATCATAACTAACTCTTTCTTCTCGTCCAAGCTGCAAATCTAATTCTAACTCTTTTATTTTCTTTTCATCAATTTTATTATTGATATCAAATGAAAGTATTACAGCTTCGAAGTATTGTTGGATATTTGTTTCTTTTTGTATTCTACGGAGAGCTGTAAATCTACGATTTCCATCAATAACTCTTCCATCGGAAAGAATTACACCAGGTTCTTGTTGTCCTTTCTCAGAAATAGAAAATTGAGTGTTCTTTAAAGCCTGCTTCTTAGATTCATAAATAAATCTTTCAAATATTTCATTATATTTTGAATCTCCAATTTCTGGTGTTAATTTACCATGATTTGATATGTACTGATGGTAAACTGTATTAATACGACCATTTTGATCATTATAGTATAAATATTCTAACGGGAATTTGTATACTGGATAGTCTTTTGTTTCTCCCCCAATAGTCAAACGTTTTTTTAAAGTTGTCTTTTCAATATCTCCATTTTTTATTAATTCATTCAAATCTTGATTCATATTCATTCTCCATCAGTCTATTTCCCATAAATTATTACGGGTACTAAGTAAAGTGACATTATCTGACTTAAAGGTATTTTATCCTTAAGCTGTGAAAGATTCGTATGACAAACATCTATTTCTGAATCTCCCCCATAACTAATAAGATACTTTTCGATCAGCTGTCTAATATAATTAATAACATAATATGGATGTGAAACATCATCCTTATGAAATCCATACCTTTTGTTTTCTTGATTTAATTGATCTATGGAGTATCGCTTAATAACTCTGTCATTTTCTAATTCAATGATTAAGTTTGGTACTAAATTTTTAAGAAGGGATTTAGCTTCCATTTGATTAAATCGCGAAACAATAATTTTTTTAAATCCTTTCCCTGTACCCGCATGTGCAACAACACCCCAATTTCCACTTTCTCCATTAACTTTATTAGTTAAATCAACGGTCATGTTTCCTGATTTAATAGGAAATTGTCTAAACAATGCTTTTTCACTTCGCGTTGGAGGATTATCAAATTCCTTTAATTTTTTGCTATCTAAATATTTAAATTGGTTAATATCTTTATCAATAATCTTAGCTGGTAATTTTGGAAATTTTATTAGTTCCAGAATTTTTATAGCTAGAGCAAAAGAAAGTTGAACACATACTGCATTTCCTACCTGTCTCCACTTTGTAGACTCATCACCAAAAAATTGGTAATCTAAAGGGTAGCCCATAATGCAAGCAGCCTCTCTAACAGTCGGCAAACGGTACTCGCCATCTCCTACTCGACTGTTACTAGATTTATACAGTATAGCTTCTCTAGTGCTAGCTGATTGTGTTGCCATGATAGTACGACTTGGCTTGTCCATGTTTTCTGGAAACGACATCTTTCCCATATAAGGATGTCTCTGTTTTAAATCTCTAGCCTTTTGCCACTGCACTTGATAGACACCTGTATCATAAAAATGATCTTTAAAGTTCTCAATTCTAACTTTTTCCATTGGATAATTAGGATCAACCACAAAATTACGCGATGACTGGTCAAGAGGTTTAGGAAAATCTTTAAATAATTTATTTAGAGTTATTTTTTCCTGATTAAGTTTATCAGGAAATGGGAATTCTCCAGTATCTATAATTTCCCCACTAACAAAACGTCGTCTTGACTGAGCAGCACCATAATCATCTGCATGTAATATACCGCCATTATATTTAGATTTAATAGCAACAGATTTTGGATTTAAATTTTGTGATATTGCCCAATTAGATAACCCTAATTCTTCAAAGGTATATTCTTCTTGAACATAGTTCTGTGAATTAGGAACATTCTCCATTAACCATGCTTTTAACTTAGAATTCTTTTGAAACTTTTTTACTGCAATTACTTTATAAAAAGTTTTTATCAAATTAATACCTGAATCTTTATTAGCGTTTCCTCCTTGATTAGAAAGAGAAAACAATTGACATGGTGGACTACCAATAATAACATCTGTGTCAGGTAACTTATTTATTTCTTCTATATCCTCAAAATCAAGTACACTTTTTACATTATCATTTAGTCCGTGATTAAAATTATGTGTTATAATTGCAGGCTGCCAGACATCAATCCCCATTATTACATCATATCCTGCTCTTCGGAAACCTTCTGAAAAACCACCTGCTCCACAAAAAAAGTCTACTACAGTTAAACGGTTTAATTCTTGCATATTGATTAAATTAATTCCTATCTCTCTAACTAGATTATGTTTATACTAATTATACCAAAACTACTATAACCAGCCGTATTTCTATTCCTTATAAATATTAGATTACTAATATAAGTCCTCTAAACTTCTATATTCTACAACTTCATTTTTTACTATGCTCTTTTTGAATTCAAAATGATTCAAAGGATTATCGATTAATACTAACTTTGGAATCTCATCTAGATTGGTGACCAATGATAATATAAAATCTGATTGATATTCCTTAGCTTTCTCAAATTCTTTGGCGGTCAAACGAATATGTCCTTTAGGTTTTCGAATACCTTTTACTTCAGCAAGGTATGAATGTTCTTGAACATCTACTTGGAAATCATATCCATCACCGTAAAGACGGGCATCAGTCAATTGGCCATCTTTAAATTTTTCTTCCTTATCAAAATGGTAAATGAAATAGTTCTCTGCTTCCATTCCAGTTTCTTGTAGGCGTTTGAATTTCGTCCGAACAATTGGTTTTTCAATGATGGTTTTGCCTGTTTTCTTCCCTTCACTTGCAAGCAACATTTTGACTATTTCTGCGAAACTGTGAACATCCTCGCTCCCAAACATCATGTCAATTAAATCTTTTCTAAAACGGTAGACTTCAGCTTTTTGCCACCAACCTTTTCGATTGTTATCAAAATAGGGGTCGAATAAATCCATTCTATTTTTGACTACACCAGTTGTTTCTGCAACACCTAGAGAAACTATGTAACGATAAAACTCGGATTTACTAGAGCATTGAAATTCCTTTATAAAAGTATCATCAAACTTAGCAAGACCATAGCCAATCAAGTTTAACAATTCATAGTAAGGGTGTTTAGACATAATTTTCTCCATCAATAGATATTGATTTCATTATACCAAAAAAACACGGCATAACGCCGTGTTTCTGTGTTTATTTCACGAGTTTCTTCATCTCATCAATACGTGCGACGGTCGCATCATATTTAGCTTGGTAGTCGTCTTTTTTGTCGCGTTCTTTTATCTGCCTCATTTATACTACAGTTTATCAAAAGCAAACTAGGTAAAAAAAGGATTATCTATAAAAGTGATAATATCAATTATCCCTTCTATTAATCTAGAATAATTCGATTGAGTAATTGTTCGACTGGTATTTCTTTTTAAGTATTCATTTACTCCTAAATTCTCGTCAGATTGTCTTGAAAACAAACAATCTTTAAAAAATTTTGTTCTTGATTCATCACTATCATGAGCAACCTGGTTTCTTATTATTTTCAAGTCATTATAGACTTTCGAATGAGTTGCATCATCAATAATAATAGTAAAGGGATTGTTTTCAAAAATATGTTTAGATAATTTCTCAATCTTACCAAGATACTCAACGAAGGTCCTATCACCTTTTAAAAAATAACTTAGGTGTTCTCTATCTAAAAATCTGATTTTATAAGTAATAGATTGGGCATCTCCAGTTTCACCAATTGAGTATTGAATAAACTTTTCAATTAAATATTTTTCAAAAATCAGCCAAATTCGAAATAGGGCAATATCATAGCAGTCAGTGTCTCTAGCCCAAGCATTTAATTCTTGTATTTTTTGTTTGATTTCATCAACATTCATTGTACACCTAATAGTTCTGCTAACAATTTAATCCGTTCTAAACGTTCTGGTCGGTTTGTAGTTCTTTTGCTATGTAGTCCAATTAATCTTTCATATTTATTTTGCAACTCATCGTTTAAAATGGAATCCTTTTCTCTTGATTGATTATAATTACTTATAAACTTAGTAAGTTTCTCTTCAAAATTATCTGGTAGCTGTGTGAAATTAAAATCCCTAATACCACTCCACTTTTCTCTGCATAAAGTTGATAATAAAATAGCAAATAAAGAATAAAAATAGTTTTTGTTATTAAACAAATAAATTCCACCAAGTTTCTCAAATACATCATCTAACCTATTTGTTAATTCTTTAAAAGTTTCTTTACTAAAATCTGCACCTGAAAAAGATTCATTATGTTCTCCATAGTATTTATCAATCATCGATGGAGTTTCGCTAACAACGCCTTCATTAATCAAAATTATTAATGAATTCATGAACTCATAATCGTTCATTCTTGCATATTCTTTATCTTTAAAAAAATTATACTTTTCAAAGAAATATCGATAATCTGATGTGAGTTGATATATGAAAACCTTAAAATCTCCCCAATATACTGAATTTCTTAATTCCTGTTTATTAAGGGCTACGTTATTTGAATTTAATCTAGCGAACATATCATAGATTGAAGAGTCGTCATCTTCTGTTACGATTTGAGCAATGATCTGGAAATTTAAAATATCTGATTTTGTTTCATCGTCCAAGTTAGAGTAAATCATATTTCCATATTCAGAGTTATGCTTCACCATGACAGGAAACTCTTCCTCGTAAACATAATCAATAATCGCACGAAGTCTCTGTTGCCCATCAATGACTTCTCTAGTTGTTTTTCTAGTATTTACATCTATTTTTTGACGTAAAAAAATAGGTGGAATAGGAAATCCTCTTAGAATTGTATCGATTAGATATGATTTTGCATTCTGAGTCCAAACACTATTTCTTTGATATTTAGGTGAATAATTAAGTTCACCTTTTGTATACCATTCAATAATGTCATTAATCTGAACGACTTTTGATTGAAATTTATTTTCCATTTTTATACTCCATTTATGACGCTATTTAATATATAACATATAGATTATATCAAAATAATACAAAAAAAGCAGATTCTGATATAAGCCTATTTAACAGAATCTGCCTGATGTTGATTTATTTAACCAACTTCTTCATCTCATCAATACGTGCAACCGTCGCATCGTACTTCGCTTGGTAGTCGGCTTGTTTGTCGCGTTCCTTTTGGACGACTTCTGGTTTGGCATTGGCTACGAAGCGTTCGTTAGAGAGCTTCTTACCAACCATATCCAGCTCTTTTTGCCATTTAGCGAGTTCCTTGTCGAGGCGAGCCAGTTCTTCTTCGACATTGAGGAGGTCTGCGAGAGGCAAGTAGATTTCTGCTCCTGTGATGACACTTGACATAGCGAGTTCAGGTGCAGGAATGTTTGATGCGATTTCCAAGTGTTCTGGATTTGTGAAGCGTTTGATGTAGTTGACATTGCTGTTAAAGAAGGCTTCCAAGTCGCTATCGCTTGTCTTAACAAGGATGGTGATAGGCTTACTTGGTGCTACGTTTACTTCCGCACGCGCATTCCGAACAGCACGGATCAAGTCTTTGAGGCTTTCCACACCTGTGTGAGCTGCCAAGTCTTCAAAGGCTGGGTTGACAGTTGGGTATGCTGCTGTAACAATAGAGCCTTCTGAGATTTGACCAAAGATTTCCTCTGTCACGAATGGCATGATTGGGTGAAGGAGACGAAGGATCTTGTCCAAAGTGTAAAGGAGAACAGAACGTGTGATGACTTTCTCTTCTTCGTTGTCGCTATAAAGGACTTCCTTGGTCAACTCAACGTACCAGTCCGCAAACTCATCCCAGATAAAGTTGTAGAGGATGTGTCCAGCCACACCAAACTCAAACTTGTCAAAGTTTTCAGTGACTTTTCCGATAGTTTCATTAAGGTTATGGAGAATCCAACGGTCTGTAACATTGCCAGCTTCCTTGTTGGCAACTTTTTCCACATTGGCAGTTGCTTGCTCAAGAGTCAATCCTTCATTGTTCATGAGGATGTAGCGAGAGATGTTCCAAATCTTGTTAATGAAGTTCCATGAAGCATCCATTTTCTCGTAAGAGAAGCGCACATCTTGCCCTGGTGCAGAACCATTTGAAAGGAACCAACGAAGGCTATCTGTTCCGTACTTATCAATAACATCCATTGGATCAATCCCGTTACCGAGAGATTTCGACATCTTGCGTCCTTGCTCATCACGAATGAGACCATGAATCAAGGCATTTTTGAATGGCGACTTGCCAGTAAATTCCAAACCTTGGAAAATCATCCGAGACACCCAGAACGGAATAATATCATAACCAGTCACCAAAGTTGATGTTGGATAATAACGTTTAAAGTCTTCTGAGTCCACATCCGGCCAGCCCATGGTAGAGAATGGCCAAAGAGCCGAACTGAACCACGTATCCAAGACGTCTTCGTCCTGAGTCCAACCGTCACCTTCTGGAGCTTCTTCGCCGACATATATTTCACCCTCAGCATTGTACCAAGCAGGGATTTGGTGACCCCACCAGAGCTGACGAGAGATGACCCAGTCATGGACATTTTCCATCCATTGGAGGAAGGTATCGTTGAAACGAGGTGGGTAGAATTCTACCTTGTCCTCTGTATCTTGGTTAGCAATGGCATTTTTAGCCAATTGGTCCATCTTGACAAACCATTGCGTCGACAAGCGTGGCTCAACCACGACACCTGTACGCTCTGAGTGACCAACACTGTGAACACGTTTTTCGATTTTAACGAGGGCACCGATTTCTTCCAACTTAGCAACGACTGCCTTACGAGCTTCAAAACGGTCCATGCCTGCAAATTCAAAGGCCAAGTCATTCATAGTTCCGTCATCGTTCATGACATTGACTTGTGGCAAGTTATGGCGTTGACCAACCAAGAAGTCGTTTGGATCGTGGGCAGGTGTGATTTTCACGACACCAGTACCAAATTCAGGATCTGCGTGTTCGTCTCCAACGATTGGGATGAGTTTATTAGCGATTGGAAGGATAACATTTTTACCAATCAAATCCTTGTAGCGTGGGTCATCTGGATTGACCGCAACGGCTACGTCCCCAAACATGGTCTCAGGACGAGTAGTCGCAACTTCAAGGGCGCGTGAACCATCTTCTAGCATGTAGTTCAAGTGGTAAAAGGCGCCTTCGACATCCTTATGGATCACCTCGATATCAGAAAGGGCTGTACGAGCTGCTGGGTCCCAGTTGATGATAAATTCACCACGGTAGATCCAGCCTTTTTTGTATAGGTCCACAAAGACCTTACGAACCGCTTTTGACAAACCTTCATCAAGTGTGAAACGCTCACGAGAGTAGTCTACAGAGAGCCCCATCTTGCCCCATTGTTCTTTGATAGTAGTGGCATATTCGTCTTTCCATTCCCAGACTTTCTCAAGGAATTTTTCACGACCGAGGTCATAACGACTAATGCCCTCGCCACGCAAGCGCTCCTCAACCTTAGCCTGAGTAGCAATCCCAGCGTGGTCCATCCCTGGAAGCCAAAGCGTATCAAAGCCTTGCATACGTTTTTGACGGATAATGATATCTTGCAAAGTTGTATCCCAAGCGTGACCAAGGTGAAGTTTACCAGTTACGTTTGGTGGTGGAATCACGATAGAGTATGGCTTAGCCTTTTTATCGCCTGAAGGCTTGAAAACATCTTCGTCAAGCCATTTTTGGTAACGACCAGCCTCAACCTCGGCTGGATTGTATTTAGGTGAAAGTTCTTTAGACATGTGTGTGTCCTTTCTCTATTGTTTTCATTTTTTCTTGAATCTGCTTTGCGACTTCTTCTGCAGACAGATTCGTATTATCAATTTTCAGGTAGTGGTGAAGACCACTCGGTTGCTTTTGAGAATTAAGTTGATCTGTTTTATCAGTCTCTAAAATTTCTCTTTCAGATACCTCAAAATTCCTTTTCAAGGGTTTGTATTTCAACCGATTCTCCGTCCGATTGCGACGTAAGCGCTCCTCAAGAGACGTTTCTAATTCAACAAAGAGAATCTCTTGATGATACTCATTTAATAAATCTTGAATATTCTTCAAATACATCAGATGATATTGATTTGAAAAATCAGTTACACCTGTTAAAATTACCGACCGATGATGCCTGGCGCTTGTTCCAAGAAAAGAAAAGTTAACGCTACGAACAAATTCCCACATTTCTTCCGTAAAATCCTGATAGATTTCGAGTGCGAAATCAATTGGTTGATGGTTGAAAAAGAGAGTCGCACCGGTGAGTTTCGAAAGTTCCTGACCAATGGTCATTTTCCCTGCAGCTGGAGCTCCAATGATGAAAACATGCATCAATCCACCTCCCACTCACTCTTCAGCAAGCCATATCTCAAATCATCACAGCGGTTGCCTTGGGCATCTTTGCGATCTCTTATGCGAGCTTCAAGGGTAAAGCCAAGTTTTTCCGCGACTCGTTGACTTTGAAGGTTGTAACCAAAGCAAGACAATTCTATCTTGTGAAGGTTAAGTTCTTTAAAAGCTAAATCAATCAAAGCACGCGCTGCTTCAGGCACATAGCCTCGCCCCCAATAGTCTGGGTGCAAGGTATAGCCAATCTCCAGCACATCGTCTTCGTGGCGATGGTTGAAGTCAACTGAGCCAATGACTTTATCCGTCCCTTTGACCATAATTCCATAGCCAGCTGGGAGATTGTCCTTTTCATTGCGCTCAGGAAGGATATGCTCTAGATAATAAATCTCATCTTCCAAGGTTTTGACGGGTGGGAAGCCTGCTGGGTAAGAAACCTCTGGACGACTAGCATAGTCAAAGATAACCTCAGCATCCGCCACTGTACGGACTCGCAAGACTAGACGCTCGGTTTCGATTCGTTCTGGTAACTCTGCTCTTGTCATCCTTCTACCTCGCTTTCTACAAAAAAATCGCCCCTGTCATCAATCTGACAGGGACGAATATGTTTATCCGCGGTACCACCCAATTTCGGGCAACGCCCGCATCTCTCGTCTTTTAAACAAAAAGACATTTTTATTTCAATTTTTCATCCATTAGCAACTAGTTTTGACACATTTGTGGACTTCTCAGCACCGCCACTTTCTGTAAAATGTGGGACTCAAAACACCTCTAACAGCTTCATTTTATCAAGTTTTCCTGGAAATAGCAAGAAATCACAAAAGCGATTATTTAAACTTGACACCAAGTTCTTGCAATTTTTTTATAGTAGCTGGGCCAATTCCTTTAAGGGCCAACAACTCTTTTTCTGTCCAGTTTGCGAAGTCCGCAACAGAGCGAATACCTTCATCATAGAATGTTTGCGCACGATCTAGTGCTACACCTTCCAAGCTTGCAGCGAATTCTTCTACTGAAGAAGCTGCTTGTTTCACTTCTTTCGCTGCTTTCTCAACCTTCTTAGGTGCTTCTTTAACAGCTGCTCCTACAGTTGCGACAGCTTTTTTCAAAAGATGTCTATTTTGATGTTTGTATTGTTTCGCACGGTTAACGTTCTTCTTTGCCATTTTTCCTCCTACGTATCCAGTGATCAATCCCTAAGGCAACAAGGTTTCATCACCAATATTACTTTCGATAATTCGTTGATGTCTGTTCAACTTTTTTATTGTAACACAATCCCTCGAAAAATCAAGTCATTGCACTATTTTCAGCCAAATCCAGCCAGTAAAAGGTCTTCACAAAGAGCTTTTAATAGGTTCTCTCTCCAAACAAGCCATCTGGAAGATCGTGGAATCCTTTCCCCTCGTGGTAGTTAGCAAACTTCCCTTGAAGGAATTGATAGGCATCCAAGCGACTCTCGTAGCGGATCATAGCTTCCTTGGCCCGCTCGTCCTGATCCTCTTCATAAACCTTCTTGCTTTCTGTCAGGGCCATCTCATTGATCATGACCTGGGTCTTGATCCAGGCCTCAAATTCTTTCATAAATTCTTTTTCGTAGCTCATTCTTACTCCAATCCTCTATAAAATCCACTATCGATTTCCCGATAGGGTTGGATATCCTGGACATATTCCAAGACACCTTGAAAATCTCCTGCTTCATCACGCACTGCCGCATAGGTAACATGGACAAATTTCCCACGTGATTCGGATTTGAACCACATTTCGTACTTGTCTTTTTTCCCTTCTCGAAGCCCTTGCATGATGGCTTTGACCTTCTCCAAATATTTTGGCGGGTGACACAGCTCAACATTGCGTCCTACCTGCGACGGCGTCCGTTTGAAGATCATCTCCTCAAAAGGCGCTACATCATTGTAATACTGGAAGATATCATCTTTATTAACAAAGGTGATCTCCATCGGTAGATGGTTCAAGATCAAATTCGCTTGCTCAACCGATAAAAATCCATGGCCAAAAGCTTGTGGTTGCTGGCGGTCGAAGCTCTCTTCTTTTTTCTTAGGCGTAAAGGTAATGGTCAATTGTCCCTCAGGAGTCTCAATGACCTGACGGTGCTCCTCGCCTTCTTCTGAAGAAGGAAGGACCTCACCTGAACCTTCTGACTCTCTTGCTCCTTCTTCCTTGAAGTCCACGCGTTTTGGCACCCATTTCTCACTTGGAATGATAATAGCATAACCATAGGCAT
This sequence comes from Streptococcus sp. KHUD_013, assembly GCF_052588545.1. Classification (NCBI taxonomy): domain Bacteria; kingdom Bacillati; phylum Bacillota; class Bacilli; order Lactobacillales; family Streptococcaceae; genus Streptococcus; species Streptococcus sp. KHUD_013. The sequence continues at coordinate 1,517,022 of NZ_CP186264.1, forward strand.
CACTTTCTTCCGCGATGGAGAGCCAATCATCTTGAGTAAAGGCCTCCAGCAAAATCATCAAGAGGATCGATTCTTCCTTGAAGATCATAGCCTCAAACTCTTGCGCAAAGGCTTCAAAGCGCTCTTTGACTTCAGAAATACCAGAATCCGGTAGTTTCTTGGCCGCATCCATCGCTTTCGCAAAGAGTTCTCGAATCTGGTCATCCACTCCCCACATGACTTTAGGGGGGGAATCATGCCCATAGCGTTCCATAATGGGGAACATCAATTCTTCCTTGCGACGGTAATGCCGATCAAATTGACCCACCAGGCCTAGCTGACGCAAGAGGCCTTTGTGAATCTCCTGGATCATCTCAGGATCCTCCGTCGTCTCATAATTATCCAGCAAGCGACGGACCCGCATCATAGCGGCCCGAAGGGCTAGATTCTCCTGTTTAAAAATCTGAACTGGGTGACCTGGATGGTCTGTATCTGCCACTTCGACCCCTTGTACAGCGTTCTTAAAGAGATTGGCGTGGACATCGCATAGCTCCATGACATCCTCAAAGGTGATACCTGCATCGGAGTTCATCAGTTCATGCTCCATGAGGGAAATCTCAATCGCAGACACCCCGCTAAAGGTCGCATCAAAGCGCTCTTGGACCGACTCAGGAGAAGCTCCATGATGAAGGTCTAATAAGATATCTCTTAAGACATGAATTCGTTCATCACTCATTAGTCTAGCCCCACTACTTCATAGCCATTGGCCTCTAGTGTTCGTACAATCTTCTCCATAGGAGTGCCTTCTAATTTTGATCCTTGCTTCAAGGAAACCTTACGCCCAACTGTATTGCGCATGATTGGATTGGCTAAGGGTTTAAAGCCCAATTCCACCAACAAGTCCAATACTTCCGGATGTTGATCAATGACTTGAGCAACTGGAATCGATACATCAATTTTATTATCCATCTTTCACTCTCACATTCTTCTCTCATCTAAGCTCCTAGAAATCTAACGCTCTTCCTGGGAAAGCTCCTCAGCCCTCTGATCGGCCTTTTCATACATGATTTGCCAAATATCCATTGTTGATCCCTATTCGATTAAGCTTTCTTGACTAACTTCACCACAGCCTCTGTCCGTGCTGTATGGGGAAACATATCCACTGATTGGATGTAGACGACATCATACACCTTGGTCAAGTCCACGAGATCCCGCGCCAGGGTAGAAACATTACAAGAAACATAGACCATCTTTTGAGGGGCATAGCGCAACAAGGTGTCAATCAATTGCACCCCCAGTCCAGTCCGTGGTGGATCCACAATGACTGCATCTGCCCGATAGCCTTCCTTGTACCAACGAGGAATAATTTCCTCAGCCGTCCCAGCTTCGTAGTGGGTGTTATCAAATCCCATCTGCTTAGCATTGTATTTAGCATCCTCAATCGCTTCAGGGATAATGTCCATCCCCCGTACACTCTTGACCTTGTCCGCAAAGGCAAAACCAATAGTTCCAACCCCGCAGTATGCATCAATCAAATGATCCTCTGGTGATACATCTAAGGCCTTGACAGCCTCACTATAGAGGACTTCAGTTTGCTCAGGATTTAACTGGTAAAAGGCCCGAGGAGACAAGGAAAATTCATAATCCAAGACCCCTTCACGAATGGTCTCCTGTCCCCAAATAATCTGCGTCTTCTCCCCATAAATCTCGCTTGATTTAGAAGTGTTCAGATTGACTGCCACCGTTACAATTTCAGGATATTTTTCTACTAGGTCTGCGACCAAGTCTGTTAAATTAATTTGTCGACTCGTCACCACGATCATTTGGACCTGTCCAGTCTTACGAGCCCGACGCACCATGATGGTTCGAACTCCCAATTGCTTCCGATCATCTGAAATCGGAATCTGGTAGTAGGTCAATAGCTCAGCTACGTGATTAGCAATTTCCTGAATGACCGGATCCTGGACCAGACAGTCCCTTAATTCCACCAAATAATGGGAATTTTGAGCGTATAAACCAGCCTTTACCTGCCCCTTAAATTTACGCGTCTGAAATTGGAGCTTAGCCCGATAATACTGAGGTTTTTTCATCCCAAGCGTCGAATGAATCAAATAATTTTCATAGCCTTTAGGAGCATATTTTTTCAAGGCCTGCTGCAATAAGTCTGTTTTGAACTCCAACTGCTTGCTGTACTTCAGATGCATGATTTGGCAGCCCCCACAGGTCTCATAAATATCACAGGTTGGCGTTACCCGATACTTGGAAGCCTTGTTGACGGACAAGAGCTTGGCTTCTGCAAAATTCTTCCGAATCGCCGTAATTTGGCAAAAGACATCTTCACCCTTTAAAGCCCCAGGCACAAAGACCAAGGTCTTCTTGTAAAAGCCAATCCCTTCACCATTAATTCCCATTCGCTTGATTTTCAAGGGAATTCTTTGTTTAACTTTTAGATTCATATGTCTATTATACCATGTAGTTTCTCATTCGTTTAGAATATGATAGAATTGAGAAGAAAAACAAGGAATCAGGGACCATTTCTCAAAAGGACTACGAATAATATAAAGAGAAAGACTGATCATTTACCGCAATAAAACACAAACGAAACAGGAAACCTATGAAAATTACCAAATTAGAAAAGAAAAAACGTCTCTACCTTCTAGAGCTGGATCAAGCCGAATCCCTCTACATTACAGAAGACACCATCGTCCGCTTCATGCTCTCACGAGACAAAGAGATTAGCCAGGAAGAACTCAAGGAAATTCAAACCTATGCCCAGCTTTCCCATGCTAAAAACTTGGCCCTCTATCACCTTTCCTTTAAGGCACGAACAGCTCGCGAGGTTAGAGACTACTTAATCAAGCACGAAATCGACGAATCTACCATCGAAACCGTCATGAACACCCTAAAAGAAGACAAATGGATCGATGACTTGGCCTATACTCGGGCTATCTTTCAATCCAATCACCTCTCAGGAGACAAGGGCCCCTATCTCCTCAAGCAAAAGCTCATTCAAAAAGGTGTCTCTTCCCACTATATCGACAAAATCACCTCAGAATTTGATTTCTCCGAAGTGGCTCAACGAACTGCTCAGAAACTGGCTAAGCAATACGTTAAGAAACTTCCACCAAGAGCCTTAAAAGATAAAATCACACAAACTCTTATCAATAAAGGCTTTAGTTATGAAGTTGTCAAGCAAGCCTATCACCAATTAGATATCGAACCAAACGAGGAACAAACTCTTGACCTGATTATGAAGGAACTAGAAAAACAGCACCAGAAATACTCCCGAAAATACGAGGGCTACGAGCTTAAACAACGCCTCACTCAAGCCCTTGCGCGCAAGGGATACGACTACTCAGACATTTCTACAGCACTTCGCGAATTCCTTTAAATAAAAAATCACATGAAAATCCCTTATTTTCATGAAAATATGATACAATATAGAGGATGTACTTAGATTGTAGAAAGTTGGTAAGTTATGAAACTACCTAAAGAAGGCGACTTTATTACAATTCAAAGTTATAAACATGATGGAAGTCTCCACCGAACCTGGCGGGACACCATGGTACTAAAAACTACGGAAAACGCACTTATCGGCGTCAATGATCATACTCTCGTTACAGAGAGCGATGGTAGAAGATGGATTACACGAGAGCCAGCAATCGTCTACTTTCATAAGAAGTACTGGTTTAATATCATTGCTATGATCCGAGATAATGAAGTATCCTATTATTGTAATCTTGCCAGTCCTTATTATATGGACCAAGAGGCACTAAAGTATATTGATTATGATCTTGATGTCAAAGTCTTTCCGGATGGTGATAAAAAACTGCTGGACGTAGAAGAATACGAACAGCACAAACGCAAAATGAACTATTCAGATGACATTGACTTTATCCTAAAAGAAAATGTCAAAATCCTTGTAGACTGGATTAACAACCAGTTAGGTCCGTTCTCTGAGGAATACATTAAAATTTGGTACAACCGTTATGTTGAACTGCGAAATAAATAAAGTTGAAAAGAGCGAAAGCTCTTTTTTTCGAACTTAATACTTGCAATATCCAAGTAAAACAAGTACTATGTACTTAATAAAAACAGGAAGGGAGACACTATGGCGTTTACAAATACAAGAGGCCGCTATGCAAGTTTTGGGGTCGTAACCAGCTTACCGGATGATATCATCGATAGTTTCTGGTTTGTCATTGACAACTACCTCAAACATGTCTATCCCTTGAACCCCGTTTTAAAATTTGAACTCATCAATCGGAAAGGAAAAACAACCCTGCGCTTCAGTCAAAAAGACTTTCCTTTAGAAATCGCAGTTGATTTCCTGATTCCTTTCGACCCCTATTATCCAAGACAAGTACGAATTGTTGATAACAAGGGAAGAGAAACAATCATGCTGATTGATGAATACCAACTCTTATAAAATAAAAGGCCTAATGGCCTTTTTTTTTACAAAACAAAAAAGGTCATATGACCTTTCAATAGTATCGGGAAGACAGGATTCGAACCTGCGACACCTTGGTCCCAAACCAAGTACTCTACCAAGCTGAGCTACTTCCCGAACTAAAGCTTACGCTTTATGCACCCTAGAGGAGTCGAACCTCTAACCGCCTGATTCGTAGTCAGGTACTCTATCCAGTTGAGCTAAGGGTGCTCGTTCCTATTCAATTATTACATAGCCTTGCGACCATGCACCCTAGAGGAGTCGAACCTCTAACCGCCTGATTCGTAGTCAGGTACTCTATCCAGTTGAGCTAAGGGTGCTCGTTCCTATTCAATTATTACATAGCCTTGCGACCATGCACCCTAGAGGAGTCGAACCTCTAACCGCCTGATTCGTAGTCAGGTACTCTATCCAGTTGAGCTAAGGGTGCTTCTTCTCCAACCTAAATCTTATGCCGAGGACCGGAATCGAACCGGTACGATCGTTACCAATCGCAGGATTTTAAGTCCTGTGCGTCTGCCAGTTCCGCCACCCCGGCCTCCTCAAGCGAACGACGGGATTCGAACCCGCGACCCCCACCTTGGCAAGGTGGTGTTCTACCACTGAACTACGTTCGCATCTGTTTCTTTATATAAAAAAATGCCGGCTACATGACTTGAACACGCGACCCTCTGATTACAAATCAGATGCTCTACCAACTGAGCTAAGCCGGCTCATTATTATTCCTTTATGCGGGTTAAGGGACTTGAACCCCCACGCCGTAAAGCGCCAGATCCTAAATCTGGTGCGTCTGCCAATTCCGCCAAACCCGCTATAATGACCCGTACTGGGCTCGAACCAGTGACCCATTGATTAAAAGTCAATTGCTCTACCAACTGAGCTAACGAGTCGTATCATTATCTTCTAGAAACTATGTTCCTACGGTCCCGACGGGAATCGAACCCGCGATCTTCGCCGTGACAGGGCGACGTGATAACCGCTACACTACGGGACCTATGGGAGTTAACGGGATCGAACCGCTGACCCTCTGCTTGTAAGGCAGATGCTCTCCCAGCTGAGCTAAACTCCCAAATGGTCGTCTAGCTCACTGGTTCCCTGTCGTGCACTGACTTGCGTCAGTTTCGACAAAGTCGAACTTTCGTTCTCCTTAGCTGAGCTAAACTCCCAAAAAAGGAAGCATCTAACTTCCTATCTTGCTAAGCGACTACCATATCTCACAGGGGCAACCCCCAACTACTTCCGGCGTTCTAGGGCTTAACTTCTGTGTTCGGCATGGGTACAGGTGTATCTCCTAGGCTATCGTCACTTAACTCTGAATGATGAACATTCAAAATTGAATACCTATATTCTAACAAAAATCTAACCAGCTGTAAATATCCTCAGTTACTTTTTGGATAAGTCCTCGAGCTATTAGTATTAGTCCGCTCCATTGCTCACACAACTTCCACTCCTAACCTATCTACCTGATCTTCTCTCAGGGCTCTTACTAACATATAGTTATGGGAAATCTCATCTTGAGGTGGGTTTCACACTTAGATGCTTTCAGCGTTTATCCCTTCCCTACATAGCTACCCAGCGATGCCTCTGGCGAGACAACTGGTACACCAGCGGTAAGTCCACTCTGGTCCTCTCGTACTAGGAGCAGATCCTCTCAAATTTCCTACGCCCGCGACGGATAGGGACCGAACTGTCTCACGACGTTCTGAACCCAGCTCGCGTGCCGCTTTAATGGGCGAACAGCCCAACCCTTGGGACCGACTACAGCCCCAGGATGCGACGAGCCGACATCGAGGTGCCAAACCTCCCCGTCGATGTGAACTCTTGGGGGAGATAAGCCTGTTATCCCCAGGGTAGCTTTTATCCGTTGAGCGATGGCCCTTCCATACGGAACCACCGGATCACTAAGCCCGACTTTCGTCCCTGCTCGAGTTGTAGCTCTCGCAGTCAAGCTCCCTTATACCTTTACACTCTGCGAATGATTTCCAACCATTCTGAGGGAACCTTTGGGCGCCTCCGTTACCTTTTAGGAGGCGACCGCCCCAGTCAAACTGCCCGTCAGACACTGTCTCCGATAGGGATCACCTATCCGGGTTAGAGTGGCCATAACACAAGGGTAGTATCCCAACAACGCCTCCATCGAAACTGGCGTCCCGATCTCTATGGCTCCTACCTATCCTGTACATGTGGCACAGACACTCAATATCAAACTGCAGTAAAGCTCCATGGGGTCTTTCCGTCCTGTCGCGGGTAACCTGCATCTTCACAGGTACTAAAATTTCACCGAGTCTCTCGTTGAGACAGTGCCCAAATCATTACGCCTTTCGTGCGGGTCGGAACTTACCCGACAAGGAATTTCGCTACCTTAGGACCGTTATAGTTACGGCCGCCGTTTACTGGGGCTTCAATTCATACCTTCGGATTACTCCTAAGCACTCCTCTTAACCTTCCAGCACCGGGCAGGCGTCACCCCCTATACATCATCTTACGATTTAGCAGAGAGCTGTGTTTTTGATAAACAGTTGCTTGGGCCTATTCACTGCGGCTGACCTAAGTCAGCACCCCTTCTCCCGAAGTTACGGGGTCATTTTGCCGAGTTCCTTAACGAGAGTTCTCTCGCTCACCTGAGGCTACTCGCCTCGACTACCTGTGTCGGTTTGCGGTACGGGTAGAGTATGTTTAACGCTAGAAGCTTTTCTTGGCAGTGTGACATCACTAACTTCGCTACTAAACTTCGCTCCCCATCACAGCTCAATGTTATAGAACTAAGCATTTAACTCAATTCACACCTCACTGCTTAGACGTGCACTTCCAATCGCACGCTTTAGTTAGCCTACTGCGTCCCTCCATCACTACATACTCTAGTACAGGAATATCAACCTGTTGTCCATCGAATACACCTTTCGGTCTCTCCTTAGGTCCCGACTAACCCAGGGCGGACGAGCCTTCCCCTGGAAACCTTAGTCTTACGGTGGACAGGATTCTCACCTGTCTTTCGCTACTCATACCGGCATTCTCACTTCTATGCGTTCCAGCACTCCTCACGGTATACCTTCTTCACACATAGAACGCTCTCCTACCATACCATTAAAGGTATCCACAGCTTCGGTAAATTGTTTTAGCCCCGGTACATTTTCGGCGCAGGGTCACTCGACTAGTGAGCTATTACGCACTCTTTGAATGAATAGCTGCTTCTAAGCTAACATCCTAGTTGTCTGTGCAACCCCACATCCTTTTCCACTTAACAATTATTTTGGGACCTTAGCTGGTGGTCTGGGCTGTTTCCCTTTCGACTACGGATCTTAGCACTCGCAGTCTGACTGCCGACCATAATTCATTGGCATTCGGAGTTTATCTGAGATTGGTAATCCGGGATGGACCCCTCACCCAAACAGTGCTCTACCTCCAAGAATCTTTATGTCGACGCTAGCCCTAAAGCTATTTCGGAGAGAACCAGCTATCTCCAAGTTCGTTTGGAATTTCTCCGCTACCCACAAGTCATCCAAGCACTTTTCAACGTGCCCTGGTTCGGTCCTCCAGTGCGTTTTACCGCACCTTCAACCTGCTCATGGGTAGGTCACATGGTTTCGGGTCTACGACATAATACTAAAGCGCCCTATTCAGACTCGGTTTCCCTACGGCTCCGTCTCTTCAACTTAACCTCGCATCATATCGTAACTCGCCGGTTCATTCTACAAAAGGCACGCTCTCACCCATTAACGGGCTCGAACTTGTTGTAGGCACACAGTTTCAGGTTCTATTTCACTCCCCTCCCGGGGTGCTTTTCACCTTTCCCTCACGGTACTGGTTCACTATCGGTCACTAGGGAGTATTTAGGGTTGGGAGATGGTCCTCCCAGATTCCGACGAGATTCCACGTGTCTCGCCGTACTCAGGATACTGCTAGGTATAAAGACTATTTAAAATACGAGGCTATTACTCTCTTTGGCCTACCTTCCCAGGTAGTTCTTCTATAATCTTTAAGTCCACATTGCAGTCCTACAACCCCGAAGAGTAAACTCTTCGGTTTGCCCTCCTGCCGTTTCGCTCGCCGCTACTAAGGCAATCGCTTTTGCTTTCTCTTCCTGCAGCTACTTAGATGTTTCAGTTCACTGCGTCTTCCTCCTCATATCCTTAACAGATATGGGTAACAGGTATCACCTGCTGGGTTCCCCCATTCGGACATCCCCGGATCTAAGCTTACTTACAGCTCCCCGAGGCATTTCGTCGTTTGTCACGTCCTTCTTCGGCTCCTAGTGCCAAGGCATCCACCGTGCGCCCTTATTAACTTAACCTTATTAACCTAATTTCTTAAAAAATTAGAAAACTCATTAAATATTCACAGCGTTTTCGGTTTATTTTCTTGTTACTATTTGATATAGATATTCAATTTTCAATGTTCATCCTTGGTGATCTCTCACCAATGGAGCCTAGCGGGATCGAACCGCTGACCTCCTGCGTGCAAAGCAGGCGCTCTCCCAGCTGAGCTAAGGCCCCACAAGACCTCTCAAAACTAAACAAGACCAACGTGCAGGTTTCCTTATCCTTAGAAAGGAGGTGATCCAGCCGCACCTTCCGATACGGCTACCTTGTTACGACTTCACCCCAATCATCTATCCCACCTTAGGCGGCTGGCTCCTAAAAGGTTACCTCACCGACTTCGGGTGTTACAAACTCTCGTGGTGTGACGGGCGGTGTGTACAAGGCCCGGGAACGTATTCACCGCGGCGTGCTGATCCGCGATTACTAGCGATTCCGACTTCATGTAGGCGAGTTGCAGCCTACAATCCGAACTGAGACTGGCTTTAAGAGATTAGCTTGCCGTCACCGACTTGCGACTCGTTGTACCAGCCATTGTAGCACGTGTGTAGCCCAGGTCATAAGGGGCATGATGATTTGACGTCATCCCCACCTTCCTCCGGTTTATTACCGGCAGTCTCGCTAGAGTGCCCAACTGAATGATGGCAACTAACAATAGGGGTTGCGCTCGTTGCGGGACTTAACCCAACATCTCACGACACGAGCTGACGACAACCATGCACCACCTGTCACCTCTGTCCCGAAGGAAAACTCTATCTCTAGAGCGGTCAGAGGGATGTCAAGACCTGGTAAGGTTCTTCGCGTTGCTTCGAATTAAACCACATGCTCCACCGCTTGTGCGGGCCCCCGTCAATTCCTTTGAGTTTCAACCTTGCGGTCGTACTCCCCAGGCGGAGTGCTTAATGCGTTAGCTGCGGCACTGAGTCCCGGAAAGGACCCAACACCTAGCACTCATCGTTTACGGCGTGGACTACCAGGGTATCTAATCCTGTTTGCTCCCCACGCTTTCGAGCCTCAGCGTCAGTTACAAGCCAGAGAGCCGCTTTCGCCACCGGTGTTCCTCCATATATCTACGCATTTCACCGCTACACATGGAATTCCACTCTCCCCTCTTGCACTCAAGTTAAACAGTTTCCAAAGCGTACTATGGTTAAGCCACAGCCTTTAACTTCAGACTTATCTAACCGCCTGCGCTCGCTTTACGCCCAATAAATCCGGATAACGCTCGGGACCTACGTATTACCGCGGCTGCTGGCACGTAGTTAGCCGTCCCTTTCTGGTAAGATACCGTCACAGTGTGAACTTTCCACTCTCACACTCGTTCTTCTCTTACAACAGAGCTTTACGATCCGAAAACCTTCTTCACTCACGCGGCGTTGCTCGGTCAGGGTTCCCCCCATTGCCGAAGATTCCCTACTGCTGCCTCCCGTAGGAGTCTGGGCCGTGTCTCAGTCCCAGTGTGGCCGATCACCCTCTCAGGTCGGCTATGTATCGTCGCCTTGGTGAGCCGTTACCTCACCAACTAGCTAATACAACGCAGGTCCATCTGGTAGTGATGCAATTGCACCTTTCAAGCAGATATCATGCAATATCTACTGTTATGCGGTATTAGCTATCGTTTCCAATAGTTATCCCCCGCTACCAGGCAGGTTACCTACGCGTTACTCACCCGTTCGCAACTCATCCGCTCGGTGCAAGCACCAAGCTTCAGCGTTCTACTTGCATGTATTAGGCACGCCGCCAGCGTTCATCCTGAGCCAGGATCAAACTCTCATTAAAATAATTGTTTGTCTTAAACTCATTCTGTCACTGACAGATTTATTGTTTTTTTATTGTTCAGTTACTATAACTTCCGTTATAGCGCCCTGCACATTGGTTCGTCTTGTTCAGTTTTCAAAGGTCTTTGTCGCTCTCGCGCGACAACTATATTAGTATATCACGACCTCTTCTCCTTGTCAATATCTTTTTTCTATTTTTTTATTTTTTTTGTTATTTTTTTGATTTGCGACTATTTATTTCCTATATATAGAAAGCTCCTGTATATTCTACAGGAGCTTTCTGACTGTGTTAACTTATTTGTCTTTAACTTCAAGAAGTCCAATATCTCCATCTTCGCGACGGTAAATAACGTTAGTTGTATTGTCTTCCACATCCTTGTAGATGAAGAAGTCATGTCCCAATAGTTCCATTTGAAGAATCGCTTCATCTAATTCCATTGGTTCAATGTCAATCGTTTTTGTACGGACAACTTTTTCCAATGCAACACTTTCTTCTACTAAAGCTTCTGTAAAGATTTTGCTAGTTGCAGATTTACTACGATTTTTCTTTTCAATCTTTGTTTTATTCTTACGAATTTGACGTTCAATCTTGTCAACTACCAAGTCAATAGATCCATACATATCTTGAGAAACATCTTCTGCACGAAGTGTAATAGAACCAAGCGGAATCGTGACTTCAACTTTTGCAGTTTTTTCACGATAAACTTTTAGGTTTACACGTGCATCCAATTCTTGCTCTGCTTGAAAATATTTTTCAATTTTTTCGAGTTTAGAAACGACATAGTCGTGAATGGCTTCTGTTACTTCTAGGTTTTCACCACGGATACTATATTTAATCATATAAGTACCTTCTTTCTAAACGTTTTTCTTTTTATACCTATATTATAACGCTTTCATTTTATTTTTGCAAATATATTTTTGATTATTCTATCTTGCCAATGAAAAAGATCTTATTTCTTTCACCCCGTTTACATGTAACATTTCTTTAGCTCTTTCGATTGTTGCTCCTGTTGTGTAGATATCATCCATTATCATTATTTTCTCCGGCCAGCTTTTGTTTTTAAGCTCTTTTCGTTCAAAGGCTTGCTCTGCTTTTAATCTTTCTTTTTTATTTCTCTGTGATTGGGCTTTTGTATCCTTTTTTATTAATAGGTCTTGATAAGGGATTCCTGCTGCTTCTAAGATTGCTGTTACCTGATTAAATCCTCTCTTCTCATTTCTCTTATCGCTTAAAGGTATTGGAACAATGGTATACCCTTTATACTTTTTTAGCGTTGCCTTTACTTCTTCAGCAAAGAGACTAGCTAACAGTTGGTCCCCCTGGAATTTGTATTTCTGAAAGTATTCCTTCATTTCTTCATTATAGTAGTAGAGTGCTTTATGGTTTACGCTTTTCCCTTTTCGTTCCCACTCTTGGCAATCTTCACAAGAAGTCTCTGAACTTTTTTTGCAACAAGTCTTGCAACTAGCTTCACTAACTGGTTCGAACTTATTTTTACAGTTGTCACACATTGTGAGATTCTCTTTTTTCATTAGGATGAGATCCCTTAATGATTCTTGTTTGGATAGCTCTTGATCACATAACAGACAGTGACTCAAAATCCTGCCTCCCGATTCATTTCTTTTATTTCTTTAATAGCTTTTGTCATTTCTTGGCTGGTTCCTTCTGCTAGGAAAAGCAATTCGCCTGTGGGTCTTTCCATACTTCTTCCTACACGACCAGCGATTTGAACCAAGGCGCTCTTAGTGAACAGCCGATGATTGGCCTCAATCACAAGCACATCTACTTTAGGGAAGGTGACTCCCCTTTCCAGAATTGTCGTTGAAACAAGAATGGTAATTTCTTGGTTGCGAAATTTTTCTACCAGTTCTAACCTATTTTCTGTTTTAGAGGTCACCAGTTCGATGATTTCATCCTTGAAGTTCTGTCTTAAGAGGTTAAGGAGCTTTTCTCCTAATTCAATCTCTGATACAAATAAGATCAGTGGAAAGCTTGTTTTTCGTTGCTCCTTTATTAGTCTGAGTAACTTCCCTGGTACTTGCTTCTTTTCTACTTTCTTTCGTAGATCTTTTAGCCATACTTTTCTAGGAATTACTAGAGGGTTTCCGTGAAAGCGTCTGGGTAGGCTAACGCGGTTTATTTCCTGTTTTTTGACCTTTTTATCTAACTCTTTTGTTGAGGTAGCTGTCAAATAGATGAGCTTTCCATTCTTGGTTACGGCATTTGAAACGGCATGGTAGAGAACAGGGTTATCAACAAAAGGAAAGGCATCGACTTCATCGATGATGAGGAGGTCAAAAGCTTGATAAAATTTTAGTAGTTGATGTGTTGTGGATATGACTAGAGGCGTTCGGAAATAAGCTTCTGAATCACCGTGCAACAACGAGATGGGGCAGGAAAAGTCCTTTGTCATTCGCTTATATAATTCAATACACACGTCAATCCTTGGTGTAGCAATGCAAACACATCTCCCCTTTTTTATCACTTCCGCCACCACTTGGTACATCATTTCCGTTTTACCTGCTCCTGTAACTGCGTGTACCATCATAGGCTTTCTATCTGTTAAGGATTGAACCAACTCTTGAGAAACCCGACTTTGAAATGGCGTCAAGCTCCCCTGCCATCTTAGGACTTCTTCCTGCGGAAAGGCTTGCTGGAGAAAGTAATAGAGTACTTGGTCGCTCCTAACTCTTCCTAATTGAATGCAGGCTCTACAATAGTAGCTTCCTATCTGTAGTTTCCATTTGCTTTTATCAATCTTAGTCCCACACCGATTACAAAACAAGCCCGTCTTTTCCTCTACCATAGCTGGCAGTTCTTGGGCTTGTCCAAGCAGTTCCACCTCTAGTTGTTCTTGGGCGAACAACCTTCCATAACAATCTTCAACTTTCATACTTATATATTCGTAAAAACTCGCAGTTTTGCGAGTTTTTTTGTAAAATAAGTGTATGGAATACAAGACATTTAAAGAGGACGGCCTCGTCCAAGAAGAAATTAAAAAATCTCGCTTTCTTTGCCATGTTAAACGGGTCTATACTGAAGAGGAAGCTCGCGACTTTATAGCTGCTGTCAAGAAAGAACATTACAAAGCAACTCACAATTGCTCCGCATTTGTCATAGGCCAACAGTTTGAGATCAAACGGACCAGCGACGACGGAGAACCGAGTGGTACTGCCGGCGTTCCCATGCTAGGTGTGCTAGAAAATCATGAGTTGACCAATGTCTGCTGCGTTGTCACTCGTTATTTTGGTGGGATCAAGCTCGGCGCAGGCGGTCTGATCCGTGCTTATGCCGGTAGCGTCGCTCAGGCTGTGAAAGAAATCGGTCTCGTTGAAATCAAGGAGCAAGTTGGGTTAGGGATTACCTTGACTTATCCCCAATACCAAGAGTTTGTGAACTTTCTATCCGCTCACCAATTAGCAGAATTTCAGACAGACTTCACCGATGCTGTCTTTAGTCTGATTTATGTAGATAAAGAGCAAAAAGAAGATGTGATTGCAGACCTGATTGATTTTTACCATGGAAAAGTTGAGATTAGTGATCAGGGGCTAAAGGAAGTGGAAGTTCCTATCCAGTTATAAAAAAAGGCTATCACATTGATAGCTTTTTTATATTTTACAAACCGGATTACTGGCGGTATACTGGATACACTAACAAAGGAGTGTATATCGTATGCCAATCTATGAAAATATTACAGAATTAATCGGAAAAACACCTATTGTAAAATTGAACCACTTGGTACCTGAAGGGGCTGCTGATGTCTATGTTAAACTAGAAGCCTTCAACCCTGGTTCATCTGTCAAAGACCGGATTGCTCTTAGCATGATTGAAAAAGCAGAACGAGATGGTCTGCTTCAACCTGGTTCTACTATCGTTGAAGCAACCAGCGGAAATACAGGAATTGGTTTGTCATGGGTCGGAGCTGCCAAAGGGTATAAAGTCGTCATCGTCATGCCTGAAACCATGAGTGTTGAACGTCGGAAAATCATTCAAGCTTATGGAGCAGAACTTGTCTTAACTCCAGGTAGCGAAGGAATGAAAGGAGCTATCGCTAAAGCAGAAGAAATCGCTGCAGAACGAAACGGTTTCCTTCCCCTCCAATTTAACAATAGCGCCAACCCAGAAGTCCATGAAGCAACAACAGGACAAGAAATTTTAGAAGCTTTTGGGCCAAATGGATTGGATGCTTACGTCAGTGGTGTTGGAACTGGTGGAACTATTTCAGGTGTTTCTCATGCCTTGAAAAAAGTCAACCCAGCTGTCCAAGTCTATGCCGTTGAAGCAGATGAATCAGCGATTCTTTCTGGCGAAAAACCAGGACCTCACAAAATCCAAGGATTGTCAGCAGGTTTCATTCCAGAAACGCTGGATACCAATTCTTATGATGGCGTAATCCGCGTCACTTCTGAACAAGCTTTAGAATTAGGTCGCTACATTGGTGGAAAAGAAGGATTCTTAGTTGGAATTTCATCTGCTGCCGCTATCTATGCAGCAATTGAAGTCGCTAAAGAGCTTGGAGCTGGTAAAAAAGTCTTGGCTTTGGCACCGGATAATGGAGAACGTTACCTTTCAACTACCCTTTACGATTTTGATCAAGAATAAGAAAGAGGCTACATCGTAGCCTCTTTTTGAATGTAGATAAACTATTGTTTTACATAAAACAGCTGGATGATTTTCAAAAAATGACTTTTATTTTTTAGTCATTTAAGAAGATGAAAAACTTTCCGCTGTGAGAAAAGTGCCTGAAACACAGTTGTTTCAGGTACTCGGAATTATTGAGACCTTAGGCTCAATAATTAGTCATGGAACTTCTACGAGGTTCGCTAACGTCCGTACTCACCTAAGGAAAGTTTCTAAAATTACTTTGTCTTTAAACTGAAAGAGGCTACAATGTAGCCTCTTTTTCTTATATCTGTAGAAACAAATTCTTATTTTCCCTGACTGGTGTCACTCAAAAATTCCTTACTTTCTTTAATCCAAATTGGTAATTGCTTGGCTAAAGGAGTAAAACCGATCTTATGACGATCATTTGAAAAACGATGATGACGAAAATGCTTTCTATTCCCAGCTTCTAAGGTTCGAAGGGACAAACTAGCCTTCCCCGAATATTCATCGATATCGATGACCTGAGTAGTAACTTCATCTCCAATTTTTAAAATATCATGAATGTTGTCAATATACCCACTGCGGATTTCAGAAATATGGATTAAACCGGTTACCCCTGTCTCTAGTTCAACAAAGGCTCCATAAGGTTGCAACCCTGTCACAACACCCTTCAGTTTATCCCCGATTCTCATGCGTCTCCCTCAATATCAATCGATTCCATCACCACATCTTCTTTGGGTTTGTCCATGGCACCTGTCTCGACTGCAGCAATTGCATCCAATACTTGATAAGAAGCTTCGTCCATCAACTGACCGAATACTGTGTGACGACGGTCCAAATGAGGAGTTCCTCCTTCTTCTGCATAAATTTCTGCAATAGCTTCAGGCCACCCACCACGGGCGATTTCCTTTTTAGAATATGGAAGGTGTTGGTTTTGAACAATGAAGAATTGACTGCCATTGGTATTTGGTCCAGCATTGGCCATAGATAGCGCACCACGGATATTGTACAATTCTTCAGAGAATTCATCTTCAAAAGACTCTCCGTAGATGGATTCTCCGCCCATTCCTGTTCCAGTTGGGTCGCCACCTTGGATCATAAAATCTTTAATGATGCGGTGGAAAATCACTCCGTTGTAATAGCCATCTTTCGCAAGCGCAATAAAGTTTGCAACGGTTTTTGGTGCTTGATCAGGGAAGAGACGAATCTTCAGATCTCCATAGTTGGTATGAATCGTCGCAATTGGTCCTGTTTCCTGATCCATTTTTGTTTGTGGTAAATGCAATTCTTTTTCAACCATTTTTAACTCCTCTAAGGCATGTAAAATGCCATCTTCTTCTAAATTTTTTGTGACATAATCTGCTTTAGCTTTTAATGCTTCCTGGGCATTTCCCATGGCAATCGCTAAACCAGCATAGTCAAATAATTCTATGTCGTTCAATCCATCCCCAAATGTTAAGACATTTTCTGGTTTGAGCCCCAGTTTTTCTACTACCTTTGAGACACCATGGGCTTTGGATTGCTGATTTAAGACAACATCAGATGAAATTGGATGCCAGCGAACCAAACGCAATTCTTGTGCCAAATCCTCTGGGAGAGCATCGAATGCTTCACCAGTCTCGAAGGTCCACATTTGATAGATAGAATGCTTAGTAGCAAAATCAGGATCCACTGGTAAATTTGGATAGATAGGATCAATAGCCTGGCTCATCTCTTCCGTCCGAATAGACAGGGCTGCTTGATGACTCCCAACTAAACCATAATGAATTCCAACTTGCTTGGTCCAAGCAATAAAATCCTGAACCAGTGGATTTGGCACCCTTTCTTCATAAATGACATTTTCCTTGCGATCAATCACGTAGGAGCCATTCAAAGTGACATAGAAGTCCGGTTGGAGAGCCTTGATTTCTTCTGGTACTCCAAAAATCCCTCGTCCACTAGCAATAGCTGTGTAAATTCCTTTTTCTCGTAATTGAGAGAATACTCTGGTGATCGAAGCTGGAACATAGCCTGTCTCAACATTTCGTAAGGTATCGTCAATATCAAAAAATACTATTTTAATCTTTTTCGCTTTGTAGCGTGTTTTTGCATCCATGTTGGTCTCCATTTAGTATGCTGTCTATTATAGCATGTTTTTGACTAAAAATCTTCCTGAGAGACCAAGTGATGTTGGAAGGCATAAACTACTGCTTGGGTACGATCGCTCACTTCTAATTTTGACAATATATTCGACACATGGGTCTTGACTGTTTTTAATGAAATGAATAATTCATCAGCTATCCGTTGATTTTCGTACCCCTTGGTTAGTAAAGCCAAGATATCTCGTTCACGCGCGGTCAGGTCATCATGGAGTTCCACGTGATTTTTTCGATACTCTACTTTTTGGCTGACTTCTGTCTCAATCGCCAACTCTCCCTGCTCCACCTTGTAGATTGCACGGAGAATTTCCTCTGCACTGGAAGTTTTGAGCATATAGCCTTTAGCTCCCGCATCCAAGACAGGGTAAATTTTTTCATTGTCCAGATAGGACGTTAGGATTAATATTTTTGCATCTGGCCATTCCTTTAAGATGGCGAGCGTCGCTTCAATCCCGCTCATATGGGGCATGACAATATCCATAATAATGACGTCAGGTCGTTCTTGTAAGGCTAACTCGACACCCTCTTGACCATCACTAGCCTCTAGGACTTGGTCAATCCCCTCTTGCATACTTAAATAACTTTTTAATCCTAATCGGACCATCTCATGATCATCTACTAGTAATAATTTCATCATTTTCTCCTTCTACTAATGGCACTTTGATATCAATGGCCACTCCTTTTTTGGGACTGGCCAAAATTTTAATTCTTCCTGCCATGTCATCCACTCGATCTTGAATATTTTTCATACCGTAACTTAGTTCACCCAGCGATTCTGGATCAAAGCCTACTCCGTCATCTGCTATCTTGAGATGGAGGGATTGTTCTGCTTGCAAAAGATAAACATCTAATCGCTTGGCATGAGCATGTTTCAATGTATTGCTAACCACTTCTTGCACAATCCGGAAAATATGCTCTTCAATGGCTTTAGGTAATTTTTGAACATCGTGTTCAAAATGAACTTCTAAATTGCTCTTTTCTTGTAGTTCTCTAAAAATCACCTGCAGACCTTCTACTAGGTTCCGACCTTCCAATTCTGTCGGCCGTAAATGCAGTAGCAAAATTCGCAAATCATTTTGAGCGGTATTTAGAATCTCTGTAACTCCCTTCAACTGTTGCCCTACTTTAGGAAGTTGAAGAACTTGATCCTGGCTGGCTACACCGGACAAGATCATGTTGGCTGCAAATAATTCTTGGCTCACCGTATCATGGAGATCTCGCGCAATTCGCCTGCGTTCTCTTTCCACAATCTCTTCTTCATTTTGCATGACTCGATTTTCTGTTCGTTGCAAATTTTCTGTCAGGCGTTTGAGCTTCCGATCCAAGCGCTGAAATTCTTCATTAATCTCTTTGTTTTCTCCAAGTTTTAGCTTCTTGCCTTCGAGCAAGCTTCTTAAGTTTTTTTGGACGGTGTTCATAATTGTAAATTGAATCAATTTAATCAATAAAATCATCAAGATAGTGAGAGCAACCGTCAATCCAAAGCCAATAAACAGAAATGCACGAAGCTTTGATAAATCTTCCAATAGATAAGTCCACTGAAAGTCGAAGAGACCAAAGATAGAATGGATAATAACAGCTAGAATCAAGACCGTATAAAGGAAGATTAAAAGATAGTCTGTTCGTTTCATCCTCTAACCACCTCCACATCTCCAACGATTCCTGCTACAACAAGCTTCACTGTCCGATGGGAACTTCGATAATTTGGCGTCTCCATGCTAACTGTCTCATTTCTCAATTTCCTAGGTTTTTGAGAGAAGAGGCGTAATTCTCCATATAAGGTATTCACCTGCAAGCTAAGCTCCACATCCACTGGCAAAATAATTTTAGTATTGCCAAACATCTTTCTCATGATTATGACATTGTCATGATTTACCACAATCACTTCGTCTAAGTGAATCGTATCCTTCCCGACTAAACGTATAATCGTTAAATCACGAAAATGGCAGTTTACCTTTGAAAAATGATGCAGATCTCCAATCCAAGGCGTTTTCTCTTGTCGGATTTCTACATCTTCCTCATAATCTATCTTCACTTCTTTGTTTTCACGGTAAAAATAAGGATAAGCCACTAGCATGGCATAGACTACGGCAAACAAAAGCGCAGCGATGACATAGGGATTTAGCATGACAATAAAAAACAGCAGGATGCTGGATGCCACTAAAAGAAAATTACTCCGCTGTTTTCCGATGTAATAATACAATAGAAGTAAGCAAAGAACAACGATTAGGACAATACGAGATATATTTCCCGCTAAAATAGTGATTGCAGCCATGGTGAGTAACAAAGCTTCCACAAACACAAACAATTGAATCTTCCACATAATTGAACCTCTCCATTCTATTTTATCAAAATTCCAAGGAATTCGCTTCCGCCTCTAGAAGGATTCATCCCAACTCTCTCTGTACTAAAAAAACCAGACCAATTTGGTCTGGTTTTATATGATCATCACGTTAAGGTTCTGGTTCAGTGATAGCTGAGGATTCTGTATTGGAATGTGATTCCACTGTTGTAGAGGTTGAACCTTCTGATGAACTGCTTGAAGCTTTCGTACTACTTGATGGTTCCGTCTTCGGTTCGTACACGGTCAAGACAATGCGAGTCTTCTTAATATCGATGCTTGATTGAGCTTCCGGAGTCTGACTCACAATTTGACCTGGTAAGACTTCTACTCCAGCTGGAAGATGCGATGTGGTCTTCCGTTCAATATTTGCTTCCTTCACCCCGTAGATTTCAACGAGATTAGAGACAGCAAACTCATAATCAGAACCGACATAACTTGGTAAATCGATAGAATTACTTTCCTTAGATACTTTCAGAACAACCTTCGTATTAGAAGTCAAATCATATTTTTGACCAGCGACAGGAGATTGCTCAATAACGATTCCTGGTTCTACTTCATTGGTCTCGACTTCTTCAATCGAAATGAGTTTGCTAGAAAGCTTATAGTTGGTTTTCAGATCATTTTCTGCATTTTCTCTAGACATACCAGTATAGTCTGGCATATCAAAGGTGCTTGGTCCTTTCGAGACAACCAAATCAACCTTGCTTTTTTCTTTTTTCTGAGCTCCTGCATTTGGATTGGTACGAATCACATAGCCTTCAAGTACAGAATCACTGTATTCTTCTTTTTCGTCTCCAACTTGAAGATTCTGATCTTCAATGATAGCACGAGCTTCTGCAACAGTTTTTCCAGATACATCCGGAACTGTTTTGTTGGCTGGACTCATATAAAGAAGAAAGGCAAAGGCAGCTAGTACCAAAGCTAAAGCAACAAACAAGACTTTGTAGCGTGTCCTCAAACGACGACGTGGCTTATTTTTTGGAGAAACTGGAACCGTTCTATCCTCTGAAGCCCCTGGTAGGTCCTCATGAACAACCGGACGAACATCTGATGTTGGAAGTGGCGTTGGTTTTGGAACCACGTTTACCTTTGGTAGGGTTTTGGTATCTGCTTTTGAAGCATCATCAAAGACCAATTTTTTCTCGTTACGACGCTCATAAGATAAGCAACTAGAGAGGTCAACATACATTTCAGCTACCGACTTATAGCGATCGGATAGTTTCTTTGCTGTTGCTTTAATAACCACATTTTCCAAGGCCTGTGGAACATTTTTATTCTCTTCGATGATGGACGGAAGTGGTTTTTGGAAATGTTGTAGCGCGATCGTCACTGCACTATCCCCATCATAAGGGATATGTCCCGTCAGCATTTCGTAGAATATAATCCCCATTGCATAAATATCGCTTTGAACAGAAGCTTTCGATCCTCTAGCTTGTTCAGGAGACAAATAATGAACCGATCCCAACATAGAGTTTGTCTGAGTGAGACTCGTTTCTGCAAAGGCTACCGCAATCCCAAAGTCAGAGACCTTGGCATTTCCATCTGGTGTTAAAAGAACGTTTTGAGGCTTTAAGTCACGGTGAATAATCCCTTGCGTGTGCGCCAAGCGCATAGCAAGAAGGATTTGCCCCATCAAGCGAACGGCTTCTTCATTTGAAAGAGGAGCATTTTCCTTGATATAACGTTTCAAGTCTAAGCCAGCGACATATTCCATCGCCAAGTATTGTTGGCCTTCCTCTTCACCGATATCCGTGATCCGAACGATATTTGGATGATCCAAATCTGCCATCGCTTTAGCCTCTCGTTGGAAGCGAGCAACTGCAATTGGATCTGTTTGGTAATTGGTCCTCAGTACTTTAACTGCAACTTCTTCACCATCTAAGATTAAATCCCGAGCGAGATAGACATCTGCCATCCCTCCACGCCCGATTTGGCGGATTATCTTATATCGTCCGGCAAAAATTTTGCCGATTTGAATCATGCCATATCCTCCTCAGCAAAGTGAATCAGTACAACTGTAATATTGTCCAAACCACCAGCATTATTCGCAAAGCGAACCAAGGTTTTTGCCTTTTCTTCAACCGATAAATCGCTGACAAGGATATCACGGATTTCATCACCAGAGATCATATTGGTTAATCCATCACTATTGATAACAATGAAATCTCCCGCTTCAACCGTAAGCATACCAAAGTCCGGTTGTAATTCATCCTTTTGTCCAATAGATTGGGTGATGATATTGCGTTGTGGATGATGAGCTGCCTCTTCTTCCGTAATTTGTCCAGCTTTGAGCAAGGCATTTACTAAAGAATGGTCATTGGTCAATTGATGGTATTCCCCATTACGCACGAGTCCAATTCGGGAATCTCCTACATGCGCAAATAAGACTTGGTCATCGATAATGGCAAGAGCTTCCAGCGTTGTTCCCATTCCTTTATGTTCTTCATCTTGACCAATGCGATGGATCTGCTGGTTTTCTTTTTCCAAATTCTCTGCAAACCACTCTCTTACTTCGTTAATGGTGCTGATTTCAGTCGCTACCCAAGCAGCGCCAAGATCTGTAACAGCCATCTCGCTAGCAATATTGCCAGCACGATGTCCCCCCATCCCATCAGCTAGAAAAATCATGGATTTTCCCGCTTTGTTTTTATATTGATTTGCATAGTCTTGGTTATTTGTCCGTCTTTGACCTACATCGGTTAAGATAGAAATTTCCATACTGTCCGTATCCTCCTGAGATTACGATATTCTTCGAAAACGACTAATAAAGAAACCATCGCTTCCATACAATTCTGGTGTAATTAACATACAACCATCTTTCAGAATATCTTTTCGTTCATGATCTAATGGCACGAGTTCAAAATTTGGATGGGTTTCTAAAAACTGGTGAACCACATCAAAATTCTCTTCTCCTATAATTGTGCATGTACTGTAGACTATTATACCATCTTTCCGTACACTTTGACAAACTCCATCCAATATTTCCAATTGAATCGCCTGCAGAGACGCAAAGTCAGCATTATCTTTATTATACTTGATGTCTGGCTTTCGGCGGATCAAACCAATCCCAGAGCAAGGGGCATCTACCAAGATTTTATCGAAGGCATCCGCCCCAAAAGCTTCAAATACCTTGCTGGCATCCAGTTTTTTTGTCTGGATTTTATCTGCTACTCCAAGACGCTCCGCGTTTTCCTGAATTAATTGGAGCTTATGATCGTACAAGTCCAAAGCTGTAATCTTCCCATCGACTAGATAAGAAGCTAGATGAGTGGTCTTGCCACCAGGAGCTGCACAGGCATCCAGCACCTGATCCGTAGGTTGAATTTCCAAAGCAGGTGCCACCAATTGACTGGTCTCATCTTGGATGGTTATCTTTCCTTGTTTGAAGTAATCAGAGCCCGCAAAATAGCCGTTTTCCTTTACAAGAGCTGTTGAGGCCAATAAGGAATCCGAAGCCTGCAACTGTTCCTTGATGTCTTCTTTTTGGTCAAGGTCAACAACTCGAACACTGGCCTTGTTGCGAACATAGAGACTTTCAAAAATAGCGATTGCCCGCTTTTTCCCATACTCATCAAGCAACTTTTTCACCAACCAAACCGGTAGTGAATAACGGATCGAAAGTCGTTTGTTGACTCGTTTAATCTGGTCAATCGACGGAAGCCCCTCTCGTAGCATTTTCCGTAAGAGAGCATTGACATATTTTTCGCTCCCCTTCTTCCGTTGCTTGGCAAGCTCTACTGCTTCATGGACAACAGCATGGGGAGGAATCTTCTCAAGATAGACGAACTGATAAAGGCTCATCAATAAAAGATGATAAATCCATGGGTCTACCTGGTCTCGATCAGCGACAAAGTGCGATAGATACCATTCCAAGGTTAGTTTACGCGAAACCGTCCCATAGACAATTTCGGTTACTAGACTTTTATCCACATCTGACAAGGTCGCCTTGCCCAAGGATTTTTTGAGGGCGATATTTGAAAAAGCACCGTCCTGGAAAATCTCTCCTAGGATAGATAGGGCCACCCCTCGTGCAGTCTGCATCTTATTTACCAAATTGATCACCTACTTGCAGTTGTCGCCCTAAACCATTTAAGAAATCTCCGACAGCCATCTTGGGTTTACCGGCTGGCTGAACAAGGGTCAAGGCTAAGGCTCCCTCACCCGTCGCAACAACGATTTCATTTTTATGGAGAGCTAAAATTTCCCCTGGTTCTCCTTGACCTTCACACGGTTTTGCTTGGTATATCTTAAAGCGTTCACCCTTCCATAGGGTATGGGCAACTGGCCAAGGATACATGCCTCGAACTTGGTTAAAGAGTTCACGGTTGGTCCGTGTCCAATCCAGGCGTTCTTCTTCTGGCTTGATATTTGGAGAGAAGGTGACTTGTTGGGGATCCTGCGGTTGTGGCTTAAGCTCTCCCGCAAGGTAAGCTGGCAGAGTTTCTAAAAGAAGATCCCGGCCAACAAGAGCCAATTTTTCAAATAGGGTTCCCACATTGTCTTCCTCTAAAATAGGGATGGCGCGAGAAGAAATCATATCTCCAGCATCCATCTCTTTGACCATTTCCATGATGGTCACACCAGCTTCTTTATCCCCATTCATGATAGCATAATGAATAGGCGCTCCACCACGGTATTTTGGAAGAAGAGAAGCGTGCACGTTGACAGAAAACTTCATCACCTCTAACAAACGACTCGGCAAAAACTGTCCAAAGGCTGCTGTGACAATCCCATCTGCTCCCAAAGCCAATAAGTCTTCTAGTTCTTGGCTTCCAGACAGTTTCTCCGGCTGATAGATTGGCAAGCCTGCTTCTAAAGCCGCTTCTTTTACTGGTGTCATTCGGATTTCTTTTTTACGACCAACTGCCCGATCTGGTTGGGTCACAACGGCTAGAATCTCATAGCGTTCATCAGAAATCAAGCCTTTTAAGACTGTAGCTGAGAAATCAGGCGTTCCCATAAATAGTATTTTTGTCATTTTTTCTCCTTCTACATAAAACTTTGCGGTTCATTGTCAATGCTGACTCGAAGATCTTGATTTTCCCGCTCTTGAGTATAGTCCAAAATCTGATTTAAAACCTGTGGTAAGTGGTCTTCAAACCGGTACTTCAGCAGGATCTGATAATGGAATAAATTATGCGTACGAGCAATCGGTTTTGGCGTTGGTCCCAAGATTTGGACTTGGTCTGATAGACCTGTTTTCAACAGGTCCATCACCTGATAAGCTTTTTTAACCACGACCTCTTCTTGTTTGTGAGAAAGGGTCAAACCTACAGTGTAATAATAAGGTGGATAGCCAAATTGGTGGCGGACCTTCATTTCATAGGCATAAAAACCTTCGTAATCTTGGCGTTTCGCATATTCAATGGCATAATGATGAGGATTATAGGTCTGGATCAGAACCTGTCCTTCTTTATCCGCACGACCAGCCCGTCCTGCCACCTGGGTTAAGAGTTGGAAGGTCCGCTCTGACGAGCGAAAATCAGGCAAATTTAGGGCTGTATCCGCATTGAGGACACCGACAAGAGTAACATTGGGGAAATCCAAACCTTTGGCGATCATCTGGGTCCCCAGTAAAATGTCGGCTTGTCCTTTACCAAACTGGTCCAACAAGGTCTCGTGACTCCCTTTTTTCCGAGTAGTATCAACGTCCATCCGCAGAATACGAGCCTCAGGGAAAATTTCTTGTAGCTCATCGTAGGCCTTCTGGGTCCCCGTCCCATAATAGCGAATGGATCGACTTTGGCAATTAGGACAGACTGTTGGGATTGGCTTACGGTAGTTGCAATAGTGGCAATCCATGGTCTTGGTGTCCATATGGAGGGTCAAGGAGATATCACAATTCGGACAGGTATCTACATGACCGCACTCCCGACACATAACAAAGCTGGAATAACCCCGGCGATTGAGCATGAGGACGACTTGCTCTTTTCGTTGCAGACGTTCTGCTATCGCTTCTAGCAACTTAGGTGTATAGGTTCCGGATTCTTGCTGGCCAATATAATCCCTGAAATCAATCACTTCCACCTCTGGAATACGGGCAAGAGGATTGGCTCGTTGGGTCAATTGAAGAAATTCATAGACTCCTTTTCCTGCACGGGCTCGTGTTTCTAGACTAGGTGTCGCCGACCCCAAGACCAAAACAGCCTGGTGATACTGAGCCCGAAGTAAAGCTACTTCACGCGCATGGTAGCGAGGATTGCTATCTTGTTTATAGGTAGCCTCATGTTCTTCATCGATAATAATGGCCCCTAGGTTCTTCAGAGGTGCAAAGATGGCAGACCGCGCTCCTACGACCACTTGAGCTTCTCCGCGTTCAACACGTCTCCACTCATCGTATTTTTCACCGTTGGATAGACCTGAATGAAGGATGGCCACCCGATCCCCAAAGCGAGAAATGAAGCGATCCGTCACTTGAGGTGTCAAGGAAATTTCGGGAACCAACATAATAGCTGTTTTCCCCTTTTCTAGCACCTCTTGGATGATTTGGAGATAAACCTCCGTCTTCCCACTTCCTGTCACTCCTTCTAGCAAAAAAGGTTTGGAAGGTTGCCCGATTTTGCTGGTTACCGCTTGAACGGCTCGTTCTTGTTCAACATTTAGAACCAAGGCCTCTGTCGACTCTTTGTCTTTAAAGTAGGTTGCTGCACGATTGACTTCTTTCTCAAAAATAAGCAAGGCACCCTGGTCGATGAAATAGTTCACCACTGGACGAGAGAATTCCGCCAATAAATCACTCAAAGGTGCTTCTTCTTCCTGACCTTGGACAAAGTCACGCAGGGCCAAGCGCTTTTTGGCATTCTTGGCGATTTCCAAATTTTCAAGTAGGGGATGATTTACCTGATACCATTTTTCTGTTTTGATATGTTTACGATCCACTGCTTGGTATTCTACTTCCAACTCTCCCTTACGAGTCAGTCGCATCATTCGTGCTTGTGCATCAATATCCAAAGAAGAAAAAGACAAGCTGGTCGCTGTTCCAAAAATGTCTTCTCGATCCTCTGACGATAACAGTTCTGTCGGATGGAGAATTTTGTCATAGGAAGAATTTAAAACACTCGGTAGCATGGCTTTCAAGAGGGTGATCTTGTAGGCAAAAACCGTCTTTCGCAACTGATCTGCTAGCCAAAATTGCTCCTCGCCTAGAACTGGTTGGTAGTCTAAGACTTCCACAATACTTTTTAATTCTTGGTCTTGAGCTGCTAGAGTGGTTTCCTCTAAGCCAACCACAATTCCTTGAATGAGCCGATTTCCCTTTCCAAACGGAACATGCACCCGCATTCCTTTTTCCAAGAATGGGGAAAACTCTTCCGGTACTTGGTAACTATAGGGTTTATCCGTTTGCATCAAGGGAACATCAACGATGACTTGTGCAAGCATGTCTCCACCTCCTTCCTGCCCTAGTGCTAAATAGCAAAAAATAAGATTGAGCGAACCCAACCTTAAATTTTTTCCCCATCTTCTTTTTCTTTTGCGATTTGTTCTTTAATTTTACGCTCTTCTTCTTCTTTACGCAAGCGTTCTGCTTCGATTCGACGACGAACCGCTTCGCGCTTGGCTTCTGGATCTGGGTGAATCACCACATTTCCTGATTCAATCTCTTCCAAGGCACGCAAGGTAGATTTTACGGATTGAAATTCTTGAGTGGGACTTGCACCACTCTCTAACTCATGAGCTCGTTTGGCTTCAAGAATAACCAATGAGTATTTTGACGGTACTTTATCCAACAATGTATCAATGGATGGTTTTAACATCATAATCTTTTTACCTAATTCCTATTCTAAATTATCGTACCACTTGAGTGGCTTTGGGAAGCATTTCTTGGTAGTGACCAATCACCCGATCAACACGAAAATGTTCCGCCTCAATCACACGTTTGACACGTTCCGCAGCCAGAGGCACTTGGTCATTAACAATGGCATAGTCATACTCACGCATCAAGGCAATTTCTTCTTTGGCCTTTTCGATCCGTTGGGCAATCACTTCCGCACTATCCGTGCCACGTCCAACCAAACGATCTTGCAACTCATCCAAATCGGGAGGAGTCAAGAAAATGAAGACGGCATCTGGTACCTTTTTCTTCACCTGCAAAGCACCCTGCACTTCGATTTCAAGGAAGACATCGATCCCCTTATCGAGGGTCTCGTTCACATAGGTCAAGGGAGTCCCATAATAATTACCTACATATTCAGCATATTCGAGCATTTGACCTTGACGAATCAACTCCTCAAATTCTTCACGTGTACGGAAGAAATAGTCTACTCCGTCCACTTCACCAGGGCGTTGTGCACGTGTTGTCATCGATACTGAGTATTGAAATTGATTGTCTGAGCTTTCAAAAATCTCGCGTCTAACCGTCCCCTTCCCAACACCTGAGGGCCCTGAGAAAACGATTAATAATCCTCGATCCGCCATTTTGTCTCCTTCGCTATCTTTCTATCTAGTGTAACAAAAATAGAAAGATTTTTCAACAGATTTTTCCTAGAGACAAGGCTCCTAACCCCTTCTAGACGAAATAATGATTTTCTTTTTTCATCATGGAACAAAATAAAAAATAGTCAACCAAGACCTTGTCGTCTTTGCTGACTATCTTTTCATATTTTAGCAAGCTTTATTTTGCATAATCAACGGCACGCAATTCACGAATAACGTTCACCTTGATATTACCAGGATATTCCAAGTTAGACTCGATCTTCTCACGAATGTCATGAGCTAAGATGGTCAACTTATCATCCTTCACTTCTTCAGGGCTTACCATAATTCGGATTTCACGACCTGCTTGCAAGGCAAAGCTAGTCTTGACTCCCTTAAAGCTATTTGCAATTTCTTCAAGATCTTGAAGACGTTTGATATAGCTTTCGAGAGACTCACTACGAGCACCTGGACGAGCCGCACTTAAAGCATCCGCTGCTGCTACAATAACAGCAATGACACTTTCTGGTTCAACGTCTCCATGGTGGCTAGCAATGGTATTAACGACAACAGGATGCTCTTTGTATTTACGAGCCAACTCTGTTCCAATTTCTACGTGGCTACCTTCTACCTCACGGTCGATGGCTTTTCCAATATCATGTAGGAAACCAGCTCGACGAGCCAAGGTAGCATTTTCGCCAAGTTCACTAGCAATAATACCAGATAACTTAGCAACCTCAATTGAGTGACGCAGAACATTTTGACCATAAGAGGTTCTAAATTGCAAGCGTCCCATAATCTTCATCAAGTCAGGGTGTAGGTTTGGCGCTCCAATTTCATAAGCCGCCGCTTCCCCATATTCCCGAATCCGTTGGTCAATTTCCTGACGGTTCTTCTCTACCAACTCCTCAATACGGGCTGGATGGATTCGACCATCTTTCAATAGACTTTCCATCGTCATCCGTGCAATTTCCCGACGAATCGGATCAAATCCAGACAGGGTGACTACTTCTGGAGTGTCATCAATAATCACATCCACACCTGTCAAGCTTTCGAAGGTTCGGATATTTCGACCTTCGCGACCAATAATCCGGCCCTTCATTCCATCATCTGGTAAATGAACCGTTGAGTTGGTCTGTTCTGCCACAAAATCCCCGGCCATCCTTTGCATGGCTTGAACCAGGATATCTTTTGCAACTTTATCTGAACGTTCTTTCACTTCCACTTCTGCTTCTCGAATTCGAGTCGCAATCTCTTTGGAAAGTCGTTCTTCTGTTTGCGTTAAGATAATATCACGTGCTTCCGATTGAGTCAGAGAAGCAATTTTTTCTAATTCTTCTTCTTTCTTCTTTTCTAGCTCATGTAATTGTTCTTCACGCGCATCAATGTGTTTAGTTCTATCTGAAAGACTTTGCTCTTTTTGTTCAAGAGCTTGCTCTTTGCTCGTAAGATTGTCATCTTTGCGATCAAGATTATTCGAACGTTCCGCTAAGCGGGTTTCTAATTGTTTTAATTCTTGACGCTCTGATTTAAACTCAGCATCGACTTCTTCTCGATATTTTCTGGCTTCTTCCTTTGCCTCCAAAAGTGCTTCTTTTTTAAGTGAACTAGACTCGTGCTTAGCTTCTTTCAAAATCAAATCAGCTTCGCGCTCTGCCTGTCCACGTAAATTCGTTGCTTCTTGTTCAGCATTTAAAAGAGTAAGTTCTGCAGCCTCTTTCGATGCTTTCATCTTGACTGAGATCCCTACATATCCAATGACTAAACCAATGATTGCGGCAAAAACAATTGCAATTCCAAATTCCATGTTTTTACCCCTAATCTAATGAATAGTTGAATTAAAAAATTCTTTATTATTTTATCATATTTTTACAAAATTAACAAACAAATTTTCTAGCGAAAACTAATCTATTTCTGCTATTATTCTAATGCTTCTTTCCTTTGATTCTAACGGGAAAACACCCTAAAACAAGCTTCTGAATCCTATTTCAACGGCTACTTGCCTCTCTCTTCTCTTGTGTTTTCTTCCAGCGCCAATTGTGCTATAATCAAGAAAAAAGAAATTGAGGAAGATACATGACGAAAGAAGTTATTGTGGAAAGTTTTGAATTAGACCACACTGCTGTAAAAGCCCCTTACGTCCGCCTAATCGGAGAGGAAACTGGACCAAAAGGAGATGTCATCTCAAACTACGATATCCGCTTGGTTCAACCAAATGAAGACTCTATCCCGACTGCTGGTTTACATACAATTGAGCATCTATTAGCTATGTTGATCCGTAAACGCATTGATGGCATGATCGATTGTTCCCCATTTGGGTGTCGTACTGGATTTCATATGATTATGTGGGGACAGCACGATCCAAAAACCATTGCACAAGTCATTAAATCCTCTTTAGAGGAAATTGCTGAAGCGACAAGCTGGGAAGACGTGCCAGGAACGACGATTGAATCTTGTGGAAACTATAAAGATCACAGCCTCTTTTCTGCCAAAGAGTGGTGCAAATTGATTCTCGAACAAGGTATTTCTGACGATCCATTCACACGCCATATCGTATAAAAAACAAAAGACTTCTCTTTCAAAGAGAAGTTTTTTTAATTCTTAATAATCCAATGCATCGGAATGGCCTTTTCCGTTTCCGACAAAGTAGCCTGTTTTAGCATTGATACTAAACAAATAAGTTCCATCTGGCTTAAAGAGGTTGTAATAACCATTGCCGTTGATGATATTCACGCGTTCCAAGATGTATTGATCTCCAACGATATGCCCACGTTCCCGAGCAATCTTCAGAACTTTCTCCAAAATACCAGGGTTAAAGGTCCATGCAGGATTGTTTACATCGTCAAGCGCTGCTTGGTTGTATGGCACCCGGCTCAAGTTTCGTTGAAGTGGCACACCAGTACTTTGAAGGCCAAAGCCAGAATAGCCTGGGTTCACTCCGCCTATCGTGTTGCCTTCAGTAGCTGGGGCTGGTGTAGGAGCTGGACTGGTTACCGTTCCTGAAGAAACTGCATTTCCACCTGCAACACTGCCACCACCATCTGTCACGGGTGCTGGAGTCGCAACTTGTTGCGAGCGTCCTTGAGAAGCTGCATCCTTCAATAATTGGTTCAATTGTGTATTAGCTGTTGACGCATCTGAAAAGACAGCATCACTCTTTACCTGCGCCTTGGTATCGATGGCCCCATCCTTAATAACTGGGCTGGTAAACTGAGAGTTTACTGTTTGAATAGCAGAAACCTGCTTCACCAATTCATCGTATTTACTTTTGGCTGCATCGTATTCCTTGGTGTCTTTCAATTTATCTAAACTGGCTTTTAGTTTTTCCAAATTACCAAAAGAATCATTTTTCAACTTCGTCTGCGTGTCATCTGTAAAGAAAGCTACATACTGATCGTTAAAATCCTTCAGCAAAGCCTCTGTATTTGCGCTCGTTGAGGAAGAAGAACTAGAGGACTTCTTGCTAGATGAGCTAGTAGAAGAGACGACTGTCGTTTCCCCTTTAGACTGGTTACGGATCCATTGATAAGACAACCAACTAGCCGTAGCAACTGCTGTCAGAGCTAAAACTGAAAACAAAATTGGTTTGACCCGGCTTTTTTTCGGTTCTTCAGGAATCTCAATTTCTTCATCCACATATGGTTCTGTTGGCTCTGGACCAAACTTAATTTTTGCAGGGCGTTCCCCAGGAATTGGATCTGGAATGCGAGCAGATGCAACCTCTTTTTTAGCTGCTTCTGCTGAACTTACTTCTGTTGCAGGTTCTTCGTTTGGAATTGCCTCCGCTTGTTCCACAGTGGTTGTAGCCTCTGCCTCAGCCAACATTTCCTTTTGCATGACGATGGTATCAAACTTTTGAGCTTCGATTTCCTCACGGTGCTGTTTGATGTATTTATCGAGGACATTGTCTGTTTCTTTGACCCCTGCTTCGATTTCTTCAGCTTTGCGGTTTGCTTGGCCAATCGTCATCTCTTTGGCGTCCTTAAAATCAAGAACTGACTCTGCCTCTTGGCCCAACTGCTGTTTATCTTCTTTTGTCATATGTTTCCTTTCTCACTAGTCGCTTGTCGACGTACCCGTTCCCCAAAGAACTGATACAAGTCAACCTTTAAAGTTCCGTTATATAATTTTCGTTTTTTATCTGCTTGTCGCCCAAATTTCTTCTCAAAATTTTCATCGCTGGTCAGGATAAATTTGCTCCAAGTCTTCAAGGGCTCAAAGACCTCTCCCATTTCAGCGTACAATTTTGTAACCCCTGCATCATCGGATAAGCGTTCGCCATACGGTGGATTGGAGATAATGACCCCATTGATCTTATCCGATCGCAAATCTTGCACCCGCATTTGCTTAAAGGTGATATCGCTCGCAACTCCAGCTTTTTGAGCATTTTCTTTGGCAATCTCAACCATCCGCACATCGATATCGGTTCCCATGATGTCTAGGACAAGGTCCCGATTGATTTTTTTACTAGCCTCTGTGCGAACTTCTTGAATCAGTCGATTATCCACCCAATTCCACTCTTCAAATGAGAAGGTCCGTCTCAAGCCTGGCGCTATCTGGCGAGCCATCATCGCTGCTTCGATACAGAAGGTCCCTGATCCACAAGTCGGATCAACCAAAGGCTTATCTGGATACCAATTGGAAAGTTGAAGAATGGCTGCCGCCATATTTTCCTTAATGGGTGCGCCCCCTTTTTCCGTCCGATAACCACGTTTGAAAAGGCTGCTACCAGTGGTATCAATTAGAATAGTCGCTTGGTCCTTCAAAATGGAAACTTCAATTTTAAATTCTGGTCCATTTTCAATCAATGGAACGCCTTCCGGGCGGGCATAGTGTTTTTGCAACTTTTTAACAACAGCCTTTTTTGAAATCGCTTGTACACTCGGTTCGTTATGCAGTTTGGATTTGACACATTTTGCTTTGGAGATGGGGAAACGTGCTCCTAAAGGGAGGTATTGGTCCCAATCCAAGGCAAAAACCCCTTGAAAGAGTTCTTCAAAGGTACGGGCAGGAAAGGATCCTACGACGATCTTGATTCGGTCTGCAGCCCGCAACCAAAGATTGGTTTCGATGATTGCACGAACATCGCCTTTGAAACGGACTCGTCCATTTTCCACTTGGCAATCGTAGCCGAGCTCTCGCAATTCACGCCCAACGACTGCTTCTAATCCAGCAGCAGCTGTCGCAATTAATTCAAATTGTTTTTTCATTTGTTCCTCATTGTTTAAAAAAGGAGGTTGAGATTTCTCTCCCCCTCACCACCTATATGCAATTTTCTATAAGCCATGTTTTGTTCCAGAAATGACTAGGTACCATTTCCTTCGATAATCATCTGTCTACTGTTTCCAGTCAGAATGCTATGTTCGTTTCCATGCATCCCATGCCCCGACCAAAGTTTGGGTTGCTAGCTTGAGGGGTTTACCGCGTTCCACTTTTTAGGTTTCCCTAAAAACTACGTCACTGTGGCACTTTCAGAGCTAGTAGAACTTATCCTAAGACTTAGCCCGTTCGCTCGCCGTAACTTGAAGATCAAGTCCCTAGGCTTATGGATTCACCTAGCACAAACACTACAGGCATCACAGCCTGTGCTAGCATGGACTTTCCTCATGAGAGAAAGCTCTCACGCGATTATCCAAAAATTGCACGATTCATCTTTTATGTCTTAAAAATCACGATCTACGACTTGTTTCCCGAAGACTTCTTTTTCAAGACGATTTAAGCGTTTCAAAATATCGAAGTTTGTCGTAGTAGTGACCTGAGGAAACTCATGCTTTGGAGCAGATTCAGGAACTGATGGACTCGGAGTTGCTTGGCTCGTTTTCTTCGCTAATTCTTCACGGAGCCGAGCATTTTCTTCTTTCAATTCCTTCACTAAGGCAGCATAGGTTTCATAGTCTTTGATGACATCATCCAAAAACTCATTTACCTCAACTTTACTAAATCCACGAACTTCTTTTTTGAAATCTTGATCAAAAATATCTTTCGCAGTAAAAATAATACTTGCCATCATTCTCTCCGTTCTAGTTAATCATAATCATTATATAAAAAATGAGGAGCAAAAATCAAGGTAAATCACTTATTTTTCGTAAATTTTTTCTGCTACTTCATTTAAGTCATCAAAGTTTAATCTTTTGACCTGATACTGATCCATTTCTAGCATCATTTTGTAAAGATATTTGAGATTTGTTTCGTGTTCTGGATCGTAAAATAAATAAGCGCCATCTGTATTTTCTAACAAAAATGTATTGTATTCTTTAAATTGGCCTGGCTGGCTATAAGAGGGATAGGCATACTTGACAAAATCAACCTGCTTAAAGCGACTAAGGAGTTCTTGATTGGCCTCATTCCAGTTCTCTCCTTGGTTTTCAAACATAAAAATCGTGGCCAACTGTATCTCGTATTCTTTTTTTAATTCCTGAGCAACTTCTAAGGCCCAAGCTTCAAAACCTAGATTCCCCGTGAAAATTAACCACTTTACTCCCTCTTCCAAAAAACGGACTAAATCCCTGCGAATCGCCTCTTTAATAATTAGTAGTCTAGGATCCTTAGCTGTCAGAATTCCCAATTCAAATGCCTTATAACCTGTAATCAGTAAACTATTCATTATTTCCCCTCCCTTCTTCTTTTTGTGATATAATAGAGTGATGTAATTGTACCAATAAGGAGAATTATGGTCAACTATCCTCACAAACTTAGCAAGAAATCTTCTTCGCCCATACAGAGGAAGCAAGGTGTAAACTTTGCCAATCGGGGGATGACATTTGAAAAAATGATAAATGAGAGCAATCAGTACTACCTTTCTAGAGGGCTAGCGGTGATTCATAAAAAGCCGACACCCATCCAGATTGTAAAGGTGGACTATCCTCATCGCAGTCGGGCAAAGATTGTGGAAGCTTATTTTCGCCAGGCGTCTACCACAGACTATTCTGGTGTTTATAAAGGACACTACATTGATTTTGAAGCAAAAGAGACCCAGCAGAAACAATCCATGCCGATGAAGAACTTTCATCAGCACCAGATTGATCACATGGCTGCGGTCGTCCAACAGGGAGGAATTTGTTTTGTGCTCTTGCATTTTGCAAAGCTCAATGAGACCTATCTACTGCCTGCTCCTTCCTTAATCGACTTTTACAACATCGATCACGGCAGTAAATCTATGCCATTGACCTATATACAGGAAAATGGTTATCGTATCGAGACAGATTGCCTTCCAAGCGTTCCTTATCTCGATATTATCGAACAGAATCTACTAGGCGGTAATTAAATGAACAAACAAACAGTTATCCAGTGGTTAAAATATGCAGCGATTGCGGCTATTTCCTTATTTTTCCTTTTACTTATCCTGGGTGGGTTGGTATTTGGATACTATGCCTCAAAAGCACCGACTCTTTCTGAGAAAGACCTCATCGCAACGACTTCCAGTAAAATCTATGACAATCAAAACAATCTGATTGCCGACTTGGGTGCTGAAAAACGAATCAACGTAAAAACAAATGAAATCCCAACCGACTTGGTCAATGCGATTGTGGCGATTGAAGACCACCGCTTTTTCAACCACAGAGGGGTCGACTTTATTCGTATTGGAGGAGCCTTCTTCAGTAACCTCCGAGGAGGTCGCCAAGGGGGATCTACTCTTACACAGCAATTGATCAAGCTCACTTACTTCTCTACTTCTTCGTCCGACCAAACCCTATCTCGGAAAATCCAAGAAGCTTGGCTTGCTACTCAATTAGAACAAAAAGCAACCAAACAAGAGATTTTAACCTACTACATCAACAAAGTCTACATGTCTAACGGAAACTACGGAATGCAAACAGCTGCTCGTAGCTACTATGCAAAAGACTTGAAGGACCTTTCTCTGCCACAAGTGGCCCTATTGGCTGGAATGCCTCAGGCACCCAACCAATACGACCCTTATACCAATCCGGAAGCTGCACTCCAACGCCGTAATCTGGTTCTTAAAGAAATGTTGGACATGAAGTCCATTACAAACGAACAGTACGAAAGTGCCGTCAATACACCTGTTACAGATGGCTTACAAAGTCTGACAGGCTCAAGCAACTATCCTGCTTATATGGATAACTACCTTAAAGAAGTCATCCAACAAGTCGAAGAAGAGACAGGCTACAATGTCTTGACAACTGGTATGGATGTCTACACCAACGTCGATACCGCAGCTCAAAAACGTCTGTGGGATATTTACAACTCTGACGAATATGTCAATTATCCAGATAATGAGTTGCAAGTTGCTTCTACTATCATCGACGTGACAAACGGAAAAGTCATTGCTCAGTTGGGATCCCGTCATCAATCATCTAATGTATCCTTCGGTACCAACCAAGCTGTCGAAACGAACCGAGATTGGGGTTCTACAATGAAACCTATCTCAGACTATGCTCCCGCGATTGAACATGAAGAATATAGCTCCACTGGAGTAACCATTCCTGATACACCGTACAACTTCCCTGGTACAAATACGCAGATTTATAACTGGGATAGACAATACTATGGCAATATCAGCATGGTCTATGCTCTCCAACAATCCCGTAACGTTACTGCGGTCCGGGCCCTTGAAAAAGTTGGTTTGAAGAAGGCTCAGAAATTCTTGAGCAGCATCGGAATCGATTATCCAGAAATGGTATATGCAAATGCCATCTCAAGTAATACCAGCGACTCTAGCAACAAATACGGGGCTAGCAGTGAGAAAATGGCCGCTGCTTATGCAACCTTCGCAAATGGCGGTACCTATTACAAGCCACAATATGTGAATCGGGTTGTCTTTAGCGATGGTACAACGAAGAACTTCGATACCTCTGGAACACGAGTGATGAAAGAAGCCACAGCTTACATGATGACAGATATGTTGAAATCAGTTATCACAGCTGGTTTAGGATACAATGCAAATATCTCTGGTCTTTATCACGCTGGTAAAACAGGTACCTCTAACTATGCCGACAACGAATTAAAAAAACTAACCAAAGACTACAGTTACTCAAGCATTGTGACACCTGATGAATCGTTTGTGGGTTACACCACGCAATATTCTATGGCTGTTTGGACAGGGTACACCAATCGCTTGACTCCCGTACTGGATGATGGAATCAAAGTCGCAACAGATGTCTACAAACAAATGATGCTGTATTTGTATGAGCAAAACGGATCAGGTAGCACTGATTGGACCCAACCAAGTGGTGTATACCGTAGCGGTTCTTACCTATATCTCAATAATGGTAAGAATAACTACAATAACTACAATTACTATTATGAGCCAAGTGTCGAACCAAGCACTGACGCAACAGAAGATAGTTCAAGTTCTAGTTCATCTAACTCAGAAGAGAATTCTGAACACACAGAATCATCTTCTAAAGAGAATGAGCAAAATCACTAATTAGACCACACTATATTAATAAAACACGATTGTTCTTAACCAATCGTGTTTTTTATGTATCTTATTTAAAAGCCAAGGCACCCATCGGATCCCATGGAGCCAAGACGATTGGCTCTGCCTCATAAGCAGCCAATTCTTTCGCTGTTAACAGTTCCTTGCGGACAACGATTTGGTAGGTGTATTCGTCCATCCAGGCGTCAGAAGCTACAAAGTAGCCATCTGTTCCAACTTTGTCTCCCCAAGAATTTTCAACCTTCCATTTGAGAGGGAGTCCAGCTTCATCCAGATCCACACCAGTCAAGACCATAGCATGGGTCATGAGACTTTCTGCATAATCCAAACGCCCTGCCTTATCTTGAGTCAGCTGGATATCCATTCCCGCTTCAAAGTCATAGACATCTGTTGCCAGGATTCCAGCTTTGCGGTTGCTGACTTGGCCGACATCCGATCCAAACCAAACAGTTTCCCCAGCTTTCATTTGGGC
Source organism: Streptococcus sp. KHUD_013 (assembly GCF_052588545.1). Classification (NCBI taxonomy): domain Bacteria; kingdom Bacillati; phylum Bacillota; class Bacilli; order Lactobacillales; family Streptococcaceae; genus Streptococcus; species Streptococcus sp. KHUD_013. The sequence continues at coordinate 1,554,917 of NZ_CP186264.1, forward strand.
AATGGCCAATTCTTTCAAGCGCTCCATCGGAACGTTGAGGTAGCGTACTTCACGGCTACCGACCACATTCCCCAGCATCTCTACTGTGTAAGACTGGCCATAAGGCTTGTCTGCCGTAGGCGCATTGATAACAGAAACGTAGTCCTCCAACTGAAGATCCACATATTTTTTGTAAAAGCTTTGAGGTGTCAAGCCAGACTCTGTGTAGAAATTATTGTCCTTATCGCGATAAGAGAAACTAAATGTACGAGGGGGCAAGCCCAGTGACATAGCTAAGAAATTAAAGATTTCTTGGAGGAGCTCTTCTTTCTTGCTTTGAACCGTTGCTTGATCTGCTCCAGTCGCAAGCAATTCGCGCAGGATCTGCGCATCTTGACGCAACAATTTGTTTAAGTAGGTATTGAGCTCCCGGCTATTGCTAGATGAGATAGATTCTGGATAGACAGACTTGGGTACGACCCCATATTTTTCAAAAAGGGAAACGACCATATCCCATTGACCACCATCTTGTTGAGGGGTTTGAAGGAGGAAGGCCACCTTGCGGCTGGCCAAATCCTGGTCCGCTGTCGCAATGACTTGTTCCAAGAACCAGTTGGATTTTTCGTACTTGTCCCAGAAGAAGGTATGAGCTTGAGACAACTCAAAATCCTCTAATTGGAAGCTGGCAATCATTTTATGACGGAAGGTATTCAGAGCCGCAAACATCCAGCAACGACCAGAAGCTTTCTGGTCCGTCACCTTATCCTTGGTCAAATCAAGAGAAAAGACGGGTGTGTTTTCTACTGCACTTTTGCGTGTCTCTAAAGCCGCATGAATCCCATTGTGGGTGATGGCATTTTCGAGAGCCGCAAATTTCACATTTGCTTGGTAATTCGCATAGAGTTGATCTGTAAACTCTTGTGTTAATTCTGACATAAGATTCTCCTTTGTAAAGCTACTTACCATTATAGACCATTGACCAAAATCTTCAAGTAAAAATTGTTTTAAAGGTCAGAAGAATGGATCGTGTAGATTATTTGATCTCCGACATAGCCTTTTCTGGCAACAGCATTTGGGAGAGTAGCTAGATATTGCATCCCAGCTTTTTCCATAACCCTTCCCGAAGCAGGGTTCAAACTGACATACTTGGCTTGAACTTCCTTGAATTTCACCTCTACCAACAAAAAGTGTAAAACAGCCTGGAGGGCTTCTGTCATCAGACCTTGACCCCAGAAGTTCTTCCCTAGAATATAGCCGACTTCACACAGTTCTTTTTGTGGATCCTGAGAAACGACACTGATATCACCTATCACTTGTGCGGGATCATCTTTCTTGCAAATCGCCCATTTGTAGGTGTTTTCCTCTTGGTAATGAAGGAGCCATCTTTCGATCGAAGCTTGAGTCACTTGAGGATTTGGATGGGGATCCCAAGTAACATATTTAAGATTATCTGTATCAGACGCCCAATTTTCAAACATTGCCTTTGCATCCTCTACAACAAAGCGTCTTAATAATAAACGCTTGGTTTCCAGTTCAATAGTACCCAATTTTCTCATCTACTTTCCTCCTATTCTGTTTAAAAAAGTCGGCTCAACCGACTTTTCTTTTCTATCAACGCCAGAAGGTATCAAATACCGTAATCGGTAGATGACGTTTGTGTTGGCCTTTATGCCACCAGTTTTCAATAGTTGCTTGAGCTTCTGGGCTAACTGATTTCCCTTCTAGGTAGTCATCAATTTCTGCATAGGTCACCCCAAGAGCTACTTCGTCAGCGATACCTGGCTTCTCCTCTTCCAAATCTGCAATCGGTACCTTCTCATACAAGGCTGGATCAGCTCCCAGTGCCTGAAGCAACTGCTTGCCTTGGCGCTTGTTAAGGCGGTAGAGAGGCAGAATATCGGCTCCGCCATCTCCAAACTTGGTAAAGAATCCAGTGATGTTTTCGGCTGCATGGTCTGTCCCAATGACGGCTCCACTATAGGCACCTGCCAAGGCATACTGAGCAATCATCCGGCTCCGTGCCTTGATATTGCCCTTGTTAAAGTCTGAGACATCCGTTCCTGTCGCTTCGACAGCACGCTCCATGGCATCGACCGATTCCTTGATGTTCACGACCAGGCTGACGTCTGGCTGGATGAAGGCCATGGCCTTTTGGGCATCTGCTTCATCCGCTTGGACACCGTAGGGTAAGCGGACTGCAACAAACTGATAACTGGCATCTCCAGTCTCTGCCCGCATTTCCTCCATGGCTAATTGAGCCAGGCGACCCGCTAGGGTCGAGTCCTGTCCTCCCGAAATTCCTAAGACAAAGGTCTTTAGAAAAGGATGTTTTTGCAGGTAGTCCTTCAAAAAATCAATCGACCGGCGAATCTCTTCTTGAGGATCAATGACTGGCTTGACCCCTAATTGGGCAATAATGTCTTCTTGTAGGCTCATTCTTCTTCACCTCCCAAGGCTTTCTGACGCATCTGATCGATGAGGTCCATCTTATCTTGCCATACGTCCTTGGCCAAGTCCACTGGGTAATGTTGTGGATTGAGGACACGTTTGTATTCGTCCCAGAGCTTGTCAAATTCCTTCCGAGCATAGGCTTGGATATCCATCAAAGCTGGCAATTCGTAGACTAGTTTCCCATCTTTGAAAATATCGACCAAGAGCGGGATGGCATCAAAATCACGAACCGTCTTCTTGATATAGGTATAGGTCGGATGGAACATTTTGATTTCTGTCAGTTCATTGACATCCACTCCATCGTAAGTGATGTAATCCCCTTCAGATTTGCCTTTTTCCCGACTGGTAATCCGCCAAACTTGCTTCTTCCCTGGCGTTGAAACTTTTTCAGCATTGTTAGACAGCTTGATGGTATTTCGCATTTGACCATTTTCGTCTTCGATAGCAACAATCTTATAGACTGCTCCGAGAGCTGGTTGGTCATAGGCTGTGATCAACTTAGTTCCGACACCCCAGACATCAATCTTAGCCTTTTGCATCTTCAAGTTGAGGATGGTGTTCTCATCCAAATCATTTGAAGCATAGATCTTCGCTTCTGTGAAACCAGCTTCATCCAACTGTTGGCGAACCTTTTTCGAGATGTAGGCAATATCTCCAGAGTCAATCCGCACTCCTAGGAAGTTGATACGATCGCCCATCTCACGCGCCACCTGAATCGCAGCTGGAACTCCGATGCGTAACGTATCATAGGTATCCACCAGGAAGACACAGTTGCGATGGGTCTCAGCATAGGCCTTGAATGCTTTATAATCATCGCCATAGACCTGCACCAAGGCATGGGCATGGGTCCCAAGGACAGGGATGTCAAAGAGTTTTCCTGCACGTACGTTACTGGTCCCGCTAGCGCCTCCAATAACGGCTGCACGGGTTCCCCAAATAGCCGCATCCATTTCTTGTGCTCTACGAGTTCCGAACTCCATCAAAGGTTCGTCTTCGATCACAGACTTGATCCGAGCGGCTTTTGTGGCAATCAAGGTTTGGAAATTGACAATATTGAGGAGGGCCGTTTCAACCAACTGACACTGGGCAAGCGGTCCTTCTACTTGGACAATCGGCTCATTGGCAAAGACCAGGTCCCCTTCTTTGGCAGAACGAACGGTCAATTCCATTTTGAAATTTTTCAAGTAATCCAGGAAGGCTCCTTCGTAGCCCAAGGATTCTAAGTAGGCAATATCCGACTCTGAAAAACGTAGATTCTTCAAATAGTTGACAATGCGCTCAAGACCTGCAAAGACGGCATAGCCATTTTTAAAAGGTTGCTGGCGGAAATAGGCTTCGAAGACCGCCTTTTTATTGTGGATGCCTTGCTCAAAGTAAACCTGCATCATATTGATTTGATACAAATCAGTATGGAGAGTTAAACTATCATCTGGGTACATGTTTGATCCCTCTTCTTTTTTTACGTCATGGCACCAGTCACGCTCTGTCAACTGGCACAGTCCAAAATAATTTTAAACACATTATAGCACATTTTAAGCAGGACCACATGAGTTTAATCCGGGTTAAGCCTCATTTTTTATCGTAAAAAAGAAGGGATCTTCGCCTCTTTCCATCAGACGAACATCCCTTTCTTCTCTCTTATTCTTCGTGTTCAGTAATATATTTATAAGCTTCTTGACCGGCGACAGCGCCATCCCCAACAGCTGTGGTGACCTGACGAAGATCTTTTTGGCGGACATCCCCAACCGCAAAGACACCCGGCACGGAGGTCTTCATGTGATCATCAGTGATCACCCAACCTTGATCGTCTAGAATACCGAGGTCTTGGGCAAAGTCACTGACAGGATCCAATCCCACATAGATAAAGACACCACCAGCTGCTTGCTCGCGAACCTCACCTGTTTGAACATCTTTTAAGACCAGACTGGTCACACGGTTTTCCCCTTTGATCTCTTCGACCACTGTATTCCAAGAAAAGTGAATCTTTTCATTGGCAAAAGCTCGGTCTTGAAGAACTTTTTGGGCACGTAGGGCATCGCGGCGATGAACAATGGTAACAGACTTAGCAAACTGAGTCAGGAAGATTGCCTCTTCAACCGCAGAGTCTCCTCCACCAACAACCATGAGGTCTTCATCACGGAAGAAGGCACCATCACAGACAGCGCAATAAGAAACCCCTCGACTATTTAATTCTTCTTCACCCGGAACTCCCAATAAGCGATGGTTAGAACCAGTCGCAATAATAACGGTCTTGGCTTGCAAGAGGCCATCATCTGTGGTAATTTCCTTGTAGCTTCCTTGATCCACAATGTTTTCAGCTCTACCGAACAAGTGTTCCACACCTAGGGCTTCTAGAGGTTCAAACATCTTTTCAGCCAATTCAGGTCCACTGATATTGGCATAGCCTGGGTAATTCTCGATATCGGATGTATTATTCATCTGTCCGCCAGGAATTCCAGCTTCTAACAAGGCAACCTTTAGATTGCTGCGGGCTGCATACAAGGCTGCAGTCATTCCCGCAGGTCCTGCGCCGATAATCAGTGTATCATACATAAGCTTCTCCTTTTGTTGTAACTATCTTGATTCTAACTCCAATTGAACCATTTTGCAATTATCTTGCTCGAAGAATAAACAGAACTCCAATGACTGCAAAGGTAAGAACTGGAATTGTCATAATATCAATCAATAAAATATCATAGAGGTGTAACTGGCGTTCCTTAGCTGTTTTATCCGTCTTACGAGCCGCTCGCAAGCCTATCCAAATAGCTGAAGCAACCAACACCCCAATTGAAGTGATGATTAGGCTCTCGATATAGAGAGATAGCAATTGGTTTAACATAAGATCTCCTTAGTATCCAAGATTGGAATGAGGGGACGAGGTGCCGATTCGTTTCGTTCACTATTGGATCAAGTTGAAACTTCTATCTTCGCGGAAAAATGAACTACTACTATTCATCTTTTCCTGAGGCACCTACTCAAAGAAAAATCCGAGTCTGAAACATCGCGTTCCAGACTCGAGCTCTTATATATTATATCAAACAAATGTTCGTTTGTAACTAGCAAAGAATTCTTTTGTCCGCTCTTCTTTAGGAGCTTTCATGATCTCTTCTGGAGTCCCAGATTCAATAATTTTCCCCTTGTCTAGGAACAAGACCTTGTCTGCCACTTGGGAAACAAAGCTCATATCATGGCTAACCAGAATCATGGTTTGACCTGCCTGAGCTGCTGCTGCGATGGCTTTTTCTACCTCTCCGACCAATTCCGGATCGAGGGCTGAAGTTGGCTCATCCAATAAGAGGACTTCTGGCTTCATGGCTAGGGCACGTGCCAAGGCCACCCGCTGTTTCTGCCCTCCTGACAAATGACGAGGGTAATGGGTTTCGCGGTCCGACAGACCGACTTTTGCGAGTTCTTCTTTGGCAATCTTGGTCGCCTCCTGGTCGGATAAGCCTTTGACGACGATCAGTCCTTCCTTGACATTGTCCAAAGCAGTCTTGCGACTGAAAAGATTAAACTGTTGAAAGACCATAGCTAGCTTTCTTCGAAGGGTCAGGATCTCGTCCTTGCTGATGTTTTCAAAGTCTACCTTTTCCCCATTGATCTCAATGCTGCCACTATCTGGTGCTTCCAAATAGTTCAAGCTTCTCAAGAAGGTTGATTTCCCAGCTCCAGAAGAACCGATCAAAGCAACGACTTCCCCTTTTTGAACTTCCAAATCGAGATGGTCTAGGACCACTTGACCGGAAAAAGATTTTGATAATTGTGAAATCCGAATCATGCTGCTCGTTCCTCCTCTTGCAAGGTTTGGGTAACAACTTTTGGATCTTTGATAGAGAGTACCTGTTCGATCCAACGTCCCAATTGTTCAATCAAAATATTAATGGCCCAGTAGATCAATGAAACAGAGATAAAGCGCTCGAAGTAGCGACTGTCATTCCCCGACATAATCTTGGCTTGAGCAAAGATTTCCAAAACTCCAGCATAGAAGGCCAGAGAAGTCCCCTTGGTCAAACCAATCAAAGAGTTGATCAAGGTTGGAGTCGCAACCACGGCTGCATTTGGAATAATAATCCGACGATAAACTTGGGCATTGGTCATGCCGAGACTCTTCGCTGCTTCGATTTCACCTGCATCAACAGATAAAATCGCTGCCCGAATGGTCTCACTGGCATAGGCTGCCTCATTGAAGGCAAAGGCTACAATGACAAATAAATGGGCTGGCACATCGTTGATATTAAAGGCTGTCCCATATTGTTGGTTAATAGCCTTCAATAGGAGCGGGATTCCATAGTAGGTCAGCATCAACTGGACCAAAATTGGTGTCCCTCTTAAAAAACTCACAAACAAGGCTTGGATAGGGTAAAGGATTTTTACCCGATTGATTTTGACAATGGCAAACAATAGGGCTAGCAATAAACCAAAAAAGGCTCCTGCCAAGGTTAACAAAATCGTATTTGGAAGCTCTTTTAAAATTCCTGGAATTGCTTCAAAAACGACGCGTAGGTTAAAGATTTCTCCTTCTGGTATCCATTTTAAAAACTCTTCATACCAGCCAGATGCCAGATAAGTAGTTGTAAACATCTTCGTTACTTCCTCCCTCGATAATGAATCATTCTATCATATTTACAGTTAAAATGCTGAGTTTTGCTATTGATTGTTCGTAAATCATGCTTCAGGTTTGATGTGATCTCAGGCAAGCATCTCCCCTAAGAGCAAAAAAATAGACTATCTATAGATAGTCTATCACAAAATAAATCAGCGACCAAATAGTTAATTTTTATGGAAATCTTTAAATTTCTTTATCACTAAAAGGTTTGACGTTTCGCCTTTCTTTCTGCCCGACCACGAGCACGATTCTCAGCTCGCTTGGCTTTCCGACGTTTCTCGTCCACGGCCCATTTGATTTTTTTCTTGTAACCTGGTTTGATTTTTTTCTTTTTCTTCTTGACCAAGCCGATCATCTCAATGTCAAGTTTTTCTTGGCGTTTTTCACGATTAGCCCGGCGATCCCGGTCATAAGTATCTTCGATAGCTCCAGCCTTCAAGACCTTAGGGACAAACTGGATCCCCAATTTTTCAAGCTCCCGAATGTCTGAGTCATCACTCGGTTGATAGAGGGTGATGGCTGTACCAGGAAGGCCATTCCGACCAGTCCGGCCAACGCGGTGAACAAAGAAGGATAAGTCTTGTGGAATGGCATCGTTAATGACATGACTGACCCCTTCAATATCAATCCCACGCGCTGCCAAGTCTGTCGCCACGATATATTCAAAATCCAGATTTTTGACTTGGTTCATGATTCGCTTGCGCTCCCGTGGAGGAACCCCCCCATGGATTTTAGCGACTTTGAGCCCCTTCTCTACTAGAAAAGCATGCAAATCGTCCGCTCTGTCCTTGGTATTCACAAAAATCATTGCCAAATAAGGTTGAAGAGCCTGGGTTAGTTGATAGACTTGCTCATTCTTATCTCGCCCTTTTGTCGATACCAACCAGTTATCAATGGTGTCCGAGATCACCGTTTTGGTTTTGATCTGCTCCATGACAGGGTTAGACAAATATTTCTTCAAGAAGGGTTGTAACTTTTGCGGAATCGTAGCAGAGAAGACTAAAAACTGAAGCTTCTTGGGAAGACTGGATGCAATCTTGTCTACCGTCGTCAAAAAGCCCATATCGAGAGTCATATCCGCCTCATCAACCACAAAGGTGTGAGCCTTATGAATAGCCAAGTCTCCAGAAGCGACCAAATCATAGATCCGTCCAGGTGTCCCAATGACAATATGGGGTTGGGCTACTTGGAGCTTATCGATCTGGCGAGCCTTATCAGTTCCTCCAACGTAGTTGGCAATCCGAATTTCTTTTTCACAGTGGCTAGCAATCTGACGAGCCGCTTGGTAAATCTGTGTGGCCAATTCCCGACTAGGCGCAGTAATGACCACTTCGACATTGCTACTATCCTCATTTAAGGTTTGAAAAATTGGCAAGAGGAAAGTATGGGTCTTCCCTGATCCTGTTTTAGATTCACCGACCAGATCACGACCTGCTAAAACAATCGGAATCAGCTTTTCTTGAACTTCTGTTGCTTCAATAAAATTAATTTCTTTTAAGGCCTCTTGGATATAGTCCTTAAACTTAAAATCTGTAAATTTCATTCTCTTATCCTTTCATCATCTCTACTATTATATCAGAAAACTCCTCTTCCCGCTCTTCTTTTGGACAGCAATTCCTCCCCAGCCAAAAAGGCTGAGATAGCAATCCCAACCTTTTATGATTCATGACTTATGAATTGGTCAAATAGTAGATCAAGAGAGTCAAGGCGCTCATTCCTGCACCAATACTCCAGAGAAAGGCATCGACCTTCCACTCAGACCATTTAGGTCCATTACCAGACAGACCACCCAATTCCAAATGGTGATGGAAAGGCGTCATGCGGAAGATACGCCGTCCTTCCCCTGTCCGTTTCTTAGTCCATTTGAAATAGGACACTTGGAGCATGACCGAGCTAGTCTCAAAGACGTAGACAATCCCAATCAAGAGCAAGGTCCACTCTGCATGGAGAGCCATGGATAGAGTCGCAAGCATCCCACCTAGGGCTAGGCTTCCAACATCTCCCATGAAAATCTTGGCCGGCTTATGGTTGTAGACGAAGAAACCTAATAGAGCTCCAATCATACTGATGGTCACAAAGAGGATATCGATTCGTCTTTGCCAAACAGCGATGATGGAATAAGCGATCAAGCTGATGGTTACCGAAATGCTTGCCAAGCCATCAATCCCGTCCGTTAAATTGACTGCGTTTGAAAAACCAACCAACCAGAACAAGGCAAAGATAATATAGAAATGTCCCAAATAGACATCCCAACCAAAGACATTGAGAAGACTACCAGCTCCATGACGTTCAGAGAAGAGATAGAAAATGATCCCTCCCAACAATTGCAGGGCTAATTTTTGCTTGGGATTTAACCCTTCATTGATCTTACGAAAGACCTTTAAGAAGTCATCCAAGAAACCGACGATTCCATACAAGACCAAAATAAAGAGGATCAATTGAACAGGACGCGTAAAGTTCCCAGTTAGGAAGCTAAAGACAAGGGTGACAAAAACTGAAGTGATCAAGAAGACCACTCCCCCCATAGTTGGAGTGCCTGCTTTGGCTTTGTGTTGCTTCACATCTTCGTGCATTTGTTGGCCCGAAATATGGGCCCGTTGATAGAAACGGATAAAGGCCGGAATGCCAATAACCGTTAGAATAAATGATACTACTAGGGTAGCAAGTAACATATCAATCTCCTAATGTAATTGTTATTTTCTTCGTCTTCTTTAAAGCAGTTTCTACTTTGACGTTTTGTTTGCTCACACGAGAACCTTCCCCTTTATAGGTGATCTCAATGCCCGTCCATTCCGCAAATTTATCAACATTTTCCTTGGTCCATCCATACATATCCGGAACTGAATCCAAGTCATCTGTTAATAATAACACTTGCTCATTTGCTTTTAATTTCGTTCCTGCTGATACAGACATCTTTTTAATATTCTTTCCAGTTCCTAGGACAACAGGCTGGATCAGATTGCGACGCAGTTCATCTGCGAAGCCACCTGGGCTGATGGTCTGCTTCAAGTTCAATTCTTTCGACAAGGATTCTGCCGACGGCATCTTATAGGTGTCCTCTTTCGTGACCCCATCCAAGGCCTTGGTTTCCGTTACTAGATTCAACTCATCCTTCAAAGCAACCGCATCTTCCAAGACTGGATTGACTAGTTCTTGCCAACTGGTCGGACTAAAGCTGACTTCAGGCTGTTGAACCGTCACATACATAATGAAATCTGGATCTTCAGCCGGTGTCATGACAACAATCGAGTTGATATTGTCATTTTCGCCTTCCAAATATCCATTAGCCGTTGCAATTTGGGCCGTCCCTGATTTGACAGCGACATTTTGTCCAGCTACTTGGATAATGGGACCATCCGATGAATAGAGGGTACCAAATTGAGGATCGGTCCCTACCGTGATCATGTAATTACGAGTCTGCTGAGCAGCTGAAGCGGATACTGGATTGCCGACGACCTCTCTTTGTGATTTACGAGCGGATTCATGCTTGCCGTCGTAGATCGCACTGATAAATTTAGGCTCTAACATTTCCCCATCATTGGCAATGGCAGAGAATGCTCGCAACATCTGCGTTTGAGTAACGGATATCCCCTGACCAAAAGAAGACATGGCTTGAGTGACATAGTTATCACCTGGCAGGCTTCCAAAACTCTCATCTCCCATACCAAACCGAGTAGGGAGTCCGAACTTAAAGAGTGTGAGGTAATTCATCCAGACATTATTGCCCATCTTCTGTTCAAGCTTGGTCATCCCAATGTTACTTGAATACGCAAAACCTTGGGCAATATTCATATAGCGACCTTCTGACAAGCCCATATTGATTTCCCAGTCTTTGATGATCGCATCTTTTACTTGCAGCTCGTTATTGTAATATACCTCATTATAGGCTGGGAAAGTCCCATGATCAATCGCCGCAGCCAAGGTCATGACTTTCATAGTCGAACCTGGTTCGTATTGATCCTGGTAAAGAATCGTGTTCCAAGTTCTCAGATTTTTATAATCCAAACCATCTTTGGTATCTGCATTAAAGGTTGGCCGTTGCGTCGTTGCAAGGATTTCCCCTGTTTTGGCACTCACTAGGGTCGCACTGACAAATTTGCCTTTTACCTTTTCTTGGAATACATCCATTCTGGTTTCGAGATAGGTTTGAAGTTCTGCAGAAAGGGTTGTATAAACATCCTTTCCATCTTCGGTCTTCACGGCAACCTTGTCTGATCCCGGCACAATATTTCCGTTACGATCCTTTTCATAGGTCACAACTCCATCCTGACCACCCAAGATACGATCCAAGGATTTTTCTATTCCCGTTGTTCCCTGCAGGGTTTTATTGCCTTCTTTATCTTCTACCAATTGAGCTTGACCGATAAATTGAGAGGCAAAGGTCCCATTTTTATAACTCCGATTTGGACTCGTCGTAAAATCAACACCTTTTATGTTGGCAGCTTCTAGTTCACTCCGAATAGCATCCATATTGCTATAGCTGATATCGTTCCCCGCTGCACCAAAAGAAACTTGGTTAAGCTTCTTTTGAGACAGTTGTTGGACGACATAATCTTTTTCCATCCCCAAATAACGATTAAAAACGTCCGCCACTTGGTTGTATTGGCTTTCTTCAACGTATAAAACTTCACCTTTTGCTGATTTATAAGTTTTGTCGATGATAGCATAAACATTATAAGTCGTCGCATCTTCAGCAATGACAGCTCCATTTCGATCATAAATTGTTCCTCGTTTGGCTGGAACAATCTCAGTTTTCTGATGGACCTGATGCGATAACTCAGATAAATTTTTTCCAAATTTGCTATCTGTGCCTATAATGACTGCAAAATTAATAAGAAAAATGAAGAAAACAAGAATGGAAAGCAAACTTAAATTCTTAGCTACTTGCCGACGATTTTGGTCTGGAAGTTTCCTTTTTTTAAGGGAATAACGAATGATTTTCTTTTTTAATTTACTCATCGCTACTTGAACTCACCACTTTTCGATTTTCTTTTTGGAGGGTCATCCCCTGAGAACTAGCTAACTTAGACAAGCGTTCATATCGAGTCAACTCATTGACTTCTTGCCGGATATCTTCTAGTTCAGTCTCTTTTGTTTTTAGTTCCGTATTGAGGTTTGTCAAATCACTTTGCACTTGTAGAATCCGCGTCTGCATAAAAATAATACTGACAGCAAGGATAATCCCTGTTAGGACAATCGAGCCATAAAAGGCTTTCTCTACTCTGGTAAAGCGACGAATACGATCTTGCAATTGACTGCCACGAAATCGTAATTGTTGATCTGCCATGTTCTTTTCCTCTTACTTATGAATTTTTCGAGCAACCCGCAATTTTGCAGAATGGGCTCGGTTGTTATTTTCTAACTCTTCTTGGCTTGGAAGAATCGGTTTTCGAGAAACTAATTCCATTTTTTGTTTTAAGTCCTCTGGGATGAAGGGCAAGCCCTTCGGTACATCTACTGTAGAAGCTTCTTTAAACAATTGCTTGGTCAAACGATCTTCCAAGGAATGAAAGGTAATGACTGAAATACGACCACCAACTGCCAACAAATCCATAGCCTGCTGGATTGATTCATCAGCCGCTCCCAATTCATCATTGACTTCGATCCGAATAGCCTGAAAAATTTGTTTGGCTGGATGCCCCTTTTTCTTGAGTTCCTTGGCTGGTTTTGCCGACTTAATAATCTCTGCTAATTCTGTCGTCGTTTCAATCGGTTTGACAGCACGCGCTTGTTCGATCTTTCTAGCAATTTGTTTGGAGAATTTATCTTCCCCATACTTGAAAAAGATGCGAACCAAATCATGGTAATCATAGGTATTGACTACTTCATAAGCTGTCAAAGAAGCGTCTTGATTCATCCGCATGTCCAAGGGAGCGTCTTTTTTATAAGAAAAACCACGAGACCGCTCATCTAACTGAGGACTAGAGACTCCCAAGTCATAACAAATGCCATCAATTTCACTGACTCCCAATTCTTGGAGACGGGCTTGAAGATTCCGGAAATTGTCTTTGATGAAGGTTACCATGCCTTTTTCAACGTAAGGAGCTAATCGTTTCTCCGCATTATCAATCGCATGCTGATCCTGGTCAAAGGCATATAAATGTCCTTTTTCACTTAATTGACTTAATAAATATTCGCTATGGCCGGCTCCACCTAATGTGGCATCCACATAGATTCCATCTGGCTTTACATCCAGCATATCAATCGTTTCATGGAGCAAGACCGTTACATGATGAAATTCTTTACTCATATCCTATCTATTTTACCACAAATCTGACCAGGATGCACTTGAGATTCCTTCCTCTATCCACGCACCGTTTCGGGATAAAGAGTTCCTATTCTTTAAAAACCTCATCCTATCAACCAATAGACCTAGAGAAGCAAATTGTGATACAATAACTCTATGAAAGATAAGAAATACCTTCTCCTTGGCCTGCTAGTGGCCGATCTTATTGCAGTTTACTTTTTCCTACGAACTCCTGTCCCTTGGATTTTTTGGACAGCAACCTTCGTTCTTGCCGTCTCCATTTGGATATTTAAAAATCAATGGAAATACTACAAAAATAGAAATAAGGATTCAGAGTAGCCCATATAGAACCAGAAAACTCGATCAGTTCAACATCTGATCGAGTTTTCTATTGTCTATTTATGAATTGGGATCATCAAGGCTACGGCCATGCAAGCCTTTTTCCCGTTGGACTTGACGTAGTTTTTCTGGTGTCACATCATTTCCTTCTTCGTCAACAACTTTGATACCTTCAATGTGATGACGGACGGAGCGTCTGTAACCTTCAATATACTCTTCACGAAGTTTAGCTTGTTCTACCTCTTCTTCTGGTGTCAAGCCTTCTGCTTTTTTCTTTTTGGCAAGCTCATTGATTCGAGCAATTTTTTCAGGTGTCATAATAAAACCTACTTTCTACCTGTCATCAGGTCATTATTTTGTATTTAATTGGTTAAAGGCTGCGACTTTATTGGCTTTTGCTACTAGACTAGCAAGAAGGGCCAAACGATTCTTTTTAACAGCCTCATCTTCTGCCATAACCATGGTATTGTCAAAGAAAGCATCGATGACTGGGCTAAGAGCAAAGAGTTGAGCCAATTTGTCGCTAGCTGAACCTGTCAATTCTAATTCTTCAATCGCCTTAGCAAGAGCTTTTTCTTGATCATTTTCAAAGAGACTAGCATCGACCTCTACTGAAGCATCTGCTTTTTCTGCCAAGTTGAAAGCACGTGAGAGTGACTCAACAGCTGCCTTATAACCATCAGTCTTAGCAGCTTCTGAAAGAGCTTCAGCCGCTTCAAGCATATCCGCTACCACGAAGTTTGAACCAGCAAGTACAGCTTCTTTGATGTCTTTAGATGTGCGTCCCATCATCTTGTCTACACGCGCCTTGATGAAGTTGAGCACTTCTGCTTGATTGGCATACGAAAGACTATCGAATGAAAGTCCGTAAAGACTATCGATTAACTCATCCATCGGGATGTTCCAACCAAAGGCATCCAAGATACGAACAATCCCTTGTGTTGCACGGCGAAGCGCATAAGGGTCATTGGAACCAGACGGAATCAAACCGACTGAGAAGAAGGAAAGAAGGGTATCCAATTTATCCGCAAGAGCAAGGATGGCACCAACCTTGGTTTCAGGAAGGGCTCCATCTGCTGAATCAGGAAGATAGTGCTCACGGATAGCTGTCGCTACTGCAGCATCTTCACCAGCAAGGAGGGCGTATTTTTCACCCATGATTCCTTGCAATTCATCAAACTCTCCAACCATACCAGTCAAGAGGTCAAATTTGTAGATTTCTGCTGCACGAGCTACAGCTGCTTTTTCTTCAGCAGTCAAGCCAGCTTGCTCAGCCAAGGAAGCCGCAATGACACCAGCACGGGCCATGTGTTCTGAAAGAGAACCGATTTTTTCATGGAAAGTCACGTGTGCCAATTTAGCAACCAGGTCTTCAATCTTGAGTTTTTGGTCTTCACGCCAGAAGAATTCACCATCTTCGAGACGCGCCACCAAGACTTTTTCATTTCCTCGGATAACATTTTCCAAGTGCTCAGCATTCCCATTACGGACTGAGATGAAGTTTGGTTTAAGCTTACCGTCAAGGTCACGTACAACAAAGTAACGTTGGTGCGTTTCCATTGAGGTCACCAAGACTTCTTCTGGAACGTCCAAATACTTAGTATCGAAACTTCCCATAAAGGCAGTTGGGTATTCGACCAAGTTCAAGACTTCATTCAAAAGTCCTTCTTCGATTTGGACTTGAACACCTTGTTCTGCTTCAATAGCTTTGATTTGCTCACGAATCATGTTTTCACGTTCTTTGCTGTCTGCAATGACGTAAACGGTACGAAGGTCTTCTTCGTACGAATCCGCATTGGTAATTTCCACTTCATGTCCAAGGAAACGGTGTCCGCGACTCACACGACCTGAATGGATATCCAAGAAGTCGAGATCAAGCGCTTCATCACCCAAAAGGACAATCAAGGTATGAACTGGACGAATGTATTCAAAGCTGTTGTTAGCCCAGTGCATGCTGACAGGGAAAGTCAATGAAGCAAGTACTTCTGGAACGCCGGCCAAGACTTCTTTGGCAGGTTTTCCAGCTTCATGTTTCGTCACGTAAACGTATTCTTCTCCCTTAACTTCACGGAATTCGATGTCATCTACAGTCAAGCCTTTTCCACGGACAAAGCCTTGCGCTGCTTTTGAGAAGTTTCCATCAGCATCCAAGGCGATTTTCTTAGAAGGTCCTTTAAAATCTTCAGTCAAATCCGATTGTTGATCCGCTAAACCAAGTACACGGACGGCCAAACGACGTGGAGTTGAGAAGGTTTGAATGTTTTCATATGAAAGGCGGTTATCATCCAAGAAGGCTGCCATTTTCTCACCCAATTGTTTTTCACTTGGTGTGACAACGTAGGCTGGTAACTCTTCAAGTCCTAGTTCTACTAATAAGTTTTTTGTCATGTTTTTTCTCCAGAAAATATCTTTTTTCCAGTTTGCCTTATGTGATTGGCACGCAAGCAACCGACTAGGTCGTTTCATTGCTAAAATTGGAGCCTAAGGTCTCCAATTTTGCCTGGTATCATTAGTTTCTCTAATGATACCTCAATCACTGCGGCAACTGGTTCTGTAGGATTATTCTATAATCCAATTCTATTAATACACTCTCTTTATTCTTCCTCTTCTGCTAGGAGTTTTGCGCGTGTGGCTTCGTCGAGAAGTGGGTAACCGAGTTTCTTGCGTTCTGCGACGAAGGTCTTAGCTACGACACGGGCCAAGTTACGGATGCGGGCAATGTAGCCGGCACGTTCTGTAACAGATACCGCTCCACGAGCATCAAGTAAGTTAAAGGTATGTGAACATTTCAAAACGTAGTCATAGGCTGGGTGAACGAGACCCAATTCCAAAGCACGTCCGGCCTCTTTTTCAAATTTTTCGAAGTTTTCAAGAAGCATATCTTGGTCAGAAACTTCAAAGCTGTATTTTGAGTGCTCATATTCTGGTTGAAGGAAGATTTCTCCATATTTTACACCCGGAGCCCACTCAATATCATAAACAGAATCTACTTCCTGGATGTAAGAAGCCAAACGTTCCAAACCATAAGTGACCTCAGCGGTAACAGGACCTGTTGCCAAGCCACCGACCTGTTGGAAGTAAGTGAACTGAGTGATTTCCATACCATCCAGCCAAACTTCCCAACCAAGACCAGCTGAACCAGTTGATGGATTTTCCCAGTTATCTTCTACGAAGCGAATATCATGCTCTAAAGGATTGATACCCAATTTTTCCAATGACTCAAGGTAAAGTTCTTGAATGTTTGATGGTGATGGTTTCATGACCACTTGGAATTGGTGGTGTTGGTAAAGACGGTTTGGATTTTCCCCGTAACGACCGTCTGCTGGACGACGAGATGGCTCTACATAAGCCGCATTCCATGGTTCCGGACCAATGGCGCGAAGGAAGGTGTAAGGACTCATCGTACCCGCACCCTTTTCATTATCATAAGCCTGCATGAGCATACAACCCTGGTCATTCCAGTATTGTTGCAAAGTCAAAATAATCTCTTGAAAAGTCAATTTTTTAGACATGTTTTACTCCATTTTCTATAATTTCTTGCGACACGAGTCTGCCTCGTCGATCATACGAGGCAAGACGAGTTAGTACTGCGTCTAGCTCAGGCACCCTAGTGCTGAGCGTGGGACAGCCCGACTGAAAGGAGGTCTCTGCCACTGACGCAGTGAAAGGTTAGTTTTTTAGACATTATTTACTCCATTTTCTATAATTTATTGCGACCTAGAATACAAAAAGAACCGTGTCTTTCCCCCTAAGTCAAGTGACCTAGGGGCGTCAGAAACGCGGTTCCACCCTAATTTATTACTTCATTTTATTCTACTGTACTCAGCTATCTACTGAGAGAAAGCGCCACTTGCCTATCTTGTTCCACTTGGCTTTCACTGTCCCAAGCTCGCTAAAAAAACGCCATAAGCCTTTCTTTCTTGACTAGTATTATAGCAGATTTCTATTCGAGTGTAAACAAAAAACAAGTCCGAAACTGTTGTTTCAGACTTGTAGAAATTCCTTTCAAAGAAAGGGTAAGGTTATGGGCGTTTTGCAACCTTTGGTTTTTTCCCATTTAATTTTTTCTTAGCAGCTTTAACCTCTGCTAAGGCCGCCTTGACTTCCTGTTGACTAGCACCAGGATTAGCCAGTACTGCTTGAGCGCGGATAAAGGCTTGAAGGTAATTCACCTTCACCTTATCTGCTGCATAGATAAACTTAGCGTTCTTAGCTTGGAACTGGAGTTCTGCTGCAATCAATTTCTTAAGACTTGAGAAATCGGTTGTTTTGCCAGTTAATTGTTGATCAGCCGCCTGGTAGTTCGCAAGCGCTTGGTTGATTTGCTCTTGTGTCACACCTTCGCGGACGAGCAAGAGAGCCAACTCCTTAAAGCTTTGATCAAAGGCACGTCGAGCAGAATCCTTAGCGTTCGCATAACGGCCTGTTTTTGAAGTCGCATCATAGGCAGCAATAGCTGATTTTAGCGCTGTGAAATCAGACTCTTTCCCATCTAATTGACTGGTTACCAATCCAAGATTTGAAAAGATTTGGTCAACTTCTGCTTGTGATAACTTAGTCGCAAGAGCTTTCTGAGCTTCTTGGTATGCTGCATCATAAGCTAAACGTTTTTCACTTGTTGCATTAAAGTACTGAGGAGTGCTGGTCAAGTTAGCTTGTTGAGCCAGCAATTGCAACAATTGGGTCTTAATGACAACAGAAAGTTTTGCGAGGTTGTTTTGATCCGCCAGAACGGTCACAGTCGGTGCATCCTCAAACAACTCATAGCCTGTTGGTAGACTGACTGAAATCGTATAAGTTCCAACTGGGACATCTTTCCCAAAAGCATTCTTGCCATAGCGTTGAACTGGAAGAACAAAGGTTTCACCAGCTTGATTCTTCAAGACAACTGGTGTTGTTCTAGGTACTGCTTGATCAAAGACCAGGCTCAAAGGAGCAGTGACAATCTCTTTCGCCAAGAATTCGATGGTCTTAAAGCTATCCTCTGCAGTGATTTCAAATTTCTGAGTTCGTTCGCTGACGAGTTTCAGATCTGATTTGTCATAGGCAAAGAGTTCTGCAACATAGCTACCAAACTTAAGGAAATTGATTTCTTTCCCTTTATCTAAGTTGACATACTGCCCTTGTTCATCTTTGATACGGTAGACAAAATCAGTATCTAATTCTTGATGTGTATCGGCATCTAGGACTGATACCTTAATTCGGCCACTATCCTCAGTAGCAGCAAAATCAGCAAGAGAGGCAAAGTCGCGGTTTCCAGCGTAATCTTCAACCACATAGTAAAGTAAGTCTTTACTGATTCCTTCTGGAAGAGTATAGCCTCCATCTTCATTTGCCGTTAAATAGACACGGTTTTCAAAACGGCTAGTCTTCCCTAGGGCGTCTTTCCCCTCCTTAACTAGGGTCCCCTCTTCATCAAAGGTCTTGACATAGAAGACTTGCTCTCGTAAGATTCCACCATTGCCAACATCTTTTGTTTTACGAGCATAGAAGGTTTCTACCCCATCCTTCTTGGTCGTGTAACCTGAAGTCAAGACTGGTTTTTGGGTATCAATTTGGAGGTTAAAGCGAACAACTTGCTCCTCTGCTCCTGGAACTGCTGGCGTATAACGAACCTCATAGATATAGTGACCATCCGCCACCTTTTCACCCTTGGCATTAGTTCCTTCCCAAGCCGTGTTGTCGACTAGATAAGATCGTTTCCCACGTCCGTCAAAATAATTCTTACGAGCAGAGAAAGCTCCTGTACTTGTCCAAACTGGCTGAGCAAATGCTTGATCATCTGCCTTGTAGACAGCTGCTTTCATATTTTTTAGGTTTCGCAAGACTACAGCACGGTACTGCACGTAATCTTTGTTTCCATCTCCATCTGGAGAAATAGCCAGACGTACATTGCCATCCGCATCTAAATGGAGGACATTCAAACCTTCTGGAGTTTCTACTGTCCCAAGAACGATTGGGCTTCGTTCTGCTGTTTCCTTCTTAGCAGTCGAATAGAGCACGTCGTTAGCGTTAGAGACTAAGGATGTTACATTCGTCTTTGAAGTCACATGTTTGGTTTCTGGAACATCATAGTAGAATCCTGATTTCCCTTCTCTTACCAAATTGTAGATTGGTTTTTCAACCGCAGGGATATTTTGGAAAGAACCACGGAAGCCCATAAATGGAATGCTAACCACATCGCCGTCATCTGCTGGATCCACAAAGCGAACAAATCCTTCTAGGAAGTAACCGTTCGGCATCAATTTAGTCAATTCCTCTGCAAACTTAGACGCATCGACAGTCACTGTCACTGTCTGACTACTATGGGCTTTTACAGTTACATTTGGCCATACCGTCTCTGTTAATTTCCGAGGCTTCAAGGTAAAGCGATCATCTTTTACATCGTCGGTAGTGGTATTCACAATCATCTTCAACTCTCTGTCAGTATCAGAAATATTATGAACGGTCACATCAAAACTAAACCGATCCTCGACATTGCCAAGAGTTACGCTTGGGTAAGCATCTTCATTCGTTACATATAGGTCTGTTGAAACCGCTGCAGCAGTATCCACAATCCCCGCCCCTTGTTGACGTACCGAAGTGTAAGCACCCGTTTCTTTGTTGAGGTGCGGTTTTGCGGTTGACATGATTAAGGCTTTGACTGTTGCAGATAGCTCCTCTGGCGAAAGTTCTGGATGATGAGCTTGGAGGTATTCCTTCACCAAAGCCGATACCCCAGCTACATGAGGGGAGGCCATACTGGTTCCGCTCATACTACCATAGCTATTGTCATTTAGAGATGAAAAGATCGACCCACCAGGTGCTGTGACATCCGGTTTTAATTGGCCATCTGTTGAGACTCCCCAACTGGAGAAATCTGACATCTTATCTGCATCAGGGTTTGGACGATTGTCTAAGCTACCATCAAAGACAAGCTTGTAGTCTTTACCTTTAATCGCTTCTCCATAGCGCTTAGAAATGAAAACAGCAGGGATCTTTCTCGCATCCCCTTCGAGGCCCATTTTGACATTCGCGCCTTCGACACTGTTGTAAATAAGGGCGCCAATCGCTCCTTTTTTATAGACATTAGCGACCTTATCTGAGAAGGTGATTTCGCCACGTTTGATAAGGGCAACTTTACCAGTCAAATCGAGACTGTCTAAATCACTCTCACGCCCCAAACCAGCATCTACATAATCATATTCTTTCCCATTTTCGAAATTGGCATCTGTTTCAGCTGCTGTATAGGTGAATTTTCCTTTATCCAAGTCGGCATTGTCTTCCAAGCCTCGAACTGTAAAGACTTCTTCTGTTACAACCGAATCATTTACGGATGCAACTGAAATAGACTCTTCTACGGTTGAAGGACTCCCCACGACACCGTAATCAGGGTTTTCAGCACTTGGATTGTCATAACCGTATCCATAGGTATTGCTATTTCCTGCCGCGATAATGACGCTAACCCCTTTTGCGCGTGCTCGTTGGATAGCTTCCCGGACAGCGGGACTAGCATTCACAGTAGAACCTGTCACAGATCCCAAACTCATGTTGATGACGTCCGCTCCCAATGCAACTGCGTCATCAATCGCTTTCACATAGACAACATCACTGGTTGATCCACTACGATCAGAGAAAACACGCATAAACATCACTTGGGCTTCTGGAGCAACTCCGTATACATAGTTGCCATCCCCAGCTTTTTTGTCAGGGTTCCCAGTCGCAATCCCTGTTACGTGCATACCATGTGAATCATGGTCTTTTTCTTTAATATTGTCATCTCCATCCATATAATCATAAGCAAAGACGACCTTATCGTTGTACCATTTTCCGTAATCAATTCCCGCTGCTTTTTTTGCAGCTTCTAATTCTGTTTGATTTTTGAACTTCCCTTTTGTCGGGTCTGAAATCCGCAATACTTCATGGTAGACATCTAAACCAGAGTCAATGACTGCAACAACAGTCCCTTCACCCTTGTAGCCTTTTTCCCAAGTTTGAGGCACATTAATAATCGTATTGCTGCTGATACTGAATGGTTTGTCTTCAGCTTTCTTTTCAGCTCTTGCTTCTGTTGCAGGTTTAGCCTCAGCCTTCTCCTCTGTTGAAGAGGGTTTAACTTCTGTTTTTTCCTGTCCCTCACTTGCTTTTTCTGCAGGTTTAGCCTCATTTTTAGTTACAGCTTCTACTTGCTTTTCAGTAGCTTTATCCTCTGTTTTTGCTTCCTGGGCAACTACTTGGCTACCTGATTCGACAGATGGACTTGTTGCCTCTTTTTCTGAAGAGGCTGGCTCGTCAACAACTTTACCATTTTCAACTACTGAGTCTCTAGTCTGCTCATTTGCCTGATCACTTACAGGAGAAGCAGACTCACTTGGCAACGCTGGATTTGCTTCTGCAGATGCAATTACTGCAGTCTCTGGTTGTTTTGTTTCATCCGCACTTACATTTCCTGCTCCAAAGACAAGGACCGACCCTAACAGCACCGATGCAACACCAAATTTATATTTTCTCAATGAGAAACGCTGTTTACTCATAAAATTCCCCCTATATACTAAATTATTCTTATTATACTCCTAATTTTTCAGAAAATTCACTCAACATTAACTTTGTTATCAAATTGTAATATTTCCGCATGATATCTTTAATTAGGTGTTTTTTGTTTGTTTTTAGTGATTTTATAATTCAAATAATTAGAAAACTAAAACCAATCATCCGTTTTTTTATCTCATTGCACAAAAAAAACAGCGAGAGTAACCTCTCACTGTCTATAAATAAACGATCTTAAAAGTCTTTAGTGTCTGGGTCTGGTGCTCCCGCCTCTACTGGGATCTTCCGAAGGAGCTCACAGTCTTCTGGGGATAATGCAATCGCAAAGCATTGTAGGTTACTTGCAATGCGCTCAGGAGTCACTGACTTGGGCAAAGGTAAAAATCCTTCTGCTAGACTCCAAGCTAAGAGAAGCTGGGCTGGTGTCACGTCATACTGTTTAGCCAGTGTAAGAACTGTCTCATTTTGGAACAGCTCTCCTTGGCCAAATGGTCCCCATGCCTCCAATATAATTCCTTTATCACGACAATAACGGACCACTTCCTCTTGATAGACTCCAGGGGCCAAGCGGATCTGATTGACCGCCGGAAAAACTTTGGCACTCTCTAACAAAGCATCCAGGTGATGGGGCAGGAAGTTACTCACACCAATAGAGCGAATCTTTCCCTCTGCCTGCATATCTTCCATGGCTCTCCAAACCTCACGATTCCGTTCTTTCCAGGCCTCATTTTCTCGATGAGTCACAGGATTTGGCCAGTGGATGAGGTACAAATCGATATAATCTAGTCCCAATTTGTGCAAAGATTCTTCTAGGCCCTTGACAGCATCCTCATAGGTGAGACGATTATTCCACAACTTGGTCGTTACAAAAAGCTCTTCTCTTGGAATACCACTATCTTTGATAGCCTTTCCGACGCTTTCTTCATTTTGATAGATGGCTGCCGTATCAATATGGCGATAGCCCGCTTCTAAGGCTACTTTTACTGCTTGATAAGCTTCCTCGCCATCTTTCGCCTTCCAAGTACCAAAACCAAGTACAGGAATGTGGTGTCCGTCATTTAGTTTGTAGCTCTTCATCTTATTTCCCGTTACTTTCCTTTGTTTTTTCACCAGACTTAGAAGTCTTCGCATTCAAGCGCAACTTTGGCTTAAAGATATTTTCTTTCGGCTGCACCATCGATTTGCTAAAGAAAGCATAGAGTAAAAAGGCACTACCTGCCACTAGGATGACGGGACTACGGCGCAACATACCGTAGATAAAGAAAAACAAGCCCATCAATAAAAAACGTACGTTTATCTTATTCATAAAACTACCTCGCGATTCAATTACTTTCATTATACCATGTATCAGAGCAAAGAGACAAATGGCTAGATCAGGGAATCCAATCCAAATAAGCTGAGACTATCATCCCAGCTTATAGAAGAAATTCAATTTTTAGTCTGGCGATAGCAAGCGATTCGTAGTTGAACCTCTTTTTCACCATTAGGCTTCAAATCGTTTTTGGCCATCCAAGAAGGTTGCTACCAACTCTAAATCTTTATCCAATACAATAAAGTCAGCGTCATAACCCTCACGGATTTGGCCACAGACATCATCAATATGGACGGATTTAGCAGGGTTGAGACTCGCCATCATGACCGCTTCATGAGGATTGGCAATGCCCCACTCAACAACATTCTTCAATCCATCTTTAAGCTTCAAGATCGAACCAGCCAGGTTCCCTGTCGATTTCAAACGGGCTGTTCCATTTTCTACGACAACAGGGAATTCACCCAACATATAGTCGCCATCTTCCAAGCCACCAGCTGTCATACAGTCGGTGATTAAGGCAATATTTTCCACTCCTTTTTGTTTGAGAAGGATGTCGCAGGCTTTTGGATCAACGTGATGGCCGTCACAGATTAACTCTGCATAAGTATGAGGAAGTTGGTACATAGCCCCAACCATTCCCAACTCACGGTGCGTCAAACCGCGCATTCCGTTATAGGCATGCACCCAGACACTAGCCCCAGCATCCACTGCTTTTTTAGCTTCGTCAAAGGTTGCATTGGAGTGACCAAGGGCAACCGTTACCCCTTCTCCTGTCACTGTGCGGACAAAGTCTTCTACACCATCTCGTTCAGGAGCAAGGGCAATTTTATTGAGCAAGCCGTTGGCTGCTTTTTGCCATGCACGGAATTCATCCATTCGAGGATCTTTCATGTAGGCTGGATTTTGTGCCCCTTTGTACTTCTCTGTAAAGTAAGGCCCTTCAAAGTAAATGCCACGAATTTTAGCACCAGACGCTTCTTGGTATCGTGCTCCAATGTTTTCAGTTACTGCCAATAATTGCTCATAAGAAGAGGTCAAGGTTGTTGGCAAAAAGCTAGTGACCCCTGTGCTCAAGAGCCCCTCACTCATAGTATGAAGGGTTCCCTCGATGTTGTTGTCCATAACATCAACTCCACCAAATCCATGGATGTGCGTATCGACCAAACCAGGAGCAATACTATAGCCTGTATAGTCCAAAACAGTAGCTCCCTCTGGTAGCTGATCTACATGTTTCCCAAATTTGCCATCGACAATTTCTAGATATCCTCCCTTACGAATGCCATGGGGATAAAAGAATTGATCTGCTTGTATATAAGTTATCATGGTGATTTCCTTTCTTTTTCTACCGATATATTCATACACATTATAATCCTTTGTACTGTATTTGTAAATGGTCTAGACCTATTTTATTTAAATATATTAATATTTTCTATAAATACGATAAAAAATCCAGTTTTTTTGAGCTGGATTTTAGATTGAATATAAAGTCTTCTTTAAAACTTTCCTTAGGTGAGTACGGACGTTAGGTGAAATTATCCAGTGGATGATTTCAGCAATCCAGGAAGTTCCATGACTTAGTTTTGAACCTACAGTTTCAAAACTCCCGAGTGGCTGAAACTTTAGCGTTTCAGCCACTTTTCTCACAGCGGAAAGTTATAAATTTTCTTAATTAATTAAAAATACAAATTATTTTTTTGAATAAATTTTCTAGCTATTTCATGAAAAAAGTTTGTCTACATTCTAAAATCCAGTCCTAAAGAACTGGATTTTTACTTTGTCTAGATTTGCTCCAATTGTACCTTCTCTGCTAAATTCATGGCATGGTCTGCGACACGCGTATAGTGAGAGATGATATCAATAAAGTTCACACCTGCTTGAGGAGTACATTCTCCCTTGTTCAGACGAGAAATATGTGTCTTCCGCAATTTCTTTTCGAGCTTTTCAATCGCCTGATGGCGTTGTTCCAACTCTGCGGCCAACTCTTGGTTATCCTCTTCTACACTTCGAAGGGCATCTTTAACAAACGTCGCAGTTTGTTGGTAGATATCTTCTAATTCAGCCAAGGCATTGTCAGAAAAGACAACTTTCTTCCGAATGAGATAATCCGTCAAGTTGATCAAGGCTTCTGCGTGATCTCCAATCCGCTCCAAATCTCGAGAAGAATCCAAAATATTGGTCAAGGATTCGCTTTCTTTTGGACTCAAAGCTTCACTGGACAAGCGGATCAAGTATTTGGTCAACTGATCATCGATGGTATTAATGGCTTCTTCTGTTTTATGGCCTTTTTCAGCTAGCTTTTCTTCTTGATTCAAAATATAGCGATAAGATAAATCAAAAATCTTTTCAGCATAAGTCCCTAAGTGCAAGAGTTCTTTTTTAGCATTTCCCAAGGCAATCGAAGGAGCTTGGGTAATCAGATTTTCGTCCAAGTAAAGTGGTTCGTATTTGACCACTTCATCCTCACCAGGAATCAGCTTGGTCACAAAGTATGCCAAAGCTCCAATGAATGGGAACTGGATGATGGTATTGGTTATATTAAAGGTTCCGTGAGCAAAGGCTATGGTCATTTCTGGGGATAAATGAAGAGTCGTTTCAAACCATTGAATCAAAGAGGTAAACGGAACAAGGAAGACAAGACAGATAATGGTTCCGATAACATTAAAGGCTACATGGGCACCTGCCACACGTTTGGCCGCAATATTAGCTCCCAAGGAAGCAATGATAGCTGTAATGGTCGTTCCGATATTATCACCAAAGAGAACTGGGAGGGCTCCTTTCAGGTCAATCAAATGACTAGCATAGAGATTTTGCAAGATACCAATGGTTGCAGAAGAGGCCTGAATCAAAAGTGTTAAGCCTGATCCAACAAAGACACCCAAGATAGGACTTTTACTTAACTGCACCATATAGTCACGAAAGACTTGCAAATCTTTAAGAGGTTCCATAGCCCCACTCATCAAGTTGAGGGCAAAGAAGATACCACCGACACCAAAAACGATTCGTCCAACATTATTAACCAAACGATTTTTGGTAAAGAAGAGACAAACCGCTCCGATAAAGAGCATGGGAAGAGCGTAGTCTCCTAATTTAAAACCAATGATAAAGGAGGTAATAGTCGTTCCAATATTGGCCCCCATAACAATACCAATAGCTTGACGGAGGGTTAGAAGTCCTGCACTCACCAGACCGACCGTAATCACTGTAACCCCTGAACTCGACTGAATCAAGGCAGTCATCCCAATCCCTACTAGAACCCCTAGAAAGGGATTACTCGTATATTTATCAATATAGTATCGAAGTCGATCTCCTGCAGCCTGTTGCAAGCCTTCTCCCATGGTTTTAATACTATAGAGAAAGAGCCCCAGGCCTCCCAAAAAGTTAAATACAATTTCCTGCCAGTTAATCGACATGTTCATTCCTCCAAATTTGAGATCAGAAATAAAACTCCTCTCCTATTGTAAAGGATAATTTCCAATCACACAAGAGATTTCTGTAAATTTCTATTATTTTTTGAAACCGTTTTTCCTTCTGTTTTATTTTCCTCGTTTTAAGAGCCAAAAAAAGAGGGTGGAAAATTTCCAACCCGAGACTGTAGACAAACTATTCTTTTTTATAAATCTAATAAATTCTATAAAAAGAAATGTTACTCGTTAGAGTGATTCAATCATCTACTGAAACTTTTCGTCGTGAGAAAAGTACCTGAAACTTAATAGTTTCAGGTACTCGGAATTATTGAGACCTTAGGCTCAATAATTAGTCATGGAACTTCGAAGAAGTTCGCTGACGTCCGTACTCACCTAAGGAAAGTTTCTAAGAAGACTTTGTCTTTCAATCTGGGCGTGGAAAATTTCCAACCTCTCTAGTCTTTGTTCAAATTGCGTAACATCTCATCGATCTTGTTACCGTATTCGATAGACTCGTCTTTGACAAAAGTAAGATCCGGAATCTTGTACAGTTTCAAATTCCGACCTAATTCACGCTTGATGGTTCCTGTTGCTTTTTCAAGGCCTGTCTGAGCCTTTTGATTGTCTGAAGCCAAATCACTCATAATTGAATAATACACTTTGGCCATAGACAAATCACCTAGCATTTGAACATCCGTAATAGTAACGCCTTGAACACGCGGGTCACGGACTTTCTTTTGTAAAATCTCATTGACTTCACGCTTGATTTCCATCCCTACTCGATCTGTCCGAAAATGACTTGCCATAGGAACTCCTTTCTGATCTGTCTTTAAAAACTAGGAAATAGGAGATTTCCTCTCTTCCTTCCTAGTTAACAGTTTATTTTTTAATTTCTTCCATGATGTAAGCTTCGATGGTATCATCAGTCTTGATATCATTGTAGCCTTCGATCATCAATCCACCTTCGCGACCGTTGGTCACTTCTTTGACATCATCTTTATAATGTTTCAAGCTAGCAAGAGCTCCATCATAAATGACGACACCGTCACGAATGACACGAACTTTGGAGTCACGAGTGACCTTACCACTGAGGACCATAAATCCACCGATAGTACCCACTTTAGAGACCTTAAAGGTTTCACGGATAACTGCTTCCCCGATGACTTTCTCTTCGAATTCAGGATCCAACATTCCCTTCATGGCATCTTCCATTTCTTCAATCACTTTGTAGATGATTGAGTGAAGACGGATTTCTACCTCATCAGCTTCTGCTTGCTGACGTGCTTGAGGCGTAGGGCGGACGTTAAATCCAATGATGAAGGCATTTGAAGCTTCTGCAAGGGTGACGTCTGATTCGTTGATGGCACCAACTGCTGAGTGAACGATGGTCACTTTCACACCTTCCACCTCAATCTTTTGAAGGGAAGCAGCAAGGGCTTCAACCGATCCTTGAACATCGGCCTTGATGATGACATTAACGGATTTCACTTCGCCAGCCTTCAAGGTATCAAAGAGATTTTCAAGGCTGACACGGTTGGTTGCTTGACGTTGTTTCATCAGCGCACGTTTCGCACGTTCTTCACCGGCTGCACGCGCAGATTTTTCATCTTCATAAACCGCAAAATGGTCACCCGCCATTGGTGCTTCATTCAAACCAGTGATAGAAACTGGAGTAGATGGTCCAGCTGCTTTCACACGACGGCCAAGGTCATTGGTCATGGCACGGACACGTCCGAAAGTATTACCAACAACGATTGGGTCTTGGACATTCAAGGTACCTTGTTGAACCAGAAGGGTTGCAACCGCACCTTTACCTTTATCCAAACGCGCTTCGATAACCGTACCGATGGCACGAACAGTTGGATCTGCCTTGAGTTCTTGGATTTCAGCCACAAGAAGGACCGTTTCCAAAAGTTCATCGATATTTTGGTTGAACTTGGCAGAAATTTCTACAAACTCAGAATCTCCACCCCAAGCTGTTGACATAACTCCATGCTCTGCCAATTCACCGATCACACGTTCTGGGGTGGCACCTGGTTTATCAATCTTGTTAATAGCTACGATGATTGGAACGTTCGCTGCTTTTGAATGGTTGATGGCTTCGATGGTCTGTGGCATCACCCCGTCATCTGCTGCTACAACCAAGATGGTAATATCCGTAACAGAGGCACCACGCGCCCGCATAGAAGTAAAGGCCGCGTGTCCAGGTGTATCCAAGAAGGTAATCTTCTTGCCATTTTCCACGATTTGGTAAGCACCGATATGCTGGGTGATTCCTCCCGCTTCACCTGTTGCTACACGTGAATTACGAAGGGTATCCAAAAGGGTTGTTTTACCATGGTCAACGTGTCCCATGATGGTGACAACTGGTGGACGCTCTACCAATTCATCTGGATTCAAATAGCCATCTTCGACGAAGAAACGTTCGATATCCGCATTGTCCACTTCAACCTTTTTCTTGGCTTCAATTCCATAATCCACTAACAGCAGTTCAATGGTATCGCCATCTAAGGATTGGTTTTGTGTCGCCATCACTCCCATCATGAAGAGTTTCTTAACGATTTCCGCAGGCTCACGCTTAATCCGTTTTGCGATTTCCGCAACCGTCATTCCATCTGTGTACTCAAGTTCACTTGGCAACTCATGGAATTTACGCTCTGTTACTGGTTTTGGAGCTTCATTGCGGTTATTCTTTCCTTTTTTATTCTTTTTGTTGTTGTTCCAGTTACTATTTCTTTGATTTCTCACTTGGTTTTGACTACTTCGATTCTTTTGTTGTTTTCTTGGACCATCTTCTTCGCGATCAAAATCTTCACGTTTTTTGTCTGGTCTAGCTTGCTTTTTCCGACGTGTATCAACTGCTGCAGGACTTGGAGCCGCTACCGGAGTTGCCTTCACTGCTTCTGCCTTTGGTTGTGGAGCAACAACTTCAGTCGTAACTGCCTCTTCGCGCTTACGACGTTTTTGACGGTCTTGCTCTACCTTGGCTGCCTGGTTTTGCTTGTAGCGTTCTTCACTACCACGTGCATATTCTGCATTTTGCTCTGCCTTTAATGCTGCTGCACGGGCTTTGAAGTCAATCTTCGGTGCGCCATTTACAGGATTTGGACGTCCTTGACCGTTGCCAGCTTGGTCACGGCGACGATCATTCCCTTGGTTCCGGCGGTCATTTCCTTGATTTTTTCGCTCATTACGATTTTGGAAACGATCCCCATCCCGACGGTCGTTTTGTTGTTTCTTAGGTCGATTTCCTTGTTGCTGACGACGTTCCGCCTGCTCTTTCGCACGGGCTTCGCGTTCCGCCTTGAAATTACGAC
Source organism: Streptococcus sp. KHUD_013 (assembly GCF_052588545.1). Taxonomy (NCBI): domain Bacteria; kingdom Bacillati; phylum Bacillota; class Bacilli; order Lactobacillales; family Streptococcaceae; genus Streptococcus; species Streptococcus sp. KHUD_013. The sequence goes on from NZ_CP186264.1 coordinate 1,585,098, forward strand.
TCTTTGGCTTCACAACAGGTGTTGCCACTGTTTCCGTTTTCTTTTCTGGTTGGTTTGCAACAGGTTCTTTTGCAACCGGTGCAGCTTTTACTTGTTTTTCTTCCGTCACTTTAGGAGTTTGGGGCGCCTTTGATGCAAAACTATTGACCAAACGCTCAACCGCTTCACCTTCGATACTAGAAGCGTGACTCTTTACCTCCAACCCTAATTCTTTTGCCCGTGTGACGACTTCTTTACTTTCCTTGCCTAGTTCTTTGGCAATCTCATACAATCTTTTCTTAGACAATTGCTGTCCTCCTCTTCTATTCCATAAGAGACCTCATTTTCTTTGAAAATCCAGCATCTGTCACGGCCGCTACCTTTCGTGAGCGACCAATGGCAGTACTTAATTCTAGTGTTGAAAACACGGTTAATACCGGAATGCCATAATAGTGGCATTTATCTGTGATTTTTTTGGTAAGATTGGGAGCTGCATCATCTGCTAGAAAGACCAAACGAGCCTTTCCTTCTTGAACAGACTTGATGACCAACTCTTCTCCAGAGATGATTTTCCCTGCTCGCTGAGCCAATCCCAATAAATTACTGACTTTTTGCTTATTCAAGGCCTAACTCTCTTCTTTTCACCTTATGATCCACATAAGCAATCAATTCGTCGTAGAAAGCTTCATCCACTTCCATGCTAAAGCTGCGATTGAAGACTTTCTTCTTCTTGGCTTGAAGTGCTTCCTCGTTATCGAGCTTAATATAAGCACCACGACCATTTGCTTTCCCAGTTGGATCGATAAAAACTTGACCTTCTTTATTTTTTACGATTCGCAAGAGATCTCGTTTATCGATAACCTCATTTGAAACGACAGACTTGCGTAAAGGGATTTTTCTTGTCTTTACCATGATTCCCTCCCTATTCGTCTACAGAATTCAAATCACTTTCTACTTCTTCAAAAGCAGGTTCTTGACTTGCTTCCATTTCTTCGTACTCACTAGCTGATTTGATATCAATCCGGTAGCCAGTTAAGTGAGCCGCCAAGCGCACGTTTTGACCACGACGACCGATCGCAAGAGATAGTTTGCTATCTGGTACTACCACAAGGGCATGCTTGCTGTCTTCTTCGTCAAAGATGACTTGATCGACCTCAGCAGGCGCGATGGCATTGTAGATAAATTCTGCTGGATCTGGTACCCACTCAATGACATCAATATTTTCTTCTGTTGGGACCATACGATCCAATTTCTGATCATAACGAGCTGGGTGGAACTTGCTAGTAATCTTTTTGATGTTCGATCCACCACGACCAACGATGGTTCCAATCGCATCTACGTTTGGATTATGGCTACGAACAGCAACCTTAGTCCGGTCTCCAGCTTCACGTGCCACGCTCATGATTTCAACGGTTCCATCATAGACTTCAGGGATTTCTTGTTCCATCAAACGTTTGATCATTTCTGGATGGCTACGACTTACGAAAACGTTGACCCCACGAGGATTGTCTTCTACTTTGTAGACAAAGACTTCGATGCGATCATGAGATTGGAAGACTTCACCCGGGATTTGGTCTTGTTTAGACAATTGAGCTTCGATAGACCCTAAATTCACATAGATAAATCGATTATCAAAACGCTCAACCGTTCCACTCATAATTTCATTTTCATGTTCTTTATAAGTGTTATAGGTAATCGCACGAGTTTGCTTGCGCATTTTTTCCATGATGGTTTGTTTGGCAGATTGAGCTGCGACACGACCAAACTCAGCAGGTGCTTCTTCAAATTTGATTTTGTCTCCCAATTCATAGGCAGAGCTAATCGCAAGAGCATCTTTCAAACTAATTTCTAACCGGCTATCAAATACTTCATCCACTACTTCACGAACAGTATAAACGCGGAAGTCACCAGTCTTTTCATTAAATTCGATAGCCGCACTTTCTGCTTGACCATACCGTCTCCGATAAGCCGAACGCAATGATTCTGTGACAGCTTCAATGATATCTTCTTTTTTGATTCCTTTGTCTTCTTCCAAGATGCGAAAAGCATCTAGCATTTCTTTACTCATTCTTTTCTTGCTCTTAGGCTACTAAGAGCCTTCCTTTCTTTTCTGCTATAATTTGACAGCTAGTCTTGCTTTTGAGACAAGACTATAGGGGATTTCAATGGTTTTCTTTCTGGTTTTGTCCATGTATTCCATGGTCAATTGGTCATCTTCGAACTTAAGGAGTGTTCCTTCAATGACCTTTTGTTTGTCAACTGCCTTGTACAAGCTGACATGGATATATTGACCCAGAGCTTTTTCCACTGCATCTTTGGTTTTTAAGGGACGCTCCAAACCAGGACTCGTCACTTCTAGGAAGTACTGTTCTGGGAATGGATCTGGTTGAATCTGATCCAACAGAGGACTAATCACTTCTGTTAAATCTGCTGTATCATTCAGGGTAATACCACCTGGCTTATCAACAAAGATACTTAGAACATAATCTCCTCCCATTTTTCCATATTCCACATCCACCAATTCAAATGGAGCTTGGATGGCTGGTTGAAGAATTTCTGTTACTAATTCAACAATTGTTGCGATAGGACAACACCTCCTCACAGACAAGAGGCGAAGATATGTCTTCGCCTCTCCTTTTCTATTCGTTTTAAACATTCTAGCACAAGTTCCGTCAAAATGCAAGAATTTCGCCTTCCTCATTCATCCAGCTTTTATCCAAAAGAAAAACGCCTCCTTTTCAGGAGACGTCAATCCTTAACTAGACTTTAAAATTGTGCTTCAACCCGATAAATGACCTGACCCTTACTTGAGAATTTCTTTTCATATTCGGTCATGACATTTCCCTCAAAATCACTAGCATGAAGATCTAGCCAGACACCCTTCAAGGTCATTCCATACTGAGAAAAACTCACCAAACTGTATTCAAAGAGTCCTCGATTGTCCGTCTTGAAATGAATCTCACCATGTTCTGGCAAAATCTGTTTGAAGGTATCTAAGAAACTCTTGTAGGTTAGACGACGTTTTTCATGGCGTTTCTTCGGCCAAGGATCTGAAAAATTGAGATACAATTGATCAATCTCACCGTCTTCAAAGTAATTGGTCAAGCTATCCCCGTCTACCCAAAGCAACTTGATATTGGGAACGTTAGCTTCTAACACCTTATCCAAAGCATAACTTAATACTGATTTTTGAATATCAATCCCGATATAGTTAATGTCTGGATTTTGTTTTGCCATTCCAGTGATAAAGGCACCTTTACCACTTCCCACTTCAATATGAATAGGATGGTCATTTCCAAAAATCTCATGCCACTTCCCTTTGGCTTCTTCTGGCTTCAAAATGACATATTGCGGATTGGCTTCTAATAATTCGGTTGCACCTTTACGGTTTCTAACTCTCATGCTTCCTTCCCATATTTTGACCGGAAATTACGCAAGGCATAAATTTCCCGGTTCACATTCTCTAAATCATTGTTTTCATAGTATTTTACAATCTGACAAAGGAAAGAGTATTGACCAAACCAGTACAATTTACCAAATACAGTTTCATTGTACTTATAGCCGTAATAGACCAACCAATCCTGCCACTGGGAATCTGGAATGTAGTGACTTAAAACATGAGCCACATCCATCATCCGATCTGTTAAGCGGACAGAATCCCAATCTACCAAGTAGATAAATCCACTATCCGTTTCAATCCAGTTACTGTGACGGACATCTCCGTGGACAATGGTTGCATAATCTTCTCGAAAAGCTGGAACAGTCTGTCGTAAACTCTTTAATACAGATTGCAAATAATTGTTTTGACGCAAAGCAATTGGCAACTGACTGCTCAAAGAATTCAATAAATCCAATGGCGACTCAGCTGTGTAGCCCAACTTTCTCAATTGCGTCATCAAGGGGCGTGAACGGTGCAAACGAGTCAGGATATGAACCACTTGCTTTTTTCCCATCCCATTTGGAGTTAAAATTTCTCCATTTAACCATTCTTGTGCGCTCATCACATTTCCGTCAGGTAAGCGTCGGCTCCATAAGAGTTGTGGAGCAATTTGTTCTTTAGCTAACCCTGCTAATATTGGAGTCGTATTCATTTTGACAAATACTTTCCCCCCATCCGGATAAGTCCCCATAAAGGCTTTTCCGCTTTTACCAGCAATTGGGGTTAACGTTAGCTCTTTTTCGTTCGAGTCCATCTCTTCCTCCGTAAAAAGTTTCCCATCTATTTTACTAATTTTAAAGCGTTTCGTCAACTAATCGTCTCACCTTGAAAGGTGCATAACCATAGGCTAAAAAGGCTGTGAAAGCTAGCAAGGCCAGGACGAGAATTTTCTCTTCAAAGACCAGTAATCCCAGTCCTCCCTCGACAAGAACCACAAACAAAGTCACCGATTGAACTGTTTGAAGAAGCCCTCGTGTTTTAGCACTGATTTCCAAGGGGAAGAGTCGCGTTAAATACTGATAGTCAAAGGCCTTGTAGAGTCCGAGCAATTGAAAAACAAGTAAATAATTCAAGAGGCCCGCGACGGCTACTGCTACTAGCGTTTGCGGGATGAAGACAAAGACAGCGATTGCTAGTCCTAATAGACGCAGGCTCATGGAAAACAGATCTCCATTTCTGAGATAAGAACGGAGATATAGGTTGTTCCAAGTCTTGGAACTGACTTTCGGAACCATGCTTGTTAGTCTGTCTAAGTAGGCCCGCCGTTTCACGCTATTCGTCATTCCTTTTACTGTGGTAAAAAGGGCGAAAAATCTTAGAATACTTTGCTTTCTCTGGTTTTCTAGCTCTACGATTCGCTTCCAATCAAGACCCGCCTGGTTATAGAATCTTTTCCCCTTCCCTTGAAAAACAAGAACCTTCAACAAGAAGAGAATAGCCAAATAAACCACTACAATGGTAAGAGACAGTCCTAAAGCCAAAGCCAAAGGGACAAATAGAACAAGCACAAGGGTTTGTACAATTCCCCAGAAAATAGTCGCTCGTAAGATCTGTTGGTTCAAATAGCCTTTCAATTGCTCTTCTTTTGCCAGAAGGAAAATCATGTCTGGCTTCTCAAAATAGGTTGCGATGGAACCAATTGGAAGCAGGAGCAAAGGAGCAAGGGCAAGTACAAGGAGGAGAAGGCTCTTATCTTCTGGTAGGGAGCGCAAAAATTGACTGTACTGAACCGCTAAAAAGCCTAGAAAAATCAGGAGAAAGAGGACAAAGTGATCATTAAACACATAGCGAGAATATTTTAAGCACTGATTGCGAAAGGTCGTCTTCCTCTTTTGTAAAACTTCAATCATCGGTCAGCCTCTTTTGTTAGTGCAAGGTAAATCTCATTCAAATCTGCATCTGCCATTCCAAATTCTGTCCGCAAATCCTCTAAAGTCCCCTGAGCGCGGACCTGTCCCTTATGGAGGATGACAAAGGCATCACACATTTTTTCAGCAGAATCCAGAACATGGGTACTCATTAAGATTGATTTCCCTTTCTCTTTTTCTGCATTCAATAGTTGAATTAAATCTGAGATAGCAACTGGATCCAAACCTAAGAAAGGCTCGTCGACAATAAACAAACTTGGGTCAACAGCAAAGGCACAAATAATCATAACCTTTTGTTTCATCCCCTTAGAAAAATGGACAGGAAACCAATCCAATTTTTCCTCCAGTCGAAATTGCTTCAAGAGAGGAGTCACACGCGCAAAAACAGCCTCTTGATCCAAATCATAGGCCATAGCTACTGTTTCAATATGCTCACGCAAGGTTAATTCTTCATAAAGACTAGGTGTTTCAGGAATATAACCAATTTTTTGGCGATAAGCACTTGGAGAAGCTGCTAGAGTCAAGCCATCAATACGGATTTCACCAGCATAGGGACGCAAGAGGCCTATAATTTCATTAATGGTCGTTGATTTCCCGGCTCCATTCAAGCCAATCAATCCAATTAATTGGCCATCGCCAACCTCAAAACTAACATCTTTTAAGACAGGGATATTGACATAGCCTCCTGTCAGGTTTTTTATTTCTAACATATTTTCTTTGCTTTCTGGTATAATGTTCTTATATTATAACAAAATCTAGCGAAATTGAGGTGTATTTATGGTTTCGGATTGTATTTTTTGTAAGATTGTTGCTGGAGAAATCCCCGCTTCTAAGGTCTACGAAGATGACCATTTTCTTGCTTTTTTAGATATTTCTCAGGTCACTCCAGGCCATACCCTTGTGATTCCGAAAAAACATGCCCGTAATCTGTTGGAAATGACACCAGATGAAACAGCTGCGCTTTTTAACATCGTTTCAAGAGTCACCAAAAAAGTGGAAAGTGCTACACAGCCTCAAGGAATGAATATCATTAGTAATATGGAAGAAATCGCTGGACAGTCTGTCTTCCACACCCACGTCCATATTCTTCCACGCTACTCTCAAGAGGACGACCTAAAGATTGATTTCATTGCCCACGAACCTGATTTTGCCCACCTTGCCCAATTAGCCAAGGAAATATCAAACCATTAAAAAGGAGCTTACTATGAAATTAAGAGATCTATTTTGGTTCGCGACTGGTGCAACCATCAGCTATCAACTTGTTAAAAATCGCGAACCTCTGAAAAATGAATTCAATGAAACCAAACAACTAACCGAAGGAATCCAATCTAACGTTTCTAAAATTAAAAAAAACATTGAAATCATTCAGGAGCAAAGAGTCCTTTTAAATCAATTACTGGAAGACTTCTCCTATAAAGCAAGGATCTTCTCTCAGCAAGCCAATGCTTCTGTAGAACAAATCCAAACTATTTGGTCTGAGAAATCTAATACGAATGACTAACTAAATAAGGTTTTGAGATTGCTATCTCAAAACCTTTTTATTTTTTGACTTAGTTTCCTCCGGTACCAGCTACTGTTGTATCCGTAGAAGGTGGCACTGTCGGTTGGTATGGTGGCACTGCTTCTGAGCTGACAGAAGTTTCTGGAACATAGGAAGGATCATAATATCCCCCACCAGTATCCTGGCTCGCCTCTACTGGAGTTTCACCACTTTCTGATGAAACGCTTCCCCCAGTTTCGTCGCCATCCAATAGAACGGCACTTGTTTTGAGCTTGCTTACAGGTGATAAGCCCAGACTTTTACGCAGGATATTCTGCATCTTCAACAGGTGCTCTGAAGTAACGATTTGGTAACTTCCGCCATCCGCTAGGGTGGCATCTTCACCTTTCAACTGTTCCATACGGATGTTCTTCAAGGCATCTCGATAGCCCATCAAGTTCATCAAGTTATTCGTATCCAAGGAGATATTGGTCTGCATATTATCACTAACCGCTTCAATAATTCCTTGATAGTTGCTCAGACCATCCAAAGTCAATACTTTCTTGATGATCTTTTCGATGACTTCCCGTTGGCGTTTTTGACGACCATAGTCTCCTTCTGGATCTTGGTAACGCATCCGTGAGTATACCAAGGCTTGCTCACCATCAATCTCTTGACGACCTGGTGGAATTTTCGCTGTGTATTCCGGTTCATTTTCTTCAATCGAAATATCAAAATCAAATGGATTGTTCACCGTTATGCCACCAACCTTATCAACCAGTTGGACCAAGCCTTTCATATTGATCATCGCATAACGGTCGATATGAATATTCATCAAATCTTGGATGGTTTTAATGGCCAATTCTGCTCCACCTTGAGCATAAGCCGAATTTAGCTTAGCTTGGACCGTTTCTCCATCTTGCGTAATATTGGTCAAGATATCCCGTTCCAAACTCATAATCGTTGTTTCACGCGTCTGTGGATTCACTGTCACGAGAATCATGGTATCGCTATTCCCTACCCACTGATCCTCTCTTGAGCCTGATCCAGTATCCACCCCCATGAGCAAGATGGTCATTGGTTTGTTTTCTGCGATGACATTGTTTTCATCGCCAATCCCTTTATAAGTCTTACTCAACGAATTTGTCGACTGATTGAGGATGGTCAGCCCATAGGCTCCAAGCCCGATTGTCGTTACGGCCAACAAACTAAAAAACATTAATAGAATTTTTTTAATCATAGATTCTGTCCATCTATCAGTTTGCCCATTAGGTAAACATCCAGATATTCCCCTTCCTTGTATACGCCCCTCTTGCGGAGACCTTCAATTTCAAATCCTAGCGTTTGGTAGAGATGGACGGCTCGTTCATTTCGAACTTGGACACTGAGGTCTAATTTCCGAAGGAGGTTGGTACCTTCTGCCCATGCGATTCCTTCTTCTAGGAGAATACGACCCAAGCCCTTATTCCAATAGTCCTTTCGAACAACGATAAAGAGATCTCCAATATGACGCAAGGCCCTATTTTGATCCGCCGCAATATTTAAGACACCTACCAAATCCTCACTCAAGTATAACAAAAGACATAATTGGTTGTCTGTTTGTGCTTGTTCTTCAGCAAACATTTCTAACTCTTGCTTGGTCATCCCAAGCCCTTCTGGAGCCAAGGTCATAAAGTCAGATTCAGTCGCCACATCTTTAAAAAAGTCAAGTAAACGCTCTGCATCCGAAGCCTCAGCCTCTTTCAAAAAGAGATCCAATACCTGTTCCATCTTCAAGCTCCTACAGAAGTTAGAAATGAGTCCTTTAATTGTTCTGCACGTTCACCGACAGCTGACAAGCGTATCTCACGTCCGTCGCCGTCCTTGAGCAGTTCAACCTTTAAATATCCAGCAGGAAGACTGGTCTCTAGCAGTTCGCCCCACTCAATAACGGTCACCCCTTCACCAAATAAAAAGTCATCCAAATCAATCGAATCTGGATCGTCTCCAATACGATAGACATCCAGGTGATACAAGGGCAAGCGACCTTCATATTCTCTCACAATGGTATAAGTGGGACTTTTAATCATCTGACGAATATCCAACCCTTGCGCTAGTCCTTTTGTAAAAGTTGTTTTCCCAGCGCCAAGATCCCCTGTCAGAATCACGACATCCTGTTTTTCTAACCGTTGACCCAACTGTTTTCCAAGTGCAATCAACTCTTGTTCATTTTGACTTTTCATTGCTCCATTATACCAAAAATAATTGATTCTTGCCCACTATTTTTAGTCGATCACCTTCGGCCTCACCTGAGACAATCAAAAAAGCTTGGACGATTTGTCCAAGCTTTCTTCTATGTTCATTCTAGTGCAAGGCCATACTGATAAAGTTCAGAATAAACAAAGCATCTAGAATCCAAATCATACTGTGAACCTCTTTGGCTTCACCTTTGACAAGTTTAGTTACTGTATAAGTAATAAAACCTGCTGCAATCCCATTTGTGATGGAATAACTGAATCCCATAAAGATAGAGGTGAAGAAGGCTGGTACAGCTTCTGCCATATCATCCCAATGGATGTTTTTCAGGCTACTCAACATCATGATCCCAACGATGATCAAAATCGGTGCTGTGGCTGCTGTCGGTACAATAGCAAGAAGGGGACTAAAAATACTTGACACTGCGAAACAGATGGCTACTACAAGGGCTGTCAAACCAGTCCGTCCACCAGCTCCAATTCCCGCAGCTGACTCAACATAAGTCGTCACATTCGAAGTACCTGCAATAGCACCAACAGATGTCGCTACGAGGTCTGAATAAAGGGCTTTATCCAATTTAGCGGATTGATGATTTTCACCATTTGTAGCAACGATTCCGACTTTTTCTCCTGTACCGATCAAGGTACCAATCGTATCAAAGATATCTGTCAAGGAGAATGCTAAGATGGCCATCAAGGTTTCAGGAAGACGAGAAGTATTGGTAATCAAAGAACCTAATCCTTCTGAACCAAGTGCAGCACCAAAAATTTTCCCAAGATCATTGACAGCTGCTCCAAGATGGGTGCTAGAAAAGTCAATCGTTGAAAGATCAACAATGCCAAACACAATAGCAAGGACTGTTGTCGTAAGGATTGAAAGGATAATACCACCTTTAATGCCCTTGATGACAAAGAAAACAGTGATAGCTAAGCCAGCCAAAGCAAGGAGGACTGTTGGACTATTGAAACTAACGAGTCCTGGGACAGCTGCAGAATTTGCTGTAATTGCCGCATTCGCCTTGTCAGCCCCTTCTCCTGCCACCGTATAAGTATGTGGATCAATTGAAAACTTCAACAGGCCAGCATTTTTAATTCCGACATAAGCCAAGAAGATTCCGATACCAGCTGAGATAGCTGAACGCAAAGCATTTGGAATTGACTCAATAATCATTTTCCGAACATTGGTTAATGTAATAACCAATGAAATGAGTCCGCAAATAAAGACCATTCCCAAAGCTTCTTTCCAAGAATAGCCCATCCCAAATACCACTGTAAAGGTAAAGAAGGCGTTCAAGCCCATCCCTGGTGCTTGGGCATAAGGCAGATTCGCATAGAAAGCCATCATGAGAGTCCCAACGACTGAACCAATAATGGTTGCTAGAAATACTCCTTGAGCAGGCATTCCTGTTTGGGAAAGCATTTGAGGGTTTACAAACAAGATATAAGACATGGCAAAGAAGGTCGTTAAACCAGCTAATACCTCTGTACGAACCGTCGTTCCGTGTTCAGATAGTTTGAAAAACTTATCCATTTTTCCAATAAACTCCTTAAAAAAAATAAATCTGCTCGCGATTCAATCACGAACAATACCAATATTTTATCAAATATTATTCACTTTTACAAGAGATTCATCTGGACAATCTTTCGTGTCATATCATCTTCTATTCGAAAGACTGAAATTTTCCTGTTTATCTGGTATAATGGTAGCATTCGTCTTAAAATATGGTGCTCTATACTCTATAAAACATTCCTTATTTAGAGTTCGAAAAACCATACAAATGAAAGGATTCTTCCTATGAATAAGAAACTAATCGCTGTCGATTTAGATGGCACCTTATTAAATTCTGAGAGTAAATTATCATCCTATACGATTGAAACTATCCAAAAAGTCAGTGAACAAGGCCACCAGGTCATTATTACAACTGGGCGTCCCTATCGAATGGCAGATCATATCTATAAGGAATTGGGATTGGAAAGTCCCATGATTAACTTTAATGGCGCTCTCACTCATATTCCAAATAAAAAATGGTCGAAAGAACTATCCATGACCCTTGATAAAAAATACCTCCTTGATATGGTCGAGAGAGAAAATGACATTCAAGCGGACTTTATTGCAGGAGAGTATCGCAATAAGTTCTATGTCACCCATACCTACCACCATACTATTGATCCCGCCTTATTTGGAGTTTCAAAAATCTCCTCCAAAACAAAATTCGAAGCTCGTAAAGTTACCGAAAATCCGAATGCTATCCTCTTTCAAACACGCGCTGAAGATAAGTATGCTTTAGCCGAAGAAATGCGTGATTACTACCATCACGAGCTAGAAATCAATAGCTGGGGTGGACCCCTCAACATTCTGGAGTGCGCTCCAAAAGGGGTCAATAAGGCCTTTGCCCTTAACTATCTCCTTGAGACTTACGGACTTGATCGGAAAGATCTGATTGCCTTTGGAGACGAACAAAACGATACAGACATGTTAGCTTTTGCAGGAACTGGTTATGCAATGAAAAACGCCAATCCTGTCCTCCTCCCCTATGCCAATAAACAAACCGAGTATACAAATGATCAGGACGGCGTTGCTCGTCAATTAGAAAAACTCCTCCTATAAATAAAGAGAATTGCTTGAATCACCTTTTACAAGAAAGGATTCAAGCTTTTTGTTTTCTCAAACATACGGGACCTTATAGGGACCTTTTCTGAAAATAATTTAACCAGTTAAGTTTATTTTCAGAAAATTTTCTGTGTAAGCGCTTGCTAACTGACAAAGTTTGTGATAAAATTAACATAACAAAAATAAAAAAGGAGCCTAGCTCGTTTCATACGATAATGATTCAAGTGATGTTACTTCTCGTTTTATTACCGTCTCTAATTCAACTAAGCTCTTGAGGAGGAAAACTATGAAAGCTGTTGTTGTAAATCCAGAAGGTACTGGTGTTGAAATCGTTGCAAACAAGGATATGCGTCCATTGGAAACAGGGGAAGCACTTGTTCAAATTGAGTACTGTGGTGTCTGCCACACGGACTTGCACGTTGCTCACGGAGACTTCGGTAAAGTCCCAGGCCGTGTTCTTGGACATGAAGGAATCGGAATTGTTAAAGAACTTGCTCCAGATGTGACAAGCTTAAAAGTTGGTGACCGCGTTAGTGTTGCTTGGTTCTTCGAAGGATGTGGAACTTGTGAATACTGTACAACTGGTCGTGAAACTCTTTGCCGGACTGTAAAAAATGCTGGTTACTCTGTTGATGGAGGAATGGCTGAACAATGTATCGTTACTGCAGATTACGCAGTGAAAGTACCAGAAGGATTAGATCCAGCACAAGCTTCTTCTATTACCTGTGCCGGGGTTACAACTTACAAAGCCATCAAAGAAGCCAAAGCTGAACCAGGACAATGGATTGTCATCTACGGAGCTGGTGGACTAGGAAACTTGGCTGTTCAATATGCTAAGAAAGTCTTCAATACACATGTCATCGCTGTCGATATCAACAACGACAAACTGGAATTGGCGAAAGAAGTTGGTGCAGACTTTGTCATCAACGGTCGCGAAGTCGAAGATGTCCCAGGATTGATCAAAGAAAAAACAAATGGTGGAGCTCACTCTGCTGTAGTAACAGCTGTTTCTAAAGTAGCTTTCAACCAAGCAGTAGATTCTGTTCGTGCAGGTGGCCGCGTTATCGCAGTTGGACTTCCTTCAGAAATGATGGACCTCAGCATTGTGAAAACGGTATTAGATGGTATCCAAGTCATCGGTTCTCTAGTAGGAACTCGTAAAGACTTGGAAGAAGCCTTCCAATTTGGTGCAGAAGGCTTGGTCGTTCCAGTTGTTCAAAAACGTCCAGTAGAAGATGCTGTCAAAGTCTTTGACGAAATGGAAGCCGGAACCATTCAAGGACGTATGGTACTTGACTTCACCAACTAATCAACTCAACCTATTAGACCAGCCCAAATGGACTGGTCTTTTTTAGTTTCTCACAAACAGGACCTGCAAGGGGTTGCTATATTTTTATTTTACCTATTAGAAGCTACTACTACTCTTTTTAGAAACTTTGGTTCCCCTTCATTCCCCTCTTGTCAAGGAATTCCAAAGGATTTTCGAATTTAATGGCTAGATATGGATATTAATAATTCAATATATTAAAACCTCTCTTTTTCCTTTAATTTAGTACTGAAAAATTGACTTTATCATGAAAACGTTTTATAATAGATAAGCTTAAAGTTTTCTTAAACTGAAAGTCAAACAAATTTTATAAGGAGGAATGTCAATAATGAGTATTGGTATCATTATTGCTAGCCACGGTGAATTTGCAGCTGGAATCCACCAATCCGGCTCGATGATCTTTGGGGATCAAGAGAAAGTTCAAGTGGTTACGTTCATGCCAAGTGAAGGCCCAGATGATCTCTATGCTAAATTCAATGCTGCTGTTGCCGCATTTGATGCAGAAGATGAAATCTTGGTTTTGGCTGACCTTTGGAGTGGTTCTCCATTTAACCAAGCTAGTCGTGTCATGGGGGAAAATCCAGATCGTAAATTTGCGATCATCACTGGATTAAACCTTCCGATGTTGATTCAAGCTTATACAGAGCGTTTGATGGATGCAAATGCAGGCGTTGATCAAATCGCTGCAAACATCATCAAAGAATCTAAAGATGGAATCAAAGCTCTTCCAGAAGAATTGAATCCTGTCGAAGAAGCAAGCACTGCTTCAGCTGCTCCTGTTGCCCAAGCTGCTATTCCAGAGGGAACAGTGATTGGAGATGGCAAACTCAAAATCAACCTTGCTCGTCTCGATACTCGTCTCCTTCATGGACAAGTCGCTACTGCTTGGACTCCTGATTCAAAAGCAGATCGCATTATCGTTGCTTCAGACTCAGTTGCCAAAGATGAACTCCGTAAAGAGTTGATCAAGCAAGCAGCACCAAATGGTGTAAAAGCAAACGTAGTCCCAATTCAAAAATTGATCGACGTCGCAAAAGATCCACGCTTTGGTGAAACACATGCTTTGATCTTATTTGAAACACCTCAAGACGCTCTTCGTGCCATCGAAGGTGGTGTTCCGATTAAAACCTTGAACGTTGGTTCAATGGCCCACTCAACTGGTAAAACCATGGTTAACAATGTGTTGTCAATGGATAAAGAAGATGTGGCTACATTTGAAAAAATGCGTGATCTTGGAGTAGAATTTGATGTCCGTAAAGTGCCAAATGACTCTAAGAAAGATTTGTTTGACTTAATTAACAAAGCTAACGTTCAATAATCGATTACTTACGAAAGGATTTTAAACATGTCTATTATTTCTATGGTATTAGTGGTCGTTGTTGCCTTCTTAGCAGGTCTTGAAGGTATCCTTGACCAATTCCAATTCCACCAACCACTTGTTGCTTGTACCTTAATCGGTTTGGTAACAGGTAACTTGACTGCCGGTGTGATGCTTGGTGGTTCCCTTCAATTACTTGCACTTGGCTGGGCAAACATTGGAGCTGCCGTTGCACCCGATGCTGCTCTTGCATCTGTCGCTGCTGCGATTATCTTGGTTCTTGGTGGTGACTTTAGTTCTAAAGGAATCGCTGTGGCTCAAGGTGTGGCTATTCCACTTGCAGTCGCTGGTCTTTTCTTGACCATGATCGTCCGTACTCTCTCTGTTGGTTTGGTCCACACTGCCGATGCTGCTGCTAAAAAAGGTGATATCAAAGGGGTAGAACGCGCTCACTTTGTAGCTCTTCTTCTTCAAGGTCTTCGTATCGCTATTCCTGCAGCCCTCTTGTTGATGATCCCTGCTGAAACTGTTAAAGGTGCGCTTGAAGCGATGCCTGCTTGGTTGTCAGACGGTATGCAAATCGGTGGGGGTATGGTTGTAGCCGTTGGTTATGCTATGGTTATCAACATGATGGCAAGCCGTGAAGTTTGGCCATTCTTTGCCATTGGTTTTGCACTTGCTGCCGTCAGCGAATTAACTTTGATTGCTCTTGGAGCGATTGGTGTTGCCCTTGCCTTGATTTACCTTTCACTTTCTAAGAAAGGTGGCAACGGAGGTGGCGGAGTCGCTACTTCTAATGACCCAATCGGCGATATTCTCGAAGACTATTAAGAAAGGTGTGACACTATCATGACTGAAAAATTACAATTATCTAAATCAGATCGTCAAAAAGTTTGGTGGCGTTCAACCTTCTTGCAAGGTTCTTGGAACTACGAACGGATGCAAAACTTGGGTTGGGCTTACTCATTGATCCCAGCTATCAAAAAACTCTACACCAAGAAAGAAGACCAAGCGGCTGCTCTTGAGCGTCACATGGAGTTCTTCAACACTCACCCATACGTAGCTGCTCCAATCATCGGGGTTACTCTTGCCCTTGAAGAAGAAAAAGCAAACGGTGCTGCTATTGATGATGCTGCTATCCAAGGGGTTAAAATTGGTATGATGGGGCCTTTGGCTGGTATCGGAGATCCAGTCTTCTGGTTTACAGTTCGTCCGATCCTTGGAGCACTTGGTGCATCTCTTGCCTTGACTGGTAATATCCTTGGTCCACTCATCTTCTTCCTTGCATGGAACGCAATTCGTATGTCCTTCTTGTGGTATACCCAAGAACTTGGATACAAAGCCGGTTCTGAAATTACCAAAGATATGTCTGGTGGAATCTTGCAAGATATCACTAAAGGAGCTTCTATCCTTGGGATGTTTATCCTCGCTGTCTTAGTAGAACGTTGGGTATCGATTAAATTTATCTTCAATGTCTCATCAGTTAAGCTAGACGATAAAGCTTATATCCACTGGGATAAACTTCCTGAAGGATACAAGGGAATCCAAGAAGCCTTCGCTCAAGTTGGTTCAGGCCTATCTCAAACACCGGAAAAAGTTACGACTTTCCAACAAAACTTGGATTCATTGATTCCTGGTTTGATGGGCTTACTTCTTACTTTTGCTTGTATGTGGTTGCTTAAGAAGAAAGTATCTCCTATCACTATCATCATCGCCCTCTTTGTCATCGGTGTCTTGGCACACGTTGCGGGCTTGATGTAAGCAAAGATCAACAAAAAAGAAGGTTTCGACCTTCTTTTTATTATGATATAATGAAATGAACATAGTTACAGGAGGAGCACATGGCGCAATCACAGAATAAAACCGTGGAATTCCATACCACTGGTGTCTCTTATCTAGGGGTTGGAGGAAAGGTTGGAAAAATTTTAGTTGGGAATGCTGCTTTCGAATTTTATGCGGATGCAAATGTTGAAGACTACATCCAAATTCCCTGGCAGGATATCGAACAAATCGGAGCTAATGTATCCGGACGTAAAATTAGCCGCCATTTTGAAATCTATACCAAAGAATCAAAATTTCTCTTTGCTTCTAAAGACTCGGGAAAAATCTTGAAAATTGCACGAGAACATTTAGGAAATGATAAAATTGTCAAGCTACCGACCTTGATCCAAACCATCGTAGCTAAAATTAAAAATCTATTTGCAAAATAATTGCTTTTCTTGTATAATAAACGAAAACGGATAAGTAAATTAAGAAAATCTTTCAGAAAGTCTGCGGTTGCTGCGAGCAGATAGAAATCTTAATTGAATTCTACCGTTTAGTTAAAATACAATATCGAATCAAGTGCACACCTGTGAAGTTGGATGGAACCGTGGCTCTGCCACTCCAACACTCTGACAGGTGTGTTTTTTGTTAAAGGAGAAGCTATGTTAGATATTAAACGGATTCGTACAGACTTTGATGCAGTTGCTGAAAAATTAGCGACACGCGGTGTAGATGCTGCCATCTTGAACGAAATGAAAGAAATCGATGCCAAGCGTCGTGACATCTTGGTCAAAGTAGAAGGCCTCAAGGCTGAGCGTAACACCGTTTCTGCTGAAATCGCCCAAGCCAAACGCAACAAAGAAAATGCAGATGATAAGATTGCTGCCATGCAAACTCTTTCTGCAGAAGTCAAAGCGCTAGATGCAGAATTAGCGGAAATCGATGCTAAATTGACAGAATTTACCACTACTCTTCCAAACATCCCAGCTGATAGTGTTCCTATTGGTGCAGACGAGGACGATAACGTAGAAGTTCGCCGTTGGGGAACTCCTCGTGAGTTTGACTTTGAACCAAAAGCCCACTGGGATCTTGGCGAGGACTTAGACATCCTTGACTGGGAACGTGGTGGGAAAGTTACTGGTGCACGCTTCCTTTTCTATAAAGGCCTGGGAGCTCGTTTGGAACGTGCCATCTACAACTTTATGCTAGATGAGCACGGTAAGGAAGGCTATACGGAAGTCATCACCCCTTACATGGTCAACCATGACTCTATGTTTGGTACTGGGCAATATCCAAAATTTAAGGAAGATACTTTTGAACTCAGCGATACTAACTATGTCTTGATCCCAACTGCTGAAGTGCCTCTAACGAACTACTACCGTGATGAAATCATCGATGGCAAAGATTTGCCAATCTACTTTACTGCCATGAGCCCATCTTTCCGTTCAGAAGCTGGTTCTGCTGGTCGTGATACACGTGGCTTGATTCGTTTGCACCAATTCCACAAGGTTGAAATGGTTAAATTTGCCAAACCGGAAGAATCATATGAAGAATTGGAAAAGATGACAGCTAACGCTGAAAATATCCTTCAAAAGTTGAACTTGCCATACCGTGTCGTAGCTCTCTCAACAGGAGACATGGGCTTCTCAGCCGCTAAGACTTACGACTTGGAAGTCTGGATCCCAGCACAAAATACCTACCGTGAAATCTCAAGCTGTTCCAACACAGAAGATTTCCAAGCACGACGCGCGCAAATCCGCTACCGTGATGAAGCCGATGGTAAAGTCAAACTTCTTCACACTTTGAATGGTTCAGGATTGGCTGTTGGACGTACCGTCGCTGCTATTCTTGAAAACTATCAAAACGCAGATGGTTCTGTAACCATTCCAGAAGTCCTTCGTCCATACATGGGTGGAGCTGAAGTTATTGCACCAAAATAAGATAAGATAAAAAAACTGAGTCTTGCATCTGCAAGCTCAGTTTTTTTAATATTTACGAAAACGCTGGTAGCGTTGCTCTAGCAGATCTTCGAGAGACAAAGCTTGTAGTTCCTTCAATTCTGCTTGAATTTCCTTCTTCACTTGAGCGAGTAGTTCTCCATTTGAGAAACCATGCTCCGGAATCACCTTGTCTACAATATCCATATTTAACAACTCATGCGAAGTAATCTTCATCAACTCAGCAGCTTCCATGGCACGGCTTCCATCTTTCCATAGAATAGAAGCAAATCCTTCTGGACTCAAGACGGCATAGATAGAGTTCTCCAACATCCAGACCTTGTCCGCTACAGCCAGAGCAAGGGCGCCACCTGAGCCACCTTCCCCGATGATAATTGCGATAATCGGAACCTTTAAATCACTCATTTCCATGAGGTTACGCGCGATAGCCTCACCCTGTCCCCGTTCTTCAGCGCCAACACCCGGATAAGCACCCGCGGTATTGATGAAGGTTACTGCTGGACGACCAAACTTCTCCGCCTGTTTCATCAGACGCAAAGCTTTTCGATAACCTTCAGGATGGGGTTGACCAAAGTTTCTACTGAGGTTATCCTGAAGATTCTTTCCTTTTTGAATCCCGACAACCGTTACCGCTTGATCTCCAAGCCAACCAATTCCACCAATCACTGCACCGTCATCTCGGAAATTCCGATCTCCATGCAATTCGATAAAGTTTTCAAAAATTCCATGAGCATAATCTAGAGCTGTCAAACGTCCTTGGTCACGAGCTTCTTTAATAATTTGTGTTATTCTTGTCATTGCTTCCCTCCATGAAAGGCTAACAAGTCTGCGATTGTTGAACGCATCTCACTACGCTGGAGAATCACATCCACAAAGCCATGCTCTTGTAAAAATTCAGCCTTTTGGAAATTATCCGGCAACTGTTCCCGCACGGTTGACTCGATCACTCGACGACCTGCAAATCCCACAAGGGCCTGGCTCTCTGCAATGATAATATCCCCTTCCATTGCAAATGACGCCGTTACCCCACCTGTTGTTGGGTCTGTTAGAACTGTCAGATAAAATAAGCCTGCTTTTGAGTGTCTTTGAACAGCTGCAGAGATTTTAGCCATCTGCATCAAACTGACGATTCCTTCTTGCATCCGAGCGCCACCAGAAGCGGTAAAGAGCACAACTGGGAGCTTTTCTTCTGTCGCCAATTCAAATAGACGCGTAATCTTTTCACCGACCACAGAGCCCATAGAAGCCATGATGAAATTAGAATCCATAATACCAAGAGCCACTTGATGGCCACCGATCTTTGCAGTTCCTGTTAGCACAGCTTCATCAAGTCCTGTCAATTCACGAACAGCCGCCAATTTCTTCTTGTAGTTTGGAAACTTAAGCGGGTCCTTGGTCTCAATACCCGTAAACAATTCAATAAAGCTTCCTGGATCAATCGTCAATTGAAGTCGCTCAACCGCAGTGATGCGGAAGGTATAACCACACTTAGGACACAGACGTTCACTTCCTAGATCCTTTTGGTAAATGGTATGTTTACAGCCCGGACACTGAGAAAACAACTCATCTGGAACCTCTGGTTTCGGCTGAGGTGCTTCAATGGCCGACCGATTGGGATTAATTCGAATGTACTTATCTTTTTTAGAAAATAAAGCCATCAACTTCTCCTTACTTGGTAAAAGAACTTTGTAATTGTGCGCGTTCATTCCTTGTGAAAATGAATCTCACATTTACAAAGTTCAATGCTTATTGATTTTTCTGATAATTTGGTAAAAATTTTTCCATCAGAAAGGCGGTATCGTAATCTCCAGCAATCACATTCGAATCTGAAATCAAATCCAATTGGAAATCACTGTTGGTCATTACACCGTCAATTTCCAACTCATAGAGGGCGCGTTGCATCTTCATCAAGGCATCGAAACGATTCTCTCCATGGACAATGATTTTGGCAATCATACTATCGTAGTAAGGTGGAATCGTATAGCCAGGATAGACTGCAGAATCCACGCGCAAGCCAACCCCTCCACTTGGAAGGTAGAGATTGGTAATCTTTCCTGGACTTGGTGCAAAGTTGAAGGCGGGATTTTCCGCATTGATCCGGCATTCAATGGCATGACCGGAAATTTGGATATCTTCTTGACGGACAGACAATTCTTGGCCCGCAGCAATTTTAATTTGCTCTTTCACGATATCCATTCCTGTGACAAATTCCGTCACGGGATGCTCAACTTGAACCCGAGTATTCATCTCCATGAAGTAAAATTCGCCTTTTCCTTCATCATAAAGAAACTCAATCGTCCCAGCATTTTCATAACCAACAGATTCGGCTGCTCGGACGGCTGCAGAGCCTATTTGGTCTCGAATCGTCTTTCCAATTGCAACGGACGGGGATTCTTCAAGAACCTTTTGATTGTTTCTCTGAAGCGAGCAATCCCGCTCACCCAAATGAACCACATGTCCAAATTGGTCAGCTAAAATTTGCACCTCAATGTGACGAGCAGGATAGATGACGCGTTCTAGGTACATCGCACCATTGCCAAAGGCTGCCTTAGCCTCTGTTGAAGCAGATTCAAAGGCTGGAACCAGGTCTTCTGCCCGTTCCACTTTACGTATTCCTTTACCTCCACCTCCAGCTGAGGCCTTCAACATGACAGGATAACCAATCCGATCTGCAACCTTCAAGGCTTCTTCAGCAGAATGAACTTCTCCATCTGATCCTGGAATAACAGGCACACCTGCTTTAATCATTTGCGCCCGGGCATTAATTTTATCTCCCATCATATCCATGACAGATCCTGATGGTCCGATAAACTTAATTCCGACTTCTTCACACATGGTTGCAAACTTCGAATTTTCACTCAAAAATCCAAATCCTGGGTGAATCGCTTCTGATCCAGTCAAAACTGCTGCAGATAAAACAGCATTCATGTTCAAATAAGACTCGGTTGACTTGGCAGGCCCAATACAAACTGCTTCATCCGCTAGTAAGGTATGCAAGGCTTCTTTATCAGCCGTTGAATAGACAGCGACTGTTTCAATTCCTAATTCACGAGCAGCTCGAATAATCCGGACCGCAATTTCACCACGATTCGCGATTAAAATTTTTCGGAACATAGAAACCTCCCTAGTTACCAATTGCAAATGTTAGGGTCCCGCTAGCAGCTAATTTCCCATCGACTTCCGCTTTTGCTTCCACGACCGCAATCGAACCACGACGCTTGACAAAGGTAGCCGTCATCACGAGCTGATCTCCCGGAACGACTTGTTTTTTAAATTTAACCTTATCCATTCCAGCGTAAAAGACTAATTTCCCTTTATTTTCTGGTTTGGATAATTCTAAGACACCGGCAGTTTGTGCCAAGGCTTCCATAATGAGGACACCTGGCATTACTGGGTAGCTTGGAAAGTGCCCATTAAAGAAGGGCTCATTGATCGTCACATTCTTAATGGCTACAATCGTATCCTCACTTGTTTCAAGGACGCGATCCACCAACAACATCGGATAGCGATGCGGAAGAGCCTCTTTAATAGCTTGAATATCGATCATTTAATCCGTACCAATCCTTTCCCAAACTCGACCATTTCTTCATTTGAAACAAGGATTTCAGTGACGATTCCATCTCTTGGCGCAGGAACTTCATTCATGACTTTCATTGCTTCAATAATCAATAAAGTTTGGCCTTTTGAAACGCTATCTCCAACCTGAACAAAAGCTGGTTTATCTGGACCTGAAGCTAAATAAGCTACACCGACAAGAGGACTTTCAACTACTTCCCCTTCTGCTGCTACTGTTGGAGCAACTTCTGGAGCTGACGGAGCAGCTGGTTCTTCTGCGAGAACAACAGGGCTTTCAACAGCGGGCGCCACTTCCTGAACTACAGGAGCTGGCGTAGCAGGTTGCGAGCTAGCTACACTGCCAGTATTTTTACTAAATGATAGCACATCCGTTGCATTTTGATAGCTAAATTCACGAAGACTGGATTGGTCAAATTGACTCATTAGGTCTTTAATTTCTTGAATATTCACTTTATCCCTCCCAACGTTTAAAGGCTAAGACAGCATTGTGTCCTCCAAATCCAAATGTATTGGAAATAGCATAGGAAATCGGACGTTCTTGCCCTTCACCAAAGATGACATTGGCTTCAATATAATCTGATAACTCTTGTGTTCCAGCAGTTTTTGGAACATATTGATGGCGAATTGCTTCAATTGTCGCAATAGCTTCAACTGCCCCTGCTGCTCCCAAGAGGTGACCTGTAAATGATTTTGTAGAAGATACTGGAACTTCTGTACCAAATACAGAAACGATTGCACCACTTTCTCCTTTTTCATTTGCTGGAGTAGAGGTTCCATGGGCGTTGACATAATCAACTTGAGCTGGTTCAATTTCTGCCTCATCCAAAGCCAACTTCATTGCCTTGATAGCACCTTGACCTTCTGGATGTGGAGAAGTCATATGGTAAGCATCACAGGTATTACCGTAGCCCACCACTTCAGCAAGAATGGTTGCACCACGTTTTTCAGCGTGTTCCAAACTTTCAAGTACCAACATACCTGATCCTTCACCCATTACAAATCCATTCCGATCTTTATCAAATGGAATAGAAGCACGAGTTGGATCTTCTGTTGTTGAAAGAGCTGTTAGGGCTTGGAAACCGGCAATTGCAAATGGCGTAATAGAAGCTTCTGAACCACCTACCAACATCAAATCTTGGAAACCAAATTTAATGGCACGGAAAGCATCCCCAATCGCATCATTGGAAGAGGCACAAGCAGTATTGATCGATTTACAAATTCCATTAGCTCCAAAACGCATAGCAACATTACCAGATGCCATATTTGGCAGAGCTTTTGGAAGGGTCATTGGTTTGACACGTTTTGGCCCTTTTTCATGCAAGCGAATCACTTGATCTTCGATTTCTTTGATACCACCGATACCAGAAGCAACAATGACACCAAAACGATCTTTATCAATAGCTTCTACATCTAAACCTGCATGATTCACAGCTTCTTGAGCGGCATACAAAGCATATAATGAGTAGTTGTCAAAGCGGTTTGTATCTTTTTTGATAAAGTATTTATCAAATGGGAAATCTTGGATTTCAGCTGCATTATGAACAGCAAAGTCACTGTGGTCAAATTTTGTAATCGGACCAATTCCAATTTTTCCTTCTTTTAAGCTATTCCAAAATTCTTCTGGAGTGTTTCCGATTGGAGATGTCAAGCCATAGCCTGTTACAACAACACGATTTAATTTCATTTCAAAACCTACCTCTTTTTATTGCATGGTTAAGCCACCATCAATTGCGATGACTTGCCCTGTTAGATATTCTTGAGTCGCAAGAAAGACTGCAACATCTGCTACTTCTTCTGTATTTCCAAATCGTTTCATTGGAATTTGAGCGAGAGACATTTCTTTAATTTTTTCCGGAAGTCCTTCTGTCATATCAGACTCAATGAAGCCCGGCGCAATGACATTGACTCGGACATTTCTACCAGCTACTTCACGCGCTACCGATTTAGAAAAACCAATCAAACCAGCTTTTGAGGCTGCATAGTTAGCTTGTCCAACATTTCCGGTTAGACCGACAACACTCGACATGTTAATGATAGCACCTTCACGCGCCTTGGTCATCGGCTTTAAGACTGATTGTGTCATATTAAAAGCACCAGTCAAATTCACCTTCAAGACTTGCTCAAAATCTTCTTCCGTCAATTTTAACATGAGCTTGTCATTGGTAATCCCAGCATTGTTAACAAGGATGTCTACTGAGCCAAGTGCTTCAATCGCTTCCGCGACCATTCGTTTCGCTTCCGTAGCTTGGGATACATCCCCAGTAACGCCAACTACCTTCACACCGTATGAGGCAAATTCATCCACTAGACCTGCAGGGAGCTCTCCACGACTATTTAAGACAATGTTGGCACCTTTTGACGCAAATTTATGTGCAATAGCCAATCCAATGCCTCGACTTGAGCCAGTAACAAATACATTTTTATTCTTCAGTTCCATAGTCACCTCATCTTATTCGTTCAGTAAGGCATCAAGGCTTGCTTGATCCTCAACATTTTTCGTTGGAAGAGTTTTATCAATTTTTTTCAAGAAACCAGTCAAGACCTTACCTGGACCAATTTCAATCACTTCATCTACTCCAAACTCTTGAATCGTTGCAATCGAATCATAGAAACGAACAGGCTCCATCACCTGGCGAGCTAATAAAGCTTTGATTTCGTCTGATTTCATGATCTTTGCTTCTGTATTCCCAACCAAAGGCAAGCTAAAGTCCTTAAAAGTAACTTTTTCAAGTTCAGTCGCTAGTTTTTCACTAGCAGAAGCAAGTAAGGCCGTATGGAAAGGACCAGAGACATTTAGAGGAATCAACCGTTTTGCCCCTGCTTCTTGTAAGAGTTCAACTGCATAATCCACAGCTTCAACCTCTCCACCAATCACAATTTGGGCAGGAGTATTGTAGTTAGCTGGTGTTACAACTCCCTTTTCAGAAGCCTGTTGACAGATTTCTTCAATCAAGGCAGGATCAGTATTCATGACAGCTACCATCTTCCCGCTTCCAGCAGGCGCAGCTGTTTCCATAAATTCACCCCGCTTGGCTACCAAAGCGACTGCTTCTTCAAAAGAAAGAGCACCTGCAGCAACCAAAGCAGAATATTCTCCTAGAGAAAGACCGGCAACAATATCCGGTGTCATGCCCTTTTCTGCTAATAGACGATAAATAGCTACTGAAGTTGTCAAAATAGCCGGTTGGGTAAAGCGTGTTTGATTGAGCTTGTCTCCATCAGAATCAATCAATTCTCGTAAATCATAGCCCAAAATCTGACTTGCAGTATCAAATGTCTCCTTAACAATCGGATAAGTTGCATACAAGTCACTAGCCATCCCCAATTTTTGGGCACCTTGACCAGCAAATAAGAAAGCACGTTTTGTCACTGTCCTCTTCCTTTCCTTTACTTGTTAGAATTTGACATCTGCCCAGCGAGCTGCTTCTTTCTGAATGACTTTAGCAGCTCCAAAATAGATATCTTCCAAGATTTCAGCACAGGTTTCTTCTTTACCTACGAGACCTGCAATTTGTCCTGCCATCACAGATCCGTTATCAACGTCTCCGTCCACAACAGCATTGCGAAGAGCACCTGCTCCTAATTCTTCAATTTCTTCTTGAGTCTTCTTACCTGCCAAGAAATCTTTTTCCGCTTGGTTATAGGCAGAAGCCAATTTATTCTTAATCGCACGAACTGGATGGCCAACAACTGACGCAGACACTACTGTATCAATGTCTTTAGCTTTCAAGATTTTATTCTTAAAGTTTTGGTGAGCATTTGATTCTTTAGCTACGACAAATCGTGTTCCCACTTGAACAGCAGCTGCTCCAAGCATGAAGACTGCAGCTGCTCCAGCACCATCAGCCACACCACCAGCACCAATAACGGGAATAGAAACAGCTTCGACCACTTGACGAACCAGGGTCATGGTAGTCAATTTACCAATATGCCCACCTGCTTCCATTCCTTCAGCAATCACAGCATCCGCACCTAGTTTTTCCATCCGTTTTGCTAAAGCTACTGAAGGTACAACTGGAATAACGGTAATGCCAGCTTCGTGGAAACGATCCATATATTTCCCAGGATTCCCTGCACCAGTGGTAACAACTTTAACCCCTTCTTCGATAACCAAGTCAACAATGTCATCTGCAAAAGGAGAGAGGAGCATGATATTCACTCCAAAAGGTTTGTCAGTAATGGATTTGACACGATCAATATTCGCTTTGACAACTTCTTTAGGTGCATTTCCTCCACCGATGATCCCAAGACCACCTGCATTGGATACAGCTCCAGCAAGATCTCCATCTGCTACCCAAGCCATACCACCTTGGAAAATTGGATATTTAATGTTTAATAATTCTGTAATTCGTGTTTGCATAGTACCTTCCTCATTTTCGCTTAAGTAATAGTTTGAAAGCGGTTCTTTGCTTTGAGCGTCAAACTATTACCTAAACAAGAGAGAATATCTTTCGATACTCTCATCCATTATTATTTAGTTTTTTCTTCTACGTAAGCAACAAGGTCACCTACAGTAGACAATCCTTCTTCAGTTTCAATTTGAATGTCGAATGCATCTTCAATTTCTGAAATCACTTGGAACAAATCCAATGAATCAGCTTCAAGATCTTCAAAAGTAGACTCAAGTGTTACTTCTGATGGTTCTTTACCAAGTTCTTCAACGATAATTTCTTGTACTTTTTCAAATACTGCCATGATTGGCCTCCTTAAAATAATAAAAAATTTTTAAAATGTGTTACCACATGTTTAACTAGATTGTAACAAGAAGTGAGCCCCATGTCAAACCTCCACCAAATCCAGACAGAAGAATTGTTTGACTTCCATCCAATTTGATCAGTCCTTGGTCGACACACTCCGATAATAAAATTGGAATACTTGCGGCACTCGTGTTACCATATTCCATCATGTTTGCAGGAAGTTTTTCCCGATCAACCCCGATTTTCTTAGCCATTTTATCTAAGATACGGTCATTTGCTTGGTGCAGAAGAAAAAAATCAATCTCTTCAACAGGCACTGGAGCATCTGCTAACGTATTTTTAATACTCTTAGCCACATCCCGAATGGCAAAATCAAAGACTGCTCTCCCATCCATTGACAAATATTTTTTATCTTCTTCCTTATCAGAATATGGTGAAGATAAACCAACAGATGATGATTGAAGAACTTCTCCACGGGAACCGTCTGAAAACAGACTTTCTGCTAAAAAAGTTTGTTGCTCGGAAGCTTCCAATAAAACACCGCCAGCACCATCCCCAAACAAGACTGCTGTTGTCCGATCTTCCCAATCGATCACTTTCGATAAGGTTTCACTTCCGATAACGATTCCTCGTTTGTACTGGCCAGAGCGAATATACTTTTCAGCAGTCGCAAGCGCAAATACAAATCCACTACAAGCAGCGGTCAAATCAAAAACAAAGGCTTTAGAGGCACCAATTTTAGCTTGAACACGAGCAGCTGTAGATGGCATCATGGAATCCGGTGAAATCGTAGCAACAAAGATAAAATCCAACTGATCCGCTTGTAAACCACTTTTTTCAAGCAAGCGACGAGCCACTTCCGTAGCTAAATCGCTGGTTGATTCTGATTGAGAAATATGACGCTTCCGAATTCCTGTCCGACTAGCAATCCACTCATCACTGGTATCCATCCGTTCAGAAAGATCCTGATTGGAAATCACTTGGATTGGCGCATAATGGGCTGCCTGACTAATTTTTGCAAAAGTCATTATTTCAAATCCTCCAAGAAACGATAAAGGTTCTGCAACCCTTTTTGCATCACTTTCCGTTCATCTGGAGACATCCCATCTATAATCTGATTAACCATCCGCTTGTGAAATTGTTGGTGAAGCCGATACAAGAGTTTTCCTCTTTTGGTCAAACTCAAATGGACAACCCGACGATCAACTTCAGATCTGGTTCGTTCAATATAACCTTTTCGTTCAAGGTTATTTAAACTGGTTGTGACTGTACCTAACGTTACCATTAACGAACGCGAAATATCACTTGGAGTTGCGTTTGGTGTTGAGCCGATGACATCTATTGTGTGCATTTCCTTAATAGAAACATCATTAAATCGACTGCTACGTAAACTAGTTTCTTCGATGACTAAAACGTTGTTAAAAATGGATGTAAGGTAATCATTGACTAGTTGAAAATTCAAAAACCACACCCCCTATTCATTACTTTGATAATCGAATTTTATCAAAATTCAAAGCAAATAGCAAGTCTCAACAACAAAAACATAAAAATTTTACGTTTTTATTTTCCTATAAATTTTGGACGTCGACGCTCTGAATAGGCAATAACTCCCTCTTTAAAGTCTTCTTTTAAAGATAGATTTCTTTGCAATCTCAACTCAATTTCAGCATAGCGATCCCAATCAGTCAGCATGCTAGACCAGGCCAACTCTTTAATCGCAGCAAAAGAATTGTCTGAGCTACGTCTTAACTTCATGAGAAGTTGGTTAACAGTCTTGTCTAATTTATCTACTTCAGAAACCTTATACACAACGCCATATTCCAGAGCCTTTTCAGCACCTAATGGTTCACCGGTCATCGCTAACTGAGTTGCTCTACTCAAACCAATGGCTCTTCCTAAAAGGAAAAGACCACCAGCATCAGGAGCTAAACCTACTCCAACAAAGGCTTGAATAAACTTGGATTTATCAGAAGCAATACAAAAATCTGCTGCTACTGCCATATTAGCAGTTGCTCCTGCAACCGCACCATCTGCTACCATAATCACAGGTTTTGGAAGTTGCTTCATTTTTTTAGAGATTTGATTAACCAATTCCGCAATTTGCGTTAACGAATCGATATCATCGGCATCGACAGCCCGCTTCATCTCTGCTAAATCACCACCAACCGAAAAAACCTTACCGACTGCTTTAAATAGAATAAAACGAATATCTGGATTCTTCTCAGCTAATTCTAATGCTTCAAGGATTTCCTGACACATTGGAATGTTAAAACCATTTGAAACCTCAGGTCTATTTAAAATAATAGATGCGAGATCCTCTTCAACAGAATATATAATCGTTTCGAACACCATAAGCCACCTCTTTACTAATTAGCTGTTCAAATTGTTTGATAGTTGAACTTATTTATTTTTATATTATTTTAGCACAACTACTTTGAGAAGTAAATTACATTTTCATAACAAAGTGTCTCAGCCGAAAGACTTGCTTGATAGCAGTGCTGTTTTAGATTGTAACCAAGCTCTATCTTTGGTATAATTTAAAGAAAGTTGTGTAAAGGAGTCCACATGAAAGTAGTTAAATTTGGTGGTAGTTCATTAGCATCTGCTACCCAGTTAGAAAAAGTATTCAATATCGTTAAAGAAGATGAAGCCCGTCAATACGTGGTCGTTTCTGCTCCAGGGAAACGCAATGCGGAGGACACAAAAGTCACAGATGCCCTCATCAAGTATTTTAAAGAATATACCAACGGAAAAGATACGAACCAAAGTCAAGAATGGATTATCAATCGCTATCGATCTATTACAGAGGAGTTAGACTTAGACGAGGAAATTATCGAAGAGATTGCTAGAGATATCAAATCCCTTGCAACACTTCCCAAGTCTGACAACACTTTCTTATATGATACCTTCTTAGCAGCTGGAGAAAACAACAATGCGAAACTCATCGCAGCTTACTTTGTAAAAAAGGGGTTAGAAGCAAAATATATCCATCCAAAAGATGCAGGTATCTTTGTAACAAGTGAACCTTGCAATGCCCGCATTCTTCCTTCTAGTTACGATAAGATTGAAGAACTGAGAAACCATAATGAAATTTTAGTGATCCCTGGATTCTTTGGAATTACTAAAGAAGGCCAAGTCTGTACTTTTTCAAGAGGTGGTTCTGATATTACAGGATCAATTATCGCAGCGGGAGTTAAAGCAGATCTCTACGAGAACTTTACAGACGTCGATGGTATTTTTGCAGCTCACCCAGGCATTATCAAACAGCCACATTCTATTCCTGAGTTAACCTATAAGGAGATGCGGGAATTAGCCTATGCTGGCTTTAGTGTCCTCCATGATGAAGCACTGGTACCAGCCTATCGTGGAAAGATTCCAATGGTGATCAAGAACACCAACAATCCAAAACATCCAGGTACGAAGATTGTGCTGAACCATACCGATGAAAATGTTAAAGTTGTTGGAATTGCAGGAGATTCTGGATTTGTCAGCATTAATACCACCAAATACCTAATGAATAGAGAAGTCGGATTTGGTAGAAAATTATTGCAAATTTTAGAAGATTTGAATATTAGTTGGGATCATATGCCAACAGGTATTGACGACTTATCAGTCATTCTTCGGTCAAAAGAATTGACTCCAATTAAAGAACAAGAAATTTTAAAACATCTAATCCAAGATTTACAAGTGGATTATGCCGAAATCGAACATGATCTTTCCATTATTATGATTGTCGGAGAGAATATGAAAAATCAAATTGGTGTAACGGCTACAGCCACAAAGGCTTTATCAGAAAATAACATTAATATCCAAATGATTTCGCAAGGATCCAGCGAAGTTTCCATCATGTTTGTAGTCAATCAAGAACAAGAAAAACAAGCTATTAAAGCTCTATACGATGTTTTCTTTAAATAAGAAAAAAGGTTCGAAAGAACCTTTTTTAATTTATTAATAAAAGAGAGAAATAAAAAAAACCCTTTCGGGTACTGACTCCGCCAGTAGGACTCGAACCTACGACATCATGATTAACAGTCATGCGCTACTACCAACTGAGCTATGGCGGAAAAAAGCTAAGCGACTACCATATCTCACAGGGGGCAACCCCCAACTACTTCCGGCGTTCTAGGGCTTAACTTCTGTGTTCGGCATGGGTACAGGTGTATCTCCTAGGCTATCGTCACTTAACTCTGAATGATGAACATTCAAAATTGAATACCTATATTCTAACAAAAATCTAACCAGCTGTAAATATCCTCAGTTACTTTTTGGATAAGTCCTCGAGCTATTAGTATTAGTCCGCTCCATTGCTCACACAACTTCCACTCCTAACCTATCTACCTGATCTTCTCTCAGGGCTCTTACTAACATATAGTTATGGGAAATCTCATCTTGAGGTGGGTTTCACACTTAGATGCTTTCAGCGTTTATCCCTTCCCTACATAGCTACCCAGCGATGCCTCTGGCGAGACAACTGGTACACCAGCGGTAAGTCCACTCTGGTCCTCTCGTACTAGGAGCAGATCCTCTCAAATTTCCTACGCCCGCGACGGATAGGGACCGAACTGTCTCACGACGTTCTGAACCCAGCTCGCGTGCCGCTTTAATGGGCGAACAGCCCAACCCTTGGGACCGACTACAGCCCCAGGATGCGACGAGCCGACATCGAGGTGCCAAACCTCCCCGTCGATGTGAACTCTTGGGGGAGATAAGCCTGTTATCCCCAGGGTAGCTTTTATCCGTTGAGCGATGGCCCTTCCATACGGAACCACCGGATCACTAAGCCCGACTTTCGTCCCTGCTCGAGTTGTAGCTCTCGCAGTCAAGCTCCCTTATACCTTTACACTCTGCGAATGATTTCCAACCATTCTGAGGGAACCTTTGGGCGCCTCCGTTACCTTTTAGGAGGCGACCGCCCCAGTCAAACTGCCCGTCAGACACTGTCTCCGATAGGGATCACCTATCCGGGTTAGAGTGGCCATAACACAAGGGTAGTATCCCAACAACGCCTCCATCGAAACTGGCGTCCCGATCTCTATGGCTCCTACCTATCCTGTACATGTGGCACAGACACTCAATATCAAACTGCAGTAAAGCTCCATGGGGTCTTTCCGTCCTGTCGCGGGTAACCTGCATCTTCACAGGTACTAAAATTTCACCGAGTCTCTCGTTGAGACAGTGCCCAAATCATTACGCCTTTCGTGCGGGTCGGAACTTACCCGACAAGGAATTTCGCTACCTTAGGACCGTTATAGTTACGGCCGCCGTTTACTGGGGCTTCAATTCATACCTTCGGATTACTCCTAAGCACTCCTCTTAACCTTCCAGCACCGGGCAGGCGTCACCCCCTATACATCATCTTACGATTTAGCAGAGAGCTGTGTTTTTGATAAACAGTTGCTTGGGCCTATTCACTGCGGCTGACCTAAGTCAGCACCCCTTCTCCCGAAGTTACGGGGTCATTTTGCCGAGTTCCTTAACGAGAGTTCTCTCGCTCACCTGAGGCTACTCGCCTCGACTACCTGTGTCGGTTTGCGGTACGGGTAGAGTATGTTTAACGCTAGAAGCTTTTCTTGGCAGTGTGACATCACTAACTTCGCTACTAAACTTCGCTCCCCATCACAGCTCAATGTTATAGAACTAAGCATTTAACTCAATTCACACCTCACTGCTTAGACGTGCACTTCCAATCGCACGCTTTAGTTAGCCTACTGCGTCCCTCCATCACTACATACTCTAGTACAGGAATATCACCTGTTGTCCATCGAATACACCTTTCGGTCTCTCCTTAGGTCCCGACTAACCCAGGGCGGACGAGCCTTCCCCTGGAAACCTTAGTCTTACGGTGGACAGGATTCTCACCTGTCTTTCGCTACTCATACCGGCATTCTCACTTCTATGCGAGCACTCCTCACGGTATACCTTCTTCACACATAGAACGCTCTCCTACCATACCATTAAAGTATCCACAGCTCCATTGCTCACACAACTTCCACTCCTAACCTATCTACCTGATCTTCTCTCAGGGCTCTTACTAACATATAGTTATGGGAAATCTCATCTTGAGGTGGGTTTCACACTTAGATGCTTTCAGCGTTTATCCCTTCCCTACATCCGTCTCTTCAACTTAACCTCGCATCATATCGTAACTCGCCGGTTCATTCTACAAAAGGCACGCTCTCACCCATTAACGGGCTCGAACTTGTTGTAGGCACACAGTTTCAGGTTCTATTTCACTCCCCTCCCGGGGTGCTTTTCACCTTTCCCTCACGGTACTGGTTCACTATCGGTCACTAGGGAGTATTTAGGGTTGGGAGATGGTCCTCCCAGATTCCGACGAGATTCCACGTGTCTCGCCGTACTCAGGATACTGCTAGGTATAAAGACTATTTAAAATACGAGGCTATTACTCTCTTTGGCCTACCTTCCCAGGTAGTTCTTCTATAATCTTTATGTCCACATTGCAGTCCTACAACCCCGAAGAGTAAACTCTTCGGTTTGCCCTCCTGCCGTTTCGCTCGCCGCTACTAAGGCAATCGCTTTTGCTTTCTCTTCCTGCAGCTACTTAGATGTTTCAGTTCACTGCGTCTTCCTCCTCATATCCTTAACAGATATGGGTAACAGGTAGTACCTGCTGGGTTCCCCCATTCGGACATCCCCGGATCAGCGCTTACTTACAGCTCCCCGAGGCATTTCGTCGTTTGTCACGTCCTTCATCGGCTCCTAGTGCCAAGGCATCCACCGTGCGCCCTTATTAACTTAACCTTATTAACCTAATTTCTTAAAAAATTAGAAAACTCATTAAATATTCACAGCGTTTTCGGTTTATTTTCTTGTTACTATTTGATATAGATATTCAATTTTCAATGTTCATCCTTGGTGATCTCTCACCAATGGAGCCTAGCGGGATCGAACCGCTGACCTCCTGCGTGCAAAGCAGGCGCTCTCCCAGCTGAGCTAAGGCCCCACAAGACCTCTCAAAACTAAACAAGACGAACGTGCAGGTTTCCTTATCCTTAGAAAGGAGGTGATCCAGCCGCACCTTCCGATACGGCTACCTTGTTACGACTTCACCCCAATCATCTATCCCACCTTAGGCGGCTGGCTCCTAAAAGGTTACCTCACCGACTTCGGGTGTTACAAACTCTCGTGGTGTGACGGGCGGTGTGTACAAGGCCCGGGAACGTATTCACCGCGGCGTGCTGATCCGCGATTACTAGCGATTCCGACTTCATGTAGGCGAGTTGCAGCCTACAATCCGAACTGAGACTGGCTTTAAGAGATTAGCTTGCCGTCACCGACTTGCGACTCGTTGTACCAGCCATTGTAGCACGTGTGTAGCCCAGGTCATAAGGGGCATGATGATTTGACGTCATCCCCACCTTCCTCCGGTTTATTACCGGCAGTCTCGCTAGAGTGCCCAACTGAATGATGGCAACTAACAATAGGGGTTGCGCTCGTTGCGGGACTTAACCCAACATCTCACGACACGAGCTGACGACAACCATGCACCACCTGTCACCTCTGTCCCGAAGGAAAACTCTATCTCTAGAGCGGTCAGAGGGATGTCAAGACCTGGTAAGGTTCTTCGCGTTGCTTCGAATTAAACCACATGCTCCACCGCTTGTGCGGGCCCCCGTCAATTCCTTTGAGTTTCAACCTTGCGGTCGTACTCCCCAGGCGGAGTGCTTAATGCGTTAGCTGCGGCACTGAGTCCCGGAAAGGACCCAACACCTAGCACTCATCGTTTACGGCGTGGACTACCAGGGTATCTAATCCTGTTTGCTCCCCACGCTTTCGAGCCTCAGCGTCAGTTACAAGCCAGAGAGCCGCTTTCGCCACCGGTGTTCCTCCATATATCTACGCATTTCACCGCTACACATGGAATTCCACTCTCCCCTCTTGCACTCAAGTTAAACAGTTTCCAAAGCGTACTATGGTTAAGCCACAGCCTTTAACTTCAGACTTATCTAACCGCCTGCGCTCGCTTTACGCCCAATAAATCCGGATAACGCTCGGGACCTACGTATTACCGCGGCTGCTGGCACGTAGTTAGCCGTCCCTTTCTGGTAAGATACCGTCACAGTGTGAACTTTCCACTCTCACACTCGTTCTTCTCTTACAACAGAGCTTTACGATCCGAAAACCTTCTTCACTCACGCGGCGTTGCTCGGTCAGACTTCCGTCCATTGCCGAAGATTCCCTACTGCTGCCTCCCGTAGGAGTCTGGGCCGTGTCTCAGTCCCAGTGTGGCCGATCACCCTCTCAGGTCGGCTATGTATCGTCGCCTTGGTGAGCCGTTACCTCACCAACTAGCTAATACAACGCAGGTCCATCTGGTAGTGATGCAATTGCACCTTTCAAGCAAATGTCATGCAACATCTACTGTTATGCGGTATTAGCTATCGTTTCCAATAGTTATCCCCCGCTACCAGGCAGGTTACCTACGCGTTACTCACCCGTTCGCAACTCATCCGCTCGGTGCAAGCACCAAGCTTCAGCGTTCTACTTGCATGTATTAGGCACGCCGCCAGCGTTCATCCTGAGCCAGGATCAAACTCTCATTAAAAGTTTGAGTTCTCACTCATTTCTGTCACTGACAGATTTATTGTTTTTTCATTGTTCAGTACTATAACCTTAGTTATAGTGCCCTGCACATTGGTTCGTCTTGTTCAGTTTTCAAAGGTCTTTGTCGCTCTCGCGCGACAACTATATTAGTATATCACGTCCACTTCACCTTGTCAATATCTTTTTCTATTTTTTTAAAAAAAGTTTTTCTTTTTTCAAAAAATAGAAAACGAGAAGCGTATTTTTCTCGTTTTCTTATGATTATACAAGTTCTTTATATTTTTTCTGTTCTGCTTTATTTGCCCAAACGTAATGTCCTGGCTTGATTTCAACCATTTCTGGTTTGTCTGTTGAATAATCATGCTGATCAGGATCATAAACTTTCAGAACTTTTTTGCGTTCTAGAATTGGATCTGGAATCGGAACAGCAGACAGGAGAGATTGTGTATAAGGATGAATCGGATTATTAAACAATTCTTCCGTTTCAGCTACTTCTACAATAACTCCTTTGTAAATAACCGCAATACGATCAGAGATAAATCGAACTACTGAAAGATCGTGCGCGATAAAGAGATAGGTCAAGCCCAACTCTTTTTGGAATTTCTTAAGGAGATTTAAAACTTGCGCACGTACGGATACGTCAAGGGCTGAAATAGGCTCGTCTGCGATAACAAATTCTGGCTCCATTACCAAGGCACGAGCAATCCCAATCCGCTGGCGTTGTCCACCAGAGAATTCATGAGGATAACGAGTTAAATGCTCTGCTAGAAGCCCCACTTCATGCATAATCTCTTTTACTTTACGTACTCGGTCTTCTTCATTTTCGAATAGGTGATAATTGTACAAACCTTCTGAAATAATGTAGTCGACTGTTGCACGCTCGTTCAAACTTGCCGCTGGGTCTTGGAAGATCATTTGAATTTTACGGATTAATTCATTTTCATCCTTGCGCGATTGCTTCCCATTGATCTTTTTGCCATCATACAGGATATCACCTGCACTAGTGTCATTCAAACCAATGATTGCACGACCAATTGTCGTCTTCCCACTACCAGACTCACCAACAAGAGAAAATGTTTCCCCTTTGTTGATGAAGAAATTTGCATTCTTTACAGCTACAAATTTTTTACTTCCTTCACCGAAGGAAATTTCTAGATCTTTAACTTCTATTAATTTTTCTGTCATTTCCTTCTCCTAGTCCTTGATTGTAGTGAATCCCATTTTCGCGCTAATCTTTTCATGCAGATTATCAATAATTTCTGGTTTATTGACTTTTGGTGCATCTTCATGCAAGAGCCATGTTTTAGCCCAATGTGTATCTGAAACATTGAAAACTGGTGGGTGTTCCTCAAAATCAATTTGCATGGCATAGTCTGAGCGCAATGCAAAGGCATCACCCTTCACTGGTGAATACAATGATGGAGGAGTACCTGGGATAGAATATAAATC
Source organism: Streptococcus sp. KHUD_013 (assembly GCF_052588545.1). NCBI lineage: Bacteria > Bacillati > Bacillota > Bacilli > Lactobacillales > Streptococcaceae > Streptococcus > Streptococcus sp. KHUD_013. Next base: position 1,621,363 of record NZ_CP186264.1, read on the forward strand.
ACCATTAGATGTAGACAACTGTGGCAAACTTGAAAGAAGACTCCAGGTATAAGGATGTCTTGGGTCATAGAAGATTTCTTCTACTTTACCAAATTCTACAATTTCACCAGCATACATTACGGCAACCTTATCTGCAATACTTGCCACCACACCTAAATCATGGGTGATAAAGATTGTTGTAAAGTTATATTCTTTTTGCAATGATTTCAACAAGTCAATGATTTGGGCTTGAATGGTTACGTCGAGGGCTGTTGTAGGCTCATCACAGATCAAGATATCAGGACGACAAGCAAGCGCAATAGCAATAACAATCCGTTGGCGCATCCCACCTGAATATTGGAAAGGATATTCATCAAAGCGACGTTCTGCTTCCGGGATTCCAACCTTTTCCATATAATCAATAGCCATTTCTCTGGCTTCTTTGGCACTCTTACCTTGGTGTTTAATAATGACTTCCGTAATTTGTGATCCGATTGTATTAATCGGGTCCAAACTGGTCATTGGATCTTGGAAGATCGTTGCAATTTTTGCACCTCGGATATCTTCCCAATCTTTGTTTGACTTGAGTTCTGTTAATTCTTGCCCGCGATAATTAATGGTACCATTGGCAATTCGTCCGTTTTCTTCTAACATCCCTGTAAATGTTTTTGTCAAAACAGATTTACCAGAACCTGATTCACCAACAAGCGCCATGACCTCTCCTTCAACAAGGTCCAAAGAGACATTGCGAATAGCTGTTAAGACACGATCCCGAACATCAAATTCTACTACGATATCGCGAGCAGATAATATTACATTTTTATCATTTGTCATACCTACTCCTCCTATCTATGTGTACGTGGATCGCTGGCGTCTGCAAGGTTTTGTCCAACGATATAGAATGACAAGGATACCAAGACTAAGACTGTCAATGGAATCCAGAAAAGATACGCATTGGTTGTTACGTTTTGTGAGTAGTCTGAAATAAGACGACCTAAACTTGGAACTGTAATCGGCAATCCCAATCCAAAGAAGGAAAGGAAAGCCTCAGTCGAAATAAAGGCTGGCAACAACTGTGTAGTTGTCGTCACAATAACAGAAACCAACTGTGGCAAAATATTTTTTGTTACGATTTTAAGAGTTGGTGTCCCCAAGGTGCGACTGGCCAAGTTGTATTCTAAATCGCGGTAACGCATAATTTGGACACGGATAGAGTAAGCAATCCCAATCCATCCTGTCACTGTCATCGCCAAAATCAAGTTCCAGAAACCAGCACCAATTGAGTAAGTCAAGACAATAACAATCAACATAAATGGAACGTTTGAAATAACGTTATAAACTTCCATCATAAAGCGGTCGATTGATTTTGACACACCCCAAATCCCACCGATCACTACTCCGATCACAACGTTGATCAAGGTAGCAATAAAGGAGATAATAATCGAATTGCGGGCACCAAACCAAACTCCATCAAACAAGGATTTACCATTGTTATCCGTACCGAAGAAGGCTTTGGCACTTGGAGGATTCAAACGGGCAGTGAAGTCATTTACTTTACTTACATCATTGTAATCAAAGTTTGAAAACATTGGATAGACAAAACTCATCAAGAGAATGCCAACCAAAACTGCTAACATGAAAATAGTTGATTTCTTTTTAAAAAATTGACGAAATACTGATTTCCAGTAGGAGTACGACGGCGCATCAATTGTTTCAGAGGCAAAGTCGTCACGTTCAACAAATTGGAATTTCTTTTTATCAATTGTAGACATTATTTGCCTCCTTTCTTAGTTGTCAATTTGATACGAGGGTCTACCATAACCATGAGAATATCACCGGCCATTGCTCCAAATACAGCAAGAACAGTAAAGATAAAGACAAGACCCACTACCATGGTGTTATTCGAAGCCTTAATGGAATCGATCAACATTTTACCCATACCAGGGAAGGCAAAGACGGTTTCTGTCAAGGTTGCCCCTGAAATAACCAAGACCAATTGAACAGGAATACCGGTAACAATTGGAACCATGGCATTCTTGAAGATATGCTTGCGTGAAATTTCTTTTTCAGAAAGTCCTTTAGCACGTGCAAAACGGACAAAGTCTTGTGAGTGCAAGTCAATCATATAACGGCGAATCCAAATAGCCAAACCAGGCGCGCTCAAAAGTCCCAAGATCACAGAAGGAAGAACATACGATCTCCAATCCTGAGCGCCTAAAACTGGGAAGGAATCTGGGAGACCGATTGTTGAACCAATCAAGCGGACGATGTATACCAAGGCAATCGTCGGAAGGGCCATCATCAATGTCAAGACAGCTGTTGAGGCACTATCAAACCATGTATTCTTCAACAAGGCCATGTAAGATCCTAAAGGAATCGCGATCAAGTATGCAATTGCAATCCCAATCAAGCCGATAATAGACGAGCTCACAATCATGGATGGATTTTCATAGTTGCTCAACGTTGCTGTATAAGCATCTCCTTTACCAAAGCGGGCGATATCTTGAGCATCTGCCTTGCTTGGTGATTTGTATGTACGTGAGTAGATATTGATGGAAGATTCTTTTTTCCCTGTTGGGAAGTTTACTTCACTCTTCTTAGTCGTACCTTGTCCTTGTGTAATAACCTGAAGAACTGGCGTATTTGAATAAGTTGGATAAGATTCACCCAAGTTTAACGATACAAAATTTTGATGAATGAACGGGAATTGACCATTGAAATACAAAAGATATTTATGTTTAGTCCCCGAACCAACTACTGACCAACCAATAGCTGGATCATTTTCAATACGAATATAACGTTCAAGTTTTGGATTTGAAGCATCTTTGATGACATTTGGATGGTCAATCTGAATCAGATTGCCGTAGAATCCAATAACACGTTCAAAAACAGGAACCTCACGAACCGCATAAAATCCCTTGCTCTCAGGGAAACGATTTAATTTCCAACCATTCCCTAAGTTAGCAATATATTTTTTGTAAATTTTCTCATTCGCTTCCGTTGGATCAACTGTAACGGATGAGTCTTCTTTACTTGCTTTTTCCTTTAAAGCTTTTGAATCAAGATATTCTACGTACCCCATGCGATCGTAAACAGTATATTCATAATTCAATTTTGAGTCTTTTGTCTTTGCAATCTTATTGTAGTTAGGGTCGTTTTTGAAAATTAAATTTCTTGGGGTTAGCGTATAAATAATTGTATACGTCAATGTCGTAACCAAAAAGATCGACACTAACGAACGTAAAATACGCATAAATATATATTTTTTCATATTCCGTTCCTTTAATGTTCAAAAGAACTTTCTCCCCTATTAGAGAAAGTTCTGATGAAGGTGATTATTTGACGTGTTTTTCTAGTTCTTCCTGAGCTTTTTTATTTGAATCAGCTTTTTCTTTCAACCATTTTTCACGTTCTTGATCATATTGTTTTTTAGTGACAGGTTCATCTTGAACTTCAACATATTTGAAATAAGTTGAACCTTTATTACCTGTTTGTGATGAAGGTCCAGAGAATGGAACTACTTTTGAAACTACTGTAGCTGCTCCAGAGCTTGTCATAGTTGGAATTACTAACGAACTATCCGTTAACCAAGCTTGCGCTGCTGCGTATTTTTCATAACGTGCAACCACATCTTGGGTTTCTTTTCCTGCATCATCAAGCAATTTCGCATATTCATCTAAGCCAACAGCCTTAGCAGAGGCATTATCTACACCACCAGAAAATCCAAGGTAAGTTTTGGTTTGGTCAGGAGAAGATGGTTGCAAGGTATCAAGGTAAGTAGATGGATCATCATAGTCTGGATTCCAGCCTACAAGCCCTTGAAGATCCCAGTCAGCATCCGCTGCAGATGGTACGTTAATAGTGATATTCAAGATAGCATCTTGGTCCATCATTTGAAGGTCCACCACAACATTTTCTGTTCCAAGTGTATCTTCAACTGATTGTTTGAAGGATTGCATCCGTGCTACAAAGTTTGTTGAACTTTGAACAACTGGAACATCCAAGTGGATTGGGAATTGAACGCCTTCTTTTTGGAGTTCTGCTTTTGCTTTTTCGAACTGAGCTTTTGCTTTATCTTTGTTGTAAAGTCCATCTTGGCTATCTGCAAGATTTACACCACTCCATTGATCTCCATATGTCTGCAACTTATCAGCTACAACATCACCGAAGTCTTTACCGTTTACTTGAACAAAGGCAGGTGCAGTGTACATATTTCGAATAGCAGCCTTAGCATATTCTTTACCATTGACTTGTGCTGAATAATTTTCGCGGTTCAAGGCAAAGGTGATCGCTTGACGGAAATTCTTGTTCAAGATAGCTTTCTTCGTAGAAGATTTCTGCTCATCTGATGTTTTAGAAGTATGGTTGTAAGCTTGACGGTCAATATTGAAACCAAAGACTGCTACACCAGCTCCAGGTTGTGTGTTGTAGATGTTGTCTTTGTATTTCTTTTCTACAGAAGCAAAGTTTGAGCTTGCTGGGAAGAGTCGAGAAACTGTGTACGATCCATCGCTAAAACCACGCGCCAAGGAATCTTGATCTGATCCGTCATAATAAGACAATTTAATCTTGTCGATATGAACGTTATCTTTGTCCCAATAGTCTTCGTTCTTCTCAAAAGTAATTTCTGATTTAGAAGTGATTGATTTCAAAAGGAATGGACCATTGAATAAGATTGATTTTACATCACCTGGCTGACCAAAATTGTCACCCTTGCTTTCCAAGAATTCACCATTGATTGGCATGAGCACACCATTGGTTGTTTTAGAATTCCAGAAAGTTTCTGGTTGGTTCAAGGTATACTCAAGTGTGTAGTCATCTACTGCTTTTACCCCAACTTGAGAAAAATCAGTGATTTTTCCATCTACATAGTCTTTCAATCCTTTTACTGAACCTTGAACCAACGGAAGAGTTTCTGATTTTTTGTCTGCCGCATGCTTCAAGCCAGTGACAAAGTCATGAGCTGTTACCTCTCCATGCTCTTCACCATCAGCATCATACCATTTGACACCCTTACGGATTTTGTAGGTATAGGTCAAACCGTCTTTTGAAACAGACCAATCCTCAGCAATAGATGGTACAAGATTTCCGTATTTGTCGTTTTCCAACAAACCATCTACACCATTTGTTGTAATATCGTGTACGGAAGCTTTGGAAGATACGGTGTAATCCAAAGTTGTTGGATCATCGTTATAAACATAGCCATATGTTGTATCTTTTTTTGAGGCAGACTTGCTATCTTTTGAGCCAGAACATGCTGCAAGGAAAGTTGCTGCGAGCAATGTTACTCCGGCAAATGCAAAAACTTTACTTTTTTTCATTTTGAGTCTCCATTTTATTGAATTTAGATAGAATTATAGCATAAGTGAGACAAAAAGTAAACTAAATTTTCTGAATATTTGGCAAGTGAAAGGAGCCACTAAGCGGAGGACTGTCTAAAAAATCAATCCTTTTTAGTGGCTCCTTCCCCTACTTAAACTTATGCGTTCTTACTATCCCAGCTATTTCGATTCGATGTGGTTCTTTAATTCTTCTTGGGCTTTTTTATTGGATTCAGCCTTTTCTTTCAACCATTTTTCTTTACTTGCATCGTAATCCTTTGTCTTGATGACTTCTTCTGAAAGTTCAAGATATTTATAGTTGGTTCCTGTACCTTTTGTTCCAACCCATGAAGCAGCACGACTATATGGGACAGTCCGTTGCAACATTGGCGTTCCACCATTTGAAACAGTTGGTAAGATCAACGAACTATCGGTTAGCCATGCTTGAGCGGCTGCGTATTTCTCATACCGTACAGCTTGGTCACTCACTTCTGCATTGGCATCTTTTAAGAGCTCTGCATACTTCCCAAAGTCAACTGCTGTAATAGCAGGGCTGTTTGAACCTGCATCCACACCTAGATAGTAGAAAACAGAACCGTTAACAGGACTTAAACTCTCTAAATAAGTAGATGGATCTTGGTAGTCTGGAACCCATCCTCCGCCTGCAAGGTCATAATCTTTCTCAGCAGCAGTGTCTGTAAAGTAGGTAATATTGTTAAAGTCATCATCAGATAATTTCTGAATATCTACGACAACATTGTCTGCACCAAGAACAGCTTCTACGGATTGTTTGAAGGAGCTAGCTTGTTGCACCTGGCTGTTATCTGTCTGACTGACAACGTAATCCAAATGAATTGGGAATTGTACCCCTTCTTTTTGCAGTTGTTCTTTAGCTTTTGCAAATTCAGCCTTGGCTTTTTCTTGATTGTAGAGGGTGGTTTGGGCATCATCTAGATTTACGTCTTTCCACTCATCCCCATAGGTCACCAATTGTTTCTCGACAACCTTACCGAACTCTTCGCCATTTACTTGAACAAAAGTCGGTGGAACCAAGGTGTTTCGAAGAATCTTGGTTGCTGCATCTGCGCCAGATGTTTGAGCAGCATAGGCTTCACGGTCAAAGGCAAAGTTGACAGCTTGACGGAAATCCTTATTTAAAATCGCTTGTTTTGTAGACGATTTTTGAGCATCTGTCGTTTTGGCTGTATGGTTATACTTCTGACGATCGATGTTGAAGCCTAGATAGTAAGATGTACCATATTGAACACCATAAACAATATTATCACCAAATTTCTTTTTCACATTCTTATAAGTGGAGCTATTTGGCATTACTGTCGCAAATGAATATTGACCATTCTCAAATTTCTTGATAACAGATTCTGGATCTGATCCATCATTGTAAGTCAACTTCACATGATCAATATGAACATTCTTTTCATCATAGTATTCTTTATTTTTTACAAGCTCAATTTGAGATTTTGAAGTTAAATTCTTCAAATAATAGGGACCGTTATAGAGAATACTACTTGGTTTCAAGGAACCAAAGTCTTTTCCTTGAGATTTTAAGAAAGCTTCGTTAACTGGGAAAAGGACGCCTGATGTCGTCTTAGAATTCCAAAAGCTTTCTGGACGTTCCAAGGTATATTGAACGGTGTAATCATCTAGGGCTTTCACGCCAACTGTCTTGAAATCTGTTGTTTCACCCTTGGCATAGGCATCCAAACCTTTAATGGAGTTTTGGATTAAGAAGAGACCTTCAGATTTTGATTCCACAGCATGTTTGATCCCTGTCACAAAATCGTGAGCTGTTACAGCACCATACTCTTCCCCTTCACTGGTGTACCATTTAGCATCTTTTCGAAGTTTATAGGTATAGACTAAGCCATCTTCTGAAACTGTCCAGTCTTCTGCCAAACTTGGGATTAAATTTCCATATTTATCATTTTCTAACAAACCATCAACAAGGTTACTTGTAATATCAGACGTCGTTGTACGAGTCGATGCAATGTAGTCCAATGTATTTGGATCTGTTGAATAAATATAAGAATAAGTAGATTGATTGCTGCTTCCACCACCGCAGGCTGTCAATAGAAGAGCGCTGGCTAGAGAAACACCGGCCAGTACGAACCGTTTATTTACTTTCATCACTATCTCCTTATGTTAGGTTTTCTACCATTATACACTATTTCTTCCATTTTACCAACTATCTTTCAAATTTGCCTATGACCTTCGAGTCCTAAGAGAGCAAAATAGGATTAGAGCAGTTGCCTTCTTTTATGATACAATAGTAGAGACAAAAAACAATCGAGGATTCAAACGTGAAAAAAATAATCACCTTACTTCTTTGTCTAATGCTTGCGCTTCTCAGTACGTCTCCTGTAAAAGCGGAGGACCTAGACCTTGGAGCCCAGCATGCTATTGCGATCGATGGGACAACAGGTAAAATACTCTACGAAAAAAAAAGTGATGAGAAAAAAGAGGTTGGCGGAATCAGCAACCTTTTGACCACTTATCTCGTTTACGAAGCCATTCAGCAAGGAAAAATCTCTTTAACTGATGATGCGGATATTTCTGATAAAGCCTATCAACTGACAGCTGTTGAAGGAATCAGCAACGTTCCCATGGAAGCCCGTAAATACAAGGTTAAGGACTTGCTCACTGCTCTCCTCGTATCAAACGCCAATAGTGCCGCCATCGCCTTAGCTGAAAAAGTAGCTGGTAGCGAAGAAAAATTCGTCCTCCTCATGAAAGCAAAGCTCAAAGATTGGGGAATTACAGATGCGACGATTGTGAATGCTAGTGGATTGAACCAATCTATCATTGATGGGGATGAGGAAAATAAAAAGAAAAATACCGAAAATAAGCTGAGCGCTTATGATGTGGCAGTCATCGCAAAACATCTTCTAGAAGACTTTCCTGAAGTTACAAAAATCACCTCCCTCTCCCATGCAGAATTTGCTGGAATTCAATTGGAGAGTAGCAACTATATGCTGGAAAACATGCCCAACTATCGAGCTGGGGTGGATGGTCTAAAAACTGGAAATTCCGAAAAAGGAGGGATCTCATTTGTCGCTTCTACTAATCAAAATAGGATTCGAATGATTACCGTTGTCATTGGTGTTGAGGCAATCGATGGTGACCCTTACGCACGATTTGTTGCAACAGCCAACCTGATGAATTATGTGAGCCAAAACTTCGTTCCAAGCCTCATTGTCAGCAAAGGCGAAGCTTACAACAACAGTAAATCAACGGTTCACGATGGCAAGAAAACAAACGCCACTGCTGTTGCCAAGGATGACTTCATCGTGATCGAACGACAAGGAAGCCAAGCAGAAGCTAAAATCACCTTTAAAAGTAGCCAATCTTCATTTAGCGCTCCTATAAAGAAAGGTACTTCTCTCGGAACCCTTACCTACACTGATCCAGAACCCATCGGTCGAGGGTATATCGAAGGTAAAGCCCCTAGTATGGAAATGGTGAGCGGAGAAAATATCCAAAAAAGTTTCTTCTTAAAGGTGTGGTGGAATCAATTTGTTCGTTACGTCAACGAAAAACTATAAATGCTCATAAACAAAAAAAGAGGTCACCCTCTTTTTTTGTTTATTCAATTCCGTCAACAGAACTCCTATCGAACTTCGAAATAAGGAAAAGCAGTATCGCTGTCTATTGGATGAGTCGGGATTTCTTGTTCAATCACCGCACGCCAACCTGCTACCAATTCTCCAAAAGATAAGCTAGCTTCAGGTGTAGCTGTTGTTAGCTTCCGACCAAACCAAGCCATGGTCGCCGTTTCTAATTGAAGCATGGCATAACTAATCACAGGAACATTGGCAGCTTCGTAATTTTCATTGACTGCACGTGCTACTGCTGGTGCTTGAGGCAAGAGTTGAAGGCGGATTTTTTCTACAAGTTCTGGATCCAATTCTTGCCAAGAAATTAATTTCCCATCGATTTGATAATACAAATCAAATGTTTCTTGACCCGGCTTAAAATTCACTAGTATAAAGGCACGATCCGCTTTATCAGGACCGCCAACAGCCTTCACAGCATTGATCAAGAGATTTTGTTCCATCTGTCTCCAATAATCATCTGCTTCTTCTGCTAGATCAATTGTAAAGGGTGGAACAATTTCCTCAACAGGAATTTCGCCCTTATTCGCTTTTTCAACATTACCAAATAATTTTTTTAAGAATCCCATTTGCTTCTCCTTTTATCCCCTTAACCGACAGATCCTTCCATTTCATAGCTAATCAAGCGGTTGAGCTCAACTGCATATTCCATTGGAAGTTCTTTAGTGAAGGGCTCTACAAATCCCATGACGATCATCTCAGTCGCTTCTGATTCTGACAAGCCACGGCTCATGAGGTAATAGAGTTGCTCTTCTGAAATCTTAGATACTTTGGCTTCATGTTCCAAAGCAACTTGTGAATTATGAATTTCATTAAATGGGATGGTGTCAGATGCAGACAAGTCATCCATGATAATGGTATCACACTCAATGTGACTGACAGATTTCGCTGAATCTTTATTGAATGTCACTTGTCCACGGTAGTCAACTTTTCCTCCACCTTTCGCGATGGATTTTGAGACGATTGAAGAGCTGGTATGTGGAGCATTGTGGATCATCTTAGCACCAGTATCCTGGTGTTGCCCTGCATTAGCAAAGGCAATAGAAAGCATGGTACCACGCGCTCCTTCTCCATCTAAGTATACAGATGGATATTTCATAGTTGTTTTGGCACCCAAGTTCCCATCAATCCACTCAACAGTAGCATCTTTTTGAGCCTTAGCACGTTTTGTAACCAAGTTATAGACGTTATCAGACCAGTTTTGGATAGTCGTATAACGCATGTAAGCTCCATCCAAAGCAAAGATTTCTACAATAGCAGCATGCAAGCTATTGCTTGAATAAGTAGGTGCTGTACATCCTTCTACATAGTGGACGCTAGCGCCTTCATCAACAATAATCAAAGTCCGCTCAAACTGACCTGTATTTTCATTATTAATCCGGAAGTAGGTCTGCAAAGGAACATCGACCTTTACACCCTTCGGTACATAGATAAAGGTTCCACCTGACCAAACAGCTGAGTTGAGGGCTGCCAACTTATTATCCGTTGGAGGTACCAACTTAGCAAAGTATTGCTTAAACAAGTCTGGGTATTCCTTCAAAGCCGAATCTGTATCGGTAAAAATGATTCCGAGCTTTTGGAATTCTTCCTTCATGTTATGGTAAACTACTTCAGACTCATACTGAGCAGCTGCTCCGGCTAGGTAAGCACGCTCTGCTTCTGGAATACCAATCCGTTCAAATGTTTCCTTAATTTTTTCAGGCACTTCATCCCAGCTACGTGCAGGTTTATCAGATGGTTTTTGATAATAAATCAAATCATCAAAATCAATATCTGACAAGTCCGCTCCCCAAGTTTGCATCGGCATTTTTTTAAATGCTTCATAAGACTTCAAACGGAACTCCAGCATCCATTCTGGCTCATTTTTCGCAGCAGACAACTCGTGAATAACCGATTCATTCAACCCTTTTCCTGTTGACAAGATTGGGTCTACATCATCGTGAAAGCCAAATTTATATTCACCAAGATCAATTGGTTTTGGTTCTACTCTTTCTTCTGTCATATCTTTCCTTTCATTTTCTTTTTAGCGCTCTTTACATGTGATTACTTTTTCTAGTCTGGACCATCAGCAGACGAATGCTGATATCACTTCTCACCAGAAGCTCGGTAAAAAAACAGACTTGAATCTTTATCACTTTTATTCATCATTAGGCTTGAGCATCGATTGCTTTTTTGAGAGCATTCCAAGCCAGGGTCGAGCACTTGATCCGTTGTGGAAATTTAGCAACCCCAGCTAAAAAGGCTGCATCTCCCAACTGGTCTTGACGGGCATCTTCTTTGCCTTGGACCATTTCTGAAAAAATAGTCGCCAACTCTAGCACTTCTTCTTTGGATTTTCCTAGGACAACGTCCGTCATCATACTAGCAGAAGCCGTCGAAATCGTACAACCTGAGTTGACAAAGGCAATGTCTTTGATTACTCCTTCATCATCAAACTGAACAGACAAACTAATCACATCGCCACAGGTTGGATTGTTTAAGTTGATTTGTTCAACCCCTTCAATCTTTCCATGGTGATGGGGATTTTTTGAATGGTCAGCTACTACAGCCATATAGAGGCTATCTAATTTAGAAAGTGCCATTGAAAAACTCCTTTGTTTTTATCAGCGCTTCTACAAGCTTATCGCAGTCTTCTTTTGTATTGTAGAGATAAAAGCTAGCTCGAGCAGTCGCCGGAACCTCCAAATACTGGATTAAAGGTTGGGCACAATGGTGGCCTGCCCGAACGGCAACCCCTTCATAATCCAAGGCAGTCGCAAGATCATGAGGATGCAAATCCCCTAAATTGAAGGAAATCACCCCTGAACGTTTCGCTAAATCTTGGGAGCCATAAATTTTCAAGCCTTCAATCGCTTGAAGTTTGGGAAAGACATAGGCAATCAAGTCTTGCTCGTGACGCTCAATCGCATCCATGCCAATAGCCTCCAAATAATCAATCGCCGCAGCTAAACCAATGGCGCCAGCCATATTGGGAGTCCCTGCTTCGAATTTCCAAGGAAGTTCCTTCCAGGTTGCTGATTGTTCATAGACAAAGTCAATCATTTCTCCACCAAATTCAACAGGTGACATTTGGTTGAGATATTGCTCTTTTCCATACAAGACTCCAATCCCTGTAGGTCCAGCCATTTTATGGCCCGAAAAGACAAAGAAGTCTGCATCTAGTTTTTGAACATCTATTTTCATATGAGGGACTGATTGAGCCCCATCCACTACCACAATGGCTCCTTTTTCATGGGCCAATTGAGCGATTTCTTGGACAGGATTTATCACCCCGAGTACGTTAGAGGCATGGGCAATGGAAACAAACTTGGTTCGATCTGTCAATTTTATTCGGAAATCCTCTAGATCCAGACCACCGTCTTTCAAATAGACATACACCAGTTTTGCTCCTGCCTTCCGACAAGCTTCCTGCCAAGGAAGGATATTGGAATGGTGTTCCATAATGGAAATGAGAACCTCATCCCCCTCTTCTAGGATTTCTTCTGCAAACCGACCAATCCAATTCAAACCTGTCGTGGTCCCTCTTGTAAACAAGACCTCTTTGGTTGAGGAAGCGTTTATAAAGCGACGGACAGTTTCTCTTGCTGCTTCGTAGGAAGCAGTCGCCCGTTCGGCCAAGGTATGGACCCCGCGGTGAACATTAGCATTATCCTCTTGGTAATATCGATTCACAGCTTCTAAGACAGCTTTTGGTTTTTGTGTCGTCGCTGCATTATCCAAATAGACAAGTGGCTCATCATTCACAATTTGATCTAAAATCGGGAAATCTTTCCGAATCTTTTCGACATCTATCATCTTTATCTCTTCAATAATTTATCTTCAATGGTTTGGATCATTTCTTCACGAACTTCTTTGACTGGAATCTCCACGATCACTGATCCAAGGAAACCACGAACCACTAGGCGTTCTGCAGTTGCCTGATCCAAGCCACGGCTCATGAGGTAGTACATGTCTTCTGGATCCACTTGACCGATAGAAGCTGCATGGCCTGCAGTCACATCATTTTCATCGATCAAAAGAATTGGATTGGCATCGGAACGAGCTTGATCAGAAAGCATTAACACACGGCTTTCTTGTTGGGCATCTGCCCCTTTTGCTCCCTTGATAATGTGGCCAATCCCGTTGAAGGTCAAGGTTGCCTTTTCAAGAATGACACCATGTTGGAGAATGTTCCCTACCGAATTGCAACCATAGTTGGTTACGCGGGTATCAATCCCTTGTACCTGACGACCACTAGATAGGGCTACGACCTTAAGGTCTGCATGGCTGCCGTTTCCTATCAAGTCACTATCAAAGTCAGCAACGACATTTCCTTCGTTCATGACACCGATTGCCCAATCAATGCTAGCATCCTTGCCTAGTTTCCCACGGCGGCTAATATAGGCAGTGACATTCTCACCAAGACGATCAATCGCAGCAAACTTCACTTGCGCACCTGAACGGGCAATCACTTCTACTGTGATATTAGCAGTTGCCTTGGCACTACCTTCTCCACGTGACTCTAACCGTTCAAGGTAACTAATCTTACTGTTCTTACCAGCTATAATCAAGATGTGCTTGTTAAATGGCACATCGCTATCACTATCCTGGTAGAAGACACCCTCGATTGGCTCCGCGATTTCTACATGATCTGGAATATAGAGAACAGCTCCACTATTGAAATAAGCTGTGTGGTAGGCTGCCAACTTGTCATCATCATATTTAACGGATGACATGAAAAATTCCTCTACGACCTCTGGAATTACTTCCAAGGCTGAGTGGAAGTCTGTAAAGATGACTCCCTGGTTGGCCAAGTCAACTGGAATCTGTTCAAATACTGTGTGAGTTCCATGCTGAACCAATTTTAATTGATTGTCAATCGCAGTGAAGTCTGGCACAGCAGTGAGTGGCTCACTTTCTGTGATTGTTCCATCGCCAAGATTCCAACGATGAAATTTCACGCGTTCAATCACGGGTAGTTCTAAATCATCAATTTTATCAAAAGCCTTCTGACGCAAGTCCTGCAACCATTGGGGCTCTGCATGCATTTCTGAAAAAAATTTGATATTTTCTTTGGTCATTTACTCCTCCTCAAAGATCCTGTTCAGTTTTGGACACAAGATTAGAGTTCTTCTTTGTAGTCGTAACCTAACTCTTCTGCTAATTTCGCGTATCCTTCACGCTCCAAACGCACAGCAAGCTCAGGACCACCTGAAAGGACGACACGACCTTCCATCATCACGTGAACCACATCAGGAGTAATGTAGTTTAAAAGACGTTGGTAGTGGGTAATGATCATGGCACCAAAATCTTCGCCACGCATTTCATTGACCCCTTTTGAAACCACTTTAAGGGCATCGATATCCAAACCAGAGTCAATCTCATCAAGGAGGGCAAACTTCGGTTCCAACATCAACAATTGCAGAATTTCATTGCGTTTCTTCTCACCACCTGAGAATCCTTCGTTCAAATAGCGTTCTGCCATTTCTTCCTTCATATTGAGGAGTTCCATTTTCTGGTCCAATTTTGTGATAAAATCACGAACAGAAATTTTTTCATCCTCTTCTTTGCCAGCATTCATGGCTGCACGAAGGAATTCAGCATTGGTAATTCCTGGAATTTCTGATGGGTATTGCATAGCCAAGAAAAGGCCCATGCGAGCACGTTCATCCACTTCCAATTCAAGGATATTCACTCCATCAAATAGAATTTCACCCTTAGTCACTTCATAGTTTGGATTTCCCATGATCGCTGCAGATAGGGTTGATTTCCCTGTCCCGTTAGGTCCCATGATGGCTGCGATTTCTCCCGTTTTAAGGGTCAAGTTCACACCTTTTAAAATTTCCTTGCCTTCAATTTCTACGTGAAGATCTTTAATCTCTAATACTGACATTTGTATTCCTTTCTGCTATAGAGTTTTGTCTTATCTAGTATAACAAAAAAAAGCCTAAAAGGCTTTTCTGGTGTTTAGAATCGTTCTTATTTAGTCTTGTTTTTTCTATTTTGTCGAACTTCCTCTCGATAGGCAGAATTTCCTATATAGCGTAAGCAATTTAGGAGCGGACTATGGTTAGGACCTAGGACTCCAATCAATTCTGCTAATAATTCAACTCCTAATACCAAACCGATGACAAGCAGAACGCCACCAATACGAGTCGAAATATTCAATAGAAGAGAAATCATAGCAAAAATCATCGAAATTCCATAGATGACCAAGACAGTTCCACGATGCGTTAAGCCCAAAGAAAGTAGGCGATGGTGCAAGTGATTCCGGTCTGGTGCATAGAACTTCTGACCAGAGAGAGTCCGACGAACAATCGCTAAAAAGGTATCCGTAATGGGGACTCCCAAAATAATCATCGGCGTAACAACTGCAACAGCCGTCGCGTTCTTAAGACCTTGCAAGGACAAAACAGAGATCATAAAACCAATGAAGAGGGCTCCTGTATCCCCTAAATAAAGAATCGCTGGATGATAATTAAAGGGGAAGAAACCAGCAATGGCCATGACTAAGACAAAAATCGTCATAGTCAGAAAGAGATTGGGCACTGGGAGAAAGAAATGAGAAACAATCCCCATCGTCACCAAGGAAATAATCGAAACCCCACTGACCAGGCCATCCAAACCATCAATCAAATTGACTGCATTGGTAATCGAAATGATCCAAATGACTGTTAAAATATAGGACAACCAGGGATCAAAATGAAGAAATGGCCCTCCAAAAGGGATCTTGAAATCATTTAAGCGAAAATCTGTAAAGAACCAGATCACACTGGCCCCTAGGAAAATCCCCAGCATCTTTAACCGCGGTGACAATTCTTTTATATCATCGATTAAACCAGTCAGACCAATAATCCATCCTCCAACGACAACTGGTACGGTATAGGTCAGATAAGATGTCTTAGTTACATGCCCCTTTGTAATCATCGGCAACAAAATGACGGTTGCTATGGTAAAAGCAAGAATAATAGCTAAACCACCAGCGCTGGGCATGGGTTTCTTATTGATCCGACGCGCATTTGGATAGTCTACGGCATCTATTTTAAACGCCAATAACCTCACAAAGGGGGTTAGAATCAAACTGATCAAAAAAGTTGCAATCAGGACCAGGATAAATTGTAATGGAAAAGTAATCATACCAAATTAACCTTTTGAAGTTCGTGAATAGCATCTGAGACAAGCAAGAGATGACCATGTTCCTGGAGGACAGCTCTAGTAGTATCTGTATCTTCCGCATATTCACGCATGGTTGCCAAAAGCCAACCTGGATAATCCTGCGGACACCCTTCCAAATCGATCAGGATGGTTAAATAGTACATCCCGTCCATTTTATAAAGTTCAGAAGTCTCAACAGCATAATGAACTGTTTTTGTAAACCGAATCACTTCTTCTAACTGAGAAAACTGGAGGATATAATAAATATACCGTGTATCTACTGGATGATTCGATGTATCTTCTTCTGAAAGCTGATTTTCGTCAGCCAATTCCTCAGCTTCTAAATGACGGATTGCATCGCCGTCTCCCTTACTCTTTTCAGAGATGGTTTTTTCCAAGGTTTTGATAAATTCGTCCGGAGACATTTGCGACAATTCTTCCATATCAGGCAAGTCGGAAAAATCTTCAAAATTTAAATGCTGATCAATTTTTGATTTGGTCACAAAAACATCGAGTTTATCTGGCTTAGGGGTCACTCGAAAACTTAACATGCCACTGTCTAAGAAACTTTCTGGCATTTCTAATTCATCTAAGATGGTATAGAAAAATTCTTCTGTTTTTTCTTGAGGCACCAAAAAATCGGCCATTTCCATGCCCCGTTCTTCTAAGTCCTCTAATTGAATCGTGATTTTAATGG
Organism: Streptococcus sp. KHUD_013; assembly: GCF_052588545.1. NCBI lineage: Bacteria > Bacillati > Bacillota > Bacilli > Lactobacillales > Streptococcaceae > Streptococcus > Streptococcus sp. KHUD_013. Next base: position 1,638,123 of record NZ_CP186264.1, read on the forward strand.
TTGAATCACTGATTTGCTTCATCTTCATGACTGCACCTCATACTATTAGTCTTTCTATTATACTAAAAAGGGACATATTTTTCAAAACATGACCCCCTCCTTAGATAGGAAACAAGACTTAAACAAAAGAGCACTTCCTCCCCCGCAAACATAGCAGTTTGAAGAAAAGGAAGAAGCACTCCAATTTCATTATTAGATAAAGATTTTAATCACTGCGTAGACGAGCAAAATCGCTCCCAGAACAATCCGATATTTCCCAAAGATTGTGAAGTCATGAGTTTTGACATAGTCTGTCAAGAAGCGAATCGCTACCATACTAACACCGAAGGCTACCGCCATAGCAACTAAAAGGATTGTTCCCTGGCTGAAGCTTAAAGCATTTCCTCCCAAGACAAACTTAGCGACCTTTAATAGACTAGCCCCAAACATGGCAGGAATCCCCAGATAAAAGGTGAATTCTGTCACAACTGAGCGACTAACTCCATTGACCAAACCACCTACAATTGTTGCACCTGACCGACTGGTTCCTGGGAAAAGCGACAAGACTTGGAACAATCCAATATAGAGAGCTGTCTTATAAGGCAACTTGTGTAATTCCGTCACTTCCGGCTCTACTTGCTCCCGTTTTTCAAGGTAAATAAAGGCCCAACCATAGGTAATCAGCATGATGGCTACAGAAAAAGAGTTATGAAAATGAGCTTCAAACCAATCATCCAATTTAAAGACAAAGAGCAACGGTAGAGTCGCCACAGCAACCTTGGCCCACAATTGCCAAGTTCGTCTTACCTCTTTTTTCGATTTTCCAGGCTTAAATGGATAAAGCTTGTCGAAGTAAATCACAACGACAGCCATAATGGCACCTAGCTGAATAACGACATTAAACATCTCCATAAAGGCAGGGTTTTGATCCTTAAACTGGATAAAGTCTTGAATCAAAATCAAATGACCTGTACTTGAGATTGGAAGCCACTCTGTGACTCCTTCAACAATTCCAAAAAGAATCGCTTTTATCAGTTCAATGATAAACATCTTTTTCTCCTAAACTTACATTTGCTATATTATAACACATTTCTAGCCATAGAACCAGATGCGCTTGCAAGGATGCATAGACTAAAAGAAGTGAGGTAGATCCTACCTCACTTCTCTAAAATTGTAACTACAACTGTAGCTAGCTAGCACTTGTGCGACTCTAAAAAGCACCGAAGCCACCGCCACCACCGCCACCAGAGAAGCCACCACCAGAACTACCACTTGAAGACACTGTAAAATGACTAGCAGTTGTCGCGGTCGTTCCATAAGTAGATAAGAGATGGCTGGAATGGATCAGATTACTACGAAATGGAGTGTAGACATAGGCATCCATACTTGGGTTATCCAAGTGGATTTGACGAAGTTTCATCACTTTACTTACTTGATCTGCAAAACCAAACAGAGTAGCATAGACTAATAAGCGATTCCATAAAACCAGCGATTGAACTTCTGCTTCTTCCAAATGAGCGATATCCCGCAACATATTACGGAAGCTATCCCAGTAATAGCGCTGTTCTGCACCGAGGTCCGTTGGGACTCCATCCCGTCGATAGAGGGTGAACTTCCCTTGGAAGGATGCCGGAAGAATCCACATTACCAACACATAGATCACACAAAAGATAGAGAGCCAATTCAAGATGAAATAAGCAATTAGACCGGCTACCAAAGCGATGCTCCATGCAGCCCATCCAAAGAAGAGACACATACGACCTGCACGTTCCTCCCCTACCTCTAAAGGACGGTAGTAAGGAGAAAGGGCAAAGGTTTGGATCTTTTGTTGAACTGCCTGAGCGACACGAGAAATCGCTGCATCAATCCGATCTTGCGCTTGTTTTCCTCTCTTGCGAATGGCATCTTGCTCTTTCTCAGACGCATATTTATAGAGAGAATCCGAAATTTCATAATCTGAAAACAAGTCATCTGTTCTACAATATTTTTGAGAACCGAAAGCAAGTCTAAGAAACTCGCGCTCAAATTCATCCAATGTATCTTCATTTTGAATCGTTAAAACTGTATGAGTATCGTATTGCTCACAGATGATATTTTTTCGATCAATCAAATCAAGTAAGGTTGCTTGCACCAACTGATCAAATTTAAAGGCGCCCCGAGCATGTTTTTTGGTTGGAGAAATCTCATCTAGCTCTGTAGAGTATACAATCGAGGCCATTAGTAGAGGCGCAACGTCATTTGGAATCTCATACAAGCGGCTATTTTTCGGGAAAACTCTGGTAGAAGTCACAGATTGTATGAATCGATGACGATAATAAATAGCAAGAAGAAGGAAGAACAGAATAAGGATTGGGAGTAGGACCTTCATAAATAAGCGAATCCAGGTCCGTTTTTGAACAATTCCTGCTTCCGTCCGATGATAGTTGGACTCCTCCATCAAACCTGTATCGCGATAGGATTCCCCAAAGGAAGCTACATCCGATTTCCGCCAGTAAGCATAAATCTCAACACCTTCTTTTCGTTTCAGATTCTCTAGAGTAGCCTTATAGTTTGCTTCTTCTTTCTGAACAGTTGCCTCAGCCCCCATATAAGCCGTATGGATATTCAGTTCCGATTTCGAGGCAGCTGTAGCAAATTTCGGGATAACCTGTAACTCTACTTTTTTGACCTCTTGATCCCCATCACTGATTGGTTTCCAGTTCAATAATAGGATATCTTGGTGAACATAGAGCAGGTTTTTTAAGCGCCAGGTAACCTTTATCTTGACAGTATCCCCTGCACTTCCGCCGTTATAAATCTTTACCTGATAACCATCGCCTAAATTTTGAACTTCTGGTTCTTGCGACAAGGTTCTACCTTCCACTTCCACCAAAGGAGGAATTACTATTTCAAAACCTTGAGGCATTTTACCAGCACTTCCCAGGCTGACATATTGACCATTATAGGAAGTTGTAAAATGATAGACCAATTCTTCCTCATAGGTAGCATCGTCCCAAGTTTCCAAGGTAAGAGTCCCCCGATAAGACTGAACCTCATAGGAAGGACCATCCGCTTTTACAAAACCTGTTATAAATAGACAGGCCATCACTGCCAATAGAACATACAGAATTTTTTTCATTTCCCCTATACTCCTTTGGTTTATTATAGCATTTTTTCATGAAAAGGTTATCAGGTTTGAAAAGTAGACCAATTTCCTGTACAATAAGATGATACTATTTATAAAGGAAGAGGAGACTACATGAAAAAAACAATTTATGCTCTCTTTACCGGACTACTTTTATGTCTGGGAATGAGCCATATTGTCCAAGCAGATGAGTATCTCCGGATTGGAATGGAGGCTGCGTATGCTCCTTTCAACTGGACTCAAGAAGATGATTCAAATGGAGCCGTAAAGATTGATGGCACCAACCAATATGCCAATGGTTACGATGTTCAAATCGCCAAAAAAGTTGCTGAGGGACTAGGTAAAAAACCTCTGATCGTAAAAACATCTTGGAACGGACTAATTCCAGCCCTCACTTCTGGGAAAATCGATATGATCATCGCCGGGATGAGTCCTACTGCTGAGCGCAAAAAAGAGGTTGCCTTTTCTAATAGCTACTATACTAGTGAGCCAGTCATGCTGGTCCGCAAAGATGGAAACTATGCGAATGCCACTAGTTTAGATGACTTTAAGGATGCCAAGGTCACCTCTCAACAAGGGGTCTACCTCTACTCGCTCATCTCCCAACTCAAGGGTGCAAAACAAGAAACTGCGATGGGAGACTTTGCTCAAATGCGTCAAGCTTTAGAATCTGGTGTTATCGATGCCTATGTTTCTGAGCGTCCAGAAGCCTTGACAGCTGAGTCCGCTAATTCAAAATTTAAGATGATCCAATTCAAAAAAGGATTTGAAGTTGGGGAAGAAGATGCGACCATCGCTATCGGGATGAAGAAGGGTGACGCTAGACTTGACCAAGTCAATGCAGCACTAGCGAAAATCTCATCTGAAGACCAAGTCAAACTCATGGATGATATGATCAAGAAGCAACCAGCTTCCAGCGATGCTAGCGATGATGAGCAGACTTTCTTCAGCCAAATGATAAAGATTTTGAAAGATAATGGCCCACAGTTCTTACGTGGAACTGGTATGACCCTCCTCATCTCCATGACGGGAACCATTGCTGGTTTGATTATCGGTTTGTTAATCGGTGTCTTCCGGACTGCGCCTATGTCTAAGAACAAGGCCGTCGCTGCCTTGCAATCATTCTTTGGTTGGTTCCTCAATGTCTACATTGAGATCTTCCGTGGAACTCCGATGATCGTTCAATCCATGGTTATTTTCTACGGTTCCGCCCAAGCCTTCAACATTTCCTTGGATCGTACCTGGGCCGCCATCTTTATTGTTTCGATCAATACAGGGGCTTATATGAGCGAGATTGTTCGTGGAGGAATCTTAGCAGTGGATACTGGTCAGTTTGAAGCAGCAACTGCTCTAGGAATGACCCATGGACAAACCATGCGCAAGGTCGTCCTTCCTCAAGTTATTCGCAATATCTTGCCAGCGACAGGGAATGAATTTGTCATTAACATCAAGGATACATCTGTCTTGAATGTTATCTCCGTGGTCGAACTTTACTTTACAGGAAATACGGTCGCAACTCAAAACTACCAATACTTCCCAACCTTTACTATTATTGCGGTTATTTACTTTATCCTGACTTTCACTATCACCCGTATCCTTCGTTATATCGAACGTCGCTTAGATTCTGATACCTATACTACAGGTGCCAATCAAATGCAAGTCAAAGAGGTGAAATAATGGCAGAAAAAATACTTGAAATCAAACACTTAAAAAAATCCTACGGTCAAAACGAAGTTTTGAAGGACATCTCTCTTTCAGTTGAGAAGGGTGAAGTAATCTCTATCATTGGGAGCTCTGGTAGTGGGAAATCTACCTTCCTTCGCTCCATCAATCTCTTAGAGACACCGACTGATGGGGAAATCCTCTACCGGGGGCAAAACGTTCTCGATCCTGATTACGATCTCACCCACTATCGGGAAAAATTGGGCATGGTGTTCCAAAGCTTCAACCTATTTGAAAACTTAAATGTCTTAGAAAACACCATTGTCGCTCAAACAACTGTCCTAAAACGGGACAGAGAAACGGCAGAGAAGATTGCTAAAGCGAATTTAGAGAAAGTTGGTATGGGAGAACCTTATTGGGCTGCTCGTCCAAAACAACTTTCAGGAGGGCAAAAACAACGGGTCGCTATCGCTCGTGCTCTCTCTATGGATCCTGATGCCATTTTGTTCGATGAACCAACCTCTGCTCTGGACCCTGAAATGGTCGGAGAAGTGCTTAAAATTATGCAAGACTTAGCCAAAGAAGGCTTAACCATGATCGTGGTCACCCACGAAATGGAATTTGCACGAGACGTCTCAAGTCGTGTTATCTTTATGGACAAGGGGGTCATCGCTGAACAAGGTGATCCTAAAGAAATCTTTACCAATCCAAAAGAAGAACGGACCAAAGAATTCTTACAACGTTTCTTAAACTAAAACAAACTCCCTCACTGGAAATCCTTCCGATGAGGGAGTTTTTAAATACCATCAATTGAAAGCTCGATTCCACACATAAACTTGTTGAAATCCTTTGATAGATATGAAGAAATCTAGTGATACTTTCCTACGATATCCTGATTTATACTATATAAAAAGAAGGGAAGCTTTTTCCCTTCTTTTTTATATCTAAGTTTAATTTTCGAATTTTTGATGATTCTTATCATAAAAATCGATCAAGCCAAGCGCAGTTTCAAACGAAATGTTTTTCACTTTTGCACGACCTTGCGCAAGTGCAATGATAGACATTTCACGGGCGTTCGTTTCTTTACTGATACGATAGCCAGTGATCTTTTTATCACGTACCCAACCAACAACTGATTCCACTTTTTCGAAGTTCGATTTAGCCATGATTCTTCTCCTATATTATTATTTCCAATACTAATATAAAATTTTTTGCATATTTTGTCAACCATAATAGCTGAAAATACGAACAATTTTAAAAAAGTCAGATATTTTGTTATTTAGCTTTTAAAGCTGAGAGGATTTGGGTGCGAATATTCTCTACGCCATCCGGATTTGCTGGTAAGAAGAGGGTATTGGTACCTTGTTTTTCTGCAAAATTATTCAAAGTATCCAAATATTGGTTGGTCAAGAGAATCGACATAATCTGTTCTTCTGTCAAATTCACATTGGTGTCTTTCAATTCCTTGATAGAATCTGCCAAACCATCTACAATGGCCTTCCGTTGCTCTGCAATCCCGACCCCGTGAAGGCGATCTTTTTCAGCCTCCGCTTCGGCTGCGGTAACAATTTTAATCTTGTCCGCTTCAGCCAATTCTTGAGCAGCCACACGTTTCCGTTGAGCAGCGTTGATCTCATTCATTGACTGCTTGACTTCCGCATCTGGTTCAACCTTGGTAATCAAGGTTTTTACAATGATATACCCGTAGGTTGACATTTCTTCAGCTACTTGTTTTTGAACCTCAAGGGCGATTTCATCCTTTTTCTCAAACAATTCATCCAAGGTCAACTTTGGAACAGATGAGCGCAGAGCATCTTCGATGTAAGATTTGATCTGAGCTTCTGGGCGCATCAATTTGTAGTAAGCATCCGTTACATTGTTTTCATTTACACGGTATTGTGTTGCGACATTCATGGTAACGAATACGTTATCTTGTGTCTTAGTTTCGACCACAATCTCGCTTTGCAAGAGACGCAATTGCACACGTGCAGCAATTTTATCGATACCAAATGGTGCACGGACATGAATCCCACTGTTGCTGATCTTTTGGTAGCGTCCAAAACGCTCAATAATCGCAACAGATTGTTGTTTCACCACATAGAGGGAGCTAATGAATACAGTAGCTCCAACTACTAGAATAGCCAATAGAAAAATCCAAATCATTTCCTGATTCTCCTTTATATTTTATTACTTTTTTTGAAGTGACTCTTTGTTAAAGAAGCCATCATACCAACATGTTATAGAGGGTTTCATTTCCATTTAGGTTAATGAAAGAAGGGTCAAATTGTTCAATCCGATTGATCAGACCTGCATAGTCATGCTTATCTGCCAAAGCAACCCCAATCAAGACTGGGCCAGTCCCCTTACTTGCTCGTTTGATGTACTCAAACCGCGTGATATCGTCATTTGGTCCTAAGATATCATTTACAAATTCTCGAAGAGCTCCTGGACGTTGCGGGAAGTTGACGATGAAGTAGTGTTTAATACCATCATAGATCAAAGCTCGCTCTTCCATCTCTGGCATCCGGTTAATATCATTGTTCCCCCCAGAAATCACACAGCAAATGGTCTTCCCTTTGATATACTCTCTCAACACTTCTAAGGCTGCAACACTGGCAGCTCCAGCTGGTTCTGCAACCAAGCCTTGCTTAGAATAAAGATCAATCAAGGTCTCAGAGATCAAGCCCTCGTTGACGCCAATCAAGGTCTCAACATTTTTTTTCGTTGCCTCATAAGTCAACTGGCCTACCTTTTGAACAGCAATCCCATCCGCAAATTTATCAATCTGTTTGAGTTTTACCGGGCCTCCAGCTTCAAAGGCTGCCTTCATCGACCGAGCCCCATCTGCTTCAATCCCAATAACCTCGATTTCCGGCGCTTGTTCCTTGATATAGGTGGATACTCCGGCGATGAGGCCTCCCCCACCAACTGGTACTAACACCGCATCGAAGTCGATGGACTCTTTCTTAGCTTCCTCTAGAATTTCGTAGGCTACAGTTCCTTGACCCGCTTGGACATTGGCATCATCAAATGGATCAATGAAGGTACAGTTTTTAAGCTCGGTATATTCCTGCGCCGCCTTAGAAGAAGCATCAAAAGTATCTCCTACTAATTTAATGGTCACATACTCTCCACCAAAGAAACGAACTTGGCTAATCTTTTGCTGAGGTGTCGTAATCGGCATAAAGATGGTCGCTGGGATTTTCATTTCCCGGCAGGTGTAGGCAACTCCTTGAGCATGATTGCCCGCCGAGGCACAGACTACTCCTCGCTCTCTCTCTTTCGCATGTAACTGAGAAATCGCGTAGTAGGCTCCACGAATCTTAAAGGAACGAACCCGTTGCGCATTTTCCTTCTTTAAATAGATTTTTGCTCCATACTTTTCGGATAAATAATGATCATAATCTAAGGGAGTATCAACAACCACACCCTTTAAGACCTTGTGGGCTTTTATGATATCTTTCGATGTTATCATGGTCTTCCTCTTCTTCTCCTTATTTCATCTAATTATATCAAAAGACTGCAAAAATTTCAGCGTGTTTTCCAAATTTTCAGAAAAATCACCCAAAATGTTCGATATGGCACGTCTCTTCATACAGACTCTGCTAAATGGTTGAAAATACCTTCCAATCCATCTCTGCTATTGATGAAAAAGAAGTTGGGATTTCTCCCAACTTCACCATCACCTCATTAGTTATAGATTTTAAAGGCGTCGTCGTCATTTTTTCCAACGAATGGCATCGCTTTACGCAATTCTGCACCAACTTTTTCGATTTCAAGGTTAGCAGCTTGTTCACGGTAAGCTGTCATTTTCGGACGACCTGCTTTGTAGTCGTTCACAAAGTCATTGGCAAATTTACCGCTTTGGATATCAGCAAGGACAGCCTTCATGTTTTCTTTTACTTGCTCAGTGATGACACGTGGACCTGACACATAGTCACCGTATTCAGCAGTGTTTGAAATTGATTGACGCATTTTCTTGAATCCACCTTCGTAGATCAAGTCAACGATGAGTTTCATTTCGTGAAGAACTTCAAAGTAAGCCAATTCTGGAGCGTATCCAGCTTCCGTCAAGACTTCAAAGCCTGCTTCGATAAGGGCAGTCAACCCACCACAAAGAACAGCTTGTTCACCAAACAAATCTTCTTCCGTTTCTTCTTTGTATGTTGTTTCCAAAAGACCAACGCGTGCTGAACCAACACCTTTACACCAGTCCATGGCGATATCTTTAGCATTTCCTGTAGCATCTTGGTAGACAGCGTAAAGTGCAGGAACACCAAATCCTTCTTCATACGTACGACGTACCAAGTGACCAGGTCCTTTAGGCGCACACATGAAGACATCTACATCTGCAGGAACTTTGATGAATTCGAAGTGGATGTTGAAACCATGTGCAAATCCAACAGCATTACCAGCTTCCAAGTTTGGAGCAATTTCTGCTTCGTACAATTCTTGTTGGATCTCGTCTGGAGCCAAGATCATGATGACGTCAGCCAATTTAGTTGCTTCTGCTACTGTGTAAGTATCAAAACCATCTTCTTTTGCTTTGTCAAAAGATTTACCTGGACGTACACCGATAATCACATCATGACCTGAGTCACGCAAGTTTTGTGCGTGGGCATGACCTTGTGAGCCATAACCGATAACGGCAATTTTTTTACCGTCAAGTGCTGCTACTTTTACATCTTTTTCGTATTCCATTTGAACTGCCATAGTTTTTTCTCTCTTTTCTATTTTTATTGCCTCTTAGGCTATTTTAACAAGTTTAGGTTGGATTTTAATCGCGGGTAAAGCCAGTTGCACCAGTCCGTGCGACATTTTTAATCCCATAAGGACGAATGACACGCAAGAGAGCTTCGTTCTTCTCTGCATTTCCTGTCATCTGCACGGTGATGGAGCTTGGAGCCACGTCAACCACAGTCGCGCGGAAGGGCTGGATAATAGCCAGCAATTCTGCTCGTTTCTCTGCTGGTGCAGAGACCTTGATCAGAATCACTTCACGCTCTAGGTGAGGTTTATCTGTAATGTCTCGGACGCGAATTACATCGACCTGGCGATTGAGTTGCTTGATGATTTGTTCGACTTCATCATGAGATGCAACATCAATAATGATGGTAATCCGTGATACATTCGGATTTTCTGTCGCTCCCACTGAGATGCTCTCAATGTTGACTTGTCGTCTAGACAAGACACCGGTAAAGCGATTGAGAACCCCAGACCGGTTTTGAAGTTTGGCTGTTAACATTCTACGCATTAAACTTCACCCCCAACATCTCATGATTGCTCTTACCAGCTGGTACCATTGGTAAAACGTGTTCTTTCCGAGAAATGTCAATCTCGATGAACATTGGTACATCTTCGGTAATGACTTCCAAATCCTTCTCAAGGGTTTCGGGATTATCAAATTTGTAATTCTTAATCCCATAGGCTTGCGCCATCAATTGGAAGTCTGGCAAGGTTTCAAAGACGGACTCTGATGTTCGTCCATCATAGAAGGCTTCTTGCCACTGCCGAACCATCCCAAGTGAATGGTTGTTGAGCATGATGACCTTGATCGGAATCTTGTAAACATTCAAGATTGCCAATTCTTGGTTGGTCATCTGGAAGCCACCATCTCCGACAAAGAGCACGACTTCTTTGTCTGGATTGGCAATCTTAGCACCAATTGCAGCTGGTACACCGAATCCCATAGTCCCTAGACCACCAGAAGTCACTAATTGCCGTTCGTTTTGGTATGGGTAGTACTGAGCTGCCCACATTTGGTGTTGGCCAACGTCTGTCACGACGATAGCATCCCCCTTGGTCAACTCACCCACGCGTTCAATAACTGCTTGGGGTTGGACCACGCGTTCTTTCTTATCGTAAGAACGAACCCGGTTCTTATCTTTTGTGACCTTCTCGATCCATTTCTCCGTATTGTTGTGAACCACTGGCTCTGCCAACAACTGTTGTAGAGCTTTCTTCGCATCGCCAACGACGGGAATATCGACTGCAATGATTTTACCAATCTCTGCTGGGTCAATATCAATATGAGCGACTTTGGCATTCTTCGCAAAGGTCTTTGGATTTCCTGTCAGACGGTCATCGAAACGACAGCCAATACTGATCATGAAATCCGCTTCGGTCATGGCAATGTTGGCCGCAAAGGAACCGTGCATCCCGCCCATTCCAAGGAAGAGAGGATGGTTTGTCGCAATCGTTCCCTGACCTAAAAGGCTAGTTACTACAGGGATCTGATAGCGTTCTGCTAAGGCTACCAATTCTTCTGCCGCTTCCGCATAGCTAACGCCACCCCCAGCCAAAAGGACTGGTTTCTTAGCCTTGCCCAATTGTTTCAAGATTTTCTTAATCTGCAATTCATTTGGCTCAATGGTAGGCTGGTAACTTGGAATGTTGACTGCTGGGTTGAATATATAATCTGTTTCTAAGGCAGAGACATCTTTTGGAAGGTCAATGACGACAGGGCCGGGACGACCAGTTGTCGCAATATGGACCGCTTCAGTAATAATCCGTGGAATATCTGCTGTCTCTCGTACTTGGTAATTGTACTTGGTGATCGGCATGGTAATCCCAACAATATCTGCCTCTTGGAAGGCATCCTTCCCGATACCGGAACGGTTGACCTGTCCAGTAAATACAAGAAGAGGGACACTATCACTCATGGCATCAGCAATACCTGTAATGGCATTGGTTGCCCCAGGTCCACTAGTGACGACTGCAACACCCAACTTTCCAGTTGATTTGGCGTAGCCTTCAGCTTCATGCAAGCAGCCTTGTTCATGTCGGCCAAGAATGTGTTTGATCCCTTTAAAACTATAAATAGCATCATAAAGGGGCAAAACGGCTCCACCTGGGTACCCAAAAATGGTATCAATCCCAAGATCTCGAAGCGTTTCTAGCACAAGCTCTGAACCTGTCTTTGCAGTTTCTAAGGTAATTTTCTCCATGTCTCTCCTTTCTGTTTCTTTGATTATCAAATGAGCATGCTACTATCATACCATTTTTGGAAAATAATTCAAGAAAAAATCACAAATTTTCTGAATTTTCTATCCAAATCCGAATAATGAGATTTCTCCTGAAAAAAGAACAATCCAATCAAAAAAGTCTCTAGGAATCCTAGAAACTTTGCTTGCTTATAGCCAGCCCCTTTCTTGGGCAATCTTTGCTGCCTCGGTCCGGTTCTCTGCATCCAACTTGGTCAGAATGGCTGACATATAATTGCGGATGGTCCCGTTAGAGAGAAATAACCGATCAGCAATTTCTTGGTTAGAAGCTCCTTTGGCGACTTCTTTTAGGACTGCTTGCTCCTGAGAACTTAGAGGATTGGGATGGGTCAAGATTCCCTCCATTAATTCAGGAGAATATTCTTTTTGACCTGCTAAAACGGTATGAAGGGTCCCCATCAAGTCCGTGATCCGGCGTTCTTTTAAGACATAGGCATCGACTCCAGCCTTCAGGGCCCGCTCAAAGTAACCCGGTCGCTTAAAGGTGGTAACGATGACAACCTTGAGCTGGGGTTGTTGACTTTTGGCCCATTCCAACACTTCTAGCCCTGTTTTGATAGGCATCTCAATATCTAAGATAGCAATATCAACTGGATGGGTTTCGAGTAAGCGAATAGCTTCTTGCCCGTCTCCAGCCTGCAAGACTTCTTCTACATCCTCTTGCAAAAGCAAGAGCTGACAGAGGGCATCGCGTAACATACTTTGGTCTTCAGCAACTAATAAGCGCATCTTATTTCCTTTCTTGATAGGGGATCCGTATTTCTATGCGGGTTGGCTTGTGACGACGACTGATCTCTAACTCTCCTCCCAATAAGGCAATCCGTTCGCGGATCGAGTGCAGATCCTTATCGGAAACTTTACTAAAGCCGATGCCATTGTCTTCTGCAACCATTTCTACACCTGTCTCGGTGGAGCAATAAGAGAGAAAGGCCTGCGTCGCTTTGGCATGTTTGATCATATTAGTGGCTAATTCCAGAGACACCATGGCCAGAGCAGACTCTAGGATCGGCGAGATGCTAGCTGTATCGAGCTCATTCTGAATCTCCACTTTGACTTGCGCCACTTCTAGCATTTGCTGGACAGTTTCTAGCTCTCTTGTCAGGGTTCGCTGCTTCAAGTTCTCCACAATCTCTCGGACTTGGTGCATGGACTCTTGACTGATAGCTTGAATCTCTTGCACCTGCTCCTGCGCCTTCTCAACCTGACCCAATGCTAAGAATTGATCAGCTAGGTCCGCCTTGACACTGAGCATGGCAAAGGTGTGTCCTAGACTGTCATGCAGATCGCGGCCAATCCGATGGCGCTCGTTTTCTGCCAACAAGAGATTGATCTGGGCATTTTGCTTGGCATGGTCAGCTTTCAACTCTTCCACCATCCGAATCCGAATCATGCCGTAGGTCATGGCATGGGTAAAAAAGAAAATAATGATTAAAAATACCCATTCATACTCCATCGCACTCTGTTTGAAAAAGATGGCCCCAAAAAGCAGGAATTGCGATAGAAAAACTGTCCAAAGATAGGGAGAGCGAAAATTGCGAATCTCAAAGTGATAGACCAATAGGTTGCTGATGAAGAAATAAAACCAAAAATAGTTGGCGTTAATAAAAAGAGTATTTCCTGCTACATAGGCTAGGAGGTATAGCCAACAAATCCAGGTCAGCTTTTTGTTTTCAGTAATCAAGACTCCTAGATAGGAAGCAATAAACAAGAGGGCTAAAAAGAAGTGCCAGTAGGGGACCTCCCCTAATAAAATAGAGATAAAGGGAAAGCCCATAAAGACTAGGCTAGCGTAAAACATATAATGGATACGCTTGAGTTTTTCAATCATGAACGAACCTCAGAATGACGACGATAAACAATGACAAGGGTAAACAAGACCAGGGTAAACAAGGTTAAATAGACACTAGCGAGAACATTGATCTGCCCCTTGTTTAAAAAGGTCTTGATCAGCTCCATCAATTGATAGGTTGGTAGGCATTTGCCGATGGCTTGCATCCATTCTGGAAAGAGGCTAATGGGCATCCAAAGGCCACCCATGACAGCGAGCCCCATGTATAGGAGATTGCCCACAACAGACATCAATTGACTAGAAGGAAGCAGGGTCAATACCAGACCGAGAGCCACAAACGCTAGGCTTCCTAGGATGAGAATAAAGGCCGACAAGACCCAATCCTGTAGGGACATATTCACGTGGCGCACCACATGGCCCACGGTAAAGACAACTCCAATCGATAGGAGAAAATCGACAAAGAGACCCACAACCTTTATTAGATAATATTCTACCATAGATACCGGGGTATGGCGCAAGACTTTTTGCCAATTGTTGAGTCGATCGGTTTCAAGAACCGTTGGAAAAGAAAAGATAGCCGTAGACATCATAGAAAATGCCGTCATAGAAAGGAGATAATCCCTCATAAAGTGAGCAGGTGCTCCTGGTGTTTCCTGGTACATCCCTGAAAAGAAGAGATAAAAGGCCGTTGGCATCCCAATTGATAACAAGTAATAAATGGCTTGGCGTCTAGTCAAATGCCACTCAACCACGCCGAGAGCTTTCATGCGTTTCATCTTCTCTACCTACTTCCTTTGTATTTTCAAAAATAGAATCCAATAAACTTCTATTGGTCACCTCGATCTCTTGGATCGAACAACCTTCTTCCTGCAATCGCCTCCACAAACGATTGGCATCACCTGTCACAACCTGAAGGGCATCGGGTTTGACCGTCACTTGACCAATCCCTTCCATCTCGGCCACCAGAGCTTTGTAACGCAAAGGCAGGGTGAAATGTTTTTCTACCTCTTCGCTTCTCATAGCGAGAGGTGTCGTATCCCGAAGCAAATGTCCCTGATGCAAGACCAAAATCCGATCAGCTGTATGTTCTACTTCCTCGATGTAATGGGAAGAATAGACAATAGTCACACCTTGGTCCTTTAAATGCCCGACGATCTCCCAAAAGCGTTGGCGAGTGGACGTATCCATGGCAGCCGTTGGCTCATCCAAAAATAGGAGACTGGGACGACCAATCAAGGTCAACACAAAGGATAAAAGACGCTTTTGCCCACCAGACAGCTTACTGGCTAATTGCTTCTTTTGTTCTGGAGTAAAACGCAATAAATCATCGATGGCATTGACCGTTAAAGGGTTGGGATAAATGGAGCGAAAGAAACTGATCAGTTCCTGCACGGTTAGCTTTTGCACGATGGCATTCTCTTGAGGGAGATAAGAGACACTATCCTTTAACTGAGGATGACCAGGAGCTTTTCCTTCTATTTTAATGATTCCAGAAGTCACCTTCCTATTTCCTAGGAGGCAATCCATCAAGGTTGTCTTCCCAGCTCCGTTTGGTCCAATCAAAGCCAGGCAGTCCCCTCTCTCAACTGTGAAAGAAAGATCTTCTAGGATCACCTTCCCTCTGATACTTTTGTTCAAGTTCTCTACTCTAATGACACTCATGAGACTCTCCTTTCAACCAAATCTGGCCAGCTGGAATGATGACATAGACGACCAAGGTCACTCCCCAAACCGTTTGGAAAAACCAGCTAGGAAAATGGGCAGAAAACCAGCCCGTCATCATCTCAGTTACCCAAAGGAGCAAACACAAAACAGCTACCAATCCAATTTCAAGTTTCTTTTTCATTGCTCCATCTCCTTTTTAACAGCCTTGATCATCTTCAATCCTTCTTGGACCGCCCAGCTCATGATGCCAATCCCAGCAAATAATTCCCAAGGGAAATGGTAATAGAGACTATCATCCTTTGAAAAGATCAAATAGACGACCATCCCAACCACTGTTAACGTAAACACTTTATAGAACCATTGTTTCATTTTTCCTTACCTCTTACTTTCTGACTATATTATAGCGAAAGGAATAACTGCCCACTAGATGATTTTGTCACTGGCTCACATGACAAATGTCATGGAAAATAAAAAAAGGCCGGACAAGAGTCCGAGCCTATGGTGCTGGGGTTTCTTCTTTGAAACCATGGAGTTTTAATCCTGTGAAAACGGTCGATGCCTTGATGTCTTTCAGGTCACCGATACCAAGATCTTTAAAGTAAGACAAATCTTTAACCTTGTCCCAATCAATGGTTTCCATATCAACAGAGACTGTTGAGGCTAATTTTTTCTCTGGAGTGACCTTATATTCGATACTGAAGCCAGCTGTGTCTTTCAGAGCCTTGTATTCTGAATCTGACTGCAAACCTTCATTGATAATTTTTGTCATTTCTTCAGGACTTAGATTAGCTGAGTTAGTGGCAATTTTTTCTGGTAGGGCCGATAAAACATCTAACTTTAATTTCTGAACCTTATCACCTTTTGTCGTGATGGTGTAGCGATGTTGATTGCCATTGATTTCTGCAGTGAGAACCTTGGTTTCTTCCTTTGCCTCACTGGTAACAGTTTCACTTTTTTCTATCGAAGTAGTGGTTGAGCTTTTTGATGTTTCTGTGGACTGAGACTTAGTAGCACACCCCGTCATCACCAAAAGCAAAGCTCCTAAAAAGCAGATTACCTTTTTCATTTGCTTTTTTCTCCTATTTCTATTTTTCTAAAGTATAACATATCAAATAAAAATTGTCTAAAAACACCTATCTAATCGCTTTCATAAAGCTTTTTTTATCAAAAAAAGGGCCAAAAAATCATTTTTTTGGCTCTTTTTCCTGCTATTTTTGAAATTTTTTGATTATTCAACGCTAAACAAATATGGGTAAACTGGTTGATTTCCTTGATGAATTTCGACTTCGACGTCCTCATATTTAGCCATCAAGTTTTGAGCCAAGTCATTGGCTACTTCTTCTTTACCATCTTCACCGATATAAATAGTGACAATTTCACTATCTTCGTCCAACATCTTGTCAAAGGTTGCTGTCAAGGTTTCCATCATATCTGGATTGGAAACGACGATCTTACCATCAACCATTCCAAGATTGTCGTTTTCATGGATTTCAAGACCATCAATAGTGGTATCACGAACAGCTGTCGTCACACTACCTGAAACAACATCTTCCAATGAAGCGCTCATGCGTTCGTAGTTTTCTTCGATCGACTTGCTCTCATCAAAGGCAAGAAGACTGGTCAATCCTTGAGGGATGGTCTTCGTCTCTACAACTGCTGCTGGTTGCTCAATGACTTCTGCCGCAGATTGAGCCGCCATCAAGATGTTCTTGTTGTTTGGCAAGATAATGATGTTGCGAGCATTCAACTCTTCAACAGCTTTGACAAAGTCTTCTGTTGATGGGTTCATGGTTTGACCACCAGAGATGATGTAATCCACTCCTTGCGCTTTGAAGATATCCGCTAATCCGTCACCCGCAACGACTGCAATGATGGCATATTCTTTTTCTTCAACTGGCTTCGCTTGGCGCTCTTCTTTTTCAACTTGTGCTTCGTGCTGGTTGCGCATGTTGTCGACTTTTACTTTGACCAAGCTACCATATTTCAATCCTTCTTGCATAACAAGACCTGGATCTTCAGTATGGACGTGGACTTTGACGATTTCATCATCGTTGACGACTAATAGAGAATCCCCAAGATTGTTCAAATAGTTACGGAATTCGTCGTAGTCAAAGTCTTTGACATAGGTTGGACCTTGTTTCAAAGCAACCATAATCTCTGTACAGTAACCAAAAGTGATATCTTCAGTTGCCACATGACCCGCTACGGACTTGTGGTGCTCTGCGTTGATCATTTCTGACATGGTTGCTGGAGTCGCCACAAATTCTTCAGAAGCGATGAATTCTCCTGTCAAAGCTGATAGGAACCCTTCATAGATGAAGACCAAACCTTGACCACCAGAGTCCACCACACCGACTTCCTTCAATACTGGAAGCATATCTGGTGTCTTGGCAAGAGCTGTTTTAGCTCC
The DNA here is from genome assembly GCF_052588545.1 of Streptococcus sp. KHUD_013. Lineage (NCBI taxonomy): Bacteria > Bacillati > Bacillota > Bacilli > Lactobacillales > Streptococcaceae > Streptococcus > Streptococcus sp. KHUD_013. The sequence goes on from NZ_CP186264.1 coordinate 1,655,756, forward strand.
TTCAAGGGCTGCACGCATGACTTCTACTGCATCATTGGTTGATTCTGCTTTTTTCTTAGCACCGATGGCAGCACCGCGAGAAACGGTCAAGATGGTTCCTTCTACAGGCTTCATAACCGCTTTATAGGCTACTTCAACCCCTGCTTGGAAGGCTGCCGCAAGAGCTGCCCCATCCAATTCATCCTTGTCTTTGACGCTTTGAGAAAATCCGCGGAACAACTGAGAAGTAATCACTCCTGAGTTTCCACGCGCTCCCATCAAAAGCCCCTTCGCAAAGATATTTGCTGCTTCTCCAACAGTTGAAGCAGAGCGATCAGCTACTTCTTTTGCACCATTTTCAATAGTCATTCCCATATTGGTTCCAGTATCACCGTCTGGTACAGGAAAAACGTTCAATGAATTGACATACTCGGCTTGTTTATTTAAGCGAGTAGCCCCTGCTTGGACCATTTCTTGAAATAAACTAGTTGTAATTTTAGACACGATTATTCTCCCACAATTTTAATGTTTTGGATATAGACGTTGACTGTATCCGTTGTGATTCCAAGTTGATTTTCTAAACTGAATTTGACACGCTCTTGAATATTTTTTGAGACTTCGCTAATCTTTGTACCATAGCTCAAAACAGTGTAAACATCAACCGCAATACTTCCTGCTTCCGCTGTTTTCACAACGACACCCTTAGAGTAGTTTTCCTTACCTAAGAGAGCTTGGAAATTATCTTTAATCGCGTTTTTGCTGGCCATTCCAACCACTCCAAAAATTTCAGTGGCTGCACCGCCTACAACAGTTGCGATGACATCATCGGTCAATTCAATTTGACCATCTTTTGTATTGATTTTTACTGTCATAATTTCTACCTCAAAAGTATTTTATATTCTATTTTACCATAAAAGAGGGCGCGTGTAAAAGGGATACACCTTTCTCCTATCGGTTGATACAAATGTCCAAAAAGAGAAAAAATGAAGAAAAAGAAAAGGGAGTGGGAAAGAACTCCGATTCATTCAAAAGAGTTCGTATTCCCACCCCCGCGCAGTTGATTAGGAAGTACGAATGTTTCAAACATGAGTAGTTCCAATCAACCACTGCGTCATACTACTATTCCTATCAAAAAGCGAAGGCTGGACACTTTATGCCCAGCCTTCTTTCTTTATTAAACGCGTTCTACTTTACCAGATTTCAATGCACGAGCTGAAGCCCAAACTTTTTTAGGTTTACCATCGATAAGGACAGTTACTTTTTGAAGGTTTGGTTTTACGGCACGTTTGGTTTGGTTCATCGCGTGTGAACGGTTGTTTCCTGATACAGTCTTACGACCAGTAAAATAACATACTTTAGCCATTCTGTTTTGCCTCCTATTAGATCTAATATTACGGATGTGCTAGCACCACATACCGTACTATATTACCAAAAAAACTTTCTCTTGGCAAGACCTTTGAATAAGTTTTTCTTAGATCGGCTTATGAAAAGTTATTCTCACCTACATAGATGATTTCTAGATTCCCCAGTGAGACCTCTCCGACGATGTAAAAGTCTTTGCTGGTTAAATTGCTAGGATTTTCCTGGTGTTGGATAGCTGACAGAGAACTTTCTACATTGACATGAACCCGCCAGTCGCTCGGGACATAGAGACTCAAACTTCCAAGGGAGACATCCACCGCAAACTGGGCTGAGGGTCCTTCGATCCGGCAATTGTCAAAATAGATAGAAGCTTCTCCTAAGCTCACATCCGCACTTCCGCCCGTAAAATTCTGGTCATTCAAATACTTGGTCACTGTAGAGAAGGAGACATCGATGTCATTGCCAGCAGTTTGAGAAGAGGCTCCTGCTGAGTAGGAGTTCCAAGTCGCTTTTGCTTTTTTGGAAGGCTTGAAGAGAATATTGAGACCGATCACCGCTAAAATAGAAGAAAAGATGACCACCGAATTGGATACTGGAAGAAAATGGTATTGGCCGTTAAGGGAGAAGAGGGCCAAAATCCCATATAGAAATCCCCAACCAAAGTGGCGCTTCAAGAAACTAGAAAGGGAGAGGACTGCGAGCAAGACAACCCAAGCCAGCGTCCAGATACTGATCTCCCATTTTACAAAATAGCCTTGTAAGAGCACTAGGGCTGCTAGGAGGATTAAGAAAATCCCAATTAGTTTATTTTTCATCTTGTTACCTCATTTCCTTTAACCGTTCTTTTAAGAGTTGATAATAGTGTCGGGACACGTGTACCTGCTTATGGGTTTGATAAAAGTTTACTGTACTGGTTCCCGAAAAAGATTTTTCGATGGAATAAATCTGCTTGGTATTGACGATGGTCGACTTGGAGATACGACAGAAAGCAATCGGCAAGATCTCTTCCAACTCGTAGAGTTTTTGGCGGACCTCATATGCCTCTTCTCTGGTGTGCCCATAGATTTTTTCACCATCTGTCTCAAAGAAGAGAATTTCTGACACATCTACAAAGTACTCGCTTCGATCCTTGTAAAAGGTCAAGGGCGTCATTTTTTGCTCCAAGATCAACTGTTGCAAGCGGGCGACATCCTCCGTCAATCGAGGAGCCCGAATGATCATTTCTGGCTCATCCATCTGCGGATCTAATTCGATACGAACTTTCATAGGACTCCTTTCTTAACCTTTGTTAGTAACATTATAACAGCTGTTCGAAATCTTACAAGACCTTTTCAGTAAGTGGTTCTTTTTAGCCCCTAAGTGGTTCTTTCAGACAGCTAAAAAGGACTTGGTCTGAAGAAATCTCTTCATACCAAGCCCCTGAAGCGAATAAAATTGGAAGCATTATTTTTCTTTTGGTGCGTCTGGAAAGAGAAAACCGAGACCAAGACAAGCCAAGACCCCCGCAGTAATCACGACCCCATTTGAAATCGGAAGAAGATCATAGATAGCATTGGCGATGATGAAACCAATGATGGCACAAATCAAGCTGGACTTGTAGTCTTTCTTGAGTGCGTTTTCAAGCGTAAAGAAAGCAAACAAGACAACTGGAACCAAGGGCCAAAGATTGGCATCTATTTTCGGATAACCAATGATACTAAAGGTGATGACGGCGAGAGCTGCAAGGATAAATCCAAAACCAATTAATTTTTTCATGATACTACCTCTTTTTGTAATGTTATCAGAAGACTGGCTTCTTTTGATAATCCTACTATAACAAACAGAAGCAAGGGTGACAAGGAAATTTGGATAAGCGGTCAAATTATCGGACTATCTGGTTACATGAACCTCTATGAGCCAGATGAACTATCCATATTTAGGGGATGGTTCCCCTCCTTCATGAAACCATTCCAGTCCATGACGATTGAGAAAAGCAAAGATGAGTTTGAAAACTTTTAGAATCATTTGGTACAAATTTTGATACAAAAAGTAATACGACATCAAAAAAAGCCCGTCACAAGGGGCTTTGTCTTGTATCATTTGATGCCGAATGCAGGGATCGAACCTGTGACCTACGCGTTACGAGTGCGTTGCTCTACCAACTGAGCTAATTCGGCGATTACCTTCTCAGTATAGCACTCTGATAGCGGATGTCAAGCACTTTTAGTTGATCTTTTTAATCAAAATCTGACAAGGATTTTTAAGATCCCATAGTTGAGGAAAAATCTCTAATTTTTTAAAACCTCAGCGACAACTGCCATTTTTTGCTCTTCATCCTTAACTTCTTTAATAACAAGCATCATAAGTTCCTTTCTTGATTTTAGTCTTACTTTAGCTCTTACGAACCTGCACTTTCGTATGCATCTAATCCCCTATCCCAGAGTTTCAGAGAGATGCAAAAGAAGATAAGTGAAATCAGAATCAAACCACCAATATTAAAGAGTCCATCCTTGTCCTGCAAGAAATAGCTGGCAGGATAGTAGGCCGTAAAGGCGAAAGGTACAATAAAGCTAATTAACCAACGAAGGAGCGAATTGTAAATAGAAATAGGATACTTGGCAAAATCATTAAACATATAGAAAATGTAAATCATGGCACCTGACTGCTTGGTCCAAAAAGCGATGCTGGCTGTAGCAATTTTCAAGGAAGTATAAATCAAGGTCGCAAAAGGAATACAAACTAGAAAAATCAGGAATTTTGGAAGAGTCCAAGCAATGCTAGTCGCCGTTGTTGCTAGTAAAATTCCACCGACCAAAAGTTCACCCAAGGCATCAATCTGAAAGGTCTCAACGAGGATGTGAAAGAGAGGATTGATAGGACGAGTCAGATACTTGTCAAACTCACCTTTTCGAACTAGTCGTTGACCTAAAGCCCAGAGATTGTCAAAAAAGAGATGGTCCAATCCCTTAGGAATCAAGGAAAAACCATAGATAAAGGCTATCTCTTGAAAGGTCCAGCCTTCTAGCGAGGGGATGTGTTGAAAGATGACATTGAGAAACAAGAGGTTCAAGCCTTGGGTCAGAAAAACTCCTACCACACCAACCACAAAATCGACCTTGTATTCCATGATTTGCTTGATGTACTGTCTGATAAAAATCAGATGCATGCGTTGATATTTTTTCATACTAACCTCCCTGAATGGTGATAAATGACTGGACTCGTTTCCAAATCAACTGAGACAAGCCCACCATCACTATAAGCCAGAAAAGCTGAAGCAAAAGTGCTTGAAGAATCTGACTAGCATCGTATTTCCCAACAATAATCATGACCGGAGTGTAAATTAAGGATGAGAAAGGTAAGAAGGACAGAATATCTGAAATGACCTTTGGAAAGAAAGCCAAGGGAATCAAACTCCCAGACATAAAGGCCACTATGGAAGTCTTAAGTAGGTTGGAACCCCAAAGATTTTTAAATACAAAGGCTGAAAATCCAAAGCAGATATTAAAGAAAAAGTTAATCAGATAGGCCAGCGTTAAGCTAAAAAGATAAAGGGTAGTTAGTCCCAGCACTTCTACAATCCCTTGCCCAGATAAGATTTTCATCAAAACAATGACACTTAAAAATGGCAGTCCAACAGAGATAAAAATCAACCACTTGGAACCAAGCTCCGTAAAGAGGTAAGAAGCCGCAAAATGCACTGGTCGCAACAAGCGCATGATAATGGAACCATCCTTGACCTCATCACCAATCATAAAGGAAGAATCCGACCTAGTCAGAAGATTAGTCACAAAACTCATGATGATGTAGAGGGTGATATCCGCCATACTGAAGCCCTGAATCAAAGGCTCCTGTGAGGAATCAAAGACAGCCTTCCAGAGATAAAAAGCCACAAAAGCACCCATGACATCGCCAATCCGATAAAGAATAAAGTTGACTCGATAGCTAATCAACTCCTGAATCCCTGCATTGATAAAGGGTTTATAACGTCTCCACAATTTGACCATCTTAGAGCTCCTTTCGATAGAAGCGACGGATAATATCTTCAATATCTGTATCTACCATCTTCAAATCACGGACTTCAAAATCAGATAAGGTTTGCTTGATAATATCAGCTGATTGGTAGCGGGAACTATTGAATTCAATAGTCAGGTTATTTCCTTGTCTATCAATGGATATATCAGGTAAGCCTTCATAATGAGAGACGAGATGACTTTGACCTGGCGTCAGATCGAAGGAGAGAGTCTTCATCTTGCCAAAGGTCTCCTTGAGCTGGCTCACCGTCCCATCAAAAATCTCCTGCCCCTTGTCAATCATAAAAATCCGATCACAGAGTTGCTCAATATCGCTCAAGTCGTGAGTGGTCAAGAGAATAGTTGTCTCTTCCTCCTGATTAATCTGGGTGATAGCACGTCGAATGTTATCCTTGACCGACACATCCAAACCAATAGTCGGCTCATCTAAAAAGAGAACTTTGGGATTGTGAAGCAAGGAAGCCGCAATATCCGCCCGCATCCGTTGACCTAGTGAAAGAGTCCGCACAGGATCCTTGATAAATTCCTTCAAATCCAAAACTTCATTCAAAAAGTCCATACGCTTATGGAAAAGTGAGTCTGGCACATCGTAAATCTCCTTCAAAACCGTGTAGGTCTCTTGCAGGGCCAAATCCCACCATAGCTGGGTACGTTGTCCGAAAACGACTCCAATATCCTTGACATAATCTTGGCGATTATCCTGGGGAATCTTGCCGTTAATCCGACAAAAACCAGATGTCGGTTTCAAAATCCCTGTCAGCATTTTGATGGTTGTCGACTTTCCAGCACCATTTGCCCCGATAAATCCTAAAATCTGCCCTTTTGGAACTTCAAAAGTTAAATCCTTGACCGCTTCAAAGGTCTGCTTTTCAGGATGAATAAAAGAACGCAAAGCCCCCTTCAAACCTGGCTCCTTTACTGTCTTCACAAAATTTTTCTGAAGATGTTCCACTTCTATCATTGCCATATCTATCTCCCTATCGTAAGAAGCAACATTGTATTTTTGACTACAAATATTCTAAATCCTTACTTTCTACACTTTTTCAATATTATTACAGAAGGCTTTATACCAACCTATTATAATCTAATAAAAATAGGACTGCAAGCGTTTGCTTATTGATTATGAAATTAGAGATTTCTCTCTTAAAATGAAACTTTTAATCAAAAATTCTGTTAAATAGTTTCCTTAAGACACCAAAAAACCACCCTCACGAGAAGGTTTATTGTTAAGAAAAAGAATTTTTTTAATCGAGAAAATTAACGATTCTACTGTTAATCCTCCAGCATTTAATTATTATCATCAGTCTCAATGGATTTTTAAGCCCTCAATTATTCTCCAAAAATTCTTTAATGTGAGAAACAATAGCATCGCTTTGATAATGATAGAGGTCGTGAGGCGCATCCATATAGACGACTTGAACATTAGACTGATCGCTTGCAAATCTCTCTGCATAACGTTGCCACTCTGATTGGCTAAAGGTCGTGCCTTCACCGTTAGAAACCAGGAGTAAGGCTGGAATTTTCGGATTAATGCTAGATGGAACTTTCTTGGCATTTTCCTTTGCCAAACGGGATTCATGAAGCATGGCTTGTGACATCAACTGCTTATATGCTAGTAATTTATATTGTTGTCGTTCAGTTTCAGTCAGAGTTGGATTTTTTATATAAAAGGACTCAGGGAAATAGCGTAATAAGCCAATCTTACTGCTCCAATAAGCCACAGTAAGCAAGGCCTGATTATCCTTTAAATCTTCATAACTCGCTGGCAAGGCCCAATCCAGACCAATCAAAGCCTTCACTTCATTTGGATATTTCTCTTGCCAAGCAAGACTCTCTAAACTAGCCATAGAATGCGAAATAATCACATAAGGACCTGAAACATGAGCTTGCGCCAAAGCTTGACGGGTCTCAGAAAGGACCTCCATCACATCTCTTGAACGATCACTATCTTCACTAAAACCATATCCTGCTCGCTCTACGACGACTACTTTGTATTTTTTGGATAGGGAATCTGTTAGATTCTTAAAGTCCAGGATAGGGGAGGCGATGCCAGCACCTGAAAGTAACACGATTGTTTCAGGCCCTTCTCCAGTAATCGAGACATTCATTTGATGGCCATTGACCGTAACCTGCTTACCTATGGGTGTGAGCATCTCCCTTTCTCTTTGCAAACTGACTTGATGAAACATAAAAGTAGCACCTAAAAAGAGGATAAGAAAGCCACAAAGGATCCAACTCCACTGTTTAAATTTTTTCATAGCGTTATTGTACAAGTTTTAGAGAGTTTTAGCAATATGACTTAGATATTTTTGTTGCAATAATAAAAGAGATAACTAATCATCTCCAGCACCAACAAAAAAGGCTTATCCTTACGGATAAACCTCTAATTAATAACGTTTCAAGCAAGATTAAGCTTTGTTTTCTGAATATAGTTGATTAATTGCCGTACTTCCCATTATATTGTAAACCTCTATATTATCGTAAGACCTGGTTTGGAAAGCATTATTTTCAATTGATTTAAAAATAGCTTCATAACAGCATTTAAGGGCATCCTTACGCAACTAAAATTTCAAAAAATTGATATTAGCTTGATAATTTAGGGAAGTTCCAGTATGGTTTTGAAGCTCTTCATTATAACTATATACAGGTTTTCATTTTTTAAAGAATTCTTTCCCAAAAACGTCCTTAAGCAATGAACTAGTATAATCATACCTATCACCAAACCTTATAATAGTCAAATCTTGAACCTCAGTGGCAGCAACCGATATTTTTATTTCTCTTGGAAAATGTAACTGGCGCAGATTTAGTTTTGTTTTAAGATAAATATCCCCAAACATTTCATCACTGCCTATCACTTTTCCATATTTACTTGCAATTTTGAGACATTTAGAAAACACTTCTTTTTTTGTGCCGGTAACAGACAATAAATTTCTATTTATAAAAATGTACGGTATTAACTTCATTCTTACACTTTCTTATGTGATTTTTTAAGACTGTTATAAATATCTAACAAGGGTACGGACGAAGAGGTGTTAGGAGTTTTTCAAAGGTATTTATCGTCCTAATCGTTCCGAATCCCAGTTTCCATATTCGTCATACCCAAACCCATCAGGATCCATTGCATCAATTCCATCCTGTTCTAATGAATGACTACAAAAACTACAGTAATAATACCCACTTTCTTCATCGCTAATACTCCAATCAATATCCTCTTCATCAAAATCATTTCCACATTCTGTACAAATGTACTCTCCATTAATTATATCCTGATAATCTATTTCATATGAACTAGATTCATAACTTTCACCGTAACCATAACTACCATCAAACGACTCATCTCTTAAATCATCTTCGTTTAGGCGCTTGTGAAGAGTTATCAATACTATTTTTACTGTTTCCCTAATTATCTCTTCACGATTATCGACAATGAATTCAATACCTTTTTGACCTAATTCAACGGTATTGTCTACAATACTTTTAATACCCTCTTGACCTAATTCAATGCCTTTTTGACCTAATTCAACAGTATTGTCTACAATACTTTTAATACCCTCTTGACCTAATTCAATGCCTTTTTGACCTAATTCAACGGTATTATCTACAATACCTTTAATACCCTTTTGACCTAATTCAACAGTATTATCTATTGTATCTCTGATTAATTTTAAAGAAACATTTCCAATTTCGTTTAGATTAAATCCCATGTCTTTTTCCTAATATTTATATTTTAGTTCCATTTTTAGAGAATAATTTAAATATCTTCTCTTTTTGGATTATGTATTCCTTTTTGTGTTTACACATCTTATTGTACACTACTTAGTTTAGTTCTGTAAATACTCAACAAAGCTTTTATAAACCTTATTAAATCGACTTTTTTTACCGTTTTAGGAAAATAGGTAGTGATTGAAAAACGTCTAGATTTATAAAAATACTACCTATAATTTTACTGAAGGGGCAATATTCAATTGGCAACTATAATTCCTTATAATTTAGTATTCATCAACCCATGTCTGCCCTTCCTTTAAATTAAATCCATTGGCCTCAGCGCTTGCTATCTTTTCAGCAGAAGCCTTGTATCCTTCAGGTAAGTTTCTAATATGCTTACTAGCATGATGAGAATCTAAAGATTTAAATAGCTCCGTATCATTTACGTTCTGATCTGATTCAAATTCAAATGTAGATTCAAAATTACTTTCTTTATAGTAATCGTCTCTATTCGAACTATTATTAGAAATCGCTTTAATAATAGCGGCTCCTATAGTAATTGCTGTCTCAGGGTGCTCTACCAAAAATTTTATAGCAACTCCCGCAGCTTTCTTACCAAACTTAAGTCCATTACTGCCTACAACTTTGGCTGTATTCCATAATTTTTTAATGTCGTTCTTTCTATTTATATCTACAGAGCTATTAAAATCATCAATTTTAGATTGTGTTATATGTGACTCAATAATATTATCTACTATACTGCTATCTTCAAATTTTATTTTAAATAAATTTGTCGATTTACTTGAAAATACTGACCAATCATAAGTTTGATTATTAAACATATTTTGACTATATAATTTGGCTTTTACATTATTTACATTAATATCTTTGATGCCAAGATCAGTCTCAGTACTTGGATAGATCTCAAATTCTATAAACTTTAAATAGTCAGAAATAACCTTTAGAATATCTTCCTTATTCCAAGTCGTTGCTATTGCCTGTTTTTTAGGAAACTGCATTTTCAATTTCTCAAACTGTTCTCTTTGTTTTTTTGTTAGCTGTCTCAATCCTTCTTCAGTAGTTAAAACCCCATCTATATCAACCATAGGTATTTCATATCTATTTTGAACTATCTTTTTCCATTGGTTAAAAACATAGGTGCTACTACCACTTTTTACATCAGGACCGGGTACTGCTTTGAAATCATTACCAATCTTTATTATGTGAAGAAGATCAGCTTTTGAAGATGGATCTGGATTAGTAATTGTCATCACAACTGCACCTTTATTTTTTAGAGCGTTGTATTCTGCACAAACTAACCACTCAGTTAATATGCCGCGAAACAAACTTAAATCATTACTCCCATTCCTTTCCCTTAACAAAACTAAGCCTTTTGATAAACTCTGAGGTGTCCTTACAATTTTATCAATCACTTCGTCAGTATAATTTTTGGTAGAATACTTCTTAACAGCATCCTTAACACATTCAATCATTTCCTCAGGAATCACATATTCAGCATTTAGTAAGTCAACAATTTGTTCTCGCTTTTCAATTGACATTTCCATTTTCTCACCTCAATATTAATTACTTCTTTTCATAGATTATTTAATAAATTTATCAACTCCTCATCATTTATCATTGTTTTCTTCTTTGGTTAAATTGACAATAGTATATGCATTAACTATCCCTATCTTATACCTCTTGTTAATCAATTTTACTACATCAGAAAAGCTTCCCTCATTATTCTTTATAAAATCAATTTCTTTTCCACCATTATTAATGATATATTGTGTAAACTTGTTTTTTATAATATATTTTTCCCATAATAAATATACAACAAGAAAAATTAACAAAATAATTAAATAAGTTTGAAAAATCATAATCCCCTCCTGTAATTGAAAAGTTGGCCATATCATGTGTATGGCTTATTAAATGAATTTTAAAATTTTTGGAGCATATTTAGTGGCGACTGCTCCTAGACAAAATCCGGTTAAGACATATAAAATTTTTGAACTTTTATCTTCAACAATACTGGTAACTTTTTGTTCTTCAGATAAATTTACTTCTTCTATTTTATCTTTTTCACTAATAACTCGACTTTCAAACTCTGTTTGCCCTTTATGCAACAATCCATTTTGGGAAATATAACATACGGAAATTTTTTCTCCAAAACAAGAATTTAAATTGTTCAAATTATATGCATCTACACTTAACTTTTTATCGTTGGTAATCAATAATTGACTAAATTCAGTTTTTCCCATTGTCAGACGTGATAACAATTCTGAATCTGCAAAAGCCTTCTCAGCATCCAAATTATTTAAATTCTCATCTTCAAAAATAAATAAATTACAAAATCTCTTAAATAAATCAATAACAGCTTTCGCTTTAAATTCCTTAGATTCTATTTTTGAACTTAGATGCTTAACAATCTCTAAACAAACCTCCCTAGTAACAATTATTTTCTTATTATACTTTATAAAATATTGTTGGTAGTTATCTAAAAACATCCTAAGATCTTGGACATTCATAAGTGATGAAGTATCGATATATATTTGATCATTAAGTAGAATCAATTTGTCTACATATTCCATATTTGTCATATTAGAGGACCTCCCATTAAAGATTAAATAGATTATACTTTACACATTTTATTTAAACAACTAAAAACGGGACTCATATGGTCCCGTTTTATAAATTGTTGTATAAAAATTTTAAATCAGTTATTTTTGATTTTAATTTTATTATTTCCTCTATTTTATCAACTCCAAGTTTAAATGCAGTTATCAAATCTTCTTTTGTTAAAATAACTTTTTCATTTTTATAATCGAATATTGCCTCTTTCTTGGTTGCTTCTACGAAACTATATTTTTCTTCATGTAAAAGTGTACCAATTGCTTCTCCATCTGTCATCCTGTATTTCTCTTCAAGTGGATCATATTCTTTATAAATTGGAATAATTTCTTCCTGTTCCACACATCCGAATTCTTTATTAACATCATAATAATTGTAAATGGCACTTGTTTCTGCATCATCCATTAATTGTTCATAATCTCGAATAAATTCTTTTTCATTTTTTAAATTGTCTATCAAATTCTCAAGACTTCTTTTTATTTCTATATAATTTACTTTATAAGTATAAGACAACTCTTGTTGATCTCTCATGACACAATAATCTTCTATTTCTTTAATAGATGAAATCTTCTTTCTCTCTACTATCTTTTTATCTCCATAAAAATTTATAAAATCTTCTTTATTTAAATATTGATTCATAAAATTACTCTGATTCATTATATAAAAAGTAAATTCATTATCTCTTATCTCTCCATAAAAGTATTCCCTTCTTTCTGGAATTGAAAAATTAAACCTCTCCTCAAATACCACTATAGTATCCTTATCTAATTTTGCACTTCTCCTAGATCCCCAATTTCTAGTGTCAAACAATATCTCATAATTTTTTTTTAGTTCTTTAAAATTAAGATCATATAAAATTGACACATAGTTTTTATATAAATCCGTATCTTTATCAAGCAGTTCTATTTTAAACTCTTGAGGATGTATAACTTCTATCTTACTTTTGTCAATATTACTTATTTTGATATGACATTCTTTCTCAGAATTCATTATTTTTATCCATGTTTCTACCATATACTGATGTGGATGGTAATACTCACACAAAGATGTTCTGTAGTACTCTCTATTAGAATACGTATGAGAATGTGGATCGGAAATTATGTTTTTAAATAAATTAGGGCTTTTAGATGATGTTTCCTTTCTAGAATTCTCATTATTTGTTCTTTTGGAGATACGAAGTCTTTTAAATCCTGAAGCATTTAGCGCTTCATTAATAAGTTCAACGCCTTTATTAATATAATCTCGCTTAAACTCTTTCTTTTTATTAATATCCAAAGTTTGAGCAATAATATAATCTCTCCCCCCCTCTCTTTTATCTAGTCCAGGTAAATCATCATAATAGAACAATGCTTTATTAGTCTCTTCCTCTGTACAGAATAATGCTGCACAGATTGCAATGATGCAATCTCTAGTCTGATTCGGCTTTCTCTGATTGAGAATTTTTCGAAACATCTCATAGCTAATTCCTACTCTCTGAGCCAAATCTTTTGTTTTTAATCTATCCCCGAAATCTTTTTCACTTGATATTTCCTTGATATATTTTTTAAACTTCTTATCGTGTTTTAAAATTTCGGTTTCTGTAGGCTTTGAAACCTCCTTAAATACTACATCTGTCATCATATTCACTCCTCTCTTTGTACTATCTTAATTATATACGATTTCAACTTTGAAGTGAATTGCTTTTGGGACCACAATTTCCCAAATAATAGATTTGTTAAAATTTGGAGAATTAATCATATATCACAAATAATATCTAAACAAATTATAAATGTTCTACATATCAAAATATTTCAAAAAATATTAAACCTTAGCATCATTTTTATTTAACTGATCAAATATACTTATGACTAACTTTCCGAAAAATGTATCTTTTCCTGAAAGATCTATTAGATAATACAAAAAAGCATCCCCTATTTTGTATACGGAATGCTTTCAATAAATTTCAAAAAAAGTTTTAACGTTTATTAAACTGTGACGCTATACGAGCTTTTTTTAACCCTAGTTTGAAAGTTGTTTAGGTAATACAGGAATGTTATTGGGATTTATTATTAATGAATTTTTTCCTTCAATTTCCTGAAGTTCGAAAGGTATCAAATACTCATATTTATTATAGTAAAGATCTATAAATTCTATTAATAAATAATCGAGTTCATGATAGTCATAGACATCTATCAATAGAGTTAATTGAATTTTTTGATTTTTTGGGACCGCAAATCTCCCTACTTTAAAAATTTCGGTGTCTAATGAAAGCGTCCCATCATGTTTTTTCAAGGTGATAGATGTTATAATTGCTGTTTGTAAACCAATATTTTCAATATCTAAAACACCTTCGTTAACTATATTAATTTTTTTAGGACCTTGACTAATAGAATTAGCTAAATTGACAATATCTTCACTAATTCTACGACTCTCATTAAAAATAATCTCTTGAGCTTTTTGAAAGTAATTACTTTCTTTCAAGTACTCTTCTGAGTTGTTTTTGTAGGTATTCGCAACAATTTTTAATCTAGAGTAATAATATTCTATCTGTTTATTAGAATGTTCTTGTTGATTAAAAAGTCTCTGTTGCAGAAAAAAAGTTTGTTTTAGATTTTTTTTACTATCATTATAATCATTGATCTCTTTAGTTAGGCCAGATATTACTGCAACATCATATTTTTTATTTGGATCACTTTTAAATTTATCAGGCTTATAGGAAAACCTTAGAAGTGGTAAATTATTTTTTCTTAATTCTTCACTTGATTTTTTTCTTTCGTAATTAAAAGTTAGAACAATACCTATAATTGTAACCATGCCCCCAAGAACACTACCGTAGTATCCCAATACGTCGATATTGGTTCCCATAAATTTAAATTGTTTATAATTGACAGAAATGTAATATATTATATACGGTAAGAAAATAGATAATGACAATAATATAACCAAAGATACTTGGATAAAATTATTTTTAAACCATTTTAAAATTCGGAAAATATTATAAAATAGTTTAATTAGAAACGCTTTTATTTTTTTAAATTTAATTTTCAAAATACCACCTATATTTTTCAAAGATACTGTCAATAATTTTGTGTAAACACTAATCATAACTGTTTGAATTAGTTTACTAAATGTATCTTGACACCATCAACATGACTCATTTATAAATATTCACTTTACTTTTTTAATTTTATATTCTGTAGGTTGACCTGATTTGTCGTAGTACATAAGAATTAATTCTGTAGCTGGATCAACACCACCCACTATATTACCGTTACTGTCTTTAATCAGAAGACTATCACTACAATAAGTATATTTGTTTACCGTATCAGCATTATAATGTATACTACGTCTTTTTATTACTTTTATTTCTTTACCTGAAAAAACAATAAATTCCGTTCTTTTATCCTCAGTTAAATTTTTACTTTCAGATAAATCATATACACCTCTATATTTATTTTTCATGCTATTCTCAGTTCCAAAATATCCAAAAATAAAAAATATCAAAATAATAAAAAACAAGTAAATCCCTGAAAAATCGGTCTTTCTCAAAAGTAACTTTCCATAATATTTATCTGCACCGTCAAGTCTATTTAAAACATCTGATTTATCTTTCACAAAATAATTATAATCTATTTGAAGTATATCATTAGTGATAAATTTTATGTTTGCATTTTTTGAAACAGATGACCAACACTTAATGTTTATTAAAGGTGAATCACAATTTGTTTTCTTATTTATCTGATACTCAATAATATAATTTTCATCTATAGACAGGTAATTATTTTTATCTATTCCCCATTTTCTTTTAAATCCTTTAAACTTGAATTCACTAATTTGGGCTCTATAATATCTACCATTGTCCATTAATAAATGATCTGATCCCTCAGTTTTTTTTATTAATGCTTTAGCTAACAAATCCAATACTATATCTTTAAACTGATAATATAGCAGCCAAATTGAAAGAAAGACTATGATTTTTAAAAATACCTCATAAATTTTAAAATATGAAAAGAAATCAGTTGGTGGATGTTCATAATGAACTTGAGCAATAAGATTAACAAAATGCAAAAAATTTATGCTTTTCACTATTCCTTCAGAAATTAGTAGTGTTATATAGAGAAATGGAATATAAAGTAGTACTGCATATTTTTTTCTAAATAATTTTTCTTTTATATCTTCTTCTGCTTCTTCATCATTAATTATTTTATCCCTGTAATCTTTCGATAGTAAATATTTCACATCTATATTTGTAAATTGAATGAAAAGTGTACTCAATATAATCGTCACGAAAGTCCAACTTAGCACAGCATCCTCTAATCCAATCAGCGAAAATACAAGGAATACTATTAAAGCTCCAAAGAAAACTATGAATGGTGACTGCTTTACTGCTATGTAAATTATACGAGACAATAAAAGAATAACAATTACAATTATAAGTCCAATTTTTATAAAGTCATTTAAAAAATCTAAGTTAGCAAAAAAAACTAATGTATAAATATAATGCACATAACATATAATAATATTAGATATCATTTTTACTATATTCAAATTAGAGCGACCATTAATTTGTTCTCTAATGGGCAATCTGGTTTTCCAATCTTCTTTTGCATTTAATAAAATAAATAAAATAAATAATATTATATATTTTAATAAAGCTACAATTAATCCTGCATGTCCCTCACCTTTCTGAGCTTTTAAACCAATTATCACAAAACTCAACAAGGCAAATACATCTAGCATTATAGTTATAATAAGATTCGATTTCATTGGTTTACTTATTAAAACACTATTAAAAAGTCTTTTCATCACATCTTCCTTTCATCTTTCCTTTATAATAAAATCCCTACACTATTTTGGTTAAAAATAAATTTTTGTGTATTACTACTACCTTTTAGGTATTTTTATTTTATAGTTATTACTTTTTGAAAACTACTACCTTCGTTGTTTCAATCATAAATCTCTTAAACTTCAGCTCATAACGTCCTCCAAAAATAGACTGCTCTCGCTCTTTTTTGGGGATCGTATATTCACGATATCCAACTCTCGTCTCATCAGTCACAAAGGTTGGATTTGTAAAGATAAATTTCAACTCCTCGATCGTTTCAAGTTCTTCCTTTAACTGTTGAAGAGCAAACATCGAAAACGTTGCAGCAGCAATCTTCACCTTGCTTCCAGGCTTTATTTCTTTAATTCATCTCCTAGACGAATACTCCGATTATCAATCTCCATTATAATCTCCTAATATTAACTCAACAATTTAATTATATCATGTAAAAACTATATTGGCCCTTCAAACAAAAAATTATTACTAGAAATGAGTAAATTGTTTTGTTTAAAATAAATATTTTTCAAAAAAAGGAGAATCAAAAAAGGCTTATCCTTACGGATAAACCTCTGGTTAATAACGTTTCAAGCAAGATTAAGCTTTGTTTTCGCTACCAAATACGTCGATACGTTCTTCAACTGAAGCTGTGATTGCTTCGAATCCTGGTTTCAAGAATTTACGTGGGTCGAAGAGTTTCTTCTTGTCGTATTCTGCTTCGTTTGCATCGTATTCACGTACGAATTGACGAGTTGCGTTAGCGAATGCGATTTGGCACTCAGTGTTAACGTTAACTTTCGCAACACCAAGTTTGATAGCTGCTTGGATTTGATCATCAGGGATACCTGAACCACCGTGCAATACGATTGGGAATCCTGGAAGAGCTTCTGTCAATTTCTTCAAGTGGTCAAGGTCAAGACCTTCCCAGTTTGCTGGGTATGGACCGTGGATGTTACCAATACCTGCTGCCAAGAAGTCGATTCCTGTAGCAACCATTGCTTTAGCATCTTCGATTGGTGCCAATTCACCTTTACCAACGATACCGTCTTCTTCACCACCGATTGTACCAACTTCAGCTTCAACTGAGATACCTTTAGCGTGAGCTTTTTCTACAACTTCTTTCGCCAATTTAAGGTTTTCTTCAACTGGAAGGTGTGATCCGTCGAACATGATTGAAGTGTAACCAACTTCGATACACTCAAGAGCATCTTCGTAGTGACCATGGTCAAGGTGGATTGCAACTGGTACAGTGATACCCATTGCTTCAACAAGGTTAGCGATCATGTTGCGAGCTACTTTGTAACCACCCATGTATTTAGCAGCACCCATAGAAGTTTGAATCAAAACTGGAGCTTTTTTAGCTTCTGCTGCACGCAAGATAGCTTGAGTCCACTCAAGGTTGTTTGTATTAAATCCACCAACTGCGTAACCATTGTCACGAGCTGCTTGGACAAATTTTTCTGCTGAAACGATTGCCATTAGTTGTAGGCCTCCTCTTATTTTTTGTGGTTAAACCACTTACATTGTTTATTTTATCACTTTTTCATTGAAAATGCTAGCTTTTCCTGAAGCTTTAAAGCGTTTTCTTCTCTTTCAAGCAATCTTTCTCCTAAATGAACAAGAAAAAAGACAGCCGAAGCTGTCTTGATCATCCGATGCGGAGAGAGGGACTTGAACCCTCACGACCTAAAGCGGTCACAGGATCCTTAGTCCTGCGCGTCTGCCAATTCCGCCATCCCCGCGATTGAGTACCTTACTAGTATATCAATCTTCTACTTTCTTGTCAAGATTTTTTTCAAACTTTTTTCAAAGTTTGCAGATTCTCACAGGTCAAGAAGAGTGTCGGCTACTTCACTTGTCTCTCCTGTTCAAATGAGGATTCATCCCTATTACAGAAGGGCTCCTTTAAGGGACTGGAATTGTCTCACTGGGGGTAACCAGATATTTTTCAAATTCTAAATCGGGCATGCAAGAGGACAAATCTTCTCTAATCCGCTCCAGTGCTTCCAAGCGCATCTCTACAGAGGTCGCTCTGTTTCCCTGGATGATAAAGAGGGCATTGCGGGTAGTCTCCTCCATCTTATAGCGCTCACCATCTCTCACATCTAGCCAGGCCATAATACCCTCTTGATCTCGGTAGACCGGATCGGTTTCACTAACATGCTTTTCTGTTGATAAGATGGGCAAAAAGGTATCCTCTCTTTGACTAATCGTAAACTCGATTGGTTCCTGGATTTTATCCAGATCATGCCCTCCAATGGCTAAAAAGGAACGGAGACATTCAACATTATAGATATCAATCACACTATTGATCGTCGGTAGGAAACCTCGACTTTGGATATTCTTAATCAAAGCGAGAATAGTTGGCGGGTTCTTTTTGACACTACGCCCCACTTCCTTCAACAAGTCCATATAGCCTTGTACAACTGCCTCCTCTTTCACCGAGCTGAGATCACAATTTAAGGCCCAGGCTTCCTTCTCCTTCTTTTTAGCTAGAAAAGTTGCAGATAAGGGAGCATGTGGATCCACCTGTTTGGCCACTCCGATTACAACTATCTCAATCCCTAAGTCCACCAAACTTTGATCAAGTATCCAGTCCAAATGCGCTTCCTCCTTCTGCACTACGTCAGGCTTACACCCTTATTATACTCCTCCTTGAACCATCCTTCAAGCAAAGAAAAAACAAGGAACGAATTCCTTGTTTTTTGGATTATTCTTCGTCTTCGTAAGACTCTTCTTCGTCTTCTTCGTCACTTAACTCAACTTCTTCATCCAACTCGTCTGGTGAGATTTCATTGATTTCAGCGTCATAGGCTTCTACTTCATCCTTCTCATCTTCTGGGTTTTCATCATCGTAAGTAAGCGCTGGATCTGCTTCGTAGACATCTTCGTCTTCTGGATCATCCGCATTGTAATCGATCGCGTCTTCGTCTCCGTCCATAAAGGCGTTGACACGTTTTTTCTTACGTTTCTTAGGCTCTTCGTCTTCATCTGTTTCTTCAAGAGCGATGATTTCTTCATCTACCTCATCGATCGCATACCATGAGCGAAGTCCCCATTTGTTGTCTCCTAGTGGGATAAAGCTTCCATCCACATTCAATTCCGTATAGAATAAGGGAAGAGCTTCACGAATTTCACTGTTTGATTTTTCGAGGTAGTTTTGAATTTCATTGACCAGGTCATTGAAATACATTTCATGATCACGGCCACGTGACTCTAAGATCGCACGGGCTACTTCAATCATTGAAAGTTCACTTTTTTCTTGTCCAGCAAATACTTCTAATTCCAAGGTAGATCTCCTTCATTTTTATCTCAAGGCAACACTCTTTTTCATTAAAAAAGAGGTTACCCCTAGAATACATCATTTATCGTTACACTCTATTGTACGATAATTTTCCCCTTTCGTCAAAGGAAAATTCCGCGCCAAGAAGAAGAGAAAAGCCGGGACACATGGCCTCAGCTTTTCTTCTTATGACTTGTTTCCATCAAGATGGAAGATCGTCTTTTTTATTTTACTTTTGCAGTGCTTGTGATCACTTCAACAGCCTTCTTCACAGCGATGTCGTGTTTCAACATTTCTGGTGAAAGCAAGCTACGAACTTGTTCAACTGGCATGTTGTAGTCTGCTGCCAATTGTTCGATTTCTGCAGTTACTTCTTCGTCAGTTGCTTCGAAGCCTTCTGCTTTGGCAACTGCTTCTACGACAAGGTTTGTCTTAGTACGTGCTGCTGCATCTGCTTCATATTGTTTGTGAAGATCTTCTTGAGTTGTACCAGTGATTTGGAAGTACATGTCTGGAGAGATTCCTTGACGTTGCATGTTTCCAAGGAATTCATTGACAGCACGGTGTACTTCTTCGTGGATCATTTCTTCTGGAAGGTCAACGATTTCTGCATTTTCTACTGCAAGGTCAATTGCTGCTGACTCAACTGCATCTTTGTAAGCTTCTTCTTTTGCTTCAGCCAACTCTTTGCGGTATTTTTCTTTCAATTCAGCAAGAGTTTCAACTTCTTCATCGATGTCTTTTGCCAATTCATCGTCAAGAGCTGGTACTTCTTTTGCTTTTACTTCGTGGATGGTTGTCACGAATTTTGCTTCTTTACCTGCAAGGTCAGTTGCTTGGTAGTTTTCTGGGAAAGTTACGATGACATCAACTGTTTCACCAGCTGAGTGTCCAACCAATTGGTCTTCGAAACCTGGGATGAATTGACCTGAACCAAGTCCAAGTGAGAAGTTATCTCCTTTTCCTCCGTCAAACTCAACACCGTCAACAGAACCTACAAAGTCAATCACAACGGTATCACCTTCAGCTGCTGGTCCTTCTTTGATTACCAATTCAGCCAAGTTGTTGCGTTCGCGTTCGATACGTGCATCTACATCTTCATCTGTTACTTCTTTAGAAACTTCTACAGATACTTCAAGGTCTTTGTAAGCACCCAATTTTACTTCTGGTTTTGTAACAACATTTGCTGTCAATGTCCAATCTTGACCTTTTTCCATTGATACAACGTCAAAAGTTGGTTGAGCAACCACTTCAAGACCTGCTTCTTTTACTGCTGCTTCATAAGCTGCTGGAAGAAGATCGTTCAAAGCATCTTGATAAAGTGATTCTTCACCAAAACGTTGGTTGAAGATCGGACGTGGAAGGTGACCTTTACGGAATCCTGGAACGTTCAAGTTTTTCTTAACAGACTCAAACACGCGGTCTAAAGCTGGTTTAATTTGGTCTTGACTGATGGTAAAAGTCAATACTCCGCGGTTTGTTTCTTTGTTTTCAAATGATACAGACATTCTGTCTCTCCTTAAAATAATATAGTCATTCCTAATAATTTTACCATAAAACTTCGAAAATGCAAGTTTTTGGGCATCTTGGTTTTGTGGAAACTGCTTCTTTTTAGAGGAATTTTATAGTGGTTTATGAAGACCAAAAGATTAAAAATCTCTTTTCTATCTCAAAAATTGTCCCGGAATAAAAAAACTAGTCCGTGCCTGAACTAGTTTCCTTCCTATTAGGACTTCCGAAGCGGATCTTCCTGGTAAGTAGCACGCGCCCCACCGATCAACTTTGGACGACTGGCTAGAGCCGTCACATGAGCGCCACCCAGTTCTTTCAAGACAGGACGAACGGGTACTTGCACATGCTTGACATGCATCCCAATCGAAGTATCCCCGATGTCCAAACCAGCCTGAGCTGTGATGTATTCCACTTCGACAGGGTCTTTCATATAACCGAAAGCTGCCAACTGACCGGCACCCCCCGCATGGAGGCTCGGTAGTACATTGACGATTTCTAAGTCTTTCTTCTCTGCTAGTTCACGTTCTACCACCAGAGCGCGGTTAAGATGCTCACATCCTTGGACAGCTAAGTAAATCCCTTTTGGAGTTAGGGTATCCAAGATGGTTTTCACAATGGCTTGCCCAATCTCCAGGCTTGAGTTCTTCCCGATACTTGCACCAGCGACTTCACTGGTGGACAAGCCTAATACGAGGATTTGCCCCTGATGCAGATTGGCCTTGGATAATAGATCCAGCAAGATCTCCTGGGTTTCTCTTTTTAATTGCTCTAACTCCATCTTCTAATTTCCCTTCTTTGGTAAGAAATGATACAGAGCATATCCCAGAGCCATCCCAACGAAGTTTTGAACCAGATTATGAGGAACCTCTTCAATGGCCGCTACCCAGGTATTTCCTAAAAAGAGTGCTGAAGCTAGGGCATAACCACCTACCATGATAACCGTTCCTAGAAGCAGACCGATGTAACGGGCTTTTCCTTTAAAACCAGCAAAGTAGCCTTGAGCTCCGTGGAACAAGAGACTAAAGAACATCCATTGAGGATAGCCAGAGAGGAGGTCCAAGAGAAAGGCACCAAGACCACCGACCACTGCTCCTTCTTTGCGTCCCAGATAAAAGGCAGTAAAGTAGACACCTAGATCCAGCAAGGTCACCATCCCGGTAGGAGTTGGCAACTTAGTATAATAGCCTAGTACAACTGTCAAGGCGGTTAAAATGGCTAAATGCGCGATTACTTGGGTCCGTTTATTGGTCATATTGAACTACTCCATATTGATCTGATTTTTGAATGGCTTGGTAGACAAAGTCTTTAGAGGCTTTGACAGCTTCTAAGGTTGCCTTCCCTTGGACTAACTGGCTTGCTATGCTAGAGGCAAAAGTACAACCAGCTCCTGTATTATTCTTTTCTAAAACGTCTTCTTCGAAGACCGTAAAGTCTTGGCCGTCATAAAAGACATCGATGGCTTTTTCCTTGTTGAGGCGATTGCCCCCTTTGACCACGACAGTCGCTGCTCCTAATTCATGGAGTTTACGAGCAGCCTCCTTCATATCATCGAGCGATTGAATTTTGCTTTGGGTCAAGATCTCAGCCTCTGGTAAGTTTGGTGTGATGATGGTCACAGAAGGGAAGAATCTGATTAATTCATCTCGAAGGGCTGATACTTCCACATCATGGGTTTCCTTGCAGACCAAGACAGGGTCTAAGACGACAGGGATATCCGCATGGTCCTTGACGTAGTCCAAGGTCAGATCTGCTACTTCAACATTTGGCAAGAGGCCGAGCTTAATAGCAGAAAAAGGAACATCCTTGAGAGAGTTGAGCTGTTGGGCAAAGGTCGTCGGATCCACCGGAATGACTTCAAAACCATGCTCGGTCATGGCTGTCAAACAAGTCACCGCTACAAAACCATGCTGTTTGTTGGTTGTATAGGTCGCAAGGTCCGCATGAAGGCCTCCCCCACTAAAAATATCATTTCCTGAAATAGCTAGAATCAATTCATTACTCATAACGGATCTCCTTTAAGTATAAGCCATTTGGCGCTGCTGTAGGACCTGCTAAATTGCGGTCCTTTTTTTCTAAAATCAAGTCAATTTGCTCCACCGGCATTCGTCCATTGCCAATCTTTAGCAAGGTCCCCACCATATTGCGGATCTGTTTGTAGAGAAAGCCATTGCCCGAAAAAATAAAGAGAAGGCGATGATTTGCCGCATCCTCGATCAAGCGGGCCTCTGTAATCGTTCGAACCTTGTCTTCCACACTGGTACCCGAAGCAGTAAATCCAGTGAAATCATGGGTTCCCTCCAATTTTTGGATGGCTACTTGCATCTTGGCCATATCCAAGGGGTAGGGATAGTGGGTGGCATAGTGGCGCATCATAGGGTTCTTGGGGCGACCATAATCCACAATGAATTCGTAAGTCTTGCTGTGCTTCTTGTAACGTGAGTGAAAGTCATCTGCTACTTGCTCCACCCGGATGAAATCAATATCCTCTGGAGTTTGAGTATCGAGGGCAAAGCGGAGTTTTTCCTCATCCCGTGGCTGGGGGAGATCAAAATGGACGACCTGGCCAAGGGCATGGACACCTGCATCCGTCCGTCCCGCTCCGTGAATGGTCACAGGATTTCCTTGATTCAGACGCATCAAGGTCTTCTCGATTTCTTCTTGCACACTACGCGCATGCGGTTGTCGTTGGAAACCCGCAAATAGAGTTCCATCGTAAGAAATAGTTGCTTTGTATCGTGTCATGTTTTTATTTTATCAAGTTCATCCAAGCGGAACAAGGCAGAAAAGTGACAACTGTCCGGGTACAGTTTTTGGGACAAAAAAAGAACCAAGTCTTTCCTTTTCCATCTCTGGAAAACTAGAAAAACTTAGTTCCATCGGGGGGCTGATTAGTCTTCTTCCCTTCCTTTGAGGCTCATACCTGTCGCTCCTAAGATGGCTCCAAGTAAGGCTAAACCTAAGATGGACTCTTGGCCAGTTTCAGGAAGCTGTTGGCTAGAAGGTGCTTGATCTTGCACCGCTGCTGGCTTAGTCTCTTCTACTGGTTTTTGATCTGAAGCGACTGGAGCTGGTTGAGGGTTCACAAGCGGCTTCACTTCAGGAGCTACTGGTCTGACTTGATGATGACCTCCTTGATCGACTTGAGGTAGGTCTGCTTGAGGACTCGGACTATCCTGTGAACCTGGAGTCGGAGTGACCACTTCTGCCTCCTTGGTTCCCACTTCCACAATCTCAGAAACAGCTTCTTTCGAAACTTCTGTCCCTATCACTTGGTGGCTCTGATCAAGGGCAGATACTGCAACAAATTCACGATGTTGGCCTTTGGCACCTGCTTGAACCACTTTTCGTTCACCCTTGGCTAGATCTGGATTGGTCCGTTCAACAACTTCAAAATCCAGTTCTTTTTCGACGACTTCCAAGCTTGGTTTGTCTGCTACCAAGGCTCTGACATCATCTTCTGCTTGGCTTCCCACTTGGGTGATTGGTTTCAATTGACTGAGAGCTTGAGTTACCTGTTCAACCTGCTCTGCCACTTTTTCTTGGTGAGCACGACTGATCTTCCAATTTAACTGATCTAGCACCGTTGCAAGAGCTGAACGAGATTCCTCAGTGTAGATGGAAAGATCTGTTGGAACATTGGCAAGAGCCGCACGAAGGGCTGTATAGTCAGCTTTGAAGTAATCCTTATTGTGGTTGGCAAATGCTTCCATGACCTGGAAGACTTCTTCTTCCTTGTATTCATTGGCTGGTTCATCTGCCCAGATTCCCAACATACTTCCGGACACTGGTAATTTCACATCAGGGTATTTGGTTGAAGCTAATTGTTCAAATGGAACGGTTTCTGAATGTTGAAGAGCTTTATCGAGTGGATAGCTTTGATCTCCTCTATGGCCCATAACATAGTACCAGTCACCGTTGGTATTGAGGAATTTATAGCCCTTGTCTGCGAGGTACTGTGGTGATGCGAGGTTATAGCCCCACCATCCTTTAGACCAGTAAGAAATCAAGACGTCCTTGTCAAAGGTAACATCATCTTCGTCTCCATAGTAGAAGCCATCGTTAAAGGCCATTGGCTGCAAGCCTTTTTCACGAGCCATAGCAGCGAGACTATTAGAATAGTCCGCAAACTTACCATAGAGCTCATACCATTTGAGGTAGTACCAGCCTTGGGCATTAGTAGCATCATTGGCGTATTCGTCTGTTCCGTAGTTAAAGATCTTAGACTTACCTTTGAAATAGTCCATGTACTTGCCAATGAGGGCCTTGGTGAAATTAACCGCTTCTTCGTTGGTCAGATCCATGGTTGTCTTAGAAACCGTATCAAAGGTCGCTTGTGGATGTTCGATACCTAGTTTTTCCATCGCTACCAAGATAGCATCCATATGACCTGGACTATTGACTGCTGGGATCAAGCCAATTCCTTTCGAAGTCGCATAAGCCAACAATTCGTCCATTTCTGCTTGGGTCAAGGCTTGACCATTTGGATCGTCATAGTAGGCCTTGGTTCCTTCGAGAAGGGCCTGTTTCACGTCATCGCTGGCATAAGTCTTGCCATTAGCTTCCACCGTCATATCATCGAGGACGAAGCGCATGCCATCGTTTCCGACAAGGAGGTGCAAGTCAGAGTAGCCTAGCTCACTGGCCTTGTCCACGATTCGTTTCAGCTGATCCAATGAGAAGTATTTGCGTCCTGCGTCAATGGAAATCACCTTGCTCTTAGCTAGTTTTTCAGCAGCTTCCTTGTCTGCCAACTCTTTGGCATAGCTTTCTGTATAGACTAAGGACTCTTGAGCGGCTTTGAGAGAAGCAATTAGTTCCTTAGCTTCTGCTCGAGTCGTCTCTGCTCCTACTCCTTCCAGCGCCTTTTTTGCTGCTGTAAAGGCTACTAGGGATTCCGGTGTGTAGTGGTCCAAATCAGTTGGAGCTTCCGCCAGAGCTTTTTCAACGACTTCAGGATCTGCTACAAAGTAGTCCGCATTCTTATCCGCAAAAGCGTGCATGAGCTTGAAGAGTAGCTCTTTTTTGTAGGTTGCAGATGGTGTATCTGCCCAGGCAGCTACCATCCCACCGATAAATGGAACCTTAGCCCCATCATTTTTTTGAACAACATCAATCGCTGACTTGGAAATCCCTTCGAGTCCTTGATCCAGATTATACCAACCAGATCCAGCCTTGTCCCGGCCGAGGACATAATACCAAGCATCATTGGTGTTAAGAATTTGATGGCCTAGCTCAGATAGGAATTTTGACGAAGCCACATCATAGCCGTTCCATCCACCTGTCCAGTAGGATACAATGATATCCTTATCAAAGGTTCCGTAGGAGGTATCGCCATTGTAGTAGATACCGTCGTTGAAGGCCATTGGTTTCATCTTGTGTTTTTTCACAATAGCCGCTAGATCATTGGCATATTGGATGAATTTTTCGTAGCCTTTATCTGGATAGCCTTCATCTGGCCAATGCTTGCTAGCTTGAAGGACCTGCCAACCATGGGCATCTGTTGCATCATTGGCATATTCGTCCAAGCCGATGTTAAAGATTTCTGTCTTGCCACTGAAATAAGCCGCATACTTGTCCACCAAGGCTTTAGTGAAATCTAGAGCTTTTTGGTTGTCTAAATCGACAGTCCGTTCTGACTTTTTCGTACCAAAGTAATTAAAGTGAGGGTTTTCGATTCCCAATTGCTCCATAGCTGTCAAAATTGCATCCATGTGCCCTGGGCTATTAATCGTTGGAATGACGCCTATATTCTTGGATTTGGCATAAGCCAAAATCTCATCCATTTGAGCCTGAGTCAAGGCTGTTCCATTTGGATCGTCATAGTAGGCTTTGGTTCCTTTTTCTACAGCCTCTTTGACCGCTTGACTTGAGTAGGACGCATCTCCCACTTGCAAGGACATGTCATCAAGGACAAAGCGTAAACCGTCATTTCCCACCAAGAGATGCAAATCGGTATAACCCGTCTTGCTAGCTTCATCAATGATTTCCTTGATTTGATCAGGCGAGAAGTATTTGCGTCCCGCATCAATAGAGATGACCTTTTTCTTGGCCAATTTTTCTTCTTGCTCTGGATCTTTAGCGGGTGTTTCAGTCGCTGCTGTTACTGGAACCGGTTGAGCTGTCCCATCAGCTTCTGTAACAGAGATCGCTTCTTCACGAATCAAGCGATCAAGATCGGATGCGCGCAATTCTCGATCAGGTAGGGTCGGTTGACTTTGATCGACGATTGGAGCAGGAGCTGTTGGTTTTTCTACTACCGGCTGAGCAGTTTCCTCCGTAGCAGACTGAGGCAAGTCTCCTTCACTTGGCTGTGTCGGAAGAGTCGTTGCAGGGCTTTCTGTAACGCTTGGCGTATCTGCTGCTACGACTTGACCGCTAGCAAAAAAGCCAACCAGTACCGAAGCAACTCCTACAGCATACTTGCGAATAGCATAACGTGGTTGATGTGATTTCATCAGGACCTCCTAAAATTTGTTGTGTGTAAACGCTTACTTCCAGTCTATCTAGAAAACAGGCCCCCGTCAAGGCTTCTTTGAAAGGTTCTTTAATTAAGAGAAGAAGCTATAAAATTTTATCCCTATATTTTATTAAAACTAGCTGACACAAAAAAAGAGCTTGGCTGTTAAAACCAAACTCTTTTTTGATGTATTCTAAAAACAAAGGCTCTGAGTAGCTCATTTCTGTCTCTCAGCACAGTGGTTGATAGCCCAAAACACTGTTTTGAGGTGGCAGATAGGGATTGCGGAGCAAGGCCCTTCCTAATCAACTGTGCGGGGGTACTAAAAAGGTCCTGTGGACCTTTTTTGCCCGAGCCTTGAATCCAAAAAGCGAGGTAGAAATCAAACTCTTCGAGTTACTGATTTCTGTCTCTCGGCGCAGTGGTTGATTGACGGTACTTGAACCTTTCGGTTCTTCGTCCAGTCTAATCAACTGTGTGGGGGCAGGACTACGAAATCGAGACTACGTCTACCGATTTCTGTCTCTTAGCACAGTGGTTGATTGACGGTACTTGAACCTTTCGGTTCTTCGTCCAGTCTAATCAACTGTGTGGGGGCAAAACTACGAAATCAAACTCTTCGAGTTACTGATTTCTGTTTTGCTCCCTATATTGCCCAATCTCCGTTACGGAAGACTGGGACGCGGGTGCCGTCTTCTCGGATGCCGTCGATATCCATTTGGCTTGAGCCGATCATGAAGTCGACGTGGACGTCTGAGCGGTTGAGGCCGGCTGCTTCGAGTTCTTCTTCTGTGAACTCTGCGCCACCTTCTACACTGGTTGCATAGGCTGCCCCGATGGCCAAGTGGTTAGAAGCATTTTCATCAAAGAGGGTGTTGAAGAAGGTGATGCCTGACTGTGAAATTGGGCTTGGATCTGGGACAAGGGCACATTCACCCAAGGCACGCGCTCCCTTGTTTTTGAAGACCAAATCTTTCATGACTTGATCGCCTTTTTCAGCTGTGATATCCACAATTTCTCCATTTTCAAAGGTCACTTTGATGCCTTCGATGATGTTCCCATTGTAGCTAAGCGGTTTTGTAGACGTTACATAGCCTTCTGCACGACGGAAGTCAGGAGCTGTGAAGACCTCTTCTGTCGGCATGTTTGGCAAGAAGCCTTCGCCCTGGGCATTGATAGCCCCCGCAGATTCCCAGACGTGGTTCTTCGGCAAGCCAAGAGTCAAATCAGTTCCTGGTGCTGTGTAATGAAGGGCTGAGAATTGTTCCTTATTAAGTGTATCTGCCTTGCTCTTGAGAATAGCTGCATGCTCTTCCCAAGCTTTGACTGGATCTTCTTCGTATACCCGACAGGTCTTGAAGATCTGATCCCACAGGAGATCCACTGCTTCTTCATCGCTCGCCGCATTTGGGAAGACTTTTTTCGCCCATTCTAAACCTGCTGCTGCAGCAACGGTCCAGCTGACCTTGTTGGATTGAGTGGCGATGCGCATTGGTTTCATAGCCATGCCCAAAGCCTTAGCAGAAGCCGAAAGCTTTTCTGCCTCGACACCGTTTAAGGCACCTGGATCGGATGAACGCACACCCAAGCGACTTGCCTTGTGTTCCAAGAGGTAGTTCATCTCTGCAATCTTGTAATCAGGTACATTGTCCAAGCGATCCATCGGTGCATGGAGGAATTTTTCACGGGTAGTAAAATCATCTGCCCATTGGACAATCACTTCGTGTGCCCCCAAGGCATAGGCTTCCTTCACAATCAAGTGGGCCAATTCTCTTTGCTCCACATCGATGTTCAAAGCCAAGGTATGGCCAGGTTGCACATTGATGCCGTTTGCAACCAACAATTTTGCGTATTTTTCTAAGTTTTCTTTAAAATTTGGTAAAACCATGTTCAATCCTTTTCTATATTAATCCTTTAAGAGTGACAAGAGGTTTGCTACCACGACAGTGGAGCAGACCAGGCCAGTGACTTTTAAAATTGTATCGGTATCTAGCTCTAATTGATAGCTAAATGTTTTTTGAGCAGGTTTGTCTTCTGCAAAAATTTTGACTCTCATCATTCTATTCCTTTCTTAGCATCCTCCTCACCTAGATAGAGGCGTCGTACCTCTGGGCTGTTGGTAAGAATATCGAGATAGGTTTCATAAGCATCGGGCAGGGGCTTTCCCAAAGAGATATCTAGCTCTGGATTCACATTTTTCCCATAGAGAGAGCAGAGATAAAGACGTTCATTGAGCGTCGGAAAGACTTCTAGAGACATGAGCTCAGCCTGACTGACCCGCTCCCAATCTTGCTCTTGGATATCTGGTAGGATATAGGCTTGGAAGAGTCCCATCAGAGGATTATCCTCTGGTTGGCCACTTTCCTTATCCGCCTCAACCAAAGAAAGCCGATGACCAAAACCAGCTACTTGGCGCTCCCGTCCCTTCACCGAAACCGTAATCGGATGCCCTCCCATATGGCTATAAATCCATTCTTTAGGCAGCCGATAATCTAAGAGAGGCTCAAGATCTTTGACAATCGTTACAGGACTAGAGCGTAGAAACTGACGAGTGACTGCTTTACAAAAGAGAATATTCTCCTCTTTCAAGGTCACTCCCTTCCAGCTATTTTCCTCCTTAAAATGGTTAAAAAATACCAGATAGGGCTCTCGCACCATTTGTGCTAAGACATAAACACCATTTCGTAGGCGAATGGAAATGACTTTCCCTGACTTCCAGGGTGTTGCTCTTTTTTTCTTTTCTATCATTAACCAACCTCAAACCGAGCGAGGATCGTTGAATCCATTAAAACAAATCATCAAAGAGACTGAGCTGGTTGTCTTCTGGCATATTGCCAAGGATTCCCATCTCGTCCATCTTTTCTACCAAGGTTGAGGAGACGCCACCACGTTTGCGTAACTCTGTTTTAGAGAGGAATTCTCCTTCTTTGCGAGCTCGCACAATCTGCTTGGCTACGTTCTCTCCCAATCCATCCATGGCGACAAATGGTGGAATAAGGGTATCTCCATCGATGATGAATTCCGTCGCATCACTACGATAGAGATCTAGCTTGCCAAACTTGAAACCTCGCTCCCACATCTCATTGACAATTTCAAGCGTCGTGTAAAGGTCAATTTCTACGTTGGAAGCTTCGTTGTTCTTGCGTTTTTCAGCAATCTCCTTCATCCGCGCTTTCACGGCTTCTAGTCCTGCGCCCATGGTCTTGATATCAAAGGCCTTGGCACGGATTGAGAAGTAAGCACAGTAATAGTAGAGAGGATGATGAACCTTAAAGTAAGCCACCCGCAAGGCCATCATAACGTAGGCTGCCGCATGGGCTTTGGGGAACATGTACTTGATTTTCCCACAAGATTCGATGTACCATTCAGGTACATTGTTAGCCTTCATGGCCTCGATATAGCCATTGCGCTCTTCTTCAGGAATCTTGAGCCACATGCCTTTCCGCACCCGCTCCATGATGGTAAAGGCCATTTTTGGATCTAGGCCAGCGTGCATGAGGTAAACCATGATGTCATCTCGACATCCGATAACGGTTGATAGGTCAGCAATACCCGCCTTGATCAAGTCTTGGGCATTTCCCAACCATACGTCGGTACCGTGAGACAGACCAGAAAGCTGAAGCAACTCGGCAAAGGTGGTCGGATGAGTCTCATCGACCATGCCCCGAACAAAGTTGGTCCCAAACTCTGGGATCCCCAGCATACCAGTCGAGGTACCGATTTGCTCCGGTGTGACTCCTAAGATATCGGTTCCTGAGAAGAGGGCCATGACACCTGGATCATCCATAGGAATATCGTTTGGATCAATGCCTGATAAGTCCTGGAGCTTGCGAATCATAGTCGGATCATCGTGTCCCAGGACATCGAGTTTAAGTACGTTCTCGTCGATATCGTGGAAGTTAAAGTGAGTGGTCTGCCATTCGGCTGTCACATCATCTGCTGGGTACTGCACAGGGGTGAAGTCATAGACATCCATATAGTTAGGGATAACAACGATTCCCCCTGGGTGCTGACCGGTCGTCCGTTTAACCCCAGCTGCTCCCTGGGCTAGCCGTTCCACCTCTGCATCCCGGTAATACTTGCCGTAGTCCCGCTCATAGCCTTTAACAAACCCATAGGCGGTCTTGGCTGCAACTGTACCTACTGTTCCTGCCCGGAAGGCATATTCTTCTCCAAAAATATCACGGACATCCAAGTGGGCACTCGGCTGATCTTCCCCTGAGAAGTTCAAATCGATATCGGGTACCTTGTCCCCATCAAAACCAAGAAAGGTCTCGAAAGGAATGTCTTGGCCGTTTTTGCTGAGTTGGTGACCACAGTTTGGACAGTCCTTATTGGGCATATCAAATCCTGAACCATAAGAACCATCCGTGATAAACTCACTGTATTTACACTCCCCGCAGACATAGTGAGGAGAGAGCGGATTAACCTCGGTAATCCCGATCATGGTCGCAACGAAACTGGAGCCGACAGATCCCCGGGAACCAACCAAGTAGCCCCGTTCATTGGAACGGTGCACCAAGAGTTGGGAAGCCAGATAGATCACGGCGAAGCCATTCCCCAGGATAGAGGTTAATTCTTTTTCAATCCGTAAATCAACAATATCAGGTAGCGGATTGCCATAGATTTCAAAGGCCTTCTGATAGGTCAATTCGGCAACCGTTTCTTCGGCCTTGTCGATAAATGGGGTATAGAGGTCCCCCTTAACCACTTCGACAGGTTCAAAGATTTCTGCCAGAGCATTGGTGTTTTCAATGACCAGTTTTCGTGCTAAGTCTTCCCCTAGAAAAGCAAATTCATCCAGCATTTCATTGGTTGTACGGAAATGGGCTTTTGGTAGGGGTGCAGGTTGGGCGTTTTCTCCATGACCGATGGTCCGGTTAATCATGGCCCCTTGCCCAAGACTGCGGACAATGATTTCTCGATAAATCTCATCCTCGGGCTCAAGGTAGTGGACATTTCCTGTCGCGAGGACTGGCTTGCCAAGGCGATCTCCCACCTCAATCAAACTCTTGATGATAGTCTGGAGCTCGTCCATGTCTTTGACCTGCTCTTTAGCAATGAGGGGCACATAGATGGCTGGAGGCATGACCTCGATAAAGTCATAATACTTGGCCACTTCCACTGCCGCATCAACTCCCTGAGAGACGACCGCGTCAAAGACTTCTCCTTCAGAACAAGCCGATCCCAGGATCAAGCCTTCCCGGTGAGCATCTAAAACCGTTCTCGGAATCCGAGGAACACCCTCAAAATATTGAGTATTGGAAAGGGAGACCAATTTGAACATGTTTTTCAAGCCCGTCTGGTTCTTGACATAGATGGTTGCATGTTTGACCCGAGCCTTTTTGTAGGAATCCGGACTAATCAAATCCAAATTCAGCTTAGCAAGATTGGTCACGCCATGCTTTTCTGCTACATCCTTGATAAAGATAAAGAGCAGGCGGCCCGTCGCTTCCGCATCATAGTTGGCCATATGGTGATGTTCCAAGGCAACCCCAAACCGCTTGGTCAAGGGGCCCAAACCATGACGCTTGTACTCTGGATAAAGGTTCCGAGCAAACTCTAACGTATCAATTACTGGCTGGGTGATTTTGGGAAGGCCATGACGCTCATAGTTGGCATTCATGAAGCCCACGTCAAAAGTGGCATTGTGGGCAACCAAAACCGCATCCTTGCAAAATTCCTGGAACTCCTCCAAGACCTGTTTCAAAGGTTTGGCATTGCGAACATGGTCATCGGTAATGCCTGTCAGATCCGTTGTAAAGGCGGAAATGGGGTGCCCTGGATTGATAAACTCATCAAATTCAGCAATGATATTGCCCTTGTGCATTTTAGAAGCGGCAACCTGAATCAGATCATTGTAAATGGCTGAGAGTCCTGTCGTTTCCACGTCAAAAACCACATAGGTCGCTTCATGAAGGTCTAGATCGACTTCATTGTAGGTAATCGGTACACGGTCTTCAACGATATTGGCTTCCATCCCATAGATGAGTTGGATACCAGCTTTTTTAGCTGCCTTGTAACCATGAGGGAAAGACTGCACATTGCCATGATCGGTAATAGCAACTGCCTTGTGCCCCCATTTGGCTGCTTTTGCGACCAACTCCTCTACCTCAGGTAGGGCATCCATGGTCGACATATTGGTATGGGCATGGAACTCGACCCGACGCTCGCCTTCTGGCATCAGATCCTTGCGCTCATAGTGGACCACTTCTTGAACATCTTGAACATTCATGGTCAAATCTCGTGTAAAGTTATTGACCTCGATATTCCCACGAACCCGTAACCAAGAGTTTTTCTTGATCATATCAAACTTCTGAGCTTCTTCTTCATTTTTAGCCCATTTCTGGAGCGAAAAACTGGAGGTATAGTCGGTCATCTTGAAATTGATCAAGACTCGACCTGTCCGAGTTACCTTTTGCTCGACATCAAAGACTACCCCTTCAAAAACGATGCGGTTCTCTTCTGTCGTGATATCAATCATAGGAGTGATCTCTGCCTTATCCAGCTTAGGCTTGGCCGCAGCCTTTTTGGCTTTGAAATCAAAGGCTGGTTTT
The DNA here is from genome assembly GCF_052588545.1 of Streptococcus sp. KHUD_013. NCBI lineage: Bacteria > Bacillati > Bacillota > Bacilli > Lactobacillales > Streptococcaceae > Streptococcus > Streptococcus sp. KHUD_013. The sequence goes on from NZ_CP186264.1 coordinate 1,690,053, forward strand.
TCCTCTGCTGGTGGAGGAGCCATTTGAGACAAGGACTCCATAGCCCGCAAAGTTTCTTCGTTGGCTGCTTGGAAGATTTGATCCTTCTCAGCTTCGAAGGCCTGTTGGAGTTCTTCTGTCAACTGGTCATCAGCTTCTACCCGACACTGAAAATGGGGAAAACCAAACTTGGTCAATTGACTAGCAAGATTTGGCAGATGGTTTTTCCGGTGATGCTCCGTATCCACAGATGAAGGGCCACTAATGATCAGCTCTTCTCCCTGTGCACGAACCTGCAAGTGTTGATACATGCTCTTAAAGCCCTGGCTCGCACAGGGACCATCTTCAAAAGCTTCCTGGTAATAGGCTTGCAAGAGGTCCTCACTAAAAGTTGGATTCTTTACCTGAATCTCAAACACCGCTCGATTGCCTGTCTTTGAAAACTCCTCAACCAAGCGATTTTTGAGCTCCTGAAAAATCGTGATGGGAAGAATTTCGGCAAAAACAAAACGAAATTCCCAAACACGACTGAGCTTATGGACGATGACCTCTTGGATTTCAGCCCCTTCAAAAGCGCCTGATTCACGCATTTCCAAAGGCATCCCTAACTGATTCATTAAGATTTCAAAGCTAGTTGACATGATTTCTCCCTGACGAATTACTAGCCTTTATTTTATCATATTTCGCCTAACTTTTCGACTGTCAGAAGGTCCTTTCGTCTAGCTGGCTCAGCTTACAAAAAAGAAGGCTAGGGTGTTGAGCATCCTAGCCTTCTACTATTGCTTATTTATTTAAAATTGAAAGGGTTTCAAGCAGGTTGTCTGCATGCACTTCAATCGTGTCTCCTGAAGCTTTGATTTTCACTTCTACGATACCGTCAGCTGCTTTCTTCCCAACAGTGATGCGGATTGGCAAACCAATCAAGTCACTATCGCTAAATTTAACACCTGCACGTTCGTTACGGTCATCCACCAAGACTTCGTAGCCAGCCTTGACCAATTGGTCTTCGATCTTGCTAGTCAATTCAAGAGAGGCTTCGTCTTTGACATTTACTGGAATCAAATGCACATCAAACGGCGCCAATTCTTTAGGGAAGTTGATTCCCCAAGCGTAACGGTATTCACCTTTTGGTGTCTTGTTAACGAAGAGGCGAGCGTGTTGTTCCATGACTGCTGAAAGGAGACGACTCACACCGATACCATAGCAGCCCATGATGATTGGCACAGCACGGCCATTTTCATCCAAGACATCTGCACCCATACTTGCTGAGTAGCGAGTACCGAGTTTGAAGATGTGACCAATCTCGATCCCACGCGCAAAGTTGAGAACACCTTGTCCATCTGGAGAGATTTCACCCTCACGCACTTCACGGATATCCACATATTCGGCAGTAAAGTCACGGCCTGGATTCACACCCGTCAAGTGGTAGCCATCTTGGTTAGCACCCACAACAGCATTGTGGCTATCTTGCACTTTGCGATCTGCAATAATTTTGACAGTTTCTGGAAGATTGACTGGACCAAGAGAACCAAAGTCAGCTCCCAATAATTCTTTCACCTCTGCCTCAGTTGCAGGTTCCAAGAAGTCTGCTCCAAGGTGGTTTTTCAACTTGACTTCATTGAGTTGGTCGTTGCCAACCAGTAGAGCTACAACTGGCTCTTGATCTGCGATATAAACCAAGGTCTTGATTGTTTGGTCTTCAGAGATATTCAAGAAGGCCGCTACTTCATCAATTGATTTGACACCTGGTGTTTCCACACGAGCCACTTCTTCTTCCGTCACAACACGGTTGCTTGGTTTGTAGGCGTTTGTCGCCATTTCCAAGTTAGCTGCATAGCTTGACTCACTTGAGTAGGCAATCGTATCTTCACCAGAAACCATCCATTTGAGCAATTCTGCCTTAATTTCTTCTTGCACTTCTGTAGGAATTTCGTCAAATGATGCAACTGACTTGTCTAACACCACCCAACGGTCAAGGTCTGTACGAGCAGGTGTGATGGCCATAAACTCTTGGCTATCCTTACCACCCATGGCACCACCATCACCGATGATCGCTTTGAAGTCCAAGCCACTACGAGTGAAGATACGCTCATAGGCTGCCTTGTACTCATCATAGGTCACATCCAAGCTATCGTAGTTAGCGTGGAAGCTATAACCATCTTTCATGATGAACTCACGGGTCCGAAGAAGTCCATTCCGTGGACGTTTTTCATCACGGTACTTGGGTTGGATTTGGTAGAGATTCAGTGGTAATTGCTTGTAAGACTTAACAGAATCACGGACAATAGCTGTGAAAGTTTCTTCGTGAGTTGGACCCAAGATAAAGTCTGACTTCTCACGATTTTTCAATTTGTACAAGTCTTCCCCGTAAGTTTCATAACGGCCAGATTCGCGCCAAAGGTCAGCGCTGAGAAGGGCTGGAGCCAACATCTCAACGGCACCAATCTTATCAAATTCCTGACGCATGATCTTCTTAGCTTTTTCGATCACACGGTTGGCAAGTGGTAGGTAAGAGTAAACACCTGCTGATACTTGACGAACATAACCAGCACGGAGCATCAAAGCGTGGCTGATGACCTGGGCATCACTTGGCATTTCGCGAAGTGTTGGAATAAGCATTTTACTTTGTTTCATTCAGATTCATTCCTTTTCTATTTCAAAAATAATTTCATGATATCGTTCCAAGTCACGGCAATCATCAGGATAACCATTACCGCCACTCCAGCAAGGGTCAAGTAGGTTTCTACCTCCTGTTTAAGAGGTTTTCTACGAACAAGCTCGATCAGATTGATCAAGATTTTCCCACCATCCAAAGCCGGAATAGGAATCAAGTTAAAGATTCCGATATTAATAGACAGCATGGCCATCAAGGATAGGATAGCTGGAAGTCCTAGCTCCGCAGCTTGCGAACTAGCTTTGTAGATCGCTACCGGACCACCCAACTTGTTCAAACTAAAGTGGAAGATGATATCCTTCAAGGCCGTCAAAATACGAGTTGCTGTGTACCAGGTATCTGTCACACCTGAGAAAAGCTTATCTAGGAAGCCTGTCTTGACAGCATTGGTCACACCGATATAATACCGTCCCCCATCTTCTTCTGGTTGAACCGTCACTTTTTGAGTTTTCCCGTCTCGTTCATAGGTAATCGTTACTTCTGGATTTTTTCCTTGGTTACGGGTCGCCTTCTGGACAGAATCTGTCAACTCATCCCAGTTGGAAACCTTATAGTCATTAATCTGAACGATCTGGTCATTGTCTTTCAAACCAGCCTTAGCCACCACTCCTTGAGGAACGACCTGAACATGGTTACTATAGTAGTCCACTGCTCCTCCTCGCATAAAGGATAGGAGAGAGTAGACGACAATGCTCAAGATAAAGTTGTTCATGGGACCAGCAAAGTTGGTTATCAGACGTCCCCAGATACTAGCATTTTGATACTGCACATCCAGAGGAGCAATCCGTACTTCTGTCCCATCTTCCTCAACGATGGTGGCATCATGGTGGACGGGATAGGTCTTAGTCTCTTCGATGACGATTCCTGTGATTTCAAGTTTATCCTCAAAATCAAAATCCGTGACATTCATAGGAATAGCTGTCTGATCGATATTTTTCCCAGAAAGGTTGATCCGAACAACTGTTCCCTCAGGGTTCAAAGTTAGACTGACAGGCGTTCCTGTCTTAATCTCTGTCGTATCTTCGCCCCAGCCTGCCATTCGGACATAGCCCCCCAATGGAAGGATTCGAATAGTATAGGCTGTTCCGTCCTTGCCTACATGGGCAAAAATCTTCGGCCCCATCCCAATCGCAAACTCGCGGACTAGGATGCCTGATTTTTTTGCAAAATAGAAATGACCGAACTCATGCACTAGGACAATGACGCCAAAAATGATAATAAAGGCAATAAATTGCATACACGCTCCTTCGTTTTATCTGATGATTGGATGATTTCTGTTTAAAACAGACCGAAGAATAGCATCAGTGGGAAGACAAAAATCAAGCTATCAAATCGATCTAAGACACCACCGTGGCCAGGAATAAAACGGCCAGAGTCTTTCACTCCAAAATGGCGCTTGATGGCACTTTCAACTAAGTCACCAAACTGAGCTGCTATACTGAAAAGAATAGTAAAGAGAATCATGGTCACCCAACCGTAAGATCCTGCAACAGTACGATCTAGTATCATAAAGATCAGTGTCACGACGACAGCACAAGCTATCCCACCTAGACTTCCTTCAACAGTCTTATTGGGCGATACTCTTGGCAAGAGTTTTTTCTTACCGAACTGGCTCCCAATGAAATAGGCCCCTGAATCCGTTGCCCAAACAATAAAGAGGGCCAAAAGAATCTTATCCACACCTGCTAAGCGAGCTTGAATCAAGGCATGGAAGCCAAAACCAACATAAAAGCTGGAAGCAATCGGATAGACAACCTCGTCATAGGTATAGCCTTGCGCCAAGACAGTTGTCCCCATCAATAATAAGACCAAAAGGCCGTAGGCGATGAAATTGCCACCTGCTGGCAAGAAAGGGAGGTAACTCTCTAATGGCAGAGCCAACACAAGAGCTGCTAGCATAGCCAAGGCTCCTTCGATGGTTTCGGTCTGCAAGCCTTTCATTTTCAGCAATTCATGAACACCCAACATAGCGATGAGTCCCACTACAATCTGAAAAACAACTCCTCCAATAAGGACGACTGGAATAAAGAAAGCTAAGGCGATTCCTCCAAAAATCACTCGCTTCTGTAAATCTTTTCTCATATATTTCTCTCCTATACACCACCAAAGCGTCGATGACGATGGCTGTATTCTTCTATTGCATCATGCAAGGCCTTTTCTCCAAAATCCGGCCACATCACATCGGTAAAGTAAAGCTCACTATAGGCCGCTTGCCAAGGCAAAAAGTTACTCAAGCGAAGCTCCCCACTGGTCCGAATAATCAGGTCAGGATCTCGTAAGTCCTTGGGTAGACTACTGGTATACAAATAATTGGCAATCATCTCTTCTGAAATATCGCCTGGATTCAAGCGCGCATCTAGGACTTCCTGGGCAATTTGTTTGACTGCTTGGGTCAGTTCTGCCCGTCCTCCATAGTTCAAGGCGAAATTCAATATCAAGCCTGTATTGGAGCGTGTTAAGGCCTCTGCCTTTTCCAGAGCCTCCAAGGTTTCCTTCGGAAGACGGGAAACCTCGCCAATCATCTGGATCTTCACATTATTTTTGTGAAGCTCTGGAACAAAGCGGTCATAGAATTCAACTGGAAGATTCATGATAAAGCTCACTTCCTGTTGAGGACGTGTCCAGTTTTCAGTTGAGAAAGCATAGACCGTTAGGGCCTGCACACCCATCTCCTTGGCTGCAATGGTTACTTCTTGCAAAGCCTCCATACCAGCTTTATGCCCAAAGACACGAGGTTGCATCCGTTTTTTGGCCCAACGACCATTCCCATCCATGATAATTCCAATATGCTTGGGCACTTCTAGGGGAACACTTAACTTTTCTTTCTTTTTAAAACGAAACATGTTTTTCTACCTATTTCACTGTTTTTATCGCTTCATTATATCATAAATCCGCTTAAAATGGCAGTCTTGTCCCTTTTCTAGGGGGATCTAGCTAAAAATGAAAAAAGCGACCTTTTGATCGCTCCTTCTTATTATTCATCGTCGATGATAGAATCTGATTCGCCAGCGCCTTCAACTGCACCAGCTGTCACTCCTTCTGAAACTGGCAAAACTGTTTTAATAGCTGTCAATTCAAATGTGAGATATACGCCATCCACATCCAAGACAACGGTTTTCCGTTCAGTATCTACTTCATCAACTGTTCCATACAAACCACCGATGGTAATCACTTCATACCCTTTTTGAAGCTTGTTCAAGCTTTCCATCCGTTTTTGGTATTGTTTCTTTTGGCTACGGCTCATGAAGAACATCATTCCGACCATTAGCGCAAGCATAAATAGCAAGGTTGTACCACTTTGCATACCATTTCTCCTTTTTAAATCATATATGCTCTACTATAGCAAATTTTATAGGTATTTTCAATACGAACCCCTGATTTTCAAAAAATAAGTCGGTAGATGGAGATGGTCTGCTCACTATTCGATCCAGACAGCTTTCCTAGTGTTTCTTTTTTTAGAAAAAGAAAAAACCATAAAAAATAGGTTTTTGCTAATCGATTGTGATTCCATATTTTTCATGATTTTTATCATACCATTCAATCAACAACATGGCTGTTTGGTAGGTAATGTTTTTAATTTTACTGGTTCCTTTTGTCAAGGTAGCTAGACTCATCTTACTAATATCTGTCTCGGTCGCTACTCTATAACTTGTCACCTTTCCATCCACCATCAATTGAACGACAGCTTCAACTTTCTTATAATCTTTTGTCGAATAAATATCAATTGGATTTTTCATAAAATCATCCTATCCCCTTAAATTTAGTCTTTTATATATTATATAATTTATTTGTTCATTTATAAGAAAATCTTGCTTACAGACGCTTTCTAAGGCATTTTCATGCTGTATTTTGCACTAATTTATGAAAAAACATACCTATTTTTTATCATTTTTCACTTTCTGGGAAAAAAAACGATAAAACTATACCTCATATATTTTCTTTTGTTGACATTAAAAAGGCTAAGAATTTCTTCCTAGCCTTCTTTTTCAAACTGATTTTCTCTTGTTTATGGAGATAGATGTCTCGGTTATTCTTCTGAGGTTCCATTCTCTTTAATAACCAATTCTCCATCTTCCATATCAGCCAACAAGTGTTTTGCGTCAAGGTTATCCAAGTGGAAGTCTGTCACCTTATCACGGATTTGTTGTTCAACCACACGACGGAGTGGACGAACACCCATGACTTCATCGTATCCTTCTTCAGTCATATATTCTTTAGCTGCATCGGTAACTGTCAAATCAATGCCTTTCTTAGCAAGCGTTTTATTCACTTCTGCTAACATCAAGTCAACAATCTTAGAAAGGTCTTCCTTGCTCAAGTGTGAGAATTCGATGACAGCATTGAAGCGGTTTAGGAATTCTGGACGGAAGAATGGTTTCAAACGATCCATGAGTTCTGGTTTGTCAGCATCTTCTGTCAAGTTAGCCTCATAACCAAAGCCAGCGTTTGAAGTAGCGATAATGACCGTATTCTTGAAGTTAACGGTGTTTCCTTGACCATCTGTCAAACGACCATCATCCAAGACTTGAAGGAGCAGGGTGATCACTTGCGGATCCGCCTTTTCAATCTCATCAAGAAGGACGATAGAGTAAGGATTGCGACGTACACGTTCTGTCAAGGTATTGTTGTTATCATCGTAACCAACATAACCGGCAGTGGTACCAATCAACTTAGATACGGCTGTACGATCGCTGTATTCTGACATGTCCAAACGGATGATGGCATCTTTGGTACCAAACATATCAAGGGCCAATTGTTTAGCCAACTCAGTCTTACCGACACCAGTAGGTCCTACGAAGAGGAAGCTACCGATTGGACGGTTGCCTTCGTCAAATCCTGCACGGTTCCGACGAATCGCTTTGGCAACGGCTTCAACGGCCTTGTCTTGACCGATAACTTTCGTTTGCAAACGGTGTCCCATATCTTTCAAGCGTTCGATATCGGTTGCTCCCATTTGAGAAACTGGAATACCCGTCATCCGTTCTACTGATTCAGCCACATCGTTGATTGTTGCTGTTACTTTATGGTCTTCCGTATGGTTAGCAATTTTCTTTTCCAGTTCTTCGATGCGAACTTTTGCTTTCAAAGCTGCTTCGTAATCTTCTTTAGCTACAGCTTCTTCTTGTTTTGCTTTTTCTTCATCAATTTCATGTTCCACTGCGTGCACATCTGTTACTGGATGTTGGGCTGCCAAGTGAGCAGCTGTCACATCAACCAAGTCGATGGCCTTATCAGGCAAGCTCCGTTGTGGAATGTATTGAACAGAATAATCAACTGCTGCTTTCAAGACTTCATCTGGCAAGACAACATTGTGGTGTTTTTCGTAAAGATCACGGATTCCTTGGAGAATCTTGAAGGTATCTTCAGCAGAAGGAGCATTGACCTTGACTTCGTTGAAACGACGAGCAAGGGCAGCATTTTTCAAGATGGTGTTACGGTATTCATCTTGAGTAGTTGCCCCAATCACGGTTAATTCACCACGAGAAAGAGCTGGTTTCAAGATATCCGCAAGACCTTTAGATCCTTGTCCATCTCCTGTGCTACCTGCACCAAGAATTTGGTGGATTTCATCGAAGAAGAGGATGACATTGCCCATTGCTTTGACTTCTTGGATCATATTTTGGATATTTTCTTCGAAGCTACCACGGTATTGCGTACCAGCTTCTAGACCAGAAATATCAATCGAGATGATTTCTTTGTTCTTGATAGCTGCTGGAACATCACCGTTCACGATAGCTTGAGCCAATCCTTCTACAACAGCCGTCTTACCAACACCTGCATCCCCGACAAGGACAGGATTGTTCTTGGTACGACGAGACAAGATTTCAGCTGTTTCTTGAATTTCTTTGTTACGTCCAATAACTGGATCTAGCTTACCTTCACGAGCTTCTTCGGTCAAGTTACGACCAAGCTTCGCAAGGATCCCATCTTGTTTCATGCCTTTGCCTTGTTGGTGTTGCACGGGCTCACTTCCTTCAGTTGGAAGTTGACCAGTTTGACGGTAAATGGCGAATTCTTCAGGTGTTACTTCACGACCATTGATCATGTAGCGACGGCTTTCAGAACGAAAACCACCCATGTTTCCCATTAGTTGATTGAAAAGATCATCCATATTGTTAAAGTTGTTGTTCATAGTTATTACCTCGTTTTACATAATTTTAATTTATTCTTGAAAATGAGTAGCCGATTTGGCTACTTTATGTTTTTTACATAATTTTATTTTACTTTTAAATGAATAGCCTCGAGGGCTAGGATCTTGTATTTCTTCTTTTATCAATTAGTTTTCTATATTTTGGAAATAGCATTTCACCATCTCCTTTCCACTATTGATCCTGTAAACTTTTGAGATTTTCTCAACCTCTTTTTGTTTACATAAATTATTATAAAGCAGACTGGGTTTTTTGTCAACACTTTTTTACATAATTTTTTACATTTTTTAAAAAAATTTTTCCGAAGCAAAAAAACACACCCTTACCAGGGTGTGCCTCTTATCAAATCATGTATTCGACGCTGTAGGTGGCGTCGGATAGAATCCGTGAAAGGAATTGTTTGGTTCGTTCTTCTTTTGGACTGTTGAAGAATTCATGCGGTTCATTTTCTTCGATGATGTGCCCGCCATCCATAAAGATGACGTGGTTGGCCACATCACGCGCGAAGCCCATCTCATGGGTTACGACAACCATGGTTACGCCTTCTTGAGCCAATTGCTTCATGACATCTAAGACGTCCCCGACCAATTCTGGGTCTAGCGCTGAAGTTGGCTCATCCAGCAAGATCACGTCGGGTTTCACTGCGATGGCACGCGCAATCCCGATCCGTTGCTGCTGACCACCTGACAATTGAGAAGGATAGTAATCCTTATAAGCGAGGAGGCCGACTTTTTCAAGGGCGGATTCTGCCCGTTGGATGGCTTCTTCTTTTGGAATCTTCCGAGCCACAATCAGGCCCTCTAAGATATTTTCAATCGCTGTTTTATTAGCAAAGAGATTGTAATGCTGGAAGACAAAGGCTGTCTTTTGGCGGATTTCTAGAATTTCTTTTTTGCTGAGCTTTGAGAGATCATACTCTTTTCCACCCAAAGTCAAACGGCCTGTGTCTGCCTTTTCCAAGTGATTGAGGCAGCGAAGGAAGGTTGTTTTTCCTGATCCAGATGGACCCAAAATAACGACGACATCCCCTTGGTTGACCTTGAGATTAACATCTACCAAGACTTGGTGGTCCTTAAATTTTTTCGATACGTGTTCTACTTCTAACATCTTCTCATTTCTCCTTCTTCTATGCGAGTGTCAGGCGTTTTTCTAAGAGGTTGAATCCCCACTGAATCACCCCACAAATGACAATATAAAGAATAAAAATCACTAAATAGGATTCAAAATATTGATAGCCATAAGAGGCTTCGACCTTGGCAATGGCGGTGATATCCTTGATGGTCATGACAAAGACAAGGGAGGTTCCTTTGACCAAGTTGATGACCAGGTTACACAGATTAGGCAGGGCCGCACGCAAGGCTTGTGGAAAAACAATGCGGATATAGGCTTGGCGGTTGGTCAAGCCAATGGCTTGCGCTGCTTCTAGCTGGCCCTTATCCACCGTCAGAATGGCTGACCGTAAAATTTCAGCTAGACTTCCTGTCGTCATCAAGCTAAAGATGATAAAGGCATAGTAAATGGGATTGATCTCAAAGACATTAAAGTGACTGCCTATGCTCTTAAAAAAGCTATTTAAGAGACTGGGAAAGAGACTATAAAAGAAGAGAATCAAGAGAATTGGAGGTGTCGCGCGGATAAAGGCTAAGTAAACCACTGAGAAACTGCGAACCCCTTTGACCTTATAGATCTGGCCGAGTGCCAAAAAGAGGGCTGGAAAAAAACTCAAGAGAATCGATACGACCATGATCAGAAGGGTCACTGGAACGCCACCCAAGGTGGCTAGAAACGTTTTACTAATAAAATTGAAATCCATAAGCTACCTTTCTGTTACACTGAGTCGTTTTTCAAGCAATTGAGCGGAGAAGGAAATCACAAGGGCAATAGCCCAGTAGATCACTGCTACGGCTGTATAGGTCTCGAGGGAATAATTTCCAAGATTGCGACTGATCAAGTTGTTTCCTGCTCCCATGATATCGATAAAGCCAATGGTATAAGCCAATGCCGCATCGCGCATGAGGTTCAAGATGGCAGTCGTCATATTTGGAAGAGCCACGCGAAAGGCTTGTGGAAGGACAATCCGCCAAATAGTCTGAGCTGGTGTCAAACCAATACTCAAGCCCGCTTCCATCTGACCTTTTGGAATGGCCAAATAGGCTGCCTTAAAGACCTCAGAAATCATTGCCGCAAAGAGAAGAAACATGGCAATCAGGACAAAGACAAACTTGGACCAGTGGTCAATGTCAATGCCCAACCACCAGTTCAAAAATTGGGGCAGTCCATAAAAGACCAAAAAGAGCAAGACAATCGGAGGGGTACAACGCAAGGTAAAGACATAGCCTTTGGCCAGACCTGCTCCTACCTTATCTTCTGATACTTGTGCCCAGGTCAAAACCAAGCCAAATGCCGAACCTAGAAGCGTCGTTAACACCATCAAAGCTAGGGTCGCTGGTAGGGCTTGGACCAAGGTTGGGAGAAAAGTCCAGACCTTGGAAATGTCGTATGAGACCATGTTTCTTTTCCTTTCTGTATCCGTATAGAAATAAGGAAGCTGGGGCTATGCGCACCCAGTTTCTTCTTATTTTTCTTTATCTACATAACTGAAGACATCTTCACCGAAATATTTTTCGGATAGTTTAGCAAGCGTCCCATCTTCTTCCAATTCTTTGATGGCCTTGCTGTAGGCTTCCGCAAATTTTTCGTTTTTCTTATCCTTATGAATCAATGGGTAAGTTGGAATTCCTTTGTAGGCAAACCAGCTCAGTTTGTCTGCATATTGGTGGTAAGAACCATCTTTATCTGTGACAGCTTTTTCAAAGGAAAGTTTGATGTCAAAGAAGCCGTCGTAACGTCCTTCCAGAACCCAAGCATAGGCATCTGCGACTTTGAAAGATTCTGCAGCTGTTAATTCGATTGGTTGGTCCTTATGCTTTTCATTGTATTCTTTGATGACATTCCATTGGGCATTTTGTGGTGAAATTGGAACCAATTTTCCTTTTTCTTTAGCAAAATCATCGATGTTCTTGTATTTATCCGCATCTTCTTTCCGTACGGTAAATCCGATGATACTGGCTCCGATTGGTTCTTTTGGAATGATAAATTTCTTGGCGCGTTCTTCGGTATACCAAGCTCCTTTGGTTCCAATATCGTATTTACCAGATTCTAGACCAATCAAGAGGTCGTCGTCACTCGTTCCAGTATACTCAAACTTGTAGTCTGGTAGCTTTTCGTCAATAGCTTTGAGCACAGCTACTTCATAGCCATCTGATTCCCCTTTTTCATCAACGAAATCATACGGCACGTAGTTTTGCGTGTGGGCCACTTTCAAGGTTGTTACTTTATTAGATCCTGTTGATTCTTTGCTGTCGTTTGCGTGGTTCAAGCTTCGACCAATAATCGTTGCACCTGCAAGGGCAAGAACAGCCACCCCACCGATAATCCATGTTTTTTTACTCATATTCTCTTTTCTCGCTTTCTATTTTCCTTATTCTGCTGCAGCTTCACGAACCCATTCGATTCGTTCTTCATCAATGTCACTTGGGATAGTACAATCCGCACCGATGACCAAGCCTGTGGTTCCTGTCTCTGCTATGATGCGTTTGGTTTCTGCTTGGATGGCAGCCTTGTCTCCTGTGTAGAGAAGACCAGTTTTGCCATTTTCAAAACCACCGAGAACCGTGCGTCCACCGAAGATTTCGCGTCCTTCTGCTAGGCTAATCCCTTCGGGTCCGACTGCCCAGTTAATGACTGGGGCTGGATAGTCTGTGAAGAGATGGATATCATTGCGAGCTCCTTCGTAGCCACAGATATGAAGAATATTTACGCCACCGGCTTCCTTAGCTGTCTCTAAGACATGGAGTTCACTAGGCGCGATGACTTGTTTGTAAACTTCCTGACTGACACGCGCATCTTGGATGCTTTGAACACTGAGGTAGATCCCGTCTGCTCCAGCTTCTTTAATGATTCGTTGGCTCAAACTTGCAATATCTTGGCCAATGGTATCCAATACTTTTTTAAGAGTGGCTGCATCTTGATCGATAAAGTTGGCGATCAAGTCATCTCCACCTGACACTTCTCCGACCAACCATTTGAAGTAGGTCACTGGAGCAAAGATGTTGTAGATTGCTACAATGTCCTCTTCAAAACCAGCGCGAATTTTTTTGACCAATTCTACCTGCTCTGTGATCCATGGATGATCTGCTCCAAGGGGTTCAATCCCTGCTAAATCCGAGATGTTTTCAAGGCCCTTGTAAATAGCTGGGTTTGGATAAGCAAAGTAGCCATCACTCATGAGTTTGACAAAGTCTGGTTTGACCTTGTGTAGGAAGTTTTTATGACCATTGAGGTTTTTTTCAATAATTTCAGGATTGGAAAAACCTTTCAACCATTCTTCTTCCCTTGTAAAGTGATGCCAAAAGCCAACTGGCACACGGTCAACCGCTTCCCCTCTGAAAGCTTTTAAAACTAATTCTCTTTTTGTGGACATGTTCTTACCTCGTTCTATTCTTTTCTTGCTAGTTATCTTAACACTTGGACTTTTATTTGACTAATATATATTTTTTATCAAGCCCTTCATCTTTTTTTATCACTGATCTTCTAGGAGCAGGACTCCTGCTAGATCAGACGGGCGAATGAGGGAGAGACTATGAGCTGGAATTTTCTCCAGTCTTTCCACATCCGGATCCGTTTTGCTTTCCTCTTGACTGCTAGCGGCAGCAACTTTTGCGAGTCCTAGGACTAGGAATAAAGCTACCAGCATCAGACACCAAATATTGATTTTTTTCATCTCCCTCTCCTTTCTCTTTTATAAGACAGCTGCTTGGCGCACCCAATCAAGACGTTCCAATTGGAAATCGTCTGGCACGGTGCAGTCTGCTCCAAGGATCAAACCGCGACTTCCAGCTTCTGCCACCAAGCGACGGGTTTCTTGCTCGATAGTTGCTCGTTCCCCTTGGTAGAGCAAGCCTTTCTTACCATTGACAAAGCCACCCAAGACGGCGCGATTGCCAAAGAGCTTGCGCCCCTCTGCTAAGCTGATCCCTTCATGATGGGTCGCCCAGTTGATAACCTGAGCTGGATAATCCTTGAAGAGTTCCACTTCATTGCTAGCTCCTTCAAAGCCACAGATATGAAGGATATTGATGCCACCCGCTTCATTGGCCGCTTCTAGGACAGCGATACTGCTCGGTTCAATAATCTTGCGGTATTCTTCATCTGTCACGCGCTCATCTTGGATCTGCTGAGTTGAGAAGTAAATCCCTTCCACTCCCGCTTCTTGGATCAAGCGGCGACTAAGAATAGCGATATCTTCAGCAATGACATCAAGTACATGGGCCAAGGTTTCTGGATCTTCCTTGATAAAGTCCGCAATCACTTGATCCCCGCGAGAATGATCTGTCCGGAACCAGCGTTTCAAATAAGAAATGGGCGAGAAGATGTTGTAGAAAGAAGCAATCTCCTCATGAAAATGAGAACGAATTTCCTTGACCACTTCAATTTGTTTTTCAATCCAAGGATGATGCTCTCCGATGGGCTGAATATCCTTTAATTCTTGGATTGATGTGATCTCTCTCGAATAAAGAGCACTCGGATAGCGGAAGAAGCCATCGCTCATAATCTTGACAAAATCAGGGGAAATTTCTTCAACATAGTGTTGGTGTCCTTTGATACTTTTTTCAAGTACAGCCGGATTGTCTAGACCCAATTCTTTTTCTTCTTGGGTCACATAATGGAGCCAAAATCCTACAGGAATTCGCTCTACTGCTTCGCCTCGAATGGCACGAAGAACCAATTCTTTTTTACTCATACCGTGAAACCTCCTCAATCTCTTCTCCAAAAGGAAGACTAATTGCTGCCCTTCTGAAATTTGTAACCATGATATCACCTCGAAAAGTAGCTGACTAATATATTTTCCCTATCAAGGCCTTAAAATTTCTTTATTGAGGCAGGTATCAAAAAAAGCGCAAGCCCTTGAAAATAAAGCCTTGCGCGCATTCTAATCTATTATTTTATTTTTGAAGAAAGGGACCTACTTTGAAAATTACTTGACCCCGTTATAAGAAACAACTATACCCCTCCTTTTCATTCTCCTAAAATATGGTATACTAAAGAAAAAGGAGGTGCCTATGTCTTCCATTCGTTTAATTGTCAGTGATATTGACGGAACTATTCTGGATCCGCAGCATCAGGTCGATCCCGACCTCATCGAACTCATCCCTCAGCTCCAAGAAAAAAAGATTCCTTTTATCTTGGCATCGGCTCGTTCTCCTATCGGGATTGCTCCTATCGCAAGAAGATTGGGCGTCCATCAGGCACCGATTGCTTGCTACAATGGAGCTCTCATCGTCAAGGGAGAAGAGATTCTATTTGAACACAGCCTGAACAAAGATGAGATCCGCACCTTCCTCCATCGTGTGGAAGAACTAGATCCCAACATTTCGATTAATTGTTATAGTGGGTCAATCTGGTTTAACTCCAGAGAGGATCAGTGGACCCAAGTTGAGGCTTCGATTACTGGTGAGACGCCACAGATACAGCCACTTTCTCAGACCCTCTCTGACGATGCTCTCCATCTACACAAATTGCTCTTGATCGGCGAGACTCAAAACATTCAAGAACTCTATCAAAAGCTAGATCCACAAGAATTTCCGCAGACTGCCTTTTACCTTTCAAAGGAAAACTACCTAGAAGTCACCGCCAAGTCCGTCTCAAAAAGAGATGCTGTCCTTGAACTGGCTGCTTATTACCAGGTCCCTTTGGAACAGGTCATGACCATCGGAGATCACTTCAATGACCTCCCTATGATTCGTCTGGCTGGACTTGGAGTTGCCATGGGAAATGCTCCTGAAGCCGTCCAAAAGGAAGCTCAAGTTGTCACCAGTAGCAACCAAGAGCACGGCGTAGCAAAAGCAATCCAAGAGTATGTCTTACCACCATCAAACAAATAGCCCATGGAGCTCCTGCTTTCATGGGTTTTCTAACCCTTTCTTTTCTTTTCTAACTCACTGTTTTTTAACCCGATCTCTAATAAAAGAAAAAGAAGCTAGGACTGGATCCTATCTTCTTTTCATTTTTATTCTACTGTTACGGATTTAGCAAGGTTACGTGGTTTGTCCACATCGAGTCCACGGTGGAGGGTTGCAAAGTAAGCGATCAATTGGGTTGGCACCACCATTGAGATTGGTGAGAGGTAAGGGTGGACCGTTGTAAGGACGATATCGTCTGTCTCTTTAGCAACATTTTCTTCTGCGATAGTAAGGACCTTAGCTCCACGCGCTGCCACTTCTTGGATATTTCCACGAGTGTGGTTGGCAAGAATTGGGTCAGACAAGAGAGCCAAAACAGGTGTTCCATCCTCAATCAAGGCGATGGTTCCATGCTTAAGTTCTCCAGCCGCAAAACCTTCACATTGGATATAAGAAATCTCTTTGAGTTTGAGACTAGCTTCCATAGCCACATAGTAGTCTTGACCACGTCCGATATAAAAGGCGTTTCGTGTTGTTTCAAGAAGGTCACGAACTTTAGCGTCAATCAATTCTTTCTCTGAAAGAGTTGATTCGATAGACTGAGCCAC
This sequence comes from Streptococcus sp. KHUD_013, assembly GCF_052588545.1. Classification (NCBI taxonomy): domain Bacteria; kingdom Bacillati; phylum Bacillota; class Bacilli; order Lactobacillales; family Streptococcaceae; genus Streptococcus; species Streptococcus sp. KHUD_013. The sequence goes on from NZ_CP186264.1 coordinate 1,706,425, forward strand.
AATAGACAATTCATGAACCAAGTCAAAAGCCTTGGCTTTTTCGTTGCCATTTGCTTCACCGACTGCTTTTGCAAGGAAGGCAAGGGCTGCGATTTGGGCTGTATAAGCCTTAGTTGATGCTACGGCAATTTCAGGACCTGCATGAAGCAACATAGTATGGTTGGCTTCACGTGAAAGGGTTGATCCTGGCACGTTTGTCACTGTCAAGCTTGGAATCCCCATTTCATTGGCCTTAACCAAAACCTGACGGCTATCAGCTGTTTCACCAGATTGACTGATAAAGATGAAAAGTGGCTTCTGGCTTAGAAGTGGCATCCCATAACCCCACTCAGATGAAATTCCAAGTTCAACTGGTGTATCTGTCAATTCTTCCAACATCTTCTTAGAAGCAAATCCTGCATGATAAGATGTTCCAGCTGCAAGGATGTAGATGCGATCAGCGTCTTGAACAGCCTTGATGATGGCTGGGTCTACCACTACTTTACCAGCCTCATCTGTGTAGGCTTGGATCAACTTACGCATCACTGTTGGTTGCTCATCAATTTCTTTGAGCATGTAGTAAGGATAGGTTCCCTTTCCGATATCAGACAAGTCAAGCTCAGCAGTATAGCTAGCACGCTCACGGCTGTTGCCATCGTAGTCTTGCACTTCAACGCTATCAGCTTTCACAATTACCAACTCTTGGTCATGGATCTCCATATATTGGTTGGTTTCACGAATCATGGCCATAGCATCTGAGCAGACCATGTTATAGCCTTCTCCAAGACCAATCAAAAGTGGTGATTTGTTCTTGGCCACGTAGATGACATCTGGATTTTCAGAGTCAATCAAGGCAAAGGCATAAGATCCACGGATGATGTGAAGGGCTTTTTTGAAGGCTTCAAGTACTGACAAGCCCTCTTCTTCCGCAAATTTTCCAATCAAGTGCACTGCGATTTCAGTATCCGTTTGTCCCTTGAAGTGGTGACCTGCAAGGTATTCTTCCTTGATTTCGAGATAGTTTTCAATTACCCCATTGTGCACCAAGACAAAACGTCCTGTCTCAGAGCGGTGTGGGTGAGCATTATCTTCTGTTGGTTTCCCGTGAGTCGCCCAACGCGTATGTCCAATACCAGTTGTCCCCTCAACACCAGCAGTTTTAGCAGACAATTCCGCAATACGACCAACCGCTTTCACCAAATGGTTCTCAGCACCACCTAGGACAAAAATCCCCGCAGAATCATAACCACGGTATTCGAGCTTTTCAAGCCCTTGAATCAAAATATCCGTTGCATTTGTATTTCCAACAACACCAACAATTCCACACATAGTATATACGACACAGACAAGCTGTGCTTTCTCCTTCTATAAAAATGAAAGAAAATAGGTATCCATTCTTGAGTTCCCTTATTTTCTTAGCCAATTTATAAAATTGGTCTAGTCTGATTCGATAGAAAAATCATCAGCGGAGTCAGTATACAATGCTTTTTCCTGTTTGTCAACCTTCAAAATATCAAAAATTGGTCTAGTTAAGAAAGGATTAAGAAAAACCTACCAACTTTTTTAGTGATAGGTTGGGATGATTGGCTTATTTTAAGATTGTCATTGATGCCAACTGATCTAAATGCGTATCCAATCATTTCATAAGCATCACTTCATTTTTTTACCTTCTTAATCATAAAATGAACTCCTAGTAAAACAACTATGATGATAGAAATATAGGCAAACATGAACTGAGTCGATAAATGTTCCCCACTCGCATTCTTCAAGATGACTCCATAAGACTCTTTGTAATTAGTTACTGTTGAAGTTGGCGCTTTATCAAAGACTTTATTGATTGCATCTTTCATTAAAATCTGTTTCAATAGCGCATTTACCTGTGTAAGAGGGAACCAGGTCATGACTTGTTGCAAGGTTTCTCCTACGGATCCAATTGAAAGATAAACACCAGAAATGAAGCCGATAAACGTTCCAACTATGGTACTCAAAGTTGTAAATGCTGAACTGGTTCGAATAAAAGCTAGGATTGGCAGAATAATAGTTGCAGACAACATCGTTCCCATTGTGACAACTCCTAAAATAGATAAGTAGTCCATCATAGAATAGTCAAGAAGAGCACTAAAACCATTAAACATACCAATTGCAAAGATACAAGAGAACAGAGTCATAATAATCCCAAATAATATCGCAAAGATCGCATACGATAGTTCAATTTTAAAGTTAGAAACTGGACTGACTTTAAAGTCCTCACTCAACTTCTTTTCTCTATCCGAAACCATCACTCCAAATGCACCAAGAGTACTGGTCATTGAGATAATGGTCGTTAAACCTGAGATTAACCAATAATTGACCATCTGAATGGTGTCCGTAGAGGCGGTATCACTATTCAAAGCTTCCTTGATGGCATCAATCTGAATTTGTCCTAAAAAGACTTGATAAACCAAGATCAAGATGATGACCGATAAGAAGGACATAAAGAAAGCTAAGCGATCTCTTGTATAGACTTTCCGATTTCTAGAGATTAATTCAAGCATTCCCTTCTCCTCCTTTAGATCTTAGTAAGTTCAAATAAGCTGCTTCTAAATTTGAATATTCTACATTAAATGTTTCAATAATTGATTTTCCTTGATTTTCTGCAATAATTTCCATCATCTCTTCAACGGAAACATCCTTACATACGACTTCTGCCTCCGAAAGGATCTGACACTTATTAGCAAACTTAGAGACCGATAACGAATTGACTGGTTTACCAGGTTTTAACGTAAGATTCAGGTTAGTGGTTGAATGCTGTTTAATAAAATTAGCAATATCTCCTGAATAGTACAAGTTCCCTTCAATTAAGACATTTAAGACATCACAAGCAGCCATCTCTTCTAAATAGTGTGTAATTAGAACGACTGTCATATTTTCTTTTTTGTTCAGATAATTAATCGCTTCCCATAAATCATGACGAGATTGTGGATCTAAACCAGTTGTTGGCTCATCTAATAACAGCAAAGACGGTTGTGGCAATAAAGCTCGGGCAATATCTACTTTTCGTTTTTGTCCTCCTGATAAACTGCCATAGTTTTTCTTTTTAAGAGTAGCTACATCCAAATAGGATTGCAGATCTTTAATACGCTTTTGTACTTGTGATTTTGATAATCCATACAAGGCTCCTCGAGAAATCAGGTTTTCCTCTACCGTTAAATGATCATCTAGACGATTGCTTTGAAATACAATACCGATATGTCGATAAAAATCTTTCGTTGACAAGGATTTTCCATCTACTTCCCAAAAAATCTCTCCTGAGCTCGGCTTGAAATTCTGAATCAACAAATTAAAAAGCGTTGTTTTCCCTGCACCATTTGGACCAAGAAGTCCATAAAATTTACCTTCCTCAAAAACTAAATCAATTCCTTTCAAAGCCTCAAAGGAACCATAGCTTTTCTTTACATTGTGTAATCTAATTTCCATTTTCTGACATCAAGATCCTTTCTTCTTTCCTTGTACTGTCAGTATATCCAATTTCTATCCTCTAACGTGAGGACATTCATGTCCAGTCTAAGCATCTTTTTCACCAAAAAACACCTGTGAATCTTCACAGGTGTTCAATGTTTATTTTATATTTTTTGAGGACAATTGATGAAAAGATGAACACTTCTCTACACCTCAGTGTAGTTTAGACCTTTTTTTGCAAGGTCCTCTTTCCATTCTTCTTGCATGTTTCTCTTCACCAGATCCTCAGATAATAAGTCAGCCATTAAGCATACTTTTTGATAATCATTTTTTGCTTTTTCTAGATCATCTTCTATAAATAAAGCAACTTTCCAATTTAAAGCATAAACAAAAATATTATCCTGAAAATCATGTCTCTTTGTCATAATATCATTTAAAGCTTTAACAATGTCTGGCAACCTCTCGTATATCCCATAATGGGCTAACACACCTGCAGCTGAGATAAGAGTGTTTTGTAGCATTTCCAATTCTGATAAGGGGAAATAATCTATAGCAAGTAGGATTTTCTCCACTAAGTGTATAAATTCATCTTGATCAAAGGCTCCCAAAGCCAAAGAAAGCAAGCGCAATTTGATAATCTCCACATCGTTGAGACTTAACTCTTTTTTCTTCATGGCTTGTTCTAGATACTCATCTAATAAACCTTGATCAAAAGAAGGATTTTTGGATCCAATCATATCAACCGTGGCTTGGGCGACCTGGACAGACAGTTTTTCTTCCTCTGGCAGGTTATCAAAATAGTTTTCGTAAATATCCTCAATAATTTCTTCATGCCGATGAAGACGATCTTGATCTCCATAATGATATAACGTCCGTAGTTGATACTTCAAATTCAGATATTCTGCAGGCAATTCCAAACTAGTTTGATTCGTTAACGTATCTAGGGAAACACCTAGTTGCTCAGCAATATACTTCGCTGTTGCAATCGTTGGCAAAGACTGACCCTTTTCAATTCGCTGGAGTTGGCGCGTCGTTAATAGGTCCTCAATACCACAGATTGCTTGTCTACTTAATCCCTTACTTTCACGTAGAGTTTGTACTTTTTTTCCTAATTCTGTTTTAAAATCCATCATACAAGCTCCTTTTCTTCTGGTTTTATTATAGCACATATTAAAATTGAAGGGTTTTGAACCTTTTCCGGCACTAAATGAAAAATCGGAAATGAAGAATGCCGTCAGAAACATATGCATCTGATGGAGTTCCACACTTCCGAAAATAAAACTAGTCAGTCATTTACTGAAATGAACGGCCTATCGTACTTAGATAACAGAATCCTCAAAAACTTATTCTTCAAATCCATTCTGCTGGCTCAATTCACGGAACCAATGACCAGATTTTTTTAGGCGTCTTTCTTGAGTGGCTAGGTCTAATTCGACAAGGCCATAGCGGTTTTTATAGCCATTGAGCCAAGACCAGCAGTCGATAAAGGTCCACATAAGGTAGCCCTTACAGTTGGCCCCATCTTGGATAGCTCGGTGCAATTCACGCAGGTGGTCTTTGACGAAGTCAATCCGATAGTCATCTTGAATTTCCCCGTTTTGACGGAATTTTTCTTCCCCTTCAACTCCCATCCCATTCTCTGTTAGGAGCCATTCGATGTTGCCGTAATTTTCCTTGATATTTTGGGCAATATCGTACAAGCCCTGCTCATAGATTTCCCAACCTCTATGTGGGTTGATCTTTCTTCCTGGCATGACATAGGGTTCGTAGAACTGCTCGACCAACATAGGAGACTCTGGGTTTGGTGCATAACGGGGCGCAGAGACCCGCATTGGCTGGTAATAGTTGACTCCTAGGAAGTCAACTGTATGTTCTTTGATCAGCTCCAAGTCACTTGGATCCACCTCTGGCAAGAGAGCACGCTCCCGCAAAATCTCTACCAACTCTGGTGGGTAAGTCCCAAGAACAGACGGATCAAGGAAGGATTTGGCTTGGAAGAGCTCAGCGATTCGTGCCGCCTTGACATCTGCTGGATGCTGACTCCGCGGATAGGCTGGCGTCAAGTTCAAGACCACTCCGATTCGATAGTTTGGATCCACCTCATGACAGACCTGAACAGCAAGGCTACTTGCCAACTGAGTATGGTAGGCAACTTTAACCGCTGCAGCCGCATCTACCTTATGTGGGTAATGGGCATCATAAAAGTAACCAAACTCTACAGGAACAATGGGTTCATTAAAGGTGATCCACTGATCAACCAAGTCCCCATAGGTTTCAAAGCAGAAACGAGCATAGTCGCGATAGGCGTAGACCGTCTCCTTATTTTCCCAGCCATCTCCTTGTTCTTGCAAGGCAAAAGGAAGGTCAAAGTGATAAAGATTGACCATCAAATGAATGCCTTTGGACTTGATGCGTTCAAACACTTGGCGGTAAAAAGCCACTCCTACTGGATTGACTTCTCCACGTCCTTTAGGGAAAATCCGAGACCATTGGATAGAAGTCCGAAAGGCAGTATGCCCTGTCTCGACTAGAAGCTCAATGTCTTCTTCCCAATTTTCATAAAAGGTCGAAGTTAAGCCGGGTCCTTCTTTGAAGCGAAAGCGATGAGGCTCTACCTGGTACCAGTAGTCCCAGAGGTTGTCCCCCTTACCATCTCCGGCAAAGCGCCCTTCTGTCTGTGGACCAGATGTCGAAGTCCCCCATAAAAAATCTTGTGGAAAGTTGATCATGTGTTTATCCTCTCTCATTGTCTTCCTCTCTATTATACTCCCTTTCAGCCCTCTTCCTAGAGACTATTTTCAGTCATTTTTACGCAGATTATAGAAAAAACACGCTAGCAGTCAGAAGAGCCGATTTCTAACGTGTTTTGTTTCTATTATAGTTGATTGACGACATAGTCAAAGAGAGCCTTGTCTCCTTCACTTACCTGATAACGCAGTTCTGGATGCCACTGCACCCCGAGAAAGGCTGTCCCGTGGGAAGATTGCACCGCTTCAATGATCTGATCTTCAGGGCTAAGAGCAACTACTTCTAGATGAGGGGCTAAATCCTTGATCGCTTGATGGTGGTAGGAATTGATCTGACCAACTTCTCCAAATAAGTCCCGCAAAATGCTTCCTTCAACTGTTTCGATTGAATGACTAGTTTCGCTGGCAGGATTTTCCTGCCAGTGATGGTCGATATCTTGGTAAAGTGTCCCGCCCATGGCTACATTGTAGAGCTGCATGCCTCGGCAAACCGTAAAGATGGGCTTCTTAGCAGCTACTGCTTCCTTGATCAAGGCCAACTCGAAAAGGTCACGCTCGAGCAAGTAATCATCGCTAACAATCTCCTTCTCTGCTCCATAAAACTGAGGAGAAACATGCTGACCACCTGTGATAATCAACTTATCAATCAAGGAAATATAGTGCTCAGCTGTTGCTGGGTCTCCAATCGGAAGGATGAGGGGGATGCCCCCCGCTTCTTGAACCCCCTGGACAAAGCCTGTCGGTGTATAACTGAGGTACATTCCATCTTCTTCACGGAAAGGGCGTTGATTGCCCGTAATCCCAATCACTGGTTTCTTCATCGCTCATTCTCCAATCTCTTCATAGCTAATATAGTTCCTTATTTTATCACACTCCGAAGGTGACTTTCAACTTTTTTCATGATTTTTCAAATAAGGAGAAGTTTTCTAGAATTTATCTTTCTTTTATGTAAAAATCCTCCAGAGCTGAACTCTGAAGGATTCATTTTTATTTCACAACAATATTTACAAGCTTGCTAGGTACACTAATCACTTTTACGATTTCCTTACCATCAATCTCTGCCTTGACTTTTTCGTCAGCCAGAGCAACTTCTTGCAATTCTTCGCGAGAAAGGTCTTTTGCAACCATGAGTTTGGCGCGGACTTTTCCTTTGATTTGGACGACGATTTCGATTTCGTCTTCAACCAATTTGCTTTCGTCCCATGTTGGCCAAGCTACATAAGAGATAGACTCGCCTGTTGCTGCCACTGTTTGCCAGAGTTCTTCTGCCAAGTGAGGGGCAAATGGGGCAATCAATTGGATAAAGCCTTTGGCGTAGTCCACATAGAGTTTGTCTTCTTTGTTAGCAGCATTGACAAAGACCATAAGTTGGGCAATGGCTGTGTTGAATTTCATGGATTCGATTTGCTCTGTGACAGACTTAACGGTTTCGTTATAAACCTTGTCAAGAGCACCATTATTTTCCGTAACGATTTCCTTCGTTGTAATCAAACGGTAAACACGGTCAAGGAACTTACGGCTTCCTTCAAGACCTTCTTCTGACCAAGCAATCGAAGCATCGAGTGGTCCCATGAACATTTCATAGACACGAAGGGTATCAGCACCGTATTGTTCCACCACATCGTCTGGGTTGACCACGTTCTTGAGGGATTTAGACATCTTAGCTGGTGCTTGCTCCAATTCTTCTCCTGTTTCCACATGGAAGAAGGAACCATCACGTTTTTCAACCTTGTCAGTCGCTACAAGAGCCCCACGGTGGTCACGGTAGCTAGTTCCCAGGATCATTCCTTGGTTAAAGAGTTTTTGGAACGGTTCTTTAGTTGGAACAACACCGATATCATAGAGGAATTTATGCCAGAAACGAGCGTAAAGCAAGTGGAGCACGGCATGCTCTGCACCACCCACGTAGATATCGACTGGCAACCATTGTTTGAGGAGATCCTCATCAGCCAATTTTTCTGTGTTATGTGGATCGATATAGCGGAGGTAGTACCAACTTGAACCTGCCCATTGTGGCATGGTATTGGTCTCACGACGACCTTTGACACCATCTTCACGAGTCACTTCCAGCCAGTCGGTCAAGTTAGCCAATGGGCTTTCACCAGTACCTGAAGGGCGGATGTCCTTTGTTACTGGCAAGACAAGCGGTAAGTCACTTTCTGGAACAGCTGTTGAAGTCCCATCTTCCCAATGAATGATTGGGATTGGTTCACCCCAGTAACGTTGACGGCTAAAGAGCCAGTCGCGGAGACGGTAAGTAACTTTCTCTTGACCACAGCCTTTTTCTTCCAACCAAGCCACAATTTTGGCAATCGCTTCTTCTTTGTTGAGTCCATCTAGGAAGTCTGAATTAACGTGAAGGCCATCTTCTGTGTGAGCAGCTTCAGCTACATTTCCACCTTCCAACACTTCTACGATTGGAAGGCCAAACTGTTTGGCAAATTCCCAGTCACGTTGGTCATGGGCAGGCACAGCCATAACAGCACCTGTTCCGTAACTAGAAAGAACATAGTCAGCAATCCAGATTGGAATTTCTTTGCCGTTTACAGGGTTGATAGCATAAGCACCAGTCCAAACTCCTGTTTTTTCCTTGGCAAGGTCTGTACGAGCCAGATCAGATTTCAAGCTAGCTTGATGTTTGTAGTCAGCTACAGCCTCAGCTTGTTCTGGACTTGTGATGGCATCTACCAAGTCATGTTCAGGAGCTAAGACAGTGAAGGTCGCACCAAAAAGGGTATCTGGACGTGTCGTAAAGACGGTGAATTCCTTGTCAGTCCCTTTCACTTTGAAGGTGATATTGGCACCAGTTGATTTCCCAATCCAGTTGCGTTGCATGTCCTTGATAGACTCTGGCCAGTCCAAATCATCCAAGTCATTGAGCAAGCGTTCTGCATAAGCTGTGATTTTAAGCATCCATTGGCGCATTGGTTTTCGGACAACTGGATAGCCACCACGCTCAGATGTTCCATCAGGAAGGACTTCTTCGTTGGCGATGGCTGTCCCCAATTCTTCCACCCAGTTTACTGGCACTTCCGCTTCATAGGCCAAGCCTTTTTCATAAAGTTTGGTGAAGATCCATTGCGTCCACTTGTAGTAGTTTGGATCTGTAGTATTGACTTCACGGTCCCAGTCGTAAGAGAATCCAAGCGCATTGATTTGGCGTTTGAAGTTGGCAATGTTTTCCGCTGTGAATTCTGCTGGGTCATTCCCTGTATCCATAGCGTATTGCTCCGCAGGCAAACCAAAAGCATCCCAGCCCATTGGGTGAAGGACATTGTAGCCTTGCGCACGTTTGAAACGACTGAGGATATCAGTCGCTGTATAGCCTTCTGGGTGCCCTACGTGCAGACCTGCTCCAGATGGGTAAGGGAACATGTCCAATGCATAAAACTTCGGTTTTGAAGCGTCTGTTCCTGTCTTAAAGGTGTGATGGTCAGCCCAGTGTTTCTGCCACTTAGGCTCGATTTCTTTATGATTGTAAAAACTCATGCTGTCTCTCCAATTTTCGTGATGCTCCTATTATACCATTTTTAGGGGATTTTTAAAGGTTCTATCCACCAAAAAGAGGCTGGGACAAAGTCCTAGCCTCTCAATTGTCTGCGGAGGTGGGACGACGAAATCAAATTCTAACGAATTACCGATTTCTGTCCCACTCTCTTCCCTGTTCAATATACAATCGCTCTTAAACTCCTAGTCTTCTACGTGACTTTCTAGTTCTTTTTGAGCTTTCTTATTGGATTCTTCTTTTTCTTTCTTCCATTGTTCACGCGCTTCATCGTACTCCTTGGTTGTCAAAACTTTGTCTTGCAATTCCAAGTACTTGTAGTTGAAGGTTTGACCCTTGTGTCCTGTCCAAGCAAAGGCAGCTGTGTATGGAACTGTCTTACGAACACCTGGAGAGGCACCATCTGAATGAATCGGGATTAAGAGGGCACTATCAGTCAACCAAGCCTGAGCCTTAGCATATTTTTCATAGCGGTCATTGACATCTTTTGTTTCATTATGTGCATCTTCAATCAATTGATCGTATTCATCAAAACCAGCTTCTTTAGCAGCTGCGTTATTAGTACCAGCATCAAATCCGAAGTAAGAATTTGCATTTTCACCATTCTTAGAGTTTGTGATATCTAGGTAAGAAGATGGATCGGTATAGTCTGGACCCCAACCCAAGTTGTTGTTCAAATCCCAGTCTTGTTGAGAAGCATTTTCAGCAAAGTAGGTCACTCGATTAAGATCGTCCTCAGATACCATATTCAAGTCGATGACGACATTTTCTGCTCCTAGGGTAGATTCGATCGACTGTTTAAAGGATTGAGCTTGCTTGACTCCTTCTGTATAGGTGGATGAAACAGGGAGGTCCAAATGAATCGGGAACTCTACCCCTTGGCCTTGAAGAGCTTCTTTGGCCTTGGCAAACTCTTCCTTGGCCTTGGTTGGATTGTAAAGGGTATCTTTTCCATCTTCGACAGAAACACCTTTCCATTCATCACCATATTCTTCTAAGTTTTTCTCTACAGACTCACCGAAATCTTTGCCATCAATTTGAACAAAGTTTGGAGGAGTGAAGGTGTTGCGGATGACCTTGTCTGCAGATGCTTCCCCATTGGCTTGCGCTACATAGGCCTTGCGGTTGAAGGCAAACATAATGGCTTGACGGAAGTCTTTATTCAAGATTGCTTTCTTGGTTGAGCTCTTTTGAGCATCTGTAGTTTTAGTCGTAATCTCATAAGCTTGACGGTCAATGTTGAAAGACAAGTTATAAGTAGAGGATCCTTGGTCACTGAAGACAATGTCATCTTTGTGTTTCTTCTCTACACTCTTATAGTTAGAGCCATTTGGGAAGACACGGGCAAAGGTATAGTCTCCGTTATCAAATCCACGGATCAAAGATTCTGAATCTTGTCCATCATAATAGGTCAGCTTAACCTTAGAAATTTTTACATTATCAGCATCCCAATAGGTTGGGTTCTTTTCAAGCGTCACAACAGATTTAGAGGTGATAGCTTTAATCAAATAAGGACCACAATAAAGAATACTAGAAGGGTTCGTACCTTGACCGTAGTCATCTCCCTTAGAATCTAAGAATTCTTTATTGACTGGCATCAAAATGCCCATGGTGGTTTTTGAATTCCAGAAACTTTCTGGTTGGTTCAAGGTGTATTGAACCGTATAGTCATCGACAGCTTTGATACCAACTGTTGAGAAGTCTTTGGTTTTCCCTGAGACATAATCATCCAACCCTTTGATAGATTGTTGGACGAGATAGAGGGCCGAAGATTTCTTGTCCGCTGCGTGCTGAAGCCCCGTCACAAAGTCTTGGGCCTTAACTTCTCCGAATTCTTCCCCTTCAGCGGTCACCCATTTAACCCCTTTACGAAGTTTATAGGTATAGGTCAGACCATCTTTTGAAACAGTCCAATCCTTAGCAAGAGATGGGATTAAGTTGCCGTATTTGTCAACTTCTAACAAACCATCCACAGCATTACCTGTAAATTCTGAAGTTGACCGTTTATTAGAGAGTGAATAATCCAAAGTATCCGGATCTTGCGTATATACATAACTAAAGACCTGGTTGTCCGAACTTGAAGATTTCCCTCCTTGTGAGCAGGATACCAGTGCGCTTACAGACAAAAGCAGAGCGCCGGTGGCTAAGAGTAGCTTCCCTTTTTTCATATGGATCACCTCTGTATAAAATGTTATTCTTCATATTAAATTATAGCACTTTACGGAAAAATGTAAACGCTTAACTGTATAATATTTCAAAAGTTAGAAAAAATAGTTGTTTTGACTGCATGCAAAAAAGGCTGGGACAAAAGTCCTAGTCTCTCAATTGTCTTTGGATTGTCGAGCAAGACGCAGTGGTTGAGTGGGCTCCAATACGCTGATTTCATCAGCTTTAACAGCCCTACTCAACTGTGCGGAGGTGGGACGACGAAATCGAATTCTAACGAATGACCGATTTCTGTCCCACTCTCTCTTTAATGATGGATAAAGCTCTCTGCCACTAGCTCCCCTTGCTTAAATCCCACTGAGCAGGAGGGATACGAGGGTAAGGAAGCTATTCCAAGAGGCATGCTGAAGGATAGCCCAGTAAATCGATTTGGTATAACGCAAGACCGCACAAAATAGCAGGCCCGGTACCAAGTAGACGATAAAGCTTGGCAAATCCCAGCCATGCTGCCAGACATGCGAGAGGCTGAACAAGGAGGCCGAAACAAGCATATCCAGCTTATACTTCTGATAAGGTGCCAAAGCCGTCATGACCAAATCACGAAAAACTAGCTCTTCCACAATGGGAGCCAGCAAGCAGGCATAGACATAGCGTATCAACACCAAGGCCCAGCCTGACAAATCACTAGATATTTCTGCAAGGGCTATGGAATTCTTAGTGGGCGGAAATACCGCTGCAGAAAACATATCCCATAAAAAGTGAGCAAGAAAAACAAGCACAAACACCGCCAAATAGGAAGCTTTAAAGGTGAATTTCCCGTACAAGTCCCAGCGACGACTCTTTACCAAGAGTGTAACGGCTACCCCCCCAATCAATCCTATCAACAAGAGGAGCAAGCCATAATAAGAATCATCCGATAGGTGGCCCACTAAATCCGTTGGGAGTCCCACGTTAAAAAGCGCAAAATTGATGCAGAGAATTCCAATTGTCGCTAGTTGAAACAATCTGTCTGTCTTACTCATTGCATTTACCCTTTCATTTAATCCTTTCTACCGAGTTCCAATCTGCCTTAAGATCTAACTCTCAGAACACTTCATCCTAGAACTCTATCATGTCTTAAATACGAGCGAGCGGTGGTCGCTTCACAAATCCAGGACGTCCAATCTCAATCTTATCTGACTGACCTTGAACCACATTTGGGCGAGAACCTCCTCCTCCTACAATCTGTGCCAATTCTTTTTGACTACATTCTGTCATTTCATTTCCTCCAATTTGTATTTGTAACGCTACCTCCTGAGTCTATCAAAGATTGGAGCCTTTGCCTTTTCTTTTTTCTATATGGTTGCATTTTTCAGCTATGTGGGTGGAGAATCTCTTAATTCAGAAGTATACATCTCCAAATTAAACGAAAACGAACAACCATCAAAAAAACCATCGCCAACAGGCGATGGTTTCTGTATTTCTTTGATTAGCCTAAGGACTTGACATAAGCATCTACTGCTACAATCGCTTGAGCAATATCAGATGCTTGTACCTTGAATGGCATTTGGTGAATGGTTTCTCCTTCAATGGTTGCTTGTTGGCCAACCTTGAGAAGATCTTCGTAGCTTGCATTTTCAAGATGCATTTCTTTCAGAGTCGTTGGCATGCCAATTTGTTGATAGAAATGAATGTATTTGTTCAATTCTTCTTTTGGACGGTTTTCCAAGAACAATTGAACCAAGGTTCCATAGGCTACTTTTTCACCGTGAGTCAAATGGTGGATATCCCCAGTAAGGGCCGTAAAGCCATTATGGATGGCATGAGCTGCTGCCAAGCCACCACTTTCAAACCCAATCCCACTGAGAAGGGTATTGGCTTCGATGATGTTTTCTAATGCAGGCGTCACCACTTTAGCTTCACAAGCAGCCACGGCTTGGAGACCATCAGCAAATAAGATTTCTTCACAACGTTGCGCAATCGCCACACCAGCTAGAGTTTGGTGTTTGCCTAGCATGGTTTTTCCGTTGGCTTGCATTACCGCACGCGCTTCGACCCAAGTAGCTAGTCCATCTGCGATACCAGAAGCAAGCAAACGTTTTGGTGCTTGAGAGATGACTTTACTATCTACCAAGACCAATTCTGGGTTTTTAGAATAGAAGATATAGCGAGCAAAGGCACCTTCATCCGTATAAATAACAGACAAGGCTGAAACCGGAGCATCTGTAGATGCAATAGTCGGAGCAATGACAACTGGTGATTTTAAAAGATCAGCAATGGCTTTTGCACTGTCGATGGTCTTTCCTCCACCAAGTCCGATGACTAAGTCACAGCCATTTTCTTCTGCCAGACTGACCACACGATTGATTTCATTATCAGAAGCTTCACCGTTGAAGAACACTGGCAAGACTGTAAAGCCATACCGAAGGAGATACTTTTCAAAACGTTCCCCTACGATATCATAGACTACTGAATCACAGAGTAAAACGGGATGACTCCCCAGTTCTAAAATAGGTTTTGCATTTTCAAATAAAGCATTTTCACCTTGAATGTAACGGGATGGGCTGGCAAAATTTCTCATACACTCCTCCTTTATCAAATTGTATTCTTATGATGAACAGCTGACCAATCTGCCTCGAAGTCATCTACTGCTTTTGGAATAGAAGGCATTCCAAAAGCTGCTTCAAAGACATCTGCCCCTGCCGTAATTGCTTGTGTTCCTTCTTTAAATGCTCGATTAACTTGAGCCACATTTTTAAAGGAAGCTGCTAGAATTTTGCTTGATGAATGATTACGCTCTATGGCACTCGCTAACTGAGAAATAACCTGAGCTGAATCAATGTTTAAGTTTTCCATACGATTGTAATAAGGTGCTAAATAGTCGGCTCCTGCTTCAATAGCTAACAGTCCTTGAAAAACAGTATAGATTGCTGTTGCAGTAATTTTGTAACCCTCTGCTTTTAACACTTTAATTGCAGCAAGTCCTTCAGGTGTTACTGGAACTTTAATATAGGTATTTTCATCGCATTGTTCTCGAATTTCGGCCGCATCTTTTAAAATTCCTTCATAATCTTTTGCGACAACTTGAACATGGATGGAAGGAGATCCTCCGATGATTTCCCGCACCTTATGGATACGATCAAAAAAATCAATGTTCCCTTCTTTTTTAGCAATTGTTGGGTTCGAAGTTACCCCAGCAAGGGGTAACACTCGTGCCCATTTTTTTATCTCATCTAAATTTAAAGTATCAAGCATAAATTCCATATACATACCTCTTTACTATAGAGTATGCTCTGTCCGTCCAATAATATCATCTTGTGTTGCTCTTGATAGTACATTGAAGAAGGCTGAGTAGCCAGCAACACGTACAATTAAGTCACGGTGTTTTTCCGGATGTTTTTGAGCATCTAACAACGTTTCTCTAGAAACCACATTGTATTGAATATGGTATCCATGTAGACGATTAAAGAACGTACGGAGTAAAGCAATAAGTTTTAATTTATCTTCTTCTTTGGATAAAGTTTGTGGGTTTACTTTTTGGTTCAGTAAAACACCACCAACAATTTCATCTGTTGGCAATTTAGAGACAGATTTCAGAACAGATGTTGGGCCATGTTGGTCCATATTATGGGATGGAGAGCATCCTTCTGCAAGTGGAGTCCCGGCATTACGACCGTCCGGAGTGGCTAATGTTCCACGACCTTGTCCTACATTGGCTGAAATAGAAGATGTACCTGAGTAACGAATTCCTCCGATTGGCCCACGTCCATATCGAGTATTTGGATATTTAGCAATTTCATCCACATAAATATCGTATGCTTCTCGAACTAAGCTGTCCGCATAGTCATCATCGTTTCCATACTTCGGTGCATCATGGATAAGCATCTCTTGGATTTCTTTTCCACGTTCGCCCTCGTAATCGGTTTCCAGAGCATGCCATAGCTCTTGTGGCGTTAAGCGTCCTTCTTCGAATACCAGTTTCTTGATTGCTGCAAGTGAATCGGATAAGTTTGCAATACCCACTTGTAAACCAGAAATATAATCGTAGACAGCTCCACCTTCTTTTAGGTGTTTTCCACGTCCAATACAGTCATCTGTCAAAGCTGAACAGAGGATATCTGGCACTTCTCTTTCAAGAGATAGGTCGATAGAGTTTTCTACGATCACACTCATGCGGGTTAAGTGGCGCAAAGTCTTGTCCCAAGCAGTTTGCAATTCATCGAAGCTCTTCATGTCTTTAAAATGACCAAAGCTTGGTGCAAAGCGCTTGCCAGAAGCAGGATCGATTCCGTCATTCATCGTAATGAGCAAAACTTTAGGGAAGTTCATATAACTCATACCTGTACAGCGATATCCCCATTTACCTGGAACAGCTGTTTCTACACAACCAATTGCACTGTAATCATAAGCATCTTCTTCAAGAACACCTTTTGAAATAAAGGATGGAATAATAATCTCATCATTATTGAAAGCAGGCATACCAAATCCGAGCTTCATAACTTCAATACATTCGTTCATGAAGCGGGCATCCAGACCAGCATGATAACGAACAGTTAAGTTTGGTTGAGGAAGGTGAGTTTGAGCAACTGACTTCAACACCAAATAAGACAATGGATTGACGGCATCTTTCTTATCACGTGTTTGACCACCAATCGTAACGTTTTGATAAAGCGGACTACCTGCAGATGAGAAGGTATGTGCTTGACTACGTACTTTGTTAATTGTAATAGTCTTAATCCAAAGGTTAGTCAAGCGTTCAACAATACTCTCTTCAGTTTCCCGTCCACTTTCCAAATCAGCTTTAACGTATGGATACATATATTGGTCAAAACGGCCATATGAAAGTGAGTGTCCATTTGATTCAATCTGAAGAATACATTGGATAAACCAAACAGACTGAACAGCCTCTGCAAATGTACTTGCAGGCTCGTATGGAACTTTTGAGCAAATCTCTGCAATTTCAAGCAATTCCTTCTTACGTTCAGGAGTTGCTGTTTCAGCAAGTTGTTTAGCAAGTTCCACAAATCGTTGAGCATAGGTCTTAACAGCATCAACTACGATAAAGATAGAATCGTAAAAATGGTACTTATCAATGCTAGCTGGATCCGTTAGATCTAGGGCTGCTTTAGCTTGGCGAGCTCTTTCTTCAAAACCTTTCAAGCCATATTGCAATAATTTTTGATAATTGACTGCTAAGTGGGCATCTCCTGAATTCATCTTCCCTTCCATACCGAAGAATCCTGTTTCCATATAGACAGATACTTCTTCAGGTAGAAGAGCGCCAGCTCTTGCACGTAAGTTATTATTTTCCCAGAACGGTGCGATACTACGGAGCTGTTCTTTCGTTTCTTCCGTAATATAGAAGACATCACCATCCCGCTTTTCAAAAAGATCCAATTCCTTCAGAACGAACTCTAAAGTATATTCTGGGAAAATCGGAGCATCTTTATTAGAGGATGCTTGGTTTCCAGCAATCATGGATTCATCCTCAATGTAGATTGTCATATTTTCAAGAATCTCTTTCAACATATAGGCACGTTTAAGAACATTTGGTTGTTCCTTATAACGATCATATGCCTTAGTTGCAAGAACAGCACGTTCAGCATCGATGTAAGGCTTCTTATTTAAGACATCTTCACGATACTTATTCATGCGTTCAGTGAGGCTTCCAAAATATTCTGTTTTAATGCTTGTACTTGCTACTTCTACTTGTTTCATTTTTTCAAAACCTTTCTTTTGAAATTATTTTGTTTTCTTTCGTAACTATAGTAGCATTAAATTTTACGAATTTCAATGAATTATGAATTATACATATAAATTCTATTCTAGTCGCACATCTGTGCATACATGATAAACGCACTATTTTTCAGCTTGTAATTCATTGTTATAGGCAAGATTATCTTGGAATTTGAAGAATGGGAAATATACGACAGTCGAGGTCGCAAGAACTAGCACTTGAACGAAAGCACCTTGCCAACCTCCAACCATAAATCCAGAAATAATGGCTGGTGTACTCCAAGGAAGAGTCACACCTGAGAATGGATGCATAAATCCAATAGCAATTGATGCATAAACAATTATTGCAGCCAAAATTGGAACCAAAATAAATGGAAGGAACATAACTGGGTTCATTACGATCGGAAATCCAAATACGACGGGTTCATTGACATTAAAGATTGCAGGAAATGCTGCAACTTTCCCCAAAGCTTTATACTGTTTTGACTTAGCAGCAAATAGCATGGCAACAACCAACCCAAAGGTTATACCTGATCCAGACAAAATAAGGAAGCTATCTAAGAATTGTTGAGTTACAATGTGGGCACCATTTTCAACGGATAGCTTCCCAGCTGCCAACATTGATTTATTGGCATCTAGGTTAGAAAGTAGCAAGGCTGTTACTACACCGTTGACAACTGATTGGCCATGAACACCAAACCACCACAAGAATGAAATAAAGAAAGCAATCCCAATCGCTCCGTAAAGTGATCCTGTTAGACCTTGAAGAGGAACCTGAATGACATCATAAATCATTTCAATGAAGGTACCGCCGTTTGTCACTACTTTTGATACGATATAGACAATCATTGATAGTAAGAAAATCACGAAAGCAGGAATCATCGCTTCAAATTGTTTGGCAATGGCTTGAGGTACTTGTTCTGGCATTTTTATAACAATGTGTCTTTGGATAAACACAGTATAAATTGCACCAACTACCAGACCAATAATAATGGCCCCGATAATCCCTTGACCACCAAACCATACTTTTGAAATGGCATCGCCAATCGGTTCTCCCTTAGCTGGTACATAAGAAGATTTTAACAAGATAAAGAATGAAGACAGGGACAAAACTCCCGCTGGCAAGGGTTCTACTCCACTGTTTTTAGCATAAGAATACCCAATGGAGAAGCAAGAAATTAAGCCCATGATGGCGAATGTTCCTGAATAAACTTGCATAAATGGCTCTGTCCATGTATCGCCAAATACACTAGCAATAGCCTGATTAAGGCCTTCAAATGGTAATTGTCCAATAATCAGAAACAAACTACCAACTACCGTTAATGGAAGGATCGCTAACATCCCATCTTTAAGAGCAATAATTCCTTTCATGTTTACAAAACGCATGATTGGAGCGATAATTTTCTGAGAATTAAAATTAGACATGGGAAGCCTCCTTATTTTTCTCCTAGCAATTCTAGAGCTAGATTTAGTACCTTCTTACCATCTAACATCCCATAATCCGCCATAGGAATGACAGCAATAGGGATATGGTTTGCCTCACAAATCGCTTTTGATTTATCCAAAGTATAAGCTACTTGAGGCCCTAACAAAGCGACATCTATTTCTGGGGCAAAATCTGCTAATTTCGCTTGAGAATATGCCTCAATTTCAGCATCAATACCTAATTCCTGAGCCGCTACCTTCATATTATTTACCAACATTCCTGTTGAAAATCCTGCCGCACAAAACAATCCAATTTTCATCATCTTTTCCTCCTTATTGTTTCGCTGAAAGTTCTTTTCGTAAGTCAATCATTTCTTTAATCAAGTTAATCTCTGTGATTGAAGTCATTAAGTGATCTTGTGAGTGCACAAACAAAGCTGTAATCTCTGTCTTTGTCCCACTTGCTTCCTGGGCTAAAAATTGGGTTTGCAAGTTATGCGCTTCTAGCAATGCTGCATCTGCTTTTGCAATTTCGCCTTCAGAAGATGTAAAATCACCTTCCTTAGCATATGATAAAGCTTGGTAAACATGCTGTTTAGCATCACCCGCATTTAAAATTAAGCCCATAATAATTTGGTCTGCAACAATTATTTCCATGTGCACTACACTCCTTTGTCAATCTAATGAAAGCGCTTTTTCTATTGTCAATATACCATTTATATTTTTGCCGGTCAATAAAAAACTACAACATTTGATTATTGTTTTTAGTTTTTGCACATTTGTGCTATTTAACTCAAAAAAATAAGGACTGCATCCTCGCTGTCCTATTTTTTAGTAAATTGCTGATCACCATCTAATTCTAAAACTTTTAAGATCGTCGCTTCATCTGTGACTAAATGATTGATATAATTGGCTTTCAAAACCGATAAAATTGCTTTTGCTTTTTGATCACCGTAGGCTAACGAGATGGTATTCGGAACCTTTCTCAATTCCTCCAATGTGATAGATATTGTTCTTTCCTGTAATTCAGGATAAACGGGGATACCTTCTTGATCAAAGAAACGACAGCAGACTTCTCCTACAGCATGTTCCGACTCCAATTTCTTAAAATCATTTGTTGTTAGCATATCAAACCACTGAGGATTCTTGCTATCTGCATGGCCACCAATCCCTACAGCAGCAACATCCAAACAACGCCAACTAGCTTTCAAGTCCTCGAAATACTTAGAAGATAAGATGCCTTCCGTTACCTCAGAATTTTCTTGAATGACACTCGCGTTTATAAAATGACATTCTCCATGAAATTTACTCGCCATACTGTAGATTAGAGTATTGACATGGTAGCGAGCATGGATATGACTGGGACCTCCAGCTAGGGGATAAAATTGAACACCATCCAAACGCTTAGTTCCAACTTGTTCCACCATTAATCTGAGAGACTTGCCCCATGAAAAACCAACTGTCATTCCATCTTCAATCAAATTTCGAAGCATGACAGCACTAGCTTGCGCTAGCCGCTTTTCAAGGCTTTCTCGTGGCTCATCAACTAGATTTGGTATAATCTCGATAGCTTTCAAGCCATATTTTTGTTTGATATAATTTTCTAAATGGAAGAGGCGAGTATCAAAATTTTCAATTTCAATTTTTACAACTCCCTCTTTTTTAGCCTCCGCTAACATTCTGCTGACAGTTGTACGGTAGATTCCAGTTTCTGCTGCGATTTGCGATTGACTTTTGTCTTCAACATAGTATAGATAGGCTAATTTAGCAAGTAACTTTTTCCGTTCATCTTTCAATTGACTTCTCCTTCTTATACTAAGTTTAAAATCGTTTGCGAATCCTCAAGTTTTTCTTTCGCTTCTTGAGATATATTCTTATCCGTTATGACTCTAGAAACTTGTGAAAGTGCAAATCGTCTGACAGTCCCACATTTCTCAAATTTACTTGAATCTGTCAAGACAATCACTTCTTTAGAAACATCGGACATAGCTTGAACAACTTCACTTCTCATCATATCTTTCCCAGTAAAGCCAAGTTCATCATCATATCCGTCAACCCCTACAAAAGCAAAGGGAACTCTAAACGAGCGAATTAATTCTTTCAAAAGCGGACCTACAGTCACTCTCGACTCTTTTTGAAACTCACCACCCAGTAATATGATTTTACAGGAATCATATTCCTGAATATAATCTGCAATAAAATAAGAATTTGTCACAATCTTGACATTCTTTTTTGTTTGGCAAATTTCTTCCGCTAGTAGGGCACACGTAGAGCCTGATTCAATCAGAACCGTGTCGTTATCCTTAATTAATTTAGCGGCCTCCCGGGCTATTCTTTTCTTGGTATCATATTGAAAGGACAATCGCACATTGATATCATCTCCACTGTTTAAAACTGCATAGCCATGCTCCCTATGCAATAATCCTTTTGATTCTAGCTTGTCCAAATCCTTTCGAATGGTTACTTTAGAGACTTGTAATTTCTCCGACAAGCTATTGACATCTATCTTTTCAAACTCCGATACTAATTTCAATATTTCATCTAAACGTTGCATTGTTTTTACCTCTTCTCTATTTTAGCAAATTTCTGAGTGAATTCAAAACAAAATAAACTTTCGTTCGTAATTGAATTAGTTTCTTAAATAATGTATAATAGATTTACTAGATTGATAGGAGAGCAAAATATGGAACAAAATCGTGGCATTATCTTTAACATCCAACACTTTAGTATCCATGATGGCCCTGGCATCCGAACTACTGTATTTCTAAAAGGATGTCCCCTACGTTGTCCATGGTGCTCCAATCCTGAATCCCAGCGTGCAAATCCTGAAAAAATGTTAGATGCTGTTACTAAAAAGGAAACTATCGCGGGAGAAGAAAAAACAGTCACAGAAATCATAGACGATGTCTTAAAAGACGTTGATTTCTATGAAGAATCTGGTGGTGGCCTTACCCTGTCTGGTGGAGAAATCTTTGCTCAATTTGAATTTGCCAAATCTATCTTAAAAGCTGCGAAAGAAGTTGGACTTCATACTGCAATCGAAACGACAGCTTTTGTTGAACATGAAAAATTTGTCGATCTCATTCAGTATGTCGATTTTATTTATACAGACCTTAAACATTACAATACACTTAAACATAAGAGGGTTGTCGGAGTCAACAATCATCTGATTATTAAAAATATTCATTATGCCTTTGCTCAAAACAAAACAATCGTTTTACGTATTCCAGTCATTCCTAATTTCAATGACTCTTTAAACGATGCTGAAGAATTTGCTTCTCTTTTTAATTCTCTCAACATCGATGAAGTACAGCTTCTCCCATTTCACCAGTTTGGAGAAAACAAATACAAGCTTTTAGGACGTCGCTATGAAATGGAAGGAATAAAGGCTCTGCATCCAGAAGATTTATATGACTACCAGCAAGTTTTTTTAGATCATGACATTCACTGTTATTTCTAATCCACTCAAAAATCCCCAAAGTTAGTTTCAGTCAGTTGAAACTTGGCTTCAGGGATTTTTAGTTTTTTTCACGAGCGATCAAGAAAATCAATCAATTGCTTAACTGAAGTCGAGACTACTTCCTTTGATCAACAAAATCAGTAGCGCGAAATTGAACTCGCCCTAAAAGCGTCGAGAAAAAGAGAGATTGACTTGTGGGCATGGCCCACATCGTCAATCTCCTATTTTCTTCTCGCTTTTTTTACGGGCTTAGTATCTTAGTTTACCAAATGATAACGCGGTCTTCTGGTTTTCTCCACATGCCGTCGCCTTCTTTGACATCAAAGGTTTCAAAGAATTCATCAAAGTTTGGCAATTGAACATTGGTACGGAGTTTTCCTGGTGCGTGCACATCAACACTTGCGAGGAGTTGCATGTACTCTGTCCGAGCTTTCATGCGCCAGATGCGAGCAAAGTTGGTAAAGAATTCTTCTGCAGAGAAGTCTGCTTCTTTCTTAGCGGCTTCAAGGGCTGCAGCGATCCCTCCGAGGTCTGCCACGTTTTCTGAAACGGTCAATTTCCCGTTAATCTTAGCACCGTAAGAGTCTTGCCCTTCAAACTGATCGATGACTTTTTGCGTGCGAGCGGTAAAGGCTTCATAATCTTCTGGCTTCCACCAGTCTTTCAAGCTACCATTCTCATCAAAGGAAGCACCATTGGTGTCAAAGGCGTGGGAGATTTCATGGGCAATGACTGCACCGATTCCACCGTAGTTGGCTGATGACGATTGGTGAAGGTCATAGAAAGGTGCTTGCAGAATTGCTGCTGGGAAGACGATTTGGTTCTGTTGCGGATCATAGTAGGCATTGACCATATTAGCTGGCATGTGCCATTCGCTCCGATCAACTGGTTGGTTCCACTTGCTCCAAGTATGGGCAATGGAAATTTCATAAAGGGCTTGAGCATTTTCCACCAAGGTCTTGCTCTCGTCGATGATCTTTTTGGCATACGTTTCTGGTAATTTTTCAGGGTAGCCGATATGTGGTGTGATGACATTGAGCTTGACAATGGCTTTTTCACGAGTTTCAGGAGCGAGCCAATCCGCTTTTTCTAAGCGATCCTTGTAAACCTCAATCATGGTCGCTACTTTATGCTCTACGTCTGCTTTCGCTTCTGGTGAGAATTTTTCGCCCGCATACCAGAGTCCAAGCGCTTGGCTATAAGGCCCTTCCGCCAAGGCCAGAGCGGCTTTTTCTTTCGGACGTGCTTCTGGTGTCCCTGTAATCGTACGGCTATACTCACCAGATAAGACACGGATTTCTTCAGTCAAGAAAGACGTCCAAGAAAGAGCTGCACTGAGTTTCAACTTGGCATGAAGGGTTTCCCAGTTGGCTGCTGAGTAGAATTTTGGCGCAAATTCCTTCCAGAAGCGCTCTTCTGGAACAATGATAGTATCTGGCGTTTGCCCGATCACTTCTGTAAAGAAGGTATCGAGTGGCAATTCTGGAACCAAGGCCTTGAAATCTGCCCACTCATAAGGATGGTAGAGTTTGTTGTACTCGGATTTTTCTTCGTTTGACAAGACATATTTGGCCAATTCTGCATCGGCCGCAATCACCTTATCCAGGATATCTTTGATTTCTTCCTCTGAGAAATCAAATTTTGCTAAAAGCTTTTCAACCATTTGACGCCAAACAGCCAATAACTCTGGGCCTTTTTCATTGCCTTCTTCATAGTAGGTCGTATCAGGCAAGATCAAACCGAGTGCTTCTCCCCACAAGACATTCATTTGGGCATTCATAAAGTCTGGTGATACGCTAAATGGCAAGAGATTTGGTTTGCCAGCTAGTTCATAGGTGCCTAACTTGCTGGTATAGTCTTCAAAGGAAGAAAGGGCCTTGATTTCATTGATCAAAGGCATAGCTGGAGCCACACCGGCTGCTTCCCGCGCATCAAAATCTGCCACCATTTTGTGGTATTTGACGAAGTTTTGCAGAATGCTGTCTTCAGGTAGCTCTTCTCCCCGTTGCCATTTCCCAGTGATATCCAACATCAAGTTTTCGATGTCTTGGATCAAGTCCATAAAACCACCGGTTGACGGTTTGTCATCAGGAATCACTGCTGTCTCAGCCCATTTCCCATTGACGTAATCATAAAAATCATCTTGTAAACGTACCATGATCTTCTCGCTTTCATTCTTTTCTAATAACCTTATCAAAAATAGGTCTATTTTTCAATGATTACAAGAGATTTAACCTAAATTATTTTAAAAATTAACTTGACTTAATTTTTTTATTTATGTATATTAATGGTAAAGGAGTAAAATCATGATTCAAATTGAACATCTAAGTGTTGCCTACCAGCAAACACTGGCCTTGGAGGATCTTTCCCTCACCATCCAGGGTCCAACTATCCTAGGAATTCTTGGGCCCAACGGAGCTGGGAAATCAACCCTAATCAAGGCCATGCTAGGACTTCTCCCCCATTCGGGAAAGGTCCAGCTCGATCAAAAGGACCTCGGCCAAGTTCTTCAACGAGTGGCCTACGTCGAACAGAAATCCGCTATTGATTTCCACTTCCCCATCACGGTGCGGGAGTGTGTCTCACTGGGCCTCTACCCCCATCTTTCTATCTTCAAGAGAAAAGGCAAAGAGGATCTGAAAAAAGTAGAAAATGCCTTGAAACTTGTCAATCTTCTTGATCTAGCGGATCGCCAGATCGGCCAGCTTTCGGGAGGGCAATTCCAACGGGTCCTGATCGCCCGCTGCTTGGTCCAAGAAGCGGATGTCATCTTTTTGGATGAGCCCTTCGCAGGGATTGACTCTGTCAGCGAAGACATCATTATGCAGACCCTTCAGACCTTGAAAAAAGAAGGCAAGACCATTCTGATCGTCCATCATGACCTCAGCAAGGTCCCAGCTTATTTTGACCAGGTCCTCCTCCTTCACCGCAAGCTGATCGCTTTTGGGAAAACAGAGGAAACTTTTACCAAGGAAAATCTGCATGCAGCCTATGGGCATGAACTCTTTATAGGAGGTGGCGTCGGATGATTGCAGAATTTATCGATGGATTACAGCAATTCCACTTCTTACAAAATGCCCTGATTACAGCTATTGCCATCGGGATTGTCGCTGGAGCTGTTGGATGCTTCATTATTTTAAGAGGCATGTCTCTTATGGGAGATGCCATCTCGCACGCAGTCCTTCCAGGGGTGGCTCTGTCCTTTATCCTGGGCATCAATTTCTTTATTGGCGCCATTGCCTTTGGGCTATTAGCTTCCATCCTCATCACCTATATCAAGAGCAACTCCATCATCAAGAGCGACACTGCAATTGGGATTACCTTTTCTTCTTTCCTCGCCTTAGGAGTCATTCTGATCGGAGTCGCTAAAAGTTCCACCGACCTTTTCCACATCCTCTTTGGAAATATCTTGGCCGTGCAAGACCAGGATATGTGGATAACCATCGGTGTTGGGGTGGCAGTCTTACTGGTGATTGTCCTGCTCTTTCGTCCCCTACTGCTCACTTCTTTTGACCCCGTTCTGGCTCAATCCATGGGCGTCCGGGTCAAGATATATCACTACCTCCTCATGGTGCTCTTGACTTTGGTTTCTGTCACTGCTATGCAAAGTGTCGGAACCATTCTCATTGTCGCCATGCTCATCACACCTGCTGCGACAGCCTATCTCTATGCCAATAGCCTCTGGTCCATGATGCTCCTTTCATCCGGATTAGGTGCTCTTGCCTCCATCCTGGGACTCTTTATTGGCTATAGCTTCAACATCGCTGTTGGGTCTTGTATTGTCCTCACTTCTGCCATCTTCTTTCTCATCAGCTTCTTTATCGCTCCTAAGCAGAGAAAGAATAAGCACGCTCTTTCATCTCATTAAAGGAGAAACACATGAAAAAAATCGCTTCTGTCCTCGCCCTCTTTGTGGCGCTCTTATTTGGTCTTATGGCCTGTAGCAAAGACTCTTCTTCCAAGTCCTCATCCGATAAATTGAAAGTGGTCACCACCAACTCCATTCTCGCAGATATGACCAAAAATATTGCAGGGGATAAAATCGAGCTACACAGTATTGTCCCTGTCGGTCAAGATCCCCACGAATACGAACCGCTACCAGAAGATGTTAAAAAAACTTCACAAGCAGACCTGATCTTCTACAACGGTATCAATCTCGAAACCGGTGGAAATGCTTGGTTTACTAAATTGGTCAAAAATGCCAATAAAGTAGAAAACAAGGACTATTTCGCTGCCAGCGATGGCGTAGAGGTCATCTACCTGGAAGGCCAAAACCAAGCTGGAAAAGAAGACCCTCACGCTTGGCTCAATCTCGAAAATGGAATCATCTACGCTAAAAATATTGCTAAACAATTGATCGCCAAAGATCCAAAAAATAAGGACTTCTACGAAAAAAATCTAGCAGCCTACACTGAAAAACTCAGTAAGCTAGACCAAGAAGCCAAGCAAGCATTCAATAACATCCCAGAAGACAAGAAGATGATCGTGACCAGTGAAGGATGCTTCAAGTACTTCTCCAAAGCCTATGGCGTCCCATCTGCCTATATCTGGGAAATCAACACGGAAGAAGAAGGGACACCCGAACAAATCAAAACACTGGTAGAGAAATTGCGTCAAACCAAGGTACCGTCCCTCTTTGTCGAATCCAGTGTCGATGAACGACCTATGAAAACTGTGTCTAAGGATACCAATATCCCTATCTTTGCAAAGATCTTTACTGACTCGATTGCCAAAGAAGGAGAAGAAGGCGACAGCTACTACAGCATGATGAAATGGAATTTGGAGAAAATCGCAGAAGGTTTGAACAAATAAGGTTCTAAACTGACTAGATTCTCAAACAAATCAGTGGCTCTTCCCCCTTCATTGATGTACAATGAAAAGAAAAAAGGAGTCTTTGCTATGACAACATTTTTAGGAAACCCTGTTACCTTTACCGGATCTCAACTTCAAGTTGGCGATACTGCTCACGACTTTTCACTGACCACTCCTAACTTGGAGAAAAAATCTTTGGCTGATTTTGCTGGGAAGAAAAAAGTCCTCAGCGTGATCCCATCCATTGACACAGGTATCTGTTCCACTCAAACACGTCACTTCAACCAGGCCCTCTCTGACATGGAAGATACTGTGGTCTTGACAGTTTCCGTCGACCTTCCTTTCGCCCAAGGCAAATGGTGTGCTGCAGAAGGGATCGAAAATGCCATCATGCTTTCAGACTACTTCGACCATTCCTTCGGAAAAGCCTACGGTCTCTTGATCAATGAATGGCACTTGCTCGCACGCGCTGTCTTGGTCCTAGATGCGGACAACAAGGTCACATACGTCGAATACCTAGACAACATCAACAGCGAACCCAATTACGACGCGGCAATCGAAGCCGTCAAAGCACTTGGATAAAGTAAAAAGAGGTCTAGGACCTCTTTTTACTTTATCTACAAAATCTGTTCAGAGACTTTCCTTAGGTGAGTTTCTAAGAGGCCTTTTTCTTCAATCCGAAAGAGGACTACTATAAAATCCGATGGAGCCCATTCTTGAGTAAAAGTCGCCAGCGTAAGCGTGGGATGCCTCTGAGGAAACTCCGCACGCGCTTTGCTACTTGTTGCTTATAGCTCTTGCCTCCTTGTGCAAAGGTTCCCTTCCGACTCCAGTAGCCTTCAATACTGCGATCATTCTTCGGAGCTAGATAGCGAACACCTTGCTGATAGAGAACCTTCTTGCGAAAAGCTGGATCCCACGGTTTAACGGGATCGATATCCAAGTCCTTATGGGTATGGCCTTTGGCTAAGCCATAGTTGAAACTGGCTCCATTGACAATGCCATTTTCAGAAATCTGATACGGATCCACTTCGTTGAGAAACTGGCCACCCTGATCCAGGATATACTCTGTATGAAAGTTGAGCAATACCTTAAAATTCAACTGGGCCTGAGCACGAGATGGGAAAGCAAGTTGGCCATCTTGATCCACATAGACCTTATTATGGAGACGAGCTGCTGCATAAGCATCGATTTTGATCCCTTTTGTCTCCTGCAAGTAAGCTTGTAGCGCCTCTTCATCAGTCTGCCCCGCTCTGGCATAATGCTCCCGAATCCACTGGGCCTGGTAGGCAGAGAGCAGATAGCGAAACTGGTGAACCTGTCGTTTTAAGAGCTGATCTCCTGCTTTGCTGGCTAATGGATCCTGAGCAAATGCTACTTGAACCACTCTTGAAAAAGAGGACCAAAAAGACGAATGAGGCGGGCAATCTGGCCAGAACCGCTTCAGTAAGAAGGCAGTCTCCTCACAGGTTCCCGATAAATCCCGTGGCATGAGACAGAGGTGCATGACCCCTCTTAAGAGGGCCTGGGCACGGCCTTCCGTCAACCCTTGCAGTTCTCTCTGCCACATCTCTTGGAAAAGAGGACTGGCAAAGACGAAGACAGAGCGGTAAGAGTCTTGCCTTGTTGCTTCATCTTCGCAAGACTGCAGTTGTTTTTCTAAGTAGCTGAGACCTCTGGTCGTCCAGCCCAGTTTTTCCAATTCCTGTCGCTGCATTTGCCCCCTCCTTTCCGCATTGCTGTTTGTTTATGCTTCTATACTATCATCTTTCGCTCTCCCAGACAATTCCTATCCACTGGCCAAGCCATTTTGCGCTTTTTTTGATATACTAGAAGGAGCGAAGAAAAGAGGACCCTATGACACCAAATAAAGAAGATTACCTCAAGTGCATCTATGAAATCGGCACGCAACATGAAAAAATTAGTAACAAAGAGATTGCGGCCCGGATGCAGGTTTCGCCTCCAGCCGTGACTGAGATGGTCAAACGCATGATCTCGGAGAATCTCCTCATCAAGGACAAGACCCACGGCTATCTGCTAACCAAGCTCGGCCTCCAAACGGTTTCCGATCTCTTTCGCAAGCACCGCTTGATTGAAGTGTTCTTGCTCAAAAAACTGGGCTATACGACTGAAGAAGTCCATGAAGAGGCTGAAGTGCTCGAACATACTGTCTCCGACCGCTTTATCGATAAACTTGACCAGATGTTAGACACTCCCAAGACCTGCCCCCACGGAGGAACCATTCCACCAAAAGGACAACTTCTCATCGAGGCTTACCAGGACCGTTTGAGTGATGTCAGCGAACCGGGAACCTATCGTTTGCGAAGAATCCAGGATAGCTTTGAATTGCTGAATTTTTTAGACCAGATCCAGCTATCCATTGAAGATGATATTCTCTTCAAAGGCTATGACGATTACACTGGCCTCTATCAGCTCCAGATCAAAGACCAAGACATCCAGATCAATCATCTGATTGCCCAACAACTTTACATAGAAAAGAGAGTGGGACAGAAATCGGTAATTCGTTAGAATTCGATTTCGTCGTCCCACCTCCGCACAGTTGAGTAGGGCTGTAAAAGATGATGAAATCAGCGCAGTAGAGCCCACTCAACCACTGCGTCTTGCTTGACAATCAAAAGACAATTGAGAGGCTAGGACTTTTGTCCCAGCCTCTTTTTTCTTTCTACGGATTTTTCGTATCGAGGATGATGGTCACTGGACCATCGTTGATGAGTTCAATTGCCATATCTGCAGCGAAGATCCCTCGTTTGACAGGGACTTCCTTTTCCAACAACTCATTGAAGTCATCGTAGAGTTGGCTGGCCATCTCTGGACTGGCTGCCCCAATAAAGGCTGGACGATTGCCTTTTTTTGTCTGGGCAAAAAGGGTAAACTGCGAAACAGAGAGGATCTCCCCTTGAATATCCTTGACAGATAAATTAATCTTCCCTTCTTCATCCGAGAAAATCCGCATTTGGGTGACCTTGCGCACCGCGTATTCCAGGTCCTTCTGGTCATCCTCCGGCCCCACTCCCACTAAGAGAAGAAGCCCTTCTTGAATCTGACTATAAACTTGACCATCAATGGAAACAGAGGCCCTTTTGACCCGTTGAATCACTAATTTCATCTTATTATCCTATTTATACAATCTATTGGGCATTCACTGCTAAGCTTCAAAGAAGATTGACCTCAGGCAAGGTAGCCAGACGAGCTAACCAAGCTATAAAAGAGTTCTAACCATGTTCTACTTGCTTCAAAGAAAATCAACTTCAGACAAGGCAGTGAGACGCAGGCAGACTATCAAGGCCATTCAGTTACTTTTAGAGCGAGGCAGCGAGACGAAGACAGTACTCAAGTACGGCAAGGCGAGCTAACGAAGCTATAAAAGAGTTCTAACCATGTTCTACTTGCTTCAAAGAAAATCGACTTCAGACAAGGCAGTGAGACGCAGGCATAACTGTAGTTAGGCCAGTCGAAACTAACGCAGTATGAAGTCGATTTTCGCAGAATACTAGCCGTTAGTACGCTTAACAGAGTATACCTCCGGCACACTCTTAATCTTATCCACCACCGTTGTCAACATGGACAGGTTTGGAATCCCGAAGGAAATGTGGATATTGGCAAACTTCATATCTTTGGTTGGTTGGGCATTAACGGTTGAGATCATCTTAGCCGTATTGGACAAGACTTGGAGGACATCGTTGAGAAGGCCTGCACGGTTGAGGCCATAAATATCAATATGGGCGATGTAGTCCTTGGTCGTGTTATTGTCTTCCCACTCGACGTCGATCAAACGTTGCTCGTAGTTGTCTTGAGCCCTTAAGTTCATACAGTCTCGACGGTGAATAGCAACCCCACGGCCTTTGGTAATGTAACCGACAATTTCATCTCCTGGCACGGGATTGCAACACTTGGCAATCCGGATCAAGAGACCAGAAGCCCCTTGGATGACCACACCACCTTCATGGCGGACCTTGAGGGTGTCTTTTTTGTTTTCAACCTTGACTTCGCCGCCTTTGACCAGCTCCTCAGCTTCTGCACGCGCCTTGGCCTTTTCCTCTTCTCGACGCTCTTCCTCCGTCAAACGGTTAAAGACAGAGATGGCTCCCACTTCTCCAAAACCGATGGCCGCAAACAAGGCCTCTTCGGTCTTGTAGCTGGTCTTTTGCAAGACCTTGTCCATGTGCTTCTTATCCATGAACTTGTTGGCAATCATATCATGCTCATGGAATTGGGCCATGAGCAATTCTCGTCCACGGTTGATAGAGAGTTCCTTGTCTTGGTTCTTAAAGAATTGGCGGATCTTATTACGCGCCTTGCTGGTCTTGACGATGTTTAGCCAGTCACGGCTTGGTCCAAATGAATTTGGATTGGTGATGATTTCAACCTGGTCACCCGTTTTCAGCTTGGTAGTCAAGGGAACCATACGGCCATTTACCTTGGCTCCAGTCGCTTTTTCCCCGATCTTGGTATGAATCTCATAGGCAAAGTCAATCGGTCCAGAGTCCTTTGGAAGTGATCGAACTGCTCCATCTGGGGTAAAGACATAAATCTCTTCAGCTAGATAGTTTTCTTTGACAGTATCTACAAATTCCTTGGCATCATCCGCCTGGTCTTGGAGTTCCATCATCTCCTTGATCCAGTTCATCCCAATAGCCGATTCTCTGCTATTGACTTGGCCCTTGATCCCTTTCTTGTAGGCCCAGTGCGCTGCAACCCCGTACTCAGCAACCTCGTGCATTTCCTTTGTACGGATCTGGAACTCGATGGGACCTTTTGGACCGTAAACAGTGGTATGGATGGACTGGTAACCATTGGCCTTCCGATTGGCGATGTAGTCCTTGAAACGGCCTGGCATGGGCTTCCACAACTCGTGGATATAGCCCAGCATGGCATAGACATCGCTCGGTGATTCCAGGATACAGCGAATGGCAATCAAGTCATAGATTTCATCAAAGCGCTTCTTCTTATCCTGCATCTTGCGGTAGATGGAGTAGATATGCTTAGGACGACCATAGATTTTCCCATAGAGGTGGCGTTCTGCCGCATAGGACTCGATCTTTTGGACAACTTCTTCTACCAAGGCTTCCCGCTCGCGACGCTTCTCCTTCATCATATGGGAAATTTTGTAGAATTCGACTTCGTTCAGATAACGGAAGGATAGATCTTCCAATTCCCACTTGACGCTAGAAATCCCGAGACGGTGGGCTAGCGGTGCATAGATTTCCATGGTTTCCTGGGAAATCCGTTCTTGCTTGTCCTTGCGTAAATGCTTCAAAGTCCGCATGTTGTGCAAGCGGTCTGCTAGCTTGACCAAGATGACACGGATATCTTGAGACATGGCCATAAGCATCTTGCGGTGGTTCTCTGCCAACTGCTCTTCATGGGACTTGTATTTGACCTTCCCGAGCTTGGTCACTCCATCGACAATCACTCGAACATCGTGCCCAAATTCGCGCTCTAGATCATCTAGGGTCGCGTCTGTATCCTCGACAACGTCGTGCAAAAAACCACAGGCAACGGTCACAGCATCCAACTTCAATTTTGCCAAAATGCCGGCAACTTGAATAGGGTGGATGATATAGGGTTCACCTGATTTACGGAATTGCCCACTATGGCAGTCAACCGCATAAAGGAGGGCTTTTTCTACAAATGCAACATCCTCTCCCGACAAGTATTTTTTGGTAAGGGCAATAACCTGGCCCCCTGTTAAAGGTTCTTCTTTCGGCATCTAGTTTTCTCCACTTTCTTGCCTTCTATTCTATCACTTTTAGCTCTATATGAAAACTAGTCCGATTGACTTTCATGCTATTTGAGGAGCATTCCAGCACTATCAGCCAGAAATCCCGAACGTAGGTTGTCTTTTTTCATAAAGACTCCATTTTTTTACTAAATTCATCAATTTGTAATATATAAAAAATAAGAAAACGAATCCATTCTGAACAAAATAAGATATAATAGAAAGACATCATTTTATTTAGGAGGACAACCATGTCATCATTCCGTAAACAGGCTGCCCTATTTAGCCTTGCTGCTGCTTTCTTGGCAACGACTACTGCCCAGGCAGATGAAGCGACAAGCTCAAGCGCAACTGATTCGTCAGCAACTGCTGTCACAGAGGCCGCAACTTCTGCATCTCCTGCGACTAGCTCTGAAGCAACAGCTAGCAATAGCAATCCGATAGCTAGCGGAGAAGCCACTGCTACAGCAACCGAAGCGACTCCTGCTGCACCTCAAAATACCGCAAGTGACGCAAAAGCGAACACTCCAGTTGAGGGGCAAGAAGTCGATGTCCGTATCCTTGCGACAACGGACCTTCATACCAACTTGGTCAACTATGACTATTACCAAGACAAACCCTCACAAAACGTCGGTCTGGCAAAAACTGCTGTCTTGATCGAAGATGCAAAAAAAGAAAACAGCAATGTCCTCCTCGTTGATAACGGAGATACTATCCAAGGAACTCCTCTTGGGACCTACAAGGCCATCGTCAATCCTATCAAAGACGGTGAGCAACACCCGATGTATACAGCTCTTCAAAAATTGGGCTTTGATGCAGGAACGCTTGGAAACCACGAATTTAACTACGGACTAGACTACCTTAAAAAGGTCATCGCAACAGCTGGTATGCCGATCGTCAATGCAAACGTTGTGGATGCAAAGACTGGTAAATTTGTCTACGACCCATATAAGATCATTAAAAAGACCTATACTGACAAAAACGGTCGTTCAGTCGATGTTAATATTGGGGTAACAGGGATCGTCCCTCCACAGATCCTCAGCTGGGACAAGTCCAACCTCGAAGGCAAGGTCAAGGTCAATGACTCCGTCGAAGCCATCCAAGCCATCATCCCAGAAATGCGCAAAGCCGGAGCAGATGTCGTCCTCGTCCTTTCTCACTCTGGTATCGGAGATGACAAGTACGAAAAAGGTGAAGAGAACGAAGGCTACCAAATTGCCAGCCTCCCAGGTGTTGATGCCGTCGTAACAGGACACTCACACGCAGAATTCCCTAGTGGAAATGGAACTGGCTTCTACGAAAAATATGCTGGTGTAGACGGTGTAAACGGTAAAATCAATGGCACACCGGTTACCATGGCTGGAAAATACGGCGACCACCTTGGCGTGATCGACCTCAACCTGCGCTACACGGATGGCAAATGGTCTGTTGTTGGAAGCAAGGCTGCCATCCGCAAGATCGACACCAAATCAAAAGTAGCCGATGAGCGCATCACCGAGATCGCGAAAGAAGCACATGAAGGAACCGTCAAATACGTTCGCCAACAAGTCGGAACTACTTCTGCTCCAATCACTAGCTACTTTGCCCTTGTGAAGGATGATCCATCTGTTCAAATCGTGAACAATGCACAGATTTGGTATGCTAAGAAAGAGTTGGCAGGAACTCCAGAAGCCAACCTTCCAATCCTCTCTGCTGCGGCACCATTTAAGGCGGGGACACGTGGAGATGCTACTGCCTACACAGATATCCCAGCTGGTCCAATCGCTATCAAGAACGTCGCTGACCTTTATCTCTATGATAATGTCACTGCCATCCTCAAGGTGACTGGTGCCCAACTCAAGGAATGGTTGGAAATGTCTGCTGGTCAATTCAACACGATTGACCCGACTAGCAAAGAGCCTCAACAGCTTGTCAACCCTAACTACCGGACCTACAACTTTGACGTCATCGATGGCGTGACCTATGAGTTCGACGTGACCCAGCCAAATAAATACGACCGCGAAGGAAAAACAGTTAACCCAGACGCTAGCCGTGTCCGCAATTTGAAATACCAAGGCAAAGAAGTAACTGCGGATCAAGAATTTATCGTTGTTACCAACAACTACCGGGCAAACGGAAAATTCCCAGGCGTTCGCGATGCTAGCCTGAACCAACTCCTTGGATTGGAAAACCGCCAAGCTATCATTAACTACATCTTGGAAGAAAAGAACATCAACCCAAGTGCAGACGGTAACTGGCGCTTTACAAGCAGCATCAAGGGTGTGGATGTCCGCTTCTTGACCGCTGATAAAGCCAAGGAGCTAATTGGTAAAGACGGAGATGTCGTCTACCTTGAACCATCAAAACAAGAAGGATTTGGAGAATTCCGCTTTGTTTATGTGGAACCAAAAGTAGAACCTGAAACAAAACCAGAAAAACCAACAAGTCCTGAAACAGGAACCCCTTCATTTGTCTTTGTACCGAACCATCAGAAACCGGCACAAGATGAAACCATCACCCTGTCTCATAGCCAACAAACCATTACCCTTCCTGCTCCAAGTCAAGAAGGAGCTCGCCCTGTAGAAGCTCGCCAAGAAACTGCTAAGCCAGCATTCGCTTCTTCTATCAGCGAAAAAAGCTTGCCTGAAACAGGAGAACGTGCTTCTATCTTAGCCCTTGTCGGATTGGTGATGACTAGTCTTGGCTTCCTTCTTCCATCTCGTAAGAAAGAAGAAAACTAATTCTTTCCTAGTCAAAAAAATAACGCGTGAAGATCAACTTCACGCGTTTTTCATTAATTCTGTGACAACACTCACTGCGCTGAGAGCGTAAAGTGGCGCTGTTTCTGCCCGCAGGATGCGAGGGCCAAGTCCTGCCAAAACTGCTCCTTTGGCTTCAAAACTTTCGATTTCCGCAGGTGATAGACCACCTTCTGGACCAAAGATAAAGAGAACCTTGCTCCCTTTTTCAAGACCACTTACAGCTTGTACAAGAGCAGCGCTTTCGCCTTCTTTGGCCGACTCTTCATAGGCCACCACGATGCGGTCAAACTGATCCAGTTGTGCTAAAAAGTCTGCTTTTTTCTCAAAGAGAGTTACTTCTGGAACCCGATTCCGCTTACTTTGCTCGGCTGCTCCAAGGGTGATTTTTTCTAGCTTCTCGACCTTTTTGCCCAATTTCTTGCCATCCCACTTGGCGACTGACCAGTCTGCGGGAAAGGCCCAGATTTGACTAGCACCTAGTTCCGTCACCTTTTGAGTGATAAACTCCAGCTTGTCTCCCTTGGGAAAACCTGATGCGATGGTCACTTGAATAGGCAGTTCCACATTGTCAGCCAATTCCTCAACTAGCTCCAACTGACGTGCTTCCACATCTAGCACGCGCGCCAAATGCTTGATCCCATCATCAAAGACTAGTGTAACCTCATCATCTTCCTTCAAGCGCATGACCTGAAACATATGCTTGCTGGTTTCCTTGTCCTCGATAGTGACTGGTGAGCTAGCACTACCTTTTACAAAATACTGTTGCATGCTAACCTCCAATCACACCAGAGATATCCCTTGTTTTTTTGAAGACACAGGCATTCCATTCTCCTTGGATCATATGGGTTTCAAGGAAAAAACCTGCTGACTCAGCCGACTGGCGCACCATGTCCCACTTGTCCTTGATAATGCCACTCATGATCAGGTAACCTTCATCCTTGACCAAGCGATAAGCATCATCTGTCAGATGAATGAGGATATCCGCCAAGATATTGGCCACGATGACATCTGTTTCAATCTCCACCCCCTTGAGCAAATCGCCTGGCGCCACATGGATATTTTCCATGCCAGGGTTGAGTTCAATATTCTCCTGAGCGACGCGAACTGCCACATCATCTAGATCATAGGCAAAGATTTCCTTGGCACCCAGAAGTGAGCTAGCAATAGAAAGAACTCCTGAACCAGTCCCCACATCTAGCACTGTTTCGCCACCACGAAGAACCTGCTCCAAGGCAAAAAGACTCATCTTGGTTGTTGGGTGGGTCCCAGTTCCAAAGGCCATACCTGGATCTAACTTGATAATCTTTTCTCCCGCAGTCGCCTCATAGTCCGTCCATGACGGCACAATTGTCAAGTCATGAGTGATGCGAGCTGGTTCATAGTATTTCTTCCAGTTGTCGGCCCAGTCTTCCTCCGCCAAGGCAGTAGTACCAATCTTGACTTCTCCTAAGTCCATAAAATCCGTCAATTCTGCTAAGCGAGCCTGCAAGTCCGCTTCAACCGCTACCACATCAACCGTTTCAGGATAGTAGGCTGTCACCACAATTTCTTCTTGTTGCTCGACCTCAGGGAAAATCTCACCAAAGCGATCGACGTTGCCCACATAGTCCATACTGTCTTCAATCGCAACACCCTGGGCACCTAACTCAATCAAGAGATTGGAGACCAACTCCTCTCCCTCACGCTTGACTGTAACTTTTAACTCTTGCCATGTTTCCATTATTAAGATACCAAGCCCGTAAAACACAAAGCCAAAATAGGAAACTCTCTGAAGACGTTTGTGTCTAAGAGAAGTTTATCTTTTTGGCACCGTGTTTAGGGCGGGTTCAGTTTAAAAATTTAACTGAACCGTCCTTTCTATTTCTCTATCAATTTTTTCATGTAGACCATATCCATGCCTTCTTTTTCAGGCTCGATATGGGTTTGATGGTAGCCATTCTTCTCGTAGAACGCAACCATGCCTGCATCCTGTAACACCGTACACAAGTCCCATTGTCTAACAGTTGAAAATTCCTCTTCTAGTAAGCGCAATCCTTCAGATCCATACCCTTTTCCCTGATACGGAGGCAGAATCGCTGCGGTCCCCAACCAAGCTTCCGTTAACTCGGCATTGGTCTGAACTCGTAAAAATCCGATGTTTTCTTCATCTTCTTTTACAAAGTAGTAATAGCTATTGGGACGTTCGACTAGTTTCCATTTGATTCGTTCGCGGTCCTCGAGATAAGGGTCATATTCATCATGGTATTTTTCATAA
Source organism: Streptococcus sp. KHUD_013 (assembly GCF_052588545.1). Classification (NCBI taxonomy): domain Bacteria; kingdom Bacillati; phylum Bacillota; class Bacilli; order Lactobacillales; family Streptococcaceae; genus Streptococcus; species Streptococcus sp. KHUD_013. Next base: position 1,744,407 of record NZ_CP186264.1, read on the forward strand.
ACAGCCTTAAAGCTAGCTCTCTGAATTGCAATAATAGTTTCTAAATCCTCTGCTCCCGCTCGAACAAGTGTTATCATAAACCTTCCTCCAAATAATCCCTCAATCTCCCCTGTAGCTGAGGCACTGCCTGTTTAGACTTCAAAAATTCCTCAATAGGCATCAGTTTATAGGCCTGTCCTTCATTCCCAAAGGTAATATTGTCAAATTGTTCTTGTCTTAGCTGACCAACCATAAAGACCGATTGCTTGTCTTTAAAGATTACGCTAGGATAAATCTTGCTCCAAAGCAGACAGTCTTCATCTAAATGAATTCCCAATTCCTCATAAACTTCACGCGCTGCGCACTCGAAAGGGCTTTCGTTTCCTTCACGACCACCACCTGGCAACTCCCACATGTTGGGACAAGGGATATCGTCCTTGTCATCACGTAAGATAGTCAAGACCTTATCCCCACAAATCAAGGCAATCTTGCAACCTTGGAAATCCATTCTGCTATCCAATAATTCCATGATATTTACTCTTTTCTATGATAACAATTACTCTCTAGGAAAATACGAGCTAGCTTTCTTCGATTACTTTTTGGCACTCTGCATCCCAGTACGCCAGCCATCTGCCATGTCTTTTCGCAAAATAAACCGTAAACTCATCGTTTACATAATCTGCAACATAGCGAAGATTAGGCGGGTTTTCCTCACCGCTTAATATCCAAGGATGGAAGCAAAAGGTTTTCTCCCACCTCTTCTGAGTATAACCGAGATTCTTGGCATACTGAGGGATAGGTTGTTGCATCTCACTTTCCAAATGGGACTGAATGGCATTGTCAATACTATTTAAACGAGCTAATAGTTGCTGAAACTGCTCTTCTTCCTCCGAATTAAAACCAACTAGAAATTCAAATTCCGCAAAATCTTCAGGAAATTCAAGTTCTGTGACTGTACCATCTTCTGCATAGCGCCCCTCCTCATCGACAAGACGACGAGTTCCAGACTTCAATATTCGCTCGAAATCTAGATCCGCAAAGCGATTGCGAGGAAGGATCGACGCACGCTCTTGTGATGTTTGGAATTTTTTACTACATAACCGCTTAAATATCTGAAACATCGGACAGCTCTCTTTCCTTTTATCAGCCTACCTGAGTCTGTTCTTCCTGTATGGCTTGTTCCAACTCATCTAACCACTGCTGGTAATAGGCTTTCTCATCTCGCAACATGCGACTTACATCCATTTTCTGTCTGGCAAGCTTGATCGCCTTGTGTGTCCGGTCCAAATCCTTCTTGACCATAAATTGATACCAAGCTTGGACCGCTTGTATATTGGTCATTTTCATCGACAAAAAAGACTTGACTCGCCGAATGGTCGCGTACTCCTCTGCTTTCTCATCATCTCCTTCCAATAAGGCGATATGCAAGAGGGATAACTGAGCGGCCGTTTGAATCATCGGATTATCTGCCCTCTCCAGTAAAGACTGAAACTGCTCTTTAGCCGCCTCTCGATTGCCCTCTAGGATGTAGACTTCTCCCTGAAGGGCTAAGAACCCCTCCACAAAGCCTCCTTGCGCCTCCTCAGGAACAGGTCTAACAAAGTCTTTTAGATCGTAGTCTTCTGGCACTAGCAAGGTCTGAGCAGAATGGCGGAGTCCTAGATAAGCATAGGGTACATTTTCAGGATGGCGTATCAATTCTAATATTTTGGCTCCATCTGTGATCCCAAAGGGTAGAGCATTGGCTAAAATGAAGGAGAGATTAAGACAAATCCAAGTGCCTGCAAAATACCAACTCTGTGTCAGAACTCCAAATAGGATAGATACAATAAGTAAAGTCAAATGAACCAGCAAACCACCTGAAAGCATCAGAATCATTCGTTGGTCACTTTCATTCTCTTTTAGTCCAATATACTGGGCACCGACATTTTTCAGAGTGGCCGTGCGGCTAAGACGAAACTTCCCTGCTTTTTTAGTCAGGAGAAAATTTCCCAAGCCTAAAGCGACGAGCCGATAGCCCGTCAGATAGCCACAAAAAGCATGCCCCAGTTCATGGAGAATGAAAATGAGATAAATGCTAGAAAAAGTGAAGAGATAGCCCGGTACAAAAACCAGTTGAAAACCTAACTCCGTAAAGGCGATCGTCCCCAAGGCAAAAGCAGCCATCAAGAGAAGAAACGATAGACCGTAAACCAGGTAGATCCCAATTTTTTTCATAAAGTCTCCCACTATTCCTAATATCTCGGATAAGGGTAAAAGGTGCTTTCTTCTAGGCCGACTTTTCCTTCTTCAAAGACTTCTTGGTTCCAGACGATCTCAAAGCTCTCTGCCTCTTCGTCTGCTAAGAAATCCATGAGGTCATCCAAGGCCAGCTCGGCTGTATCTTTGAGGAAGGTCGCAAAATAAGCTAGAAACTCTCGAGACAAGCCTTTTTTCGGCTCATACGGAAGGGCTGTTAAATAGGCATCTTCTTCCACATGCGACTTGGCTGGATTGTAGAAGATGACGGCTTCTTCAAAGAAGATATCCTCGTCAGATTCTTCGCCCGACTCATCGACCAAGGCAACTCCACCTGTGTTTTGCACTTCTAAGAGAAAAGCCACTTCTACCGCATGATTCTTCTTATCCCAATTGATCTCAAAGTCAAAGGGAAAGACCTTTTCCATTTCCTCTTCTAAAACATCCAAAAATCCATATTTAGACATCGTGTCCTCTTTCTAATTTCCCACTCTTAGAGCGGAATATGATACAATAGTTACTACAATCTTACCATAAAAACTGCCTCTTTTAAAGGAGACAAAGCTAGAAAGGAGACCCTCATGCCGGACAATCTCGCCCTGCGCATGCGCCCCAAAACCATCGATCAGGTCATCGGACAAGAACACCTGGTCGGCCCAGGGAAAATCATCCGCCGTATGGTGGAGGCCAATCGTCTCTCGTCCATGATTCTCTTTGGCCCACCAGGGATTGGCAAAACCAGTATTGCTTCTGCCATCGCGGGTACGACTAAGTATGCCTTTCGGACCTTCAATGCAACCGTCGACAGCAAAAAACGCCTGCAAGAGATCGCAGAGGAAGCCAAGTTTTCAGGTGGCTTAGTCCTGCTTTTGGATGAGATCCATCGCTTGGATAAGACCAAACAAGATTTTCTCCTGCCTTTGCTCGAAAGCGGTCTGGTCATCATGATCGGCGCAACGACTGAGAATCCTTTCTTCTCCGTGACGCCTGCCATTCGCAGTCGGGTACAGATTTTTGAGTTGGAACCCTTGACCAATGAGCAGGTCAAAGAGGCTATCCAGTTGGCGCTGAGCGACTCTGAGCGGGGCTTTGACTTTCCTGTTACCCTCGACGAGGAGGCCTTGGATTTCATCGCCACTTCGACCAATGGAGACCTGCGTTCTGCCTATAATTCTCTCGATTTGGCTGTTCTCTCTACCAAGGAAGGGGAGGATGGCGTTCGCCACATCAGTCTCGACATCATGGAAAACAGCCTCCAGCGCAGCTATATCACCATGGACAAGGACGGAGACGGTCACTACGATGTCCTCTCTGCTCTGCAAAAGTCCATCCGCGGATCCGATGTCGATGCTAGTCTCCACTACGCCGCACGCTTGATTGAAGCGGGCGATCTCCCTAGCTTAGCCCGTCGCTTGACGGTCATTGCCTACGAAGATATCGGCCTGGCCAATCCAGATGCACAGATCCATACGGTGACAGCCCTTCAGGCAGCGGAGCGCATCGGCTTTCCCGAAGCCCGCATCCTCATCGCCAACATCGTCATTGACCTGGCACTTTCGCCTAAGTCCAACTCGGCCTACGTCGCCATGGATAAGGCCTTGTCTGATCTCCGGAAATCGGGCAATCTTCCTATCCCTCGCCACCTCCGTGACGGTCATTATGCTGGAAGCAAGACCTTGGGAAATGCCCAAGACTACAAGTACCCTCACAATTATCCTGGCAATTGGGTCCAACAGGACTACCTACCAGACAAGCTTAAGGGGGTCTCTTATTTCACTCCCAATGAAAATGGCAAATACGAGCGAGCCCTAGGGGCGACAAAAGAGAAGATTGATCAACTCAAGAAAAGGTGATATCGGTTCCAAAAAATTGAGATTTTCCCTTGAAATTTTTTTGAAATATGGTATCATATACATATAGAAACGCTGTGGTGTACGACTTCACACTTAAGTGTTGACCGACTATTTTTTGTATTATTAGGGAAACAAAGGACTTCTAACAGCATGCAGGCCGTATCACGCGGAAGCAGCTTCAGTTAGAGCAAGTTGCCCACCTGCTTAATTGCGCGGGTTCAATACAAACCGTGAAGTTTCGGCACCAATACAGCTTTTTTTTGCCTCCTTAGCTCAGTTGGTAGAGCAGTAGACTCTTAATCTATGGGTCGCAGGTTCGAGCCCTGCAGGGGGCATCTAAATCAACAGGAAAAAGCCTTGAGTTACAAGGCTTTTTTGCTTGTCTATAACTGATTTGCCCCATCATTTGCCCCACATTTTTTTATGAGCAATCTTTCCAAACATCTCTGATTTGATTAAATTCTTCAAAAATTTTCTCTTCTAAAGTGTGTCCATATACTTCTACTAACATTGAAATATCTCTATGCCCTAAAATCTTTGCAATAACTCCAAGGTCAAATCCTTTGTGCCAGAGGTAGCTTCCATAGGTATGGCGTGCTCCTTTTGTCGTGATAATTGGATAAATATCTAATTCATTTAAAAGAACACTCAAAGCTTTATTGACACTTGCAATGTCTGGTACCAAGTGAATATATCCATAATGTTGAAAAATCATTTTATACCTATTCTTGATTCCTAGCTCTTTATTAGCCTTCTCTTGTTCAATTTTTAGGACTTGTAATATCTTAATACATTCTTCGTCTATCGGTACCATCCGAATAGACGTTTTGTTTTTTGGAGGGACAAATTTATGAGAAAGGGTATTAAACCTCCTATATGTTTTTAGCAGTCCTCTGTCAAAATCAACTTCATTCCAAGTTAACGCTATTAACTCTCCAAACCTCATGCCTGTTTTTAATAGAAAATAGACGATATAAGGAACAATTGATCGTTGGTAATCAAATTTTCTCTTTACTGCTAAAAGTAAATCCAGATAGTCCTTTTCTGTATGTAAATATTTCTCTTCGGTCATCTGTTGTTCTTTGGATGAAAATAACTCGACATGTTGTGTAAAATCATCTATTAGAACTTTGTCGGCAATTGCCATTTGGATGCTCTGATGAATCCCAGTATTCAATCTACCAAGAAAATTTCTACCAACTGTTTGCCCATACTTATTCATAATTCTTTGGTATTCACTCGCACGAATTTGAGTGACTTTTTTATTTCCAAATAATCTTTCAATTGTGTTTTTACGGAGAAGATATTTTTTCTTTGTCTCTTCCGATCTACTACTCGGTAGAATTTTTAGTTCAAGCCATTCTTGATATAGATCGACAAGAGAAATATCTCCAGAAATTCTTTTCCCTAAACGAAGTTCTTGCAGAATCGGTTCAGCTTCTGACTCTGCAAGTTTTTTTGTTTTAAAACCGCTATTATGAGCAACAGTCTTTCCTTCGTTACGGATTTCATAGGTCCATAAATTACTATCTCCTCGCTTTCGGTAACGAACACTTGCCATATTACGCCACCTCTGTTCCTAGAATCTCATTTACAACACTTTTTGGAACAACCATCAAACGTTTGCGATTATAAAATGTATATCCTCGTGATACAAGTAATTCTCTTGCCTGATGAATGATATCATTGGCTGTATGAGGGCGATAGCCCATTTCAATTAATTCTTTGTTACTAATTAAATTATGATCCATAGTTATCCTCCTGATTTATTTTCTAAATTCAGAAACTCGCCTACAAGTAGTTGTAATTCTGTATTTAATTTAGGGAGATTCTGTATTAATACTTCTTTTAATTCTTCCGCAAATTGATTCGTTTCTTCTCTCAATAGTTTGCGGACTCTTGTTTTTTTCTTTTTGATGCTGTCTGATTTTAAATTTGGAAAAGCCAATGATAACAGTTCAGGATTGTTGAGAAAGATAATTGTAAATGCTCTTTGCTCCACTCGAATATGTTCTAGCTTATAAAATCCGAAATTATCAAGTCGATTCATAACATCTTGGACCATCTCCTCACCAATCGCTTTGGTTCTAAGTTGGAATTCCAGTCTCCACCAAAACGGATTTACAGCCAAATCTAGCTTCTCATCGCGCTTGTGAGCAATGATTTCTTTATTCTTATCATATAACCTAACTTGTACATTACTACCGCTAGAACCCCAATATTTCGTCTCTAATTCACCCCCTCTACCATAGAAGACCTTATGGGTAACACCACCTTTAATATGTTGCAAATTAACGATTTCAGGCTTGTTGAAAATGTCAAATGCCAAATCAAAACGAGACAAACGTACCGTCAATGAATTCAATCGAGCAAAGTACATTAATTGCCTCCATACTTTCATTCCATCAAATTCTTTTAAAGTATTAGGATTGAAATCAATTCGAATCAATTGTTCACTTCCATAAATGGCTAATTGGGAAAATATAATATTGATCGAATCATACTCATTAAAATATTTAGTTAAAGTAAAGACATCATCTCGAACGTTATCATGTATTTCAAATGAATCAACTCTTGTACTTATTGCCTGTTTCAGATTTTTGAAAATTCGTCTTAGGGAACCAGTGTCTGTATCCCAGATAACCGTTAATCTATCAATACTGACATCTAACCGCTGTACTAATTCTCCTACATCACATCGTTCTTGAATGCTTCTTAAATCTTGTATAGAAACCAACAAAATTGTCCCCCCTTCTTTTAGATTTTTTAGGCCTCAGAAACACCGTCAAATCAACGTTTGCTCGTTCCGTCGTTCTTTGGACGTTGTCCTAAGTGTCCCTTTTTGCTGGCTGTTAGAATAGCCAGCTTTTGCTTGGCTAGAAATTGTCTGGACGGCAGTCCGCAGGACTTCGCCTGACTTCCCGTCAGGCTCGTCCCTTGTCCTTGTCCACACAATTTCTAGCTCCAAGGCTTCGAATAGTCATAAGTCATAGTCTCGTCTTCAACTTCCTCCTCACTCACTATTCCTAAACATATGAGCTATTTTGTATCATTTATAACTTATTTATAAGTTATAAATATATTTTATAAAAAATATTTGGGGTAGTCAACTAAAAACTTGATTTGTAAGTTTACAGGTGATAAAATAAGTTAAAAATAAAAACAGGAGTTTATCATGACCTTTATTATTCAAAATTTTGGACCCAATTTGGCACGCCTACGCATAGAAAAAGGAGTAAGTCAAACTCAACTTGCGGAAGATTTAGGAATCGGTAAACAGTCCATCTCTGATTACGAAAAACAAAAAAGCTATCCTACCTTTGCAAATTTGGATAAGATAGCAGAATATTTTAATGCAACTCCAACTCAACTTTTTGGAACGAGTAAAGAGATTGAATTAGAAAAGAGTGTTCTTGAATCTAATGAATACTCTGATAAAGTAAGTGAGATTTTAAAAGCTGTCAAATATATCGAAGATTTTCTAGAAACTGATGGACAGTACTTAGAGGATTTACTTTACTTAACAAGAGGCAACCAACTATACACAGAAGATGGAGATGAGTTGTATATTGATCCAACTTCTCAGAAAAGAACACTTCATAACCAATATGAACCTGGTTTTATTGAAGCAAGGGATAAATCTCCACTAGAGCTCTTAATTGAAAATAAGGAGCTATTAGATTAAATAAAAAAAGCGAGGATATCCTCGCTTCAGATTGAAGTTAAAATCTTTAGAAGACACTTTTATAAGGACTTTGTCTTAAATCTGTGAAAAGGAGTGAAAACTCCTTTTCTTTTTGTAAGTCAGACTGAAACTTCCAAATTGTTTATTTATTTTATTGACATTTTCTATAAAAATAAGTATAATAGTTTTATTAGAAAACTATACTATATAGGGGGTATTGAAATGAAATTTTCTAATCGTTTACTGCTATTCCTTGCAGGAGTTGTTTTTGTCCTTTTAGGACTTTTCCTATTTACAAACCCAGTAGCTAATCTTGTTGCTTACAGCTGGTGGATTTCATTTGGTTTACTGGTTTCTTCTATAGCAGCTATTTTAGGCTATTTCTCTGCACCAAAAGAGCTTCGCTCACCTGTTTATCTTTTCCAAGGATTTGTTAGTCTTCTCTTAGCTCTTTACCTCGTTGCTTATGGCTTTGTGACCCTGCCGGTCGTCATTCCGACCATTGTAGGAATTTGGTTAATTGTAGAAGCCATTATTGCTTTCTTTAAAGGCAATCGTCTAAGATTGAATTTCCCTATTATTGGTAGCAATATCACGTGGGTAGCCTTGCTTGAATTTTTACTAGGTCTAGTGATTCTGTTCAATCCAGTGGCTACAGGTGTCTTTGTCGTTTATGTCATTGCCTTTTCAGTTTTAGTTACTGGCTTCACCTACATTATTGAGGCCTTTCGTAAATAGTCTAGTTGCTATTTCTATCGCATTCAAAAAAGCTGGGAAATCATATTCTCAGCTTTTTTGTCTCTTTAATTATCACTTTTTCGCATTCCATTCTGCGTAGAAATTTGTTTTTCCATTTTATTCTCCAATTTGATCTCGCACTGACATTTATTTATAACAAAACTATATATCTAGAATAGCATAATCATTAGGTATTATAGGTTTTCAAACAAAATACGAGTCATTCGTTTTTGCCCCACTTTTGCCCCATTTTTAAATCCTGACATTGAAAATACCTAAAAGTATTTCCCTAAAATCAGCTATATTTCAACATTTTTGTTTATTTTCAATATGAAAAGTTCTTACAAATCCATGCAGGGGGCATCTAAACAACAGGAAAAAGCCTTGATTTAAAAGGCTTTTTTGTTTGTCTATAGCATATCTCTTTTTTGTATACATTAACGATTAATAATTGAGAATCAAATTGAACACAGTAAACAAATCCGATCCTTTCATACTCTACCAAACACCATCCCCCTATTATCCCCCCACTTGTGGTATGATGGTAGAGTATGTTTAGGTGCTAGCAACCCTGCTCGAGCACCTCCGTGCTAAAAGGAGAACGAATATGAAAATCGCATGGAATGAAATGAAATACCAACCCAAGAAGTTTATCCTGATTGAACTCCTCATTACCATTCTCATGTTTATGGTGGTGTTTTTGTCCGGACTGACAAATGGACTGGGCCGTTCGGTATCGGCCCAAATCGATAACTATGGGGCCCTGCACTACATCCTTTCGACAGATTCAGAAGGGATTATCCCCTTTTCAACCATTACGGCTAAGGATTTAGATGAGATAAACAAGATAGAAGGATTGGATTATTCTGGCTTGTCGATCCAGCGGGCAACTATCTCAAAATCAGAGGATTCCAATACCCTAGATATCACCTACTTCGCAACCGACCACAATGAAGAAGAGATCCTCAATCCAACCATGGAAGATAGTGACATCAAGATCTCCGACTTAAAGAAAAATGAGGTCATTTTGGACAGTTCTTTCAAAGAGGATGAGGGGATCCAAGTCGGCGATCAAGTGATCGATAAAACTTCTAAGCAAAAACTCAAGGTCGTGGCTTTCGCAAAAAATGCCAAATACGGCTATAGCGAGATTGGTTTTATCAGCTCGGAGACCTACACAGGCATGCGGCAAAAAACAGATCCAAGCTATCAATGGCAAGCCCAAACCCTTGTGACCAAGAAGAGCATCACTTCTAATGATCTATCCAGTAACTTAATGGTGGCGGATAAGAAGCAAGTGATCGATAAAATCCCTGGCTACAAGGCTCAAAACTTGACGCTACGGATGATTACTTGGGTGCTGCTACTCGCTTCCTCTGCTATCCTTGGGGTCTTCTTCTATATTCTCACCCTGCAGAAGTTGAAACAGTTTGGCGTCTTAAAGGCTATTGGCATGTCCATGAGCCAGATTACCTATGTCCAATTATCCCAGCTCACCATCATCTCCCTCATCGGAGTACTGCTGGGACTTGGCTTGGCAACTATGATGGCACCATTTTTACCCAATAGTGTCCCTTCCTTTATGACCCTGAAAGACAACCTCACCATCTCGATTAGCTTTATCCTGACCTCTATGTTGTGTGGTGCCTTGTCCCTTGTCAAAATCAAAAAAGTAGATCCAATCGAAGTCATTGGTGGAAATGGAGAATAAGATGGCCATTATTGCATTAGAAAATATCAGAAAATCCTACGCCGATGGCAGCCAGATGCACCATGTCCTTAACCAACTTAATTTAAGCGTCGAACCCAACGAATTTGTCGCAATCTTGGGCCCTTCAGGATCTGGTAAATCCACTCTCTTAGCCATCGCTGGCTTGCTTTTGTCAGCAGACGAGGGCCGGATTCGTATCGCTGGCCAAGACTTGACCGGCCTCAACCAAGGCCAGTGGACACAAAAACGGCTGGAATTGCTTGGCTTCATCTTTCAAGATCACCAGCTCCTCTCCTACATGAAAATCGGTGATCAGTTAGAACTGGTAGCCAAATTGAAAGGAGAAAAGGACAAGAAAAAACGCCAAGAGGAAGTCAAAGCCTTGCTGGCAGATCTGGGCATCGAAGCTTGTTACCACCAATACCCTAATCAGATGTCTGGTGGACAAAAACAACGGGCAGCTATTGCTCGCGCCTTTATCGGAAATCCGCAGGTCATCTTAGCCGATGAACCAACCGCTAGCCTAGACCCTGATCGGGGGCAAGAAATCGCCCAGTTGATCCGGAAAGAAGTCAAATCCAAAAACAAGAGCGCCATCATGGTGACCCATGACCGCTCCATCCTGACCTATGTGGATACCATTTATGAATTAAAACATGGCCAATTGCTAAAGGTAGAACAGCTTGATTAAGTACAAAAAGAGGCTGGGACAAAAGTCCTAGCCTCTCAATTGTCTTTGGATTGTCGAGCAAGACGCAGTTCTACTACGCTGATTTCATCAGCTTTTATAGCCCTACTCAACTGTGCGGAGGGGGGACGACGAAATCGAATTCTAACGAATGACCGATTTCTGTCCCACTCTCTATTTTTTTAGTCTTGAGGATCTTTGGGCAGTTCCATACGGAAGCGTAAGCCCATAGCCGTTTTATCAAATTGGTAGGCCAGTTCTTCATGATCCAGCAAGTGTTGAACCACGAAGAGTCCCAAGCCACCTTCCTTCTTCTGGCGGCTAGCGGACATTGGCATCTCAGCGGTCTCTACCATTTCCTGGCTGGTATTTTCAACAGCCAAGTGCGTCCCTTCTTCTTCGAGACGGAGTTGGATCTCTCCACCGGCATCCGAATGCTTGACAGCATTACTGATGACATTTGAGAGGACCAATTTCAGAATGGCTGGATCCATATAGACTGGTTTGTCAGGGATTCGATTGTCAATCGTGAGCGAGCGGGATTGAGCCAAGACCTTGTACTGGTCGAGGATCTGCTCTAAGACCTGGTCCAGCTGGATCCACTCCTTGTCACCAGCCAGTTCTTGGACAGAGGACAGGGACAGGATTTCTAGGACGATCTGATTCATCTCATCGACGATATCGAGGGAAACCGACAGGTAGCGGTCCCGATCCTTGTAGCGACCGATCTTATCCCGCATATTTTCGAGGATAATCTTCAAGCTGGCCAGAGGAGTCTTGAGCTCATGCGAAGCCCCTCTTAGGAATTCGACCTTCATCTGCTCCAACTTCAGATTTTCCTGTTTCTGCTGCTCTAGATTGTCAATCACTTCTAGGAGATGGTGATAGAGGTCGTTGATTTGTTGCTTGAGGACGCCGATCTCATCCTGTGAGTGAATAGGAAGACTGGCTGTCCGATCCAAGCGCTTCATCCGCTTGGTCATCTGCTTGATCTCAAGGATCGGAGCAGAAATCATGCGGGCATAGAGATAGGAGGCAATCAGCGACAAAACAAAGGAGGCAAGAAGACTATAGGGAAGAAAGCCCAGACTGATGTCCCGCGCTTCCTTTTGCGAATCGACGGTCGCTAAGAATTGCAAGGTCAGGTCTTTCCCTTCTTTGGTCTCAATCTTTCGCTCTTCAATCACCAGGGAATTGTTCTGGCTATCAGGGTTCACGAGCAGATCATCCTTGACCTCTATGGCATTTTGTTTTTGCTTGCCCTTGATAGAGACCTTGATATCATTGGTCTTGGAATAAAGGGCGATGACTGACTCAATGGTCCCTTCTGCCTGGCCTTGGAAACTCTTGGCCAGGGCCTCTGATTTCTTCAAAATCGTCTGGCGCTGGGACTCGATATAGGTCGACGGGAAAATAAAGTAAACCGAAGCATGTAGAAGGATGACTAGGCTACTAAAAAGGGCAAAGGTGATCAGAAAGATCTTTGCAAAGATACTCCGTTTGGTCATGGTCTCTCCAATTTATAGCCGACATTGCGTACCGTAACGATACAGTCCAGCTCTAGTTTTTTTCGTAGTTCCTTGATATAGACATCAATCACCCGGTCAAAAGGGATCTCCTCCGTCTCCTTCCAGACGGCATCGAGGATCTGAGTGCGGGTCCGGGCCTTGCCTTCATGCTGGAGCAAGTATTCCAAGATTTCCAACTCCTTGGCATTCATGGAAATAGCTTGCCCAGCTAGGCTGGCTGTATAACTCTCAAAATCCACCCGTGCCTCTCCATAGGTGAAGACCCGGGAAGGTTGAAGCTTTTTAAAAATAGCTTCGATCCGGACCTTCAAGAGGGACAAGGAGAAGGGTTTTTCAAGGTAGCCGTCTGCCAGCTCTCCAAAGGCCGTCAACTTATAGTCCTCATCATGGAAGGCCGTTAGCATGAGGACAGGGACTGAGCTAGTCTTTCGGATGGCCTTGAGGACTTCCAAGCCATTGAGGATAGGAAGCTGGATATCCAGCAAAACTAGATCCGGCGCTTCTCTGTGAAAGAGGTCCAGAGCCTCCTGCCCATCGCCTGCTTCAACGACCTCATAGCCACATTCCATGAGATAGTCGCTCGTCCCTTCTCGAATCAGGACTTCATCTTCTACAATTAGTATCTTCATACACTTTCCTTTTATCTAAGAAACTTCTTCTACCTCCTATTATACCTTATTTCTATTTTAGGAAACAATCTCTTATTCGACATCCACCAAGAGTTCCTTTGGTTTCTTATGCAAGAGCCATTGAGAAGAAAGGATGGATACGAGAATCAAGAGAAGCCCACCGACCAAAACAATCACCAGCAATTGGCTCGGTTGGATATCCATATGGATATCTGTCAGGGTCTTACTGAAGCTCTCTGCCTCAGCTCCTCCACCAAGGTTAGCTGCAGAGGATTCTTGAGCCATTTGTTTGGCAATGCCACTGGTTACGTTCTTAAGCACCGTATCTCCGACTCCTTTGGCAAGAAGACCTGCGACTCCATAGGAGAGGAGGAAGGCTGGGATGGAAATCATGATTAATTCTGCCACGAATTGTCCCGCAATCTGCACCTTGGAGAGTCCTAGAGCCAGCAAGATACCAACTTCTCTGCGACGGGCATTGAGCCACAAGACAAGGAGAAGGGTGAGAAGCAAGCTAGCAAAGATGAGGCTACCGATAAACAAGTAGTTCGCCACTTGGAACATACTGCTGATCGATTTTTGCAAGGCTGGGTAGTTGGAAGAGCTCTTGACTAGGTCATAGTAATTCCATGGGATATCCAAGGCTTTGATTTTTTCGATCAATTTATCCAGGTCCTGATCCCCTTTTGCAAAGAAGGTCGCATCCTCATAGGTAGCTGTTTGGACGGTATTGCCATAGAGTTTGGCAGCTGTATCCAAGTCAGAAATGAGTGTATCTTCATACAATTCTTGGGCGTAAGTGAGAGGAGCTTGGTTTTTCCCTGAGAACAAGCCTTTAATGGTCACTTCGACGGTTTCATTGGCCCCTTTTTCATTGTCTGCATCGTAGAGGTTGGACTTGAGACGCACCTTATCGCCCACCTTGAGGCCATTCTTTTTCGCCAAATCTTCGTGCATGAGGATTTGGTTTTTGTCCTTATCGGTCAGATGCTCCCCTTGGACCAGTTTGTAGGCTCCAGAGACAAATTTATCTTCTTTTGAAGAGTCATTGACCCCTGTCACCATCAAGGTGTTTTTGAAGTGCTTGGCCCGCTCTGGAGATTGATTTTGCAGGGTTTCTTCGGTCTCAATAATCTCGTGGTCTAGGATATCCGCGATGGCATTGATCCGCTTGATGGAGGAGGTGATCCCCTCTACCTGGCTGATTTTTTCGATATCCTCTCCTCTGAGATTCCCAGCTCCCCGAGGGGTTCCCGGATTGGTCCGTCGATTGATCTGCATCGAGAAGCTATTGGTGATGGAGCCTAGACTTTCTGATGAAGCTTTTTGGGTCGCCCCCTTCATGGAGAGTCCGATCAAGCTCAAGGTCCCCATGAGGAGAATGATGGCAAAGAGCAAGAGAGACTTGGGCCATTTACGTGTGATATAAGCAAAAGCATTTCGCAACATAGCATTCCCTCCTTACTTGCTCTTCTCAACGAGGCTACGGCGACTCAATTCCAAGACCACATCGGAGGCCTCTGCCACTTCCTTGCTGTGGGTGACGACGATGACACATTTTTGGCGTTCCTTGGCCAACTTCTTCAAAATTGCAATGATATCACCTGCTGTTTGTTCGTCTAGGTTTCCTGTTGGCTCATCTGCCAAGATGACAGGCGCTTCTGAAACGAGCGCACGTGCAATGGCCACCCGTTGCTGTTGCCCTCCAGATAGTTGGAGGACATTGCGTTTGATTTGCGTTTCGTCCAGCCCCAATTCCAAGAGAATCTCTTTCCCAGCTTGTTTGTTGACTAGGCGGACATTTTCAAGTGGTGTCAAATAATCGATCAGATTGTAATTCTGAAAAACCAGGGAAACATGGTGCTTGCGGTGGTAGCTAGATCCTTTGGTCTGGATATCCTCCCCATCAAAGAGAACCTGCCCCTTCTTGGGATTGTCCAAACCAGCCAAGAGGGAGAGGAGGGTTGATTTCCCAGTTCCTGACTGGCCAATAATACTGTAAAATGTCCCATTTTCGAACTGATAGTTCACATTTGAGAGGATATCTTCACTATAGCTTTGGTAACTATAGGCTACATTTTTGAGTTCTAACATATGTGTCATTTCTCCTTAACTCATTTTTGTTAATATTTCTTTTGGTGTCTTGCGCCAGATCAAGCTGGTGGTTGCACCGAGCGACAGAAGGATCAAGCCCAAGAGGCTAGCATAGGCGATTCCTAAGGAAAGGCCTTGAGGGATCTGATGAAGTAGGTCAAGGGTTTGCTGTTGTCCCGTCTCTCCGACAAATTGTTCTAAGAAACGTTGGCTAACCATCCGCCCGATGAGAAAGGCCGGAATCACTGCCAGTAAGGATACCAGCACCACTTCCAAGAGGAACTGTCCAAAGATCCGTCCCTTGCTCTTTCCAATGGATAAGAGAACCCCGATTTCATGGATCCGCTCCCGTGTCCAGAGACTCAGTAAGAGCGATAGGGCACCTGCTCCCGTCACCAGGAGGACGATCATCATGATCCGTACCAGGCCTTCTAGGGTCTGAGAGGATTCCTTCATCTGGTCAAAGGCCTTGCGATCTTCGACCAAGCGGAGAGATTGCCAATCCAGATCCAAGCTTTTGACTTGCTTCAAGAGAGCATCAATTTTCTCAGGATCTTTAACGCCAAAGGTAACCTGGGTCACTTCTTGCTGACTGAGACCTAAGAGCTTGGTCGCATCCTCATAAGGAAGGTAGACTTGGTTTTCACTCAGATCAGAGGTCATTCCTGTGAATTTTTCCTGTTTCTTACCTGAAAAGATCCCAACGATTTCAAAGGTTTGCTCTTTGGCAGGAGTCTCTCCCATCTGAAAACTGGATAAGGTTAACTGATCTCCGACCTTTAGCTTGTTCTTCTTAGCCAACTCTTCGTGGATCAAGATCTGTCCGCTCGCTTTATCGGATAAGTGCTTGCCTTGCACCAATTGGAAACTGCCACTTCGGAAATCCAGATGCTGGTCTGTCTTCTGGGTGAAGACAGCGCCTAGTGCTTGCTTGGCTTCCTGTCCCAGATCATCCCTTTCTACCGACTGCTGTCCCGTCACCGCTTCTTTACCAAGAATACGAACGGGACTTTCATATTGAGGAACCATGGATCCCACCCCGTCCAGTTGCCGCACCTTTTCAGCTTCCTTCAGAGCAAAGGGCTTATCCCCTTGTTTACTGGTCAGAGCAAAACTGGTCCCCGCCGACTGTTTGATGTGGTCCTCCAGTTTTCCTCCCACTTGCATCAGTGAAAAACAGAAATACAAGCAAGAGAGGATCAAGAGGAGAATCAGAAAGAGGACCAGATTCCTCGTTCTTTTTCGAGAAATATAGGCGATTGCCTGTTGTAAGAGCATGATCTTACCCTCCATTTCAAGGTCCACAGCGATACAGTGTGGACGCTTTCATCATTTGTTGCTTTCATTATAGAGGAGAAATGTGAAATGTTTATGAAATACAAAAAAACTCCCCCAGAAAAATCTGGAGGAGCTTTTAGCAAGGTAGTATGAAACATTTTTAATATGAAAAAGGTCGATAAAAATTAAGGATCAAAAAGTTTCAATTTATTCGATCAAGTTTTTGTCTTTAGACATGTATGTGGGAAGTTTTCCTCCCTTGCTCTGATGTAGAACTTTTCTACTTAATATAGTTTAACCTATCTTTGTTACAAAATAAAGGAATTTGTATTGCATTTTTGTTCCAAATATAAAACGGATGGATCACTAAAAAAGAAAATTTCTATAGATGTTTGTTCAATTGAAAAGAACGCACTGATATCACTACATTTAAAGAAAATCGACAATTCAATCACACTTTGTTTTTTTTCATCCAATCGCAGTTTTTTAACCTAGTCGTTAAAGCTTAATTTGCAGAAAAATAAATTTCAATAATTGCACTTCACAAGCAATTGCAATATATATATATAAATGCATTCTGCCTGACCCAAATGAATAGAGGCGAAGCCTCAATCAAACACACAAGTTACGACAGAAAATAAAGAAGGTCGATAATGCCTTCTTTGTTTTCTTAGTAAGATGCTTAGGCAAGGCATCATGGTGCTTGCCGTATCCTAATGAGGTGCTTCAGCACCCATTGGGATAAGCAGGTTACATCATTCCACCCATCATGCTTGGATCCATAGCTGGTGCAGCTGGAGTTGGTTCTGGTTTGTTGGCTACCACTGCTTCGGTCGTCAAGATAAGGCTCGCTACAGAAGCGGCATTTTGAAGAGCTGAACGACTCACCTTCACTGGGTCGATAATTCCTGCTTCAATCATGTTGACCCACTCACCTGTTGCAGCATTAAAGCCTGTTCCGACTTCTGCATGTTTCAAGCGATCAATGACAATTGATCCTTCATAGCCTGCATTGTGGGCAATTTGGCGTACAGGTTCTTCCAAGGCGCGAAGCACGATGTTGCGTCCTGTCGCTTCATCCCCTTCCAATTCAAGGGTTGCCACTGCAGAAATAACGTTGGCAAGGGCCGTACCACCACCGGCAACAATTCCTTCTTCAACCGCTGCACGTGTCGCATTGAGGGCATCTTCGATACGGAGTTTCATTTCCTTCAATTCTGTTTCGGTTGCAGCTCCGACCTTAATCACTGCAACGCCACCAGACAATTTGGCCAAGCGTTCTTGCAATTTTTCACGGTCAAATTCTGAAGTGGTTGTTTCAATTTGTGATTTAATCACGGCCACACGGTTAGCAATAGCTTCAGGATTACCTGCACCTTCTACGATGACTGTGCTGTCTTTATCTACTGTCACTTTACTTGCTTGCCCAAGCGCTTCGATGGTCGCATCTTTTAACTCAAGACCGAGATCTTCTGTGATAACAGTTCCCCCTGTCAAGATAGCGATGTCTTCCAGCATGGCTTTGCGACGGTCACCGAATCCTGGTGCCTTAACAGCTACGACATTGAAAGTTCCACGAATCTTGTTCAAGACAAGAGTTGGGAGAGCTTCGCCATCCACATCATCCGCAATAATCAAGAGCGGACGATTGCTTTGTAGGATACTTTCAAGCAGGGGAAGGATTTCCTGGATATTTGATACCTTCTTATCGGTGATCAAAATATAAGGATTTTCAAGGTCTGCCACCATTTTTTCATTATCAGTGACCATGTATTGAGAGAGGTAACCACGATCAAACTGCATCCCTTCAACGACTTCTAACTCTGTTTCCATTCCACGAGATTCTTCAATCGTGATCACTCCGTCGTTGCCCACTTTTTCCATGGCTTCTGAGATGTACTCACCGACCTTTTCAGAGCGAGAAGAGACAGCCGCAACCTGGGCGATAGCCTCTTTATTGGCAACCGGAATCGCATTATCTTTCAAGGCTTCAACAGCAGTCGCAACCGCTGCTTCAATCCCACGACGGATACCGATTGGATTCGCACCCGCTGTAACGTTCTTGATCCCTTCACGGACGATGGCTTGCGTCAAGACAGTCGCAGTCGTTGTTCCGTCTCCAGCAATATCGTTGGTTTTAGAAGCAACTTCTGATACCAATTTGGCACCCATATTTTCGAAGTGGTCTTCCAATTCGATTTCTTTTGCGATGGTCACCCCATCATTGGTAATCAATGGTGACCCAAATGATTTTTCAAGAACCACATTACGGCCTTTAGGTCCCAAGGTCACCTTAACAGTATCTGCTAGGATATCAACCCCACGGACCATGGCTGCACGAGCATCTGATGAAAATTTAATTTCTTTTGACATACATCTTTCTCCTTTCTGATTCTTTAAGCTTCAACAATGGCAAGAATACTTGCAGTCCCAACAATCGTGTACTTCTCATCGCCGTCTTTCACTTCAACGCCTGCATGATTTTCCACTAAGACAGTATCACCAACTTTGACGCTTGGAGCTACCAACTCACCACTGAGGGTTCGAACCCCCTCACCTACAGCGATGACTTCTGCTGTTTTGGTTTCAGCTTGACTTGCTTTTGCGATGACAAAGCCACCGACTGTTTGTTCTTTTTCTTCTACTTTCAAGACCACGCGGTCTCCTAATGGTTTTAACATATCGTTCCTCCATTTCTGTATTTTAGCACTCTTTGATATCGAGTGCTAACTCATGTTTCTATTGTATCACTTGGTCAAAAATAGTCAAGAAAAAAACACCTCAATCTTTTCGAAGTGTTTTCGATTTCTAGCCAACCAGATCTAGTTTTTCTTGGTAAGCTTGGACAACTTTTTGTAGGTTGGCTCGACCACGATACATCCCATATCCCACTACCAACATCCCCACGATCCCGAACAGGGCGATCAAGCTACCTAAGATCAAAAATAGTAGGGAAGTCTTGTGAAAGAAATAAATCAGCAGCCCACCGATACTAGCCATGAGAAAGAGCACACTAAACCAACGCCCCAAGTTTTCCAACATATGCCGTTGGTAGCGAATTTCTGTCTCATACCCTTTTATTAATTCTTGTCTGGTGTGCATAGATGCCTCCTTCAATAAAAATTGAGAATGAAGTATTCGTAAAGGAGGTCACGTACTTCATTCTCAATGCTCCGGTTGCAATAAACTGTTTCCAGTTTCCTCTTAGTATTTGAGACCTGGATCAAAGATTCCAAGAGCTACCCCAGCCAAGGCGATGATGACCAAGAGAAGCATCACCTTGTTTGGTGAGACTTTCTTCTTCGCCATGAGCCACCAGCAAAGAGTGATAAAGGCAGCAGTTAAGAGACCTGGATAAACACCATCAATCTTTTCTTGGATTTTGAGGAAGGCCTCTCCGTCAGCATTTTTAAATTCGAGGGCTGTTGTAACAGAGACCCAAGTCGCTGCTACGGCACCGATGACCATACCACCGACTACACTGATCGCTTTGCGAAGGGCTTGTCCTTTTGGTCCTACAAGGAATTCAACCGCCTTGTCCCCTAAGTGATAACCTTTGAAGAAAGCGAAACGCATTCCCAAGTATACCAAGAGGTTCCAAACGACGATGTAGAAGAGAGCCCCTGCAATGTTTCCACCTTTAGAAAGACCAAGGGCAATACCGAGAAGTACAGGGATTAAAGTCCCAACAACCAAGGAGTCACCAATTCCAGCGATTGGTCCCATCAGACCAGCACGCATCCCGTTGATGGTTTCGCCATCTACTGCTTCCCCATTGGCACGAGCTTCTTCCAAACCAGCTGTAATCCCTACAACCAGTGATCCTAGTTGGGGTTCGGTATTAAAGAAGGCTGTATAGGTTTGCATAGCTTCTTTTTGTTCTTCTTTAGAATCATACATTTCTTCCACGATTGGAAGCATAGAAGTCAAATACCCAAAGGTTTGCATGTGTTCTTGAGAGAAACAGGTCAAGTGACCATAATACCAATGATGGAATGCTTTGGTTAGCGTTTTCTTTGAAATTTTCTTTTTATCAGCCATCTTAGATATCCTCCTCATCATCGTCAAAGTCATTTGCTCCAGCAGGGACGACTTTCATTGTTTTAATCACTTCAAGTTCATAGTAGATCACCGCAAAAATCAATGAAACTACCGCACTCGCTACCAAGTTCAAGCCAAGAGATTTTGCCAAAGTAAATCCAACAAAGAATGGAATGAAGTCTCTCACTTCTGTAACGATTTGCTTCAAGAGGATGGCAATACCGACACATGGAAGAAGGGCACCGACTGTAAAGAGGGCTTTCATCCAGTAACCATCCATCGGAAGGTATTGTTTCATCAAATCCACCATGTTTTCACCGAATTTGGTGATAATCATTGTTGGAAGGAAAGAGAAGAGGAAATGAGAGATCCAAGGGTAAACCCAGTCAACTGCGTAGAGTTTTTTGAAGTTTCCTTCTTCAACGGCTTTCCAACCGATGTGTTGCCAAAGCAAATTCATTGTCGCAGTACCGTAGAAAAGAACGGTACCGATAGTCCCAACGGCTGCACCGATTGGGGCTGCTGCTGCTGCAATTGCTGCCTCACCAGTAATATTGTTAGCATGAACAAATAAGATAGAAAGAGGAATTCCAATATAAGAAATAGCCCGCACATCGGCAGATACAGTTCCACCAGGAGTAACCAAGGCGATGTATACGACCTGAAGGGCAACCCCGACCATGATACCGGTTGTCACATCTCCAAGGATCAACCCTGAAATCAAACCTCCGACCAGGGGACGACCAAGTGTATAGTTCCCGATACTGGAACCACCCATACCAGGCATTGAAGACAAGCTGGCGAAAATACCAAGCAAGATTGCTTGAATCCATGAAATTGTCATAACAAACGCTCCTTTTGTTTGTAAATATAGTTTAGTGACGAAGAGCTAGAATGTGCTCCCCTTTCTAGAATCCGAATTTTGATTTAAAATCATCCCAGTAACCAATCGACACATCTGGTAACAACTGGAATTTTACCTTGTAACCAGCAGCCTGAATAGCTTCAATAGCTTCTGCTTCTTCCTGGGTGATGGATTGGTTGTTCCCCAATTTCACAGCACCCGGACGGTCATTTGCAGGACCGACAATGATTTCTTTGACATCCCCTGGAACAAATCCTTGGTCGACCAAAATTTCTTTCATATCGATGGGGTTCTTGGTAATCAAGAAATAGCGAGTTTCTGATTCCGTTACTTTTGCAGATTTTTCCTTGAAAGCTTCCTTGGTCCAAACAAAGGTTTTCTTATCTGAAGCCCCTTTATAGGCTTGGATCAAGACCTTATTGGAAGCTGCTGCGTCGTTGACGGCGATTAAGCCATCACAAGGCTTTTCTTTAGCCCATCGAGTTACTGTTTGACCGTGGATCATACGGTCATCAATGCGTACAAATGATACTACCATTTTCTAACCTCCCTAAATTAAATATCATCGTCTTCTTCATCATCACCCTCTACTGAAGCAAGGGCAAATTCTTGTAAGGCAGTGGAAGCTTCGGATAAAATCACTTGGACTAAGTCTGCCCCCTCCATCATGTCCTTCATCACAACTGCTGTCAGCGCCATGGTCAAGTTCATTCCACCTAAGATCAAGGCTCTAGACAGCTTTCCTTGCTCCTCTAGCACCGTTGCAGCTGTTGTCAAAGGACTTCCACCTACAATGTCCGCTAGAACTAAGACAGAGTCCTCATCTGCCAAAGGTGCTAGAGCCTGACGAAAATCATGAGCAAAATCATCTACCGATTTGCCTTCTTTCAGTCCGACCGCAATCACCTGATCTATCTTATCCCCAGCAAACATTGCCAGTGAACTTTTCAGACCTTCTGCCAGTCCACCATGACTGACTAATACCAGATACTTCATCCTTTCGCCTCCTTTATGATGACCTTATTGTATTGCTTTTGAAAGCGTTTTACTATTGTCATTTGTCACAAAGAAAAGTTGACATCTGTCAATAAAAAAATGACATCTGTCACTTGACAGATGCCTAGTTCTTCTTAACGAAACTTCTCACGAAGCATTTCCTCAATAATCTTTTGAATTTGAGGCAATTGATTATCAATATCTTTTGCTTTAAGGGCATTATGAATGAGATAGTCCAATCGATCCCAGATATCAGTTGGCAGGTTCCCAGGAGTGCTTAGGACAGCTTTTTTCATAATTCGGTCCAGGGTCCGATTCGTCAGGGAGTCGGACCCGAAATCATCCGCTTTAAGAAGGTCCCGACTTTCCGAACTATTGACCACCGAAGGGAGGACAGAGGTCCCCTGCGACTGCCGGAAGAGGTCCTGCTGGACCTGCTGGTCCTGGGTCAAAAATTCCATGAATTCCTTGGCCTCCTTGCTAGCACTGGCCCGAGAAGACAGAGCAAACAAGGACGTATCCACTAAGGTTGACGGAGTTGATCCAGAAGCCCCGGGCATAGGGATACAGGTCCAAGTGAAATTTGAATATTTGGCAACATGATAGGGATATGGTTTATAAGTTCTGTACTGGGCCAAGGTCATCGGATAAAAAGCGACCTTTCCTTCATCAAAATCCTTGGAAGTGACATTGAAGTTCCCATGAAGAGCTTCAAGTTTTTCGACAAAATAGAGCGAGCGCTTCATTTCTTTACTCGTCAGACTAATGTTATCCTGGCGGAACAGCTGTCCCCCGTAGGCTGCCAAGGCCTCTCGCCAAGTATAATCTGTACTTCCAAACTGATCTAGCTCCCCATCTCCATCCGTATCCTTCGTCACTTTTTGACAAATAGCATAAAATTCCTCCAAGGTCCACCCCTCTTTCGGAATAGCAATCCCTTCCTTTTCCAATAAATCCTTATTGACACACATCAAAACAGGATTGCTCTCAAATGGGAGGGCATATTGACGATTCTTGTACTTGCCGGCTTCTAGAGCAACTGGATAAAAATGAGAAGGATCGACCTGTTTTTCCATCAAGGGGGTCAAATCTTCCACCGCCCCACGCGCCGCTAACACTGGCAACTCTGTACTGGATACCATATAGAGATCTGGCTCCTGTCCATGGAGGATCTGATTGGCTAACCAGTTCGCATACTTATTCTTCGGAATCCCGCTTTCATAGACAATCTTTACCCCTGGATGCGTTTTTTCAAAACGAGCAATCGCTTGGTCCAAGACTTTTTCTTCTGTTTGGGTGGGTACATCCCAGCTAGATCCTGCGTAGACCCCCAAACGGACAATCCTTGGCTGACGCCGCCACCAAATCCCTCCAGCAAGCAGAAGAAGCAAGAAGATCCCTAGAAAAAATCTGGTACCTCGTATCTTACGTTTTTTCTTCATCGGCCATCACTTTCTGTTCCAAAATCCTTAGTGGTCACACCTTTTTGAACAGACCAACTAGCTAGCTGGGTCCGATCTCGCAGGTTCAACTTAGACAAAATTGTTGACAGGTAATTCCGAATCGTTCCCTCAGACAGGAAAAGTTTGGCTGCGATTTCCTTATTAGACTCCCCAAAACCAACCTGCTGGATGATCCGCCATTCAGTCAGGGATAAGTCGCTCACATATTCTTCAGAAACGGAGATTGTGTAATTGCTCTGAGCCATCTGAGAAAAAATCTGAAAAACCTTACTAGCAATATTAGGGTTTATCATGGCTCCCCCATGATAAACAATTTGAATGGCTTGGTAGAGCTCCTCTGTTGAAGCCCCTTTAAGCAAATACCCTGAAGCTCCATATTTCAAAGCACGAAAGATGAAATCATCATCGTCAAAGGTGGTCAGAATGATGATTTTAACCTCAGGGAAGCGTTCCTTGACTTCTTTTGTTGCCATCACACCATCTATCTTGGGCATACGAATATCCATCAATACGACATCTGGTCGATCTTGGGGGATTCGCTCTAGCACTTCGTGACCGTCCGCCACTGCAGAAGTCACCTGAATATCTTGATGGGCAGACAAAATAATTTGGAGCGACTCGCGAATCAGTGCTTGGTCATCCGCAATCATTACTTTGATCATAAGATCTTTCCTCCTTTTTCTTTGGGCAATTCAATTCGTGTATAAAATCCATTTCGATTGGCAAATTCTATCCTTCCTCCCAAGATAGAGACCCGCTCTCGCATTTGTTTCAAGCCATAGCCGACCTGTAGTTGGTCAAAGCCGACCCCATTATCTTTGAGAATCATGACATAGGCATCTTCCAGCAAAAAGGAAATCTGCATGTGAGTCGCATGACCGTGGCGGACAGAATTGGTCATGGACTCCTGAATCACTCGAAAGACGGTGTCCTCCACCATGACATCCAGATCTACATCATCCCAGTCATAGGTTAGCTCGACTTGTAAGTTGGAAATAGCTTGGTATTCGTGAACCAATTTCAAAACCGCATCCCTCAAGGTATGGTCCTCCAAGGCACCTGGCCGAAGCTTGTTCAAAGAGCCCCGGACGTCCTTGATTCCATCTCGTACCACCGTAGAGACCGATTGAAGCTGGGTCTTGGCACGACCAGGGTCAATATCAATCAAAACCCCAACTGCATCAATCCCTGCAGAAATACCCGTCAAGGCATGGCCCAGAGTATCATGAATTTCCCGTGCTATTCGCTTGCGCTCCCGATCCTCCGCAATCTTTTCCGAAAGGGCCATGTAGCTATTTAATTCCGTATTAACCTGCGAAACCATTTCTAACTCTTTTTCAATCCGATGGTGCTCTGCCACTACCGATAAAATGTAAAAGAGAAGAGAAATAATAAAGACAACCATATTTAAAGAAGCTAGCGCATTTTTAGCGAATAGGATGAGCATCCGAATCGATGAAGGATAGAAGGCAATATAGGCATCTAGCGAAGGCAATTGCACAACTAGAGAAAGAATGTCATAATTGGTCACAAGGAGGACTATAAAACTCAGAAGGATAAAGGCAAACCAGTAGCGCCTATCTTTGGAACTACTAAACTCTTTGGAACCGTAAAAGATATCAGCAAATACCAAGAGGATGATCCCATTGTAGGAGAAGCTGAGGGCCATCATGACACCTAGCATCAGCAGTATTTCTAGAATATTCCATTTGTCAAAAACTGACCACTCCTGTGTCCCTTGACGCATCCGATAAAAGGTAATGAGAAGAATCCCTCCAAAGAGAAGAATGGAGATCCAAAAATTCTGAGCTGGTGAACTCGGTATTGCTCTTAATTGCTCCAATAATTGATACCCTTGCCCCTTGGCAATGATGTAATTGGTCGCATGTAGGTAGAGCGAACTGCTAAATAAAATGGCGATGAAATTAATGATTTTTAAGAAAATCAAACTATAACGAATGCCGCGGAGCTTGGTCATTACTGCCACCCGTTGACATCGTATCGGTCAACATTATCCTTATCAATCATCTCTACTGGGATCTTATATTGCTCCTTGTAGGATTTACCTGTCCTCATGCACTCAATCACTTGCATCACCTGTCTTCCCATTTTAAGAGGAGATTGAGCAACTGTCCCTTCAATATCATCCGTCGTCGAAAGCAAAACCTTCATATCCGGAGAGCCATCGATTCCATAAATAGAAATCGGCATAGCTAATTGATTTTCCTTAATCGCTGCTAAAGCTCCGATGGCTGCCCGATCATTTAAGGCCACGACAGCATCAAATGCAAGACCGTCCTGAATGACCTGGGAAACAGCTGGCAGGGCCAATTCCGTTTGCCCACGAGTCTCTTCTCTCCCAACAATCTGATAGGCAGGTTCCGACTGAATCGTATCTAAGAACCCTTGAATCCGTTGCTCTGCCGATATCGTCCCCTTATGCTCTAAGAGGAGGATTTTCGCCTCTTTTTTCTGCTTCATCAAGCGCTGGGCTACCAAGACCCCTGCTTGGTAATTATCCGACACCACACTGGCATCTACCGTGAAATGGCTGAGCTGACTGTCCACTGCAATGATTTTAATCCCTGCCTGCTGGGCTCTCTTTAAGGAAGCAATGATTTTAGGGCTATCTCCTTTTACAGGATTAATCACAATCACATTGACCTTTTGTTGACGAAAATAATCAATCTGTTGACTTTGTTTTTCTTCGTCTAACTCTGGATTACGAACTAGAAGCAAGTCCCCTTTTTCGTCAGTCACTCGTTCAATTTCTGCATTAAGTGTTTGATAGAATTCATTGTTCATGGTCATGTAGGTCACGCCAATCCGCATCTGACCACGCACAGGCTTTAGTTGACTAGCATTCAAGTAGATGACCCCTACCACAAAAACCAGGCTCAAAAATATCGTATAGATCATCGCTCGATCGCGTTTCTTTTGATCAGTTCCCTCTTCCAACCCCATCTCTTCTCCTCTTAAAAGAACGAACCATTTTACTATATAAAGATTTTTTGTTCGTATTTAATACCTTGTATTATAGCATTTTTTATCAAGAGCTTGAAGGTCTTTAGGAAATGAATGCGTTTTACTCATAAATCCATATGATGACTTACCCCTGCAACTTCCGTGAGAAGTTTCGAAAAAGAAAAAACGACACAGCTGACCAGCTGCACCGTTCTCTTCTGTTAAAAGGGAAGCTCTTCCTCTTCCAGGATGAGATCCGCTAGATCTCCTCCTGCTCCATTGGCCCGCATCGCTCGTTGAGCACGACTTTCTAAGAGCTGGAAGCCTTGACAGAGTACCTCTGTCACATATTGGGTCGTTCCATTCTTCTCATAGCGTCTGGTTCGAAGCTCACCGTCCACAGAGATCAAGCTCCCTTTATTGGCATAGGAGACAAGGGTCTCTGCTAATTTCCCCCAGACCACTAGGGTGATAAAGTCCGCCTCCCGCTCGCCATTTTGATCCTTATAACGACGATTGACAGCCAGGGTCGCACGCGCAACGGACTTGTCCGTACTGGTCTTATGAAGCTCTGGGTCAGCCACAAGGCGCCCGATTAAAATTACTTTATTGTACATATTTCTTCCTCCTACTTATATAATTCGTAGTTTTTTAGCCATTTGGAGAAAGAAAATAAAAAAGAAGCTGGGACAAAAGTCCTAGCCTCTCAATTGTCTTTGGATTATCGAGCAAGGCACAGTGGTGAATGGGCTCTACTACGCTGATTTCATCAGTTTTTACAGCCCTACTCAACTGTGCGGAGGTGGGACGACGAAATCGAATGCTAACGAATTACCGATTTCTGTCCCACTCTCTTATCCTTGCCAGTGACGGGCAGGGTCAAACGGAGTTCCCACCTCTTCTGTATCTTGCAATTCAATAATACCACGTTTTTGTGGAGCATTTGGCAAGTGCAATTCGCGTGGACTACACATCATACCGAAGCTCTTTTCTCCACGAAGGGCTCCTGGGAAAATCAAGCTGCCATCTGGCATCATGGCACCTGGTAGGGCTACGATCGTCTTGAGACCTTCACGCGCATTTGGCGCACCTGCTACGATTTGAACTGTCTTGTCTGGTCCGACAGCCACTTGGCAAATGTTGAGGTGGTCACTATCTGGATGAGCCACCATTTCTACGATTTGCCCCACGACAAACTTAGGCTCCTTGTCATTGACCAAGACCTCTGCAAATCCTTCAGCTTGTAATTCTTGATTGAGGCGTGCAACCTGCTCATCACTCAAGAAAATTTGCCCCTTGCCTTCAAGGGCAAAGAAAGTCGAAGCCTCAAAAATATTCCAGGCTACAGTTTCTTGCTTGTCTTCACGGTAGACACGGGCTACTTTGCCTTTACGCTCTACTGCTAACTTGGCATCCCCACTGTTTTTCAAGGTAATCATTAAGACATCGCCGACTTGTTCTTTATTATAGGTTACAATCATTCTTTCTCTTTCTCCTACTTCAATCCTGCTAAAAATTCTGAAATCTGAGCCTTGGTTTTGCGATCACGACTGACGAAACGACCCAGTTCCCGATCCTTGTCTAGGACCACTAAACTCGGAATACCATAAATATCCCAAAGCTTAGCCAGGTCTAGATACTGGTCTCGGTCAACCAAAATGAGGGTAAACTCAGGGTTTTCCGCTTCAATCTCTGGCAAAAAGGGCTGGATATACCGACAATCGCCACACCAATCCGCTGAAAAGAAGAAAACCTTCTTTCCTTCTCGCTCGACATAGCTAGCTAATTCCTCTAAAGACTGTGGAATGATCATAGTTTTTCCTCTTCATAGTGGAGGAGGCCCTCTTCATAGACAAAGCGATAGTGGCGCTCATCTTCAAAAATGAGCCCTCCTACCAGACGCTCTTCGCTTGATTCATAGAGTTCCACATAAAGGGTCGCAATCTTCCCCATATTCTCCATTTGCTCACGGACTTCTGCGACTAACTCTTCTTGCGTCCGTAGACGTTTTTGATCTTTGGCAATTTTATAGGCCCCAAGGGCAAGAGCACTTACACTAGCTGCTGCAAGGCTGGATAAAATGATTTTTTTAGCTTTCATACCTCATATTGTAACACAAAATACAAGCTGGGACAACGAAGGAGAATAGATCTCCCCATCATGACGATCTGCTTTCATTCCCGTCAACTGCCACTACCATCTCGACTAAAAAAGTGATAAAATAACAATCAGAAAGAAGGTAACTTATGACTGATTTATTTTCTAAAATCAAAGAAGTAACAGAACTTCCTGCCATCTCTGGCCACGAAGCGCCTGTTCGCGATTATCTACGCAAACAGATCACTCCACATGTGGATGAAGTGGTCACAGACGGCTTGGGAAGCATTTTTGGGGTACGCCACTCAGAAGCGGCTGATGCTCCTCGCATTATGGTCGCAGGCCATATGGATGAAGTTGGCTTTATGGTCAGTGAGATCAAGGCAGACGGCACCTTCCGCGTGGTGGAAATCGGTGGTTGGAACCCTATGGTGGTTAGCAGCCAACGTTTCACCCTTTTGACCCGCGATGGCCATTCCTACCCTGTCATTTCTGGATCTGTTCCCCCGCATTTGACACGGGGCGCAAACGGTCCTGCCCTTCCTGCAATCGGGGATATTGTCTTTGATGGTGGCTTTGCCAACAAAGAAGAAGCCGAGAGCTTTGGGATCCGTCCAGGCGACACCTTGGTCCCTGAAAGTACTGCAATCTTAACAGCCAATCAGAAAAATATCATCTCCAAAGCTTGGGACAACCGTTATGGGGTCTTGATGGTCAGCGAATTGGCACAAGCCCTTTCTGGACAAGCCCTAGCAAACGAACTCTATGTCGGAGCGACTGTCCAAGAAGAAGTCGGACTGCGCGGTGCCGGGACTTCTGTGACCAAGTTTGATCCAGAAATCTTCCTGGCTGTTGACTGTTCTCCCGCTGCAGATGTCTACGGAGGCCAAGGAGCTATCGGCGAGGGAACCCTCCTTCGTTTCTTTGACCCAGGTCACCTCATGTTGCCAAATATGAAGGACTTCCTCCTCACCACCGCTGAAGAAGCCGGCATCAAGTACCAATACTACTGTGGAAAAGGCGGAACGGATGCTGGAGTAGCCCACTTACGAAGTGGTGGAGTGCCATCTACTACCATCGGAGTCTGCGCACGCTACATCCACTCCCACCAAACCCTCTACGCTATGGATGACTTCCTTCAAGCCCAAGCCTTCCTTCAAGCCTTGGTGCAAAAATTGGATCGTTCAACCGTTGATTTAATTAAGAATTATTAATATTTTTCCAAAATAATTGTTTTAAACCCCCATTTTGGGGTTTTTTTGATATAATACTGAATGAATATTGCAACGGGTGTTCTTTTGCACTCCCCTTTCCCTATGTGAAAGGCGGAGCACCGCTAAAGATCACCCTCGCTTCTTTATTGGAGGTTTAAATGAAGAAACAAGCTTTTAGTTCCGAAAAGTATTTGAATTTGCAACGCGATCACATCCTCGAGCGCATCAACCAATTTGATGGTAAGCTCTACCTAGAGTTTGGAGGAAAAATGTTGGAAGATTTCCACGCAGCTCGTGTCCTTCCTGGTTATGAACCAGATAACAAAATTAAGCTTCTCCAAGAACTTCGTGACCAAGTGGAGATTGTGATTGCTATTAATGCCAACAACATTGAGCATTCAAAAGCGCGTGGTGACCTAGGAATCTCTTATGACCAAGAGGTCTTCCGCTTGATTGATAAATTCAACGAATTGGGCATCTATGTTGGCTCTGTCGTCATCACTCAGTATGCTGGTCAACCAGCTGCAGACCTTTTCCGCAAACAGTTGGAAAAGAATGGCATCGCCTCTTATCTCCACTACCCAATCAAGGGCTACCCAACGGATATGGATCACATCATCTCTCCTGAGGGAATGGGGAAAAACGACTACATTCAGACCAGTCGCAATCTCGTTGTCGTGACAGCTCCCGGTCCTGGTTCTGGTAAATTGGCGACTTGTATGTCCAACATGTACCATGACCAATTAAATGGCATCAAATCTGGTTATGCTAAATTTGAAACCTTCCCAGTTTGGAACCTGCCTTTGCATCACCCAGTGAATTTGGCCTATGAAGCTGCTACTGCAGACCTTGACGATGTCAATATGATTGACCCATTCCACCTCCAAACCTATGGCGAGACAACGGTCAACTACAACCGGGATATCGAAATCTTCCCTGTCTTGAAGCGGATGTTGGAACGCATCCTTGGAGAATCTCCTTACGCTTCCCCAACAGATATGGGTGTGAACATGGTCGGCTTTGCCATCGTGGACAATGACGCAGCGATTGAAGCCTCTAAGCAAGAAATTATCCGCCGTTACTACCAAACCATTCTAGATGTGAAGGCAGAGCGTGTCGGAAACGGAGCTATTAAGAAAATTGAACTCTTGATGAATGACTTAGGCATTTCACCAAAAGACCGCCAAGTCACCGTCCTTGCCCGTCAAAAAGAGGAAGAAACCGGTGAACCTGCCTTGGCACTGGAATTGCCGAACGGAGAAACCGTGACAGGTAAGACTTCTGACTTATTTGGTCCAACGGCAGCTGTTCTCATCAACGCCATCAAGAAATTGGCCCATATTGATAAAGAAACCAAGTTGATTGAGCCAGAATATGTGAAACCAATCCAAGGCTTGAAGATCAACCACTTGGGCAGTCGCAACCCTCGCCTCCACTCAAATGAAATCCTCATCGCCCTCGCCATTACCGCCATGAACCATCCAGAGGCAAATCTTGCCATGCAAGAATTGGGTCGATTGAAAGGGAGCGAAGCCCATTCAACAGTCATGTTGACAGACGAAGATAAGAACGTTCTTCGCAAACTGGGCATTCATGTGACCATGGATCCAGTTTACCAATACGATCGCTTGTACCGCAAATAAAGAAAAGCAAGGCTAGACCGTTGGTCCTAGCTCCATATACAAAAAATCCCCTGAGTGCCTGAACCAGTTGGCACCCAGGGGATTTTTCATAGTTTAATTGGATGGAGAGTTACCTCTCCTTAAAAAGATAGAGGCCCACAATCAGTATCGGGACAAGGAGAAGGGGATACACTTCTTTTGGCAGTAAGTCCGTTTCCAAACTCAACCAAAGGAAAAAAACAGCCAAGACAATCGCAATCAACCATTTTACAAGATAAGATTTCATGACGCCCTCCTGCTCCTAATCTATTTATGCATAGTATACTCCTGCTCAATTAACCTGTCAAGGTAAAAAAAGAGGCTGGGACAAAAGTCCTAGCCTCTCAATTATTTTTGGATTGTCGAGCAAGACGCAGTGGTTGAGTGGGCTCTACTACGCTGATTTCATCAGCTTTTACAGCCCTACTCAACTGTGCGGAGGTGGGACGACGAAATCGAATTCTAACGAATTACCGATTTCTGTTCCACTCTCTTTTGTTTCTTTCACAGCCTCCCACAGTTGTCGGATCTGTTTTCTTTGGACAGGATCCACAAAGTAAGGGGCAATTTCATTTAAGGATTCTAGGACAAATGCCCGTTCTGCCACATACGGATGAGGGAGAATCAAATCTGGACTATAGAGGATCAAATCCTCCATATAAAGGAGATCCAAATCGATGACCCGTGGTCCCCATTTGATCTCACGGACCCGACCCATTTCTAGTTCGATTCCTAGCAAGGTCTCAATCAAGTCTTGGGGCGTAAACCAAGTTTCGACCTCTACGACTTGGTTGAGGAAGCTATCCTGCTCGACCCCTCCCCAAGGTGCTGTCTCAATCTGAGAAGAGGTTTGGAGAATCGTAAGCCCCTTTTCTTCTAGTCTAGATACAGCCGTCTCCAACTGTTGTCCCTTATCGCCCATATTGGTTCCCAGACCAATAAAGGCTCGTCTTTTTTCTCGTTCAATCGTGACCGAACAAGTATCCAAAGGTAGAGGAACTGGCGCCCAAGGTTTTTTCAGCTCAAGTCGAACCTTTTTGACAAAGTCATAGGTTGCAAAAATCTTCTCCACAAGCTGAAAAGCTACTGTCTCAATCAAATCAATTTTCTCAGCTTGAACCCAATTTGTCAGTTGCTCTGCTAAGATTCCATAATGGATTGAAGCCGTCAAATCGCCCGTCCGAGCAGACTTTGTCATCTCATAATCGACACAGACATCCAGGACAAAGCGTTGCCCCAATTCCTTTTCAGCGGAAAACACACCATGATAAGCATAAATTTCCAAATCTTTGATCCGTAATTGATCCACCATCGTCACCTCAGTTTATCTAGGGATTAGTGTCCCATCAGTTTATAGGCTTCGTTTTTCAAGTCTTTATCTGTCTCGAACAAGCCACGCGCCGCTGTCGTCACAGTAGCCGTTCCTGGTTTCCGCACTCCACGCATGTTCATACACATATGCTCTGCCTCCACCCAAACAAGAGCTCCCTGTGCTCCCAGATACTCCATCAAGGCATCCGCGATTTCCACTGTCAAGCGCTCCTGGATTTGAGGTTTTTTGGCGTACACTTCCACCGTCCGAGCCAACTTAGATAGACCTGCTACGCGCCCATTGGGGATATAGGCAACGTGGACCTTACCATAGAAGGGCAAGAAATGGTGTTCACACATAGAGTGGAAGAAGATATCCTTTTCCACCACCATATTGTTGTCCACAATCTCAAAAGATTTTGATAGGTGGACTTCCGCAGTTTGGTTAAGCCCTGCAAAAATCTCTTGGTACATCTTGGCAATGCGTTCTGGGGTTTCTTGCAAGCCCTCACGGTTTCCGTCTTCACCGACTGCGTCAATAATCATCTTCACGGCTTCTTGAATTTTCTTTGTATTCATGTCATCTCCTACTGATTTCTTCGATTAGAAAGGCTCTCACTTGAGCCAAAAAGTACAAGGATCCCGTCACTAAGAGGAGATCAGTTTGTTGCGATTCTTTTTCTATATAATTCGTTAAAAATAGCTTCCACTCATGATAAGGCAGGCCTTTTTGATGGGCTATTTCCTGCATTTCTTTTGTGGAATAGGCCCGTGGGTCTTCAAAGGTCGTCAAGGTCAACGAACTCTTTTCTAGTCCACTCCATAGATCCAGCATCTCCTCGATCGCCTTGGTCTGGATACAGGTAAACAAGACTTGCTTGTCCAGTTGTCCATAACGTTCTTTCATGGTGGTTACAAGAGGGGCTACTGCATGCGGATTATGGGCGCCATCTAGAATGATGAGGGGCTGGGTCGAAATAACCTCTAGGCGTCCCGGCCACTGGACCCCTTCCCAAGCTTGGAGGATTTCTTCTCGGCTTAAGAAAGAGAGCCCCTTTTCTTGACAGAAGGTATCGCAGAGAGCCAGGGCCAGTCCAGCATTGTCGACTTGATGAAGTCCCAAGAGCCCTGTCTTTAGTTGCATTTCTTCCCGATACTGGCTCTGATAGCCAAAAACTTCCCCGTCTGCCAGTGACTCTTGGTAGCTAACTAAAAAGTCCTGACCTAACAGCTCTACTGGTGCCGATAAGCAGTTCGCCCGCTGCACAATGACTTCTTGGGCTTCCAGTTCCATCCGGCCTAGCAAGACCGGAATCTTTTCCTTGATGATTCCCGCCTTCTCTTGAGCAATGGAGGCCAAATCCGGCCCTAAGAGAGCCACATGGTCCAAGCCAATCGTCGTGATGGCTGTCAAAATAGGCTGACAAACATTGGTACTATCGAGACGACCACCCATGCCCACTTCCAAAATGACCACATCCGGCTTTTCTGCTGCAAAATAATCAAAAGCCAGGACGGTCAGCAACTCGAACTCGGTCAAGCCCAGCAAGGTCTGATCAGAACTGTTTTTTGCAAGTAAGTCCTGATAGAGGGACAGATAAGTTTCTAAATCCTGATCTGAGATGGGAAGCCCATTAATACTGATTTGCTCATGAAAGGAAACTAGATAGGGGGAGGAGAAAACACCAACCCGCAACCCTTTCGCCTCTAGTAAAGACCGTAAATGGGCTAGGGTCGATCCTTTTCCATTGGTCCCAGCTAGATGGATTACAGGACAGGCTAAGTGTGGGTTTCCCCTCAAGGCCAGCAGGGCTTCCATTCGCTCCAAGCCAAAATGGGGCTCGGAAGAACGATAAGTAGCTAACCAACTGAGATCTACTGTCATATCTCTTCTCTTTTCTTTAGCGATATTGTTTCAAATGAAGGTCCTGCGCTTGATCGGCTTGGTAGATCGCACTACCGATAGCTACCGCCATCTTATGGAGGGGGATATCATGCACACGCACAATTTCTACCCCTTGGCTGGCAGCCACACTCGTCAAATGACTGGATGCCAAATCCCGATTGTAGAATCCTTCTTTCGTTTCAGGGTCAGTCTCAAATCCCTCTTCTTCCAGAATATTAACCACAAAGCGCTTCCGAGAGACTCCTAAAAAGATTGGATACCCCTTAGCATGAATGGTTTTTAAGTCCTGCAAAAGTTGGAGGTTTTCCCGCTTGGTCAAGCCAAAACCAATCCCAGGATCTAAGAAGAGTTGATCCGGACTCAATCCCGCCTCCTCTGCTCGCTCAAGGCTCTTAGCAAAGAAGGTCCACATGCAGTCTTGGATAGAGAGACCTTCAAACTGCGCCAACTCCTCTGATGAAAAGGCCGGCTCAAAACCAAAGGTCGGAAAAATGACGGAACTTGGATGATGAGGACGAGCCATGACTGGATTAAACATAAGAATGGCTCCAGCCTGAGCTTCTGCAATCACCCCAGCCATTTGCGGATCTCCTAGCAGGCCTGTGATATCATTGACCAAGTCTGCGCCAGCTGCTAGGGCTGCACGAGCGACCTCTGACTTCCAAGTATCAACCGAAATCAAGATATCACTCTCTGCTCGAATCGCTTCAATGACGGGCACGACTCGCTGGATTTCTTCCTGAATTTCCACAAAATGACTCCCTGGACGTGTGGACTCCCCACCAATATCCAGTATGCTTGCCCCTTCTGCTATTAACTTTCGAGCTTGCTCGAGAGCTCTATCTACCGTTTGGTAACGCCCCCCATCTGAAAAGGAGTCGGGGGTGACATTGAGGATGCCACATAGAAGTGTCCTATCCTTGCCTAGTTGTCTCCATTCACTCTTTGACATATCTTCCTTCATCTTTCTACAGAAATGCCAACCAAGCATAGAAAAGAGGTTAGAATCTTTCCAACCTCCGAGTTTGTCTCTATCTGCGCCTAGATGCTTCTTTGGTAGCTTACCAAAGCTTCTGAATAAAACCCATTGGTCCTATCATTCTACCATATTTTAAGCGGGAAGAAAAGAAACCAGAATAGTTATCAGAAAGGCAAAAGCATTCATGGTAAAGTGCAATAAAATCGAATATTCTACTCGTTTGTAGCGGTAGGCAACCCAAGTCAAGATGAGGGACATGCCCCCATAGATAATCCAGGAACCAAGATTACTTGGTGTATGTAAATAGGCAAAAACAAGAGCCCCAACCAAATAACCAATTTTTTCGTGCCCCTTAAAGATCAAGCGGGGAATCACAGCACGACAGATAATTTCTTCTCCTAAAGGTGCCACTACAACAATGAGCAAACCCATTGCCAGCTGAGGGGCCAAGGAAGCCACCCCTTGGATGGTCTCTTGGTTAGCTGTCGTCGCCTCTCCCAACTGTCGAAGAAGGTTAACCCCAAGAGCATTATTGGCCAGCAACAGGAGAAAATAAAGGAAATTTCGCCCAATATCTCTGCCTTTGATTCGTGAAAAATCTAGTGAATCAAGTGGACTCCATTTCATAAACCACCAAAGCAAATAAACGAGGAGCATGGTAACCCCAAGGACTAGACTATTGATCGTCCAATTTGACCAAGCATTTTCAATCCCCAAGATCAAAGCGATCATGGGTAGTTGAGTCGCTATAAATAACGGTATTCCAATTAGTAACCACAGACCATTTGAAACCCATTTTTTCTCCATCCAATTTTCCATTATTTTACCTCGATTATCAAACTATTTTTCTAGTATAGCATAGATGAGCTACTGGGGCAAGCCCAAGTAGTAGTCACACAATAGAAAAAAGAGGCGTTTCGAATCAGCCTCTTCTCTCTTGTTTTTTTTAGAATAAAAGTCTTATCCCTTGTTTTTAAAGCGTTCAACATCACGGGCAATGACTAATTCTTCGTCCGTTGGGATGACCAAGACTCTCACTTTAGCATCCGCTGTTGAAATATCGCCTTCTGCACCAAAGACATTCTTTTCTGGATCTACAGCACAGCCAAACCAAGTCATCCCATCAATGACTTGTCCACGGATCGTCTTAGAATTTTCTCCAATTCCAGCTGTAAAGATGATGGCGTCTGCTCCATTCAAGACAGCAAAGTATTGACCGATGTATTTCTTAATACGATCAACAAAAATGTCGTTGGCCAAAAGTGCCTTGTCGTTTCCACTGCGCATGGCTTCGTGGATATCGCGCATATCACTAGAAAGCTCAGACACCCCTAGAAGACCAGATTCACGGTTCAAGATACGACTAATATCTTCTGGACTGTTGAAGTCCTCTGTGTGCTCCATCAAGTAAGGAATAATAGCAGGGTCAATATCCCCTGTACGTGTTCCCATCATGATGCCACCAAGTGGTGTGAAGCCCATAGACGTATCGACAGAAATCCCTTTGTCTACCGCTGTAATAGAAGCTCCATTCCCAATGTGGCAGGTGATTAATTTCAACTCTTCGATTGGTTTTCCAAGAAGCTTCGCAGCTTCGTGGGCTACATACTCATGGCTGGTCCCGTGAGCCCCATATTTACGAACCTTGTTTTCTGTATAGTACTTAGTTGGAAGAGGATAACGATAAGCTTTTTCAGGCATTGTTGTATGGAAAGAGGTATCAAATACAACAACGCTGGTAATATCTGGTAACAATTCTTTAAAGGCACGGATCCCAGCAGCGTTGGCAGGGTTGTGCAATGGGGCCAACAAAGAAAGTTCCTCAACCTTTTGAATGACTTCTTCATCTACAAGAGCAGACTCTTTGAAGTACTCGCCACCTGCAACGACACGGTGCCCTACTCCAGTGATTTCATCGTAGGAAGAAATAATATCGAAACGAATCAAATCATCGAGAAGGATTTTAACCGCTTGTGTGTGGTTCTCGATATCTAAAACCTGTTTTTCCGCTCGACCGTCAAATTTTACTGTCGAAATGGAATCTTTAAGTCCAATTCTCTCGATGAGCCCTTTTGCCAAAACTGTTTCTTCTGGCATTTGGTATAATTGCCATTTCAAACTTGAACTACCTGCATTAATTGCAATTGTTTTCGTCATTTTTTTACCTCTTTAAGCGTTTTCACTCCTATTATAGCAAAATTTTGTTTAAATTTCACTTTCTTTATTCCAGTTTTGAAAACTTTCACGGAATTTCATGAGGTCTTCCTGGTCTTGCAAATCAGTCAAAGGATAGACAAATGGTTGGACCACCGCTTCTTCTTGCTTGCGGAAAACAAAGATGGTTTTTGCTAGATTGGCTGATCGAAAGAGGTTCTCTGGCAAGGTCACCATGGCCAAGACCTGAGCATGATCCTGCATCCATTGTTTCAGCAGAGGACTCTGCTCGCTCGTCAAGAGATCATTCGGAGCTAAAAAAATAGCGACGCCACCTGGTTTTAAGTATTTTAGCGATTGTTCAATCAATAAATGATGGGCATAGGTGTGGCCCTGAGGGGAAGCGACCTGGTAACGACTCGCAATGGCATCATCTGGATAATAACCGACAGGTAAATCGCTGATAATCACATCGCTCTCTTTCAAAACTTGTGGACGAATGGCATCACCTTGGGCAAAATTCACATCCGCCTTCATCACTTCTGCCATACTAGCCGCAAGGTCAATCAAGAGATCATCAATTTCCAAGCCCAAATAATCTAAGGAACGCTGACAGTTGTTCATCAAGGTTTGGGCCAAGTTCCCTGTTCCACTCCCCATTTCTAGCACATCTACTTGATCGGAACTCGCCAACTGATCCACTAGGAAGACCAGAAGAAATCCAATCCCATCTGGCGTAAATTGGTGATTGGCCTGTAGGGGCTCTGTTTGGGCAGCCTTCATCAAAAGATACTGGAAGGAACGACACCACTCTTCCTTGTTTAAGTTCAAGTCCTTCAGGCGCTGGTTGTTTTCCTTCACTAGAGTCAACTCTGTTTGCCCATCCAGATAGATGGCATTCTGCTCAACTAGAGCATCATAAAAGTTGGTCTGCAAATCATTTTGGATAGTTTGGGTATTCTCTAATAGGTAGCCGTAGGCTTTCTCAATTTTTTCGAAATTCATGCTTTCCTCCATCTCTTAATCATATCAAATTTTAAGAGTTTTCGCTATGCTTTTCGAAGGCCTGAGGCTTCTCTTCCTCAGTCGTGGTCGGGTGGTCTGTGGCCGAATCTGGAGCCTGCTTCTCCTTTTCCTTCTTGTCGGTTTTTTTCTTTTCACGAGGAGGTAGAGCAAAGGTGAAATGATAGCTTCCCCCATCTTGTAAGTGACTCGTTACGTTGGCAAAGCCCGATTTTTCTTCCAAATCGACTCGACCAGTTGAGAAGGTTATGGTTTTTTCTTCCCGATCCCAAGTATCAATCGCCAATTGAGCTTGCGCATAAGCCTGGATCCGGTGCTGACTAGCAAGGAGGATCCGTCTCTCTGCCACTTGTCTGTTCAGGTAAAACTGAAGCAAGAGACTAAAAACCGCCGACATAAAAAGGGCATAAAGAAGGATCCCGGCCTCAATCTGCTTCTTTTTTATCCTTTTCCACCACACGGTAGACCACCTCCCTTTCTAACCCTTCTTCAAAGCGCAGTTGAATAGACACCAGATCTCCTCTTTTTTCAATCCTGGCGGATTCAACTCCATCTATCATCGGTTGATAGCCACGGCCAGTCGCATCTGTCTTTCGGATATCTCCCCCCTTAGCCAGTCCAATGGCTATGGGTTTTTGATCCTGAACAAGATAGAATTTGTTATCTCTGACCTCTTCAAATTGGCTACGAGACAATTCAATGTCCAGCTGGTCCTGAAAGAGCAACCATTCCTCTTGCTTGATGTGACTTTGGTACTGGAGTTCTTGACGCAAAAGGCTTGTCAATCCTTGAAACACCAATAAACCACCGCTGATGACGAGCAGGGCAACCAAGGCCTCCAGTAAAGTAAAGGCTGGCAGTTTAGTTCTTTTCAACAGCAATCACAACCTTTCCTTCATGATAGACCTTTAAGGACTTGGCAGACCTCTCCACCTGGACACTGACCTGATTGATGCTCAATTGATCCTGCCTGGTCTGGATCGCCATTTTTGCGACTCGCAAGACTTCTCCTTGTCTCAACTCTTCTAAGCGCTGCTGTCGCGAGTCCCCTAGCTCTCCCAGCACAAGGGTCGTGAGGACACCAAACATCGCTAAGGCAATCAGTCCTTCTAACAAAAGACTAGCGGGGAGCCGTCGATTTTTTAATTTTTCCATTCCCAATTGCCAACTGATAAGTCACCACCTCTTTCTCTGTCTGAAATTGAATCTTGGTCAGGCTTGAATTGCCTCCTGCTGGATCAAAGGTCAGTTGCTTCTCTCTGACCACTTCCACCCCTTTTGGAAGCGGTAATTCTTGATAGGGACTATGAACCCCACCGTGGTCGATGGAAAGAAGAGCTCTCTCCTCTTTTGCAATACTCATCTTTTGTGTCTCCTGATAGACCCGTTCAAATTCCGAGAAAAACAATGTTTCTTCCACCTGCCCAAAGGCTTGATGGACTGACCCAGCTAGCAGCCAACATAGAAGACTGACGATACCTAGAGTTAGTAAGCTCTCTAGAAGGGTGAAAGCTTTAATCTGCAACCGCACGGTGATCACCTGCATTCTTCACATAGTGAGCACGGTAGGCTTCTGCTTGTTTTTGAGTGATTTGTCCTTCTGCGACTAGCTTAGAAAGACTAGCTTTTTCATTCTGATGATTGAGTTCATAGAGCTCAGCCTGGCTCTCCACGACTTTGACGACTGCTCGATTTCCTGTATCTGTTACCGAATCTTTCTGCTTGGTCAAGTTCGGAACAAAGAGCAAGAGAAGAACGCTGATAATGAGCAAAACAACTAACATTTCAATCAGAGTAAAAGCTTTTACCTTGAGTGTGCGCAATGATTTCATAAAGGAACCTCCAAATTTTCATAAATCGGCAGCAACATGGCTGCATAGAGCAAAACAATCATAAGAGCAACAAAGACAAAGACCAGTGGTTGAACGACATTCATGGCCTTGTTCAAACGATGGAAAAAGCCTGCCCAGGTCTTGTCTGCATAGATCTCCAGCTCACTACCGAGCTTGGATTTGGCTTCCCCATATTCAATCATGAGGGCCAGCTCTCGTTTAAAGAAAGGATAGGTCTGAATATGGTCAGAAAAAGACCTGCCACGAGCCAATGCCCGCTCTAAATCCTGTCCAATCTCTCGAAAGAGACGGGAACGTTGCCCCTGCATCACAGGAAAAATTTGATTCAGCTCCAACCCTTGGGCAATCATACTTCCCCATTCTCGAGCATAAAAAGCGGTCAGATAATCCTGTAAGAAGGGGCGAAGAAAAGGAAATCTAGCCAAACATGAAACCAGGGCCAGCCGTTTGGCACGACGGCCTAGGAAAAGGAGCATCAAAACTCCAATCGTCAGCAACACACTCCCTAACAAAACATACTGGGGAAAGATACTAATCAGTCGTGTCGCCCCATTTTGATTCTCCAACTGGGGCAAGAGATAATTTTTCAGCCCCAGCATAATCAAGATCAAAAATCCCAACAAGAGCACGGGATAGGTCGCCACCTCAACTAGTTTCTTTCGAACCTGGGTCAGATTTTCCAAGTAGCTACGGATCTTTTCTAAACTTAAGGTAACATTTCCATGCTGCTCCGCCAGTGCCAATTGAGTCGTTACCTGATCGGAGAAACCTAGATCAGAGAGAATGGCTGACAGGGGCTTCCCGTTGGCAAGTCCGACCTGCATCCTCTCGACAAAA
Organism: Streptococcus sp. KHUD_013; assembly: GCF_052588545.1. Taxonomy (NCBI): domain Bacteria; kingdom Bacillati; phylum Bacillota; class Bacilli; order Lactobacillales; family Streptococcaceae; genus Streptococcus; species Streptococcus sp. KHUD_013. The sequence goes on from NZ_CP186264.1 coordinate 1,786,193, forward strand.
TCTGCCTCTACCAATTGACTGCGCCGAAGAAAGTCGATGACCTCTGATAGATGAAAGCCACTGCTGTAGAGATTGTGAAAGAGTTCAATGACATGTTCTTGCTTAGCAATCGATAATTTTTTCGGCTTGCGCCTGATCCAGCTCAATATGTCCCGCTTCATAAAGCGCATCCATTTGCTGGTTCCACTGTTGACTGGAGTGGTTTTGGTAATCTTGGATGACAAAGTCAGTGACACCTCCTCCCTTTATCAAACGCTGGTAACAGATCCCTTGAAGAACAACCCTTAACTCCTCCTCACTCACCCCCAACTCCAACAGGCGTTCGTACACCCCAGGGATGCTCTTGGCATGGATGGTGGAAAAAACTGTCACACCTGTCAGACTAGCCCGAATAACTGCACGAGCTGTCTCCGTGTCGCGTATTTCTCCGATAAGGAGAAGATCCGGACGATGGCGCAAAGAAAGTTTAATCAAGCTATCGTAGGTCATGCCAATCGCTTCATTGAGCTGCAGTTGCAGCATCTCTTCTTGCTTAATTTCTACGGGATCTTCAATCGACATGACTTGTTGCCCCGAAAATTTTTTCTTGGCCAGGGCATGCATCAGTGTTGTCTTCCCCGATCCGACTGGACCCGCAAATAAGTAGAGCCCCCGCTTACTCACCTTCTCTTCTAGCTCTTGAAGTTGGTCGAACCAGAAACGGAGCTCCCGGTCCTCATTGTGGAGCAGGCGAATAACTAAACTCTCGTATCCCCTATAGTCTCCCACAGTAGACAAGCGTAAGGACAAGACCTTATCCCCTAGAGAATAGTCACAGGAGCCCAATTGACTCCGGCGCCTTTCCCCCACATTCATCCCTGCCATAAACTTAAAATGACTGATGACCGCTACCATTTGTTCTTGCGAATAGGTCTCGACAAAGCGTCGCTCATCCCCAACCCTTAGAAAGAGCTGATAGTCTGATGCTCGAGGAACAAAATAAATATCCTGAGCTTCGGCATTCGATGCCATTCGAATTATGGATTGTGCAATTTCTTGAACCATATTTCCTCCTTTCACTATATAATTCGCAATTAATTGGCCAACTAGCGCTGGATTTAGAAAAAAGAGCAAAAAAAAGAAACTCAACTGCATATTGAATTTCTCTTCCTATAGATTATTGCTCTCGTAGTCTAGCTTACAAGAGCGATGAGCCGTGTGGGCATTCTCTTTTTCGTAGCCTGGACGGCGCTTGCTTCTCGGTATCTTCTGATCGTTTTCTAACAAGGCGACTGAATGATATTGTTGCACGTATTCCGCACACTCTTCACACCAGCGCTGATCCTCAGGATCCCAAAAAATCGTCATTAAATCACTTCTACTTTTAAATAATGGAGATTGCTCTCTTAAAAGTAACCATTGGCGTTTGTAGTATTTTAGGGCTTCATAATAGTCATCAAAACTCTGACTAGTGACAATGTCCTTCTCCCAATCTTCTAAAAACCACCAGGGTTCGTAATCCCCATACATTTCAATTACTTGATACATATTTCTCTCCGTCCTTTGTATCCAATATTATATATAAAATCCTTTGATAACAAAAGAATTCTGCTTATGAAAGAAAAATGCAGTAAATTTTCCGAACATTTTCACTGTTTTCTTTCAAAATCTCCCCTTATGGAGGAGAGAAAGGCTATTTTTTGACAAGAAAAAACTGAGAAGCCTAAAGTTCTCAGTTCAGATTGAATATAAAAACTTCTGAAAAACTTCCCTTAGGTGAGTACGGACGTCAGCGAACTTCTACGAAGTTCCATGACTTAGTTTTGAGCCTAAGGTCTCAAAACTCCCGAGTGCTAGAAACACCAGTGTTTCTAGCACTTTTCTCACTGTGGAAAGTTTTTAATCTTCTTAAATGGCTAAAAAATAAAAGTCACTTTTTTGAAAATCATCTAGCCGTTTTATGAAAAACAATAGTTTGTCTGCATTCAAAACTGAGAACCTAAAGTTCTCAGTTTTTCAAATGATGATCCATTAGAACAATTGAAGGGCAATCATGGTTGTCATGGTTGCATCGTAATAATTTTCTGTTGATAGATCTTGCATAAAGATAAACTTGTTCTGCTGCACCAATTTGAGATAGCCATCTCCATTTTCAGCCGCATAAGATACCGGAGCAATGAAGCTAGCTGCTTGGTACTGATGAAGGGCATTGCCTTTCAGATCATAGCCTGCATAGATATTCCGTTGCTTCATGAAGAAATCCAGCATCTTCTTGCCCAATTTTTGACTGGTCTTGTCCTGGCTTTGAGCCAAGTTGTATGGCAGACGACAAGCATTGTAAGAATAAGCACCATCGTACTTGGATTCGATGGTATCTGGATCCGCTACACGCGCTCCTTGTTCATCTACCCACATAAAGTCTGGCAGAAGGCCTGTTTTAGTTTGTGAACTGATAGCGTCAAGCTGGGCCAACATCTTCTCTTTAATACTTAACCATTGTTCATTTCCAGTCAACTCATAGAAGGATTGGAAAAAGGATGGAAGGGTATCAGAGGTTCTCATCAAGTGATAGAATTCGGAATCTTGATTGGCCCAATTCCCAACGGTCAAGACACCCGTTGTCTCATTGTAGTTGTACTTGAGAATATCGTCCAAGATAGCCTTGGCTTGCTGTTGATAGCCTTTACCTTTTTCAGGCCACTGTTTTGCTGCCTCCATCAAGGCATAGGCTATATATAGATCACCATCCGTCGCATTTTGATGCTCAGATGAAAGCTCCCCTTTTTTGATGATTTGTTTCCAAGCCATTAATTGGGTATCGTCTAAGCGATTGTTTTGATAATACCGATACAGACGGTCAAAATCCTCTTGATTGGCTAGGTCTTTCTTGGCAGCCTCTACTGTGATTAGCATGCCATAACCTTGCGCTTCTGATAAGACAACCGTTTCTTGGTCACTGTTAGTCGTACGAACATAGGACTGTTTTCCATCCGTCACGAGGTAGTGTTCCGTCCATTGACGATAGAGGCGGTTCCGCATCTCCACCTTGCTTCTTGTCCGAGCCAAGAAGAGAGTCAAACAAAAGACTGCCAGGATGACCACAAACCATAAATATTTCATTTTTTTTGTTCTCATAAGTCCTCCTAACCAGCAAACCGTTTCGTTTTCACCCACTTGGTTCCTTCACGGTGAAGCAATTTATCCATGATGATGGATGAAATCGAATCAATCGAAACAATGATAAAGAGTTGGGAATAGCTAAAGTAGGCTGCTAGGGCCAACCAAATCTGTTTCACCGTCGCCTGACCAAACTGAGAAGCCATGGCAATGTTGATTTGCAACAAATACAAACCAATCATTAGCACCCAGTTAAAGAGCATCAATTGGGCAATGTAGATATTTTCGGAGTCAAAAGCAAAAGGAATCTGTACACCCGGAGCAAAGAGATGGATAAACATGGCAAGGACATTGGCAAAGAAAATCAAGTCTGACAAGACAATCGCTGCATTAAACCAGAAGAAAATACATGAATAGTTGAAGACCTCTAATTTTACCCGCCAGTTTGCTTTTCCGAATAAGTGTTTAAAGTTAGAAAGTACAACCTCATAGTTTCCTTTTGCCCAACGTTTCCGTTGCATATAGTAAGTTTTTAAGGTCTCTGGCTCTTGTTGGAAGGCTTCCGAGTTGTAGGCTAAAGCGATCAACTTTCCGCTTTGCATGATTTTGAAGGAAATATCCGTATCTTCCGTCAAGGCACCATTCTTCCAACCACCAATACTTTTGACAAATTCTGTTTGAATAATAAAGTTGGTTCCTGGAATCCGTCCAATTTTGAAAAGATTCCACATACCGACGTGATGAACCCGCTGGGTCACGACGATTTCTTGGTTGATACAACGCGTCAAAAAGTTCTGGTTAGCATTTCTCGTCTTGTTGCGTCCAAATGAAGCCACATGGCGTTCTGGATCTTTAAGAACTTCCTTAACCAAGAAATAAAGAGCATTTTTCTCAGGCATAGCATCTGCATCATAGACACAGATATAATCTCCTGTCGCCATCTTCAAGGCATCATTTAATACTCCAGCTTTCCCACCTGTACCGGTACGGTCAATAATGGTCACGTCACGTCCAGCGTATTCCGGAAGGGCCTTGACAGCCAAACACTCCTCATAGGTACGATCCGAGCAGTTATCTGCAAAGAGAAGCAACTCCACACGATCATGAGGGTAATTCATATCCAAAATCGCCTTAGCAGTTTGAGCAATGACCACATCTTCATTGTGGGCAGGTACCACAATGGTTACTTTAGGATAATAGAGAAGCGGGCTCGTATCCACTCGAAAATCACTGTGTTTCAACCAGAATTGAACCGCTGAAATCAAGATTACCAAGCCCCAGGCTAGAGATAACCAGATAGAAATCAAGGTGAAAATCATTAAAATTTGACTGATCATGGTCCACCGCCTTAAAGTTTTTGTTTACCCGATGGTAGATGACCAAGTAGGCAATGAATAATGCACAGAAGCACACCGCAAAGAATAGACTAATCCCTAAGGCTAGCCCAAAAAATAGATTTGTAAGAGTCATCGGTTCCTCCTAATATTCCACAATAATATCCGTTTCAAGTTGACATTTCAAGTTACTAATAGCTTCCTGGTAGCTATGGAATTTCGTCCGATTGGTCGAATCCACCACCAAGTATCCTTTTTGAAATTGAATCGCTTGATTACCGTCTTCTCCCTTAAAGACCAAAGATTCCAATTGATTTTTTAAATACAACTGATAATATTCTTGCAAATTTCGTTGCTGACTATTCGTAAGTACTAGAAAATTGCCATCTGAAACATAATAAAGTCTCTCATCTTGTATCAAATGGTGGCCAATCAGATAATGAATTTGGTTCAGCGTCCGATTGTACTCACGAGGATGAATTTGATAGAAGAGTTCCTCATGAGACCAATGGATCAAGAGGGCTTGTAATTTCTGTTCCTGTTGAACACCCATGTGTTCCAGCAAGCCACGGTAGGCAACTTCAGCGTCTTCTTCTTGGTTTTGAACCTTTGCAACTTCTTTAAATAAATAGTAGCGAATTTTTGATAGTATTCCAATCAGAATAGGGAAAGAGAAAAGCAATAACAGTGCCTGGTTTGCAGGGATATACACGACTCCTGCTACCAGAAAGACAATTCCTAAACCGACTGAAATTAAAATCGTCCAGGTCAGCAGCAAATTGGATAAGACAAGAGAGGCAAACAAGGCTAACACAAGAAAGAGAGCTTCCTCAATAATAATTTCCCGTGCAAAGAATAGACAGTATATCAGGACGGCCAATACAAAGCCGACTAAAATAAGCATCCAGTCTCCTAAATGATTCCTTTTTTTCATTCCTAAATCTCTCCCTCCATAAATTCAGATACCGAGTCAACGAGGCCATAATAGTGCTGAATAGCTTGAACAATCCGCTCAGATGCCTTCCCATCTCCATATGGATTTCGAGCTGAAGCCATTTTTTGATACAGATCTGGGTCCGTCAACAGAGCCGTCATTTCTTCCTTGACGCGCTCAGGATCCGTTCCGACCAATTTTAAAGTTCCAGCTTTGACACCTTCTGGACGTTCGGTCGTATCCCGAAGGACTAAGACAGGCTTGCCTAAGGAAGGGGCCTCCTCCTGAACTCCTCCCGAATCAGACATAATAAAGTAACTTCTCGATGCTAGGTTATGAAAATCAAAGACGTCCAAAGGAGCAATCAAATGAATACGGTCGTGATCTCCTAAGATGTCCTTAGCCGCCTCTTGAACAGCCGGACTGAGGTGGACTGGATAAACAACCTCCAACTCCGGATGAGCATCTACCATTTCTCTCAAGGCAGCAAAGACAGCTCGCATCGGTTGGCCTTGGTTTTCCCGACGGTGCATGGTCACTAGGACCAGTTTCTTCTGTGGATCTAACTGATCAAGCACCTGGTGGTGATAATTCTCTTGCACGGTTAATCGCAGGGCATCAATCGCCGTATTCCCCGTAATGAAAATGGACGACTCTGGATGATGTTCCATGAGAAGATTGGCCTTGCTTTCACTGGTTGGGGCAAAATAGAGATCTGCTAGGTTATCCGTCATTTGACGGTTCATTTCCTCAGGGAAAGGCGAATACTTATCGAAAGTTCTGAGCCCCGCCTCTACATGACCTATACGGACTTGATTAAAAAAAGCAACAAGACTGGCTGCAAAAGTCGTCGTTGTGTCCCCATGGACCAAAATCATATCCGGTTGCATTTCTTTCACGACTGGGTCAAATTTTTCAAGGATTTTAGCCGTAATATCTAGAAGAGATTGGTTTTTCCCCATAATATCTAGATCGTAATCCGGTTGAATACGGAAGGTCTCTAGCACTTGATCTAACATTTGACGATGCTGAGCAGTCACTACTGTAATCGTTTCAAAGGTCTCACTTTGCTTTTGAAGCTCTAAAACCAGGGGAGCCATTTTAATCGCTTCTGGGCGCGTTCCAAAAACAACCATCACTTTAATCTTTTTCATCATCTCACCTTTTTAACCTTGTGAATTTTTTAACAAAATCGACAACACTTTTCCCATCCATTCTACCTTCAATAGCTTCAAAAGTCAAACTATCTCAATGCTTTCGTAATACATTTAATCGAATTTTAATAATCTGTAATTTATATGTAACATTCGAATCTTTCGAGCCCTTGAAACCCTTGAAATAGCTGGTTTTTATACTATTTTTTTTAACATCCAAACGTTTATAAAGTTTCATTTTCATTACCAAAGTATTCATTATTTTAAATATATATTTATTTTTGCGCATATTTTTAAACTGATATTATAGGAAAAAGCGGTGCCTATATGGTTATTTTTAGGCATAAAAAGAAGCCTTACTGAAGATCAGTAAAGCTTCTTTTAGGGTTAATTTTCTTCCACTACAATTGGTTCAACAGTTTCAGTTGCTTCTTCTGTAACAGGAACTTCTTCGATAATTTCGACTTCATTGACTGCTTGTGGTTCCAAGTTACGGTAACGAGCCATACCTGTACCAGCAGGAATAATCTTACCAATGATAACATTTTCCTTGAGTCCAAGGAGATGGTCTTTCTTACCGCGAATCGCTGCGTCAGTGAGGACACGAGTTGTTTCCTGGAAGGAAGCCGCTGACAAGAAACTATTGGTTTCAAGAGAGGCCTTGGTGATCCCCATAAGGACTGGACGAGCCGTTGCAGGAACCCCACCAGAAATGACCACATCACGGTTAGCATCTGTAAAGTCTGTAATATCCATGAGGGTACCCATGAGAAGGTCTGTATCTCCTGGATCCATAACACGAACCTTACGGATCATTTGACGCACCATTACCTCGATGTGTTTGTCACCGATTTCTACCCCTTGGCTACGGTATACTTTTTGTACTTCCGCAAGGAGGTAAGTTTCAACTGATAAGACATCACGTACAGCAAGGAGACGTTTTGGTTGGATTGAACCTTCTGTCAATGCTGCACCACGAGAGATTTGATCGCCAACCTCTACACGCATACGGGCTGTATATGGTACCACGTATTCGCCTTCGCCAGTTTCACCTTTAACGAAGACTTTCTTAGTACGAGTTGAAGCATCTTCTTCGATTGCTGTAACTTGTCCTTTGACTTCTGTGATGACCGCTTCCCCTTTAGGATTGCGGGCTTCAAAGATTTCTTGGACACGAGGAAGACCCTGAGTGATATCGGTATTTGAGGCAACCCCACCCGTGTGGAAGGTACGCATTGTAAGCTGTGTACCAGGTTCCCCGATAGATTGGGCAGCGATGGTTCCGACTGCTTCACCAACTTCAACCGCATCACCAGTCGCCAAGTTGATACCATAACAGTGACGGCAGACCCCATGACGAGTGTTACATGTAAATACGGAGCGGATAGTTACTTCTTCGACACCAGCATTGACAATTTCACGTGCTAGGTCTTCTGAAATCAAAGTATCTGGACCAACAATGACTGCACCTGTTTCAGGATGTTTGACAGATTTCTTCGTATAACGACCTGTTAAACGCTCTTCCAATGGTTCAATCATTTCTTTGCCATCGGTAATCGCACGGATCACGAGTCCACGGTCAGTTCCACAGTCATCCTCACGGATAATGACGTCTTGGGCAACATCAACCAAACGACGTGTCAAGTAACCTGAGTCGGCTGTCTTGAGGGCCGTATCGGTCATCCCTTTACGAGCACCGTGAGTAGAGAAGAACATTTCGAGTACTGACAAACCTTCGCGGAAGTTTGAAAGGATCGGCAATTCCATAATCCGTCCGTTTGGAGCAGCCATCAAACCACGCATACCGGCAAGCTGTGAGAAGTTTGAGATGTTACCACGAGCTCCAGAGTCCATCATCATAACGATTGGATTCTTCGGATCTTGGTTATCTACCAAGCGTTTTTCCAATTTCTCACGTGCTGCACGCCATTCAGCTGTAACGGCATTGTAACGCTCATCATCTGTAATCATCCCTTTACGGAACTGTTTGGTGATTTGTTCTACACGTTTGTGAGATTCTTCAATGATTTCAGCCTTATCTTCAACAACTGGAATATCGGCAATCCCCACTGTCAAACCAGCAAGGGTTGAGTGGTGGTAACCTAAGTCTTTCAAACGGTCCAAGAAAGCAGATGTTTCTGTTGTACGGAAGCGTTTGAAGATTTCCGCGATGATATTTCCAAGATTTTTCTTCTTGAATGGAACGTTTAATTCCAATTGTTCAATCGCCACTTTGACATCTTGACCAGGCTCCAAGAAGTACTTAGCTGGAACACCTTCTGTCAAGTTGGCATTATTTGGCTCTTGGAGGTATGGAAGTTCTGCAGGCATGATATCGTTAAAGAGAATCTTACCAACTGTTGTCAAGAGAATCTTGTGTTGTTGAGCTTCTGTCCATGGTTTGTTCAAGCTATCCGTCGCAATTCCGACACGTGTATGCAAGTGAACATAACCATTGCGAAGGGCCATGACCGCTTCATCGCGGTCTTTGAAGACCATTCCTTCGCCTTCACGACCAGCTTCTTCCATAGTAAGGTAGTAGTTCCCCAAGACCATATCCTGAGATGGGGTAACAACTGGTTTACCATCTTTCGGGTTCAAGATGTGCTCAGCAGCCAGCATCAAGATACGGGCTTCTGCTTGGGCTTCTTCTGAAAGCGGTACGTGGATGGCCATTTGGTCACCGTCAAAGTCGGCGTTGTAGGCTTCACAGACAAGTGGGTGCAAGCGAAGAGCTTTCCCGTCAATCAAGACTGGCTCGAAGGCTTGGATCCCCAGGCGGTGGAGGGTCGGTGCGCGGTTCAAGAGAACTGGGTGTTCTTTGATGACTTCTTCTAGGATATCCCAGATACGCTCATCGCCACGTTCCACCAAGCGTTTAGCGGCTTTGACGTTTTGCACGATATCACGCGCAACGATTTCACGCATGACAAATGGTTTGAAAAGCTCGATGGCCATTTCACGTGGCACACCACATTGGTACATCTTAAGGGTTGGACCAACGGCGATAACGGAACGTCCTGAGAAGTCTACCCGTTTCCCGAGCAAGTTTTGACGGAAGCGTCCTTGTTTCCCTTTGAGCATGTGGCTCAATGATTTAAGTGGACGGCTACCTGGTCCTGTGATCGGACGACCTCGACGGCCATTGTCAATCAAAGCGTCAACCGCTTCTTGAAGCATCCGTTTTTCGTTTTGCACAATGATACCAGGAGCATTCAACTCAAGCAAACGAGCCAAACGGTTGTTCCGGTTGATCACACGACGGTAAAGGTCGTTCAAGTCAGAGGCAGCAAAACGGCCACCATCCAATTGGACCATCGGACGAAGATCTGGTGGAATAACAGGAAGGATGTTGAGAACCATCCATTCTGGTTTGTTTCCAGATTTGTAGAAGGCATCTAAGACATCCAAACGGCGAACAGCCTTCACACGTTTTTGACCAGTTGCAGTCTTCAATTCTTCTTTCAAGACAGCAATTTCAGCTTCCAAATCCACTTGTTTCAAGAGGTCTTGGATCGCTTCTGCCCCCATCTTGGCAACAAAGGAACCTGGTCCGTATTCACGCAAGCGTTCACGGTATTCGCGTTCTGTCATGATGGATTTGTGCTCAAGCGGTGTATCTTTTGGATCGATAACCACGTAAGCTGCGAAGTAGATGACTTCTTCAAGGGCACGAGGACTCATGTCCAAGGTCAATCCCATACGAGAAGGGATTCCTTTGAAGTACCAGATGTGTGATACAGGAGCTTTCAACTCGATATGCCCCATTCGTTCACGACGAACCTTGGCACGTGTTACTTCCACACCACAGCGGTCACAAACAATCCCTTTGTAACGGATTCGTTTGTATTTTCCACACGCACATTCCCAGTCTTTTGTAGGACCAAAGATGACTTCATCAAAGAGACCTTCACGTTCTGGTTTCAATGTACGGTAGTTGATTGTTTCAGGTTTCTTGACCTCTCCATAAGACCATGAACGGACCTTGCTTGGAGAAGCTAGGGTGATTTGCATACTTTTAAAACGATTTACATCAACCACTATTTCTTACCTTTCTTTATGTTCATTATCGATTGTATGTTCTTTTGCTTTTTGTGAAGGTGAGAAGGACTTTCCTTCACACCTTCAAGCCTAAAGCTTCGAGATAGACAACCTTCTCAGGCTTTCTACTCTCTTGAACTACATATTTTATTAATCTTCTTTCCCTTCAGCTTCGAAAGCTGCGCGAGCTTCCTTAGCTGCTTTTTCACGTGCTTTTTCTAGATCATCTACGTGGATAACATCGTCGTCTTCCCCTTCGTCAAGGTCGCGAAGTTCAACTTCTTTGTCATCTTCATCTAGGACACGCATATCCAATCCAAGTGATTGCAATTCTTTCACAAGTACTCGGAAGGACTCTGGCACACCTGGTTTTGGAATTGGTTTTCCTTTGGTAATCGCTTCATAAGCTTTCAAACGTCCGTTGACATCGTCTGACTTGTAGGTCAAGATTTCTTGAAGGACATTAGACGCACCATAAGCCTCAAGGGCCCAAACTTCCATTTCCCCGAAACGTTGTCCACCAAACTGAGCTTTACCTCCGAGTGGTTGTTGGGTAACCATTGAGTATGGTCCGACAGAACGAGCGTGGAGTTTATCATCAACCATGTGGTGAAGCTTGATCATGTACATGACACCGACAGAAACACGGTTGTCAAATGGCTCACCTGTACGGCCATCGTAAAGAATGGTCTTAGCATCGCTATCCATACCAGCTTCACGAACGGTATCCCAGAGGTCTTCTGAGCTTGCTCCGTCAAAGACTGGTGTTGCGATGTGGATACCCAAGTTACGAGCCGCCATACCAAGGTGAAGTTCCATAACCTGACCGATATTCATACGTGATGGCACCCCAAGTGGGTTCAACATGATATCAACCGGTGTACCATCTGGAAGGTAAGGCATGTCTTCCACAGGAACAATACGGGATACAACCCCTTTGTTTCCGTGACGACCGGCCATCTTATCTCCGACGCGGATCTTGCGTTTTTGTGCGATGTAAACACGAACCAACATGTTGACACCCGATTGCAATTCATCTCCGTTTGCACGCGTAAAGATCTTGACATCGCGAACAACACCATCTCCACCGTGAGGTACACGAAGAGAAGTATCACGCACTTCACGAGATTTATCTCCAAAGATAGCGTGGAGGAGACGTTCTTCAGCAGAAAGATCTTTTTCACCCTTCGGTGTTACCTTACCAACTAAGATATCGCCTTCTTTTACTTCCGCACCGATACGGATAATACCCATTTCGTCAAGGTTTCTGAGAGCATCTTCCCCAACGTTTGGAATTTCACGAGTGATTTCTTCAGGGCCTAACTTAGTGTCGCGCGTTTCTGATTCGAATTCTTCCAAGTGAACAGATGTATAGACATCTTCTTTCACCAAGCGTTCGCTCATGATAACGGCATCCTCGAAGTTGTAACCTTCCCATGTCATGTAGGCAACAATTGGGTTTTGACCAAGGGCCATTTCCCCTTTTTCCATCGATGGACCGTCTGCGATAAAGTCGCCTTTTTCAACGACATCGCCAACTTTTACAAGGGTACGTTGGTTGTAAGCCGTACCTGAGTTTGAACGACGGAATTTTTGGATATGGTAAACATCAAGAGATCCATCTTCCCGACGAACTTCTACCTTGTCAGCATCGGCATAAGTAACCTTCCCATCATGTTGCGCAATGACTGCAGCTCCTGAGTCATGGGCTGCTTGGTATTCCATACCAGTACCCACGTAAGGCGCTTTTGGATCGATCAATGGCACAGCCTGACGTTGCATGTTGGCACCCATGAGGGCACGGTTGGAGTCATCGTTTTCCAAGAAAGGAATACATGCTGTCGCAACGGCAACTACCTGTTTTGGAGATACGTCCATGTAGTCGACTTGATCAGATGGGAACTCTTGGTTGTTACCACGGTGACGTCCCATAACGATCGGCTCAGCAAAACCACCTTTTTCGTTCAACTTAGAGTTGGACTGGGCTACGATGTACTCATCTTCTTCATCAGCTGTCAACCAAACGATTTCGTTGGTGACCACACCTTTTTCACGGTCTACTTTACGGTATGGCGTTTGGATGAAACCATACTTGTTCAAGTGTCCATAGGATGACAAGTTGTTGATCAAACCGATGTTTGGTCCTTCAGGTGTTTCGATTGGACACATACGACCATAGTGAGTGTAGTGCACGTCACGGACTTCATATCCAGCGCGGTCACGTGTCAAACCACCAGGCCCTAAGGCAGACAAACGACGTTTGTGGGACAACTCAGAAAGTGGGTTGTGTTGGTCCATGAACTGGGACAATTGGGAAGAACCAAAGAATTCTTTGATTGCTGCAGTTACTGGACGGATGTTAATGATTTGTTGAGGTGTTAATACTTCGTTATCTTGAACAGACATCCGTTCACGAACGTTACGTTCCATCCGTGAAAGTCCAAGACGCACTTGGTTGGCAAGCAATTCACCAACGGCACGAATACGACGGTTTCCAAGGTGGTCGATATCATCCACGCGGCCAATACCTTCAGCCAAGTTAAGGAAGTAGCTCATCTCAGCAAGGATATCAGCTGGAGTGATGGTACGAACCTTATCATCTGGATTAGCATTGCCGATGATAGTGACAACGCGGTCTGGATCCGTTGGTGCCACAATCTTGAATTTTTGAAGAACGACTGGTTCTGTCAATACTGCTGAATCATTTGGAGTGTAGACAATCTTGTTCAAATCACCGTCCAAATGTTCTGAGATGCTGTCGATGACATCGCGTGTCATCACGGTACCAGCTTCTACAAGGATTTCTCCTGTTTCAGCATCTACCAATGGTTCTGCAATCGTTTGGTTCAACAAACGGTTCTTGATATTGAGTTTCTTATTGATCTTGTAGCGACCAACTGGAGCCAAGTCATAACGACGTGGGTCAAAGAAACGGGCTACCAACAAGCTACGAGAGCTTTCCGCTGTTTTTGGCTCACCTGGACGAAGACGCTCATAAATTTCTTTAAGGGCTTCATCTGTGCGAGAATCCATTGGGTTTTTGTGGATATCTTTTTCAACTGTGTTGCGAACCAATTCGCTATCCCCAAAGATATCAAAAATCTCGTCATCCCCAGAGAAACCAAGGGCACGAACCAAGGTCGTAAATGGAATCTTACGCGTACGGTCGATACGAGTATAAGCAATATCTTTTGAGTCTGTTTCAAGTTCTAGCCAAGCTCCACGGTTCGGAATAACCGTTGATCCATAGCCAACCTTACCGTTCTTGTCCACCTTATCATTGAAGTAGACACCTGGTGAACGCACGAGCTGAGATACGATGATCCGCTCTCCACCATTGATGATAAAGGTTCCCATCTCGGTCATGATTGGGAAATCACCAAAGAAGACTTCTTGCGTTTTGATTTCGCCTGTTTCCTTGTTGACCAAGCGGAAGGTTACAAAGATTGGGGCAGAATAGCTCGCATCATGGATACGTGCTTCTTCCAAGGTATACTTTGGTTCTCTGATTTCATAGCCGACGAATTCCAACTCCATTGTGTCTGTGAAGTTCGAAATTGGCAATACATCTTCGAAAACTTCTTTCAAACCATGATCCAGAAAATCTTTAAATGAATCCGTTTGGATTTCAATCAAATTTGGTAAATCAAGAACTTCTTTGATTCTTGAAAAACTACGACGGGTCCGATGTTTCCCGTATTGAACGTCATGTCCTGCCAAAGTTTTAACTCCTTTTCTATACTAGGATACCAGCTAGGGGAAAACCCTCTCTGAAAATCCGGTTTCTAGATCGCTTCTGACCATATCAGAATGGTTCTGATCCAGTCGAAACGATGTTATGAAGGGGGTGTGATCTACATCACGTGAGAAGAAATCTCCTCCGTATCATTCATCCTTTTTGGAATTTTTAGAAAGATTAAGTTTGTGTGACAAGCTCCGTTTTTTCTAAAAATAGGCACAAAAAGAGCAGCTAAATCGACTTTTATAAAGTTTGATTTAACTGCTGTAAGCTTCTATTTGGACAATATTTCAAATAAAGCGCACGACAAATTACTTGTCCTTATTATATCGTATTTTCATAAAAAACACAAGGTTTTCTCTAGACATGAAAACGATTTTATGGTATTGCAACTCGTTATTTTTATCTATTTTGTCCACTAGATGATGAACTAGCTGTCGTGTTCGAACTACTTGGCGTGTTCGAATTGCTTGTCCGGTTGCTATTGCGATTTCCATTGGAAGTATTAGCTGAACCGCCTAGAATTCCAGCCCAGGCACTAGCATAATCACTATCCGATCCACCAATTGCGAAGCGGTAGGTCGTTTGTGGAGCGCCATTTTTAGCCCAATAGCTGGTAACCGTCGCACCCGACACATCGATATCACGACCATTGACATTGACACGACCAGGTCGTTGTCCTGTCGATTTGAGAACAGTCGATGAAATAACACTGCTATCTAAGGTAAAGCGATCTTGCACGCCCCAAGCAGCTGGATCCGCCTGGTAGATGGCATTCGCTAAATAGGCCATGTAACTTGCGTTATTATTGTAGCCTGTCAACGGAGCCATGGAAGCATTGTTGTCATGTCCAATCCAGCCACCTAAGGTAAGATTTGGAGTAGACAGCATGAGCCACATATCTCCATTCTCATTGGTGGTTCCAGTTTTCCCGATCCAATCGGCATTTGCAAGAGTTGGATTGACCTGGCTGATTCGGCTCTTAAAGGTCGTTGTTGCACCAGAGCTGATGACACCTCTTAACAGGTCCTGCATGATAGTCGCAGTTGCTGCTGAGTAGACGCGGGTCGCCTTGCTCTCATGTTGGTAGACCACTTCCCCATTGCGATCCATGATTTTTTCAATCATGTAGCGCTTTTGGTAATTCCCATTATTGGCAAGGGTTTGATAACCATTTGTATGTTGAGCAACGCTTACTTCGATTCCGCCTCCCATTGGCAGACTTTCAATCCCATACTCAGCGATGTCGTAGCCCATTTTTTCCATATAGCCTGGGACATCGACACCCTTTTCACGAAGAGTACGATAGGTCCAATAAGCTGGGATATTCCATGAGGTGTTGAGGGCCTCTCGGAGGTCCATCATCCCAGTCCCTCGGTTATCCACGTGCATAATTGGCTCTCCACTAGAGAAGTTGGTTGGGTAATTGGAGAGGATACTATTGCTTCCCATCAAGCCTTGGTCAATGGCAATTCCATAGGCCAGCAAGGGTTTAATGGTAGACCCTGGAGAACGCTCCGTGTCAAAAGCATGGTTATTTTGATTCCCGTCAAAATTCCGTCCCCCAACAAAGCCAAGAATAGCCCCTGTTCGGTTGTCCATAAGGACATTCCCTACCTCTACCGTACCCGTTCCATCGTCCAAGATACCTCCATAATTGGCAACTGCTTCTTGCATGGCATTGTAGATAGCTTTGTTAATAGTGGTTTGGACCGTATAGCCACCCTCTCTCAATTCTTTCTTCGCCAACTCTTGATAAGATTTAACGGTCGAATTGTTTTTTAGGTCGTGGCTAGAGACGTTGTCTCTCTTGATTAAATACTCATACATGGCTTCTTCCGCTTCACTGACGGCTTGGAAATACAAGTAGTCGTGTGGCGTCTTCTCGATGCCATTTGACGGAAGGAAATCCTTACTTAAATCATATTGACTATATTGGTCGTACTCTTCCTTAGTGATAGCCCCTGTCCGATACATATTGTACAAGACATCCTTTGCCCGATCCAAGCCTAAAGCTTGATTTTCTGGAGTTTTGAGACTTCCATCAGAAGCATAAGGTGAGTAGACAATTGGGCTCTGTGGCAAACCAGCAATAAAGGCCGCCTGTGGAATGGTCAAGTCTTTGGCAGAAACTCCAAAAATCCCTTGAGCTGCCGCTTCTACTCCAGCAATATTTTGTCCACGGTTGTTTCGACCAAATGGAGATACATTGAGGTAGGTCGTTAAAATTTCGTCCTTATCCATTACCCGCTCAAGAGCAAGGGCATCGATAATCTCCGCAGCTTTCCGTGAGAAGGTCGGTGCATCTCCCACAACTTGTTGTTTGATCAACTGTTGGGTCAAAGTCGAACCCCCACTAGAGGAACCTACTCCAGCAACTGAACCCAAGGTAGCCCGGATTACTGCTTTTGGAACAACCCCGTTATGGCTGTTAAAATTCTCATCTTCTGTGGCAATGACGGCCTTTTTAACATTGTCCGAAATCGCATCCTTTTGAACAGGAATCCGAATGAGGTCACTGTCAATATCAGAAATGACACTCCCATCTGAGTAGGAAATCTTTGAAACACTGGAAATGTTTCGTACTTGTTGAACCAGCTGTGTTGGATCCGGTGTTTCTGTCGCATTAAATAGACTGGCCGCATAGCCAATCGCAATCCCTGCTCCAAACAAGAGGCCACCTAAAGCAAACACTAGTAGCACATCCCAAAGGAGCTTCATGGTTCGGAGAACTGTCGCTACGAAATCTCCTAATGACCAGCCCTCCTTGTTTTCTTTCTCATTGACTTCAACAGTCATTTTGGCAAAGAAGCCTTTTATTTTCTTCCCGCACTTTGTAAAAAATTCTCTCATTTGACTCACTCTATTTCTCCTTGTCCTTCCTATTATACCAAATGGACTACTTTCTTTTCAATTCCTAAAGTTGAGAACACTGTTTCCAATTGGATTTTTTTCGTCCATTCATTGCTATTTCAAGTCATTATGGTAAAATAGAGAGAAACCATACAGATACTGGACTGTTTTCATCGATCTGGCCAGTAGCTTAGAAAAGGAGAGAACGATGCACATTTTTGATGAGCTAAAAGAACGTGGTTTGATTTTCCAAACGACTGACGAAGATGCTTTGCGTAAAGCCCTAGAAGAAGGACAAGTATCGTATTATACTGGCTACGATCCAACTGCTGATAGTTTGCACCTTGGGCACCTTGTTGCCATCTTGACCAGTCGTCGCTTACAATTGGCAGGCCACAAACCTTATGCGCTTGTCGGTGGTGCGACCGGACTCATTGGAGACCCTTCTTTCAAAGATGCCGAGCGCAGTTTACAAACTAAGGAGACTGTAGACGGTTGGGTCACTTCTATCCAAGGGCAATTGTCTCGTTTTTTAGATTTTGAAAATGGGGAAAACAAGGCTGTCATGGTCAACAACTATGACTGGTTTGGCAGCATCAGCTTCATTGACTTCCTTCGCGACATCGGAAAATACTTTACTGTCAACTACATGATGAGCAAGGAATCTGTGAAGAAACGAATTGAAACAGGGATTTCTTACACTGAATTTGCCTACCAAATCATGCAAGGCTACGACTTCTTTGTCCTCAACCAAGACCACAATGTCACTCTGCAAATCGGTGGTTCTGACCAATGGGGAAATATGACAGCTGGTACTGAGTTGCTTCGTCGGAAGGCTGACAAGACTGGTCACGTAATCACTGTGCCCCTCATCACAGACGCAACTGGTAAGAAATTTGGTAAATCTGAAGGGAATGCTGTCTGGCTCAACCCTGAAAAGACTTCTCCATACGAAATGTACCAATTCTGGATGAACGTCATGGACGCTGACGCAGTTCGCTTCTTGAAAATCTTTACCTTCTTGTCACTGGATGAGATTGAAGAAATCCGCAAACAATTCGAAGTAGCTCCACACGAACGCTTGGCTCAAAAAGTCCTTGCTCGTGAAGTCGTGACTCTGGTTCACGGAGAAGAAGCCTACAAAGAAGCCCTTAACATCACTGAGCAACTCTTTGCAGGAAACATCAAAAGCCTTTCTGTCAAAGAACTCAAACAAGGACTTCGTGGTGTGCCAAACTACCAAGTACAAGCAGACGAAAACCACAACATCGTAGAATTGCTCGTATCATCTGGCGTAGTTAACTCAAAACGCCAAGCCCGTGAAGACGTACAAAACGGAGCTATCTACGTCAACGGTGACCGCATCCAAGACCTTGACTATGTCTTAAGTGATGCAGATAAGTTAGAGAACGAACTCACTGTTATCCGCCGTGGGAAGAAAAAATACTTTGTCTTGACTTATTAAAAAGAAGACCTCTGAAACTATGACTTTCAGAGGTTTTTTGGTACACTAGAAGTATCATGACGATCAAACCAAAATTACAACGATTTCAGACCGCAACAGCTTTTGCCTGTCCCATCTGTCAGGAAGCCCTTGACCTGGTCCAACAAAGCTTGACTTGTCCCAACCGTCACTCCTTTGACCTTGCTAAGTTTGGCTATGTGAACTTGGCTCCACAAGTGAAGCCCTCTAAGGACTATGACAAGGAGAGTTTCCAAAACCGGCAACTAGTTTTAGAGAACGGCTTCTACGACCATATCCTTACTACCCTATCAGAATGCTTGTCTCCACTGGACCATCCATCCAACATTTTAGATATTGGTTGCGGGGAAGGGTACTATTCTCGCATCTTACAAGAACGGTATCCAGACCATTCCTTTTACGCCTTTGATTTGTCTAAGGAATCGATCCAGCTGGCTGCTAAGAGCGACCATGAATGGAAGGTCAAGTGGTTTGTCGGGGACCTAGCTCGCCTCCCTCTTTTAGACCAGAGTATGGACCTTCTTCTAGACATCTTTTCGCCAGCGAACTATCAGGAATTTAAACGGATCCTGGCCCCAGACGGTCGCCTTATTAAGGTTATCCCAACAGCAAGCCATCTGCAAGAAATTCGTCAGAAGGTTAAGGAGCACCTCGATCAGGCCGATTATTCCAATGAGCAGATTATTCGACATTTCTCTGATCATTTTACGGTTGAACAAAGCCTCCATTGCCAGGAAACTTTCGAACTCACACCAGCATTGCGGGAGGCTCTTCTGAGCATGACGCCTCTCCTCTTTCATGTCGATGCATCTCAAATCGACTGGAGTGATTTGACTCACATCACGATTTCTGCCACTATTTTGGTTGGAAGAAACAACTAACAAACACCCTCCATTGATTGTGATATGTACCCTCTTTACTGGACACCCAGTAAGGAGGGTATTTTCATGCGTTACAGTCATGAGTATAAGTTAGAGTGTATTGAGCTATATAGAAAAGGAATATGGCCTGAAACACCAGAAGGAATAAAAACATCAAACTTTCATCTAATGGTTCGATACTGGGCTCGTATCGAAGAAGAAAATGGACCAGATGCATTAAAGCACTTAGGTAATAACAAAGTGTGGACCCCTGAAGCGAAATATGAATTAGTTGCTAAAGTATTAGCAGGACAATCCAACAAGTCAGTTGCTGTTTCTGCAGGTATAAATAATGGAATGCTATATACCTGGGTTCGCAAATACAAAGAATTAGGTTACAATGGTCTTGTGAATAAAAAGAAAGGTCGCAAGAGTAAGAACCCTGTTATGAAAAAGAAAACGATTAAGCCCAAACCTTTAACTGAATCAGAACGTGAAGAGTTAATCAGACTAAGAGAAGAAATTGCGGCAATGAAAGCGGAGATTGAAGTAGTAAAAAAAAGGATCGCCTTGAGGCAAGAAAGATGGGCTGCGCAACTCAAGGCGAAAAAGCAGCAATCATCAAAGCGCTCAGAGAAGAAGGATACCAATTAAAGCACCTACTAAAAGGTTTAAATATGCCTAAATCAACTTACTACTACGAAATCAGTAAAGTTGATACTGTAGACTTTAGAAATATTAAGCTCACTGAAGAAATCAAGAAAATATTTAGCCAGCATAAAGGTAGATATGGTGTGAGAAGAGTGTATAGAGAGCTCTTAAGACGTGGAAATTCTGTCAATCATAAAAGAGTACAACGTATCATGCATTCACTTGGATTGCAAGGCAAAAGACCTAAAGAAAAGTATCACTCATTCAAGGGTGAAGTAGGTAAAGTAGCACCAAACATAATAGATAGAGACTTTACAGCAACAGCACCACTTCAGAAGTGGACAACTGATGTATCTCAGTTTAACTTTTCATGGGGAAAGTGTTACCTTTCTCCGATAATTGATATGTACACAAATGAAGTTATTTCATATGACTTGTCGATGAGTCCAAACCTAAATCAAATCAAGAGAATGCTAGAGATGGCGTTTAAAAAGTTCAAATCACTTACAGGATTAATATTTCATTCAGATCAAGGATGGCAATATCAACACAACTACTATCGTCAGGAACTAAAAAACAGGGGAATTATCCAATCAATGTCTAGACGTGGCAATTGTATAGATAATTGCATTATGGAAACATTCTTTGGACGTCTAAAGAATGAAATGTACTACAGCTACGAGAAAGAATATGAATCATTTGAGAGCTTTTCAAAAGCACTAGATGAATACATAAGTTATTACAACAATGAAAGAATACAAGGAAAAACAAAATGGATGCCACCTGTAATGTACAGGATAGCATCCATGTGTTCCACTTAGTTCATAACATGTGTCCAGGATTCTGGGTACATATCATTGACAAATGGAGGGTGTTTTTTTATGTTTATAGATTAGTCACTTTCCTCTACGCCGATTTGTTGACGGTAGGCTTTGGGCGACTTGCCACACAACTTGCGGAAAACCTTGTAAAAGTAACCGACATTACTGTAGCCGACTTCATAGCAAATATCTTCAATACTTTCAGTTGTGGATAAAAGTAACTGTTGGGCCGCTTTGATCCGTTGTTTATTCAAGAGCTCAGCAAAGGTAGAATTGGTCTCACGTTTAATCAATTGTCCTAAATAAACGGGATTGATATAGAGATCTTTGCTGATATCCTTGAGCGACAGTTCCTTCCGATAGTCACGTCCGATAACTTCCAAGACAGTCGCCACATTATTGTTCATTCGATATTGAGAGAAGAAATTCTCCAATTGGTTCCGAACGCAGGTAACAAGATCCTCGAAAGTCGTTGTCTCATGAACAGTTTTCACAACTTCTATCAGGTCATCTCCATGCAAGTGTTCAAATAAATGAAAGACATCCATAATGAACTGAATAAAGAGTTGCTTGGCTATCGCCACTTTTGGAGTATGGCTTTTCACGGTTTCTTCCAACCAGTTCAACTCCTCTAAAATCTGTTGGATATTCCCCTGGATGATGACACGGTAGATGGGTTCGTAGTAATTAAAGACGCCATCTTCTTCTTCCAAAGGGAGATCCCCATAAAATAGACTTCGTTCAACAAGCTCTTTAAATTGTTGAAAATGTTCCTTATAAGGTGCTTGGAAACGACGCTGTAGGAAAGCCCCCTCATCCTCATCTGAAAGATAGAGTTGAAGATTTTGTCCCAAGACCTGATAAGACGAACTGGCAAAGCCTTTCCTTTCCTTATCCACTCCAATCCAGAGTTGCTTTCTTCCTCGGATGGCCTGCTCAAACTCTTCTTCTGACCAATCTTCATGAAGGAGCCGATTGGCCGTCTCTTGATCTGGTTTTTTCAGAGTTTGAGATAATTTTTCTAGGATATTCCCCAACTCCACCTTATTGACAGGCTTTAACAGATAGTCTGCTACCCGGAGGTTTAAGGCTTTTTTTACATAAGCAAAATCTTGGTAACCCGACATAATGATATAAGCTGCATGGGGAAGAATAGACTGCATTTGATCAATCATTTCCAGACCAGTTTTTCCTGGCATATTGACATCCGTAATCACGATATCTACTGGATAATCCGCAACATAAGCCAAGGCCTGATCCGCATCCTCTGCTGTGTACACAACCTCCATGTCCCATTTTTCAAAGGGAATCAGTTTTTTCAACCCCTCAGTAATCATATATTCATCGTCAACCAATAAGACTTTATACACGATTTCTTCCTCTTAAGTGTCCTCGATGGTAATCGTATAGAGAACACCTTTTCCTTTTTCTGATGTAATTTGAATGTGGTAACGATCCCCAAAGTAGAGAAGGAAACGCTCGTGGACATTGACAATCCCAATTGATTGTCGTTCCTTACTCTCTTCTACTTCTTCTCGAGGATCCCTATGACTCAATATTTGTTGGATCCGTTGCAACTGGTTCGGTTCCATTCCTCTCCCGTTGTCTTGAACACGAATCTCCACAGCTTCTCCAACACGACGGACTTTGATACTAATGACATTGTCCTTGCGTTTGTGATCAACTCCATGAACAAAATAATTTTCCACTAGCGGCTGAAGAGTAAACTTCGGAATAACCATCTCTTCCAGACCGGGTTCAATTTTAAAGCCATAGGCAATTGATTTTGGATAGCGCACCATACAGAGATAGCTGTATTTTCTACAAAATTCCAACTCATTTTCGATGGTCGTCTCTTTCTCCTCTGAAATATTGTTTCGAAGGAGACTGCTAAATTCGTAAATAATATCGGCTAATTCTTCTTGATCCTGCATGACTGCATACATGCGAATAAACTCCATGGTATTATACATGAAATGCGGATTAATCTGCGCTTGTAAGGCCTTCATATTGGCATCTTTTTGGCTCAGTTGTAGCTGATAGATATCCCGAATAGACTTGTCCATATTGTCCAACATGGTATTGGTCATTTCTGCAACTAGGAGGAGTTCCTGCTCTTTGGTATCCACATTGATCCGTCGCTCAGAGTCCCCCTGGCTGATGGCTTCCATGGTATCTACCAAATCCAACACTTGTCTTTGGTAATTACGGAAAATTCGTTGAAGCAAGAGATACAAGACTAAGACCAGGATTAAGGCGACCGAAATCATCCAGGTAAAACTAAATAAGGCTGTTCGAACCGTGTAAGAGGTCGGAATCCCAACCCAGATTTGATAACCGTAAGCAGTATCCCGCACAATCCACTGACTATGATCTTCTGGATTGATGTCTCCCCTGTGGTAAAAAACCTTCCCCAAGGGATTATAAATCTGGACGGCAACTGGAATCGTGTCTTGAATATTGTCGACAACAGAATCCAAAAGCGCTGGATTGATTTTAATATAAGCCAGTCCAATATCTTCGCCAGTCGTAACATCCGTCAAGGAAACCGGAATCGCTTGTGAACTAGCCACGTATTGATCCGCTGGAACTTGTTGCCCTCCTTTTTTACTTTTACTGGAGACAAAGACCGTTGTGTAGTCATTTAACACCAAATCAATTTCATCCAGGGCGTCGTGTTCCAAGTAAAGAGTCTCAACATTGCGGTGTAGGGAGACTTGAATATAGTTGGAAAAATAATTGTCCAGGCGCCAACTTTCATATTCAGAAGGTGTCATTGAAAAATACTTGTAAACACCTTCAAGTTTGGCTGGATTTTCAACCAGACTCTTCCCCCATTGAGAAGATCTCTTATAAATATCCTCCACCTCAGCAGTCAAGCGAGAGGAAATCAACTGAGCGATTCGATCTGTCTCTGCTCGTTGATTATGCCAATAGACCAACGATACCGTCACACCTAAAGTCGTGATGATCCCCACCATGATATAGGCATAGAACTTCAAAAGAGTCGCTAACCATATTTTTTTCATAATTAAGAAACCACTTTAGAGCGAATTGTTTCATAGACGGGTTGAAAAATATCATTGACAAAGAAATGCCACAAGCCCAGTAAAACAAAGAAAAATAAAGCCGGAACGAAATGGGTAACAACCCCTAGAAGAAAGGTCCCCAAGAGAAACTTGGTCACTGCACGAATATCAAGAAAAGCACCAATAAAGCTCAGCTTCAAGCTGTTGAGGTAGGACAAGTCAAAATGGACTTGAAGCTTGAGATAGACTGCAAAAGTCAGGGGAGCCACCAATAAGAAAATCAAATTGACCAATAAGATAAAAATCTGAAACAGGGACAAGTGGGGCAATTGAACCATCAGATACATACCATAAATAAGAATGGCTTCGATCAAAAAAAATGTATAGAAAACCTGGTTGGCCCGACGGAAATTTTCTTTATAGAGCGACCAAGCTTCAGACCAAGCATATTGCTTGTAATCAGATCCATGTTCGGCATATAGACTCATAATCGTTGCACTAGCAGGCCCAAATCCAAATAGGATGCCTCCACAAAAAGTTAGCGCCCAAAAGATTCCTGTTGCCAGCATGGCTAAATAGACCCTTGTAAAAATAAATTCAATCATTCTTCCCATAATTTGTCTCCATGTTCATTTGCTGTAGAGGGGAACTTCAATCAAGTTAGTATAGTTTCCCTAGTACAACTGATGATTATACCCTATATTATAGCACATTTCCTCTGATGATTTCGATTTCGAAATCATCAACAGAAAAGACTTTGAAGTGCGAAGACCTCAAAGTCTTTTGATAGACTTAAGCAAGTAATGCTAGCTTATTTCTTAGCAGCAAGGTACTCATCGTATTGTTTTTGGATTTCATCCAAGACTTTTTGGTAGGCACCTTCTGATTTCAATTTTTCAAGCATCTTAGGAATTTCAACTTCAGGATCTACTGTACCTGTATTGATGGCACTTGTGAATTGGTTCAAAGTGTTTGTAAGGGCAGTGATTTCTGATTTCACGTTTTCAGTGTTGAAGATGAATCCAAGTGCTGGAGATTCTTTTGCAGTTTCCAAGTCTTTCTTAGATTGTGCAATTTGCTCATCCGTTACGTTTTCGTTGATGTAAAGAATCCAGTTGTTACCAGTGTTCCATCCAGACATGTGAGTGTTTCCGTTGTATCCATCCAAGACTTTCACACGGTTTTCTTTACCTTCAACTTTTTCCCAGTTCTTGCCTTCTGGTCCGTAAACAAGACCGTTCAAGAGTTCTGGGTTTGTATTCAAGAGGTTCAATACTTCCATTGCTTTTTCTTTGTTCTTAGAGTTGTTTGAGATAACAAAGTTTGCAACTTGAGTAGTGTTGTTCTTCTTGTAAAGTTGAGTGAATGGTTTGATCTCGATCTTACGGTTTGCTACACGAGTAAGCAAGCTGTTACCGTAGTCAGCAGGTCCTACTGTTTCTTCACGTACCAACCAAGTATCTTGAGAAAGGTCATATCCAGTGTCGCTTGTAGCTACGTCTTTTGGAATGTATCCTGCTTCATAGTATTTATGAAGAGTCTTCAAGTTTTCAACATAACGTGGGATTGTGTAACGGTCAACGATCTTAGTTGTGTCACCTTGCAAATCGACAACGAATGGAAGTCCATCTACTGCGATGTAATCGAAGTCATCAGAAGGTCCACCATAGCTCTTGTTCATTGCGAATGGAACAACGTTTGGATCTTTTTCTTTGATCGCTTTCAAGACTGGTTCAAGAGAAGCATAGTCTTTTACGTTTGAGATGTCGATACCATATTTTTCAAGAAGTGGTCCGTTGAAGGCAAAGTTTTGTGAAGATGCAACGTTGGCTGCAACTGGAACAGCATAGATCTTGCCGTTTACAGTATTCCCTTTGATGTAAGCTGGGTCAAGTGCTTCATAGAGCTCTTTCCCTTCTTTCTTGTACAAGTCTGTCAAGTCAGCGTAAGCACCTTTTTGAGCGTTGATGACATAGTTGTTAGCAAAAGCAATATCGTAGCTTTCACCAGATGAGATGATAACGTTCATCTTCTTGTCGTAGTCACCCCAACCAAGGTATTGGATGTCTAATTTAACGCCAGCTTTTTCTTCGATGATCTTGTTCGCATTTTCTAACAAGGTATCCAAGTTATCCGGTTTGTCACCGATTTGGTACATTTTGATAACTGTTTTGCCGTCTTCACTCTTAGATGATTTTTGGTTATCACCCGTCAAGTTACCACAAGCAGCAAGAGTTGCTCCAAGTGCGAGAACGCTAGCAGAAGCTAAAGCATATTTTTTCCAATTTTTCATGAGAAAAACTCCTTTTTTATTTTTCTTTATTAACATTATGAAGGGTGGGTAAGAAAGGTTCGCTTACTCTTTCACACCACCGATGGTCAATCCTTTTACAAAGTAACGTTGGAAGAATGGATAGAGGATAGCGATGGGAACTGTTGCCACCACCACCATGGCCATCCGTCCAGTTTCCTTAGGAAGGGATTGGACTGCACCAGCGATTTGGCTAGATGCACCGACGGATTTAGAGATGTAATCCATATTATTTTGGATTTGCATCAGCAAGTATTGAAGAGGATAGAGGTTTTCACTCTTGATATAGAGGAGAGCGTTGAACCAGTCATTCCAGAAGCCGAGGGCTGTAAAGAGACTGATGGTTGCAATCCCTGGGAGAGAAAGTGGTAAACAGATCTGGAAGAAGATCCGTGTTTCACTGGCTCCATCTATCCGAGCAGACTCAAGAATAGCTTCTGGGATCGTCCGTTTGAAGAAAGTCCGCATCAAGATGATGTTAAAAGGACTCAATAACATCGGAATGATGAGGGCTCCAACCGTATCTCCTAAATGAAGCAACTGAGTGGTAACGATATATCCTGGTACCATCCCTGCACTAAAGAGCATACTCAAGAGGGCAAAGACAGTAAAGAAGTTTCTGTACTTAAAGGTTCTACGAGAGATCGCATAAGCGTAGGTCGTTGTAATAAAGACATTACATGCTGTCCCTACAATCGTTACAAACAAGGTAATGAAGAGGGCTTGAAGAATCTTATCCTTAAATTGAACAAGGAAAAGATAGCCATCTGTACCAAACTTAGCAGGCCAAAATTGGAAGCCGTGAATTGCCAAACTTTGTTCATCTGTCAAGGAAATCATGACAACGAAGATGAAGGGTAAGATACAGGATAGAGCAACCAAGCCGACGATGCTACTAAAGAAGATGTCTGCTTTCTTACTGAAGGAGTGGATCCCAACATTATCAACTTTTTCTTTTTTAATTTTTGATTTTGCCATGGTATCCTCCTTTCTAGAAGAGCGCTGCATTCTTATCAATCCGACGTGCTACAATATTAGAAAGTAAAACGAGAATCAATCCGACAACTGATTGGTAAAGACCAGCCGCTGCGGCCATCGCAATATCTCCTGATTTAGCAAGTCCGTTGTAGACATAGACATCAATTACGTTTGTCACACTATAAAGGGCACCTGAGTTATGTGGGATTTGGTAGAACAATCCAAAGTCAGCACGGAAGATATTTCCGATGGCAAGGATGGTCAAGACCGTAATCAAGGAAGACAACTGAGGAATGGTAATGTGGCGGATTCGCTGCCACTTAGATGCTCCATCCACTGTTGCTGCTTCGTAGAAGGTTGGATCAATTCCCATGATGGTTGCATAGTACATAACACTGCTATAACCAAAGCCTTTCCAGATTCCTAAGAAGAGGAGAAGCGCTGGCCAAATGGCAACCTCTGTATAGAAGTTGATTCCTTTCATCCCAAGTGATGTTAAGATGTGGTTAATCAAGCCTTTATCGACGTTTAAGAAGGCATCTGTAAAGAAGCTGATGATAACCCATGACAAGAAATAGGGGAACAACATTGATGTTTGAAACACTTTAACCAACCGTTTGGAACGCATCTCACTAAAGATAATGGCAATCCCAACAGAAACAATCAAGCCCAAGAAAATAAAGGCTAGGTTGTAAAGGACGGTATTTCTTGTAATGATATAAGCATCTTTAGAACTAAAGAGGAATTTGAAGTTATCAAATCCTACCCACTTACTCTTCATTACACTATCAATAAATCCCTCTCCGGTGATATGATAGTCTTTAAATGCGACAACGTTTCCCAAAACAGGTATGTAGAAGAATAAAATCAACCACGCTGCACCTGGTAAAACCATCAAGAAGAAAATAAGGTTTTCTCTCAAGGTCTTAACAAACTTTTTCATCTGACTCCCCCCTTTGTCATTTTATTTTTGGTAACGTTTACATTTTTTATTATAAAACTCTATGAAAACTTTTTCAAACTCCTAATTATAGAAAAAATTCTACAAATTTATGACATAGCCTTAAAAATGGAGAAAAAAGGAGAAGAAATGCCTCCATCGGACATCTTTCTCCTCATTCAACAGCATTTTCTTTAAAGACACCCTTTTTGAATTAGGTCGTATAAATGGTCGAAGCTGTCGCAATGGTATGCCACTGGTTTGCTGTAGTTGCTGCAAAGTCCTTATCTGCGTAGAAGTCATTAAATGGCAAGATGTCTACTTCTAGTTCGTCGATACGAGAGATTTCGCCTGCTAGGTAGTTTTCAATGCGGCTTTCTGCGCGCTTGATCCGTTGCAAGAGCCCACCCATACGAATATCCACGGTATCCAAGCCAAAGACCTTGTTTTCTTTCAACCATTGGTGGCTAAAGAGGTCATGGAAGTGTTCAATCTGGCTTCTGAGTTTTGGCAATTCTTCTCTAGCGATTTGTTGCAGGCTCTCTTTATCATCTGCGTGATAGGCCTCACGGATGCGTCGACCTACATCCACTTTGCTACTTAAAATAGCATTCAACTGAGCCTGAGTTTCGAAAAGGTAAGAATAGGCACCTGCTTTTTCTTTAATGTCAGAAAGGGTCTCAGCTGCCTTGGCAAAGTGAGGTTTGTCCTGTTCAGGAGTCATGTGCTTATCAAGGATTGGGCAGAGAACATCCTGATAAAAGACATAGCGATTAGGGTTGATCCCACTGAGATTGTCTGGTAGGTCTGGCAAGAGGTTGGCCAGATCCAGCTGCATAAAGTCCTCAACGGATAGGCCCGTATTGGTCTTGAAGTGGGCAGATAAACGTTCTAAATCATTGCGGTAGCTGAGTTCTGCCCAGATTTGCAAGCTTGGCAGAATAGAGAACTGAGCTGTTTCACCACCATTATCTCCCCAACCAGTCACAATGACTTCCTTGATCTGATTGGCACGACAGGCTTTATTAGCTTCGACTGCGATGAGACGACTGAAATGGTTATGAGGCGTGAAACCAATCCACTTCCAAGCACCACCTGCAAAGGCGATATCCTGGCTAATCTTGTGGTGGTTACGGAAGTTCCGGTTGTATTTTTCCTCACTATCTTGGTAATAATCCCAGTAAACCAAAGTCACACGGTCTTTGAGACGGTCTAGATAAACACGTGTTTCCTCTGGAATCTCCACATCGCGGTCATACTGACCATCTGCTGACATGAGCTTGAAGAACATATCGCTCCACATCTGGCAGTGGAAACCATACTTGTCTGCGATATCCAGCACGCGCTCCAAGTGTTGGCACATAAGGAGACTACGATCAACCACACCGTTTAGGATGAGGTAGCGTCCCAAACCAACTAGGTGAGCTTCGTCCATTCCGATATTGACCTTGCGAGTCTGTAGCTTAGATAGCGTCGCAAACATGCCATCAATCAGGTCATAAACCTTTTCTTCGCCAATGAGGAGAATGTCCTCAACATCACGAAGTTGCTGGACTTCTTTGACACTCCATTTGACAAAGGCTGACAAGTGGGCCAAGGTCTGGATACATGGTACAAAAGTCATATCAAACTGCTGGGCGTAGGCTTCAATTTCCTGTAACTCTTCAGCAGAATAAGCTCCACGGAAATAGCCAAAGTAAGGTTGTCCCTCAATCTGATAGGTGTCCTCCATATAGAGCTCAAAGGTTGAGTAGCCCATGAGAGCCAAGACCTCAATCATCAGCTTGGCAGATGCGACATTGAGCACGGCATTGCGCGAACAGTCTGCCATGTAGGCTAGATCTTCATAGGCAGCTTTTTCCTCAATCTCTACCTTGTCCCCTTCTGCTAAAGCTGTTGCGAGCACAGACAAGGCACGGTAGAGTTGATGAGGTTTGCGGTAGGTCAGTTGATACTGCCCATTCTCACCCTCGATAGAGATAGAAGCTTGGTCAGACTGAGCGACCGCTACTTCTACATCTGGTAGATAAATGTGATTTTTTAATACTTCGATAGCTTGGGCTTGTTTGGGACTAAGTCCTGTAAATCTTACCATTGGTTTTCCTCCTGTAACCAGTTTACAAGGGCACCGTAGAGATTGGCATCTGCCTGGTAGGTGCAAGCTTGAATGACTGGAGCGATGGTATATTCTTCATATCTTTCCACAAAGGCATCTACGGCTTTTTGAACCCCTTTGATAAAATCAGGGTTCTGACTGATAGAGCCACCTAGGCTAATGACATCTGGGTCGATCAGGTACTGGATATTGAGCAGTCCTTGAGCAAGATTACGGTTCATCCGCTCGATAGCTTCCTGGCAAAGGGTATTGCCGGTTGCCGCTTCTTGGTATACCTTGCGGCCATCCCAGTCAGACTGACCAGATTTTTCAATGACGTAGCGCACCATACTTCCCGTGGAAGCGAGTTGTGACCAGTTGTTGAGTTTTTCTGCAGGCTCGATGGTGGTCATGTAGCCAAACTCACCGCCCAGTCCATGGCGACCTCGGTGAAGCTTGCCATTGATAATCATGGCGCCACCGATCCCTGTACCAATCACGACACAAGCTGCATTTTCAATCTCAGGATGCGCCAGCAGTTCACTCAGTCCAACACAGTTGGCATCATTTTCTAGATGAACAGGGAGTTGGTGATGAGCAAGGACCTCATACCAAGAAAAACCATGAATGTAAGGAATGGCACTAATTCCTTCAATCACTCCTGTTTCTTGATTAACGGCTCCTGGCACACTCATGGCAATCCCACGATAGTCCTGTTCGGACAAGCGTTGCTCCAACCAAGCCAGCAACTCTTCCAGAGTCTCTGGAGTCGGAGTGCTAGCCTTATCTAAAATTTTTCCATCAGGTGTGAGACTAGCAAATTTTATGCCGGTCCCTCCGATATCAATGGTTGCAAGGGTCATGGCTTTCACCTGTAAAAAGGAGCGAGTCAGCAATCGATTCTTACTTTGTCGCTCCTCCTTTCTTGTTATGTTTACTTTTTGAAATTAGATTTCTTCTTTTTTGATCAATTCTGTACGAATTTCTTGTGGTGCCAATAGTCCTGAATGAACTGGATATGGGCGTTCCAGCAAGTCAAGAATGGTTTGTTGTTTGTCAGACACGCGAACATTTTCTTGGCTCATATTGTAGTAGCGAAGGACGTAACCTTCTTCATTTTCAGCAACTTTAAAGGCTGTTGGGCAGACTTGTGGCAAGTTGAGGGCTGGATAGTTGAAGAGACTGCCTGTTGCAGCGACGCTACCTTCTTGTTTTGCAACTTGAAGAGCTGTAAATGGCACCTGGAAGGCTTTGGCACGACGGAAGGCCGAGAAACGATCCTGAGCTTGATGGCATTCTACTGCAAACTCAACTTCGATAGCTCGCAAGCACTGGGCTTCTGGTGTTGGGAAGTAGCCCCAGTCACCGAGTTCCCCTGAAGCACGCAGAAGGGTTACAGCTATGGTGTCGTCTCCAAGGATTTCGTATTCGTGCAATCCTTTATTGGCTACGGTCACTCCTTTAACGTCGTCATACAAGCTGACAAAGGCTTGTTGGTGTTGTGGATTTTCAGGATTTTCCCAAGAAGCTGCTGGTTTATTTGGCCGTGTCACCACCTCATAGATGCTTTCCGAGTCATTGCTTGGGCGAGTGTTATGAGTTTTGACCAAGAGACGGATGCGGTGATCCTTCGCTGTATTGGTGAAGCGCGTCTTGAAGCGAATTTGTGGGTCATCCACAAAGACCGTCATCTCAGTCTCAAGAGGAATGGTTGTCAGCTCTTCTGAACGCCCTGCTTCTCGGTTCATAAACTCGATAATACCTCTTTGCTCCGCATCCAATTGTTCATCCGCGCTAACTGGAATAGTCAAGTCATGCTTGAGCAAGATTTTGGCATAGCGAGCATTATTTTCCAAGACCTCATGAGCTTTCAGCTCCGCATAGATGGGTTCTGTTCCTTTTGGTTGGAAGTAAATATATTCATTTCCAATATCACCGCGATCCTCGAATTGGATGAAGTCTTCGTAAGCTTCGTTAGTCGTCTTATCGTAAAGGGTCAAGCCATCATCAATACTGAGGGTTATAAATGGTGTATCGAGAACCCCATTTTGGTAAATACCATCATGATGGGAAGCTTTTCCTTCCAGAAGCTGGAAGGTAGTCCAAGAAAGAGGCGCTAGGTGAACTGGCACCGTCACGCGCACTTGACGAGCGATATAAGGTTGACGGAATTTATCCTTAGGCAAGGTATAGCCAAAACTTGCCCCCAAGTCTTCAATCTCAGCTTCTACAAGATGACCCTCTAAATCCTCTACATGGTAATCTGGCAAAGTCAAAGCCGCCATTTTCTTGAAGCCTTCTGTCGGGTGCAATTCCTTAAATGGACAAACCGCTACATCGACAATCGTGCTGACAGTGTCCACCTTGCTATGCAAGCCAGTGTTGATGACTGTAAAGAGGTGCTCACTCTGGGCTTTCTGAGTCGCTAGTTTCTCTTTCCATTCATTCAGAAGGTTGGTCTTGACAAAGTTTCCAACTTGATTGACCTTGGCAAAACGAACTTCCATTTCCTGGTGAACTTCGTCAATACTACAACCACAAATACTATCATGAGGTGCATTTTGTAAGAGTGTCTTCCAGGCATAGGTCAATTGATCCTTGTGATTGTGCCCACCTGTAAGGATGGTCAAAGGTTCCACCACTTGCTCTAGCAAATTGCTGTTCTCTTGAAAAGCTTGTTTGAGGTAAACGCGTGAAGAAGAAGTATTGGCAAGAGTGTACCAGCCATCGGTTTCCTGACTGGTCAATTCTCCTGTAACCGTTGATAATTGCTCAGGAAGCGCACTTTCCACTGCTTGCACATAGTCATCAAAGGAACTATGAATAAAAGTCACGTCAGGGAAGAGTTCGTTGGCCACGCGAATAGCTTCACTCAAGTTTCGTTGAACCGGTTGGTGGTCACAGCCGTTCATCATCAACCATTGGTTGGTCGATGCATAGTCACGAACGTCTGCCAATTTTTGTTTCCAGAAAGCCAAAGCTTCATCTTTATCCACTGGAATTTCGTTCCCGTTACTGTACCAGTTGGCAAAGAGAATACCCAGCACACGGCTACCGTCTGCCCCTTGCCAGTACATTTCAGAAAATTGAGAGGTAAACTGCTCATCTTCGAGGACCTGGTTGTCAAAGCCGATTGGTTTGACCCCACGCCCAAAGGCTGCTACGTGAATCCCTGATTTTTGAAGAATTTGAGGAGCTTGTCCCATATTTCCAAAGGTATCAGGGAAGTAACCAATCTGAGTAGATTTGCCCCATTTGGCACATTCAGCTTGTCCAATCAAGGTATTGCGGACATTGGCTTCACTGGAGATCAAGTAATCATCCTGCAAAATGTAGAATGGACCAATCTTGAGCTTGCCCTCGTCGATATAACGTTGCACCTTGTCGCGGTTTTCAGGACGAATTTCTAAATAGTCGTCAAGGACAATGGTTTGGCCATCTAAGTGGAAGCTCTTGAATTCAGGGTCATTTTCAAAGAGATCAAAGAGATTATCAAATAGTTCCACCAATTGCATGCGGTGACTTTCAAAAGGTAAATACCACTCACGATCCCAGTGACTGTGAGAAATAATATGTACAACAACATTTTCCATGAGTAAAACCTCATTCTAACTTAAATTTAAAAATATATTTTTGATTCTTTCCCAGAATCTGTTGAGCGACAGCTCATTAGCGAATATCCAAGTAATCCAAGACCAATTCACAGAACATCATGTTGGCCCAAGAGAACCATTCACGCGAATATTTGGTTGGATCATCCACGTGGAAACTTTCGTGCATGACACCTGTTCCACCATCGCAGGCAACCAACTGATCCAGCAAGAATTTCTTCTCAGCTTTATCTGTCGTTGTCAATCCTTGGATGGATAAAGCAATCGGCCAGATATAGCGATAGAAGGTATGAGAACTTCCGAGTCCGCTTGCGTACTTCCCTTCATAGAAGTAAGGGTTTTCAGAGCTCAAAATCGTCCGACGAGTAGCTTGGTAGACCTCATCGTCGATCGCGCAGTAGCCAAGATAAGGAGCAGCTAACAAACTTGGCACGTTCGGATCATCCATGATGCTAGCATTTCCTAAACCGTCTACTTCGAAGGCATAAATTTTTTCACCCTTGCTGTTAGTAGTGTAGGCGTAGTTTTCGATCCCTTCTTGAATCTCAGCTTGGAGGCGTTTGGCATCAGCAATAATGCTTTCGCTATCAGCTAGATTCAATGTTGCAAAGATTTCTTGCACATAACCCAAGACAACCACTGCGAACATATTGGACGGAATCAAGTAGCTATACTGACAGCAGTCATCACTTGGACGGAAGGCTGACCAGGTCATCCCTGTCACAGCGAAATCTGGCCCAAAGCCGTTATTGACCAAGGTATCTTCTTTACGGTCTGTATCCCGAACGAAGCGATATGGTGAGTTGTTATGGTCTTGTTCAACCGTCCATAAATGAAGAATTTCCTTAGTCGCAGTGACAAAGGTTTCATCAAATTGGCTAGTCTCACCAGTTTCCTTCCACAGCAGATAAGCTAATTGTAAGGGATAGCAAAGTGAGTCTACTTCATACTTGCGCTCCCAAATCCAGCCATTCAAATCGGTGTGGTCGGTTTCGTGGTGGCCTTTCCAGTTCTCCTCAATATTGAAGGAGTTGGCATAAGGATCTTTGAGAATCAAGGTCATCTGACGCTTGACCAAACCAGCAATGGTCTGGCGCAATTGGGGATCCCGTTTAGCCACATGAAGATAGGGCCTCAATTGAGCCGTTGAGTCACGCAACCACATAGCTGGAATATCCCCTGTCAACACAAAGGTTGACCCATCTTCTAAAATTTCAACTGTATTATCCAAAGTGTCTGTGTAGCAACGTTCAAAGACATCCACCCACTCCGGGTACTCCTTGGCACGTTCTGCTACTTGGTCCAGCCATTCTCTGACGATTTCTTTTGAATAAGTCATTCCTTTTCCTCACACGTATCGATTCTTTCCTATTCAGTATAAAAGATTTCAGATGGGAAATACATACGCAAACTATAGCCCTTTTTCTACAAACTTTTCTAGTTTTGAAAAAGGCTTTCCCATTTGAGGGGCTTCTGCTAAAATAAAGAAAGAAAAGGGCTTAAAGGCCCTAGTATGACACAGGAGGTCCCGCATGAAGACCGATATTACTCACATTGATACCCGCTTAGGAACAGACAATCACCCAGCTTATTCCAATGGCAATACCCTCCCTTACACAGGGGTTCCTTTTGGGATGAATTATTTTCTCCCACAGACGACACATGAACAGGGGGCTTGGTTTTTCAACCCCAACCTTCCTATCTTTCAAGGCATTCGCTTGACCCATCAGCCAAGCCCTTGGATTGGAGATTTTTCCTGGTGTCTCCTCACTCCTCTAATAGACATTCCGACTCAAGAAGACCTCTATTTCAGACAGAGCAGTTACCGGGGCCAAGAAGCTGTCTTTCAGCCCCATTATTTAGCCCTCACCTCAGAGCGCTATCAAATCCATACAGAGCTGACTCCCAGCCTCTACGGGGCCATCCTCCACTTTAGAGGGCCGTCTGCACTTTCACTGGCCATTCATTGCCCCAATGGACTAGCTGAAGTAGAATTCGGAGAAACGAATCTACATTTCCACATCCTAGACCAAAATCATACCGACCAACAAGACTTTCCTTTCTATCTTCATGTTGAATTTGACCAAGCCATCACTCGCACTCACTGGCTAGGACAGGATTTGATCCTAGAATTTGACAGCCCTAGGCTAGAAGCTCGATTAGGCACTTCCTTTATCAACCCTGAGTTGGCCAAATCTCACCTTCCTACAGCTAGCTTTGAAGAGATGAAAGAAAAAGCGAGCCGCAAATGGCAAGAGCTACTGGACCGATTTGACATTTTAGATACGGGCGGAGAGGATCGAACCTTTTTCGATCACTGTCTCTACCGTAGTCTGCTCTTTCCTCAGACTTGTTATGAAGTGACCCCTGAGGGGAAAGCAGTCCATCGCGATTTCGCCCACAACCGCATTCAAGAAGGGAAATACTTCACGAGTTTGGGCTTCTGGGATCTCTTTCGGACTACCTTCCCTCTCTATAGCCTAGTCTATCCTGAGCTCTACCAAGAATTTCTCGAAGGCTTCCTCAGCCATTACCGGGATACCGGTTTCCTCCCTAAATGGCTAGCGCCGGACGAAAGAGGCATGATGCCTGGAACCCTCATTGATGGGGTTATTGCCGATGCCATTCAGAAAGGCCTGGCTCCTGACCTCCACACGGAGCTTTTTGAAGCCATGCTGGATACAGCTAGGAAGGAAGATCCGAATGGTCATTACGGGCGACGAGGAGCTAAAGAATACAAGGAGTTAGGCTATCTATCGACCGACTATCACGAAAGCGTGAGTCATACCATTGACTTCTCCTATAGCGACTTTTGTATTGCCCAAACTGCCCAGCTACTTGGCAAGGAAGAGTTGGCTAAAGAATATACCCAGTCTAGTTTTTCCTATCGAACCCTCTTTGATCCAGAAACAGGTTATATCCGGGCAAAAGATAAGAAGGGACATTTCAGACCAGACTTCTCGCCCATCAGTTGGGGACGCGACTATGCAGAGTGCTCTGCCATTCAGGCAACCTTAGGCGCCCTTCACGACATCGAGGGCCTCAAGCAACTCTTTGGTGGAGAAGGAGGCTTCACCCATTACTTAACTCGACTAGCCATTCAAGCACCGCATTATGAAGTGACGGGCTATGGCTACGAAATTCATGAAATGAGTGAGATGGCCCAAGCTCCTTTTGGACAAATTGCCATTTCAAACCAACCGAGTTTTCACATCCCCTATCTCTTCCGCTATAGCCAACACCCAGAATACACTAGCATCCTGATCCAAGCCCTTCGCAAAGAAGCCTTCCAGCCAAGCTTCAAAGCCTATCCAGGAGATGAGGATAATGGCAGCCTATCCTCTTGGTATATCTGGTCGGTTTTAGGACTCTATCCAACTTGTCCAGGCAAGCCAGTCTATGACCTAGGAATTCCCCTCTTCAAACACTTGCGCCTCTATCTCCCTCAAGAGAAAAAATGGCTTCATATCCATAGTACAGCTCACACAGCCCAGGCACACTTTCTTCAAGATGTTTTTCTTGATGGAAAAAGGATCGACAGAGTGAGCCACCAAGAGCTCTTGAAAGCGGAGAAGCTAGACTTCCACCTTTCTTGGCTCCCTAAAATCTAAAAAAGAATGAAGAGTAGGACACTCTTCATTCTTTTTCATTACACCTATACTAGTTAATCCCCGACCTTATAAAGGAAAGAACCTTGTTCCGTAAAACTGTACATCCCAGTTCCGGTCCAGAGACGATCCTTGCTGGCATCAGAATCATCATGGAAGATGACTTCTCCATTTTCATCCGTTTGGTCATCAATCGTAAGCCCGGCAGGAATAAATTCCATCAGAAATCCACCTGTGATTCCTCCGTAGACTCCTCCTGAAACAGTTCCATAATCCGTCAAGGAAAGACCATAAGACTCATATTCGTTAGAGACCAAACCATTTTGATCAAAGACGAGTTTATTCCCCTTATCATCTTGCCAGACACCAGCTACGCTACTATAATCCCCTTGAGCGATTGCTTCAATATCCATCTTTGTTTTCTCTTTCTTATCACTCGAACTCTCAGCTTTCTTTGTTTCACTAGTAGCTGAGCTATCCTTCGATTGATGAACTGTACTTTCTTTACTTTCAGATCCTGTCTTCTGCTTTTTATCACCACAGGCTCCAAGGAAAAACAGTAGAGCAGAAAGCAACAATAGCAAACGATACTTTTTCATCATGAATCTCCCCACATTCAATCTATTCTATAAGCCTAATTTTATCCTTTTTCTAGTAATTTGACAAGTTTCTGTTACTATCAAAAAAGGAACCAACTGGTTCCTTCTCTAATTGATTAATGAGCCAACATTTCCTGCGCAATTTCGAATCCGGATAGGTCACTTGGGTAGTAAGTAGGCCAATTTTCCAATTCCTTATAAAGAGCTTCTTGGCTTTCCCCTCCGAAGAAAATATGGAAGTGAGCTGCCTTATTAGGAGCAATTTGATGGTCACTGAATTGAACATACTTGAATTCACCCGCATTCGGATCAGTTGCTTCAAAGAGATACCGCACTCCACGATTCCCTTTTGTATAGGTTAGCGTATGCTTCCCAGCATAGCGGTATTCAAACTTCTTCTCTTCGCCATTCTTATAGAAGGTCATGGTTTTGTCGGTAATGACAATCCGGTCGACATCTGTTTTATAACCTGTGGTGTAGTAGGCTTTATACTCTTCAGCTGTTTTGGACTTGGTTAATTTAGCTTTGTAGTCAAAGACTTGATCCAAGGTTCCATCTTTTAGATAAGGATACACAGACTGCCAATCACCTACATAGTCTGAAAGAGTTCGGTCCTTAATAGCACTGTCCTCAAAGTAGCCATTGGCCACTGTTTTGGTGTCTTCTTCCTCTTCTGGAGCAATTTCTTTTCCGGCTTGAGTCGTTGTTAACTCCAAAGATTTGAGGTTAGCTCCCATGATAGAGATGTAGTCTTCACCATCTTTCATCTGCTCATCTGTCAAGCTCTCTAATGGATTCAAAACAGCTAGATCCACACCGGTTTCAGCAGATAAGGTTTTCGATAAGGATTTAGAAGCATTTTCTTCAAAGTAGATGACCTTGATGTCGTTCTTCTTGATATACTCTGTCAATTCACTCAAACGAGTCGCAGACGGTTCACTATCTGGTGACAAACCTGAAATAGAGACTTGATTCAAGCCATAATCCAAGGCCAAATAACGGAAAGCTGCGTGTTGAGTGACAAAGTTTTTCTGTTTCGCTGCAGATAAGCTCTTCGTATAGCTGTCATCCAATTTTTTCAACTTGGCAATATAGGCATCTGCATTTGCTGTAAAGCTAGCCTTTTTATCTGGGTACTGTTTCACCAGTTGATCACGAATCGTTTCCACCATTTTAATGGCTCTCTGTGG
Organism: Streptococcus sp. KHUD_013; assembly: GCF_052588545.1. NCBI lineage: Bacteria > Bacillati > Bacillota > Bacilli > Lactobacillales > Streptococcaceae > Streptococcus > Streptococcus sp. KHUD_013. Next base: position 1,825,520 of record NZ_CP186264.1, read on the forward strand.
AGAAAGCCAGACATGGGGATCGTACTCATGATGGTGTTCTTCCCCTCCCTCATGGTCATGCTCTTCTTCACCACCTGGTAAAAGAAGCATATTCTCCGTCGCTTTGACAACCTTTGTTTTCTTGCCATCCATTGATTTCAGCAACTGAGGCACCCAAGTTTCCATATTCTCGTTCTCATAGACAAAGACATCTGACTCTTGGATTTTTGCGCGACCCTTGGCAGACAATTCAAAATCATGGGGTTCCGAACCAGAGCCAATCAAGAGCTCCACATCTCCCTCGTCTCCAACGACTTGCTTAGTAAATTCATAGACAGGATAGAAAGTCGTCATGACTTTCAATTTCCCTGACTGATTTTGACCACCACTACAAGCTACTAAAAGAAGACTACAGAAGGCTAACACGAGCCATACAAGTTTTTTCATAAGATCACCTATTTTCTAAATTTAACAAAAAGATTTGAGAGCAAAAAGAAGGATACAAATAAGAGAGTAATGGTCGCACTAACCGGTGTATCCGGGTAATAAGAGAGAATGAGACCACTGACCATCCCCACAAAACCAATGACCACTGCCAAAATCATGACTGAACGGAAGGTCTTTCCTAGCTTTAAAGCAATACTAGCTGGTAAGACCATAATAGTAGATACCAACAAGGAACCTGCAGCCGGAATCATCAAGGCAATAGCCACCCCTGTCACAATATTAAACAAGATAGACATGAGACGCACGGGTAAACCATCTACATAAGCTGTATCCTCGTCAAACGTAAGGATATACATGGGACGAATAAAGAGAATCGTTAAAACTAAAACAATCGCTGCAATGATAAACAAAGCAAGCACTTGCTCATCCGTAATGGTCAAGGTAGAGCCAAATAGGTACTGGTCCAAACTCATGGAACTTTTACCGCCACCCTTCATGATCACCAAAGCCAAGGCTAAGCCGGTCGACATGAGAATCGCTGTCCCAATTTCCATAAAATCTTTATAGACTGTTCGTAAGTACTCTAGAAATACCGCAGCTATGATGACCACAATGACTGTAGAAATAGTTGGAGAGAAACCAAGGAAGAGGCCAAAAGCAACCCCTGATAGAGAGACGTGGCTCAGTGTATCACTCATTAAGCTCTGACGACGCAAAATCAAAAATACACCTAAGATAGGGGAGAAGAGACTCATGGCAACCATCGCCAACAAGGCCCGTTGCATAAAATCATACTGAAATAGACTAAGCATGGTCCTCACCTCCATCTTTCTCATGGACATTAAAGCAACGCCATGGAGAGTTTTGTTTTCTCACTAGGTGAATATTGCGATCCGCGTAATGGCTCACCTCTTCAGGATCATGCGTAATCATCAAAACAGCCTTCCCATGATGATGGGCACTGTGGTGCATCAATTCATAAAACTCATCCTTACTACCAGCATCCATCCCAGTAGTCGGTTCATCCAAAACAAAAATATCTGGATCAGACGCAAACATTCGTGCAATGACAGCCCGTTGTTTCTGGCCACCGGATAGAGCCCCTAACGGTTTATCTCGATGCTCTAACATTCCAACAGCCGTTAAACTAGCTAAAATATGTTCCTCATCATGATGATTCAAGCGACGAAACCATCCTTTGCGAGGATAACGACCTGATTTAACAAACTCATAAACAGAACTGGGAAAACCTGCATTGAAGCTTGCAATTTGTTGCGGAAGATAGGCAATTCGTAATTTTTTACCGGCTACATTTTCCTTAGCAATTTCAACCGTCCCTACTTTTGGTTTTAAGATGCCAAGACTTGCCTTAATCAAAGTAGATTTGGCTGCGCCATTCTCACCAGTCAGCGTCACAAACTCCCCGCTGTCCAAGTAATAATTCACACCTTCTAGAACAGGCTCTCGATCATAATAAAAAGAAAGATCTTTAACAGTGATATAACGCATTAACGAAGATCCTCCAATAAGCGAGATAAAAACTTAGAAATAACCATTTGTTCTTCTTGAGAAAATTCGCTCAAAACCTGATTATAAACAGCCAAAGTATGATCATGATGATGAGAATGTTCCTCAGCAACTGGACGCCCCAAATCTGTTAAACGGTACAAAACGATGCGAGCATCTTTCTCATCTTTTAGAGCTTCTAACATCCCAAAAGAAAGTAATTGTTTAACAGCCTTAGTAACAGCAGCTTGACTAACATTCAGCAATTTAGCAAGCTCAGAATTGGAATAATTATTCTTTGATAATAACATTAAAATGTGTTCTTGCGTATTGGTTAAAGAAAAACCACTTGTACAAGAACCTATCAATACTTCATGCTGATTCTCAGAAATAAGTAAGATAGAATTCAAAAACTCATCTATCTGATTAGCAACCTTCATAGGAACTTCCTTTCTATTAACCAGTAAATACTTTACCGGTTAATTATAACACAGTAAAGGAAAATAGTCAAAGTATTTTCAGAAAACAATAAAAACAATTTTTAGTAACTGTTAAGTAACTCAGCATCAAAAATTCAACAAATAAAAGAAAAAGACAAGGTCCGAAAACCTTGTCTTTAATACTATACCGGCGGCCGGGGTCGAACCGGCACGTCCTTGCGGACACTGGATTTTGAGTTCCATAACTACATTATTTAAATCTTACAACCTTGATTTAATAGGGTTTTAAGCCTTTTGAATCTTGCAAAATAGACTCATTTTTCAAATTTTAGTAACTTTTTGGTAACTCATTTTTCTTCTTCAAATAGTAACCTCAATACTAATAAAAAAATGGTGAAGTAGTTTACACTACATCAGATATTATTTAATAATTTTTTGTACAAAAAAGACAATTTTCTTAGTTTGACTATCGTACTCAAACTATTTTTCATCAAATACCTTGATATACCTGATAAATGGTAGAAAAAAGGACTTTGCCCTGTGCAATACGAAACTAAATCCTTAACTTAAATTATTTATCCAACATATTGGGTTCATTACAAAATCAATTTTTTCTTAGTTCAATGACTTGATCGTATCGACTTTCATTATCAATATGGTGAGCGATTTCTAACACCATCATCGGTAGTGAGAAAATCAAGTCTCTAACCATCTGGCTATTTTCTACGTCAAGAGCTGCAGTTACCTCATCTGCTAATAAAATATCCTTTTTACGAAGTAGGAAGCGGGCTAGTTCAATCCGGACTCGTTGTCCGCCTGAAATATTTTCTCCGTTATTAGTGATTACAAAATCAAGTCCATCAGTTAGTTCATGGTCGAGTTTGACCTGTCTCAAAACAGTCTCCAATTCTTGATCTGAAAACTCTTGTCCCAAACTAAGATTGTAGCGAATAGTATCATTAAAGAGGAAAGGATGCTGGCTGATGATACCTACCTGACGAATAAAATGACTTGTTTTTGCTCCATCGCTTGTCCGACAAGTAATCGTCCCATCATCCGGCTTTTCTTCCCCTGTGATCATTCGGAAGAGGGTTGATTTCCCACAGCCACTTGGCCCTTTGATGAGGACTTTTTCGCCTTGTCGAATGGCTAGATTAAGATCGCGTATAATCTCTCTACCGTTATAAGATTTACTTAAATGAGAAATTTCTAGTTCTTCTACTTGTGAGATCGAATGATTGTCCGATTCACTATCATCTGCTCGATTTAAAATTCCGAAAATCTTTTCTGCCGTTGTTTTTGCTCCTTGTACTTCAACCACATCATACATGATATTTTGTATAGGACCTACCAGTTGACCAGCGGCAATATACATTGCAACCAGACTAGCTACTGAAACATGATGACCATGCATGGCAAGGAAGAACCCCAATACCAAGGGGAGTACTTGGCTAAGAAAGACCATGAAACCATTACAAAAGAAAACAATATTATGGGTAAAAGCAAACTTTTGAATGGCTCGTTGATAACGAAGATTGATATTCCAGACGCGCTGAGAATTTTCAGGCAAGGCCTGATTCATCCGCAAGGTTTGAGCCCCTCGAATACTATCAGAGATTTGGTTATGAACGGCTGTTCTTCCCTGAGACATTTCATCCCCTGAATTCTTTAGCTTATTATTCATTAAGAATTGTGGAATGGGACGTAAGATTGTGAAGAAAACAAAGATAGAACCCAATAAAACATTTTGGGCAATGATATAGATCGCCGTAATCAGTGCTCCAAATCCCCAACATGAAATAGACATATAGCGTTCAAAAAAGTTATCTCCTAGAAATTCCATATCCTGTGTCAGCATGGTAATCTTTTCATCTTCACTATATTCTCTGTCTTCCATTAACTTCTGAAACAATGCCGTTCGGATATTCATGTGAATTTCACGTCGAAAGACATTATTTGCATGATTACAAAATAACATTAGACTATACAAAGCGAAATAGACAGAAAAACCAAAGAGAGCAAATTTCCAAATAGAAGAATAGGTAAGGTTATTTTGATCTATCGATAATGCTTTGGCAACAACCAAGGGTTGTCCCAAAGCGAGACCCCCATTTGCCAGTGCCCCAATAATGGTTAGGTATTTTGTTTTTTTATCAAGATATTTAAAGATATTAATCATAAATCTCTCCTAGAAAAAAGAACCCTATGATTGAGAAATATCAGATGTAATCATTAAATTTTATTACATATTATTCTTTGTGATATATTTTACATGCTCATTATACATCTAAAAATAAGTCTGGTCAATGAATATTCAAAGTTCTTCTAATGTAACCAAAAATTTATTTTAAGCCAATTATACTTAATTATGTACTTTATTTAAGTGAAAACTAAAAATTTTTTCAAATGTACATTTTCTTATACCTCAGTTTGTAAAATTAAGCTAGTCAGAAAAAGAGTTCTACATATAAATAGAACTCTTATAATCTAGGATATTGTGTTGACTCTCTAGTTATTCTTTAATGCTTCTTTAATTTCACCGATTGTCGCTGAAACAGTTTTATCTTGAAATGATTTTACTTCTCTATTGCCATCTTTATCAATAGTTTCAACTGGACTACTGTAATCATCTGTTGAGCTTGTCGTAAAACCACCTGATTTATCCGCAATAATTAATTTGTCATCAGGTTGGTTTGAGAAATATTCATTAATTTCTTTTTCAGACTTATTTTTTAGAAGGTTCTTATAAATTTCAATTGTTTGATTTTCTTTTTGTTGAGCTCCTAACGAATTAGCAATAACAGGGGTTAATAAAGCATATGAAATTAATCCTACAGTCAAAACAGTTAATGTTAAAGGTAAAATTTTTTTAGTCATTTTTTAGACCTCTTTCTTTTTATTTATTAAGAGTATACTAATAAGCTGTTTTCTTCTTTAAAATCGTTATATTTTACTGGATAGGCCTCCACCCCATCCAGCCCCGTTATATTATTACTTTTGTTAGAATTCAATTTATTGTGTGTGAAACTAATTCCAGAATTTGAACTTTAAATTTTTTATTATACATTGATTATCATTGAAAAAAATGTATAAATCAATTTCTTAGATTAGAGGATATTATGTACTAAAAACATACAAAACTCCAACCCAGAATAATGTACAAAACAAAAATAGAGTACACTTTTTAAAGAATGTACTTTATGCTTCTAATTCAGTTGTATCAAGGGTTTAGCTCTTGTTAAACCAATTGTACATAAACTTTTAGTTTTTAACTCTAAATAAAAAAGAGCTCTGCTTATTAACAGAACTCATCTATTTTAAACTTTTAAGGGGCCAATTCCTCAATTTCCTTTATCCCTTCAAACTCTCCAACACTTTCGAAAAGTTCTATAGCTCGTTTGAAATGTCTATTGGATAATTCCGTATCTTCCAAGGCTAAATAGATTTCACCTAACCCTCTATAGCTACAACCTTGAGAAATCACGTCATCAGTCTCTAAAGATTGTTCCAATGACAGATTCATGAATGTAAGTGCTTCATCAAGGTTGTTTAATTTAAATCTCACATAGCCTTGTTCGTAGTTATTCACAGCTTTCTTTAGATTATCATTTGGAAAATGCTCTTCAATTATCTTCACTTCATCTTCAATGAGCTTTAAAGCCTTATGAAAATCACCCTGATCTCTGTAGATCATAGCTAATTGATGTAATCCAATGTGTTCATTTTCTTTATCTTCATTTTGTTGAGCTAATAAAATGTATTTCTCAAATATACGGGTACACGAGGCATAGTCTTTTTCTGCCAATAATAAATACCCCATCAGATTTAAAAGGCTAAAATCTGTACAGGTATCAATGGAAAAATCTTGTTCAACCAACTTTTTAGCTTCTGATGTTTTTCCCTCCAGAAACAAGGCCCAAGCTGTATCAAGTTTAGAGACCATCTATTTTCCCCTTTCAACTATAAACAAACTTCATAAAATAAAATCACTCAACAATAATATACTAATCTTTACCTATTGAAACTTAATCAAATAAACCATACTTTTATAAATCAAGTCATCTAGGGCACTTTTGCTGATAGTGACCATTTCCTCCCTATAATGAAAATCCTTTATTAGCTAGATAACATTAAAATCTGTCTAGCTATACATCATTAGCAAAAGAATTCCTGTTGCATTTCCAAGAATATGAGAAAGTGTTGAAATCAAACAATTCCCAGACTTTTTATAAATCATTGCATAGATGATACTATCAACAAAAATCATGAAAATATCGTAGCTTACAAGCCCAACGCTTCCACTAGAAATATGGGCTATCGCGAAGAATAAAGAAGATAGAATGGCACAAAGCCAAAATGGTATAATTCTCATTGACTTACCAAGAAAGAAACCTCTCCATGCAATTTCTTCCCCCAAGGCTGCGATTACTATTTGAACCATAAGGAGCGGTATTTTATCGAAGGATAACATACCATCCGTTCTTCCCAAAACATGACTAGCAAAAGCGCCCTTAAATATCATATCACCGACAAGCAAAGTTGCTGCAGCGGTTCCTACAGGAAGCAAGACCAAAAGAATTACCCCTTGTTTTTTCAGATCATCGAAAAATGATTTAAAGCGCAAACCTGATTCTATATGTGATTTTTTATCAAAATGTTCAAGAACAAAGAAAAAGAGAATACCAATCAGGACAGTGAGACCTGACAAAGAAAGTTCAGGTATTATCTTTGTCAAAGACAATACTGCCATTAGAAACAAACCAATGATCGTAGTATATACAGACTTTTTATCTATTTTAGCAAAATCAAGCATAAATATTTCTCCTCTTTATATGGAATTCCGTCAATATTTTAGACACATTTTGGGAGGAAATTTTGAAGACTAGCGTCCTTCTAATTTTCCCAATAAGTTTTAACTTCTTCAAAAATCTTATTCAAAAGTTCTGCATCTTTTTCTGACAACTGATTTTTTTCTATAACTCTATCTTTTAGTTCTGTTGCCTTTATTTTATTTCTTGCCACCGAAACTGCTATTGAATGTTTCAAAATATCAAACTCATCCTTTGAAAAGTTTGCAATATTGGTAAGGTCTAATTGTTCTAGAGGTAAACTACTGATAATTGAATAAGGTTTTTGTCCCAGCAAATAATCTGTAGTAGTACCAAAGATATTTGCTAACTTTACAACGAATTCTAATCCTGGTTCTAACGTTCCATTCTCCCAACGAGAATATGTCCCTTGTTGAACTCCAATTAATTCCGATATTTGTACTTGAGTTAATTTTTTTGATTTTCTGAGAGTTTTTAATCTATCTGAAAATTTATAATCCTCTGTATACATAAGTCTCCTATAAATATTCTTAATCGTATATTTTTACTTGACAAAATATTCTAAACGGTATAAAATAGAATTATTCCATAAGGAATATTTATTTTAAGATTAAATATTCCATTGAGAATATTATAGCATAAAAGGAGGTAAAAGCGTATGTAACTAGTAGTTCGATTTAAAAAAATTTAGTAAAGGAGGTAAGATTCGACAAAATAAAAAAATCTTGAAACAAATGTGCCGTTCGTTCCAAGATCAAAACATATTATGTAACAATTATACCACAGAAAACTCTTCAGTTGTACAAGAAAATTTCGGAGGTTTCACAAAAAGATGACCAATAAAGAGTTAGTCAATCAAATTTCTGGCCTAAACTCTACCTCTACTCTTAAAAACTGGATTCAACTGATTAAAGAGATAAGTGGCAAGGAATTTAAAAAAATTAAAATTCCTATCAGTAGAAATCCAAGAACTCATCAATTAAGTTATACAGTTGCCTATGACTTTACAAACGAAGACCTTAGACAATTTCAAAAGTTAGCTAACCTAAAACTTGAAATAGGTCTAAAAGAGGCTATACAAGCCGTATTTGGGAGTCTAGCAGACAATGAGCACGAATCCCTAAACCAAGTAATAGATGAGCTCTACGATGAACTGAGCGCCTTAAAACAGGAATTTAAGCGAGAAATACGACTGATAAGAAATGAGAATGCCAGTCTAAAAAAGAAAATCCAAGATATTGAAGAGTCGATGCAAACCGGCTTATTAGGGTTTGTTCAGAAGAGGTCAAAAAATAGGTTCGGCTAATAGCGAGTTTTCGGCTGAGCCATGAGGCAGAAAGCCGAAAATGAGCGTAGATGCGGACGGACCATTTTTGACCGATAGGGTGTGTAGTAACACCACCCTCTGCAAGTTAGGTGTACCATCGAAAAAATTCAGTATTACCAAGGGTTTCGGAGATTTTAAGGGTGGCAAAATTAGGCAAAAAGTTGAATCAAAATCTATGGCAAAAAATGAGCATTTACGTTCTGTATTTGACTGGATTCAAATTCAGTTTGATAAGACTGAATTTTCACCAAAAGAAATAATCGAAGATATCCTATTTCTTGACTTTGACCTATTTATTGAGAATAAGGGGAGCCTTAAATACTATAACTATGATAGCCAGCTTCATTATGGGAATATCCGTATCTACTATGGATCGAAAGAGTCGTCCTACATGCTTGTCATGTCAGGACAGGCACTTGAATTCTATAGAGATATGGTATTAGATCCAAATAGTCTATCCGAAAGACAGTTTCTGGACAACCTCTACTACAATTTCCATCGTTTTTCAATCAGACGAATTGATATTGCAATAGATGATTTTAATGAAACACCCTATTTCACTCCTAATCAACTTCTAAAGATCTGTCAGAAGAAACGCTTTATATATGGAAAAAGCACCTACTACAATACCTATGGAGATGAAACAATCGGTCAGACCTTATATTTAAGAAAACCAAATGATGATGAAAGACTTAGAATTTACGATAAGCGCTTAGAACGAGCTGAGAAGCTCGGTATCAGCAAGCGGTATATAGAAAATTGGATAAGAACTGAGTTAGAACTTAGGAAAGAAAAAGCTCACTACTTCATTCAAGAATGGTTGCATTCGGAAATAGATCTTCTCAACTTTACCAAGGGATATCTCAAAGAAAAAGTGAGGTTCTATAGTGATAGTCACTTCTCAAAACCTTTGAGATCTTGGGAAAAGTTTTTAGGTCACTCAAAACCTGTCTCTATCATTATTCCAAAACCAAAAACAGAACTAGAACAAAAATTAGAATGGTTTACCTATAAAGGTTCTGGAGCTATTCTAAAAGCGTATAAATTTCTATACGACAATAACTTACTGCATGAGTATGAGAAGTCTAACTATCTCGCACTCAACAATATGGAATATCCACCAGATTTAGCAAGTGGATTAATAGAACGGGCAATTCTCTTTAAAAGAGAGGATTTAATCCCTACAATCAAAGAAAATATCAAAAGGAGAAATTAACTATGGCAAAAATGCTTTCACAAAATGACTGGAATTTTAATAACATTGGAACAAAATTTGAATTGGATGAAGTTATTCCAAAATTTGAAACGGAAGTCCGAGCAGATGCAAACGGAGAAATTATCAAAAACCGAGATGGTAGCGAAAGACGTTTTAATACCGATAGAATCATTGGTTGGAAATACAATGTAACAATTAAGGATGGACAATTCAAAAAGAAATCAACCCAAGTCTCAGTAGACAATCCAGATGCCTTGGTTGATAATGACTATATCCAAGCAATGGATGAAGTACCAGTTACATTTGACAATTTACAAGCTACTATGATTAGTTCGACAATGTATTACAAGGCAGATGCTATCCATTTAGTAGATGTAAAACAAAAATAAATATCAGACAAGGGGAGTTAATCCTCCCCTTACTTAATCTAATTAGAAAAGGAGATCACATGATTAAAACTGTAACAAAAGATGACCTTATCGAACTTGGATTTGCTCCAGGAACTGCAAGAAAGATTATCCATACCGGCAAATTACTATTAGTGAATCGTGGTTTTAACATCTACGATAACAAAAGGATTGGTACAATTCCAGCCAGTGTCGCAGAAGAACTATTAGGAATTGAACTCCAGAAAGAAGCGTAGCTTATGGCTTTACGTAAAAGTAGAGACGGAACTTGGATTGTTGATGTTTCCAATGGTATAAATCCAATATCTCTAAAACAACGTAGAATTGTAAGAAAAGGATTCAAAACTAAAAAAGAAGCATTGGAGGCCGAACAATACTTACGAAGTGTCGAACTTAAAGAAAAAAGTTTCAACTCAAAAATATCAATTGATATCCTTTATGATCTCTTAAAAGAAGAGGATAGAATAAACAACAGAAAACAAAGCTATATAGATACACAAGAAAACAACTATAACAGGCATATAAAAAACTATTTTGAAAAAGTTGATGATGTAGCTAAATTAACTTATGAAGATATCTATCAATTCAGAGAACATCTAAGAGATAAAAATACTCAAAACTCAGAAAAGAAGCTAAGTCCAAACACTATTAATAAAATTATAATTTTACTAAAGAAAATTCTGGATGTTGGATTAAGAAAGGGATTTTACAAGGAACATCCCGTAGGATTACTGAAAAAATTACCCATAGAAAAAGTAAAATTAAATTTCTGGACAGTAAAAGAATTTAAGCATTTCTTAACACTATTTAGCAACGATGAATACAATATAAAATTACTATTCACAGTTCTATTTTTTACTGGTCTAAGACTCGGAGAAGCTCTTGCTCTAACGTGGAAGGACATAGAGTTTTCTACAAATACAATCCATGTAAGTAAATCAATATACGTTAAAAAAGGTGAAGAACACATTAGTAGTACAAAGACAAAAGCTGGAACCCGAAGAATCATCATGAACACCAAACTAGTGGAGACACTAGAAGAATGGAGGCAAACACAGCATGAAAGATTAAAAGAATTTACAACCAACCTAGATGATCTACAGATATTTCAAAATAGCCCGATTACGATAACTAAGGATTCAATCGAAAAACAATATAAAAAAATATTACAAAGAGATAGTTCTTTAAAAAAAATAAGAATTCATGACTTCAGGCATTCACATGCTTCCCTACTAATAAACCAAGGAGAAGATTATCTTGTCGTAAAAGAAAGATTAGGACATGCTTCTATAACTACAACAATAGATACATACTCTCATTTGTATCCAAGCAAGCAACAAAAATTAGCGGATAAATTAGATGATTTGTTATAAAACTAGTAATTTTAAGTAACTCAGCGTTACAAATTCAACAAATAAAAGAAAAAGACAAGGTCCGAAAACCTTGTCTTTAATACTATACCGGCGGCCGGGGTCGAACCGGCACGTCCTTGCGGACACTGGATTTTGAGTCCAGCGCGTCTGCCAATTCCGCCACGCCGGCAAAGTATAACTGGGGTAGCTGGATTCGAACCAACGCATGAGGGAGTCAAAGTCCCTTGCCTTACCGCTTGGCTATACCCCAATAATATAAAATAGGCGAGTGATGGGGATCGAACCCACGCATGCCAGAGCCACAATCTGGTGTGTTAACCACTTCACCACACCCGCCATATTCTTATACACGGGCAGTAGGAATTGAACCCACACTGAAGGTTTTGGAGACCTTAGTTCTACCTTTAAACTATGCCCGTAAAGGATGGAAGGGGAGGGATTCGAACCCCCGAACCCG